>NZ_BSNY01000030.1 GCF_030160235.1 Mesorhizobium huakuii
TCGGAATGACTGGCCGGCTTCAAATCGGAATCGATGGCCGGCTTCGTCGGAATACGCACTTGTAGGCGAGATCCCCAAGGATCTTACGGGGCATTCAGCGCAAGAGATAGCAAAGGTGGTTGCCGCCGCTTAGAGCAATTCCAGGAAAAGTGTGAGCGGTTTTCCGTCAGGAATTGCGTCAAAACAAAGAGTTAGAGCGGTTCGCCGTTTCCATGAAACGGTGAAACGCTCTAGTTCTCCGGGGGCCTCCGGCATTTATGCAACCGACATGCATTTGAGAGTGCGCGGGGATGTCTCGCCATACCCGCGCCCAAGCTAAACCAACAGGATGCTGCGGAGCGATCATATTGACGTCGGGACCGTGCAGACGCTCTACCATTCCGCGTGGACCGGGGGGCGGAAGGCCCAGGCTTACGGCGCGACCTTCGGCTGGACGAGCCGTCATCGAAATGGGCTTGCACGGTCGGCGTCCCTTTGGACATCGACCAGCCACTCGGACCCCAGCATAGACATCGTCAGCTCGACGCCGCCGATCGCTTGAAAACAATGGTAACCTTGGTCCCTTCAGTGGCGCTGGATTTAACTTCGAATTGCGCTTTGGCGTTCTCGGTCAAAGAGCGCGCGATGAGAGCACCGAGCTTGCCGGGCTTCGGCCATGTCTCGCCCTCCGGCAAACCAATTCCATCATCGGCGATAGTGATGCGGCATCCGTCGCCATCGACCACGCTGTGAAGCGTTATCGTGCCGCCTTCTCGTCCCTTGAAGGCGTGTTTGAGCGCATTGGTCAGCAGTTCATTCACAACCAGCCCCGTTGGCATCGCAACATTGATCGAGACGGGATAGGTATCCACCTTCATGTCCAGGCGTATGCCTTCGACGGCATGTGAAGCCATTACCGCGGATGCTATCTGGCTGAGGTAGATGCCGAGATCGATCTCATCGCTCTGCTCGTCATTCGACAGTGCCTGGTAGAGTATCGCAAGAGCGTCGACGCGCCCGGCCAACCTCTCGAACCGTTTCTGATCGGGCTCCGCTGCGTTGCGGGTCTCCAGCCGGATGAGTGCGGTGATCATCTGGAGATTGTTTTTTACCCTGTGCTGCAGTTCCCGCAGCAAGGTGTCCTTCTCCCGAACACGCTCCTCGACCGTGGGCGCCTCCTCAGCGTGAAAGGATACGTCCACCAAGGCAACCAGCCGGAAACAATTCTTGCCGTCGTCGTCCACTATCAAATTTGAGTAGGCGTCGACGACTGCTGGTCCGTCGGCGCCGCGCTCCAGGCGGAAAGTACCCACGAAATCAGTTTCATTGACAACGCACTCGGCCAGCGCCTTGTCCTTCTGCTCACGGACTCCGGTCCCCGAAAGCGCTGTCCAGTTTTTCCGTGCCAGACTGGCAGACTTCAGGCCTGAGAGTTTTTCGAATTCAGGATTTGCATAGACGACGCGCTCCGTCTCGATCAGGTCTGAAACGGCGATCGCGATAGGTACTTGGTCTAGAAATTTCTTGAATTGTTCGCTCTCCAGCGCGGTGGCAAGGTCGGGCGTCTCGAGCAGCTGCTCGACCGCCTCTGGCTTCCCTGTATCCGATGTCATTTTACGCCTACGCCGTAAGGAAAGGTCACCAGTATCAGCGATGGGGCAGATAGGCCACCACCGAAGCGGGGGCTCCACCTGCAGAGGTCAATAGGCCGGGACCAGCCTCGTGTCGCGTAGCGGCAAGGCCATTGCGAACCGAAGGCCGTCAGGATGATAGTTTAACTCAACCTCGGCGTGGCACTGCACCGCGACAACTTTCTCCAGCAGAGTCGTGCCAAAACCGCGCCGCCTTGGTTGCTCCACCTTCGGTCCGCCCTTTTCAAGCCAATTCAGATTGAGGGTTCGTTCGTTGTCCGAATTGTTCACCGACCACCTGACTTCGAGACGGCCGTGAGGGCGGGACAGCGCGCCATATTTCGATGAGTTGGACGCAAGTTCATGAAAGGCCATCCCGATCGGGATCGCGATATCGGCGACAAGCGCGACGTCTGGCCCTTCGAGCATCACACGCGACTTGTCGGTCGTATCGTAGTGGCGCAGTTCCGATTCCAGCAGCTTGTGCAACGAAGCCATCTGCCAATAGTCATCGGTCAGCATCGAATGCGTGTCGGCGAGAGAGACGATCCTGGCGGAGAAATCGCGCACGAAATCATCCACGCTGCCACTCGATCTGGCAGTTGCCCCCATCATCGCCCGGACATTTGCCAACGTGTTTTTGACGCGATGATGCAGCTCCCTGATCAGCAGTTTCTGCCGGTCCGCGACCTCTTGCTTCTGTTCAATGTATGACTTGACCTCGAGCTGACGGGCGCGGGCACGCAGGGCCGAGCGCACAGAATTTGCCAGGCTCGACGCCAGGAATGGTCTCTCGAGAACGATCAGATAGCGGTCCAGAAAGGCGAGGCGTTTGTCGATCTCCGTTCCCCGCATCGTCAGCAACACGATCGGAAAATCGGACCACGCCGGTTGATGGTTGAGCCAGGATGCAAACTGATTTCGATCAGAGCTGATCAAGGCTTCTTCGGTAACCAAAAAGCACTGGGCCTGGTCCAACAGCGGAACTGCTTCGTCGAGCGTCGCGCAGATGTGGGACTTGATGCCGTTTTCCGTGAGGATTGCCGACGCGACCTTCGCGTCGCGCCCGACTGGTGCCAATACGAGCACACTGCTGTCTGAGGGCATCATGATGCCTTGTCTTGCAACAGGTTGCCTTGCTTACCCTCGTAGGTTGGCACGCCAGTCAGTATCCCCCGGAACTCCTCCAATGGTTCACCGACGGACAGTCCGGTTGCGCTTATCTTGAATTCGCGAATGGTGTCCTCATGCGGCCCGACGCGTTTCTTGACCACGGAAATAGCCCGTCTCAGACGGCCGCCGCTTTCGAAGAAGCGCAGGAGCATTACGGAATCGCAGAGATAGGTCATGTCGACGGAGGCTGACATCTGCCCTATCAGCCCATGATTGGCCAACAGCAGGATCGTCACAACGCCCTTTTGATTGAGATATGTCAGGATCTCGTGCATCTGCAGCACAAGATGCTGCTCCTCCGACATGGCATTGAGATACCCAGTCAGGCTGTCGATGACGACGATCCTTGCATTCGAGCGCTCCACAGCAGACTGGATGCGCGACGACAATTCACCAGGCGACAATTCTGCAGGATCCACCTGTTCCAGCAGCAAGCTTCCATTGTCGGCGAATGGCCCCAGATCCATGCCGAGGCCAGACGCGCGCGCCAGGAAAATCCGCTTGGTTTCATCAAACAAAAGCACCAGCACATGTTCGCCGCGCTTGAGAGCCGCATGGCAATAGCTGCATGCGATGGTCGACTTGCCGACACCAGAAGGTCCCATCAGGAGAGTGCTGGTGCCGCGGTCCAGCCCGCCACCCACGAGCGTGTCGACAGATCCATTACCGGTTGCCGGCGTTCCATGCTCGGCCATCTCGTGTTCGGAGGCAACCAAGCGCGGAAACACCATCACGCCGCCCGGTCGAATGACGAAGTCGTGGAAGCCGCCGCGAATTTGAACGCCGCGCATTTTGATGATGCGCAGCCGCCGGCGCTCTCCGCCATAGATCGGCGAAAGCTGTTCCATCCGGATGACGCCATGACTGATCGAATGCAGGTTTAGATCGTCATGTTCAGCGGTGAGATCGTCAAGCAGAAGCACCGTCGCATTGTTGAGCAGGAAAAAGCTTTTCAAAGCCAGGACCTGCCGCCGATAGCGTAACGAGCCCTGCGACAAGAGGCGAATTTCCGAAAGGGAATCGAACACCACGCGATCCGGCTTCATGCGCTCGATCTCGGCGAGCGCGGACTGCACGGTCTCACCGAGCTCAAGATCGGACGAATGAACCAGAGTCTGTAACTGCGATGGGTCGAGGCTCAACTCCGGTGGCACCAGCTCGAGGATTTCGATCCCGTCAAGAGAAAATCCATGCCGTTGCGCGACCGAGTGCAGTTCACGCTTGCTCTCGGACAGCGTTATATAGAGGCATTTCTCGCCATCCGCCGCACCTTTGATCAGAAACTGCAGACCAAGTGTGGTCTTACCTGAACCAGGCCTGCCCTCTACAAGATGTGACCGGAATTTTGCGTATCCGCCTCGCAGGACATAGTCGAGGCCTTCCACGCCAGATGATATTGGTGAAGCGTCGTCTTGATCCACGTTGCCCCGCTCGCTTTTCTTGAACACCTCAACGGATAGAATTTTCAATGGTTCCCCTCTTGAAGAAGTGAGGGTCTCACGGCCATTCCAACGACGTCGTGTTGTCGGGGCTGTCGCGAAGCGCCGCCGCAGATTTCTGCCGTCAGACCGCAGTGATGGCTGAGGGAACCTCGTACTCGCGAGGCCGTTGTGCCTCACCAATGAGGTCCGGCGCTTGAGCGAACCAGTCCCAGATATCGAGCGCCGGCCCTTCGGGTGTTCTCCGCAAGGCAAGAACAGGCTCATTGTGGGGATGCTCGTTGCATGCCTCGTTCTCGGCTTCGGAGTGCTCGCCGAGGAGGTCCGGGAAGGCGATACGACCAAATTTGATCTGGCGATCATGTCGACCCTTCGTGGAGCCGATCAGGCCTACCCGATCGGTCCGCCATGGCTTCAGGAAGCGGCCAGAGATGTGACCTCGATCGGCAGCGTGGTGTTTCTTGGCTTCGTGTTGATGGCAGGGGTTGCCTATCTGCTTCTTGTCCACAAGCGGGCTCTGGCCATTTGGATGGCAGTGGCGGTGGCCGGCGGGGAACTGCTTGGCACGATCCTCAAGCTAAGCTTCAACCGGCCCAGGCCGGAGATTCCTCATGTCACGCGGGTGTTCACTGCAAGCTTCCCGAGTGGCCATGCTATGCTTTCGGCGATCACGTTCCTGACCGTGGGCGCCCTCCTTTCACACGCAAGTCAGGATCTGCGCCTCAAAGTGTATTTCATGACCCTCGCCGTGTTTCTGACGGTGGCCGTTGGCATTAGCCGGGTCTATCTCGCGGTCCACTATCCCACGGATGTCTTGGCCGGCTGGTGCATTGGTTCAGGCTGGGCCATCCTGTGTTGGATAGTCGCTTTATGGTTTCAGGAAAGGCCGAAGCGGGGGCCAAAAACTTGAAGGTTGTGGCGCTCATCAACAAAAGTGCCGGCGCCGTAGCGCGCAAGGGCGACATCGATAGAGCCGTGCGGGATGGGTTCGCCGCACGTGGCGTCGAGGCCGATGTGCGACTGGTGGAAGGGCGAGAGATTGGAGAGCTCTCTCAGCGCTTCGTTGCCGAAAACAAGTCGAGGTCCGGTCATGGATCGATATTGGTGGTGGGCGGTGGCGACGGCACTCTAGGCAGCGCGGCCTCGGCGCTGGCGGGGACGGATGTGGTGCTTGGCGTCCTTCCGCTCGGCACATTGAACCACTTTGCCAAGGATTTGGGTGTGCCGCTCGACCTGACGGCGGCGATCGATACAATCGCGACCGGCAAGCCTGTCACAGTCGATGTCGCCGAGGTCAACGGCCGAGTCTTTCTCAACAATTCATCGATTGGGATCTATCCGTTCTTTGTTGCAAAGCGTTCAACCGAACAGCGCCGCCGCGGGTTCGGCAAGCTTGCCGCCATCGGACCCGCCCTCATGAGAACGTTGAGATCCGCCTCGTGGCAGGCTGTCCACGTCGCAGCCCAGGGCACCCGCGAAAGACTGCGGACGCCTTGTGTGTTTGTTGGCAACAATTTCTACGACATCGCCGATCTTGGCCACCGCGCCAGCCTCACGTCAAAAGAACTGTGCGTCTATGTCGTCAAGCAGCAGTCCTGGTTTGGACTGGCACTGCTTCCGTTCAAGATCGCGTTCGGCATGATCGACTCCGCCCGAGATCTGGAAATCTATCGGGCTGGTTCACTTCAAATCACATCGCATCGACGCGCCATGCTGGTTTCTCTGGACGGCGAAGCCGTCAGCATGGACACGCCCCTGAATTTTCAGATTCGGCCAGCAGCCCTGAAGGTCCTCCTACCTGCCAAAAAAGCCAGAACCGGCGACCGTAGCTGAAAGCGGAGAACTTCAGTGAAAACCCTGGTCCACCTTTCGGATTTGCACTTTGGAAAGACAGAGAGCCGACTTGTGGACGCGATTGCGACGGAGGTTCTTGCGGTCGACTCTGATTTGCTCGTCGTGTCAGGAGATCTGACGCAGCGTGCCCGGAAAGAGGAATTCCTGCAGGCGCGGGCCTTCCTTGATTCCCTCCCTGGCCCCCGCATCGTGGTGCCGGGCAATCACGACGTGCCGCTCTGGAATGTCTTCGCGCGCGCCATGACGCCTCTGTCGCGTTACAGGCGCTACATCGAGGCGGACACCGACCCGTTCTATGCCGACGGCGAAATCGCTGTGGTCGGGATCAACACGGCACGATCCCTGACAATAAAGGACGGCAGGATCAACGTCCGCCAGCTCGAGGCGGCGACGGAAAAATTTGCACATATGTCCGATGACGTTACCCGGATAGTGGTCACGCATCATCCTTTCGAAGGGCTGAACCTGGAAAACGACGACGGCATCGTGGGCCGGGCCGATCTGGCAATGGACGCCTTCTCGCGCAGCGGCGTAGACATCATATTGTCTGGGCACCAGCATCTTCACCGCGCTGGTTCGAGCGCACGGCGCTACCTTATCGACGGCTATGCGGCACTGCTTGTTCAAGCGGGAACGGCGGTTTCGTCGCGGGTACGCCAAGCTGCAAATTCGTTTAACATCATTCGCGTCGAGCACCCGAGGATCTCAATCGAATGTCGGGCATGGCAGTCTTCGCAGCCCGGGTTCGAAACCTCAGCCAGTTATTCCTTTCGGCAAGGACCACGCGGGTGGGAACCTGCTTGAATGGCGGTTAGACACGGGCGCCCCTCACCCTAGATGATGCACCCTTTCAGCCGCCGCGCCGGCGCCGAGAGGTTTGCTAGACATTTCCCATAGTTTTGCGAGGTGTCACTCGATGCCGCTGAACAAGCTTTGTGCCACCCAATGCGACTTCGACTGCTGCTGTATACCGGTCCTCGACGGCCCTTCGGCCATTGATTCAAGAATACCAGCGCCTCCCGCGCCGAGTTGCTGTCGTGTGTCAAGTCATTGGTTTTAACCTGCACGGGGGCAAGGAAAGCCAGACTGCGCTTGCCACCAGCCATTCGAAGGCGGTCGCGAAACTGCTTTAGCGATCGCTCTTGACGCAGGGGAAATCGATTCCCAACTCATCTTTGTCGGTCGCCATGCAAGGGGCCGGCGTGTCAGGGAGCGCCAGGCTTCTTGGCGTTCCCTCGTGTCTATGTTGCTCCAAGGAGGATGTAGCTATGAGAACGAACCTGGACTTTTCTCCCTTCTATCGGTCGAGCATCTGAGGTCGTTCGCGCGCCAATTCGAACTGGCCGATCATGTGACCATTGTCGGGGCAAAGCTCGAAAACGGTCTGCTGACTATCGACCTCAAGAAGGAAATTCCCGAGGAGATGAAGCCGCGCCGCATCGCGATCAATGTCGAGACCGACAAGAAGGCGGCGTCCAAGCGCATTGAAAGCGCGGCGGCCTGATCTTTGGCAGTCGGCCCGCGGCAGACCCCCGTCCTGTCGTGGGTCCTTGAGGATGCTCGCAGATTTGGACAGCCTCGCCCAGCAACGGCGTGTCGTTGGCATGACAATTCGCGAGGCCGTCGCTGCAAGTGTCTTGCCAGCTTCGAGCCCTTATTCCTGAAAGACTGCGAAGACTGGCCGACAGTGTAGGCCGCCCGTGAGAAGGTGGAGGGGGCGACCTACACTAGCCTGTCAGTTCATTTGCAAGCTGCCAGTTCCTTCAACGCCTTGTCGGCATTGGCCTTGCTTGTATACGTCTTATTGCCGGCATCGGTCAGTTTTGTGCCGTCCGGTTTTTTGGTCACCACCTCACACTTCTTGGTCGCCGCATCCTTAGCCACCCAGTACTCCGTGGCTGCAAATGCAGGGATGCTGAAAATGGCGATAAGAGCGCTGGTGATTGCGACTTTGCGGATCATTGCTAACCTCCATTCAATGCCAGCCCAAAGAGGGCAGGTTGAATTTGATCGCCAACGATTTTGGCGCCATTTTGACATCAAGACCCGACGCATCGCGCAGGCCTCGGAGGTGACACGCCTTGGGGCACCGACCGGCCTATCATGCGCTTCAACGGGGGCGTTTTTTCATCTGTCGCCCTGCCGTGCTGTAGCAGTCGCCTGCCTCGATCCGGCTGGCACTTCAACAGCAAGCACGATCGCAAGACCAGCTACTAATCCTTGGTCGGGGGCAGTTTTGGCACACAGTCAACCGCTTCGCCGCAGCGAGAGGTATCGGGCAACGATCTGAATTTTGCCTTCTCTGTCTGCCGGACCAGTTTCGCAAACAAGAGTGCGAAACATGCCATCATGACGACAATGATAATCAAGCGAATAAACGGCAAGCGTAGTCTCCGCTAGTCAAGCCTCGTTAACCGCCCCACGCTGCATCTGTCTCGGTCATCGCTTCAATGTACAGTAGGCTATGGGCAAATTCCCGACGAGTTGGGTAGCTCGTTGGGCCGGCGACGTCTTGCTTCCGATCCATATCGCAAAGATCGCCCAGGGTCCTGATCGATTTACTCCTCCCGATGGCACTGGTGACGCGTCGGCCGATGCGGCGGCGGTACGATTTGCCGCCGCAAGCGAAATCAGTGGTCAATTTCTGTAGGATGGCCTGCACCGCCAATCTTAGGCCCTGTCATCCACGGCGGCGCCGTGGGTACATCCTCGATCACACCGACCCTGCGAGCCCAAGTCGTAAATGTCTTGTGCGCCGCATCGACGGACTTTCTACCATCATATGCGGAGGGTGCACTCCAGGGATATGCCGGGAAGTTGCGCAGGCCAGTGCGGGTGTTCGCGTCGAACAACACGGTCACTTTGTTGAGACAGTTTACGGGCTGGTGATCAATGGCAACAACGGTTGACGCCATTCAAGCGGCCATTGCCGAAGCGACAGAACCAGGGTTCCGCGCCCGTCTGCTTGCGCGCGGTCAAGCCCGATCAATGATCTGGCGCGGGGGTATCCTACCAGCTGATGCGCCTGCATTCTTGCCGCAATTCACCTACGATCTACAGTCATACGGATACGCCCTGCTCGGCCACGGTCCAGGGGAAGGATCGAGTCGTGCGTCTCGTGACGCGCAAGCCGATGCTTGGCGAACCTGTTGGCGAACCTCGTGGCGAACCGCCCTCTAAAGCATTGATAGAGATTGATAGAGAATGACAATGGTGGGCCCGGAGGGACTCGAACCCCCAACCAAGCGGTTATGAGCCGCCGGCTCTAACCATTGAGCTACAGGCCCCACGCGGGCTGGATTAATGTTTTTCGCTTTCCGGCACAAGGCTTTCCCGACGGGCTTTCGCGGATCGCCCAAATCAACCCATAATTGCGCCCTACGCGACCCGTGCGACTGGATCGCAGACCAAGGAGATTTTCATGACCAGATATCTTTTGCCCCTCGCGCTCGCCGCTGCAATCGCTTTTCCGGCGATGGCTGGAGCCGCCGATTCGCCGACGCCCGCCCGCATCGTTGTTTCGGGTGAAGGCGAAGCGACCATCCCTCCCGATCTGGCGTTGCTGTCGCTCAGCGTGATGCGCGAAGCCAAGACGGCGCGGGCGGCACTTGATGCCAACAACGACGCCATGGCCGCCGTGATCGCGGCGATGAAGGCGGCGGGCATCAAGGATCGCGACCTGCAGACCGCGGGCATCCAGATCAACCCGCGCTACAACTACACCAACAAGCCCGATGGCAGCCAGGAGGCCGAACTCGTCGCCTACCAGGTGACCAATACGCTTGCGGTGCGCGTGCGCGACATCGACAAGACGGGCGAGATCCTCGACAAGGCCGTGTCGCTCGGCGTCAACCAGGGTGGCGGTATCTCCTTCACCAACGACAATCCGGCGGCAACCATCGACGCTGCCCGCAAGAAAGCGGTGGCCAACGCGATCGCCAAGGCCAAGACGCTTGCCGAAGCCGCCGGCGTCAGCATCGGCCGGGTGCTGGAGATCTCCGACCAGAACATCGCGCCGCCGCCGATGGCGATCAACGCCAAGGCCTTCGATGCCGCCGCGGGTGCGGCGGTGCCGACGCAGGCCGGCGAGAACGCCTACAATGTTCAAGTAACCGTCACGTTCGAGCTGAAATAGGCAGTTCGGATGCGTGGTCGGGCCCTGCCCGGCCACGCCAACGGCAAATGCCACGCATGAAAAACCCCGCGGGATTGCTCCCGCGGGGTTTTTCCGAGCCGCACCCGCCCGATGGGACAGGGGCTCCGCTAGTCCAGACCGACCTTCGCAGAAGGTCGTGTCTCCAGACAGGACCCCTCAGAGGTCATGTCTCCTGGCTAACCCTCGCACAGGGTTATGCCGCAGCCTCAGCGATAGATGACCGGGCAACCGCGTTCGTTGGCGAACACGATCACGACGCGGTCGCCATCCTGGCGGCCCATGACCTTGACCACGCGGCGGTTGACGTCGACGATGCGGGCTCGATAGAGGCCCATGCGCTCCGCCTTGTCGAGGGCGCGATCCGGCGAGCAGCCGCGGCGCCAGCCGTCGCGACGCCAGTCGTCACCGCGCCAGTCACGGCGCTCATCGCGGCGATGCCGATAGCCGTCGTCGCCGGCGTAGACCCCGAAGCGGGGATCCTGGTTGTTGCCGAAGCCGAGATAGAGGCTGTCGGCATGGGCAGGAACGGCCATCAGCGCGCCGAGGCCGACCAGGGCCGAGAGGGCTGCCGTTTTCACCGTGTTGAACATGGTCTTCTCTCCTTGTTGCGGGCTGGTGCCCGTCCTCTTGAAAGCGATGATGGGAGAATGCGCCAGCGCGCCTGAACTGTTTACGAACCCGGCGTTCATCTGCGGTTCATGTGGCGGGAAAAGGAAATCTTCGCCAGGTTTCGGACAATGAGCGCCCAAACCCTCTTGCTCGTGTTCCTTGTTCGGACCCGTGGGGAGCGGATCTCAAGGCTCGTCGTCGAGCATATAGTCGAAATAATCTTCAGGCTCGGCCAGATCTGTTTCGCTCGCCTTGACCCGGCCACGCATCGACATACCGGCCTCGTGCACGGTTTCGGCACTGCCCGACACCAGCCTGTGCCACCAATAGAGGTCTCGGCCCTCGGCCACCAGCCGATAGGCGCAGGTGCTTGGCAACCAGCTGATCGTGCGCACATTCTGCGGCGTCAGCCCGACGCAATCGGGAACGCGCGCCAGCCGGTTGGCATAGTCTGAACAGCGGCAGGTCTGGGCGTCGAACAGCCGGCAACCGACACTGGTCCAGTAGATCTCGCCGGTGTCCTCGTCCTCGAGCTTCGACAGGCAGCATTTGCCGCAGCCATCGCACAGCGATTCCCACTCGGCCGGGCTCATCGCCTCCAGCGTCTTCGTTTTCCAGAACGGCGTTTCCATTTTGGGGATGTGGCCCCAGCCGTCGCCAACGTCAAGCGCGACAACGGTTGAAATGCGGCCGCAACCCGGCCGAATGACACGAAGTTGCCTTCAAAAGGCCGGCCAATCGCCCTGTACGACATCTATCCCGACCAAACTGGAACCAATCGGGCCAAGATCGGTTTCGGCAAGGATGGGACCCCACAAGGAGAGTTTTCGATGAAACGCCAACCACGGATTCTGGCAGGCACCGCACTTGGCCTGCTGATGGCATCCGCGCCGTTGGGCGCGTTCCCGCTTCAGGGAAGTGCCGCGTTCAGCGCCATGCAAGGCGGTGGAACGCCACTGATCCTGGCACAGGACGCACCTACCGGCGACGCACAGCCTACCGACCAGGAGCAGCCGCGCAAGAAGAAGCGCGATCAGCAGGCCCAACAGGCGCCAGCAGAGCAGGCAGCCCCCGCCGCCGAACAGCCTGCTCCAGCGGCCGAGGATCAACAGCCGCGCAAGAAGAAGCACGAGCAACAGCAACAGGCCGAGCAGGCGCCGGCCGCGCAGGCGGCACCCGCCGAAGAGCAGCAGCCGCGCAAGAAGAAGCGCGACCAGCAGCAGCAGACCGAGCAGGCGCCGGCCGCGCAGGCGGCGCCCGCCGAAGAGCAGCAGCCGCGCAAGAAGAAGCGCGACCAGCAGCAGCAGACCGAGCAGGCGCCGGCCGAGCAGGCGGCGCCCGCCGAAGAGCAACAGCCGCGCAAGAAGAAGCGCGATCAGCAGCAACAGACCGAGCAGGCGCCGGCCGAACAGGCTCCGGCTGGTGAGACACAGCCCGCCAACGACAACCAGCCCGTCAAGCCCGGCAAGAAACACAAGCAGGACCAGCAGAAGGAAGCGCCTGCTGCCCCGGCAGTGACGCCGGAAGCCGCGCCCACGCCGAAGGAAGCTCCGGCCGGCGAAGCAACGACGCCGAAGGTTGAACCGGCACCTGCCGGCGGACAGCCCGCGACCCAGGGCGAACAGCCCCAGGACAAGACAAAGAAGCACGGCAAGAAGCCGGTGGGCGAACAGCCCGCCAATGGCGAGCAGCCGGCGACAGGCGAACAGCGGCAGACGGGAAAGCAGCCCGCGACAGGTGAACAGCCGCAGACGGGTAAGCAGCCCGCGACGGGCGAGCAACCGGCCAATGGCGTGAAGCCGGCAACCGGTGAACAGCCTGCCAATGGCAACACGGCCGCGCCTGCCCAGGGCGAAAATCCGGTGCAGGGCGAAGCGCCTGCCGACAAGAACGCTGCGCCCATCCTCGACAGCCAGAAGGATGCCCAGCGCAAGGGCGGCGGCCGCAAGCATGGCGACCAGAACGGCCAGCAGAATGGCGAACAGCAGAATGGTGGCCAGAACGCCCAGCAAGGCGGAGACCAGGGCCAGAAGCCGGTGGCCGCTCCTGTCGACCAGGGTCCGCCTCCAACCGACGACAAGGCAGCCCAGCAGGAGATCAAGCCTGAAAAGCTGGTCCCCGTAACGGAAGAGAAGGGCAAGCGCCTCGACCGGGCGCCGGACGAGAACATCCGCGACCGCCGTCGTCCCAAGGGCGTCGACGTGCTCAAGGAGATCGGTGACCGCGTCATCATCCAGCTCGGCGGCCAGACAATCGTCCAGAGCAATGAGGGCTCGCGCATGAATCGCGGCGCCAAGGACGTCTACTACGAGGATCTGTCGCAGGGCCGTACACGCGAGACGGTCCAGCGCGACAATGGCGTCCAGATCGTCACCATCCGCAACCGGTACGGCGATGTCATCCAGCGTTCGCGCATCACGCCGGATGGGCGCGAATATGTGCTGAGCTATGTCGACGAGCGGAACTATCAGGACGAGGGCGACTGGCGCGATCCCGGCGACGACCTGCCGCCGATGCGGCTGACCATCCCACGTCGTGATTACATCCTGGATTCGGAGGATGTACAGAGTCCCGACGACTACTACACCTTCCTCGACCAGCCGCCGGTGGAGAGGGTCCAGCGCCTCTATTCGATCGACGAGGTCAAGCGTTCGGCCCGCGTGCGCGACATCGCACGCCGCGTCGACCTCGACACGCTGAACTTCGAATTCGGCTCCTCCTCGATTTCCGACACCGAGGTGCAGAAGCTCGAGGGCGTCGCCAGCGCCATGGAGAAACTGCTGAAGAAGAACCCGGCCGAGACCTTCCTGATCGAGGGCCACACCGACGCCGTCGGCACGCCGGAGGCGAACCTTGCCCTGTCGGACCGCCGCGCCGAAGCGGTCGCCGAAGCGCTGACCAATGCCTTCGGCATCCCGCCGGAGAACCTGACGACGCAGGGCTATGGCGAGGAGTATCTGAAGGTCAACACCTCGGCGCCCAACCGCGAGAACCGGCGTGTCGCCATCCGCCGCATCACCTCGTTGGTGGCACCGGTCGCCAGCAACAATTAGGTCATGATTTCAAAACCATGACCTGGTTTGCGGACTCAAGGCGAGAAGCACCCATCCCCGGCTCGATCGGGGATGGGAAAGGTTCGCATCCCGGCCCCGGGCTCAAGACGATTTGTGCCGGCATTGGAACCGGCTCATTGAATCACAGGCTTGCTGACTCCAGATTCAGGGCTGGGCATTCCCTGCCCCGTCCCGACTCCAGCGGGACGCATTGAGCCCCGCCGGCCCTCTCCGGCGGGGTTTTTTGCCATCTTGCAAAAAGCGTCGGCCTGGCCGAAACACGGCCTGACCACCGACCAGGGAACAACCGGAAACACTCATGAAGCGCCTCGAACTCGCCATCGAATCGATCATCCTCGCCTCGCGCTGGCTGCTGGTCGCCTTCTATATCGGGCTTGGCCTGGCGCTGGCCGTCTATGCGCTGTCCTTCGGCAAGAAGCTCTACGAGTTCATCACCACGGTGTTCATGCTCGGCGACACCGACACCATCCTGAAGATGCTCGGCCTGATCGATGCCGCCCTGGTCGCCTCGCTGGTGGTGATGGTCATCATCTCGGGCTACGAGAACTTCGCCAGCCGCTTCGACGACCAGGACGGCGGCGGCGTGCACTGGCTGGGCACGATCGATGTCGGATCGCTGAAGGTCAAGGTCGCATCGACCATCGTCGCCATCTCCTCCATCCACCTCTTGCAGGTCTTTCTCAACTCATCCTCCTATTCGACCGACCAGCTGATGTGGCTGACCATCATCCACCTCGCCTTCGTCGTCTCGGCGCTGATGCTGGCCTATATCGACCGGCTGATGGGCCTGAGCAAAGGCAAGAAGGACGAGGCGTAAAGCAGCGAAAAGCGCTCCGCACGACGAACGAAAGCCAATTGCCTGGCTTTTTTCGAGCGATGAACGCCGGCGGGCGGATGAGGGCAGCGCCGGCGGCGTCAGTAGATGCTCTTGATCTTGCTGTCGGTCCGCGCAAACACCTCGTCCGGCACAAAGAAATCGCCAGCCAGCGGTCCGGTCGCACCGGGCGCATAGATCGAAAAATCGCTGACACCCTCGGCGCGCAGCACCTCTTCGTCGATGTAGAAATTGCCTGATGCCTCGCGCGAGGGCCGCATGAAGATGGCATGCGCGGCATCGGCCATGATGTCGGGCGACCGGCTCATCGCCGCGACCGTCGCGCCGCCGAGCAGGTTGCGCACCGCCGCCGTGTCGATGGTCGAGATCGGCCAGAGCGAATTGACCGCGATGCCGTCCTTGGCGAACTCGGCGCTCATCCCCAGCGTGCACATCGACATGCCGAACTTGGCCATGGTGTAGGCGACATGGTTCTTGAACCACTTGGCCTTCATGTCGAGCGGCGGCGCCAGATTCAGGATGTGAGGATTGTCGGCTAACTTCAGGTGCGGAATGCACATTCTGGAGACCAGGAAGGTGCCGCGCGTGTTGATCTGGTGCATCAGGTCGTAGCGCTTCATGTCGGTCTCCAGCGTGCCGGTGAGCTGGATGGCGCTGGCATTGTTGACGCAGATATCGATGCCGCCGAATTTCTCCACCGTCTTTGCAACCGCCTCGGCCACCTGCGCCTCCTCGCGGATGTCGCACAGCACAGGCAGCGCCTTGCCGCCGGCCTGCTCGATCTCCTGCGCCGCACTGTAGATCGTGCCCGGCAGTTTCGGATGTGGCTCGGCGGTCTTGGCCGCGATCGTCACATTGGCGCCGTCACGCGCCGCGCGCAGCGCGATCGCCAGCCCGATCCCGCGCGACCCTCCGGAGATGAACAGCGTCTTTCCCTTGAGCGACATTTTTCCTCCGCATGCGTTGTCTTGTTTGCGCGATCCTTGCCCGGGCCGCAACGGGATACAAGAGCTTGCGGTGGGAGGCCATGGTGACGCTGCGGAGACTTGTCGATCGACAGCACGCGGTACCTATTGGATTCACCGGAGAGCCTTGAGCGCGAGGTCGCGCGCGAACGGCTGGTGCCGCGCGAAGAAAGCACGGATCTGTTGCAGCGGTTGATGGCGATTGCCGACAGCGCCGGGAAAATCCCCAAACGAGAAAATGCCATGACCGATGACGAAATCCTCGGTTATGACGAGCTCGGAATCCCGACGAAATGATCATCGATTCCTCGGCCTTGATCGCCATTCTGCGTCTCGAGCCGGGCTACGAACGTCTCGCGCTCGCGATCACGCAAGCCAGGAGGCGGCTGCTGGCGGCACCGACCTTTCTTGAAACGACCATGGGGCTCGCGGGCGACCGGCAAGACGAAATCCTGGATGCCGCTGCTGTTCAAGGGCGATGACTTCCGGCTGACCGACATCGAAGCGGCGGTGTGAGCAATATCAGACCAGCACCAGCCCCTGCCGCATCGCAATGGCGATGGCATCGGTGCGGTTGGCGGCGCCCAGCTTGATCAGGATCGCGGCGACGTGGAATTTCGCCGTGTGCACGGAAATGTTGAGCCGCCGCGCGATCACCTTGTTGGGCGCGCCTTCGGCCAGCAGTGCCAGCACTTCGGCCTCGCGCGGCGACAGCGCTGGCCGGGCCGCATGCTCGTCCAGGACGTCGTCCTCGAACGGCTCGCCTTCGCCGGCACGGAAATCCTCGTGGTGCCCGCTTCTGTCCTCCCCCGTGACGCGATAGCCGGCCGCCGCCAGCCGCGCCGCCGCGGCGATCAGCAGGTCGTCCGCACCCGTGGGCATAACGGCAAACACCTCGCCGGTGGGCCGCTCGCTGCCGGTGCGTCCTGACAACAGCACGCGCGGCATGGAGGCCGGCACGGCACTCCCGCTCCTGTCGTCGACGATCGCGACATCAGCCCTGCCGCCGCCCGCCACCACCGGCAGCAGGTCGTCGCTGGCGGCAAAAGTGGCGGCCAGGCGCTCGGCGCGCGCGGCATCGCCAAGCGCGATCAGCACCACCAGCCGCCGCGAAGCGGCAGCGTCACTCACGATCCGGTCGCCGGCAAGCGTTTCCATCAATCCTCTCAGCTCAGCGGCTTTTCGCCGATGGTCAATGTCACGTCGCGCTGCTCGCCGCCACGCACCACGCCAAGCGTCACGGAAGCGCCGGCGCTGTCGGGCCCGAGCCTGCGGATCAGGTCGCGCGGGCCATGCATGGCCTCGCCGTTCCACGCCACGATGATATCGCCCAGCGACAGGCCGGCGGCCTTGGCCGGACCGGCGTCGTCGAGGCTCATCACCATCGCGCCATGGGCATCACGGTCGCGCACCGGATGCAGGCCGGCGCCGAGATAGCCGCGCGCCACATGGCCCTTTTCGCGCAATGTCGCCACCGCCCGCTCGATCGTCTCATAGGGCATGACCAGCGCACGGCCGCGCGGCCCGAACAACAGCATGCCGATCAGCGCACCCTTGGCGTCCAGCACCGGACCGCCCTCGAAGCGCCCGCCGGCGCCGACGGCCAGATGGATGCGACGGTCGATCGTGCCGCCGCGCATCGAGCGCCAGGCCGGGCCGACTTCGCCGACCGAGCCCGATACCGCCAGCGCCGAGCCCTGGCTGTTGCCGATGGCGATGGCGATGTTGCCCGGCCGAACGGCATCGGCCCTGGCAAGGACAGGCGCGCCGGCCGCATCCGCGGGTTTCAGCAGGGCGACGCCCGTCGAAGGATCGCGGCCGATGAGTTCAGCCTTCACCGTCCCGCCCGAAGCCAGCGTCAGTTCGATCTCCTCGCCGGCCTCGACAGCCTCCTCGGCGGTGACGAAATAGCCGTCGCTCCAGTGGAAGGCGCTTGCCGTGCGGTGGTGATGGGTAGCGAAGCTCGCCAATGCGGGCGTCGCCTTGGCGGCAAGGTCTGCAACGGCTTGCGAAAACGCATTCAGATTGAAATCACTCATGGATGTCTCCTGGGGTTCGTCATGTCCCAGATATCGCCCGACGGCGCCCCTGGAGGTACTCGCCTGACGGCTAGTTGGCGGTTTGACTGGCCATCTGGTCAGGTCGCGGCCGTTCCGGCCGCTCCGCACATATAGTCACGATCAAGCGTGAAAACACGGAGCCCATCCATGGCACTCGCCGCGGCCGAATTCCAATCTGACGAGACGTTGCTCGACGCCTATTCGACGACGGTGGCCGATGCGGTCGACCGCATCGGCCCGGCCGTCTGCCGCATCGAGCGCATTGGCGGCCAGGGCGGCCATGGTTCCGGCTTCGTCATTGCGCCGGACGGGCTGGTCGTCACCAATTTCCATGTCGTTGGCGATGCCAGGACGGTGCGCGTGTCGATGCCGGACGGCGCCTCCAGCGAGGGCCGCGTGCTCGGCCGCGATCCCGACACCGATATCGCGCTGGTGCGCGCCGATGGCAGCTTCACCGACGTGGCGCCGCTCGGCGATTCCAAGCGGCTGCGGCGCGGCCAGATCGCCATTGCCATCGGCAATCCGCTCGGCTTCGAATGGACGGTCACATCGGGCGTCGTCTCGGCGCTCGGCCGCTCGATGCGCGCTTCGACCGGTCGGCTGATCGACGACGTCATCCAGACCGATGCGGCGCTCAATCCCGGCAATTCCGGCGGACCGCTGGTGTCGTCGGCCGGCGAGGTCATCGGCGTCAACACCGCCATGATCCACGGCGCGCAAGGCATTGCCTTCGCGGTCGCCTCCAACACCGCCAATTTCGTCATTTCGGAGATCATCCGCTTCGGCCGCGTCCGGCGCGCCTTCATCGGCATCTCGGCCGACACCACCAATCTGCCGCGCCGCGCGGCGCTGTTGTCGCAAGTGTCGACCAGCACGGCCGTGCGACTGCGCAGCGTCGAAAAGAACTGCCCGGCGGCCAAGGCCGGCCTCAAGGAGGGCGACATCATAGCGGCCATCGACGGACGCCCGGTCACCGGCGTCGACGACCTCGTGCGCATGCTCGACGCCGAACGCATCGGCCGCGAGACGCTGTGCACGGTGGTGCGCCGCACAGGCGTGAGCCAGGTGACGGTGACGCCGGTGGCAAGGGCGAGCTGAGACTAAACCCCCGCCGCGCCCTCGGCATATTGCGCCAGAAATTCCTCGCTGGGCGGGATCGGCTTGATGACATCGATCAGCACGCCGTTGGGGTCCCTGGTGATGAAATGGCGCTGGCCGAAGGGCTCGTCGCGCAGCGTTCGCAGGATCGGCAGGCCGGCGGCGAGAACCCGCTCATGGACCGCGTCGGGGTCGCGGACCTCGAAATTGATCAACAGGCCTGACGTGCGCCCTCGCCCCTCTTCCGGGATCGTCTCGTGGTCGCCCTGGACGATGCCGAGGTTGACGCGTTTGTTGTCCGCCGATTGCAGGTGCACATACCAGTCGCTTTCGAACAGCGGACGGAAGCCGAAATGCTCGACATAGAAGGCCGCCGTCCCGGCGACATCGCCGGTCATCAGCACAGGGTAATAGCTCGTGGTCTTCATCTTTCTTTCTCCTTGGACATAACATACAGTCTGTATGCAAATCGAATTAACATACAGGCTGCATGTATGCAACAGGAATCCGCGCGCCGTTCCAATCGCGACCGCACCGAGGCGACGCGCGCCGATTTGATCGCGGCGGCGCGAAAGCTGTTCACGGAAAAATCCTATGCCGAGACCGGCACGCCGGAGATCGTCACCGCGGCCGGCGTGACGCGCGGCGCACTCTACCACCACTTCGCCGACAAGCAGGCGCTGTTCGCCGCCGTGGTCGAGCAGGAAGCGCAGGCGGTGGCGCAAGAGATCGACCGCGCTTCGCCACCTTCGCTCGAAGCCCGCGATGCGCTGATCGCCGGCTCCGAGGCCTATCTTGCCGCCATGCGCGCGCCCGGCCGCACGCGGCTGTTGCTGCTCGACGGCCCTGCCGTGCTCGGCCGCGCCGCCATGGATGCGATCGACAACCGCCACGGCAACCGCTCACTGCGTGAGGGCCTGGTCGCGGCGATGCGGACCAACACGATGGCGAGATTGCCGGTGGATGCGCTGACCGCGCTGCTTGCCTCCGCCTTCGACCGCGCGGCGCTGGCCATCGAGGCCGGCGCTTCGGCGCAGGATTATCGCGTCGTGCTCATGGCGCTGATTGACGGATTGTCTCCGGCTCGTCCCAGCGCATGACCCCGAACCAAAGGTGCGCATCGGTAAAATCGGAATCGATTTTCGCTAGGCATCATGCGCAAATCAAAGTTCTACAGCGTCCTTTGCGCGTTCCCCAGGGACGCGCGGCGCTGCAGGCACCTCGCCCGGCTTGAACTCGTTGAAGCAGCCGAGTTCGCTTTTGAACCGTTCGATCAGCCAGGCGGCGGCCGGCTTCGGGCTTCGGTCATTGCGGTGCATGGCAAACAGTGGCGAACTGACTTCCTCGTAGGGTTCGAGATCAAGTTCCACCAGGCGGCCAGTGGCCAGGTCGTCGGCTATCAGCCAGCGCGGCAACCCACCCCAACCCAGCCCCTCGCGCATCAGCGTGTGCTTGGTGCGCATGTCCGAAAGCCGCCAGGTGCGGTAGGCAAAGACGCCATAGTCGCGCCCCTTGGTGCGTTCGGACTGATCGATGACGACGAGTTGCGTGTGCTCGCGCACATCCTCGATCTTCACCGGCTTCGGCAGCAGCGCCAGGGGATGGCCGGGGGCCGCCGCCGGCACCATCGACATGAAGCCGATGCGCACGAGATGGACGTCGACCTCGCCCAGCAGGCCGCCAATGCCGAGATCCGCCTGTCCATTGACGACGTGGTCCGGGATCAATCCAAGCGAGCCGATATGCAGGCGCAGCATCACGGTCGGAAACTGCGTCTCGAACGCCTTCAGCACCCGCACCAGCACCGGCGAAGGCAATGTCGCATCGACCGACAGCGCCACTTCGGCCTCCAGTCCGTGATGATGGCCATCGACGCGCGAACGCATACGCTGCAGCACGCCGATCATGCGCCTTGCATCCTCCAGCATCGATCGGCCGATTTCGGTCAGGTGCGGCTCGCGCGTGCCCTCGCGTTCGAACAGCTTTAGCCCCAACTGCGCCTCGAGATTGGCGATGCCATAGCTGATGACGGATTGCGCCCGGTTGAGCTTGCGACCGGCGGCCGAAAAACTCCCGCTATCGGCGACGGCAACGAATATCTGAAGCTGGTCGAGTGTCGGATTGGGCTGCATCGATGTATCTATTTTGTGGATGGATCGTATATAAAATATACCAGTTTATCTGATGGATAGATACCCCATATGTAGCGGGACAATTCATTCCACTGGAGAGACCCGCTATGTCCATTCTTCTCGTTACCTCGAGCCCGCGCGGCGCTGCCTCGCACTCGACCCGCATTGCTACTGAATTCGCCGAAAAGCTCGTCGCCGCCGATCCGTCGAACACGCTTGTCGTGCGCGACCTCGTCGCCAACCCGCTGCCGCATATCGATGCCGACTATTCGACCGGCATCTACACACCGGTTGAAGCGCGCACGCCGCGCCAGGCTGAAGTCGTCGGCGTCTCCGACGTCGTGCTCGACGAGTTGTTCGCCGCTGACACGGTGATCCTCGCCACCGGCTTCATCAACTTCAACATCTCCTCGACGCTGAAGTCCTGGGTCGACCACATCGCCCGCTCCGGCCGCAGCTTTGCCTATGGCGAGAACGGCCCCAAGGGCCTCGTCACCGGCAAGAAGGTCTATATCGTGCTGGCTTCGGGCGGCATCTATTCGGAAGGCGCGGCCGTGCAGTTCGATCACGCCATTCCCTATCTGCGCGGCGTGCTCGGCTTCCTCGGCATGACCGACGTCGACGTCATCCGCATCGAAGGTGTCGGCATGGGCCCTGACGCGGTTACCGCGGCGCTCGCCAAGGCGACCGCCAAGGTCGACGCGGTGGTGGCCAGCCAGCAGGCAGCTGCTGCCGCGTAAGGCGCCTCGCTCATCCACCCGAATTAAAAAGGCAGGCGCCTCGGCGCCTGCCTCTTTGTTTGGCAAGTGGCGCAACAGCTTGCGTATGGGAAATGAATGTACTGCGTTGGATAGATTGCCGCGCGCCATTGGTTATTCTGCTCGTCTGCGTTATCGGTCGCCGATGTTCCTTTCCGTCGCCACAACGCATCGTCCAGCCACAGATCTCGGCTTCTTGCTGCACAAGCATCCCGAGCGTCTGCATGAGACCGAGCTGTCCTTCGGCAAGGCTTGGCTGTTCTATCCGGAAGCGACCGATGAGCGTTGCGAGGCTGTGCTTCTACTGGACGTCGATCCGATAGGGCTCGTGCGGGGCAAAGGTCAGGCGGAAGGCTTGCTGGATCAGTATGTAAACGATCGGCCGTATGCGGCATCGTCCTTCCTGTCGGTGGCAATGAACAAGGCGCTGCGGACCGCGATGACCGGCATATCAAAGGAGCGCCAGCAACTGGCCGACAGCGACCTGCCGCTCGAAGCCGTGGTGACCCCGCTGCCGATGCGCGGCGGTGAGGCTCTGGTTCGAGATCTGTTCGAACCTCTGGGATGGGCCGTCGACCTGACGCCGATCGAAAATATAGGACCTGGAGCTGGCGGGGCACGATACGGTCATCTGAGGCTGACTGGCACTGGCCGGCTAAGCAGCCTTCTCAACCACCTCTACGTCCTTATCCCGGTGATGGACGACGCCAAGCATTACTGGGTTGGCGAGGCCGAGATCGACAAGCTGCTGTCCAAGGGCGAAGGCTGGCTGGAGAACCATCCGGCCAAAGACCTGATCGTGCGTCGTTATCTGCGCAACCGGGGTGCGTTGGCTCGTATTGCCCTCGAGCGACTGGCCCCCGAAACCGTCGGTGAGGCCCTGCCTCCGGAAGCTCGGGTTGCGCCTGAGGAGGCGCTGGAGGCGCCCATCCGGCTGAATGATCTGCGCATGGATGCTGTGGTCCAAGCCATTCGGGCGACCGGCGCGACCAGTGTTGCGGATCTGGGATGCGGCGAAGGCAAGCTGCTGTATCGGCTCGTACGCGAGCGATGGGTCCACAGGCTGTTCGGACTCGACCCCGCAGTCCGTGAACTGGAATGGGCTGCCAAGCGCCTCAAGCTGAACGAGTTCGGCGGGCCGCCCGAAGGTCGTGTCACGCTGCTGCATGGATCGCTGACATATCGCGACAGCCGCTGGGCTGAAGCTGACGTCGCCGTGCTGGTCGAGGTCATCGAACATCTCGACGAGGACAAGCTGCCTCTGATCGAACGTGTGGTCTTCGGCGAGACAGCGCCCAAATCCGTGATAGTGACCACGCCGAACGCTGACTACAACGCGTTGTTCCCCAATCTGGCTCCCGGCGCCTTTCGCCATCCGGATCATCGTTTCGAATGGAGCCGAGTTCGGTTTGAAGCCTGGGCGGCCAAGATCGGCGAGACCTATGGCTATGGTGCTGCCTTCAGTGGCATCGGAGCCGTGCACCCCATGCTTGGCGCGCCGACACAGATGGCGGTGTTCACCCGATGAGAGAGCCCGACAATATCGACCTTACCATCCCTGACTTCGCTCTCGTCGTGCTGATCGGCTCGACCGGATCAGGCAAGTCGACCTTCGCCGCCAGGCACTTCCTGCCGACCGAAATCATCTCCTCGGATCGCTGCCGCGCACTCGTCTGCGACAACGAGACTGATCAGGACGTCTCTGCCGACGCTTTCGATCTAGTGCGCGAGATCGCCGGCAAACGGCTCAAGCATCGCAAGCTGGCGGTCATCGACGCCACCAATGTGCGGGCCGCGGACCGCAAGGCCTGGGTTGAACTGGCGCGAAAGTGGCACGCTTTGCCGGTTGCTCTGGTTATCGATCCGGGCGTCGATGTCTGCGTCGCGCGCAACGCGTTGCGGCCCGACCGGCCATTCGGCGCTGGCGTGGTCCAGCGCATGACAACCGAAATCCGCAAGGGCCTCGGCGGCCTGCAACGCGAAGGTTTCCGTCAGGTCTGGAAGCTTACTAGCGAGGCCGGTATCGACGCGGCCAAGGTCTCGCGCCAGCCATTGTGGACCGACAAGCGCGGCGACCATGGTCCGTTCGACATCATAGGCGACATCCACGGCTGCGCCGATGAACTTCAGGCCCTGCTTGGGCAACTCGGTTACAGCGTCGCCTGGTCCGAGGTTCATGGCGAACGAACCGTCACTGTGACGCCGCCGGAAGGCCGCAAGATCGTCTTTGTCGGCGACCTCGTCGATCGCGGTCCCAATGTGCCCGACGCCTTGCGCATCGCCATGAGCATGGTCGCGGCCGGAACCGCCTACTGTGTCCAGGGCAATCACGAACGCAAACTCAGCCGCTGGCTGGAGGGCCGCAAGGTTACGATCGCCCACGGACTGCAACAGACCATCGACCAGTTGGACGCTCAGGATCGTGGCCTGCGAGAGGCTTTGCCGGCCTTCCTCGACAGCCTGCGCAGCCACGTCTGGCTGGACGAGGGACGCCTCGCCGTCGCCCATGCCGGTCTCAAGGAAGACATGATCGGCCGCGGCTCCGGCGCAGTGCGTGAGTTCGCCCTCTATGGCGAAACCACGGGCGAAATCGACGAATTTGGCCTCCCCGTCCGAGCCGACTGGGCGGCGGCCTATCGCGGCAAGACGAGCGTAGTCTATGGACACACGCCAGTGCTGTCGGCCGAATGGGTCAACAACACCCTCTGTATCGACACCGGGTGCGTGTTCGGCGGCAAACTGACGGCATTGCGTTGGCCGGAACGCGAGCTGGTCGACGTCCCGGCAATCCAGATCTGGTCCGAACCAGTGCGTCCGCTCGGCGGATCCGGCCTCGGCAAATCGGCACAGGCCGATGCCGACGGCGTGCTCGACTATCAAGATGTATCCGGGCGCCGCTGGATCGAGACCGAACTAAGGGGCCGGGTCGTCGTGGCCGAGGAGAACGCGTCGGCGGCACTTGAGGTGATAAGCCGCTTTGCGCTGTCGCCACAGTGGCTGGTATATTTGCCGCCCACGATGTCGCCATCCGAGACCTGCAGCCAAGGCGGCTGGCTGGAGCGTCCCGAGGAAGCCTTCGCCCATTTCCGCGAGCGTGGCGTCACCCAAATCCTGTGCGAGGAGAAGCACATGGGTTCGCGGGCAGTCATCGCGTTGTGCAGAAACGCGCAGACCGCGCGCGGCCGGTTCGGGGTCCCGGGCGACGAGACCGGCGCGATCTGGACCCGGACCGGGCGCTCCTTTTTCAACGACACCGGCATGACGGAGGCTTTGCTTGCCCGCCTGCGCGCCAGCGTTGACGCTGCGGGTCTGTGGAAGGAATTGAACAGCGACTGGCTGCTGCTGGATGCTGAGATCATGCCATGGTCGGCTAAGGCAAGCAGCCTTATCGAAAGCCAATACGCCCCCGTGGCGACGTCTGCAGCCGCTGGCCTCCAGGCCAGCCGCGAAGCACTTGCCCTTGCGATGGCACGCGGCGTCGATGCGGCCGCGCTTGACGCGCGCCTTGAGGACCGGGCCGCACGTGCGGCCAGATACGCCACCGCCTGGGCGCCTTACGTGTGGCCGGTCTCGGGAATAGAGGACCTGAAGGTCGCGCCGTTCCACCTGCTCGCCAGCGAGGGACGTGTCTGGTACGACCATGATCACGTTTGGCACATGACGCTTGCAGAGCGTTTGGCTGCCGGCGACGGGGTGGTAACGCGAACACAATGGCGGGTGGTTGATCTGGCCGACGCCAGCGCTTGTGCGGAGGCTGTCGCCTGGTGGGAGACGCTGACCGGCTTGGGCGGCGAAGGCATGGTGGTGAAGCCGCGCGACTTCGTCAGCCGGAACAAGAAGGGGCTCATCCAGCCGGCGCTGAAGGTGCGTGGCCGGGAGTATCTGCGCATCATCTACGGCCCCGAATACGACGCGCCGGACAATCTCGTGCGCCTTCGGGAACGAGGCTTAAGCGGCAAGCGTAGCCTGGCACTCAGGGAGTTCGCCCTCGGTCACGAGGCGCTTAAGCGGTTTGTCGACAGGCAGCCGCTGCGGCGTGTTCACGAGTGTGTCTTCGGCGTCCTGGCGCTGGAGAGCGAGCCGATCGATCCAAGGCTGTAGTCTAGGCTAGCCGATGAAATGCCTAAGCAGGCCCGCCGAAGCGATGCCGATCAGCACGGTCGGCAGCATGGAAAGCCGCGTCGCCGCGATAAAAGTAATGGCCAGCGCCAGAAGATCGGCCGGATTGCGCGACACGAAGGCCGGCGCGATGACCGAGATCAGCACGCAACCGGGCGCAGCCTCCATCACCGCCGTGGCTCGCGCGCTGAGCACGCGGTTGCGCAGCACGGCGTAGCCGCCGATCCGCGTGAGATAGGTGACGCCGGCCATCAGCACGATGGTGAAAAGGGTTGTCCTGTCGATCATGCGTCACCTGCCATCAGCCAGGCGGCAAGCAGCCCCGACACCGCTCCCGCCGCGACATACCAGGCGCCGGGAATGAAGAGATAGACAAGGGCCGCGACGATCAGGCTGACCAGCCAGGGCCGCGCCGCCTTCACGCCCTTCCACATGCCGCGCATCAGCACCAGGAAGACGGCCGGAAAGGCCATGTCGAAACCATAGGTCTCGACATGGCCGAGCATCGGCCCGAGCAAGGCGCCGAGCGTGGTGAAGAAAACCAGGTCAGGTACATGGCCAGCGCCGCGCCCATATAATAGCGCGGGCTGAAGGCCGGCCCGATGCCCGCCGCGGCGCGCTGTTTGGCGTCGGCCAGGCCCAGCGCCCAGCTTTCGTCGCACAGGAAGAAAAGTGCTGGAAACACTTTGCGCCGCGGCAGATCGCGCAGGAACGGCGCAAGTGCTGCTCCCATCAGCAGATGCCGGCTGTTGACCAGGAAGGTGATGGCGACGATGAGCAGGATATGCGGCGGCGACGTCCACAACTGGATCGCCGCGAATTCCGAGCCACCGGCGAAATTCAGCCCCGTCATCATGGACAGTTCGACCGTGCTCAACCCTTTCTGGGTCGCCTGGGCGCCAAGGACCAGCGCATAGGGGATGGTGCCGAGCAGCACCGGCGCGCAGGACGCTACGCCCCGGCGGAACTCGGATCCCGAGCTGTCGCTCGCCGTTTCGACTGTCTGTGAAATGCTCATGCTCTGCCGTCGGCCGGCCTCGCGGTCGCCGCTTCCTGCGTTTGAACTCTCGTGATACCGGCGGCAAACATACCCTCGCTTCTCCGCAATTTGGTTGCGAAGATTGTTGCAATTCATCCATTTCTGGCATTGAATGTCACAGATATCGGATAGAATGGAATCCAGAGCCATGAAGCTCGATGACATCGACAAGCGCATCCTGCGGGCGCTGCAACGCAACGGCCGCATGGCCAACAACGATCTGGCCAACGAGGTCGGCCTGTCTCCCTCGCCTTGCCTGCGACGCGTGAAGCTTCTGGAGGAGGCCGGCGTCATCGACCGCTATGTCGCCGTGCTCAACCCGGCCAGCATCGACAAAGGCCTCACCTTCTTCACCCGCATCTGGCTGAAGACACAGGACGAGGACACGATCCAGCACTTCGCCACCGAAGTGGCCAAGCTTCCGCAGGTCATGGAATGCTACCTGATGCTCGGCGACTGCGATGCCCTGGTGCGCGTGGTGGCGGCCGACGTCAACGACTATCGCCGCTTCCAGTCGGAGCATCTGAGCCGCATCAAGGGCGTCCAGAACGTCAAGACCGATGTGCCGAGCTGGACGATCAAGTACACCTCGGAACTGCCGATCTGACGCCTGTCACGCAGGCTGGCGTCAGGCTTTCCACTTTCAGGGCGAACCATTCTCGCGCGAGATGTTCGGCTGGGTGACGGCGACCGGACCAATCAATGGAGAGGCCCCGACAAATCACAGGATAAGGAGCGGCGTGCTGAAAGCTTGAAGACCAGGATCATGAAACGGATGTCTTGGCATATCCGGCCGCCTTGAAGAGGGATCACCCCATCGAATACCGTAGTAAGTCAACCGATGCCACACCCATCGTGACCCGCACCCACGCGGGAAAAGGGGGGGCCAGTCCAGACTGGATAAAAAATGCAACCGGATTGTAGGATCGGTTTCGGTGCCATCGTCCTTCGGACGCAAGCAGCGCTGAGCGCTGCCCTCTGGCATGGGAGATTTGCATGAACCTTTCCTATCGTTGGGTCATCGTCGCCGCTGGTGCGCTGATGTCCTGTGTCGCCATCGGAACGATGTTTTCGCTGGCGATCTTCCTTGAACCGATGGCGCTCGACACGCAGTGGTCGCGCGCCGGCATTTCGAGCGCCATGACGCTCAACTTCCTGGTGATGGGCCTCGGCGGCTTCGCCTGGGGCGCACTGTCCGACCGCTTCGGTGCCCGCATCGTGGTGGCGATCGGGGCCGTGCTGCTCGGCCTGGCACTGGTGGTGGCGAGCCGCGCCGGCTCGCTGCTGACCTTCCAGATCAGCTATGGCGTGCTCGTCGGGCTTGCCGCCAGCGCCTTCTTCGCGCCGATGATCGCGCTTACCACGGCCTGGTTCGACACCAACCGCAGCCTTGCGGTTTCGCTGGTCTCGGCCGGCATGGGCGTCGCCCCGATGACGATCTCGCCCTTCGCCCGCTGGCTGATTTCGGCTTATGAATGGCGCGCCGCCATGTTCGACATCGGCATCATGGCCTGGGTGCTGCTGTTGCCGGCGGTGCTCCTGGTGCGCCAGCCGCCAAAGCCCGCCGTGGCGGGCGGGGCTTCGGCGCCGGTCGCCGAGGGTGACGGCATGGGCGTGGCCCAGGCCTTGCGTTCGCCGCAGTTCATCGTGCTCGGGCTGACCTTTTTCGCCTGTTGTGCGGCCCATTCCGGGCCGATCTTCCATATGGTCAGCTATGCCATGCTGTGCGGCGTCGCCCCCATGGCGGCGGTCACGATCTACAGCGTCGAGGGTCTCGCCGGCCTGGGCGGCAGGCTTCTCTACGGCGTCCTGGCCGACCGGCTCGGCGTCAAGCCGGTGCTGATCGCGGGCCTGGCGATCCAGGCGGTCGTCATTGCCGCCTACCTCTCGGTCAGCCAGCTTGACCAGTTCTACGTGCTGGCCGTCATCTTCGGCGCCACCTATGGCGGCGTCATGCCACTCTACGCGGTGCTGGCGCGCGAGTATTTCGGCCAGCGCATCCTGGGCGCCGTGTTCGGCGCCGCCACGATGATGTCCAGCCTCGGCATGGCCTTGGGACCGCTTGCCGGCGGCATGGTGTTCGACGCCTATGCCAGCTACCACTGGCTGTTCATCGGCTCGGCCCTTGTCGGCCTGGGGGCGGTGGGCATAGCGATCGCCTTCCCACCCCTGCCGCGAAGGGAGTTGCAGGCGGCCTAAAGCGGATGGACGGGCGCTGGCGATAACCCATCGGCGCCCGCCTTTGTCGAAGGTCAATGCCCGAACCAGCGGGCTTTGCGGCTGGAGCCGAAATTCACCTTGTCGACCCGCAAAGCCTCCGACGGTTCATAGAAAGCACCGGTGGGTTTTGGACCAGAGAAGAAATCCACATCCACCCTGGCGATCCGGTTGGCGCCGAATTCGATGTAGCAGGATCCCGCGCCCGGATTCCTTGCCGTCGGTTCCTCATGGCGGAGCCTGGCGATCAGGTTCGCCGCAACGGTGCGTGCTGCGCCCTCGGCAAATACGCCCGCCTTCGGCGCGCCCGTATTGGCCAGATCCCCCAGCGCATAGACGCCGGGAAAGCGGGTTTCGAGTGTGCGCGGATCGATTGTGACCCAACCGCCCTCGGTGATGCCGGCCTCGACGACGACATCGGGCGCGCGGTTCCGGGGCACGCCCAGGAACAGATCGCAGGGCAGTTCGCCGCCATTGTCGAGCGTCACAACCTTGCGGCCCTCGTCCACGGAAACCACGCGGGTGCTGGGGATGAAGGTGATGCCGCGCTCGGCGAAGGCGGCCAGAAGCGCCTTCGACGTTTCGGGAGAAGGCGGCACCGGGCTCGACATTGAGTTCACATAGGTGATCTGGCAGTCGCCCCGGACGCCCCTCTCGGTCAAGTAGTCATGCAGCATCAAGGCGCATTCGCTGGGCGCGGGCGGGCATTTGTAAGGCGCGCCGCAGACGCCGATCACGGCATGCCCGTGGGTGAAGCCGGGCAGCACCTTGGCCATGTGCGCGGCACCCGCAACCGAGTAGAATTCGTTGCGGCCGAGCGTGATGCCGGGTGTAGCCGAGACGTCATAGTCGGCGCCGAGAGCGATCACCAATATGTCCGCCTCGTGCACACCTTTATCCGTCGTCACGCGCCGCCGTTCCGGGTCGATGGCGGTGACCGTCTCGCGCTTCATCATAACGCCGGCCTTGGCATAGTCGGCGTAGGGCAGCCGCACGGCCGCTTCGGTTGCGCGGCCGAACATCAGGTCAAGCTTGGCAAAGCCGAACACGAAGGAATCCGACTTGTCGATCAGGGTGACAGCAATGCTGTCACCCAAAGCTTCCGACAAGGACGTGCTGAGCTCGAGCCCGCCGAAGCCGGCCCCAAGGATAAGGATACGGGGTTTCATGCTGTCACCTCCTGTTGCCGGGTGCCTGGAAGAAGGCTCACGCGTTGCTGTGCGGCTGCGGCACGATGCGGATATAGGGCTTGGGCTGCTTCCAGCCGTCGGGGTAGAGCACCTTGGCTTCGTCGTTCGAAACCGAACCCGCGATGATCACGTCGTCGCCCTGCCGCCAGTTCACCGGCGTGGCGACGCGATGCTTGGCGGTCAGTTGCATGGAGTCCACCACACGCAGGATCTCGTCGAAGTTCCGGCCGGTGGTCATCGGATAGGCGATCATCAGCTTGATCTTCTTGTCGGGCCCGATGACATAGACATGGCGCACCGTCTGGTTGTCAGCCGCCGTACGCCCCTCGGCGCTGTCGCCGGCAGTGGCGGGCAGCATATCGTAGAGCTTGGCAATGGCCAGCATCGGGTCGCCGATCATCGGAAAGTTCGGCGCGTGCCCCTGGGTCTCGGCAATGTCATCGGCCCATCCGGCATGACGCTCGACCGGATCGACGGAAAGCCCGATGATCTTGACGTTACGCTTGTCGAACTCGGGCTTCAGCTTGGCCATGTAGCCGAGTTCAGTGGTGCAGACAGGGGTAAAATCCTTGGGATGGGAAAACAGGATGCCCCATGAATTGCCCAGCCAGTCGTGGAAGCTGATTGGGCCTTGAGTGGTTTCGGCGGTGAAGTCGGGTGCCATGTCGGCGATGCGAAGAGACATTTGATCCTCCTGCGGGAGATGGTTGGAATTGACTACGGGTGCAGACTAGGCAACCTATGTTCCGCCAGCGTTCCCCGCCCCACAGACGCTTGCGACGGCCGTTTTTTGGCGGCAACGGCGGATCGCTTGCTGAAGGGTGCTTCGAGTGCGCGTTCAAGTCCAATTGCTCGGCGGGTTCAGTGTCGGCCTTGACGGTCAAGTCATTCCGGCTGCGGCCTGGCGTCGTGACCGTGGCGCGGCGCTGGTGAAGCTGCTTGCCGTCACCCGTTCGCACCGCATCCACCGCGAACAGGTGATGGAGGCCTTCTGGCCTGATCTTGATCCCGAGGCTGCCGGAGCGAACCTGCGCAAGGCCATCCACTTCGCCCGCCGCGCGCTGGGTGCTCATGACCTGATCGAGCAGACGGCCGATGTCATCGCCCTCGCCCCGACGGCCGATCTTGAAATTGACGTTGACGCTTTCGAGGCCGCCGTCAAACTTGCCTTGCGAGGCTCCGACCCTGCCGCCTGCGAAATGGCTGCCGATCTTTACGCCGGCGACCTGCTGCCGGACGACCCCTATGTCGACTGGTTCGAAACGCCCCGCCAGGCCCTGCGACAGCGCTATGCCGAGGTGCTGCGGGCCGGCAGGCTCTGGCAGCGCCTGATCGCGATGGACCCGGCCGATGAGCAGGCCCAATGCGCTCTGATGCAGTCGGCGCTGGACGCCGGCAACAGGGCCGAAGCAATCAGGCTGTTCAATCAGCTCAGCCAAAGCCTGCGTATCGATCTTGGCGTCGGCCCGGGCGCCGAAACCGTGAAGCTCTACGAAAAGGCGCTGGCCGTGCCCTCTATCGACCCCGTCGGGTTGAGCGACCGCATCCGCGCCTCGCTGGCCTGGGGCCTGCTGCATCTGCAAAGCGGCGATTTCGCCAAGGCCGCTCAGGTCGGCAGGGAAACCCGTGAGCTGGCGATGGGCGCGGGGTTGGCCCGCGAGGTTGGCGAGGCCAGCGCCCTGATCGGGCTGGTGGCGCACATGCAGGGCCAATGGCGCGAGCTGTTCAGGGCGGAGTTCATCGAATGGGTCCGCTCCAAGCCAGCCTTCGTCTCCAACATTTTTGACGGGCATCTCTGCCTGGCCGAATTCTGCCTTTGCAGCGCCAAGGGCCATCACGACATCGCCGCTTCGGCGCGTGAGCTGCTATCGGTCGCCGAGGGCGCCGGCTCGCTTGCCGGGCGCGGCCTTGCCTCCCTGGTGCTGGGAGAAGCTGCCTTGTTTTCGGGCCAGTTGGCCGAGGCCGAACGCATGCTGGCGGAAGCCGAGAAACTCTATGCGCAGGTTGGCGCCATTGCCGGCCGCGTGCTGGCGCTCCAGCGCCTGACGGAACTTGCCCTGGCGCGTGGCCAGAAATGGCAAGCGGGACGGCTGATCCGGCGCGCCACGACCCTTGCCCAATCCTCCTGGCTTGCGCCGCATCTGCTGATCAGCCTGAAGGGTCTAGAGGTGCGGGCCGCCTCTACGCCCGAAAGGATCGCCGCGACCATCCAGGAAGGCGACCGCATGCTGTCATCGGGCTGCAATTGCCAGCCTTGCTCGATGACCTTCCGCACCGCCGCGGCCGTTGCCCTGGCCGAGGCGGGCGAAGTCGAACAGGTCAACCGCCGGCTCGACGAGGCTGAGCGGGTGGCCGGCATGTGGAATGGCGGCCCCTGGGTGGCGGCCGTCTGGGAAGCGCGCGGCGTGCAGCGCCGCGCCGAGCACAGCGAAAACCGCGCCATGGCGGCATTTGAGGAAGCGGCCTCGCGCTTTGCCGCGCTTGGCAGGCCGATCGACGAGGTACGCTGTCGGGCACGGATGGCATATCTCGACTAGCACCACCCAGCAGCGCGTGTTCGGCTTAAAAAGAAAATGATCCCAGTTTCTTACCCGGGGTTATTCATTCGCGAAAAATGACTTTGCAGCACGGTGCGAAACTTCTGCATCGTCTTTTCGGTCATCTGCGCATCGGCCGCCGCAAAGCCCATGACGAGGCCGTTCTGCTGCGTGCCGTGGCGATACTGGATCGACAGGGCCGAGACATTGATGCCTTGCTGGAGCGCCGCCTCCGCAACCGCCGTGTCGCTGCATCTGTCGCGGAAAATGCCGACGACCTGGATGCCGGATTCGGTGGTGTGGAAATCCAGCCATTCCCCGAGATGCCGTTGCGCGCTTTCCAGGAAGAACTGCCGTCTCTCCGCGTAGAGACGCCGCATGCGCCTCAGATGGCGGGTGAAATGCCCCTCATTCATGAAGTCCGCGAGCGCGGCCTGGGTCAGCAAGGGGGCGAACTGGCCGCTGACGCTCAGCGCCGAGACGATCGTGTGGTCGATCGCCTTGGGCGCCACCATGAAGCCCAGCCGCATGGCCGGGAAAAGGATCTTGGCGAAGGTGCCGACATAGACCACGCGGTTCGATGCGCCGATGCCTTGCAGCGCCGGGATCGGCTGGCCCTGGAAACGGTATTCGCCGTCATAGTCGTCCTCGATGATCCACGAGCGCCAGGTCTCGGCCATGTGCAGCAGGTTGAGCCGCTGCTCCATCGGCATGGTTATGCCGAGCGGGTGATGGCAGGAGGGTGTCACGAAGATCATGCGCGGCACGACATCAGGCGGATCGAGATCCCAGCCGGCATTGCTGACGCGCAGCGGCGCCAGTTTCGCCCCGGCCGAGACGAAGGCCGAGCCGGCGCCGTAATAGCCAGGCTCCTCCATCCAAACCGTGTCGCCATCATCGATCAGCAACCGGGCCAGGAGATCGAATGCCGACTGCGCGCCATTGGTCACGACGATCTGCTCGGCGGTGCACTTCACGCCCCGAGAGGCGGTGAGGTAGCGCGCTATGGCCTCGCAGAGCGGCGGATAGCCCTTGACGTGATAGGTGCCGAAAAGATCGATATGGGCGAATTTTGCGCGGCGGCTGAGCAGTTTCGACCAGGTGTTGAACGGAAAATTATCCGGGTCAGGCATGCCGGGATGAAAGGCGAGCATGCCTGGCCGGCCATGATGATAGGGTTGGGCAAGCATGGTCTGCCCGCGCCGCGATAGCGGATTGGCATCCTCGACCGACATTTGTTCCGCAACCGCCGAACGCGTCGGCAGGTCCATCACCACCGATGGCCTGCGCGGCCGTATCGCCAGATAGCCCTCCAGCGCCAGCTGGTCGCAAGCGGCAATCACCGTGTTGCGCCCGACATTCAGGTCCCGCGCCATGACCCGCGTCGAGGGCAGTGCGTGGCCGCTCGGCAGCACGCGCCGTTCGATCAGGCCGCGCAACTGGACATAGAGCTGCCGGTGCAGATTGGCGGGGCTGTCGCGATCGAGCGCAATGCCGTCGACGGGAAAGCTGGTCTTCATCTGGTTCCCAAAAATCAATGGAATCTGGTTCTAACAATGGAACCAAAGGAGGCCTACCCTCAAGAAAAAAGAGCGTTCGGGTTCAGATGGGGCTGGCCGATGCAGTGCATAAGGGTGGGAGTGATCGGGGCGGGCGGCGTCGCCCAGGTCGAGCACATTCCGAACCTGCTCAAGCTGCACCGGCAGTTCAAGATCCTTGGCGTCTACGATCCGTCGCGAAAGGTCCGCGCTTTCGTCGCGGAGGAATTCGGCCTCGAAACATTTTCCGATCTCGACGCGCTGCTCGCCATGCCGCTTGACGCCGTGGTCATCGCCTCGCCGGATGCGCTGCACCGCGAACAGAGCCTCGCCGCCTTTGCCAGGGGCCTGCATGTCTTCTGCGAAAAGCCGCTTTGCTATGGCGCGCAGGACATCGACGACCTGATCGCCGCCAGGGATCGCGCCGGAAAGGTGCTTCAGGTCGGCTACATGAAGCGGTTCGACCCGAGCTACGAGGCGGCGCTAAGGATGCTGCCCGGCACGGCGCGGACGCTTCGCTACATTTCGGTCGAGGTCAACGATCCCGACGCCTGGCCCTTCATCCGGCACGCCTCCACTTGCCGGGGTGACGACGTCGCGGCGGAATTGATTGCCTCGACCGAAGCCAGGCAGCGCGAGCAGGTCGACCGCGCGGTGCCCGGGATCGACGATCCCCACGCCTTCCAAGGTTTTGTCGGCGCCTATTCCTCGTCGATCGTGCACGACGTCAACGCCGTCCATGGCTTGCTCGATGCGCTCGGCGTCGCCGATGGCGAAATCGTCGGCGCCTCGCTCTTCGCCAAGGGCGAAGCTGGCCAGGGCTCCGTGCGGCTGCTCGGCGGCCAGGCATTGTGGACCATGGCCCATATCGCCACTCCGGGCCTGCCCGATTACCGCGAGCGCATCACGCTCCATTTCGACGACGCCGCGCTCGAGCTGGAATTCCCCTCGCCCTATCTCAACCACCAGCCGACGCGGCTGACCGTCCGCACCGGCGACGGCCACACGCTTTCCAGCCGCGACGTCCGCAGCGGCTATGAGGAGGCATTCGTCGAGGAACTGAAAGGCTTCTGGTCGGCGATCGTCGAAGGCGCGCCCGTGCGCAACACCGCCGAGCATGCGCGCCGCGACATGACGCTGCTGGCCGGACTGACCCGCCACCACCTTGCCCAGTCGAAGCAATCAGGAGTTCGCCCGTGACGGTTCGCATCGGCATCAATCCGATCACCTGGACCAATGATGACGTGCCGGAACTCGGCGGCGACACGCCGCTTGAGGTCTGCCTCAGCGAGACCAGGCAGGCCGGCTATGCCGGCACCGAACTCGGCGGCAAGTTTCCGCGCCGCTCGGCCGAGCTGAAGCCCATAATGGAGCGTTATGGCCTCGCGGTGATTTCCGGCTGGTATGATGGCCGCTGCGACGAGAAGGATGTCGGCGCGGAAATGGATGCGATCACGCCGCATCTCCAGCTCTTGAAGGATATGGGCTCGACCCATGTCGTCTACGCCGACACCTCGCGCGGGCGCCACAACGCCATCTGGGGACCGATCTCGCAACGCCCGGCCCTGAGCCCGGAGGAATGGCCGGCCTATGGCCGCAAGCTGACTGCACTCGCCGAAAGGATGGCGGATTTCGGCGTGCGCATGGCCTTTCACCACCATATGGGAACCATCGTCGAGACCGATGCCGAGGTCGGCCTCCTGATGCGCCACACCGGTGAGGCGGTCGGCCTGCTCTACGACACCGGCCATTCGATATTTTCGGGCGGCGACCCGCTCGCCCTGATCAAGGCGCAGGTCAAACGTGTCGTCCATGTGCATTGCAAGGACGCGCGCAAGGCCGTGCTGGAGCGCGCGCGCGCCGAGGACATGAGTTTCATGGGCGCGGTCATGGACGGGATCTTCACCGTCCCCGGCGACGGCTTCATCGACTATCCCGCCATTTTGCGCGTGCTGGCCGACAATGGTTACAGCGGCTGGCTGGTCGTCGAAGCCGAGCAGGACCCCAACAAGGCCAACCCGCTGACCTATGCGACGATGGGATTCCAGAACCTGTCGCGCATGGCGAGGCAAGCCGGATTTACCGTCATGGAATGATCGAGGCCTATTCGGCCTCCAGGGAACCAGTGCTGAGGAATGAAACTGGAAAAGGTGTGTTGAGATTCAGGTCAGGCCGAGCCGAAAATGACGGCTCTCGAGAACCCGGAGCGAAGCGGACATTAGGTCCGTGAGCACCGGAAGCGCAGAAAGCCGCCATTTGCAGGCCGGCATCACCTGAACATCAACACAGCTTAAAGGGGCAACTGGACTGCCGACCGTAGTTGCGGCGGCGGAAAACAAACAGGAGGTTGTTATGTTTTCGCTTGCGAAATTAATAAAGCCTGCGCTCGGCCTGCTGGCCGGCTTCACGATGATGGCGGCGGCCACGACCCTTGCGGCCGCCGACGAGACGCGGGTGGTGTTCGTCACCCACGGCCAGAGCGGCGACCCCTACTGGTCGGTCGTCAAGAACGGCATGGACGACGCCGCCAAGACGCTCGGTGTCAAGGCCGAGTATCTGGCCCCCGAAACCTTCGACATGGCCAAGATGGGGCAGATGATCGACGCCATCGCGGCTTCCAAGCCCGACGGCATGGTCGTTTCGATCCCCGATGCGGCCGCCCTTACAACTCCGGTCAAGAACGCCGTCGCCGCCGGTATTCCGGTGATCGTCATCGATTCCGGCGGCTCGAAGCTCACCCATGACCTTGGCGGCCTGCTGTTCATGGGGCAGGATGAGTTCCAGGCGGGCGTCATGGCCGGCGAGCGCATCAAGGCGCTCGGCCTCACCAAGGCGGTCTGCGCCAATCACGAGGTCGGCAATTCGAGCCTCGACGACCGCTGCGCCGGCTTCGCCAAGGGTCTGGGCGTCGACGTGCCGGTGATGAACGGCGTCATCGACCCGACCGAAATGAAGAACCGCGTGATCGCCTACATGACCGCTCATGCCGATACACAGTTCATCCTCGCCGTCGGCGCCAGCGGCGCCGAGCCGACCCTGGCCGCGCTTGATGAAATGGGCCTGTCGGGCAAGGTGAAGACCGGCACGTTCGATCTTTCGCCCACGATCCTGCAGGCCGTCGTCGGCGGCAAGATGGAGTGGGGCATCGACGCCCAGCAATATGCCATGGGCTACATCCCGGTCGCGATGTTCGACCTCTGGAAGAAGTACAAGATCATGCCGATCGCCGACTATCCGACCGGCCCCGGCTTCGTCACCAAGGACACCGCCGCCTCGGTCATCGAGCTGTCGAAACAAGGCAAGCGCTAACACTGGCGGCCGGGTCTCGCCCCGGCCGCTTCATTTTGAGGTAACGCAGCCATGCTTTCAGAGATTCGCGACGAGCGGGTCCGGTCCGTTTCACGCCTCAGCCGCCTGCTAAGCAGGCCGGAGCTGGGCGCGGCCGCCGGCACGGTGCTGGTCTTCGTGTTCTTCGCCATCACGGCGGGAAACACCGGACTGTTCAGCGCCAAGGGGATCGTCAACTTCCTCGAAGTCTCGGCCCAGCTTGGCATTCTCGCCGCACCCGTGGCCCTGTTGATGATCGCCGGCGAGTTCGATCTGTCGGTCGGCTCGATGATCGGCTTTGCCGGCATCCTCATCGCCATCCCTTCCGTGTTCTGGGGCTGGCCGATCTGGCTTTCGCTGCTGTTCACCTTTGCGGTATGCGGCGGCATCGGTGCACTCAACGGGCTGGCGGTCGTCAGGACCGGACTGCCCTCCTTCATCGTGACGCTCGGCAGCCTGTTCATGCTGCGCGGCCTCACACTTGGTCTTACACGCGGCATTTCAGGGCGGACCCAGGTGTCGGGCGTGCATGAATTGGCGCAGAACGATCCCCTCAACAGCCTGTTTTCGGGACAGGTGTTGTCCGGCCCGATCGCCTGGCTTGCCAACCTCGGCCTGATCGGCAAGCGGGCGGACGGAATGCCGGCGATATCAGGCATCCCGGTATCGATCGTGTGGTGGATCGTGCTGACATTGGCCTGCACCTGGCTCTTGACGCGCAGCCGCTTCGGCAACTGGATCTTCGCCGCCGGCGGCGAAGCCAATGCCGCGCGCAATCTCGGCGTGCCGGTGGCGCGCACCAAGATCACGCTGTTCGTCATGACGGCACTCGCGGCCGCCCTGTTCGCGGCGATCCAGGTGCTGGTCACCGGCTCCGCCGACACGCTGCGCGGCACGCAGAAGGAATTCGAGGCCATCATCGCCGTCGTCATCGGCGGCACGCTGCTCACCGGCGGCTACGGGTCGGCCATCGGCGCCATGTTCGGCGCCCTGATCTTCGGCGTGGTGCAGATGGGCATCTTCTACACCGGCATCGACACCGACTGGTTCAAGCTGTTCATGGGTGCCATGATGGTCATCGCGGTGCTGTTCAACAGCTATGTGCGCAACCGCGCCATGAGGAGCCGGTGATGGCCGAGCCCTATGTCGAACTGAAGTCGGTCAGCAAATATTTCGGCTCGGTCGTGGCGCTGAAGGACGTGTCCTTCGATGTCCGCCCCGGCGAGGTGCATTGCCTGCTCGGCGACAATGGCGCCGGCAAGTCGACGCTGATCAAGACGCTGTCGGGCGTCTACACGCCGGACGAAGGCGAAATCCGCGTCCAGGGCAAGCCGACACGGTTTGCCTCGCCCGCCGATACGCGCGACAGCGGCATCGCGACCGTCTACCAGGACCTGGCGCTGGTGCCGCTGATGAGCGTGGCGCGCAACTTCTTCCTCGGGCGCGAGCCGATGCGCAAGTTCGGGCCGATCAGCCAGTTCGACGCCGACTTCGCCAACCGCACCGCCTATGACGAGATGTCGGCGATGGGTATCCAGCTGCGCGACCCCGAACAGCCGGTCGGCACGCTGTCGGGCGGCGAACGGCAATGCCTGGCCATAGCGCGTGCCGTCTATTTTGGCGCCAAGGTGCTCATCCTCGACGAGCCGACATCGGCGCTGGGCGTCCACCAGGCATCCGTGGTCCTGAAGCTCATCGTCCAGTCCAAGGCGCGCGGCATCGGCGTCATCTTCATCTCCCACAACGTCCACCACGCCTATGTCGTCGGCGATCGCTTCACGCTGTTGAAGCGCGGCCGGAGCACCGGCACCTACGCCAAGGGCGAAATCACCCGCGACCAGTTGCTCAACCTGATGGCCGGCGGCAAGGAACTGGTGGATCTGGAACAGGAGCTGGCCAAATCGGCCAGGAATGGCCCGGCTTAAGGCGCGGTGCTGATCGGATCCCTGTGGCTGCCTGGTCTGGCCGGTACGCACCGGTATCGGCGGAGCCGCGAATCTGTGCTAAGCCGCCGCCCAATCAACAAGAGGACGACAGCTGTGAGCGAACTGACCGTGGCCGAGGCGACCGAGAATATCTATGCATCGCTTCGGGCGGACAATGCCGACATCGACGCCCATATCGCGGCGCTCAAGGCCGCGCTGACACGCGAGGGGATGAAACAGGCGGTGTTCGACCCGACCAAGTTGGCGCAGAGCAACCGCCAGGGCCGTAAATTGATGCAGGCCTATTTTCGCCAGCGCGGCGTGAGCGTGACGTTTTCGGATTAGGAAAGCCGCGCGGGCGATCTCAAGCGCGCCGCCAGAGACCTTGTACTGGATGTCTATCGCGCGCTACATCCGCGCCCTGGCCGAGGTGGGATCGTAGGGCGAATCCGCGATGACCTCGGCGGTCTTCCATTCCCCCAGTATGGCGACGTCGAGCTTCGTGCCGGGCGTGCCGAGACGTTCGGGCAACAGCGCCAGCGCCACATCATGCCCGAGCGTGTAGCCATAGCCGCCGGACGTGATGCGCCCGACAAGCTCGCCGCCGATATACAGCCCTTCGCTGGCAAGCGTGCTGGCGCCGTCGGTCTCTATTCTGAGCGTCACCGAACGGCGCTGGTCGTTCCTCGCCTTGTATTTCAGGACCGCGTCACGGCCGACGAAATCGCCCTTGTCGAGGCGGATGAAGCGTTCGAGCCCGCTCTCCAGCGCGTTGAGTTCGGGATTCATGTCGCGGTACATGGCGCGGTAGGATTTCTCCAGCCGCAGCGATTCCAGCGCATGCAGGCCGACGAGGCGCATTCCGTGCTTGGCGCCCTCTCCCAGGATCGCGTCGAGCAATTGCCGCTGGTAGGCCATGGGATGATAGAGTTCCCAGCCGAGCTCGCCCTCGTAGTTGACGCGCAGCAGCCGCACGTCGCTGGCAAGCGCCACGCTGCCGGTCTTCACGCCGAACCAGGGAAAGGCCGCGTTCGAGAGGTCGATCTCGGTCAGCGGTTGCAGCACGTCTCGCGCCTTCGGCCCGACAACCGTGAAGCAGCCGCGCTCGTTGGTGACATTCCTCAGGCTGACGCTGCCGTCGGCGGGAAGCAGTTTTGCGAGATCGTCGAAATTCCAGCGCTCGGCGCGCGGCGTCGAAATCAGGTAGAAACTGTCGTCGCCAAAACGCGCCACCATGTATTCCGCCTGTACGCCGCCGGCAGCGGTAAGGTGATGCGCCAGCACCGCCCGGCCGGCCGCCGGCAAGCGGTTGGCGAGGATCCTGTCCAGCCAGGCGGCCGCGCTTGGCCCAGACACCTCGAACTTGGTCATCGGCGTCATCTCGACCAGGCCAACGGCGCTGCGCACCGCCCGCACCTCCTCGCCGACAAACACGCCCTTTTCGGTCCAGCGCCAGCTGTACTGGTCCTTGGCCTCGACGCCCTTGGGCGCGAACCAGTTGGGCATCTCCCAGCCGTTGAGCACGCCCCACACCGCACCCAGTTCGGTCAGCCGCGCATAGGACGGCGCGGTCTTCTGCGGCCGGGCGGCAGGCATGTCCTGTCCCGGATATTTCTGCTCCGCATGCGTGCCCCAGGCCTCGCGGACTTTCTCGCGCGTCCAGGCCTTGTTGGCATAGTCGCCGAAGCGGCGCGGGTCGAGATCGGAAGTGTCGAGGCTGTTACCGCCCTCGACGATCCGCTCCGACAGATAATAGCCGATCGTGCCGCCCCACAATATGCCGCCCGGCACACCCTCGGCCAGCCACACATTGGGCAGGCCCCAGGCCGGCCCCATCAGCGGAAGCTCGTCCGCGGTCATCTGGAAAGGGCCGCGGACATTGGCCTTGATCCCGGCGCGCCCCAGCGACGGCACGAGCTGCGTCGCCTGTTCCCAGTTCCACGACACCGCCTCGAAATCCTCTTCGACGAGATCGGCGCCGAACCAGGCGGGAACGCCATCCTCGGCGAACAGTTTTAAGTGTTCGGTGCGCTCATAAGGCCCGAACATGAAGCCGTCGCCTTCCTCGCGCAGATAGCCCTCGAAACCCTCGTCTCGCAGGATCGGCATTTCCGCGCGTCCCTGCTTCTTGCGCTCCACGATCTCCGGCACGGGCTCGGTGATCCAGTACTGATGCAGGATCGGGATGGCGGGGATGTCGAGGCCGAGCAGCGCGCCGGTCTGGCGCGCATAATTGCCTGTCGCGCAGACCACATGCTCGCAGATGATGTCGCCCTTGTTCGTCTGGACCCGCCATTCGCCGCCGACGGTCCGCTGGAATCCGGTGACCTCGGTGTTCAGGTGGATCCTGGCGCCCAGATCCCGCGCGCCCTTGGCCATGGCATGGGTCACGTCGGCCGGCGCGATATGGCCGTCATCGGGATGATAGAGCGCACCCAGCATATGCTTGTTGTCGAGAAGCGGGCAGAGCGCCCTCGCCTCCGCCGGCGACAGCAAGTGCGCCCGCATGCCCTGAACGCCAGCCACGCTCATATAGCTCTTGTATTCGTCGAGCCGGTCCCTGGAATTGGCGATCCGCAGCTGGCCGCATTTGTGCCAGCCGACCGGCTGCCCGGTCTCGGCCTCGAGCCCTTCATAGATCTCGATGGTCTTGTTGATCATCCGGCCGATATTGATGTTGCGGGCATAGGACGGGACGAGGCCGGCCGCATGCCAGGTCGAGCCGGCCGTCAGCTGCATGCGTTCGAGCAGGGCGACGTCGGTCCAGCCTCGCTTGGCCAAGCCGTAAAGGATACCCGCGCCGACGCACCCGCCGCCAACAACCACCACCCGCGCATATGTCTGCATCGACCCACCAAATCCCAGTCATTTCCAATGTGTAGCGTCGAAGCTACAGGCGGTGGAAGTCGGTGTAACGTCTTCAAAAACTAGGGGTGATGATAAGCTGGATTTATGCAGGCGGTATGTGGCCGAAGCCCTACCCGAAAATCCGCTCGCCCTGTTCGTCGACCAGCTGGATGCCCTTCTTGATCGAGATGTCGACGGCGTCGTCGAGGCCGGCGAAGCGGTCGGCACGGATGAATTTGTGTTCCTTCACCACGCCGTCGATCTCCTTGGAGACGATGCCGCATGTCTGGTACTGGCCATCGTTCTTGTAAGGCGTGGCGCTGATCAGGAAACCCTTGTGCTCGACCTGCTTGGCGGGTGCGGCACTCTTGGGTTCGGCCGCTTCACCGCCGCCGCCACCGAAAAGACGTTTCAGAAAAGACATCGCTCAAATCTCCTTTTTCGCCCTGCAATCGCGGCCTGCCCTGTTCGCGATTCACGACGCTGTTGTCCCAGCATGCGCGAATGTGCCGCCGCGTTCCAGCCCCCTGATGAAGACGGCGACCAGCAGCTCGATCTGCTGGTCGATCTCGTCGACCTGCCGGCGAACGGACCTGCCGGCGTAGCCGCTGGTGACGATGCCATGCACGCTTGACCACAATGTGCGCGCGGCGATCCGGCGCGTATCGTCGTCGAGGTCGAAATCGCCGCCGGCGAGCACGCCGGCAATGATCTCGAACAGCTGGTCGAGCCGCGCCTCATAGGCATCCGGCTCGACCAGCGTCGGACGCCGCCTGTTGAAAGCGAGCAGCGCCGGCCAGCTGCCGGGATGCGCCTCGACGAAGCGCACATAGGCGCCGGCCAGCGCCAGGAGGCGCTGGCGCACATCGGTGATGCCGCGCTGGGAAAGATCCGCCATCGCCGCCGCCCCTGCCGCCCCCAGCCGGTCGAGCAGCCGCATGTTGACGGCACGATGCACGCCGTCGAGGTCGGAAAACAGATTGTAGACCGAGCCGACCGAGATGCCCGCCTGCTCGGCGATGGTCCTGGCCTTCAAATTGTCCATGCCGCCCTCGTTGAGCAGCACCTCGGCAATGGCCAGCACGCGCTCGCCCGTCTCTTCCTTGTCCAGTGCCATGTCAGTCCTTGTACATGCCCTTGCCTTTCGCGGCGCGCTGCTTCGAACCGCGAATTCCCCCCTGTTTATCACATCCGGGATTTTGTGAACAGTGTTCAAAAATGCAGTCGACCTGCCGACCAAGGGTTATTGGCCATGGGTATCCTGCTCTTGACCGGCAGCCCGGCGAACCTGGTCAAGTACCGCGCCGACGAGCGCCAGTCGGCCGAGATGACCGCCAGGATCGAAAAGGCCCGCAACGAAAAGCTGATCAGCGAGCATGGCGGCAAGGAATGATCCGCATTTCCGCTGACGCAAAAAAGCCCGGGTCGCCCCGGGCTTTTTTCATGCGTTTATCGCGCTTGGCTCAGCGATGCGTCAGCGCTTCCAGCGCTTCCGCCGCTGCTTCGAGAATGGCGATCGCCTCGGCCTGCTTGTCGGCCGGGGCATCGACGATCTCGCCGAGCGCCGCGCGCAGGCGGTGGCGAATGGCGCGGAATTCGTCACGCGTTTCCGAACGCTCGCCACGCCCGCCCCGGCCGCCGCGGCGGTCCTCGCCGTCATCGTTCCAGCCGAACCAGTCGCGTGCCTTGGCCATCTTGCGGCCGAAGCGCTCGAGGTGGTCGAGCACGCCGTCGATCATCTCGCGATTGTCGGCAAGATGCGCTTGCCCGGCCTCGGTGATGGAAAACACCTTCTTGTTGCCTTCGCTCGACGAGACGGCATAACCGGCCTCTTCGAGGAAGGTCAGCGTCGGGTAGACCACGCCCGGGCTCGGGCTGTAGATGCCGCTGGTGCGCTCTTCCAGCGCCTTGATGATGTCGTAGCCGTGGCGCGGCGCCTCGGCCAGCAGCGACAGCGTGATCAGCTTGAGATCGCCGTCGGCCAGCATGCGGCCGGCGCGGAACATGTCGCCCGGGCCACCGCGTCCGCCACCGCGACCGCCATGGCCGAACGGGCCAAAACCACCACCCCGTCCGCCGAATTTGCCGGCCATGTGCATGAACATGCGCTCACCGAAATGACCGCGCCCGAAATGACTATCCTTGTGCATTGATTGCTCCTTGAGTTCTATCTTACGATATATCTTAAGTAGGCACGCGCTTCCATGGAGTCAAGATATATCTTACGATGTATCTGAATGCCGCGCCAGAGGCTTGCTTTCGCCGGGACGCGCGGCTGGAGCAATTCCAGCAAAGGTGTGAGCGGTTTTCCCGGGAAAAGCGCGTAGCGCTTTCCCTTGGGAATTGCGTCAAAACAAGGAGTTAGAGTGTTCGCCGTTTCCATGAAACGACGAAAGGCTCCAGAAGGAGCTTCGCGGGTCGATGACCGCTGCGCAAGCGTCTGACGTCAGGCTCGAAGATAATTTCAGGCCCCTTCGACCTGCGTTGGCGCCAGGCCTATCGTTTCTTGACCGGCTGGCGGATCACCGTTTTCAGTTTTTCTGGTGCCGCCTTGCGAGGGTCACCCAGGTAGATCTCGTGGTGTTTCCCGCTTTCGACGAGACCGTTGGCGGGCAGGAATTCCTCATGCAGGCGCAGGATCGTAGGTCCTTCAGCGCTATAGGGTCCGATATGCATGATTTGCACCGCCAGCCCTTCGTGAAAGAACTGCAATCTGAGGCTTTCGGGCGGCTGGCCGAGCTTCGCGCGCGCCTTTTCGAGGGCCGCCTCGAACATCTCGGCCGTGATCCAGTCTGGCTGCATGATCATCATGGTCCACGACCAGAGATCCTTCTTGCCTGTCAGGAAACTCGACATGTCCTCGGCCCACCAGAGGCCTTCCAACGGAGCCACGCCATAATCCTTGCCGAACTCCTTTTTCGACATGAACTTCAGGGGATAGCTTACCGAGTAGAGCCATTCGATCGCACGCCGGTATTCTTCGGAGGTATTTGGGTCACCCTTGCCGTCGATCATGGCAAACTGCAGCTTGGGAACATCGACCAGGGAAAACACACCAGCAGGAGGCTGCCAGAACGCCTTCATGATTTTTTTGAAGTCGATCTTCTCCATCCCATACCCTCATCAAAAAATGATGGTTCCATGATCGGTGCCATCCAGCAGAGCAGCATTGATTGAAGTCAATGCTAAGAGAGGCAACCGGCACGGCTAGGATTACCAGCGGCCCTTGCGCCGGTTCCAGGCGTAGAGCAGGTCGGCGAACCGGTCATAGGCAAGGCGCGTCAGCGGCAAGGCAACCGGATTGCCGAAAAGCGCGGCCAGCCAGCCCTCGCCTTGTGTCGCCCGCCATATGGCGATCGCGACATCGGCACCGACCAGCAGCCGGCCGGCCGCGTCGGTGGCGTGCAGCCGGCGGCGGATATCCTCCAGCGACGCGCCAAAATGGCCAAGTGCCGACGGCTCCAGATTGATGTCGCGAAACTCGATCCGCCCGGCCTTGACCGCTTCGACCAGCCGCCGCTTCTGCCAGTTGATGCCCGCATCGCAGACAGGACAACGCGTGTTGTACCAGACGGTCAGTTCAGGCTTGGGTGTTTGCTTGAGCATGATCCTGGCATGCTCAGCCGTGGCTATGCCGGTGATGCAGGTCCGGATAATGCGGATGCCGGTGGCGCATCGGCGCGTGCCGGTGCCAGTGCGAATGCGGTTCGCTCACCGGCCCGTCATGATCGTGCTGGTGGTGCTCGTCATGCACATGGCTGTGCTCATGTTCCAGCGCTTCATGGTCGTGCTCGTGCTCATGGCGCTCCGACAAATGCAGCCACAGGCCGACGCCCATCAGGAGCCCAGCAATCACCAGTTTGAGGGTGACGGCATCGCCCAGCATGGCGATGGCCAGCAGCGCGCCGATGAACGGAGCCAGCGAATAATAGGCGCCTGTCCGCGCCGTCCCGAGATGGCGCAGCGCCAGGATGAACATCACCAGGCTGACGCCGATGCCGAGGAAGCCGACCGCGGCCGTGGCCGCGACAACCGACATCGCGGGAAAAGACGCTCCGGCGGCAAGCGCCAACCCGACATTGGCCACACCCGCCACCAGCCCTTTCAGCATGGCGATCACCACGGGGTCGGTGGCCGAAATCCTGCGCGTGAAATTGTTGTCCAGCCCCCAGGCCACGCAAGCTCCCGCCACCAGCAGAGCGCCCGGGTTGAAAGCAACGCCGCCGCCATCCCACGACAACAGCACCGCGCCCGCCAGGATGGCGAAGGCGCCGAAAAGCAGGCGCCGGTCGACATTCTCGCGATAGACGAGCCAGGCGATCGCCATCGTCGCCAGCCCTTCCAGGTTGAGCAGCAGGGCTGAACTGGACGCCGTGTTGAGGCTGAGACCGAACATCAGCAGCACCGGCGCTAGGATGCCACCCATGCCGATTGCCAGCGCCAACCAGGGGATATCCCGGGCGGCCAGTTGCGCTTCACCGGCCGCCGCCTGCTTGCCGCGAAGCAAGCGATAGAGAGCAAGGCCGACACCGGCGCCGAGATAGAGCAGGCCGGCCAGCATGAAGGGATTCACGGCATTGAGCAGCAGCTTGGAAAGCGGTGGCGTCGCGCCGAACAGAGCAGCCGAGCCGAGGGCGAGCGGCACGCCGGGCCAAAGATGCGAATGTGTTTCGGACATCATCTCACCCTATAGAGCGTGCGCATCACTTGCCGTGCATGGCCGCCTTTGGCCCGACGCATTTGTTGTCGCGAAACAGCGCCCACTCTTCACAGAGGCGCCCTTTGGGAAGCCGGCAGAAGCCGTATTCGTTGCCGGCTCTGTCTTTCCTGATCACCAGGTGCCCGCCGATCTCGCCGCAATGGACGGACGCCGGATTGGCCATGCCGACCGGTTTTTGCGCGGCGGCACCGGCGGCAACCGGCATCGACGACATCAAGGCAAGGCCGGCGGCCAAAATCGAGGCTTTTTTCATCGCAATCTCCCCTGGCCGCAGTCTATCACGCCGACGCGTCCTGTCCTGCGGCAAAGCGCCGTCAGGCCGGCACTTGGCCGCTGCCTTCATGAGGCCCTGTCGCTTGCTTCATCCAAGCGAGGAGATGATCTCGCGGTAGGCGAATTCCGGGAAAGCTTTCAGCGTCCGTGACTTGAGGTTTCCGTTCGCGGCCAGCATCAGCGCGAAACGCGCAAGCACCGCATCATCGGGCGCTTCGACCACCGCCACCATGTCGTATTCGCCCATGGTCAGGTAGAACGCCTTGAATGATCCGCCCATGTCGCCCAGCTGCTTCCTGGCGGCGTCGAGGCGCTTGGGCGAATCGCGCACGTTCTTCGCGCCCTGCTCGGTCCAGTTCATCAGCATGATGTAGGTCGTCATGGTACGCCTCCCTCCGGGGCCACGGAGCACGGCCTCTTCGCCGGGGCGGGCATCCGGGTTGTCGCCCAGAAAATGCATCCGACCTGGAAATTATCCTCCTGAAGGGGGCGAGCCGCAAGAGCGCGTGCCGCAAACGAAAAAGGGCGCCGGTGGCGCCCTTCTATTCTTGCTGTCGGTATGTCTCAGCTGTCGAGGAAGCTGCGCAGCTTGCGCGACCGGCTCGGGTGCTTGAGCTTGCGCAGCGCCTTGGCTTCGATCTGGCGGATACGCTCGCGGGTGACCGAGAACTGCTGGCCGACTTCCTCCAGCGTGTGGTCGGTGTTCATGCCGATGCCGAAGCGCATGCGCAGCACGCGCTCCTCGCGCGGCGTCAGCGAGGCCAGAACGCGCGTCGTCGTCTCGCGCAGATTGGCCTGGATCGCGGCGTCGATCGGCAGGATCGCCATCTTGTCCTCGATGAAATCGCCCAGATGCGAATCCTCCTCGTCGCCGACCGGCGTTTCGAGCGAGATCGGCTCCTTGGCGATCTTCAACACCTTGCGCACTTTTTCCAGCGGCATGGCTAGCTTTTCGGCCAGTTCCTCCGGCGTCGGCTCGCGGCCGATCTCGTGCAGCATCTGGCGCGAGGTGCGCACGATCTTGTTGATCGTCTCGATCATGTGCACCGGAATGCGGATGGTGCGCGCCTGGTCGGCGATCGAACGCGTGATCGCCTGCCGGATCCACCATGTCGCGTAGGTCGAGAACTTGTAGCCGCGGCGGTATTCGAACTTATCAACCGCCTTCATCAGGCCGATATTGCCTTCCTGGATGAGGTCGAGGAACTGCAGGCCGCGATTGGTGTATTTCTTGGCGATCGAGATGACGAGGCGCAGATTGGCCTCGACCATTTCCTTCTTGGCGATCGCGGCTTCGCGCTCGCCCTTCTGCACCTGGTTGACGATCTTGCGGAATTCCAGGATCGAGATCGCCGTTTCGGTGGCCAGGTGCTGGATCTCGGCGCGCAGGTCCTTGATCGCATCCTTCTCGTTCTTGGTGAATTCCTTCCAGCCGCGCGAGGTCAGGTTGCCGATCGCGCGCGTCCAGTTGGGGTCAAGCTCGGAACCCTGATATTCCTTCAGGAACTCCTCGCGGCGCACGCCATAGCTTTCGGCGAGGCGCAAAAGCTTGCCCTCGTTCTGCACCAGGCGCTTGTTGATGTCGTAGAGCTGCTCGACCAGCGCCTCGATGCGCGCCGTGTTGAGCGACAGCGACTTCACAGCCTTGATCAGCTGGTCCTTCAGCTCCTTCAGCCGGCGGTCCTGGCTGGGCGATAGCGTGCCGGCCGCGGCCAGACGGTTCTCGACCTGCTGGTCCTGCAGCTTGCGCAGCTTCTTGTAGGTGTCGGCGATGACGTCGAGCGTCTCCATGACCTGCGGACGCAGTTCCGCTTCCATGGCCGCCAGCGAGAGGCTCGCCTCGTCCTCGTCTTCCTCGTCGTCGTCCCCGATGCCGCGCGTATCGGCGCCGACATTGGTGATGTCGTCTTCATCGTCGCGCCCGCGCCGCGGCTTTTCCTCGGCCTTGGGCGCTTCCTCGATGCGCTCGACCACCGGCGCCTGCTTGGCTTCCGGGCCGGCATAGGTGGCTTCGAGATCGATGATCTCGCGCAGCAGGATCTTGGATTCGTTGAGCTCGTCGCGCCAGATGATGATGGCCTGGAAGGTCAGCGGGCTTTCGCACAGGCCCGCGATCATCGTCTCGCGGCCGGCCTCGATGCGCTTGGCAATGGCGATTTCGCCCTCGCGCGACAAAAGCTCCACCGAGCCCATCTCGCGCAGATACATGCGCACCGGATCGTCGGTGCGGTCGGTCGGCTCTTTCTTGGTGGTGGTGGCGGCAACCGCCGTGCCGGTCTGTTCGGCCAGCTCGTTGGCATCTTCCTCGGCGTCCGCCGCGGTGTCGCCGGCCTCGGCCTCTTCGCCCTGCTCGTCATCCTCGACGACGTTGATGCCCATGTCGGACAGCATCGCCATCGTGTCCTCGATCTGCTCGGAGGTCACTTCCTCGGAAGGCAGCACCGAATTCAACTCGTCCATCGTGACATAGCCGCGCTTCTTGGCGGCCTTGATCATCTTCTTGACAGCATCATCGGAAAGGTCGAGCAGAGGGCCATCGGTGGCGCCTTCGCGTTCGGTCTCGACCTCTTCCTTTTCCTTAGTCGCCATAATTTTTATCTTCTCCTAGCGGCCGGGCATCGGGGCCGCGTAAGCTGTCGGACCAGTCAAATCGGATAGGCTCGTTTCGAAACGCGCTTCACCGGGCCACTAACTTCATTGATCGTTAAGTCCAGATTAACCCTGATATCTGTGGCAGGCGGCCTGCCTGTCCAGTGACCAGTACCTCACATCGCTCATTTCCCGTCGGCGCGGGTGCGGGTTAACGTTTCGAATCGTCCTGATTCCGCCATTCTGTCTGAAGGTCAAGCGCCTCTGGCATGATTCGCATGAAAAAAGCGAATCAATTACCCGACTTAGCGCGCCTTGCTCCACTGGGAAGCCTGGCCACGCTCTCATTCCTGCACTCAGCTGCACTTAGGCTCGCCCAGCCCTGCCCGACGAAACGCCAAATCCTTCGATCAGCGCTTCCGTCGCCTGTACATCCTGAAATTGCGCCTGAATTTCGATCAGATGGCGGAAGTTTTCGTCCGAGGGATCTGCTTCGAGCGCCGCTTCCGCCTGTTTCAGTTCCTTATGTAAGGTGCGCGCGCTGCGCTGCAAGTGCAGGGCCTGGTTCAGAGCGTCGCGGGCGTCGTCGAGTGCCGCCGTCTCCAGCGCCGGCCATTGCCGCGCCCGCCGGATCAGGCCGACGGCGCGCTCCCAGATCTCGGCGCAGCCGGCACGCTCGATCGTCGCCACCACGGCATGGCGATCATTGGCCATGTCGTGCGCCATCGCATCGAGGATGGCGGCATGCAGCCGCTGGAGCTCGGAATTGGCGAGGTCGAGAAATTCGACGTGGGCGAAATTCTCGTCGATCAGCGCCGGATGGTTGACCAAGGCCACGATGATCGTCGCCTCGCGCACCGACATGCCCTCGCTGCCGCGCTTGACCAGCGCCGACTGGCCAAGGCTTTCGGTGATTGCCATGCGGCCGCCACCCGGCTTGGCGAATTGTCCGCCGGGCGCCGAAGTCTTGCCCTGTCCCGGTTTCCAGTCCTGACGGCCTTGCCGCGCATCGCGCTGGGCGCTGAAGAAGTTCAGCACCCGCTCGCGCATCCACTGCTGGTAGTGGTAGCGCTGGCTCTCGTCGCGGATGCGGCTGGTGAGTTCGCGCAGCCGCTTCTCCAGTTCCGCCCGGCGCTCCGGCGTGTCGAAGACGCCGCCTGACGTCTCGCGCATCCACAACAGGTCGGCCAGCGGACGCGCTTCGGCAAGCACGGCGCGGAAAGCCTCCGGTCCCTCGGCCTTGACGAGATCGTCGGGATCCTTGCCTTCCGGCAGCAGCGCGAAGCGCGCCGAGCGGCCGGCCTGCACCGAAGGCAACGCCAAGTCGGCGGCCCGCCACGCCGCCTTCAGACCAGCCTTGTCGCCGTCGAAGCACAGCATCGGCTCCGGCGCCATGCGCCACAACAGCTCCAGCTGGTTTTCGGTGAGCGCGGTGCCGAGCGGCGCCACGACATTCTCGAAACCGGCCTGCGCCAGCGCGATCACGTCCATATAGCCTTCGACGGCAATGACCGTGCCGTCCTTGGCGAGCGCCTTGCGCGCACGCGCGAAATTGTAGAGCACATTGCCCTTGTGGAAGAGCTCGGTGTCGGGCGAGTTCATGTATTTGGCCAGCGCGTCGGGCGCCAGCGCACGGCCACCGAAAGCGATGATCTTGCCGCGCGAATCCGGGATCGGGAACATGATGCGGTCGCGGAACCAGTCATAGGAGACCGGAATGTCGTCGCCATGACGCACCAGTCCGCAAGCCTCGATATCCGCCTTCGGCACGCCTTTTGCCGCGAGATGCTCTTTCAGTGCGTTGCGGCTATCGGGCGCGAAGCCAAGCCGGAATGACTGCTGCGTGGCCGGCGTCAACCCACGATCACGCAGATAGGCGCGGGCTTTCGCTCCTTCCGGACCCTGCAGCCGTTCCTGGAAAAAGGCGGTCGCCATTTCCATGACGTCGGTAAGGCTGGCGCGTTCCTTCTCGCGGCGCTCCTCCTGGGCGTCGCGGACCGGCATCGGTACGCCGGCCATGTCGGCGATCTTCTCGACCGCTTCAGGGAAACTCATTCCGTCGAGTTCGGTCAGGAATTTGAAATGATCGCCCGAGACCGAGCAGCCGAAACAATGGTAGCGGCCCTTCTTGTCCTCGCAGTGGAAGGACGGGCTCTTCTCGCCATGGAACGGGCAGCAGGCCCAAAAGTCGCCGCGCGACGCGTTGGTCTTCCTGCGGTCCCAGGCCACGCGCTGGCCGATAACCGATGAAATCGGCACGCGGTCGCGGATCTCGTCGAGAAAGGCGGGCGGAAAGCGCATTGAGGGAACTCGTTTCCCCACCATATAATCATGCCAGCGAATTCCGACGACCCCCAATACGGGCCATACCCGGTTTCCACAGGGCAAAAAGAAAGGCAGCCGTTGCGGGCCGCCTTCCTTCCCAGTCCCGCTATGCGGGAACCTATTGCGCGGCAAGCGCGCCGAAGATGACGCCCGAGAGGATGCCGACCAGCACATAGTCGTTGCCGACACGGATCCATTCCTGGCCGCGGCCGGGACGATGCAGGCCGTAGCGGCCATAGTCGCGGATCGGCTGGTGCTGCCGCCAGCCGGAATATTTCTGGCCATTGCGCCAGTGGTTCCGCTTCACGACGACTTTTTTCTTGAAGACGCGCTTCCTCACATCATTGTGGTGGCCGGGCTTCTGCCAGTCGACCTTGGCGTAGTTCGACTGCGGCGCGGCCGGCGCGCTCATCGGCGCGGCCTGGCCGGTGAGTGAGGTGGCGGCCAGGATCGAGACGGCAAGGACAGAAAGAACAATGCGCTTCATCAGAAATCTCCTTTGTTGTCGATGCCCGAGGAATAGTGGCCAGCGGATGAACTGAAACTGAACATCGGCATTACAATTACGTAATGAAATCTTCCGCTTAATGCCGATATTTGAACATTCTCGCAAAGACGGGGGGCTAGACCACCGGCAAAGTGGCCGTTCTCCTGAGCGGCCACTGCAACCATTTGCGCACCCATCCATTTCCCGACACGGCATGTCGCGCCGCGACGGCCTCTTGAAATCGCCAAATTTTTATTATTCGGCTAAAATATTCCGGCTATTATTCACAGTGCCATGGCCATGATTCGAACCCTTGCTTTTCCGCCTGTTCGCCGCGCCGCCCGCACCGCGTGCCCTGTCCGCATGCCGGCGCCGAAATGAGCGGTTCCGTCGTCCTCCTGCACCTAGCCGGCGCCGTCGCGCTGATGCTGTTTGCCACCCGCATGGTGAAGACCGGCGTCGAACGCGCCTATGGCGACGTGCTGCGCCACAGGCTGCGCGCCACCATGCGCAATCCGATCATGGCGGTGCTGGCCGGCACCGGCCTTGCCATCGCCCTGCAGAGCTCGACCGCCGTGACACTTTTGGTCGGCTCCTTCGCCGGTTCCGGCATCGTCTCGGGCGCGGCCGGCCAATTGGCGGTGCGCGGCGCCGAGATCGGCTCGGCGCTGGTGGTCAAGCTGCTGACCTTCGACCTTACGCTGCTGGTGCCGCTCTGCCTGATCACCGGCACGGTGATGTTCATGGCCACCGAGCGGCGCGACTGGCGCCAGACCGGCCGCATCCTGGTCGGTATCGGCCTCTTGATCCTGTCGCTGGAAATGATCGGCCAGGCGTCGGAGCCGCTGCGCAACAGCCAGCTCATGCCGGTCATCATCAATTACTTCTCCAGCGATTCCATCACCGCCTATCTCTTGGCGGCGCTGATCACCTGGCTGTTCCAGTCGAGCATCGCCGCGGTGCTTTTGATGGCGACGCTGGCCGGCCGCGGCCTGATCAGCCCGGAACTCGGCGTCGTCCTCATCCTCGGCGTCAATCTCGGCTCCTCGATCATCGCGCCAATGCTGACCCGGTCGGCCGGGCCAGCCGTGCGCGTCGTGCCGATCGGCAATCTGCTGATGCGCGGGCTCGGCTCGCTGGTCATGCTGGTCCTGTTCATGATCGTCCGGCCCCATGTCGGCTTCCTCGGCGCGACGGCGGCCGACCAGATCGTGAACGCCCATATCCTGTTCAACGTCATCATCCTGCTCGCAGGCCTGCCGCTGGCCGGCTTCGTCTACCGCGCCTCGGAGAAGATCGTCGAACTCGGTACCAGGGCAGCACCGGCCGCCTCGCTCGACGTCATCGAATTGTCCGCGCTCAACGAAAGCGCGCTCGACGTGCCGAGCCAGGCTCTGGCCAACGCGACGCGCGAAGTGGTGCGGGTCTGCGAGACGGTCGAGATCATGCTGAAGCGCATCATCGAGCTCTATGAGAGCGCCGACGCCGACAAGATCAAGGCGCTGGCCGCGCTCGACGATCGTGTCGACCGCAAGCATGCTGCGATCAAGCTCTATCTCGCCAAGGTCACCAAGAACCCGCTGACCGAGGACGAGGCGCTGCGCTGCCAGGAACTGATCGGCGCCTGCGTCAAGCTCGAGCAGGTCGGCGACATCATCGTGCGCAACATGCTGGTGCATGTGAAGAAGAAAGTCGATCGCGGGCTGGAATTCACCGACGAGGGCTGGAGCGAATTGTGCGCCTTCCACGGCTCGGTGCTGGCCAACGCCAGGCTTGCCTTCAACGTGCTGGTCTCGCGCGACCCCGAAACGGCCCGCCAGCTGGTGCTGGAGAAGGACCAGTTGCGCGACCGCGAGAAGGAAACCAGCGCCAGCCATTTCCTGCGGCTGCGCGAAGGCACCGCCAAAAGCGTCGAGACCAGCTCGATCCATCTCGACACCATCCGCGACCTGAAGCAGATCAATTCGCTGCTGGCCTCGATGGCCTATCCGGTGCTGGAAGAGCGCGGCCTTCTCACAGGATCCCGACTGAAGGCAAGCTAGCGAGAACGGATTTGCCGCGGCGGCGTCAAGTTGGGAACAAGCTTGCGTCATTCCGGCTTGAACGGAAAAATTAGTCTTTGCTCACCCTGCCGCCCGTCGGCTAAGCATCTGATGCCCCCGGGAGGAAATCGATGGATACCCATTCGCGCAGTTTCGCCAAGGCGCTTTCCTGGCGAATAACCGGCACCATCGACACGATGATCATCTCACTTGTGGTGACTGGCAGCATCAAGCTGGCCGCCGCCATCGGCGTGACGGAGGTCTTCACCAAATCGCTGCTCTATTATTTTCATGAGCGTGCATGGCTGAAGATCCCTTACGGGCGCAGGACCCCTGTTTAGCGGCTTGCCCGCTGCCGGCATGCCCTTTTCGAGATTGCGCGCCAGCGGCAAGGGGAGCGGTCAAGAAAAGCTAAAGTCGCGACAAAAATTTCTGGATTGCCCGCGCCGCCCATCCGTGGTTTGACGCCATTCCAGCCAAGGCTTTCCCATGTCGCTTCCGCTCATTGCCCTGTTCATTGCCGCTTTTGCTTTCGGCACCACCGAATTCGTCATTGCCGGCGTGCTGCCGCAAGTGGCTGAGGGGCTCGGCGTTTCGGTTCCATCCGCCGGCTATCTGGTCTCCGGCTACGCCTGCGGCATCGCCATTGGCGGCCCGCTGCTGGCGCTCGCCACCAAATCGCTGCCGCGCAAGACCTTGCTGCTCGGCCTCGCCATCGCTTTCACCATCGGCCAGGCGGCCTGTGCGCTGGCGCCAGACTTCACCTCGATGCTGCTGCTGCGCATCGCCGTGGCCGTCGCGCACGGTGCCTATTTCGGCGTCGCCATGGTGGTCGCGGTCGGCCTCGTTCCCGAGGACAAACGCGGCATGGCAGTCGCGGTCATCCTGTCCGGCCTCACCGTATCCAACGTCATCGGCGTGCCGGCCGGCACCGCCATCGGCAACATCTGGGGGTGGCGCGCGACCTTCTGGGTGATGTGCGCGCTCGGCGTGGCGGCAACTTGCGCCATGGCGGCGCTGTTGCCGCGCACCGCCGGATATCAGGCCAAGCCCGCCGGCCTGGCGCGTGAGGTCCGCGTGCTGGCGCGCCAGCAGGTCTGGACCTCGCTGATCCTGATGCTCATGCTGATGCTCGGCCAGTTCTGCCTGTTCACCTACATCACGCCGACCTTGCTTGAGGTCACCGGGCTCGACGAAGACCTGGTGCCCTGGGTGCTGTTGCTCAATGGCGTCGGCGCGACGCTTGGCGTCTTCCTCGGCGGCAAGCTGTCCGACTGGAAGCTGATGCCGTCGCTGATCACCATGCTCGCTTTGCAGGCGGTGACGCTGGCGGTCATCTACGCCGTCAGCCCCTATCCCCTGCCGATGATCGTGGCGATCGTCATCTGGGGTGGCCTCAACTTCGCCATCGGCACGCCGATCCAGACCCGCATCCTGGCCTGGACGGCCGACGCGTCCAATCTTGCCTCCTCGCTGATCCCGTCCGGCTTCAATGTCGGCATCGCGCTGGCAGCGTCGCTCGGCGCCGCCATGCTCAATGCCGGCTACGGCTACCGCAGCCTGCCGGTGGTCGGCGCTTTCGCCATGCTGGTCGCCGTGGTGGTGGCTGTCGTCTCCCAGCTCTGGGAAGCCCGCAGCAACGCCACGCCGCCACTGACGGCCCCGGCCGAATAGCCCGCGACAAGCCCTCACCCGCGCCAGCGCAACAGGCGCATGGCGTTGGCGGTGACCAGCACGGTGGCGCCGGTGTCGGCCAGGATCGCTGGCCACAGGCCGGTGATGCCGGCAATGGTGGTGACCAGGGACACTGCCTTCAGCCCCAGCGCCACGGTGATGTTCTGGCCGATATTGGCCATCACCGCCCGCGACAGCCGCACCATGCGGGCAACGTCCCGGACACGGCCATGCAGGATCGCCGCGTCGGCCGTCTCCAGCGCCACATCGGTGCCGCCGCCCATGGCGATGCCGATATCGGCGGCGGCGAGCGCCGGCGCGTCGTTGATGCCATCACCGACCTTGGCCACCTTGAACCCTTCGCGCTGCAATTCGCCGACGATGCGCTGCTTGTCCTGCGGCAACAATTCCGCCCGCGCCTCGATGCCGAGCGAACCGGCGATGGCTTGCGCCGTGCGGCGATTGTCGCCGGTCAGCATCACCGCGCGGATGCCCTCTACCTTGAGTGCCGCGACGCCGGCTGCCGCATCCGGCCGTGGCTCGTCACGCATGGCGATCAGCCCGGCCACCACGCCATCCGCCACCAGCACCGACACGGTCTTGCCCTCACCGTTGAGACCGTCGACGGCAAGACGCTGCGCTTGCGTCATCGCAGCGCGTTCGCCCGCCGCCTGGCCGGAGCCGAGGAACACAGCCACGCCGCCGACATTGCCTTCGACGCCCATGCCAGAAATCGCCTTGGCCGCCAGCGCCGGCGGGACCGGCGCCTTGTCCGCCCTCGCCCTATCCAGGATCGCCGCCGCCAGCGGATGGCTGGAGCCTTGTTCGAGTGCCGCCGCCAGCGCCAGCACGCTGCGCTCATCGCGGCCATAGGCGACGATGTCGGTAACGACAGGCTTGCCCGCGGTCAGCGTGCCGGTCTTGTCGAAGGCAACCGCGGTGATCCGGCGAAAGCCTTCCAGCACCGCACCGCCCTTCATCAACAGGCCGCGCCGCGCGCCGGTCGCGAGCCCCGCCGCGATCGCGGCGGGCGTCGAAATCACCAGCGCGCAGGGGCAGCCAATCAAGAGGATCGCCAGGCCCTTGTAGATCCATTCGTTCCAGTCGCCGCCGGCGATCAGCGGCGGCAGCACGGCCACCAGCGCGCCGACGGCCAGAACACCGGGCGTATAGTATCTTGAAAAGCGGTCGATGAAGCGCTCGGTCGGCGCCTTGGCCTCCTGCGCCTCCTCGACCAGGCGCACGACGCGGGCGATGGTGTTGTCGGAAGCGGCAGCCGTCACCCGCACTTTCAGCACGCCATCGCTGTTGATCGTGCCGGCGAAGACGATGTCCGCGACACCCTTGCGCTTCGGCGTACTCTCGCCGGTCACCGGCGCCTCGTCGATGTCACTCGAACCCTCTGTTATCTCGCCATCGGCCGGAATGCGGTCGCCGGGCCGCACCACGATGACGTCGCCGACGGCAACCAGGTCCGCGGGAACTTCAACCGTGCCGCCTCCACGCTCGACCAGCGCCGTCTTCGGCACCAGGTCGGCCAGGCCCTGGATGCTGGCCCGCGCCCGGCTGGCGGCCACACCTTCCAGCAGCTCGCCGATCAGGAACAGCACCACCACGGCGGCCGCTTCTTCCGTTGCATTGATCATCACCGCGCCAACAGCGGCGATGGTCATCAGCATCTCGATCGAGAACGGCGTGCCGGCCAGCGCCGCCATCAGCGCACGCCGCGCGATCGGTACGAGACCGACCAGCAACGCAGCCAGGAAAACCCAGCGCTCGGCCGAAGGAAGCAGATGGCCGATGCCATAGGCGGCGAGAAGCGCCGCCGCGCAGGCCAGCGTCAGCGCCGAGCGGCGGCTGCGCCACCACGCCTGCCCCGGCTCAGCGTGGCTGTGAAGGTGGGATGAGCCAGCGGCCTCGTCGGTGATTTGTTGGCCGCCGCCGTGGCCGTGGCCTTCGTGGCCGTGACCTTCATGGTCATGGCCTTCGTGATCATGATCGGCATGGTCATGCGCCCTGGCCGACGGCCCATCGGCCCTGCCCTCCGCCTTGACGATGCCGTAACCCAGCCGCGCCACCTGCCGCAGCACCTTGTCGTCATTGAGCAGGCCGCCATGGCTGACCGTCATGCTGGCGCCGGTCACCGAAACCGAGACGTCGGCGACACCGTCGAGGCGGCGCACCGCCGTGTCGATCTTGGCCGCGCAGGAAGCGCAGTCCATGCCGCCGATCCTGAACCGTGTCTGCCTTAGAGGAGAAGTCATCCATCACCCGTCTGCTTTCTCACCCGCGCGACGCGCCGCCTCACGGGTCTTGAACCCTGATGCCAGGCACTGTAATTGCTCTAGTCGCTATAGCTTCAAGAGGCAAAATGCATGTTTTCGATCGGTGATCTCTCCCGTCGCACCGGGGTCAAGGTGCCGACCATCCGCTATTACGAGCAGATGGGCCTGGTCGCGGCGCCCGAGCGCTCGGAAGGCAACCAGCGCCGCTATAGCAGGCAGGAGCTGGAACGGCTGGCCTTCATCCGCCACGCCCGCGACCTTGGCTTTGCCGTCGAGGACATCCGCGCCCTGATCGATCTCAGCGGCCACCCGGAGCAGCCCTGCGGCCATGCCGACAAGATCGCGCAGGAGCAACTGATTTCGGTGCGCGAAAAGATCGCCCAGCTGAAGCGGCTGGAAACCGAACTGGAACGCATCGCCTCCTGCTGCGACGGCAAGACGGTCGGCGACTGCTATGTCATCCGCGCGCTGTCAGACCATGCGCTGTGTGCGGACGAGCACGTCTGATACGGAAATCCGGTCCGACGTGGACCTCGGCTCGGGCGCGGGCCGCTCGTGAGACCAGGAGCAGACATGGCAAGCACCGTCAGCGATTTCGGCTTGAGCTGCGGCATCTTGCCGGCGGGCGCACACAATGCGATCACCGATGTGCCCGGTGTACGCGTCGGCCACTGCACGCTGCGCAACGGCGACACGAACACCGGGGTGACCGCGATCCTGCCGCATGGCGGAAATCTGTTTCGCAAGAAGGTGACGGCGGCAAGCCATGTCATCAACGGCTTCGGCAAGACCACCGGCCTGGCGCAGGTGCAGGAACTCGGCACCATCGAAACGCCTGTTCTCCTGACCAACACGCTCTCGGTCGGCACCTGCGCCACGGCGCTGATCCGCGACGCCATACGCCAGAACCCGGATATCGGCCGCACCACCGGAACCGTCAATCCGCTGGTCGGCGAATGCAATGACGGTCCGCTGAACGACATCCAGGCCCTGGCGATATCAGAGGAACACGCCCTCGCCGCGCTGGCGGACGCGCATGAAGGCGAAGTCGAACAAGGCAATGTCGGCGCCGGAACGGGAATGACTTGCTTCGGCTTCAAAGGCGGCATCGGCTCGGCGTCCAGAAGAATCGCGCTCGCCGGCGGCCATCACCTCGGCGTTCTCGTTCTGTCGAATTTCGGCAGGCCCGGAGACCTCGTTCTGCCCGATGGGCGCCGGCCGGACCCCGGACAACCGGCCGGGGTCGAGCGCGGCTCGGTGATGATCGTGCTGGCAACCGATGTGCCGATCGAACACCGCCAGCTAGAAAGGGTGGCGCGCCGCGCCGGGGCCGGCATCGCCCGGCTCGGTTCCTTCTGGGGCCATGGCAGTGGCGACATCGCCATCGCCTTCAGCACCGGCAATCTGGTCGACCACGATGAAAGCCGCGACCTGGTGCCCCCGCTCGCGCTCAACGAAGCGCGCATCGACATGCTTTTCCGCGCGGCGGCGGAAGCGACGCACGAGGCGGTGTTGAACTCCATGCTGTCCGCCGAGGCCTTCACCGGCAGGGCCGGCAAGCATCGCGCATCGCTGGCCGACTGGCTGCGCGATCAGCGCTGATGTCGCCCAGAAGGCGATCTACAGCTCGATCCGGAACCGCAAACTCTCCACCCCGCCATAGGCGGCATCCTCGAAGAAGCGCTCGACCAGCCTGCCGCCATTGGCCAGGATCACCTTGTGCGAGGCCGGATTGCCAGGCTTGGCGGTGATCTCGACATAGGGCAGGCCGACCGCCCTCGCCTCGTCAAGCATCAGCCGCAAGGCCTGCGTGGCGTAGCCGCGCCGCCGCTTCCATGGCACCACCGCATAGCCGATATGGCCAAGCACATGTGAGGGCAGTTGCGCCGTGCCCTTTTGCCAGCGCAAGCCGATCGAGCCCGATGCCTCGCCATCCCAGATCCAGCGGCGGAAACCCGGCAGGCGCGCCACTTGCCTGCCGTCCGGCAAGGTGATCGGGCCACCCCTGGCCTCGGGATCTTCGAGGCTGGCCAGGAAGGCCACCGGATCCTGCTCGATCGCCGCCAACTGCTCGCGCGTCGCCTCCTGGAGCCGCACATTGTCCGGCGACCAGCCGCGCTCGAGCGCCGCCTTGTAGGACGGCAGATGTTCAAGCGCGGGTTTGACGATCTCGACCATGATCCATGCATAGCCATGGCCGAGAAAACGCTCAAGCCGCCTGGAAGCGGATCTCGCCCTTGTTCAGGAAGCAGGTCTTGTCGAACAGCGACAGATCGAGCGGGTTGGGCAACCTGATGTCGCCGATATCGGGTACCGGCTTTGTCGCGGGATCGTAGGAGCGGTCGATCTGCGAGATGAAGACCAGGATGACGCCGCTGTCGCGCGCGAAAGCCTTCAGCGTGCGCACCTGCTCCATCAGGCCGGGGTTCTCACGTCTCTGATCGAGCAGTTGCAGATAGTCGATGACCACCAGCGTGCCGCGTGGCGCCGATCGCAAGATCCTGACGATGTAGTCGGCGCTGATGGCATCGGACGTGTCGAATTCGAACAGGCTGTCGAACCGGGCCGGCTCCACGCCGATGGCGCGAAAACGCTCCAGCACATCGCGTTGCGTATATTCCAGCGTGAAGAACACGCTGCGATGGCCACATTTCATGGCTTCGACCGCGAGTTCGAGGCTCATCAGCGTCTTGCCGTGGCCGGGTCGCGCGCCGACCAGGACCAGATCGCCAGGTCTGAGTTGCGCGAACAGTCTACCGGCGGGCGCTGTCTCGGACAGCTTGGCCGCAAGCAGGCTCCAGCTGGCAAAACCTTGCTGCGCGGCAATACGATCAAGCGCCTGGTGGAGCGGAATTCCTGCCTGGCGCGACAACAGCCTGGCCTGGCGCTTCAGATGGTAGATGGGCGCGGATAGTTTCATGGCTAAACCTCCTGGTGCGAGCCGTCTTCGCAACCCCTCCTTATGCCTTGCGCTCGAACAGTCGGTTCAGTGATGAGAGTGCCCCGCATGAACTGATGCTTTCCCATTGGAGGGAGGAGGCGCGGGCCACGCCAGAATCACATCATAGCTTAACCCTTGCGGATCGAAAATCGCGCATGTCGCTGGAGACATCGGCCGCAAGCCTTGGACCAGCATCCCGGTCTATGGGCGGTGCGCGCGCCGGCCCCGGTTTTTCGTTCGGACTTGCGGGCGCGCTAAACAAGATGTGTTTCGCCGATTGCCGCGAGACATTTTATGATGGATTGCGGATATGACACCGCAGGGATTCGCATGGCTTCGGCAGGAGAATTGAACCGATGCGGTTGAGATTTTTCCCTCTGGGTATAGTCGTCACCCTCAGCCTTCTTGTCATCGTCATTGCCCTGACCGCGACGGTCCGGTCCATTGCCGCGCCCTCGGCCACCCCGGCCTGGCTGCAGGCGCATGTCGGCGACAGCGACGGCCAGATCTCAACCGTGGTGCTGGAGCGGGCACGCGCGCTCTACCTGAAAAAGGTGGCGCAAGGCGCGGTCAGGAACCCCTGCTATTTCGCCATGGACGCGACGCGTCCCGGCGACATGGGCAACGGCGTGCTCGGGCGCCGGTACTACGTCATCTGCGAGGCCAGCCAGTCGTTTCACGCCATCTCGTCGGGTCATGGCGGCGGCCGGAATCTGAAAGGCACGGCCGATTTTTCGAACGGCAGGCGGTGCTCCAAGAACTTCGGCAATGCCATGGATTCCGAACTGACCGCCGGCGGCGCCTATATGACCAGCGAGGCGAAAACATCCTTCAAGGGTTTTTATCGCACCGGCGCGAAACAGGACGTGGCTTTCCAGCGCACCTTCATCCAGTTCGACGGCGAAGGCGAAGCCGCCAATGCCAGGCAGCGCGTGATCGGCGGCCATGCGGCGCAGGTGCTGCGCGGCATGTGCATGCGCAAAAGCCCCAACAGCTCATACGCCGACCATGACGGCCTGGTGCCGTTCGGCAAGCTGGTGGACTATGCCGGCGGCCGCAGCAATGGCTGCACCAGCTGGTCGCCGACGGATGCGCAGCAGATCATCGCGATGGTGAAGGACAATCCGACGACGCTCTACATCTATCCGGAATCGCGCGACATCGCCGCCGTCGCGCAGGCGGCGAAAAGCCATTCGCCATCGGGCGAAGCACCCTATTGGAACGCATCCTGCCTGAAGGAAATCGGCGCGCCGAAATTCTGGCCGCGAAAAACCCTCGAACCGATCATCGCCCAATACAGGCAGGACCACCCGGCACCGCCACCGCAGCCGGTGCCGATGTGCAAGGGGCCGTGAGGTCCGCTCTGCAGCAGACCCCACGGGAGCAGACTTTCGGTCAGCGCAGAAAACCGAGCACGGCCTCCATGAACTCCGCCGGATACTCCACGTTCGACAGGTGGACCGCCGGCAGCACGACCAGCTTCGCGCCGGGCACGGCCGCCGCGATCAGTTCGCTGTGGCTGGCTTCCGTCACCGTGTCATGCTCGCCGGCGATCACCAGCGTCGGCCGGTTGATCAGCGCGACGGTGCGGCGAAGATCGGCATCGCGAACGGCGGCGAACAGGCCGGCCAGGCCTTGCCGGTCGATAGCGAGCAGCATGGTTCGGAACGCCTCGATGACCGGTTCGTTGGCCGCCACCATCCGCGCGGGGAACCAGTTGTTGAGGAACATTTCGGCGGTTTCCGCCATGTCAGGCGCCTGCCGGACAACGGCAATCCGCTCGTCGAAATAGCTTGCCGGCCCGAGATGAGACGAGGTGTTGCTCAGGATCAGCCGGTCGATGCGCTCGGGCGCATGGATGCCGAGCCACTGCCCGACGAAGCCGCCGAGCGACAGGCCGAGGAAATGCACCCGCCCAAGCCCGAGCGCATCGAGCAGCTCGATCACGTCGCGGCCAAGCCGGTCGAGCGAATAGGCACCGACCGGAGCGCTTGACCCGCCATGGCCGCGAAAGTCGTAGCGCAGAACACGGAAATGCCTGGACAGCTCGCCGACCTGCCCGTCCCACATATGCAGCGTGGTGCCGATGGAGTTCGACAGCACCAGCACCGGCTTTGCGGCATCGCCATCGAAACGATAGGCGATGCGCGTGCCGTCGCCGACAGTCACGAAATTCAGCTCACTCATCATGAAGAATCCTTCTGGAACGTTGAATGAACGGAACGTAGTCGCGACGAGCTTTTGTTGATATTACAAAGATAGGACAAACTCTGTAGTCAAAGCTGACATGGCCGAATTCACCTTGCACGATTTGCAATGCTTCGATGCGGTGATCCGCACCGGCGGCTTTCAGCCGGCGGCGGCCTTGCTGCATCGCTCGCACCCGGCGGTGTTCGCCGCTGTCGCCAAGCTCGAACGGCAGCTCGACCTCGTTCTGCTGGATCGCAGCGGCTATCGCGTGCGCCCGACCGAGGCGGGACTGTCGTTCCACCGCCGGGCGCAATCGCTGCTGCGCGAACTGGAAGGCCTGCGCGTCCATGCCGCCCAGCTCTCGATGGGCGAGGAAAGCGAGATCCATGTCGTGATCGGCGACCTCTGCCCGAGGCCGCAGGTGCTGGGCATGCTCGGACGGTTCTTCGCCCAATGCCCGGGCACGCGCCTGCATCTGCATTTCGAAGCCGTCGGCGGCCCTTGGGAGCGGCTCTTCGATGACGAGGCCGACCTGATCCTGCATTGGGTGGACAAGGGCGACGCGCGGGTGGAATGGATCGATCTGTGCAAGGTGCCGTTCATTCCCGTGGCAGCGCCAGGCTTTTTGCCCGAGCGCCTCATGCAGCCGATCACGCTGGACCAGATGCGGGCGCTCGCCCAATGCGTCATGCGCGACACCGCCCGCCATTCGCCTCGGCAGGACTACTTCATGGTCGAAGGCGCGCCGCAATGTCTGGTGCCCGACCAGGGCATGAAGAAGGAGATCATCCTGCAGGGCCTTGGCTGGGGCCACCTGCCCCGCTTCCTGATCGAGGAAGAACTCCGCGACGGACGCCTGCTGTCCATCGCCGGCCGCCACATGCCTGGCCGCACCGACGAACTGGTGGTGGCGCGCCGCCGCGACCGGCCGCACGGGCCGATCGCGAACCGGTTATGGGATCACATCCAGCAGGAGGCACCGGCCTTGCGCCGCGCGCTGGAGCCTCGGAAAATCTCCTGAGAGACGCCGAGCGCTACCTGGCCGGGCTGGCAAGCCCTAAAGCCTGTCACGATCCAGCACTTCGAGGATTGCAGGCCGCCAGCTACGGCACCTGCGTGATGCTGCCGCTGCCTCTGACCTGCGACCGTCGCATGGTCGGGTGCCCATAGAGATCGACGTCACCGCTGCCGGAAATCGAGACATCCGCATCCGCCCGTGCGGTAACTTCCGCGTCGCCGCTGCCGCGGATCTCGATCTGTGCGGATTGGGCGATCAGGTCCTTGAGCCGCCCCGAGCCAGAACCAGAGATCTCCAGACCGACCGTTTGGGTGGTTCCGGTGGCGACCACGCTGCCGCTGCCGCGAATGTTCAGCCGCAGCTCGGGCTGGTTGACCTGCGACAGGGCAAGCTCGCCGCTGCCGACCAGTCGCCAGTCCGAAATCGCCGGCCCCGACACGGTGACCTCGAGCCGGGGCGAAAACCAGCCCGTCTCACAATCCAGGCTGAGCTGGCTGCCCTCCATGCGCACATGATCGACGAGCGTGGAATCGCCGCTGACGACAGCTTCGGCCTTGTCGCCCGGCTGGTAACGGACCGAAGCCGGCAAAGCGATGGTGAAGCTGCCATTGGCGCTGAACGGCAGCGTAACTTCCTTCCTGACGGACGTGATCGCGCCGCAGGTGGATTGGCCGGCGATCCACGAGCCTCCCGCGTTGACCCAATCCGGCCCTGCAAGCCCGATGCCCACGGCCAAGAACAGGGCAGCGCCAGCCAGCCCGGCTGTCGCGACGAGTGCCAGTTTTCCAGTCATGATCCGTTTCCTTCAACGTGATGACAAATTGCAGGCGCCTGACAGCCCTCAAACGGAGCTGCGGTCGGCTTGCATGATACGGGAATGCAGTCGGGCGTAGCGCCCGACAACCCGTACGCCCGCGCCCATGGCCAGCAGCAACAAGGCGCCGCCGCCAAGGAAGCCGCTCACCAGTCCGGCCCCGATGAAGAGGCGACCCAGCGTGAGCGAGACGGCAGTGCCCGGCTCGAACAGCAGCGTGGTGAGAATGATCTTGATGCCGAGCACGCCGATGGCGACGAGCGTGATGCCAAGCCCGAGCGCAAGCACGACCGCCGGATGAGCAGAGGCAACAGGAAGACGATGTCGACGAAGGCAAGGCCGGCCAGGGCGATCGTCGCCGCCAGCATGTTCGACACGCTCCAATGCGCTTCGAAACGGCGCAGGCCCGCCTCGGCGCGCAGCTCGCGGGCGATCCTGGTCGGATCACCCAGGGCCGCCGCGACCTCCGCTTCGCCGCGGCCCGAAGCATCGGCGAAATGGGCGGCATAGTCGCCAACGATATCCTCGATCTCCTGCGGCGGCAGGCCGGCGAGTCCCTGTCTCAGCGTGCGCAGGAAGGCATCCCTGGTCATGGCAAATCCTCGAGAAGTTTGTCGACGGCCCCCGCGAAGGATCGCCAGTCGCGGCGGTGAGCTTCGAAAGCCTGCTGGCCGAGCGGCGTGAGCCGGTAATATTTGCGCGGCGGCCCGCTGCTCGACTCGACGATGCGGGTGGCGACCAACCCGTCATTCTGCATCCGGCGCATCAGGGGATAGATCGTGCCTTCCCCCATGTTCACCGCGGCGACCAGCGTGCTGGCGATTTCATAGCCATAGCTCTCACCCCGCGACAGCACGGCCAGGACGCACAGATCAAGCGCGCCTTTTCGCAACTGGACGAGGATGGAGTCGGTCATGGCAGGCCTCGAATTCGCGACCTGTATATAGCACGCTACCTGTTTATGCAAGGTAGTGGGTAGACGTCTGTTGGATCCCGCGGCCCTTGTGTGGGGCAGCGAGCTCCAAAGTCACGGTTTGGACAATCCATGTCGCGCCGCCGGCACGGCCGAACCGCGCATATTCGGCCTGCTGACCCTATCGGGCCAGGTAACCGCCAACCTACTGCAGCAGCCCTTTGACGATGCCACTGGCCTTGCCGAAATCCATCTGGCCGGCATATTTCTGCTTCAGCGCGGCGATCACCTTGCCCATGTCCTTCTGGCTGGCGGCACCCGTCGCCGCGATCGCCTCGCGGGCCGCGGCCGTGATCGCTGCGTCGTCAAGCTGCGTCGGCAGGAAGCCGCGGATGATCTCCATCTCGCCGCGCTCCTGCGCGGCCAGTTCCGGGCGCTTGCCGTCTTCGAATGCCTTGGCCGATTCCTCGCGCTGCTTCACCATCTTGGCCAGGATCTGCAGGATCTCCTCGTCGCTGGCAGGCTCCTTGCCCGACCCGCGATTGGCGATGTCGCGGTCATGGATGGCGGCCTGGATCAGCCGCAATGTCGGCAGCCGGTGCTTGTCCTGCGCCTTCATCGCGCTCTTCAGGGATTCGGCGATTTTTCCGCGCATCGTGCTCTTCTCCTACAAACGGCGCGGACCATAACCTCGCCGGGAGCACAAGGCAAATCTCGACCTGACCGACAAACCACTGATATTGTTCGACGAAATAAATCGATGCCGGGCCTTGGCTGTATCATTGACCGTTCTGGCACCTTCCCCTATGTACTCGGCCTTGCATAAGACAATGAATTGACGCGCTGGGGCTCGAGAAATCGCTGCCACGCCGTTTGCTGCGCGGATGGTCCGTCATCGAAGCGCACAGCCTGATAGGAGTGCCGCCATGGCCGAGATGACGCCCGCCTGGGCAACCGAAAAGCCGACCGCCCTTCTGGTGCTGGCCGACGGCACCGTCATCGAGGGTCGCGGCCTTGGCGCCACCGGCTCCGCCGTCGCCGAAGTCTGCTTCAACACCGCGCTCACCGGCTACCAGGAGATCCTCACCGATCCGTCCTATGCCGGGCAGATCGTCACCTTCACCTTCCCGCATATCGGCAATATCGGCACCAATGGCGAGGACATCGAGGACCTCAACCCGGCTGCGCGGGCCGGCGCCGTCGGCGCGGTGTTCAAGGCCGATGTCACCAACCCGTCCAACTATCGCGCCGCCGGCCACCTCGACCAGTGGCTGAAGAAGCGCGGCATCGTGGCGCTTTCGGGCATCGACACCCGGGCGCTGACCGCGCTGATCCGCGAAAAGGGCATGCCCAACGCCGTCATCGCGCATGCGCCGGACGGCGTCTTCGACCTCGACGATCTGAAGCAGCGCGCCGCCGCCTGGTCCGGCCTGATCGGGCTCGACCTTGCCAAGGAAGTCACTTCGGGCCAGTCCTCGGTCTGGCGCGAGACGCCATGGGTGTGGAACGAAGGTTTTGGCGAACAGACCGAGCCGTCGCTGCACGTCGTGGCCATCGACTACGGCGTCAAGCGCAACATCCTGCGCCTGCTTGCCGGCCTCGGCGCCAAGGTCACCGTGGTCCCGGCCAGCACCGGTTCGGAAGAGATCCTCGCCATGCAGCCGGACGGCATCTTCCTGTCCAACGGCCCCGGCGACCCGGAAGCCACCGGCGGCTATGCCGTGCCGGTCATCCAGGACCTGCTCAAGACCGACATTCCGGTGTTCGGCATCTGCCTCGGCCACCAGATGCTGGCGTTGGCGCTCGGCGGCAGGACCGCCAAGATGCACCAGGGCCATCACGGTGCCAACCATCCGGTCAAGGACCACACCACCGGCAAGGTCGAGATCGTCTCGATGAACCACGGCTTTGCCGTCGATGCCGACTCTTTGCCCGAGGGCGTCGAGGAAACCCATGTCTCGCTGTTCGACGGCTCGAACTGCGGCATCGCGCTCACCGGCCGCCCGGTGTTCTCGGTCCAGCATCACCCCGAGGCCTCGCCCGGCCCACAGGACTCGCACTATCTGTTCCGCCGCTTCGTCAACCTGATCCGCGAAAAGCGCGGCGAGGAGCTGCTGGCCGAGCGGGCCTGACCTTACGCCACCGGCCGCCCTTCGCTCGCTTCCAATATTGCGAACCATTGCTGGCGGTCGAGCTTGATCTCCTGCGCCTTGACCATGGCGGCGAGCCGCTCCGGCTTCATCGAGCCGAGCACCGGCACCAGCCGGGCCGGATGTCGCAGCAGCCAGGCGATGGCGACGGCGGCGAGATCGCCGGCGCCGACCTCGGCGGCCACCGCCGCAAGCGCTGCACGCACCCTTGCCTCCCGGCTTTCCTTGCCGGTGAACAGCGAGCCGCCGCCGAGCGGCGACCAGATCATCGGCGCGTAGGCCAGGCGCTGCTCGTGGTCGAGGCTGCCATCGGTCAACGCCGACGTTTTCAGCACCGACATCTCGATCTGGTTTGTGGCGAGCGCGAACGGCAGCCGCGAGGCCAGGAGATCGAATTGCGACGGCGTGAAATTGGAAACGCCGACCGCCCTCGCCTTGCCCGCCTTGACCAGTCCGGCCAGTGCCGCCGCCGTCTCGTCGGCGTCCATCAGCGGATCCGGCCGATGCAGCAGCAACAGGTCGAGATAATCGGTGCCGAGATTGCCGAGCGAGCGCTCGACCGAGGCATTTATGTGGGCGGCGCTGGTGTCATAGTGCTTCAGCCGGTTCTGCGGCCGGTTGGCCGAGGCCAGCATGATGTCGCATTTCGAGATCAGCTCGATCTCCTCGCGCTTGCCGTTCCAACGCGATAGCCCGGCTCCAAACGCCGCCTCCACCTCGTAATTCCCATAGATGTCGGCATGGTCGAAACTGGTCAGGCCGAGATCGACGGCGGTGCCGATCAGCCGCGCGACCTGATCGGCATCCGGGCGGACGCCGCCGTCGAGCAGGCGCCAGGCGCCGAAGACCAGCCGCGACAGCGCCACCCCGTCCCTGGTCAGCGCGATGCGGCCGTCATGGCTCATGCCTGCGCTCCATCTTCCGCGATGTCGGTGGTGGCGTTGGTGACCGTCGCCGGCCTCGCCACCTTGGTGACGAAGACGATGAGCGCCAGCAGCAGGAAGCACGCCCCGACCAGATACGGCGCGCCGCCGAAGGTGACGGGCGCGCTTGGCCCGGTGAACCAGGAGAAGATCGCCGTGTAGAGCAGCGGCGTGATGATCGAGGTGATCGAGAACAGCGAGGTCATCGCGCCCTGCAGCTCGCCCTGCGCCGAGGGCGGCACCTTGGCGGCGGCGAGGCTTCTCAGAGGCGGATCGGCCAGCGCTTCCAGGCAACCGACGACGATCACCGCGTAGATCATCCATCCCTGCGTGGCGAAGGCGTAGCCGAAGGCGCTGAGCGCGGTGAATGTGAGCCCGATGACCGCCGTCTTCCATTCGCCAAGCCTGGGGATAACGCGTGGCAGCACCGTCCCCATGATGATCGCGCCACACAGGCCGAAGGCGCCGAGCGAAAAACCGATCTGCTGCTGGCTCCAGCCATAGCGGTAGCTGGAAACGAACGACCACACCGCTGGGTACATCATGTGGCCGAGCGTCATCAGGAAGAAGACGAGCCCGATCCAGCCGATGCCTTGATATTGGCGCATCTGCAGAAGCGTGCCGACCGGGTTGGCGCGTTTCCACTCGAAGCGGCGGCGATGCTTTTGATCGAGCGTTTCTGGCAGGAAGACCATCGCGATCAGGAAGTTCACCAAGGCGAGCCCGGCGGCGAAATAGAACGGCACGCGCGGTCCGAACGTGCCCAGCAATCCGCCCAGCACCGGGCCGATGACGAAGCCGACGCCGAAGGCGATGCCGAGCAGGCCGAAATTCTTCGCCCGGTTCTCGTCGTTCGAGATGTCGGCGATGAAGGCCGACGTCGTCGAATAGCTGGCGCCCGAAATGCCGGCCAGCACACGGCCGATGAACAGCATCGGATAGGACCAGGCGACCGCGCAGATCAGATTGTCGATGGAGAAGGTCAGCACCGAGGCAAGCAGGATCGGCCGTCGCCCGAAGCGGTCGCTCAAGCCGCCCATGATCGGCGCGAAGAAGAACTGCATGGCTGCGTAGACGAAGAACAGCCAGCCGCCCTCGATCGCCGCGCCGCTGATGCTGACACCGGACAATTCCTGCAAATAGGCCGGCAGCACCGGCATGATGATGCCGAAGCCGATAATATCGAGCAGCAACGTGGTGAAAACCAGCGCGAGGCCCCGCCTGGCGGTTTTAGGGTCGATCATGATGGGTCAGGCTCCTCTGGTCGCCCGGGGCGCAGGCGGACGAACCTTATAGGCGAGGCCGCAAAAAGGAACAATGCGAGAACAGCCAGGAGTCGTTGATCCTGACTCTCCCTGACGGCGACTTCGCCGTCAGGCCGCTCGCGTGAGACAAGTGCTTAGATTGGGCCGCTCAGCGTGTTGCAGTCCGAAAGCTTGCCGCTCTTGTAGCCGCGCGCCAGCCAGGTCTGGCGCTGCTGCGAGGTGCCGTGGTTGAAGCTTTCCGGCACGACATAGCCCTGCATCTTCTTCTGCAGCGTGTCGTCGCCGATCTGCTTGGCGGCGTTCAGCGCGCTTTCGATGTCGCCCTGCTCCAATATGCCCTTCTGCGCGGTGTAATGCGCCCACACGCCGGCGAAGCAGTCGGCCTGCAATTCGATGCGCACCGACAGCTGGTTGGCGTCGGCCTCGCTCATGCCTTGCCGCATCTGGTTGAACTTGGACATGATGCCGGTGAGGTTCTGCACGTGGTGACCGACCTCATGCGCGACGACATAGGCCCGCGCGAACTCGCCCGAGGCACCGAATTGCTGGTCGAGCTGCTGGAAGAAGGTCATGTCGAGATAGACCTTGTGATCGCCTGGACAATAGAACGGTCCGGCAGCCGCCGAGGCAAAGCCGCAGGCCGAGCGGACCTGGCCGGAAAACAGCACCAGCTTCGGGTCTTCATAGGTCAGGCCTTGCGACTTGAAGATGCCGGTCCATGTGTCTTCCGTCTCGGCCAGCACGGTCGCGACGAACTGCTTCATCTCGTCATTTGCGGGTGCCGTACCGCTGCCCTGGCCGCCGCTATTGTCTGATATCTGGCCGCCGCCACCCGGCAGCAGGCCGCCGTCGCCACCGCCCAGGATCGCCGAGGGATCGAAGCCGAAATACCATCCGGCGATCACCACTAGGATGACGAGGAGGATGCTGCCGCCGCCACCGGTCCGGCCGCCGATAGGAATTTGGAACCCGCCGCCGCCGCCGATCCCACCACCGCCGCTGTCGCTGCGGTCGTCCTCGATATTGTCACTCTGACGACGGCCTCTCCAGAGCATGGCAACTCCCCGTAATGAACTTCCTCGTTGCTCCGGCAAGGCCGGCTCAACCCAACAAACAATTATCCCAATGGTTGCGCCAAGTCACAGTGTTTTTCGATGCCGGTACCACGTGGACATCGCTCTGGCCCCGCGCGCTTAAGGTCTGTAGCATCGTCCCCATGGGGGGATGAGCGAGACTTGAAGACGATCGGCCAATTCCTGTCGCTGCTTGCATCGCTGCTTTGCCTTGGTCTCACAGGCGCCGGCGCGGTGACGCTCGATTCCAGCGTCGCCGTCACCGACCCCGCCACCTTGCAGGCGCTGGAGCGCGGCGGCCTGTCGATCAGCCGCCTGCTCGGCCCGGCACTCGGCCTCACCCGTGACGTCGACAATCACGGCCTGTTTTCCGTGCCGGCGCTGGCCACGGTGCGTGACACGGTCAAGCAGGAGATATCGGACGAGCCGAAGACCAGCCCCGATCCCTATGTCGCCGCCATGGCCAGATCGAACGACACCAGCCAGAAATTCAATCCGAAATACATCGACGACGACGGCTCGACGCTGGACCTGACCGGCGTCGTCAACCGCATGGATCGCGGCTATCTCGGCCACACCGAATGCGGCGAGATCAGGCTGATCTACCGCTTCCACTATTCGGTCGCCGAAAAGCCGGCCAAGGGCAAGGTGGCGCAGCGCATCTCCTCGCGCCTGCCGCTGACCATGAGCCTGGTGTTCAACGCCAAGCCAAGGCGGGCGCAGGCGCGCGCCTCGAAGGATCTGCCTGCCGCCACCGACGTATCCTGCGCCGACGTCGCCCAGCGCTGGCTGGCCGCCGGCCAGAAGGACCTGCCGCCCGAGCAATTGGCCGCGTGGCTGCGCTCCGACGAAGGCCCGCTGTCCGGCGCCATGCTCAATTCCTCGCAGATCATGCGGCTCGAACTCAACATGCAGGTGCTGCGCCTGTCGGCCTCGACGCGGCGCGATTTCGGCGGCCATGCCGAATATCTCCTGAAAATCTTCAAATGGGATCCGTCGACCTCGAGCTTTTATGAATCGAAGATGGAGAACCAGATCGACCGGGCGACGGTGCAGGCCGACAGGCCGTCCTTCGCCAAATGGCTGCTCACTGATCGCAACATCTACGATCTCGACCATGGCCGGCTGGTCATCGACGAAAAATTCCTGGCCAAGAGCGCCGTTTCCGTCGCACCCGGCGGCCTGAGCCGCTCGCAGAACAACATCGCCCATGGGCTGGTCGACGACGCCGATATCGACAAGGCGCTGAAGGACTATGTCGCCAGGGGCAACACGCTCGCCACGATCAAGTCGGTCGCAGGCTTCAATTTGCGGCTGAACGAAATGAGCTGCACCGGCTGCCATCAGACGCACGGCATTGCCGGTTTCCACTACACCGGCGCCGATCCGGCCAGCGAACCGCGCCGCAACGCCGTCTTCGTACCGGGCTCGGCGGTGTTCTTCGCCGACCTGCCGCGCCGCCGCGCCATCGTCGAGCAGTTCGCCGCCGGCGGCCACCCGGATTTCACGCGCGGCTTTGCCGCCCGGCCGGACCAGAAATATGCCGAGGCGCTGAAGGGCACCGACCTCTACAATGGCTGGGGCTCGATCTGTTATCGCGGTGACGACGCAAGCTTCAAGGACTGGACCTGCGGCGCCGGCCTGCGCTGCGCCGGCGTCCACGAAAGCGCCATCCATCCTGGCTTCGGCACCTGCGTCAGCGAGAAGGGCACGGCGGTCGGCGACCCCGTCGAATTCGGCGAGATCAAAATGTCGACATGGGGCAACGACCAGTATTGCCGCCTGTCGCCGGCCACCGCCAAGGCCTGCGCCATCGACCCGGCTCGTGACAAGAAGCCGGTGGTCAAGCTCGCCGGCTACGGTGCCGCGCGCCAGCGCTACGACAATCCCGAGCAGAAGACCGGCGGCTTTCCCGGCGGCATGCTGCGCAAGGCGAGCTGCGACAAGCTTCCCGGCGAGGCGACATGCGGCCGTCTGGCCAAGACCGGCTTCAACGACTGCATCGCTTCAGGCAAGGACCACAAATTCTGCACCAGGGAGTTCACCAAGACCGCCGGCCTGCGCGCCTGCGACAAGGCGCATCCCTGCCGCGAGGACTATATCTGCACCGCCGGCTATGACGACCTGCCCCAGGCCAAGCCTGGCGAAGGCACCTGCATCCCGCCCTATTTCATCTTCCAGTTCCGTGTCGACGGCCACCCCAGAAGCTGGGTGCAGGACGTCAGGGAATGAAAGAACGGTTTGCCGCAGACAAATTGAAAGGTCCGGTGGGCCTTTCAAAGGCCCCAAGCCATTGCGGAGGGCAACCGGCCGTCGAACAGACAGGTTCCGCCCGCCGCCGATGTCGGTCCGCCTCAGCTTTTCTGCTTGGCGCCGGCACTCTTGCCGTCGGAGCTTTTCGAACGCTCCTCGAAACGCGCCGCACCCTTCTTCAGGGGATGGCCGGTCTCGGCCTCGGTCTTGCGCTCGTCCTTCGCCGCCGCCTGCCTCAATCCCTTGGCGGCCTGCTTGCCCTTCGCGGTCGGTGCCTGTTCAACGCCCATTGCTTCCTCCCTTGGCGCGATATCGCGCACTGTCAGGAGCAACGTGCGTAAGGGGCTGCGGTTCCGGCGGTCTTTCCGAGAGCGCCTTAGCGTGGCGCCGTCATCGCCTTGCGGAACGCTTCCAGCGTCTCGGCGCTGACATGGTGCTCGATGCCCTCGGCATCGATGCGCGCCGTCTCGGCGCTGACGCCGAGCGAACGCAGGAAGGCTTCCACCGTCTGATGGCGGATGCGGCTTTCCTCCGCCACCTTGCGGCCGGCCTCGGTCAGGAACACGCCGCGATAGGGTTTTCTCGACACCAGCCCGTCGGCGCAGAGCCGCGTCAGCATCTTGGCCACCGTCGGCTGCGCGACGCCGAGACGCGCGGCGATGTCGACCTGGCGCGCCTCGTTGCCGTCCTCGATCAAATCGGCGATCAGCTCGACATAGTCCTCGACCAGCGCGCTGCGGCGCGCCTGGCGCTGTTGCCGAAACCCTTCCGAATGGACATCGGCATCGGGCAATGGCTCACGCGGGACAGGTCTGTTCTTCAGCGCCAATGCGCGCTCCTCCTCGGGAGTTTAGCCATTCCTGCTTTATAGCACGGGCTCTGATTCTTCAGGCCGTTTATTTGCATTCCCCCACAGGCGCAACCGGCGTTTCCAATCGCCGCTTCGCAAACCGGCCGAGCGCCCGGCAAAAGCACAAACAATGAAATATAGCCTATTGCATAATGTTGAGCCATGGCATAGCTTATGGACATCGCCCGGAAGTCTCGGAAAGCCTTTTCATGTCAGACGCAGAAGCCACAGCCCCTCGATCCTCATGGCGGTTCGCCGGACGGGACGAGGACGACCAGCCGAGCCTGCGCGAAGTCAATTCCACCATCGCCGTGCCGAGTTCAGGCGTCTGGTTCCGCCGGCTGTTTGCCTTCATGGGGCCGGGCTACATGGTTTCGGTCGGCTATATGGACCCGGGCAACTGGGCGACCGACCTCGCCGGCGGCGCCCAGTTCGGCTACACGCTTCTGTTCGTCATCATGTTGTCCAACCTGATGGCGATCCTGCTTCAGGCACTGGCCGCCCGGCTTGGCATCGCCACCGGCCGCGATCTCGCCCAGGCCTGCCGCGCCTACTATCCGCGCCCGGTCAATTTCGTGCTGTGGATCGCCTGCGAACTCGCCATCATCGCCTGTGACCTCGCCGAAGTCATCGGCACCGCGATCGCCTTGCAGCTTCTGTTCGGCATTCCGCTGATCGGCGGCGCGATCCTCACCGCGCTCGACGCCTTCCTCGTTCTGCTGTTGATGAACAAGGGGTTCCGCTATCTCGAAGCCTTCGTCATCGCGCTTTTGATCATCATCTTCAGCTGCTTTGCCATCCAGATCTTCGTCGCCGCCCCGCCGGCCGGCACGATCCTGCATTCGATGTTCGTGCCGTCCTCGGAGATCGTCACCAACCCGGCGATGCTCTACATCGCCATCGGCATCATTGGCGCGACGGTCATGCCGCACAATCTCTATCTGCACTCCTCGATCGTGCAGACCCGTGCCTATGAGCGCACCGAAAAGGGCAAGCGCGACGCCATCAAATGGGCGACGACGGACTCCACCATCGCCCTGATGCTGGCTCTGTTCGTCAACGCCGCCATCCTGATCGTCTCGGCCGTCGCCTTCCACAACACCGGCCACCAGGATGTCGCCGAGATCGACCAGGCTTTCGAGCTGCTTTCACCGCTGCTGGGCCTCGGCATCGCCTCGATCCTGTTCGCCGTGGCCCTGCTCGCCTCCGGCCTGAATTCGACGGTGACGGCGACGCTTGCCGGCCAGATCGTCATGGAAGGGTTCCTGCGCCTGCGCATCCCCAACTGGGCGCGCCGGCTTCTGACGCGCGGCCTCGCCATCATTCCAGTGGTGGTCGTCACCGCGCTCTATGGCGAGAAAGGCACCGGCCAGCTGCTGGTGTTCAGCCAGGTGATCCTGTCGATGCAACTACCCTTCGCGGTGGTGCCGCTGGTGCAGTTCGTCTCCGACAAGAAGAAGATGGGCAACCTCGCCATTCCGCGCGGCGTGGCCGCACTCGCCTGGGTGGTCGCGGCGATCATCCTGGTGCTCAATTTCAAGCTGCTCTACGATACGATGTTCGGGGTCGGCTGAGGTTTCGACCGAGCCGTCGCGACAAGCCGCCAAATCGCGCTATCTTTCCTCGCGTCATGAGCAACATCGAGGACATCAGGAAATTCTACGCCCGGCTGATGGCGGCCAACGCCGCCTCATCGGATCCACGCCTGGAGGAGGTCTTCGCCACTGTTCCGCGCGAAGCCTTTCTTGGCCCGGGACCCTGGACGATCGTCGCCGGCAGCGGCAAGGTCACGACGCCGAGCGCCGATCCGGCGCACGTCTACCAGAACGTGCTGGTGGCGCTCGATGCCGACAAGGGCATCAACAATGGCGAACCTTTCCTGCACGCCATGTGGATCGGAAGGCTGGCGCCGAAACCCGGCGAAGTCGTCGCTCATATCGGCGCCGGCACCGGCTACTATTCCGCCGTGCTGGCCAGGCTGGTTTCACCTGGCGGCACTGTCACCGCCTTCGAGCTCGACGGCAGGCTGGCCGACCTGGCACGCAAGAATCTCGAAATCTATAGCAATGCGACGGTCGTCCACGGCGACGCCGTGACCACGCCCTTGCCGCCGTCCGACATCATCTATGTCAATGCCGGCGTCGTCGCCCCTCCGGTCGGATGGCTGAAGGCGCTGCGTCCCGGCGGCCGCATGATCTTCCCCTGGCGCCCGTCCGAACGCGTCCCGCTGGCGGTGATGGTGACCCGCACCGGAAAAGGCCTTGCCTGCGATCCCTTCATGCGCTCCTGGTTCATCCCTTGCTTCGGTGCCTCGATCGCGGATCTTGCGGCGAAGATCCCGACCCGCGAGCAGGCAATGCGCAGCCGCTCGATCTGGCTGACGCAGGACAAGGCGCCGGACCGCACCGCCACGGCCATCTTCGGCGACGTCTGGTTCTCGACGAAGGACGTCCGCGCCAAACCCGGCAACTGACGCGTCGACGCGCGGATTTGGCCAGAATTTCTAAGGCCCTGTCGGGATGGGCGCGGGCCAGCCGTCCTTGGGCCACAATCCGGCCGCGACGGCGTGGATGGAACAAGGGAGAGAACCATGAGAAAGATCATCGCCGCCACCTTCGTCAGCCTCGACGGCGTCATGCAGGCACCCGGTGGGCCGCAAGAGGATCCGGTCGGCGGCTTCAAGTTCGGCGGCTGGACCTTCCATTACTTTGACGAGGTGGGCGGCGCGGCAATGGACGAGCTGTTCTCCAGGCCCTTCGCCTTGCTGCTCGGCCGCAGAACCTACGACATCTTCACTGCGTATTGGCCGTACCAGAAGGATCCGATCGCCGATGCCTTCAACCCCGCGACCAAATATGTGGCGACGCATCGGCCTGACACACTCACCTGGCAGAATACGCAATGGCTTGGGGAAGATATCGTCGCGGCGCTGCGTCGCCTCAGCCGGGAGGACGGACCCGACCTGCTCATCCAGGGATCGGCCGACCTGATCCAGACCTTGCTCGCCAACGGACTGATCGACGAGATCCGGCTGATGATCTTCCCGCTGTTGCTGGGCAAGGGCAAGCGGCTGTTCGGCGATGACGCGATGCCGGCAGCGTTCAAGCTTGTGAAGTCGCAGACATCAGGCACCGGCGTCATCATCGCGACCTACGAACGATCAGGCGAAATCAAGGTCGGGTCTTTCGTCACGGGCGAACCTTCCGACGCCGAACTCGAGCGGCGCAGGAACTGGAAGTAGTTTTGCAGGACTTGGGTTCTTCCAGGTCTCAAGCCGCCTGCGGCCATCGCGCCAGCCCATCCCTGATATGCCGCGCGAACTCCTGCGCGGCCGGGCCGACGCCGTGCCTGGGCAGATGCAAATTGATGGCAAAATTCGGCAGTGGCGGCAGCCCGACATCGAACGGCAGGATGTCGAGATCGGCCGGCACGGTGGAGGCCAGCCAGGTGGTGACGGCGAGGTCGGAGCGCACCGTCGCCGTCGTGGCGTCGATGTTGCCGTTCTCGAACACCGTGCGCCATTCCAGCCCGTGCTCGTTGAGGGCTGACAGCACCACCGGGCGGAAGGCGCAGGTGTCGGCGACGATCGACACCGGCAGCGGCCGCTTGGCGCGGGCAGTACCGCCTCGGGCGCCAACCCAGACCAGCCGGTCGATGGCCAGGCATTCGCCCGATGTCGGGCCGACCCGTTCCTCGATCACCGCAAGGTCGATGGTCCCGGCCGCCAGTGCTGACGCCAGTTCCGGCGATGACGCGCAGACCAGCGAGATCTCGACCTGCGGATAGGTTTCCGCATAGGCCTTCAGCACCGGCGCCAGCAAGGTGCCGATGAGGTCGTAGGGCACGCCGAGCCGTACCTGGCCGGCCACAGTCGAGCCCGCCATCTCGGCCCAGATCTCGTCGTTAAGGCTGAGCAGGCGCTTGGCCTTGTCGAACAGCCGCTCGCCCGACCGCGTCAGGCGCAGGCCGCGCCGGTCGCGCTCGAACAGGCTGCAGCCAAGCGTCTCCTCCAGCCTCTTGACCTGCTGGCTGATGGCGCCTTGCGTCAGGTGCAGCGCATTGGCGGCCGCCGTCATGCTGGCCTTGTCGGCGACGGTGACGAAGGTGCGCATCAGCGCCGTATCGAGATTGCGGATCATGGCTACATTATATCCGCTAATGCCAATCATCGCAAACATTGCATTTACTGATGCCAAGTCAAGCCTACCATGGAGCCTCCGACAAAGGACGTCCCATGCTCCAGCCGATCCTGCCGCTCATCCTGTTTGCCTTCGTGGCCACCGCCACGCCCGGCATCGCCACGACCTTGTCGACCGCCTCGGGCGCGCAGTTCGGTTTTCGCCGTTCGATTCCGCTGATGGTCGGCAGCGCCGCCGGCCTCGCTACCGTGACGGCGGCAGCAGCCGCCGGGCTCGCGGGCCTGCTGCTTGCGGTGCCGTCGCTGCAACTGGCGATGAAGGTGATCGGCTCGCTCTATCTCCTGTGGCTGGCGCTTAAGATCGGCCGCGCCGGTCCGCCCAATCTCGACGTGACCATGGCCAGGCCAAACAGCTTCCTTGGCGGCGCCGGCATCCAGTGGATGAACCCCAAGGGTTGGGCGATGGGGCTGGGCGCGGCGGCCTCGTTCGCCGCACTGGCCGACGGGCCGGGACAACTCGCCTTGCTGCTCGGCTCGACCTTCGGCCTCACCGCCGCCATTTCGCTGTCCATCTGGTGCGTCGCCGGCATGGTGCTGGCCCGGCTGCTCAAGACTGAATGGCAATGGCGCGCGCTCAACATCGCGCTGGCGCTGGTGCTGGCAGCGTCGATCATCCCGATGTGGCGGTCGGCCTAGAGCACCCCACCTAAATCTGCGCGAATACCGCCGCTGCGAAGCAAAGGGGTGGAGGGCTGGTTCGCAAGGCGAACCAGCCCCGGCCTCAACCCACGTAACGCGCCGCCGGCTTGTCGGCGTGCAGGCTGCCGTAGAAGGCTTGGCGGGCGCCGAGGAATGTGTCCAGCTTGCCGGCATCGGCAAGTGCCGGCACGGTGACGGCTTCGCCCCTGGCCAGGCCGACAAGCGCGGCATCGACCATATCGTCGGCGGACATGACGATTTCCTTTGGAAGCTGGTCGATATCGCTGCCCGCCAGTTCCCAGAAATCGGTCCGGGTGGCGCCCGGCAGCACCACCTGCACCTTCACGCCGGTGCCCGCGACCTCGCGCTGCAGCGCTTCGGTGAAGTTGACGACATAGGCCTTGGTGCCGCTGTAGATGCCGCCGAACGAGGTTTCATAGGCAAGCACCGAGGCGATGTTGACGATGGCGCCGCGGTTGCGCGCCAGAAGACCCGGCAGCACGGCACGGGTCAGGCGGGTCAAGGCGATGACATTGACCTTGATCATGCGTTCGGCCGCGTCGGCGTCGGCCGTTGCCACCACCTGCTGGCCACCAAGGCCGGCATTGTTGACCAGCAGCGTCACGCTGTCGTCGGCCGATATCATCCGCTCGACACGGCGCACATCGTCGTCGTCGGACAGATCGGCTGCGATGAAGCTGACCTTGCGATCGTAGGCGTAGCGCAGCTTTTCGGCCAGTTCCTCGAGCCGGTCGGCGCGCCGCGCCACCAGCACGAGATCATAGCCCTGCCCGGCCAGCCGGTCCGCATAGACCGCGCCGATGCCCGATGAGGCGCCAGTGACGACCGCCGTGCCCTTGTTTGCCTGTCCACTCATTGTCCTGTTCCTTCTGTCTCTGTTCGCTTCGACCTGGCCGCCGGCACCGCAGGCATTCGCCTCGGCGCGCCGGCATGCCGCCTGATTGATTTAGTGGCATATACCACTTTCGACGAAGTAGGTATATGCCACTATCTTGTCAATGAGTGCCTTCAGGATTATTTGTCGGGCAGCGGCCGGACAGGATTTTCTCCGGCGCCGAGGAACCACCATGCCGAAAGACACTCTGCCCGGGCTGACAGCCTGCAACTACGCCATGCTGCGGCGCGCGACGCGCAAGCTCGGCCAGTTCTATGATGATGTGCAGGCGCCGTCCGGCCTCAAGGCCACGCAACAGGGCCTGCTCTACCAGATCCATATCGGCGACGAACCGGCGATGGGCGCCATCGCTGCTGCCCTGGTCATGGACCTGTCGGCGCTCGGCCACACGCTGAAGCCGCTGATCCGCGACGGCTTTGTCGAGACCTTCGCCGATCCGGACGACCGCCGCATCAAGCGGGTGCGGCTGACCCGGCAAGGGCTCATCAAGCTCGATGAGGCGATGAAGCTGTGGCAGGTCGCCCAGCAACGCTTCGAGGATGTGGTGGGCAAGGAAAAGGCGGAACGCCTGCGCGCGGTGCTGGATGACATCAGCGCGCTGGATTTCGACCTGCCGCCGGCAGCCTGAGCAATTCCAGGAAAAGTGTGAAACGGTTTTCCCGGGAACAGCGCGCAGCGCTTTCCCTTGGGAATTGCGTTAAGACAAAATGGATTGGCCGCCGACGGCTTTCGAAGAGACTATTCGGCCGGCATCGCCACCGGCCGCGCCAGCATACGCCCGGCCAGCACGATGCCCAGCCCGATCAACGGGAAGGCAGCCGCGACCAGGCCGAGATCGGCCGGCGCGCCGTAGCGCAGCACGCCACCGCCGACCACCGCGCCCAGTGCCACGCCGAGATAGAGCGCCGAGCCGTTGAGCGACAGCACGATCGGGGCGGCATCGGGCGCCAGCTTGATGATGCGGCTGGCCTGTGCCGGCGGGAACGCCCAGCCGACAATGCCCCACGGCACCATCATCGCCATCAGCGCCGGACCGGCAATGTGCTGCGGCAGGAAGGCCGGCACGACCGACAGCATCACCAGCATGGCGGCGCTCAGCGTCAGCGACCAGCCGACGGTGCGGGTGGCGCCGAACCGGTCGGCCGCCTGGCCGCCGGCAATGTTGCCGATGACGGCGCCGACACCGAAGGCGAGCAGCATGCCTGGCAGCGCGATCTGGCTGAGCCCGGCGCCCTCGATGGCAAGCGGCGCGACATAGGCAAAGACGGTGAAGGCGCCGGTCAGCGCCAGCAATGTCGTCACCAGGATCGGCATCACGCCAGGCCGCATGGCGGCCGCCAGCCTGCGCTTCAGCGGCAGCCTTGTGCCGATGATGCCGCGCGGCAGCCTGTACCACAGGATGGCGCCGGCAAGCGCGCCGAGCCCGGCGATGGCATAGAAGGTGCCGCGCCAGCCGGCGATCGTCGCGACCAGCGCGCCGAGCGGCGCCCCGACGGCGACGGCCACCGTGGTGCCGCCGACGACGACGGCAATGGCGCGTGCCCGGTGGTGGTCATCGACCAGCGCCACCGCCGCCCCCTGCGCGGTCGCGGCAAACAGGCCCGACGACAGCGCCATGATGATGCGCGCGATCAGAAGCAGTTCGAAGGAGGAGCTTAAGGCGGCGGCGATGTTGCCGATGACGAAGAACACCAGCGTCCACAATATGACGCGGCGCCGGTCCCATTCGCCGGTCAGCGTCGCCAGGATCGGCGTGCCGATGGCGTAGGCGAGCGCGAAGGCGGTGATCAGCGTACCGGCGAGTGGAATGGAAATGCCGGCATCCCTGGCGATGTCTGGCAGAAGGCTGGAGATGACGAAGCCCTCGGTCGAGATCGTGAACGATCCGAGCGCAAGCCAGAAGAGCCGCTTGTCCATGGCATGTGTCCTTAGTTCAAAAGTTATTGAACAATTGGACATAACAGGGCATGATGTCAATGAAGCCAGGGCAAAATAGCTGAACCATCCTGACAGCCCTGTGTCAGCACGGTCGTTTGGTACGAATGAAATGGAGAAACAGTGTGTACGGGCCGGCGAGGACGGATGCGTTGAAATCGGCCCGGACTGCGCTTAGGTTCCAGCCATGACGTTACCTCATCCCAATACGGACCAGATCAGCCTGCCCATCGTGCTGGGCGTGCTCGGCGACCCGACACGGCTCGCCATCGTGCGCTACCTTGCCAGCAAGGAAGGCGTGGCGCTGAACTGCAGCCAGTTCCTCGATCTCGGCTCCAAGACCAATCTCAGCTACCACCTGGCCAAGCTGCGAGAGGCCGGCGTCACCCGCGCCGAAGTGGTCGGCACCAACCGCATGATCACGCTGCGCCGCGCCGACCTCGACGCCCGCTTCCCCGGCCTGCTCGACAGCGTCATCGCCGCCGCTGTCGATGACCCGGCTCTGCCGGCGGTCGGCGGGCACGATATTGAGATGCCGGCCTAGGCCTGCAGGTTCCGAGCTGAGGTTCTGTCGTCGCTAGCGCTGCCAGAACCCGATATGCGGGGCGAGAAGCTCCTCTTCCATCTCGGGGAAGGGGCCGTGGACCTCGACCTGCTTCTGCCCGGAGCCTAGGACCGTGCGCGACGAGAGGTTCATCGTCGGATTCCCGGCGTGGTCGCCGGTCAGCGCGAGAAGCTTGGTCTCCTCGAAGCCGTAGACCAGCCGGCCGATATTTGCCCAGTAGAACGTTCCGGTGCACATCGCACAGGGCTCGCCGGTCGAGACCAGCGTGCAGGACCACAGGAATTCCGGCGGATAGGCCTCCGCGGCACGTCGGCTGAGCTCGGTTTCGGCGTGGCGCACGGTGTTGATGTTGCCTTGCCGCATCAGGATGCGATCGTCGGGGCCGACGAGCACACAGCCGAAAGGATGGTGCCCATGCGCGGCGGCCTCGTGAGCGACGTCATTGGCGGCGCGCAGGTGAGCGAACATCTGGTCACGGGTCATCGCCTGGGTGCCTTTCGAGGCTGTCTAAGCGGATAGTCCTACATGAACTCTGGGATGGCGTGGACGCTAGCAGATGCAATGCTGCCGCGATAGCCGTGGGCGGGCCGCGCGGTGCCCCGCCTGCCCGAACGATCTCAACGACTTGATGACGAAAGCGGGGACTTGATAACAAAGGCGGCGGCTTGATAACGAAGACGGGCCGGAGTCCCGATGGGGCCGCACCATGGGAGCCCGCCGCATGCGCATAGCCGTCCTCGCCGATATCCATGGCAACGTCCTGGCGCTCGACGCCGTGCTGCAGGATCTGGCCCGTCGCGGCGGCGCGGACCTCACCGTCAATCTCGGCGACAGCGTTTCCGGGCCGCTCTGGCCGCGCGAGACCTTTGAGCGCCTGGAAGCGCTGAACCTGCCGACGGTGCGCGGCAACCATGACCGCCGCGTCGCGGTCGATCCGGCCGACGAGACCATGTGGGCGTCCGACGTCTACGCGCAGGAGCGGTTGACCGAGGCGCAGCGCCACGTGCTTTTCGCGCAGCCGCTGACGCTGGAGATCGCGCCCGGCATCGTCGCCTTCCACGCCTGTCCCGACCATGACGAGAAATACCTGCTCGACGCGATCGTCGATGGCCAATTGGTGCGTGCGCCGCTGGCGGCGATCAGGCGGCGGCTGAAGGCGCTCGACCCGGCCTGCCGCATCGCGCTGTGCGGCCACAGCCACCGTCCGGAGCTCGTCCGCATCCCCGACGGTCCCGTCATCTTCAATCCCGGCAGCATCGGCTGCCCCGCCTATGACGATTCCACCCCGCCGGCGCATGTTTCCGAACAGGGCTCGCCGCATGCGCGCTACGGCTTCGTCACCTTGGGTGGCGAAGGCCGGCCCGACCGTTTCGAGACGATCGCGGTCGACTACGACCACGAGGTGGCGGCACGACAGGCCGAACAGGCGGGCAGGCCGGAATGGGCCTATGCGCTCAGGACTGGATTCATGCCGGGCTGATCGAAGCTCGCGCCTCAGCGGAATGCCTTGCATGCAGCTCCCCGGCCGAGGGCCGGCTGAAACGCCTTCGCGGCCACACTCAAGGCGTAAAACATCTGGCTTATAGACACGGCGGCGCAGCGTCGCTTATAAAACCGCTTCGCGTGCGGCAGCGTTTTCGGGTTCTGGCGGTGCCTTTGGGAATGCAATTGATCGCCGACAGCCAAGTGACAAGGCGCCGAATTACGCTGCGGACAACGCTCTTGGCGCTGATGGCCGCTCCGCTGCTGATGGCGGCGCTTGTCGCCGTGGTCCCGGCCCATTCCGAAGAGACGCCCTTCATCTCCGTCGTCACCGGTCTTGCGCCTGACGACCTGCTCAATGTCCGCGCCAAGCCGTCGGCGATCGGCAAGACCGAGGCGCGCCTGGCCGCCGGCGCCAGCGTCAGGAACCTCGGCTGCAACGACATTGACGGACACCCGTGGTGCAAGGTCGCATCAGACAATCCCAAAGCCATCGGCTGGGCCCCGGCGCGCTACCTCATTCCCGTCAACCCGGCGACGGTGCCCCTCGACCAGGCGGATGCAGGCGCGGCGCCCGATGCGGCGGCGGCACAGCCCGACCTGACGGCGCGGCTCGGCGGCTCGGCCCATCCCGCCGCGCCTGAAGCCCCGATCAAGTCAGCCGCCGAAATCGCCATGCAGGATGCCTACGGCCTGGCGCTGGCGGCGAATGAAACCCCGCCGACCGGAGAAATCCCCGCCCTCGCCCAGGATGCGGCCGCGGACAGCGGCTCGGCGGCGGGATCGCTTCCCGTTCCCACGCCGCGTCCTGACGGCGCCGCGCCCGCCGTCGACACGCAGACCGTTGCCGAACTGCCGCCGCAGCCGACCTCGCTTGCCCAGGGCGGTGGCGTCGAAATCCCCTGCGCCCGCTATGTCGGCCAGCCGATGCAGCGCTGCGCGGCAGCCATCGTACACAAAGGCGCCGACAAGGCCGATATCACCGTGACCTGGCCCGATGGCGGCACGCGCCTCATCTCCTTCGACGCCGGCCTGCCGACGGGCTCGGACGCCAAGAGCGATTTCCGCTTCACCCGCGAAGGCAGCCTGAGCATGATCCGCATCGGCGTCTCCGAACGCTTCGAGATCACGGACGTGGTGGCGTTTGGGCATTAGGGATTGGGCAGTAGGGATTAGGCAGTAGGCAATAGGCAGTAGGCAATAGGGCCGTTCGCTCAAGGCGCTTGAAACTTCCCTACCGTCCGTTGCCTAATCCCTACTGCCCAATCCCTACTGCCTTTCCCTCGCATTTTCGGGGTTACATCTCCCAAAACTCTTCCCTATAAGGCCCACCTAGCCTGATACCAGAATCGCGAGCACAACCGGCCGGGTCTTCCCGTCCCGGTTTTTTGTGCAAGCCGCCCGCCGAACGGACCTATGACATGCCAAGACGCACTGACATCAAGTCGATCCTGATCATCGGGGCCGGCCCCATCGTCATTGGCCAGGCCTGCGAGTTCGACTATTCCGGAACCCAGGCCTGCAAGGCGCTGAAGGAAGAAGGCTTCCGCGTAATCCTGGTCAATTCCAACCCGGCCACCATCATGACCGATCCGGAACTGGCCGACGCCACCTATATCGAGCCGATCACGCCTGAAGTAGTCGCCAAGATCATCGCCAAGGAACGGCCGGACGCGCTGCTGCCGACCATGGGCGGCCAGACCGCGCTCAACACTGCCCTGTCGCTGCGCCGCATGGGCGTTCTCGACCGCTACAATGTCGAGATGATCGGCGCCGACGCCACGGCCATCGACAAGGCCGAGGACCGCGCGCTGTTCCGCGAGGCGATGAGCAAGATCGGCCTGGAAACGCCGAAGTCGATGCTGGCCAACGCCACCGACGTCAAGAACGCCGACCGCAAGACGCATGAAGCCGAGCGCGCCGCGCTCAAGGCCGAGAAGCCTGAAAACCTCGACGCCGAACTCGACGCGCTGGAAACCCGCTGGAACCTCGGCGAAGGCGACCGCAAGCAGCGCTACATCAGCCACGCCATGGCGATCGCCGCCCAGGCGCTCGACCATGTCGGCCTGCCCGCCATCATCCGCCCGTCCTTCACCATGGGCGGCACCGGCGGCGGCATCGCCTATAACAGGGCCGAGTTCTACGACATCGTCCAGTCCGGCCTCGACGCCTCGCCGACCACCGAAGTGCTGATCGAGGAAAGCGTGCTCGGCTGGAAGGAGTACGAGATGGAGGTCGTCCGCGACAAGGCGGACAATTGCATCATCGTCTGCTCGATCGAGAACATCGACCCGATGGGCGTGCACACGGGCGATAGCATCACCGTCGCCCCGGCGCTGACCCTCACCGACAAAGAATACCAGATGATGCGCAACGCATCGATCGCGGTGCTGCGCGAGATCGGCGTCGAGACCGGCGGCTCCAACGTGCAGTTCGCCGTCAATCCGGCCGATGGCCGCCTCGTCGTCATCGAGATGAACCCGCGCGTCTCGCGCTCGTCGGCGCTCGCCTCCAAGGCGACCGGCTTCCCGATCGCCAAGATCGCCGCCAAGCTTGCCGTCGGCTACACGCTGGACGAGCTGGAGAACGACATCACCGGCGGCGCGACGCCCGCCTCGTTCGAGCCGTCGATCGATTACGTGGTGACGAAGATCCCGCGCTTTGCCTTCGAGAAATTCCCCGGCGCCGAGCCGGTGCTGACCACCGCGATGAAGTCGGTCGGCGAAGTCATGGCCATCGGCCGCACCTTCCAGGAATCGCTGCAGAAGGCGCTGCGTGGCCTCGAAACCGGCCTGACCGGCCTCGACGAGATCGAGATCCCCGGCCTCGGCCATGGCGCGACGGCCGCCAACCATGCCGACGACCGCAATGCCATCCGCGCGGCGCTCGGCACGCCGACGCCCGACCGGCTGCGCATGGTGGCGCAGGCGATCCGCATGGGCACCTCGCTGGAAGACGTGCATGCGATGTGCAAGATCGACCCGTGGTTCCTCGAACAGATCGCCGGCATCCTGGCCATGGAAGCCCGCATCCGCGAGCACGGCATTCCGCAGGACGCCGTCAATCTGCGCATGTTGAAGGCCATGGGCTTCTCCGACGCCCGCCTGGCGTCGCTGACCAGGACCGACGCCGAAGTGGTCGCGAAGATCCGCGACAAGCTCGACGTTCATCCCGTCTACAAGCGCATCGACACGTGTGCTGCCGAATTCGCCTCGCCCACCGCCTATATGTACTCGACCTATGAAGTGCCGTTCGCCGGCGCGCTCGCCAACGAGGCGCAGGTCTCGTCGCGCAAGAAGGTGGTCATCCTCGGCGGCGGCCCGAACCGCATCGGCCAGGGCATCGAGTTCGACTATTGCTGCTGCCATGCCGCCTTCGCGCTGCGCGACGCCGGCTATGAAGCGATCATGATCAACTGCAACCCGGAGACGGTCTCGACCGACTACGACACGTCGGACCGGCTCTATTTCGACCCGCTGACGGCGGAGGACGTGCTGGAGATCCTGCGCGCCGAGCAGGCTTCGGGCGAACTGGTCGGCGTCATCGTCCAGTTCGGCGGCCAGACGCCGCTGAAGCTGGCGGATGCGCTGGAGAAGGCTGGCATCCCGATCCTCGGCACCTCGCCCGACATGATCGATCTCGCCGAAGACCGCGACCGCTTCCAGAAGCTCCTGCACAAGCTCGGCCTCAGCCAGCCGAAGAACGGCATCGCCTATTCGGTCGAGCAGGCCCGCCTCGTCGCCGGCGAGCTCGGTTTCCCCTTGGTGGTGCGCCCGTCCTATGTGCTCGGCGGCCGCGCCATGCAGATCATCCATGACGAGAGCATGCTGCAGAGCTACCTGCTCGACACCGTGCCAGGCCTGGTGCCGGAGGACATCAAGCAGAAATACCCCAACGACAAGACCGGCCAGATCAACACGCTTCTGGGCAAGAACCCGCTTTTGTTCGACACCTATCTCTCGGGCGCCATCGAGGTCGATGTCGACTGCCTCTGCGACGGCAAGGCGACCTTTGTCTCCGGCATTCTGGAACACATCGAGGAGGCCGGCATCCATTCGGGTGACTCGGCCTGCTCGCTGCCGGTACACTCGCTGCCTTCGGAACTGGTCGACGAGCTGGAGCGCCAGACGGCGGCCCTAGCCCGCGCGCTCAATGTCGGCGGCCTGATGAACGTGCAATATGCGATCAAGGACGGCACGGTCTATGTGCTGGAGGTCAACCCGCGCGCGTCGCGCACCGTGCCCTTCGTCGCCAAGACCATCGGCCGGCCCATTGCCAAGATCGCCGCCCGCATCATGGCCGGCGAGACGCTGGAAGACGCCTTCGCCCATTATGGCGCGATGCCCGACCCCAGGAACCCCGGCCACATCGCGGTCAAGGAAGCCGTTTTCCCCTTCGCCCGCTTCCCCGGCGTCGACATTTTGCTCGGCCCGGAAATGCGCTCGACCGGCGAGGTCATGGGCCTAGACCGCGATTTTGCGCTTGCCTTCGCCAAGAGCCAGCTCGGGGCCGGCGTCGACCTGCCGCGCTCCGGCACCCTGTTCGTTTCGGTGCGCGACGAGGACAAGCCCGGCATCTTGCCGGCGGTGAAGCGCCTCGCCGGCCTCGGCTTCAAGGTGCTGGCCACCTCAGGCACGCAGCGCTTCCTCGCCGAAAACGGCGTGGTGGCTGAAAAAATCAACAAGGTCCTCGAAGGCCGCCCCCACATCGAAGACGCCATCCGCAACCGCCAGGTGCAGATCGTCTTCAACACCACGGATGGCCAGAAGGCGGTGTCGGACTCCAAGTCGCTGCGCCGCGCCACGCTGATGCAGAAGGTGCCGTATTACACGACGCTCTCGGGTGCGGCTGCCGTGGCGGAAGCGATTGCGGCGCTGAAGGCCGGGAGCCTGGAGGTCAGGCCGCTGCAGGAGTATTTTGCGTAGGCGACTAGCCCCCAAAGGGGTACATTTCAAACCGTTGATTTACAAAATCTAGGTCATCAACAACGAAAAAAATTATTGTACTCATTGAGATTGACAATATTCTCGGTGTTGTGACGACTGCTTCATAAATTCGTGTCGCGCAATTGTCGAGGAAAACATGATGTCGTTGCTGGTCGAGGAGGTATTCGTCACCGAGGGCGTACCCGCATTCACCTTCGTACGGCCGCCAAACTACAATCGAATTTTTGTTGATGTGAGGAGCCCCGGCAAACCTGTGATCCTCGAAGGACAATCGGGGACGGGAAAGACAACCTGCATTAGACAAATCCTGGTTGATCTGGGCGACAGAGCTGCGACGGAATATCTTACCGCTCGTGAAGCCGTCGACGTATCGCGGATTGAAGCTATTGCTCGGGAACGACCATCTGGCCGTTTTGTCATCGACGACTTTCATCGACTTTCGGCGGGACTACAAACGTCGCTTGCAGACCTTGCAAAGCTCTCGGCCGAGAGCCCTGATCCATCCAAGGCAACGAAACTCATAATAGTCGGCATCAATCAAGTAGGCTCAGCCTTGATACAATTGGTGCCCGACATTGCAAAGCGCATGGGCATCCACCGTATCCAGCCTGGCGGAGAGCCAGAAATTACGCAGCTTATTAGAACAGGTGCCTCTAAATTGAACGTCAAGATACTTCAGCTTGATGTAATTTTTCGAGAGACACGCGGTGACTACTGGCTCACTCAACAACTTTGCCAATCCATCTGCCTCTCGGCCGGCGTCCTCGAGACTCTAAAAGAAGATAAATTAATAGAATTCGATATAGATAAGATTCGCAAAGAGGTTGTTGAGCAGTTACAGTCAGCGCACTATCCTGCCGTAAAAGAGTTCTGCAGAGGCCGTCGATTTAGGCCGAGCAACCAGCCGTACTATAAGCTCTTGCGTGCAATAGGTCAGAACGGAAGCTCTAACGTCGACTTAAACGAGTTGGCAAACTCTGAGCCGGACGTAAGAGGAAGCATTAACAATATAAAAGAGCACCGACTCCCGACTTTGATAGAGAGTAAACCTCTCGTAGCGCGCAGTTTCTATTACAACAAAGAGACAAAGAGCTTCTCAATTGACGACCCTGCTCTTTTCTATTTTATTCAGCACCTGGACTGGGATCAACTTCGTAAAGACTGCGGATTTCGAATCGTTGCCGAGAATTTCGACTACGATATTGCCCTTTCCTTTGCAGGTGAAAATCGAGAGCTGGCCAGTCACATTGCCACTCAATTGGAGGAACTCGATGTCCCTGTCTTTTATGATGAGATGTTTGAAGTAAATTTTCTTGGAAAGGCCTGGACTAAAGTTTTTCGAGACATTTTCGCCGAAAAAAACCGTTTTGTCGTATGTCTTTTAGATGTGCACCATTTGGAAAAGATTTGGCCGACATTCGAGCGAGAGCATTTCTCGCCACGCGTAGCCGACGGGAGCATTATTCCGATCTATTTGGACGACACCAAATTTGTGGGCATTCCCTCTGACATCATAGGATTCAAATTTAAATTCGACCCGACAGATGAAAATTGGCGGTCGATTGCCGATGAGCAGATCACAATGAAACTAGTTGAAAAGCTGACGGAATAATCTTCAGAGCCTTCGCAACGTTCTCTACCATACGGGAATGTGCTGCGTTGGCGTTCGCGCCGATTGCCAGCGTTAACCTGAAGGGTCGCGCCAGCGAAACGCGGTATACCTCATCCCACGGCCACACACTCGATCTCGATATCAAACTCCATCGGCCAGGACGCCACCGGCACAAACGTCCGCGATGGCGCGTTTTCCGGGAAATACCGCGCATAAACCCGGTTGATAGCGCCGTAGAAGCCGGCATTGACGGCGTAGATGCGCACCATCACCACATTGTCGAGCGAGGTGCCGGCCGCTTCCAGGCAATGCTTCAGCGCCTTCAGTGACGCCTCGGTCTGCACCTCGATGTCGCCCTTGACCAGTCTGCCGGTCAAAAGATCGAGCGGTGGCGTGCCGGAGACGAAGACCAGCCCGGCGGCCTTGGTCACCAGCGACAACGGCACGCCCAGCGCCCGCACCGCCGCCGACAGCACCGGCACTTCGACGATTTCCTTGCTCATGACGATCTCCCTGTGGTTACGGCAAGCTTATCCCGCTCCAGGCTCAACGCCAGTGCTCGGCATTGTCGTCGGCAAGTCGCCGCTCAATGGAAGCCACGCGTCACCATGAAGCGGCGTTTGCTGGCCCAAAATTTCAGGAAACAATCAGCATGGATGCCGGTTCGCGAAGGAAACTCACGCCACCGCGACACACTCGATCTCGATATCGAACTCCATCGGCCACGACGCCACCGGCACGAAACTCCCGCGCCGGCGGGTTGACGCTGAAGTACCTGGCGTACACCCGGTTGATGGCGTTGTAGAAGCCGGAATTGACGGCGTAGATGCGCACCATCACCACATTGTCCAGCGAGGTGCCGGCCGCTTCCAGGCAATGTTTCAGCGCCTTGAGCGACGCCTCGGTCTGCACCTCGATGTCGCCGCGCACCATTTCGCCGGTCACCATGTCCACCGGCGGCGTCGCCGAGATGAAGACGAAGCCATTGGCCTTCACCGCCGTCGAACAGGGCAGGCCGAGCGAGCGCACCTTGTCCGACATGACAGGCACTTCGATGACTTGTTTCTTCATGGTGATGCTCCCTGGGTTGGGGGGGAGCTTATCGTGGCGGCGGGGGAACGCCAGCGGGGAGGCATGGTCCAGCGGCTACCGCCGCAGACAATCGCATAGGGCGCTCCCCCTCTCTGCGCGGGGTAGCCCGAGCCTTTGCGGACAGGCACGGCGGAGAGGTCGATCCTGGGCGTGGGCGGCTCCATGAGTTGCTGGCGGCAGCGTATGGCAAGGCCGACGCGGCAAAAGAGCCACATGGCGGCAGTGGGTTTACCAAACAACCGGCGGAAGTCGTCGAAGCGCCGCGTCGCTGCGCCCCTTCTCCGTACGTGAATGAAGAAGCGGAGGGCGGCTCCAAAGATCCAGAACGATGGCCGGCCCCCTGACTGGTCAAGCCGCGCCCTAATGCACCGCCGCCAAATCCTTCAGATGCATCTCGTGCATCTTCAGCGTTTCCAGCGTCTTCTTGGCAAATTCCTTCAGCGCCGGGTCGTCGCCGGACTGCGCATAGGTCGAAACCATCGCCACGGCCTGCTTGTGCGCCTGCGTCTGCAAGGTGATGTATTTGGCCTGGAAGGCGTCGCCGTCGAGCGCCTTGAGCTGGTCGAGCATCGCCTGGTCGTTCGGCAGCAGCTGCGGGCCTTGCGGGGTGACGGACGCCGTGGTCTGGCTCTTTTCTAGCGCCGCCTTGAAATCTTCGCCGGCCTTGGTGTGGTCCTTGACCATCAGCGCGGCGAAATCCTTCACATCGGCCGCGACGCCTTTTTTCTCGGCCAGCTTGCTGCTGTCGATCTCGAAGCGGCTGGCGCTGACCAGGGTCCTGGTGAAGGTCTCGGTGTCGACCTTGTTCTCAGAGACAGGCGGCACATCGCTGGACGGCTGTTGGGAAAAGGCTGAAGGCGCTCCGGCCAGAAGGGCCAGCATGGCGGTGGCGAGATGCGGTTTCATTGAAACGCTCCGTGAGAGTGTCCTCGAAGGCCCAACGCGGCAGAGGCGGTGAGGTTGCCGACGCGCCCCTTCTCCCGTCCGGGAAGGGATGAAAAGCGGCCTCACGATTGCAGCGTGCCTGCTTCTCTACGGGCGGCGAGGCCCCAGCAGGAAGGCCGTCATCGTTGCGCTCACGCACGCCACCGCCAACAACGCAACGACGCCCGAAGCGTCGGTCCTGCGGCGAATTGAAACAAGGTTTTCTGAAGCGGGCGCATTGTGAACCAGCCCGTACAAGTCCGACCTGCTGCCATGCCGAACGGAATAGGCGCGGGTCAACTCCGCACCGAGCAGAAAGATTTGTGATGAATAGTAGACCCAGAGCAGTATGACGAGCAGCCCTCCGGCCGCGCCATATGACGAAGCGATTGCACTTGTGCCGATATACCAACCGATAAGCGACTTCCCCAATGTGAACAGGGCGGCGGTCACGACGGCGCCGATCCAGACGTCCCGCCATTCCAAGGCACGGTCCGGCAGAACTTTGTAGATCGCGGCAAACATCGCGGTGATCAGGAAAAAGGATATCAGGGTGTTGATCGCGCTCAGAACAAATTCGCCGAACGGCAATTGAGCGCTGATCGCGTTGCCGAAAGCCGAGATCGCCGCGCTCGCCACCAAAGAGACCAGCAACATAAAGCCGAGGGCGGCGACTAAGCCAAGACTCGCCGCACGGGCGCGCAAGAGCCGCGACAGCGAACTCCCTTTCGCCTCAACCTTCCATATTGCATTCAGGGCCTGCTGCATCTCGCCAAACACCGCAGAGGCGGTGACGAGCAAAGTGGCCATGCCGATGATGGCCGCCAAGGTGCCCGATGATTTGCTGGATGCCCCTTCGAGCGCGGTTTGAAGGAGCGCCGCACTTTCTGAACCCATCAGCCCCGAGATCTGAGCAGATAAAGCCAACTGGGCTGCGTCATGCCCAAACGCAATGCCTGCTATCGCGACGACAATTATCAGAACCGGCGCCAGCGACGTGGCGGCATAAAAAGCCATCGCCGCGCCATGGCTAAGGGCATTGTCGTTGACAAAGCCAACCAGGCTTTCTCGCACCAGGTCCCACAGGCTGCCAACTGTTGTCGGTCGCATTTCGTATCCGTGAAAGGAGTCGAAACCGTCTCCTATCAATGCAGCGGGCCTTCCGATGTTCCGGCCGAAGCAGGCACGAGCCCGCCCGGCTCATCGGGCACGTGGGATAGTGACCACTTGCCGAAAAGCCATTCCAGGCTGAAGCGCGGCGACTGAAGCCGAAACGTCCTGATGTCAGTGACAGCACGCCTCGCCATACTGCAGCTGCTCATGCCAATCCGGCCGGCCTTCCGGCGTGAAATCCATCAGGTTCCAGAGGATCTCGCAGGTGCCGATGGCGCGCGGGTCCTGGCCGGGTTCCGGCGGCGCGAAGCCGAGCTCGGACGACCAGAAATGCCTGATACAGTCGCCGTCGCGGTGGAACACCGACAGCAGCGGGATCTGCGCGCCGTCGGCCGTCTCGGCATTGTAGTCGCGCTTGAAGCTGTTGGCGGCCGACGACACCAGCCGCATGTTCTTCCAGCCGCGGTCGCGGCCAAGCGTGACCAGGTTTTCCAGCGCGGTCTTGGCCACCACGGCGAAGTTGAAGCCGGCGGCTTCCAGATGCCCGACGGCGCCGTCCCACTGGTCGAGCAGCGCCGTGCAGGACGGGCATGGCTGGTCCGGCCGGGCAAGCTTCGCCGTGCCGCCTGACGTCGCCACGTCGCGCGTTTCCTGGGGATGGCGCGGAAACATCATCTGGTAGAGGATGAGACTATCTTTTCCCGGTGCGAACAGTTCCGACAGTTTTGTCTTCGCCGGCCGGCCGTCGGCACCGAGCGCATCGAAGACATAGTCCTGGCGGATCAGCCCGCCCGGCGGCAGCGCGCGCCGCGCCTCGGCCACGGCTTCCATGGCGCGACGAAGCTCGATTTCCTTCTTCAGGAGCTTTTCACGGGCGGTGCGGTACTTGGCGGATTCGTTGGGAAAGGTGATCATGACCAGCTCCTTGGGTCCGCGCCGGCGTCCCGGCGCTGTTGTTCTGCGACCCAAGGACGTTTGGCGACGACCGGTTCCCGACATTTCTTCGGATGGCGCACGGCGATTGCCTGCAAGGGAACCTCCCCGCCTTCCCGGCATTCTCACGGCAGTGTAAAGCGAGCCTTGGGGGACAAAATGCACGAAGCCGACGAGATCGACCTGCGCTGCCCGCAAGCGGTGGCCGACAACGCCGCCAAGGGCTTGCGGCTGCGCGCGCAATTCGGCCGCGGCGGCAACGAGATCGGTGTCGCGCGGGCGAACGAACTGAAGAACCGCGAGAAGCTCGCGCCGTCCACCATCCGCCGCATGGTCAGCTATTTCGCCCGCCACGAGGTCGACAAGCGCGGCAGGAATTACGGCAATGAGGCAAACCCGTCGGCCGGCCATATCGCCTGGCTGCTGTGGGGCGGCGACGAGGGCCGTGCCTGGGCGCTGGACATCAAGCGGAAGATCGGCAACGCGCCGGATATCTGACGCCGGGGCGCCAGGTTCCTCTAGCTGTACCAGTCCACCTCGAACATGCCGAGCCGCTCGTAGAGCCTGATGGCGGCGGCGTTTTCGACCGTGTTGGTCTTGAGGTCGACATGGGTCGCACCGCGGTCGCGAAAGGTGGCGAAGGCATGCCACATCAGCGCCTCGCCGATGCCCTTGCCGCGTGCCTCGGGATGAACGGCAAGATCCTTGACGAAGGCCGAGGTCCAGCACAGCGCCGCTGCCGCCAGCCGGCCCTTGGCGTCGATGACGAGGAAACACAGCGCCGGGTCGAATTCGGGATCGTCGAGCAGGCGCATACACCAGTCCGCGAACGGCCCGTCGGCCCGGTCATCGAATACGTCGCTGAACAGCGCATGCAAGGCATGCAGGTCGGTGGGCTCCGTGCAGCGCATGGCAAAACCATCTGGCCAGTGCGGTGCAACGAGCGTCTCGTCGAGGATCTTGCGCAGCCGGATATCGTTGAGGGCCGGCGGGCGCGGTTCAGGCATCGCGCTCAGGCGTCGGGCTGCGGACGCCGCTTGCGGTCGACACCGAGGCCGGTCGCCTCGAGCAGGCCCTTGCGCTTGGCGTCGAAATAATAGCCGGTCTGGTAGAGCCAGTCGGCCTTCTTGGCGTTGCCGCCCGCCACCAGCCAGGCGCCACGCAGATATTTGACCGCGTATTTCAGATTTGTCTCGGCATCGAACAGGCCCTTGGCCGGCCCGTCATAGCCCATGCCGCGCGCCGTCGCGTGCTTGATCTGCATCAGCCCCCAATGGCCATTGTTGTAGGCCTTGGGATTGAAGGTGCTCTCGCGGTTGACGACATGGCGCACCAGATCGACCGGCACCTGGTAAAGCGCGGCGTATTTGAGGATCAGACGGTCGACGTCGCCGCGCACGCCCGTATGCTCTTCCTGCGCCGGACCGACCGGCGCGGAGGGGAACTGCACCAGGGAAGCCGGGTTCTGCGGCACGACATAGGCGACCTGCTGCACCCCTGGCAGTTTCTGGCCGCTGCCGGCGACCGCCGGCACGATGAGCCCGGCGGTGGTGTAGGTCTGGGCCGCTTGAGCCGCCTTGACGGGCTGGCCCGCCTTGGTCGGCGGCGGCGCCTGCCAGGCATTGGCGGCCATCACTGCGGGCATGGCGGGTGCGGCCGGCGTCGAGCCGGCAAAGGCGGCGGTCGCCGCGGCCGGCTGGGCGGCTGGATCAAGCGCCGGCGCGGTCGCAGCACCTGGCGTCAATTCGGCTGTCTGGACAGGAGCGATGCCCGACGATTGCGGCAGCACCGAAACCGTCTCCGGCAACGGGATGGTGAAGCCGGCATCGCTGCCGGCAACGGTCGCGGTTTCGGTCAGGGACGGCGCGGGTTTCATCTGCGAGGTCGAGGTGCAGCCGCTGATGCCGGCTGCTGCCACGATCACGCCGATCACGATAAGGGTTTGTTTTGCTGGCAAGCCGCGCACGGGTCCGGTTCGTCGGGGTGTTAAGAAATTCCTTACACCAGCGATTCCAGGGTAGCAATCGGGGCCATCTGGTGGTTTTCGGGTGGCGAGACGCGGGCGGCGGTGCCATATTGTTCCTGATATGTACCGGCAGGAATCCCGGATTTCGCCGCTTTGCGGAAAGGAGCGCATCATGAAAACGACACCGTCGATCACAGCTGGCCACGCAGTGTTAGAAACAGTGATCGGTTTCATGGGCATCGCCTGGAGCGAAAAGGGCCTGATCCGGCTCTGCCTGCCCGAACGCAGCCGTGAATCAGTGGAGCGGCGGCTGATGCGCCACGCCGGCGTTTCCGCCTCCACGGCGCAGCCGCCATGGGTGGTCGAACTGATTGCCTCGATCAAGGCTTACGCCGCCGGCGAGGACGTCGATTTCTCCAATGTTCCGGTCGATCTCGACGGCGTCGACGACTTCCGCCTGGCCATCTACGACGCGGCGCGCAAACTCAGCTATGGCGAGACGACCACCTATGGCGAACTCGCCAGGCGCGCCGGCCATGCCGGCCTGCCGCGCGAAACCGGTGCCGCCCTTGGCGCCAACCCCGTGCCGCTGGTCATCCCCTGCCACCGCATCCTGGCGGCCGGCGGCAAGATCGGCGGCTTCTCGGCGCCCGGCGGCTCCGTCACCAAGGAGAAGATGCTGGCCATGGAAGGCGTGCGCGTCGGCCCGCCGCCGCCGGCGCAGGTGTCCTTCGGGTTCTGAACCGCCGGCGCGGACGCGCTACCCTAATTGTGGTGGAAAAACCGCCGGCGGAAATGCCGGTCATTGTCCGGCCGCTTGCAGTTGTAGACCGGGCAGGACTTGGTGTCGGCGCTCGGCACATAGGCGCGCGTCCTCACCTCGCCCATGGTGCAGAATTGCTGGCTCTGCACATAGCGGTCGTAGAGCGGCAGTCCCGGCACCCGCTTCGACTGGTAGCGCAGGATGACCGCGCCCTGGCGAGCGATCGTCGACTGCACCTTGTCGCAACTCATATGCGTCGGGTCATAGCGCGAGATCGCCTGCGCCTCGGCGGCCACCAGCGTCAGACAGGCGGCAAGCACTATGGTTTTCATGGTCTCCTCCCCTGATCCGCCGCCCACGGACGGCGCGATCTGCCGCAACGGTTTCACCAGATTGGGGCGGCCGTTGGGCAGTCCTCGATCACGGCTTTCTCACGCAGTCTTGTTTTTGGAACGAAAGCAGCCTATATCAGCCCCATTGATATTTCGGCCGATCGATCCGGGCCTCGCGATCTTCGCGTTTGCTGACGTCTATCTCCAAAATCTCGATGCACACCGGCTGGACTTCGGTCCGGTCAAACCAAAGCAAATGCAAGGACTATTTTTATGGCAACTGGAACGGTCAAGTGGTTCAACGCCACCAAGGGCTTCGGCTTCATCCAGCCTGACGCGGGCGGCGCGGACGTTTTCGTCCACATCTCCGCTGTCGAGCGCGCTGGACTGTCGACCCTGGTCGAAGGCCAGAAGATCAACTTCGAGATCGAGCAGGACCGCCGCACTGGCAAGTCGTCCGCTGGATCTCTGAGCAAGGCAGCCTGATTTTGCGAATGGCGCGCGCCGGGCGAGAGCCCGGGGCGCGCGGCAAGTCACGGATGTACTGACGGTCGCGCGAGAAGCGGGCCCGGAGCGGAAAGACCCGATACGCTGGAACAGCAGATAGCTGCCAGCCCGGACCGGACGCTCCCAATCAGGCTACCAAGCATGGGAAGGCGGGATTTATCCCGCCTTTTTGTTTGTCTGGGGTTCAGTGAGCGTCCTTCTCCCCGTTTACGGGGAGAAGTGCCCGGCAGAGCGATGAGGGGCAGCGCTGACGCTTCACGAGGAACGATCGCAGAGCCAAGCATAACGAATTGTGGCGCCGCCCCTCATCCGGCTGCCGCCCCCTTCTCCCCGTAAACGGAGAGAAGGACGCTCTACTGCCCAACCCACTCGATCGGCACATGCCCCGGATCCGCCTCGACGCGGCCAAGCCAGGCCACGACAGCAGGATAGGCGTCGAGCTGGAAGCCGCCCTGCTCGGCCGTATGCGTGTAGGCATAGAGCGCGATGTCGGCGACGCTGAAGGCGTTTCCGGCGAAGAAGGCGTTATTCTCCAGATATCTGTTCATCACGCCGAGCGCCTTGTGGCCGCGCTCCAGCGTCATCGCCAGCCGCTCGGGCGTCGCATCCCCGGCGCGTTCGGGGAACGTCAGCAGCGCCTTGCGCACGGCGATATAGGGCTCGTGGCTGTATTGCTCGAAGAACAGCCATTGATAGGCAAGCCCGCGCTCATATTTGTCCGCCGGCAGGAAGCGCGTCCCTTCGGCGAGATAGAGCAGGATGGCATTGGATTCGGCCAGCCGGCGGCCGTCGTCGAGTTCCAGCAGCGGCACCATGGCGTTCGGGTTCTTGGCGACGAAGTCCGCCTTCCGTGTCTCGCCTGTATGCGAACTCACCTCGATCGTGGTGAAGGCCAGGCCAAGCTTGGCCATCAGCAGGCGCGGCTTGTAGCAATTGCCGCTGTCGATCATGCTGTAAAGTATCATGGACGGTCCCCGGAGCTGCCTTGACCAGGCGATTATCGCAGCCGCCGTGCCTTCAACCAATGATTTGTTTTGGCGCGATTATCAGCGGCGCTGATGAGAGCATCCTTCTCCCCGTTCTGCGGGGAGAAGTGCCCGGCAGGGCGATGAGGGGCGGCGCTGACGTTTCAAGAGAAATGATCATACAGCCGATAACAACGAAGGCCGGCGCTGCCCCTCATCTGGCTGCCGCCATCTTCTCCCCGTAGAACGGGGAGAAGGACGCTATGGCACCGCTTTCGCCAATCGCCAGCCACCTAGCCGAACAGCGGCACGACATTGTTCTCCCTGCCCAGCAGCGCATCGATAACGAGCGGCTCTTCGTTGAAGATGGTGCCGGCCAGAGCCGGTCGGGCGAGAAGATACCCCTGCAGCAGGTCGACGCCGCCGTCGAGCGCGACGCGCAGATGGACCGGCTGCTCGATGCCTTCGACCAGCACCCTGGCGCCGCGGTCGTGCAGGCTGGAGACCAGCGGGCGGAAGAAGCGTTCGGCGGCGGCGTGGCGGCAGAACTCCGCGAACCAGCCGCCATCGATCTTGACGATGTCGGGCTGAAGCAGGCTCACCCGCTCCTCGGTCGAATGGCCGGTGCCGAAATCGTCGATGGCGATGCGGATGCCGTCGCGCCGCATCTCACGCACCAGCCGGGCCAGAAGCGCGTCGTCCGCCGCCTGTTCGGTGATTTCGCAGACCAGCATGCCCGGGGCGAGGCCGAGCTCGTCGAGATGCCTGCTCATCAGCCGGATTTCGGCCAGCGCCCGCCCCGGATGGTCGTTGACCATCGGATTGTAGTTGAAGAACAGATCGAGCCCGTCGACGCCGATATTGTGGAAATTCCTGAGATGCAGCACCCGGCACATGGTCTCGACAAACAGCCGGTCCGCCGGGGCAACGCTTTCGAAGAACGCCCGTGCCGACCCTGCCCTGCCGGCGCGGTGCGGCTCGATCAGGCCCTCGACCGCCACGGCGTGCAGCGAACGCCCAAGCGGCGCGAAGATCGGCTGGTAGGCGCTGCGCAGGCGGAACTCGCCATGGATGCCGTATTCGATGCCGATCTCGTCGGCGAAGATCGCCTCGCCGACAATGCGCCGCCGCTCGAGCTTCATGGCGCGGCCCTGCGCCCGAAGGCTTTTGCCGGCCGCGCCGTACGCGGTGCGACCACGACGGCGGCGGCGGACGTATCGCCTGCGGCGGCGACCGGGTCCGGTGTTTTCCCGAAAACACGGAAGCTGGTCGGCGCCAGTTCCGGCCGCGCCAGCACGAAACCCTGGACCATCGAAGCGCCGGACTTTTCGGCGAGCTCCAGCTGCCACCCTTCCTCGATGCCCTCGAACACCGTGCGGATGCCTTGTTCCTCGAAGCTTTTCACCATCGTCGTCAACAGCGCGAAGCCGGCGCCGGACTCCATCAGCTGCGTAATCCAGGTGGCGTCGAACTTGACGATGTCTGGCCGCAGCTCCTTGATGCGGTTGATGTCGGAATCGTCGGCGCCATAGTCATCGACGGCGATGCGAAACCCGTTGCCCCTGAGCGCGGCGACGAAGCTGTGCAGGGTCTCCTGCGACGCAGATCTCTGCTCGGTCACTTCGCACACCACGCGGCCGGGATCGATGCCGGCCTCGTGCAGCACCAGCCGCATTTCGCGCAAGGCATTGTCGGCGATCGACCGCTCGGTGAACACCGATGGGTCGAAGTTGACGAAGATCGACGCCTCCTGCGGCAGGCAGGCGCCGGCATTGAGCAGATGCAATGTTCTGGTCAGCGCCTCGACATGCAGGCGGTCGGCGGCCGGACAGGTCGAGAAGAAGGTCATCGGCGATTGCGGCTCGCCGTCGCGAAACGGCCGGATCAGCCCTTCGAAGGCGGCAACCGACAGCTTGCCCTCCTTGAAGGCGAAGATCGGCTGAAAGGCGCTTTGCAGCGTGTAGATGCCCCAGACACCTGACGAGGTGCCGTCATCATGACGGATGATATGGGCAAGCCCGATGCTGCGCGACAAAGGTTCCTCGCTCCGCGAAATGGCGGAATGGATTGCGATCCTGCCACTCAAGCCCTTACCGCCCGTTAATGAATTTTTTGTTGCCGCTCACAGGCTGCAATCACGGCTCCTTGAGGCCTGGATCAGCCGACAATGCTTGCACTGAGCGAAATCATGCGACATGAGAAGCGCCGCGGCCGCTTCTGGCCGCGCCGATCTTCCCAAGGAGAGATATCCGGTCATGGCCTTTCTTGCCGACACCCTTTCCCGCGTAAAGCCTTCCGCCACCATCGCGGTGACGCAGAAAGCGCGCGAGCTGAAAAATGCCGGCCGTGACATTATCGGCCTCGGCGCCGGCGAACCGGATTTCGACACGCCCGACAACATCAAGAATGCGGCGATCGAAGCGATCCGCCGTGGCGAGACCAAGTACCCGCCGGTTTCGGGCATCGTGCCGCTGCGCGAGGCGATCGCAAAAAAGTTCAAGCGGGAGAACAATCTCGACTACAAGCCCGAGCAGACCATTGTCGGCACCGGCGGCAAGCAGATCCTGTTCAACGCCTTCATGGCGACGCTGAATCCCGGCGACGAGGTCATCATCCCCCGCCCCTACTGGGTCAGCTATCCCGAGATGGTGGCGATCTGCGGCGGCACGTCAGTGTTCGCCGACACCTCGATCGAGAATGGCTTCAAGCTCACGGCCGAAGTGCTGGAAAAGGCGATCACGCCGAAGACCAAATGGCTGCTGATGAACTCGCCATCCAACCCGTCGGGCGCCGCCTACACGCAAGCTGAACTGCGCGCGCTGGCCGACGTGCTGCTCAAGCATCCGCATGTCTGGACGCTGACCGACGACATGTACGAGCACCTGACCTATGGCGACTTCGTCTTCAAGACCATCGCCGAGGTCGAGCCGAAGCTCTATGAGCGCACGCTGACCATGAACGGCGTGTCGAAAGCCTATGCCATGACCGGCTGGCGCATCGGCTATGCCGCCGGCCCGGTCCAGCTGATCAAGGCGATGGACATGATCCAGGGCCAGCAGACCTCGGGCGCCTGCACCATCGCGCAATGGGCCTCCGTCGAGGCGCTCAACGGCCCCCAGGACTTCATCGCCAGGAACAAGGCGATCTTCCAGGGGCGGCGCGACCTCGTTGTCTCGATGCTCAACCAGGCGCGCGGCATTTCTTGCCCGTCGCCGGAAGGCGCCTTCTATGTCTATCCGTCCTGCGCCCAGCTGATCGGCAAGAAGACCAAGGCCGGCAAGGTGATCGACACCGACGAGGCCTTCTGCTCGGAACTGCTCGAGGCCGAAGGCGTGGCCGTGGTGTTCGGCTCGGCCTTCGGCCTCGGCCCCAACTTCCGCATTTCCTACGCCACCTCGGACGCACTTCTGGAGGAAGCCTGCACGCGCATCCAGCGCTTCACGGCATCGCTGACCTGATCGGATCGACCTGACGACAGAAAGAACCCGGCGCCATCATCGCCGGGTTTTTTGTTGGAGACGAGGCACTTTACGCCTGCTGCTTTGCTTGCCTGGCCGAACGCGCCTCGGCCGGCGCCAGGACCATGGCCAGCAGAGCGGCGGTGAGGAACGCGGCAATCGCCGCCGTCAGCATCGCTGCGTGGAAACCGCCGGCATAGGCGGAGGCGAACAGCTGATGCACGCCACCCTCGCCGATCGCCGCGTCGGTCGCGAAATCATGCCGTGATATGGCGGCACGAGCCACCGCTTCGGCGTTGGCGACACCGGCGTCGCGGAGATATCCGGTCAAGAGGCTCGTCGCCCGCATGCTCATCAGTGCGCCAAGAAGGGCGATGCCGATGGCCAGCCCGCTCTGGCGGGTGGCGTTGATGACGGCCGACACCATGCCGGAGCGCTCGCGCGGCGCGTAGGACATGGCGGCGGCACTGCCGGTCGGTATCGCCAGCGAATTGCCGAGACCGTTGATGGTGAACAGGGCGCAGAGCACCGCGTATGGCGTCGACGGCCCGGCCCAGCACATGCCGAGCATCGAAAGCCCGATCAGCACATAGCCCGCCGTCATCAAGAGCGAATGCCCATAGCGGGCACTCAGCCGGCCGATCCATGGCGACACGACAATCTGGACCAGGAAGGCCGGCGCCATGCGCAGGCCGGTCTGCGTCGGCGACCAGCCCTGCACCTGCTGCAAGAACATCGAGAAGAAGAACACGCAGCTATAGGAGGTGAAGCCGAGCGCGAACGAAGCGACGTTGGCAACGGCAAAGCGCACGTCGCGGAACAGGCCGAGCGGCAACATCGGCCGTGGCGTGCGCGCCTCGAAGCCAAGGAAGAGCGCCAGGCCAACGACACCCGCGACAATCGCCGTGATGGTCCTGGGATCGCCCCAGCCGCTCTCACCGGCCGAGATCAGGCCGAAGGTCAGCGCGCCGAGCCACAGGATCGAGAGCGCCAGGCCGACAAGGTCGAGATGGGCATGTTCGGGATGCGCCGTCTCCTCGATCGACACAGCCCCCAGCACGATGGTGAAAAGGCCGAGCGGCAGGTTGATCAGGAAGATGCTCTGCCAGCCGACCGTCTGCACCAGAATGCCGCCCAGCACCGGGCCGACGACCAGCGAAACGGCGGCGAACGCGGCCCAGCCGCCGATGACGCCGGCCCGTTCGCGTGGATCGGAAAAAGCCTGCGTCAGGATCGACAGTGCGCCAGGAATAAGCAGCGAGCCGGCAATGCCTTGCACCACCCGGCCGGCGAGCAGCGCCGGCAAATTGGGCGCGACGGCGCAGATCAGCGAACCGGCAACGAAGATGCCGACGCCGGCCAGCCAGGAGCGCTTGCGGCCATAGCGGTCGCCGATCAGCCCCGACGACAGCATGAAGGCCGACAGGCACAGCGTGTAGGCGTCGACCACCCATTGCAGGCCGCCGAAATCGGTATGCAGCGCCTGCTGGATGGTCGGCAGCGCGACATTGACGATGCTGACGTCGAGCAAGGCGACGAACGTGCCGAGATAGACGGCGGCGACGAGCGGCAGGCGGTTCTTCGGCATGGTCTATCCCAACATGAAGCGTGCAGCCATCTACGCCACTGACCGACGGTCAGTCAATACTGGTAAGCCACTTTGGAACCATTATAAAAAGCTTGTCTCGACCGTTAGAAGCAGGGTAATGGAAATCGATAAGCCAGTGCTGCGGAAAGACCCGAACGGTGAGCCGAACCCTATGCCTGTCATTGCCAGGAAGGCACTGAAGCCACGCACCAAGCCGGCCGAGGTGCGCCGTGACGATATCCTGCGGGCCGCCACGTCGCTGTTCGTTGCCAAGGGTGTCGGCACCACGACCATAGACGAGATCGCCACCCGGGCCGAAGTCGCCAAGGGCACCTTCTATCTCTACTTCACCTCCAAGGAGGATGTCGTTGCCGCCCTGCGCGAGCGGTTCGTGGCGGGATTTCGCGCCCGTATCCTGAGCGCCATCGAGGCCCGCCCGCCCGATGACTGGACCGGGCGGCTGATGAGTTTCGTCAGCGCCGGCATCGCGGCCTATCTCGACGATCACAGGCTGCACGACGTCGTCTTCCACGACCATCGCCCTGACCAGCGGCAGATGAAAGGCGACAATCCGTTGCTCGGCGATCTCTCCGCCCTGCTGGCGGCCGGCGCGAAAGCTGGCGCCTGGTCGGTCGATGATCCGGACCTCGCCGCGATCGTCCTGTTCAACGGGCTGCACGGCGCGGTCGATCATGCGATCGAACGCGGCGTGCGCGACGGCAGTGAACTCGCGGCAAACCTTTCCGCGCTGTTCCTGAGGATGGTGCGGCCCGAATAGGCCTGCTGTCAGAAAATGGTCAGGACTCAGCTGCCATATTGCTCGCCGGAAACCGCTTCCAGCCAATCGGCATGGACGCCGTCGAGCGCTTCCTGCATGGCGATATGCGTCATCGCCGTCTTCGGCGCCGCACCATGCCAGTGCTTTTCGCCGGGTGCGAACCAGATCACGTCGCCGGCCCTGATCTCCTGGATCGGTCCGCCCCATGTTTGGGCAAGCCCGGCGCCCGAGGTGACATAGAGCGTCTGGCCGAGCGGATGTGTGTGCCAGTGGGTGCGCGCCCCCGGTTCGAAGCTGACCAGTGTCGCTCTCAGCCGCGCCGGCGCCTCCGCCTCGATGATCGGCGTCTGCAGGACCCGGCCGGTGAAGTATTTTTCCGGCGCTATGATGGTCGGCACGCTGCCGCAGGCAATGATCTTCATCGTCTGATCCTGAAACTGGTGGTGAAGCGACCGGCGGCAAACGCCGCTGCTCGTCGAGGCAAAAGCATTGTCGGCCGATATCGCCCGAGGCGCAACCGGCTGTTTCGGCTGCCTGCAGGAAGACGCGGTTTTCTCTCCTTAACCATGAACCTTTCGCGCATCACGGCACAGGGCGAAACAACGGCGAATTCAATGTCTTCTTAACGGCTCGCCACTAGCCGTGAGCCAGCATTGCGGGGGCCGGCGGATGAGCATACTGGCGACGATCAAGGACCATAGCGGCCGGATCTATCGCGGCATCCAGGCCCTGCTTGTGCTCAGCATCGGCGCGGCCGCGCTCGGCGCTTTCGACATCTCGCGCAACCTGTCCTCGGGCGGCGCCTTCGCCGTCTCGATCCTGGCCACCGGCCTTGCCTTGCTGGCACTGATGTACATGCGCAGCAGCGTCGTCCATCGCTTGCGCTCGGCCGAGGCGGCTGAGGCAGAAAAACATCATTTCCTGACCAGGGACGCCATGACCGGGGCGATGACCAGGCGCTACTTCCTCGAAGCGCTGCGCGACAGCCTGGGCACCATGCGCGACCGGCGCGAGGCGACTTTGCTGTTGATCGATGTCGATCACTTCAAGCAGCTCAACGACACGTTCGGGCACCAGTTCGGCGACCTGGCTCTGGTGCACCTGGTCAAGACGTCGGAACGCGTCTTCGCCGGCGGCATGGTCGGTCGGCTGGGCGGCGACGAATTCGGCGTCATCATTCCCCATGGCGACCTCGCCGCCATCAACAAGGACATCAGGCAATTGCTCGATGCGATGCGGGCCGGCAAATCGCATGAAGGCAAGACCATTCCGCTCTCCATCTCGGTCGGCGTGGCGCTGGCGCCGGCCCATGCCTCCAACACGGCGGAACTGATGCTGGTTGCCGACCTGGCGCTTTACGAAAGCAAGGCGGCCGGCCGAGGCCGCATCACCGTGTTCGATGAGGAGATGCTGTCCGACAAGCGCTACCGGCGCCTGGTCGAGCGGGAGTTGCGCGCGGCAGTCTATCTGGGCGAACTCGAACTGCACTACCAGCCGATCGTCAATCCGGACGGATCCACTTATGCTCTCGAAGGCCTGATCCGCTGGCGCCATCCGGTTCGCGGGCTGATCTCGCCGGCCGAGTTCATCCCCATCGCCGAACGCTCAACCCTGATCGACATGCTCGGCGAATGGGTGTTCAAGCGCGCTTGCGCCGATGTCGGCCATCTCCCCGGGCGCCGCATCTCCATCAATGTTTCCGGCGAGCAGCTGAAGCGCGACGAGATCGTAACCATGTGCGACCGCGTGCTGAAGGAAACCGGTCGCTCGGCGACGCAATTCATCATCGAGATCACCGAGACCGTGGCGACCGCCGCCACGCCCGAAATCCTGCGCCGCCTCGAAGCGTTGCGCGGCCTCGGCTTCCACATCGCGCTCGACGATTTCGGCACCGGCCATTGCGGCTTCAACTATCTGAAAACCCTGCCCATCGACAGCATCAAGATCGACCGCTCCTACATACGCAGCCTTGCCCATGACCAGGTGGCGCAGATCTTCGTGTCGGCGCTGGCGCAGATCGCGCGGATCCAGGACGTCACCATCGTGGCGGAAGGTGTGGAGACGCAGGAAGAGTTCGCACTGGCCAAGGCCGCCGGCTGCAACCGTTTCCAGGGTTACTTCTTCGGCAGGCCGGCGCCGCGCGACAAGGTGGCTCCCTTGCGCGCCATCGATGCCGAACCCCTGGCGCTGAGCGCCTGAGACCGCTAGCGGATTTCTATTTTCCTTGCCCTGCCGGCAAACAAGTGGGACGATGCTTCAGGGCAGGTGGCAACAGGAAAAGAACCCCGCCCGCGACGGTCGAACAGGCCGGCCGCCGCTCAGGACCGATTGACCACGCCTGAACCATGCATGCCAGTCGGTCCCTAGGGAAACGCCTGAGTGGAGGTCAGCCATGGGTACTCGCGCCGGAGGACGACGCACGGGACCGAAATGCATTGCCATAGTCGGTCCCTTTGCAAGCGGTAAGACGACACTTCTCGAAGCCATATTGGCCCGCACGGGCGCCATCCCCCGACAAAATCCCGTTTCATCAGGCAGCACCGTCTCGGATCATTCGCCGGAGGCGCGCGCCCACGCCATGAGCGTCGAGGCGACGATCGCCACCACCGAATTCATGGGCGAGCAGATCACCTTCGTCGATTGCCCCGGCTCGATCGAATTCTCCTTCGAGGCCGAGCCGGTGCTGGCCGCCTGCGACCTCGCGGTGGTCGTCGCCGAGGCCGACGAAAAGAAGATCCCTGCCCTGCAACTCATCATGCGCAAGCTCGACGATCTCGGCGTGCCGCGCATCCTCTTCCTCAACAAGGTCGACAAGGCGATTTCAGGCGTGCGCGACACGCTGAAGATGCTGCAGCCGGCAAGCTCGGTGCCGCTGCTGCTGCGCCAGATTCCGCTGCGCAAGGACGGCGTCGTCATCGGCTCGATCGATCTGGCGCTGGAGCGCGCCTACATCTACCGCGAATATGCCGAAAGCGAGGTGGCTCAGATACCGGGCGACGACAAGGCGCGAGAACTGGAAGCACGCTTCTCCATGCTGGAAACCCTGGCCGACCATGACGACCAGCTGATGGAACAGCTGCTTGAGGAGATCGAGCCGCCGAAGGACGCGATCTTCGACGACCTCGCCGCCGACCTGCGCGACGGCGTCGTGACGCCGGTGCTGATCGGCACCGCCGAAAAGGGCAACGGCGTGCTGCGCCTCTTGAAGGCGATCCGCCACGATGCACCCGACATCGAGGCGACCCGCAAGCGGCTTGGCGCGCCGGACGGCGGCGCCACCGTGGTCCAGGTGATGAAGACCATCCACACGCCGCATGGCGGCAAGCTGTCGGTGTCGCGCATCCTGTCCGGCCAGGTCGCCGACGGCTCCGAACTATGGCTGCCCGGGGGCGACACCGCCAAGATCTCCGGCATCTACAAGATGCTCGGCAAGGACCAGTTCAAGCTCACCACCGCCAAGGCCGGTGACACCGTGGCGCTGGGCAAGCTGGACGAGGTCAAGACCGGCCAGACGCTGACCTCGGCCAAGGGCGGCACCAAACAGCTGTTCACGTTCGAGCCGCCGCAGCCGGTCTTCGCCTTCGCGCTCCGGCCGAAGGAACGCAAGGACGAGGTCAAGATGTCGGCCGCCATCCAGCGGCTGGCCGAGGAAGATCCTTCGCTCAGCCTGCGCCACAACCAGGACTCGGCCGAGACGGTGCTGTCGGGCCATGGCGAAATGCATCTGCGCGTCGTGCGCGAGCGGCTGGAGGGCAAGAACCAGATCCCCGTCGAAGGCCACGCGCCCGCTGTGCCCTACCGCGAGACGATCCGCAAATCGGCGCAGCAGCGCGGCCGCCACAAGAAGCAGTCGGGCGGCCACGGCCAGTTCGGCGATGTGGTGATCGAGATCAAGCCGCTGCCGCGCGGCTCCGGCTTCCAGTTCACCGACACCATCACCGGCGGCGTCGTGCCGAAGACCTACATCCAGTCGGTCGAGACAGGCATACGCGACTACCTGAAGACCGGTCCGCTCGGCTTCCCCGTCGTCGACGTCGCCGTCAACCTGTCGGACGGCTCCTACCATGCGGTGGATTCCTCCGACATGGCCTTCCAGATGGCGGCCAAGCTCGCCATGAAGGAAGGCATGGCCGCCTGCTCGCCGGTGCTGCTGGAGCCGGTGATGAAGGTCGAGATCGTCACGCCGTCCGACGCGACGTCGAAGATCATCGCGCTGATCCCGCAGCGGCGCGGCCAGATCCTCGGCTATGACGCGCGACCGGGATGGCCTGGATGGGATGTCGTCGAGGCGACCATGCCGCAGGCCGAGATCGGCGATCTGATCATCGAACTGCGCTCGGCGACCGCGGGCGTCGCCAGCTATCGCGCCGTCTTCGACCATATGGCCGAACTCACTGGCCGTCTCGCCGACGAAGCGATGAACACCAACGGCAAGGCTGCCTGATCCCGATCTCGACCCGCCTCCCCTCGAACCCTAAAGCGCGTCGCGTTGAATCCATTTCAACGCGACGCGCCTTAGGTATTTGTTTTTAAACATGTCGTTCTCCCAAAACCGAGGTCACTTTTGGGCGACATGCATTAGTTCGAGGGGACAAATACGAAAAACGACGCCCGGGAAGCCGGACGTCGTTTTGTTCGCGGACCGTTTTCTTGGGAGGGGAAACGGCAGGTCCGCCGCATGTACAGTCGCCGCTTTCGGCGGAAAAGGGTTCGGACGCGGTAGCCGCCTGAGCCCGGGCCGTACGAGTGATGCCCCCATCTCCCGTCCGAACCACACCGCGTCCTGCGCCCTTCATAGCAGCGGAAGGCATCGTTGTCATGTTACCAGAGGTTACATGACACTGTTACGTGGCAATTCTCGTGAAATTCTCAGCCATCCCGGCAGGGTCCGGGCAACAAAAAAGCCGGATCAATGAAGATCCGGCTGAGTTTGATTGGAAGTGCCTGTTAAGGCTAACCTCCAGAGGGGAACACTCGAGGGCGCTAATGGGAGGAGAACGCGCCCAGGAGATGATCTATATATGTGCTCAACATGCCCAAGAAACAAGCATCTATTTTGCAACACACGCATGCAAAAAGACATAGGCTGTGGTCCAACCCATTCCAGGGGCCAATAGGACCAGCAGAATCGTCAAAAATGGGGTGTTCAACCGCGCGATCGTCACTACAGAAGCGTGAATCGCGACCGGTTTTCGCCCCAAACCACGAAAACTACGCAATGATGTCGAAGCAGGCAGCAGACGTTCATTTCTGAGGCAATCGGAGGGAAAGCAGCCAATGCGGACGTTTTCGGCGATCGCCGGCAGCACGGCCTTCTTCATCGCGGCACCCGGCGTGGTCGCCGGGCTGGTTCCCTGGCTGCTCAGCGATCATTATCGCCTGCCCTGGTCCACCGTGCCGGGCTTTGTTCCTGCCGGCGGCGTCCTCATCGTCGCCGCGGCCGCTGTTCTGCTGCATGCCTTCGCCCGCTTCGCGCTAGAGGGGCTGGGCACGCCGGCTCCGGTCGCGCCGACCGAGAAGCTCGTGATCGGCGGCATCTACCGGCATGTCCGAAACCCCATGTATGTCGCCGTGCTGTCGATCATACTCGGCCAGGCGCTGCTGTTCTCGAGCTGGACGCTCGTCGCCTATGCCGTCATTGGCGCTGTTGTCATGGGTTCCTTCGTCAGGTTCTACGAGGAGCCGACACTCGCCCGCCGCTACGGCGCCGACTATGAAACCTACCGCCGCAACGTCCCCGGCTGGCTGCCGCGCCTGACGCCCTGGCGGGACGAGTAGACCATCACCCAACCAGCTACCGATCGTCCGCTTGGGCTAGAAGGACCAGCTTCTGGCCTTTGCGATGATGAAGTCGCGGAACACGTGCAGCTTGGCCTGGTTCTTCATCGCGTCGGGATAGGCGAAATAGGTGTCGAAGGACGGCACCTCGGTTTCCGGCAAAAGCTGCACCAGGCCGGAGTCCTTGTTGATCACATAATCGGGCAGCATGGCGATGCCGGCGCCGCCCTGCACCGCGCGCTTGATCGACAAGATGTCGTTGATCTGCAGCGACGGCACGCGCTGGCCGCCCTCGAAATCGCCGACCGTCTCCAGCCAGTTCAATTCCGACAGATGCGACGGTACCGGCAGGCCGAAGGTGACGATGCGATGGTTCCTTAGCTCCGAGACCGAGGCCGGCTTGCCATGCTTGGCGACATAGGAGGGCGCCGCATAGAGATGGAAATGCACGGTGAACAGGCGGCGCTGGATCAGGTCCGGCTGCTGCGGCTGGCGCAGCCGGATGGCGCAGTCGGCCTGGCGCATGGTGAGGTCGAGTTCCTCATTGGCGAGGATCAGCTGCAGGCTGATCTCGGGATAGAGCTCGATGAACTCCTGCACCCGTTCGGTCAGCCAGCCGGCGCCGAGGCCAACGGTCGTCGTCACGCGAAGCACGCCGGAGGGCCGGTCCTTGGTCTCGGTCAGGCGCGACTTGATGGTCTCGAGCTTCATCAGCACGTCATGCGCCGTGCGGAACAGCATCTCGCCCTGTTCGGTCAGCACCAGGCCGCGCGCATGGCGGTTGAACAGCGGCACGCCGACATCGTGCTCGAGCGCACTGACCTGCCGCGAGATCGCCGATTGCGACAGATGCAATGTCTCGGCCGCGTGCGTGAACGACCCCGCTTCCGCCGCAGCGTGAAACACGCGTAGCTTGTCCCAGTCCAACGCCATGATTCCCCTCGTTCTGTTTGGCGTCTGAATGAAAAATCAGGCTTTTACACGGCGTTTCTAAGCCGTTTTTTTAACAGTTTGAAGCGGCCTCTATTCCGCCGCTTCGCGATGCACCTCGATGCCGGCCAGATACTTTTCCGCTTCGAGTGCCGCCATGCAGCCGAGCCCCGCCGCCGTCACCGCCTGGCGGTAGACATCGTCGGTCACGTCGCCGGCGGCGAACACGCCGGGCACGTCGGTACGGGTCGAATCCGGCGCCGTCCACAGATAGCCGTTCGGCTTCTGCTTCAGCTTGCCGACGAACAGTTCTACCGCCGGCGCGTGGCCGATCGCCACGAACACCCCGTCGACCTTGAGGTGGCTTTCGGCGCCGGTCACCGCATGCTTGAGCTTCAGCCCTTCGACCGACGGCGGCAGCGGCGCCTTGCCGGGGCGGCCGGTGATCTCGTCGACCACCGTGTCCCAGATGACGCGGACATTGTCCTTCTGCAGCAGCCGCTCGCGCAGGATGCGCTCGGCGCGGAAGTCGCTGCGCCGATGGATGACCGTGACGCTCTTGGCGAGGTTCGACAGATAGAGCGCCTCTTCCACCGCCGAATTGCCGCCGCCGACCACCGCGACATCCTTGCCGCGATAGAAGAAGCCGTCACAGGTGGCGCAGGCCGAGACGCCAAAGCCCATGAAATCCTGCTCGGTCGGAATGCCCAGCCACTTGGCCTGCGCGCCGGTGGCGATGATCAGCGCGTCGGCGGTGTAGGTGGTGCCGGAATCGCCCTTGGCGCGGAACGGCCGCACGTTGAGGTCGACCTCGGTGATGATGTCGTTGATGATGTCGGTGCCGACATGCTCGGCCTGCTTGAGCATCTGTTCCATCAGCCACGGTCCCTGGATGGGATCGGCGAAGCCGGGATAGTTTTCGACATCGGTGGTGATCATCAGCTGGCCGCCCTGCTGCAGGCCGGCGACCAGCATCGGCTTCAGCATGGCGCGCGCGGCATAGACCGCCGCCGTATAGCCGGCTGGACCGGAACCGATGATGAGTACGGGCGCGTGCTTGGTGGTCATCTAAACCTCTGCGGGGCAGACAGTGCCTTTGGAAAAAGACGTGGAATTCGCGTTTAATGTAAGGGTTGCCAACCACGCCAGCAAGACGAACGGGCCGTCGTCCCCGGAAAGCTTCGGCCCAAGCGGTTATTCGCGTCATCGCCGCTTTTCGTTACCGTTCAAAAATCGCGTTGACGAGGGCTGGCGCCAACACAAAAGTCGTTTAATTACAAAATCGCGAAAGATTCTTGCGCCGAGCTGTGACCGCCATGCCCCTGAAAGCCGACCTCGACGCCATCGACTGGAAGATCCTGCGCGAGCTGCAGGCGGATGGGCGCATGACCAATGTCGAGCTGTCGAACCGCGTCGGCATCTCCGCGCCGCCCTGCCTGCGCCGGGTCAAGCGGCTGGAGGAGGCCGGCATCATCCGCGGCTACCGCGCGCTGCTCAATGCCCCGGCGCTCGGCCTCGATGTCGTCGCCTTCTGCCTGGTCGGCCTGCATCACCAGGCCGATGCCGAACTGCGCACCTTCGCCGAGCGCACACGCGGCTGGCCGATCGTGCGCGATGCCTGGATGGTCTCGGGCGAATCCGATTTCCTGCTGCACTGCGTGGCAAGCGACCTCGGCGCCTTCCAGACCTTCGTGATCGAGGAGCTGACCTCGACGCCGAATGTCGACACGGTGCGCACCGCTCTCACCATCCGCCGGGTCAAGGATGAAGGCCTGGTTTCCTTCGAACGCCCCTGAGGCCTGGCGAATGCTTGTGCGCGGGCGAATCCCTGGCCTTCGCCACACCGGCGCCGCGTTGGTATTCGACAGACGCTGATGTACAAGGCTGGACCGCTCTGCCGGACTTCGCCGCTTGACTGACCGCTCGATTGGTTTCTCAAGCAATTTCAGGAAAAGTGTGTAACGCTTTTCCGCGCGGAATTGCTTGGGAACAGACGGCGAAAGCAGCGTTGCTCTGGGGGCGGCCCGCCATGGGAAGGGGACCATGACTCGATTTGCAAGCCCGGTCTCGGCGCTTATCATCTGTGTGAACGAGGCCGATATGATCGGCCCGTGCCTGGAAAGCATCGACTTCTGCGCCGAGATCATCATCGTCGATTCCGGCTCGACGGACGGCACTGTCGAATGCGTGCAAAGCTATATCGCCAAGGGCTACCCGATAAGGCTCTTGCACAATGACTGGCCGGGTTTTCCCCGCCAGCGGCAATTCTCGCTCGACCACGCAACCCAACCCTGGTGTCTTTCGATCGACCCGGACGAGCGCGTCGACGACCAGTTGCGGCAGTCGATCGTGGCCATCACGCAGGCCGCCGACGACAAGATCAGCGGCTGGTACATCCGCCGCCGCGATTGGCTGAAGGGCTATGGCTATGCGCACCGCTGGGTGCTGCACAACAGGCTGATGCGGCTTTTCCGTAGGCAGGGCGCCACCATGGATCTCACCGCGCGGGTACACGAAGCCTTCCACGTTCCCGGTGAGACCGGCACGATCCAGGAGGGTGTCCTGCTGCATCGCCGTGAAATATCGGTCGAGGAGGATCTCGCCCGGGCCAACGCCTATTCCAGCCTCAAGGCCGTCACGCTGGTCGAGAAGGGCAAGAAGCCGGGCCTGGTGCGGCTGGTGCTGTCGCCGTTCGGCAACTTCCTGAAATTCTACCTGGCCAAGCGCTATTTCCTGTGCGGCCGGCACGGCTTCGTCTACTCGATGTCGGTGATGATCTACTCCTTCGCCACCGAGGCAAAGCTCTACGAGGCCTCGGACGATCCTGCGTGAGCCGTCAGGCCTGGATCAGGAGCGATTGTCCCGGCCGAGCGTTTCAATGGCTGCCAGCAGGTCACCGAGGTCGCTGCTGTTCCGCAGCGGCCTGATGGCGAAGCCGGGCTGAACCTCCGCCTCGCCGTCGACCATCCAGCCCTGCGCCAGACCGGCGCGCTCTCCCGCCTGCATATCGGCCAACTTGTCGCCGACGATCAGCGAGCGCTGGAGATCGAGAGCAAGGCGTTTGCCCGCCTCGACCAGCATGCCCGGATTGGGCTTGCGCATGGGATGATTTGGGATGGCGAGCGGCCCGACACCGGCCTCGTGGTAGGCGCAGGCAAGCACCATGTCGACGAACACGCCCTGATCGCCCAACAGCTCGAGCACCCGGCCATTCACCGCCGCAAAGGCGCTCCAGCCGAAATAGCCGCGCGCGATGCCGGACTGGTTGGTGACCACGACAACCGGAATCCCGACCCGGTTGGCGGCCGCGATCGCCGGCACGATATTGTCGCGCAACACGATCTCCGCCGGGTCGCTGGGATAGTCGGTATCGACGTTGATGGTGCCGTCACGGTCAAGGAACAACGCCGGCGGATGCGGCGGGAAAACCCGGGCGCCGATCCGCTCGATCCACACACCCGGCTCGGTTAGGGGATGCGGCGCCTGCGTCGTGTCAGCCATTCGAGAGGCGCGCTTCGACCACTTCACAGAGATGATGGTAGAGGCACAGATGCCCCTGCTGGATGATCGGCGTCGAGGTCGAGGGCACGTTGAGCAGGATGTCGCACAGCGGCTTGAGCTTGCCGCCGGTGTCGCCGGTCAGGCCGATCACCGTCATGTCCATCATCCGCGCCTGTTCGGCGGCGGCGAGAATGCTCGGCGAGTTGCCGCTGGTCGAGATCGCCAGGAGTACGCCTCCGGCCGAACCATGCGCCTCGACCTGGCGCGAGAACACCGTGTCGAAGCCGTAATCATTGCCCCAGGCGGTCAGCACTGCTGCATTGGCCGGCAGCGCGATGACATTGTAGGCCTTGCGCTCCTTGAGGAAACGGCCAACCAGTTCGCCGGCTATATGGATGGCGTCGCTGGCCGAACCGCCATTGCCGGCGATCAGCAGGGCCTTGCCCGATGAAAGCGCGCTCACCACGGCGCTCGCCGCCCGCTCCATCTCGCCGGTCAGGTCACGCTCGACCATCGCCGTGATCGCGGCCGCCGAGCGGACCAGATAGTCGTTCAGTTCAGACATCAAAACCTCAGCTTGTAGAGCCGGCACGCAATTTGCCGATGGTGCCGGTGGTGCTCTTGCCGGCGACGAGATCGACCAGCACGACGCGGCCGCCGGCCTTTTGCACCACATCGGCGCCGACCACGGTGTCGATCGTATAATCCGCGCCCTTGACCAGGATGTCGGGCAGCAGCGCCTCGATCAGCGCCAGGGGCGTGTCCTCCTCGAAGACCACCACGGCATCGACCGAGGCAAGGGCGGCAAGCACGCAGGCGCGGTCATGCTGGTCGTTGACCGGGCGGCCCGGCCCTTTCAGCCGCCGTACCGAGGCATCGCTGTTGAGGCCGAGCACCAGCCGGTCGCACTGGCTGCGCGCCGCGTGCAGCAGGCTGACATGGCCGGCATGCAGAATATCGAAGCAGCCATTGGTGAAACCGACGCTGAGGCCCTCTTCCTTCCAGGCCGCCACCATGCGCGCAGCCGATGCGGCGTCGAGGATGGCGTCCTTGTGGGCGGTCGGTCCGTGCGAGCGAAACAGCGCGCCGGTCAGTTCCTCGACCGTGAGCCGCGCGGTGCCGCGTTTTCCCACCACGACGCCGCCGGCGGCATTGGCGATCGAGGCCGCCGCGACGGGATCGGCACCCGACGCAAGCGCCAGCGCGAACGTCGCGATCACCGTATCGCCGGCGCCAGAGACGTCGAACACTTCGCGCGCCTGGGTGGCGATGTGGCGCGCTTCTTCCGGGCCGACCACGCTCATGCCCTTTTCACTGCGCGTGGCGACGACGAAGTCGAAACCATGCGCCGAAATCAGTTCGCGCGCCGCGGCCACGATCTCGTCATCGGCGAACACGGCATGGCCAACCGCCTCGCCAAGTTCCTTGCGGTTGGGCGTGATGGCGGTCGCGCCGGCATAGCGGGCATAGTCGCGGCCCTTGGGATCGACCAGCACCGGCTTGCCGGCCTCGCGGCAGATGGCGATCAGTTCGGCGGCGACGCCGTCGAGCAGGATGCCCTTGCCGTAATCGGACAGGATGACGATGTCGGCTCCCGCCAGTGCCGAGCGGAAATGCCGGACCAGCCCTGCCCGCTCCGCCTCGTCCAGGGGCTTGATCTCTTCCTCGTCGAAGCGCAGCACCTGCTGGTTGAGCGCGCTGAAGCGGCTCTTCGACGAGGTCATGCGGCCGCGCTGCTGCGAAAGCCCGGCCGTGTCGGCGCCAAGCTCGCCGAGCATCCGCACCAGGCTGTCGCCGGCCGTGTCCGTGCCGATCACCGAAACCGGAATGGCGCGCGCGCCAAGCGAGACGATGTTGGCCACGACATTGCCGGCGCCGCCCATCGCCGAGGTCTCGCCGCGCCCATGCAGCACCGGGATCGGCGCCTCCGGCGAAATCCGCTCGATGACGCCGTTGACGAAGCGGTCGAGGATGAGGTCGCCGACCACCAGCACGGTGACGCCGCCAAAGCGGGCAATGGCGCGGTGCAAGGGTTCGGGAGAAGGCGGATTGTGCTTGATCATATCACTGGCAACGCGCGGGGAAAAACAGTCGCTGAAACATATAGGGTGTCGGCTGGCGGTCGTTCATGCCTGCCGATATACCGCAATTCGAACCGGCGCAACGGCGGCGCCGGGTCAGCTCTTCTGCAGGGCAACGTGGACGCCGAGCCCGACCAGCACGGCCCCGCCGGCCCGCTGCATCAGCCGCTGCGCCCGGCTCGAACGCCGCAGCCGGCCGATGACGAGGCCGGCAAGGAACACGCAGACGATGTCGGCCGAAGAGAACATCAGATTGACGATGGTGCCCAGCACGACGAATTGCAGCCAGACCGGAAAGGCCGCCGAGGCATCGATGAACTGCGGCAGGAACGCCATGAAGAAGATCGCGGTTTTCGGATTAAGCACCTCGACGGTGATGCTCTCGAAGAAGGCGCGGCGGGCCGATTTCCGCTCGATGGCGGGCAGCGCCACGTCGCCCTCCACTCGCTTGCGGAACAGCGAGACGCCAAGCCAGATCAGGTAGAGCGCGCCGACCAGCTTGACCGCCATGTAGAGCGGCGGCACGGCATGGAACAGCACCGACAGGCCGGCGGCGGCGGCAAAGACATGCACATAGCCGCCGAGATGGATGCCGAGTGCCGCTGTCAGTCCAGACCACCGCCCGCGCGCCATCGTCTGCGCGGCGGCATAAAGCATGGCCGGACCGGGGATATAGGCGAAGATCGCCGTGGTGGCGAAGAACGCAATGAGCAGTTCGGTCGACGGCATTTTTGTCCCTCATGATCCTGCCCTGCCCGATTGCAGGCCGTTCAGTCAGCCCGTGGGATGACTTTGGACTGGCCTGCGCGAACAGCCGCAATGAAAGCCGACATGACTTTTTTGTGGAATGACGGACTGAAGGCTCCGATGCGCGCACCCGGTTCGAAATAGGCCGACGATTCCAGAATATCGTGGTTGTACTTGTCGACTATGACCCAAAGAGGGATAGGGTCAAGGCCGGCGCGGCGGCGTTCAATTTCCGGAACGCCAACGGCTACGCGATCACGGCCCGGCTGCGTGGAGGTGATTGCGAGGATGAAAAGGTTCGTGCCCTCCAGCCTTTCCAGGAAGGACGGCCACGAACGCGACAGGTCGTGCCTTGCGGCCTTCGGTCTCGCCGTCTCCATGTTGGCGATGCCACAGATATGGATATCGCCGGACGTCCGCTGGGACGGGTCTAATCACGGTCCAATTCCGCAGCGTACTCCTCGAGCATCGCCACATCTTCGGATGGTGCGTCCTCTGCAGCGTAGACGCTACGGCTGTCGTTACCAAAGCGAGCTTCGTAAGCCTCAATGCTCATCAGGACATATCGCGGGCTTGTTGTGACGAGTGATGGAGACGGGCTGCTGGCTGGCAGCGGCAAGCACGTCGCCGAGATTCTGTTTCAGATCGGTTGATGGATAGTGTTTCATGCGACACTCCGTTTTACCCGTAATAGATAAAATGGACAAAACAGACAAACTTGAAAAGGTGAGGCGGAGCGACGACCTGCTTTGTCGACAGCCCGGCCGGGCTCCCTTATAAGGACCGGAATCGCAAGCAACCAGAGGCCTTCATGATCATCGTCACGGGCGGCGCCGGCATGATCGGCTCCAACATCGTCGCCACGCTCAATGCCGAGGGCCATGACGACATCCTGGTCGTCGATGATCTCACCGACGGCCACAAGATCGCCAATCTCGCCGATCTCAGCATTGCCGACTATCTCGACAAGGACGATCTTTTAACCCGCATCGAGGCCGGGGCGCTCGGCCGCATAGAGGCCGTCTTCCACCAGGGCGCCTGCTCGACCACCACCGAGTGGAACGGCAAGTTCATGATGGAGGTGAACTTTGCTTATTCGAAGCGGCTGCTGCATGCCTGCCAGGCGCTGCGCGTGCCCTTCCTCTACGCCTCCTCGGCTTCCGTCTATGGCGGCGGTTCGGAGTTTCGCGAGGAGCCGGCGCTCGAGCGGCCGCTCAACGTCTATGCCTATTCGAAGAAATTGTTCGACGACTATGTCAGGCGCACCGTCTTCGAGACCGACCATTCGCAGGTCGCCGGCCTGCGCTATTTCAACGTCTATGGCCCACGCGAGGCGCATAAGGGCGCCATGGCCTCCGTCGCCTTCCATCTGTTCAACCAGGTCGAGCGCGGCGAAAATCCGAAACTGTTCGGCGCCTATGACGGTTTCGGCCCCGGCGAACAGAGCCGCGACTTCATCCATGTCGGCGATGTCGCCGACGTCAATCTGTGGCTGTGGAAGCGAGGCTCGAGCGGCATCTTCAACTGCGGCACCGGCCGCGCCCAGCCGTTCCGCGCCATCGCCGAAACCGTCATCGATACGCTGGGCAAGGGCGAGATTGAATACATCCCCTTCCCCGACCACCTCAAGGGCAGCTACCAGAGCTTTACGCAAGCTGATATGTCCCGCTTGCGCGCGGCCGGCTATAATGGCCAGTTCCGGACAGTGGAAACCGGTGTCAGAGACTATGTCGAATGGCTGAAAGCCCAACGATCCTCGTGATCGGCCCACGCTGGGTGGGCGACATGGTGATGGCGCAGTGCCTGTTCTCGGCGCTGAAGGAGCTTCATCCCAACGCCGCGATCGACGTGCTGGCGCCGGCCTGGGCGGCACCGCTGGTCAAGCGCATGCCCGAGATCCGCCAGCAGATCGACTTTCCGCTGAAGCCTGGCGCGCTGGAATTCACCCATCGCCGCCGCTTCGGTCGCCTGCTGCGCGGCCGCTACGACATGGCCTATGTCCTGCCGGGCAGCTGGAAATCGGCGCTGATCCCCTTCTTTGCCCGCATTCCGCGCCGTGTCGGCCATCTGCGCGAGATGCGCTATGGCCTGCTGACCGACATCGTGCCACTGCCCGACGCCGTGAAACGGCGCACCGCGCAGGCCTATTTCAGTCTTGCCAGGGGCGGCAGTTTCCGCGCGCCCCATCTGACCGTGGATCTTGGCAACCAGGCCGCCCTGCTCAACCGTTTCGGGCTGGCGCCGCAGAAATTCGCGGCATTGATGCCCGGCGCCGAATTCGGCCCGGCCAAGCGCTGGCCGAGCGAAAGCTACGCCGGCCTTGCCCGCGAGTTCATGGACAAGGGATTGAAGGTCGCCCTGTTCGGTTCGAAGAACGACCGCGATGTCACCGCGGAGATCGCAGCCCTTGCCCCAGGCGTCGTCGACCTCGCCGGCCAGACGCGGCTGGAGGACGCCATCGACCTGATCGCCGCGGCAAGTCTGGCGGTGTCCAACGACAGTGGGCTGATGCATGTCGCGGCAGGCGTCGGCACGCCGATCGTCGCCGTCTATGGTTCGACCTCGCCTGAAAACACGCCGCCCCTGGCGGAGCGGCGCGAACTGGTCTGGCTGCACCTGTCCTGCTCGCCGTGCCACCAGAAGGTCTGCCCGCTCGGCCATCTCAACTGCCTGAAGACATTGGAAGTCGGGCAAGTCGTGGCGGCTGCGGAACGGCTGCTGGAAATCCCGGCCGCGGCATGAAGGTCCTGATCGTCAAGACATCGTCCATGGGCGATGTCATCCACACCTTTCCGGCCGTCGAGGATGCCAGCCTGCACCGGCCGGACGTTTCCTTCGACTGGTGCGTCGAGGAGGCGTTTGCCGGCATCGTCGCCCTGCACCCGGCGATCGATGGGATTCACACGGTGGCAATCCGGCGCTGGCGCAAGGCGCTGTTCAAGGGCGGCACCTGGCGCGAGGCTGCCGCGCTGCGCCGTACCTTGCGCGAATGCCGCTACGACCTGGTCATCGACGCACAGGGTCTGCTGAAATCGGCCCTTGTGGCGCGGCAGGCGCGCGCGCCGATCGCCGGCTTCGACCGATCGAGCGTGCGCGAACCGTCGGCGACCCTGTTCTACGACGTCACTTACTGCGTGCCGCGCAACCTGCACGCCATCGAGCGGACGCGGCGGCTGTTCGGGCTGGCGCTCGGCTACCAGCCCGATCTGTCGACGCTCGCTTCAGGCATCGTGCCGCCACCCGGCGCCCTCGCCGGCATCACCGGAAAAACCGCCTTCCTGCTGCACGGCACCAGCCGCGAGGACAAGAAATGGCCTGCTGAAGACTGGATCGGAACCGCCCGCCTGCTGGTCGAGCGTGGCATGACACCGGTCACCTCCTGGTCGAACGAACGTGAGAAATCAGTCGCCGAAGCCATCGCCAGGGCCGTGCCCTCCACGGTCGTGGTGCCAAAATCGCCGCTGGCCGACATCGCCGCCATCCTCGGCCGCTCGACGCTGGTCATCGGCGCCGACACCGGCCTGACCCACCTCGCCAGCGCCTTCGGCCTGCCGACGGTTGCCGTGTTCTTGGCGACGGAACCGGGTTTGACGGGTCCACGGGGGCAATTCGCATCGACACTGCTGGCCGCGCCTGGTGGACATTTGGCGCCGGTGGAGGTCGTGGCGGAAGTGGAGAGGTTGCTGGAGCGCCAGACCCTTGGTCAAGCCAGCGCTGCCAAGAGTTGATTTTCTCAATCAATTCAATCGGAAAGGCCAGCGCTGCCCCATCGCCCTGCCGGGCATTTCTCCCCGTAAACGGGGAGAAAGAAGCTGTTTGCAGCGCTGGCTATTGGCGAAATCATCGATGACGGCGTCCTTCTCCCCGTTTACGGAGAGAAGATGGCGGCAGCCAGATGAGGGGCGGCGCCGACGCCGGTTGAAACGCGCCAACCCACGCGAAGCCGCGCCCAAATCCCCTAGAGCAATTCCAGGAAAAATGTGAGCGGTTTTCCCGGGAAAAGCGCGTAGCGCTTTCCCTTGGGAATTGCGTTAAAACAAAGAGTTAGAGCGGCTCGCCGTTTCCATGAAACGGTGAAACGCTCTAGATGAACTGCACCTGGACGATCTCATAGCCCCTGGCACCGCCGGGCGCATTGACCTCGATGGCGTCGCCGACTTCCTTGCCGATCAGGGCCCGCGCGATCGGCGAGGAGATCGAGATGCGGCCGGACTTCACGTCGGCCTCCTGGTCGCCGACGATCTGGTAGGTCTTCTTTTCCTCGGTGTCCTCGTCGACCAGCACGACGGTGGCGCCGAACTTGACCTTGTCGCCGCTGAGCTTGGTGACGTCGATCACCTCGGCGCGCGCGATGAGATCCTCGAGCTCGTTGACACGGCCCTCATTGAGGCTCTGCGCCTCCTTGGCGGCGTGGTATTCGGCATTTTCGGACAGGTCGCCATGCGAGCGCGCCTCGGAGATCGCCTCGATGATGCGCGGCCGCTCTTCCTGCTGGCGCCAGCGCAGTTCTTCCTTCAATGACGCGAACCCCTCGCCTGTCATCGGGACCTTGTTCATGATGCCTGACCTTTCCTGCCGCCACCCCCGCGTTTCGGGGGAAGCCTTGTCGTTGGGTACAAAAAGAAAACGGTCCGGCAGCCTCGGGCTAACGGAACCGTTTCACCGCAATTTGCCCCAATATAGCAATCTTCGCGGGTTTTTCACGCCCAAAAAAGCGGTTTTGCAAAAATCATCCCCGCTTTCACCAAAGGAGGCGGCTAATGAGGCAGGAGGCAATGAAAAAACGGCCGCGATTGCTCGCGGCCGCTTAGGTAAATCTTTGGGGGCCTGATCAACTCCGCATGAAATGGTCGATCTGCTCGGACAGCATGCCGTATTCGCGCGAGCCCTTGCCGGTGCGCTTCTCGATTTCCATCAGCTGCTGCTGGGCGCCGGCCAGGTCGCCGATCTGCAGATGCGCCTCGCCGAGATATTCGCGCACCAGCGTGTAGTTCGGGTCGATGCGCAGCGCTTCCTCGTAATAGCCGAGGCCGACGGTGACACGGCCGGAATGGCGGTGCGAATAGCCGAGATAGTTGAGAATGCGTGGATCCTGCTTGTTGGCGGCAAGGGTGAGCACCGAGATCGCCTCGTCATAGCGCCCGGCCATCGCCAGCGCATGGCCTGCATCATAGATGCTGTCATCGTCCAGCATGCCTTCCTGGGGGGCGACGCACTTTTTCTTCTTCTTGTCCCAGACCTCTCCCTTCTTGCACTGGGTGACGGTCTGGTCGCTGCCACCACTGCTGCCTGCCGCGAACACCGGGACGGCGAAGAACTGCAGCGCGACGAGGGCAGTCGCGGCCTGGATCAGCATTCTTTTATGCATCGAAGCCTCCTTGAGGGGTGAGAATGCAACACTAACGCTAAGCGCCCCGCGTTTCATCCCGGAAAAAATCACATGGAGAACATCAGGTGACGGAGGCCGGAAATCCGCTATCATCCGGGCAAACGACTGACGGAGGCGGCCCGTGCAGCGACGGCTTGAAAAGGACTGGGATCTTACGATCGGCCCCGACACCGTGCGCCTGTTCATCCTCAAGGCCAAGGCGCTGAGTGCCGCCGTCAACGAGGACTATGCCGACGGCGCCGAACACGAGATCGAGTTCGACGGCGACACGCACGACAATCATCACCATGACGGCCTTGCCGAGGAAAGTTCGGAAAACCTGACCGAGGAAGAACTGCGCGAGCTGATCGACGACCTCAATGTCGATGAAGCCGCCGAACTGGTCGCGCTCGCCTGGGTCGGTCGCGGCGACTACGACGCCTCGGAATGGGTGGATGCCGTGACGGCGGCGCGCGAACGCGCCAACAAGCGCACGGCCAAGTACCTGCTTGGCATGCCGCTGCTCGCCGACTGGCTGGAGGAAGGCCTCGAAGCGATCGGCGCGTAACGCTGCGGTAACCGATTGTGATCGGCCGAAAGCGTCCGTCCAGGCAACTTCGGCATGCCGGCGCCGTTTCGGAGCGATGGCAACGCTGAGCTTTTCCCGACTTTGCACCTTGGCGCTGCCTCTGGCGGCTGCGGTCCTGCTGGCGACGCCGGCCGACGCCAGACATCGTCACAGGCATTACCAGCCGCTATCCCCTCGGATGGATCAGTCGTCGATACAGCGTCTCGACCAGCCGTTGAGGCCGAAAAGCAAGCACCGCGGCAGATCACGCGGCAGGCAGCAGATCGCGCCGAAACAGACGCCACAGGAAACGCAGGAGCAGCAAACCTCGCCCGCCGAAATTCCCTTGCCAGAGCCGCGCCCCACGGACATTCCAAAGGCCAACGCCGCACCGGCGGAAGAGCAAAAGACGGAAGGTCCAAAGGCCCCTGACGCCTCCAACCAGCTCAATGAGGAAAAGGCTCGTCAGGCAAAGCAGGCACATCCCGAGCCGTCAGCCCCCGAACCTTCAGCCCGAAAGCCGTCAACCCAAACGGAAAGCGAGCCGGAGCCGCCAGCCGAGGTGCCGATCCCGACACAAAGGCCCGACGCCACGGAACCAGAGGTTGGGCCTCCTGCCATAGCCCCGCAGCCGCCGCCAAAACCAGCGGATGCCGGCGATGAGAAAATGCTTCCCGACCCGCGCTCGGCCGACCGGCCCGGAGAAAAGCTGCCCGCCGGGGAAGTCGCCTGCCGCGATCGGCTGAAGGCGCTCGGCGTCGAATTCGAGGAGCACAGTGCGGAAAGCAATCCCGAAATCGGCTGCTCGATCCCCTACCCCCTGGTTCTTAAGAGCCTTGGCAAGTCGATCGCCATTGCCCCCGGCACGGAGCTCAACTGTCCAATGGCCGAGGCGGCGGCACGGTTTGCCGCCGACGTCATCCAACCGGCGGCGAAAGCCGAATTCGGCGCCGACCTCAAATCGATCGGCCAGGCATCGGCCTTCGTCTGCCGCCCGCGCCACGGCACCAGGAAACTGTCGGAGCACGCCTTCGGCAACGCGCTCGACATCGCCAGCTTCACCATGTCCGACGGCAGAAAGGTCGAGGTCGGTCCGACGCCCCCTGAAAAGGATGCCAAATTCCTCACCGCCGTACGCAAGGCCGCCTGCGGTCCGTTCAAGACCGTGCTCGGGCCGGGTGCCGACGCGGACCACGCGCTGCACTTCCACCTCGATCTCGAGCCACGCCGGCATGGCGGCACGTTCTGCCAATAAACGCAGCTGCAGGATGGCCGCCGCAATTCAGCCGCAGGCATGAACGCGGGCGCTGAGTTTTCCTTTACCCTTGATCGTTAAAATGCCGGATATCCAGAAGGATTTCCGCCCATGGCCGGCAAATTTCGTGCCGTGTTTTTCACCATCTTCCGCCGGTTCAAACCTGCGGCACTGCTGTCCACCGGTCTTGCGTTGGCCGCGGTTTCGGCCTGCAACACCGGCAGCGTCCTGTCGTTGCAGCCGGCGGTCGATGTCGGCGCCCAAACCTCGGCCGTGCCGCAATATACGGGCATGCAGAAGCTTGTTCCGTCCAATCCCTACATGACGCAGGCCGCCTATCCGCGCATGGATGAGCCGATGTCGCCGGTCGAACAGATACCGGCCAGCGAAATCGACTGCCGCCAGCAGCTGAAGCGCCTTGATGTCGCCTATGCCGATGTGGCGCCGATCCATGAGGGCCAGTGCGGCATCGACTATCCCGTAAAAGTCACGGCCATCGGCAGCGTCGAAATGAAGCCGGCCGCGACGCTGACCTGCGACATGGCCGCGACCTTCGCCGCCTGGACGAAGAACGAACTCGTTCCCTCCGCCCGCTGGCGCTACTTCTCCGGCGTCAAGACCATCCACCAGGGCTCGAGCTATTCCTGCCGCAACATCGCCGGCGAGGGTGTTTTATCCGAGCACGGCAAGGGCAACGCACTCGACGTGATGAGCATCGAACTCAACAATGGCGACGACATCGACGTGCGCAAGCCCGGCCTGTTCGCCTTCCGCACGCGCGGCTTCCTCAACAATGTGCGCGCGGACGGCTGCCAGTATTTCACCACCGTGCTCGGACCCGGCTACAATTACGACCACCGCAACCATTTCCATTTCGACATCAAGAACCGCAGGAACGGCTATCGCGCCTGCCGCTAGCAAATGATCAGGCGGGTTCTGCGCCAGCGGCGGAAGCGATGATTTGCCGTGCCACCAGATCCTGGATGCGCCAGAGGTTCCGGTCGTGGATACCGCTTTCCTCCAGCTTGCTGACAGTCCGGAAGAGATACTGCGCCGACGAACCCCAATGTCCGGCGGCCCGCGCCAGCGTATCCGCGACCTGCTCCGGCGGCAGCCTTCCTGCATAGGCCCTGCCATCTGGCGCGGCGACGAAGGCCAGGGCGCGTAGCGGACCCTCCCTCGTCCGGACCTTGATCCAGCGCGGCACATTGGTTGGCGGGTTGGCATCGATCTCGCGGCGCATCAACTGGCCGAGTTGCCCGAAATGATCTTCCCGCAGCCGGTAAACAATGCCGTTGCAACTGCCACCGCGGTCGAGAGCCAGCATCAGGGCCGGCAATTCGCGGGTCCCACGCCAGCGGGTCAGTTTCAGGCAGAATGAGCGGTGCCACCCCGGCGCCGTGGCTGGGCGCTGCTCGACAGGAACGAATTCCGGATTCCAGATCAGCGAGCCGTAGGCGAACACCCACAGCGCTTCAGGCCGGTATTGCGACAACACTTGCTCGACAAGGCCGTCGAACTCCGCGTCGCTATGCTCGGCTGTTCCAGGCTCGGGGCCGGGATCCGGTTCGATGCGCTCGACCCTCGCGACAAGGTCGGCGGTCAACGCCATCGGTCCGCGGCCTGCCGGTTTCCCCTTCATTCTCGCCCCCACGCAAAAACGATGGCCGACGATAGACCGGCTGCGCATCGCTGGCCATTGATTTCCAGGGACCGTCAGGCAACAGATACCGTACGGATCGAGCCTCCTTCATGAGCCAACGAAGCCTTCGGCGACGCGTGACAATCTGGCTGGCGTCCTTGCTGGCCGCTTATCTGGCGCTCGCCTATGTCGCGGCGCCCGAATTCTGGACGTTCCGGGAGCGCGGCTTTCGCGACCAGCGCTTCGAAATGGTGACGCACACGCCGCAGGGCATTCCGGGCGACCCGATCAATGTCGGCCTTGTCGGCACCGAGAGGGAGGTGGTCCATGCCTTCGCCGTCGCCGGTTGGGACACTGCCGACGCTGTCACCTTGAGAACCGCCATCGACATCGGCGAAAGTGTCCTGTTTTCCCGCCCCTATCCTGATGCGCCGATGAGCCGCCTGCTGTTCGAGGGCCGCGCCCAGGATCTCGCTTTCGAAAAGCCGGTTGGCGACAGCGCCGACCGGCGCCACCATGTCCGTTTCTGGCAGACCGATGCCGTCGGCGACGACGGCCGCCCGCTCTGGCTGGGGGCCGCCAGCTTCGACCGCGGCGTCGGCCTCAGCCACGACACTGGCGCCATCACCCATCACATCGGTCCCGACATCGACGCCGAACGCGACTTCCTGATCGGCGACCTCAACGCGGCCGGTCTGCTGGCATCGACCAGCGAAATGGCGGGCATCGGCGCCACCAGGACCGGCCGCAATGGCGGCGGCGATTCCTATTTCACCGACGGCAAGGCAATCATCGGCGTGCTGAAGCAGCCGCAGTGAAAATGGCCCTTGAGACAGAGCCGTGGTCGGAAGCGGTCTAAAATGCATCGTCTGTGCGATGCCGCGCGACCGTATCGCTTCATCAGCCCGAACTGTCATTCTCTAAAAAAGCCGGCCCGCTATTTTCGAGCGGCCCGCCGCAATGCTATTGAGCCCTCATGCTATACGTCGAAATCGCTATCGTGGTCGTCCTCATCTGTGTGAACGGCCTTCTGGCAATGTCCGAACTCGCCATCGTTTCATCGCGCCCGGCACGGCTCAAGGCGATGATCGACCGTGGCGTCAACGGCGCCGGCCGGGCGCTGGATCTTGGTTCCAATCCCGGCAAGTTCCTGTCCTCGGTGCAGATCGGCATCACGCTGGTCGGCGTGCTTTCCGGCGCCTTCTCCGGCGCCACGCTGGGCGACCGGCTGTCCGTGTTCCTGGCCACGACCGGCATGCGCGAAAGCGTCGCCGATCCGCTCGGCGTCGGCATCGTCGTCGCCATCATCACCTATTTCTCGCTGATCGTCGGCGAACTGGTGCCCAAGCAGATCGCGCTGCGCGACCCCGAGCGCGTCGCCGCCCGCGCGGCCCCGGCCATGACCATCCTAGCCACCGTTTCGGCGCCCCTGGTGTTCCTGCTCGACATTTCCGGCCGCGCCATATTGTGGCTGCTTGGCCAGCGCGGCGAAAGCGAGGAGAAGGTCACCGACGAGGAGATCAAGATGCTGGTCGCCGAGGCCGAGCATCACGGCACCATCGAATCCGACGAGCGGCGCATGATCGCCGGCGTCATGCGGCTTGGCGACCGCGCCGTGCGCGCGGTGATGACGCCGCGCACCGAGGTCGACTGGATCAACCTGCAGTCCGACGACACGACGATCCGCAAGCTGCTGATGGAAACCCAGCATTCGCGACTGCCGGCGGGTGACGGCGGCGTCGATGTCATGGTCGGCGTCGTCCAGACGCGCGACGTGCTGGCCGCGATCCTTGCCGGCCGCACGCTCGACCCGCGCAAGCATGTGCGCGCCGCGCCCATCGTCTACGACCAGGCCGACGCGCTCGACGTGCTGCACAAGCTCAAGGAGTCCGACGTGCCGATGGCGCTGGTGCATGACGAATACGGCCATTTCGAAGGCATCGTCACGCCCGCCGATATTCTCGAAGCCATCACCGGCGTGTTCCGCGCCGACCTCGATGCAGGCGACGAGGAAAACGCCGTCAAGCGCGAGGACGGCTCATGGCTGCTCGCCGGCTACATGCAGGCCGACGAGATGGCCGAGATTCTGGGCTTCGACCTGCCCGAAAACCGCGACTACGAGACCGTCGCCGGCTACGTGCTGTCGCACATGCACCATCTGCCGGCGACCGGCGAATGCGTCGACGCGCAGGGATGGCGCTTCGAGGTGGTCGACCTCGACGGCCGCCGCATCGACAAGCTGATCGCCACCCGCCTGCCCGGCACCCACCGCGAGGCGGTGCGCTGATTGTTTCAATGTCAGCTTCGGATTGCGCGGCCGGCTACCGCTCCGTGAACGTGCGAGCGAAGGAATCGAGCATCGGCCGTGCCAGATACTCGAGGAAAGTCCGGTCGCCAGTGCTGATGAACGCCTCGACCGGCGTTCCGGGGTAAAGCTGCTCGGGCTTCACGCCGGGCGGCAGGTCGGCGGCAATCCTGAGTTTGACGCGGAAGTAGGGCTCGTGTGTCGCCTCGTCGATGAGCCGGTCCGCGGAAATTTGTGCCACGGTGGCTGAAACCTCGGGGGTGAGCCGCATGTTCAGGGCGGACAGTCGCAGTTTCGCCGGTTGGCCGACACGGACCTGATCGACGTCCTTCGGCCGCAGCCTTGCATCGACAATCAGACCCGGCGCCGTGGGCAGGATCTCCATGATCTTTTCGCCGCGGGCAATCACGCTGCCCTTGGCATTATAGGTCGAGGACACCACGATGCCCGCGGCCGGTGCCTTGATCGTCGTGCGCCGCAGCACCGCCTCGGCCGCCCTGATCTGTTCCTCGACGTCGGCCAGGTTGGAACGAACCTCGTCCAGCTTCGTCAGCGCCTCCTCCACGCGTTGCGTGGTCAGGCGCTCGATCTGTTCCTGGGCTTCGACGATCTGGGTGTTGGCCGCCGCCAGATTGGCTTCCAGCGCCCCGGCCTGCCCGATGAGATCGGCCTCGCTGCGCAAAAGCTGCGAGTATTCGGTGCGATTGGTGAGGCCCTTGTCCAGCAGGCCGGCTTTGATGCCGAGCTCCTTCTTCACGATTTCAGCCTGTTGCTGAACGGCCTCTTTCTGGGACTCCAACCCAACGACCGACTGCCGATGCATGACTAAGCGTTGGGCGAGGATCGATTGTTCCGATCGGAACCGGGCGAGCCTGGCATCGAATTCCTTCTGCTGCTCTCGGATCAGGGCTTCGAAATCGGCCTGGAGCGATGCTGGCGCCGGTTTGGTGATCGGCGCGAGCCTGTCCAGCCCGTCGCGTTCCGCCTCCAGCCGCGCCGCGGCCGCCCTGAGCGCGATCGACTGTCTCGTCAGCCGGTTGAGTTCGGCCTGCGCGGCTGTCGGATCCAGCACGATCAGATCCTGCGCCTGTTGCACGCGATCGCCGTCATGGACCAGCAGCTCCTCGATGATGCCGCCCTCCGGATGCTGGATCAGGATGTTTCCGCCGGTCGCCGAGATCGTGCCTTGCGTGATCACCGCTCCGGACAAGGGCGCGCTGACGGCCCAATAACCAAAGCAACCCACCAACAGCGCCGTTGCCGCGTATCCGGCGAATGCCACGCGCCTTATGTTGGTACGCGGGTTGCCCTCCCAGGCGAGGCTCTGCACCGCCATCATCTACGACCCAAAACGGATGTTATGCGTGCGGTCGTGGCGAATGACCCTGTCACCACCGTATTCGGCTGCGCGGGCAGGCCTTTGCCGACGGCCGAATGCCGCAGCACCTCGCTGCTTGGGCCGAAGGCTTCGATCGTGCCGCCGCGCAGAAGCATCACGCGGTCGCAGGACCCGGCAATCGAAGGGCGATGCGTGATCACGACCATCGTGACGCCGGCCGCCTTCGCGGCGGCGAGTACCGCCTCGAGCGCCGCTTCGCCCGTGCCGTCGAGATGGGTGCTTGGCTCGTCCAGGACGAGAATTCTGGGACTGCCGTAGAAGGCGCGCGCCAGGCCGATCCTCTGGCGTTCGCCGCCCGACAGCGTTCTGTCCGACGGACCTATCAATGTCTGGTAGCCGTCCCGTTGCGCCAGGATCAGCTCATGCGCCTCAGCCCGCCTTGCTGCCTCGATGATCGAGGCGTCATCCGCATCGGGGTCGAAGCGGGCGACGTTTTGAGCGATCGATCCTGGAAAGAGCTCGACCTCCTGCGCCAGGTAGCCGACATGCTTTCCGAGCTGGTTTTCGTCCCAGGTCCTGAGGTCGGCGCCGTCGATCCTGACCGCGCCGCCGGTCGGCCGGACAGCACCTGCAAGCAGCCGCGCCAGCGTCGATTTGCCGGCGCCGCTCGGGCCGACGATGGCCAACGCTTGGCCGGCGCCAATTTGGAAGTTCAACCGCTTGAGGATCGGTTCGGTGCCGGGCAGCGCATTCGGCGCCATGAAGAAAACGTCCTGCACGGAAATCGCGCCTTCCGGATCGGGCAGGATCAGTTTGCGCGCTTCGGCCGGACGCGCCGCAAGCGCCGTCTCCAGCCGTTTCCACGATCGTCGGGCGTCGGCGATCTGCCGCCAGGCGCCGATCAACTGGTCGAGCGGCTGCAGCGCGCGCGACGACACCAGCGAGGAGGCGAAGATCATGCCTGCCGTCATCTGCCCCTTGAGCACCAGCCATGCGCCGGCGCCGAGGATCGCCAGCTGCAACATCATGCGCAGCGCCCGCGAGGCACCGCTGAAGATCGCATTGGCACTCGAGGAACGGTCATGCAAGGTGAGCGCCGCCGCCACGTGCCGTCCCCAGACCCGCGCGGCGTTCTCCACCATGCCCATGGCGCGCAGCGTCTCCGCATTGCGGGCAAAGGCCTGTTCCGCCTGGCTGGCCAGGGCCGAACGCTCCGCGGACAAGGCGTCGTTCCTGCCGATGGCAAGCTGGTTGGCCAAGACCAGCAGAAGCAGAAGCGCCGCGCCGGCGACCGTCACCCAGAACAGCACGGGATGGATGAGATAGAGCAAGGCGAGGAAGACAGGGGCGAAAGGCAGGTCGAACAACACCGCCACCCCGCGCGACCTGATGAAGGCGCAGACAGAGGCGAGGTCGCGCAGCGGCGACAGGCCTCCGGCATGTTTCGCGCCAAGCGAAACGGCGAATGTGCTGGCGCCCAGCTTCCGGTCGAGGGTCGCCGCGACGCGCTGCGTGTAAACGGCGCGTATCGCGTCCAGAAGCCCGAGGAAAGCGAGTGCGAGAACCGCGATGGCTGAAAGATAGACAAGCGTTTCGACGCTGGAGGACGGCAGCACGCGGTCATAGACCTGCAGCAAATAGAGCGGAATCACCAACAGCAGGATGTTGATCAACAGCGAGAAGACGCCGACATCGGCGATGGCGCGCATGAAGACCGGACGCAGGCCGGATGGTCCAGTCATTTCCGCATTCCTCGACGTCGCATGTTCCCGAGACCCTACGCGTGGCCCCCGAACTCGGAACCGCCGTGCAGCGTGCTGTTGCCGTGCGTTGCGACACTGTGCGTGCCGATGCTGCTGCTGGTGATGTTCAGGGCGCTTGCCGGCGCACTGTCCAGCGTATAGGCCCGGACATAGTCGATCTTCATCTCGGCCGGCGTGGCCAGATGATCCGGAGGAGCGCCGGCCAAGCCGCCGACCGCGAGATCGACCAGCATGTACATGGGCTTGTTCATGTCGGACGGCGTCGCCGCTTCCGCGACCTGCACACCGTCATAGGTCCAGACGAGCTTGTCCGGCGTCCAGAGCAGGCCATAGGTGTGGAAGCCGGCGGGGTTCGAGACGCTCACCGTCGACGTGACTTTGGTGTGCGTTCCCGTCTCATTCGAATGCGCCGTCATGATCAGCGAGTTCGGGGCCTGGCCGATCGTCTCCACGACATCGAGTTCCGGCGGCCACGAACCGTCTTCAGGAAGCAGCCAGAAGGCCGGCCAGGCGCCGGTGTTCTCGGGCAGGTCGGCCCGTATTTCGAAATAGCCATAGGTCTGCGAGAAGGAATCGTGGGTCGTCAGGATACCGGAGGTGTATTCGTAATTGTTGATCAGCGGCTTGATGTCAGCCGGCGCCTGCGCCGCGGTGATGGTGAGCACGCCATTGTTCACGCTGAACGGGTGGACGGCACTCGTCGGTGCGTAATTGGCGTCGATATACCATTGCAGCTCGTTGTTGCTGCTCAACGTGCTGCCGTTCGGCGCTCCCCACCAGAAGTTGGTATCCCAGGTGCCGCCCTGGCTATTGTGAAGGTTCAGCGTGTTGAAATCGTCGCTGAAGGAGAGCTGCATTCCGGATTTGTCGATCGGCAATTCGAACTGGCTGGGCTGCAGCTTGTCGATGGTCGTGTCCTTGAACTCGAGGATCTCGCCGGAGCCGAGGTTCAGCAGCACGTTCGATCCCGCCTGGATCATGTTCGAGTGGATGGCGTCGAACGAGGTGAACCCGTAGCCATTGAGGCGCACCGTGTCGGTGGCGGCAAAATTCGCGATCAGGTCGCTTCCGTTGCCTTTCGAGACGATGAAGGTGTCGTAACCGCCCCCGCCATCGATCAGCACATCGTTTCCCGCGCCGCCGTCCAGGGTCTGGTGCCCGGCCTTGGCGGTGATGATGTTGTCCAACCCGTTGCCGAAAGCATAGTTATTGGCGTTTGTGACGACGAGGTTTTCAAGATTGTCGGGGAGCTTGTAGCTCATCCATGTGCTGATCGTGTCGATGCCTGCCCCGGCGCCCTCCGCCACCTTGTTGCCCGCCGCATAGAGGTAATAGATGTCATCGCCTGTGCCTCCGTGCATGGTGACGTTGACACCGGATGCTCCGTAGAATGAGTCGTTTCCGGAGCTGCCGTACAAGTCCGGCCCGGACCCTGCCGCCGAGTACCAATGGCTGGAAGCGCCGCTGTAGGGAAGAGGAACGCCCAGGGCATTGACGAAGAAGCTCATCGGATAAATCCTCCTCGTGATGCCTGGCCTGCTCGGATCGCTCGATACGAGTTCCAGGCGACCGCATCCGGACCAACGTCGCGATGCATGATACCGTTCCAGGAACTTGCCACATAGTTCGCCATTACATCGACCCTTCAGTGACGTTTTCCGGGCTTAAAGCACAACAACCCGACGAATGGTCTACAGGTGGTAATTCTCTCGGCGAAATATTTAATAAAATTTTACTGTAGACACAGATCTACTTACAACCGCGCTTGATGCAGGCTACGCACGAGCGCCCCCTGCTTTGACGGGTCGTGCAATTTCTGCAGTGAGAACGATGCGTCGACGCGTCGTGGCGGGCGCTTCCCCTCAAACCGCGACTTCGATCGGCTCGGCAAGTCTGGGGTTGGAGCGCGCGGCGATCAGGCAGCTGGCCACGATGAGGCCGGCTCCCGCCAGCGTCGTCCAGGTCACGGCCTCGTCGAAGAAGAACCACCCGAGCGCGATCGCCCAGATGAAGGCCGAATATTCGGTCGGGATCAGATATTGCGCTTCGGCACGGGCATAGGCCCAGCTCATCAGGAACTGGCCGGCGAGCGACAGGGCCGTCACCCCGGCGAGCGGAAGCCAGAGATTGCCGGGCAAGGCAATGGCGAGCCAGGGTGCGGCCAGACTGAGCATGAGCCCCACGCAAAGGTTCTGGAACAGCATGATCTCGATCGGCTTGGCCAGCAGCGCCTGCCGCCGCGCGAGGATCAGATTGTAGGCGTAGAACACCGTCGAGACCAGCACCGCCGCCGTGCCGAGCAGGGCATCCTGGGCATAGCTCGTGTGCCCGAACTGGCCGGCCACGATGATCGCGACACCGGCAATGCCGGCGAGCGACGCCCAGATCGCCCTGCGCTGTATCCGTTCGCCCAGAAGCAGCGCGGCCAGCAGGAGCGCAAACAGCGGCGCCACGAAACTAAGCCCGACCGCCTCCGCCAGCGGCAGCCTTGCAAGCCCCCAGAAGAATGACAGCAGGACAATGCCGACAACCACCGCACGCAGCGCATGCAGCCTCAGCACCGAGACGGCGGGAAACGAGCGCGGCCCCGCCAGCCAGCCCGCGCCCGCGACCAATGTCGCCAGCATGCTGCGCCACAGCACCGTGTTGTAGACGCCGACCGCGATGACCAGCACCTTCATCGCCGCATCCATGCCGGACAAGAGGAAGATGCCGAATGCGCAGACGAGCACCGGGATCATGGGGGAAACGGCGCCGGCCAGGCTGGATGATTTCACGCGGGCTCACTCGAGGTGATGGATGCAAGCTGACATATCAGGGCGAACTGGCAAGGCCAGATGGCAGCCCCGCCCATATGGCGGTCCAACGCTGTCGGCCGGAGGCGTAATCGCGATTCGAACTTTTTTGCAGCACGTGTCGATTCCGCCACCCTTTGTTCGTCGTATCATCGAACCAAGCCAACCAAGGAGAAGACCATGCGGTTCATGATGCTGATGATCCCCGGCGGCTACGCGGAGGCGGCGCCCGACGTCAGGCCCGACGCCAAGGGGGTGGAGGGAATGATGAAATACAATGAGGAACTCAAGAAGGCCGGCGTGTTGCTGGCGCTCGATGGGCTGCATCCGCCGTCATCGGGCGCGCGGGTCAGCTTCAAGGGCGGCAAGCCCGTTGTCACCGACGGGCCGTTCGCGGAGGTCAAGGAAGTGCTCGGCGGCTATTGGGTGATCGACGTGCGCTCGCGTGAAGAAGCCATCGAATGGGCCCGCCGCTGCCCCGCTGGGGAGAATGACCTGATCGAGGTTCGACGCGTCTTTGAGATGAGCGATTTCCCCGAAGACGTCCAGAAGGTGGCGGAAGGCTTTGGCGAGCTGAAGGGTTGACGGCCAACGGCACCATCGAAGCGGTCTGGCGGATCGAGCAGCCGAAGCTCACCGCCAGGCTCGTCCGCTATCTCAGGGACGTCGGGCTGGCCGAGGAGGTCGCCGGCGATGCCTTCCTGCTGGCGCTGGAGCGCTGGCCCCGGGACGGCATCCCGCGCAACCCGGCCGCCTGGCTGACGGAGGTCGCAAGGAACCGGGCGCTCGACCGGCTGCGCCGCACCACCATGATCGACGGCAAGCACCGCGAACTCGCCATCGACCTCGCCGGGCTCGAGCGCGAGATGCCCGACATCGAGGCAGCGCTCGACGAGGATATCGACGACGACCTGTTGCGGCTGATCTTCACCGCTTGCCATCCCGTCTTGCCGGCCGAGCAACGTGCGGCCCTCGCGCTACGACTGTTGGGCGGGCTGTCGACACCTGAGATCGCCCGCGCCTTCCTGGTGCCCGAAGCCACCGCCGCCCAGCGCATCGTGCGCGCCAAGCGGGCGCTTCGCGATGCCGCCATCCCGTTCGAGACACCGCGCGGCGAGGTGCGGCGCGAACGCCTCGCGGCCGTGCTGGAGGTGGTCTATCTCATCTTCAACGAAGGCTATGTGGCAACCGCTGGACCCGACTGGCTGCGCGCCGATCTCTGTGGCGAGGCATTGCGCCTCGGCCGTTCCCTGGCGGCACTGATGCCTGATGAGCCCGAGGTTCAGGGGCTGGTGTCGCTAATGGAACTCAACGCCTCGCGCTTCCCTGCCCGCACCGGCAAAGCGGGTGAGCCGATCCTGTTGCTCGACCAGGACCGCGCGCGCTGGAACTGGTCGCTCATCCGGCGCGGCCTCGACGGTCTGAACCGCGCCATGATCCTGACATCGACACCCGGCCCCTATCTCTTGCAGGCGATGATCGCCGCCTGCCATAGCCGCGCGGCAACGGCCGCCGACACCGACTGGATTGCGATATCGGCCTATTATCAGGCCCTCGCCTTGGCCGCCCCCTCGCCCATCGTCGAAATCAACCGGGCGGTGGCCGTCGGCATGGCGTTCGGACCGGCGCAGGGCCTCGCCATCGTCGAGGCGCTGAAGGACGAGCCCCGCCTGAAGGACTCGCATCTCCTGCCCACGGTGCGCGGCGACCTTCTGGAAAAACTGGGACATCGGGCGGAAGCCCGCGCCGCGTTCCGCCAGGCCGCAGAATTGACCGGCAACGACAGGGAGCGCGCCCTGCTGCTCGCCCGCGCGGGTGATTAGCTCATAGGCCTTGTCGGCGGTCGGCGTCATCACCCAGCAGGATTGTGCACCGCCGGCTTTCGCCTTTCGGCACCAACGGCGATATACTTAAGCTGGCGCTTATTTTCATCAAACTTATATTTAACATCTATGTTGCTCAGAAGTAACTAGGCTCGGAAAATCAGTTTTGAACAGATCAACTTAAAGACACGAATCGAACGTCAGGTTAACCTGTTGACGCTTTGGTTGGCGCACGCTGCCAGGCTGCAAACATCGAGATTGCATTGGCGGCCAAAGGCGGGGGCGATCCATGAAATCGAGCAATGGCACGGTTGCGTTGCGCATGGCGGGGCGGATTTTGGGGAGCGAGCGACCTTCCGCCCTTGCGGCCCTTACTGTCGCCCTGGCGCTGAGCACCGCACCCGCCTGGGCCGATGGCGGCAATGGCAGCGCCCCAGGCGCCGGACAAGGTGGCGTGGATGGCGCGTTGGCGGGGGCCACGGGCCAGAATGCCGCCAATGGCGCGACTGCCGGCGGCGGCGGTGGCGGCGTCGACCTCACAACGGGCAACGGCGCGCCAGGCGGTTCGGGAGGCACAGGTACGACATTCAACGCCCCGAACGGCGCTCCAGGTGCGACCGGGGCTACAGGCCAGGTCATTTCCACGAGTGGGACCATCTCCACCAGTGTCAGCGGCGGTACGGGCGGTGCTGGTCCCGATGGCGTGAACGGCTCGCTCCGCGGCGGCGGCGGCGGTGGTGGTGGTGTCGGCGTCAGTGCCACGGCGGACACTGTCGTAACCGGCAGCGGATCGGTTACAGGCGGTACCGGCGGCATTGCGGGCTCCGCCTCCAATGGCGGCGGCGGCGGTGGTGGTGCCGGCGTGTTTTCGTCAGCCGATGTCACCGTCGATGCCGGCGGCAGCGTCACGGGCGGCGTTGGCGGCCGGGGCACCACTCAGAGCGGCGGCGGCGGCGGTGCGGCCGCCATCGTCCTGACCGGCGGCGGGACGGTCCGGAACGGTGGAAATCTGCATGGCGGAACAGGCGGAAGAACCCAAGCGGCGGCGGGCGGTGGCGACGGCGGAGCCGGCGTTCTCCTGCTTTCGGGCGGAACGGTCTTCAACGGCACGGGGGCGACAATCCTTGGCGGGACCGGCGGTCAGGCCGGGGCGGCCGGGACGGCCGGCGATGGCGGCGCGGGAATCAAGGGCGCCAACATCGCCATCGTCAATGCGGGAACGATCGGCGGCGGCGCCGTCGGTGCAGGCGGTGGAACGCCGCTGGCCGGCAAAGCCATCCAATTCACCGGTGGGGTCAATTCGCTGGAAATTCGGGCCGGCTCGACCATATCTGGCAATGTGGTTGCCTTCAGCACCGCCGATACTTTCAAGCTAGGCGGCGATACCAGCGCCAGTTTCGATGTGTCCCAGATCGGCCCCGGCGCCAAATATGACGGGTTCGGGCTTTACGAGAAGACAGGCAACAGCACCTGGACGCTGACCGGGACGACGACCGCCGTCACCCCCTGGACATTGTCCGGCGGTATTCTGCAGATCTCAAGCGATAGCAATCTGGGTGCGGCATCGGGCAATCTGACCTTCGACGGCGGCACACTGCGCACGACCGCGAGCTTTACGACCAGCCGCAATGTCCTGATCAACTCGACCGGTGCCTTTGACACGGCCGCAGGCACACAGTTGGACGTGTCGGGCAAGGTGACTGGCACCGGCACGCTCGTCAAGAACGGCGCCGGCACGCTAAACGTGACCAGCTATTCCAACAGTTATACGGGCGGCAACATCGTCAATGGCGGCACTCTTGCCGGCAACACGGTGGCGATCCGCGGCGACATTCTGAACAATGGCGCCGTCTCGTTCCTCGACCTCGGCCCCAATACATTCAGCGGAAACATCTCCGGAACGGGCAGCCTCGACGTCGAGGGTATCGGCACGCTGACGTTGACCGGCACCAACACCCATAGCGGCGGCTCCAAAATTGGGGTCGGCAAAAGCGTCTCGGTCGCTTCAGACAAGAATTTGGGCGCCGCGACAGGTCTGCTGACGCTCGACGGCGGTGAACTCCAGGCCACTGCGAGCTTTGCGATGAGCCGCGACATCAACCTTACCCCCGCCTATGGCTATTTCCGCACGGCGACGGGCGTGACGCTGAGTGTCGGCGGCCAATTGGGAGGTCTGGGTGGCCTCTACAAGGAAGGCGCCGGCACCATGATCCTGACCGGCAACAGCACTTATAGCGGACGTACGACCGTCGATGGCGGCAAGCTTGTCGTGGAAGGCTCGCTCGGCAATACCGAGACAACGGTCAACAGCGGCGGCACGCTGGGCGGCTCCGGCTCCATCGGCGGCGCGGTGATCGTCGCCGATGGCGGCGTGCTGGCGCCGGGTTCCAGCCCCGGCACGCTCACGGTCGGATCGCTTATCCTGAGTTCCAGCTCTACCCTGGACTACGAACTTGGCCAGGCCGGTATTGTCGGCGGCGGGGTCAACGACCTCATCGACGTGGCCGGCAATTTGACGCTGGACGGAACCCTCAACATCACCGATGTCGGCGGCTTCGGCCCTGGAATCTACCGGCTGATCAATTATGGCGGGATGCTCACCGACAACGGTCTCGAGCTCGGCAATCTGCCGGTCGGCGTCACGGCGGCCGACCTCACCGTGCAGACCTCGGTGGCCAACCAGGTCAATCTGATCAGCAGTGTCGGCACCGACCTGCTGTTCTGGGACGGCGACGCTGCCGGCAATGCGAATAACGACCTGGTCGACGGCGGCAACGGCATCTGGACGGCGACGAGCCCGAACTGGACAACGAGCACCGGGCTTGTGAACGGCGCCATGAAGCCACAACCCGGCTTTGCCGTCTTCCAGACCCTCGGCGGCCTCGTCACCGCCGACGACAGCGCCGGCACGCTGGCGGTCACCGGCATGCAGTTCGCGGCTGATGGCTATCGGATCGAGGGCGACGCCATCACACTGGCCGGCGCCGGCGGCGACAGCATCATCCGGGTTGGTGACGGCAGTGCGGCTGGAGCAGGCTATACAGCGACCATCGCCTCCGTGCTGACCGGGGCCAGCAGCCTCACCAAGACCGATGCCGGCACGCTGGTGCTTTCGGGCGCCAACACCTATACGGGCGGAACCACCGTCCTGGGCGGCGTGCTTTCTGTCTCAGCCGACAACAATCTCGGCGCTGCCGCTGGCGGCCTGACGCTTTCCGGCGGCACGCTGCGCAACACAGCAGCGTTCAGCTCGGCGCGCGACGTCACGCTTTCGGTAGCCGGCGGCATCTTCGACACAGTGGCCGACCTCACTTTGTCCGGCGCGATCTCGGGCGCCGGCAGTCTCGCCAAGACCGGTACCGGCACGCTGGCCCTGACCGCCGACAACAGCTACATCGGCGGCACGACGATCACCAGTGGCACATTGCAACTGGGCAATGGCGGCGCTACCGGCTCGATATCGGGCAACGTCGTCAACAACGGCACGCTGGCCTTCAACCGCTCCAACGCCATGACGCTTGCCGGTGCCATCTCCGGCAGCGGCACGGTGGTGCAGGAGGGCTCGGGCAGCACGACCTTGACCGGTGCGAACAGCTACAGCGGCGGTACCACGATCTCCGCCGGCACGCTGATCGGCCAGGCCTCGAGCTTCGGCACCGGCGGCATCCTCGACAATGCCGCACTGGTCATCGACCAGCCGGCCGACGCCGCCTTTGCCGCCGTCATCAGTGGTAGCGGCTCGCTCACCAAGACGGGCCTGGGCAATCTCAACCTTACGGGGACAAACACCCTCAACGGCGCGACCACGATCGAAGCCGGCAAGCTCTCGGTCAACGGCTCGCTTGCCAATTCCACTGTTGCCATTCTCGATGGCGGCGCCCTTGGCGGCAACGGCACGGTCGGCACCACGACGCTTCAGGCCGGCGGCGTGATCGCGCCCGGCAATTCGATCGGCACGCTCACGGTCAACGGCAATTATGTCGGCGCCGGCGGCACGCTGGAGATCGAGGCCATGCTTGGCGGCGATACCTCTTCCGCCGACAAGCTCGTCGTCACCGGCGACACGTCAGGCGCCACCAATGTCAAGGTGATCCCTCTGGGCGGCGGCGGCGCGCAGACCAGCGACGGCATCAAGATCGTCGATGTCGGCGGCATCTCGGCCGGCACGTTCAGCCTGCAGGGCGACTATGTCTTCCAGGGCGACCAGGCAGTCGTTGCCGGCGCCTTTGCCTACAGGCTTTACCAGAACGGCATCTCCACGCCGGCGGACGGCGACTGGTACCTGCGGTCCGCACTGATTAATCCCGTCGATCCCGGCGGTCCGACGTCGCCGCTCTACTCGCCGGCCTTGCCGGTCTACGAGGCTTATGCCGGCGTGCTGCAGAGCTTCACCCGGCTCGGCACGCTGCAGCAGCGCGTCGGCAACCGCTCATGGAGCGGAGCGGACCCGTCAGCTACAGGCGACAATGCCGGGGGAGGCAGCCCGATCTGGGGCCGCATCGAAGCGGCGCACAGCGCGTTCGATCCGGGCACGAGCACGACCGGGGCCGACTATGACGCGGATCTGTGGCGGCTGCAGGCCGGCCTCGACGTCCTGCTTTCCGAGACGCAATCCGGTTCCGTGGTCGGTGGCTTGACCGTTCACTACGGCACGGTGAAGTCGGATGTCTCCTCGGCCTTCGGCCTCGGCTCGATCGACGCGACCGGCTATGGGTTCGGCGGCACGCTGACCTGGTACGGCAAGAACGGCTTCTACATCGACACCCAGGCCGATCTGACCTGGTTCAACAGCGACCTCTCGTCCACGACGCTGGGCCGGACGCTTGCCAAGGGCAATAACGGCTTCGGCTATGGTCTGGGCATCGAGGCCGGGCGGAAGATCGCGCTCCAGGGCAACTGGTCGCTGACGCCGCAGGCGCAGCTCAGCTATGCCTCCGTCGATTTCGACAGCTTCACCGATCCTTATGGCGCCCTGGTCTCGAACGGCGTCAGCAACAGCCTGATCGGCCGCCTCGGCCTGTCGGCCGACTATGAGAGCCAATGGAAGGACAGAGCCGGGCAGACGAGCCGCTCGCATGTCTATGGCATCGCCAACCTCTACCACGACTTCCTCGACGGCACCGATGCCGATGTGTCTGATGTCGCCATCTCCACCAAGACGCAGGCGCTGTGGGGCGGGCTCGGCCTCGGCGGCTCGCTGAGCTGGGCCGACGACCGCTATTCCATCCACGGCGAAGTGCTGGCACGCAGTTCCCTGCAGGATTTCGGCGACAGCTACGCGGTTGGTGGCTCGGTCGGCTTCAAGGTGAAATGGTAGGTCAGCTGCCGGCGGCCGGCACGCCTCGCTGCTAATCAAGTACGACCACGGCCTCGACCTCGAACAACATCGGGTCGATGGCAAGCTTGGGTACGGGGACCAGAGTCTGCGCCGGCAACGTCTCGCCGAACATCTCCTTGACGTTCCTGGTCAGCACTTCGAGCTTGGACATGTCGTGGTCGACCACGAAGACCGTGAGCTTGGCGACCTGATCGGGTTTCGCGCCAATCCCGTCAAGCGCGGCGCGCAGATTCGCGTAGGCCTGTGTCACCTGGACAGCGAAGTCGGGCGACAGGGCACCGGTGCTGTCCTGGCCACCCTGGCCGGAAATGTAGGCCAACCGGGCTCCGCGCGGCGTGATCACCGCCGTGCTGTAGCCGTTCGGCGACGGGTCGTAGAGGGTCCGCGGATTGACGATGGTCAGTTCCCTCTCATTGGCTGTAGCCGCAGTGGTCATGATGATTAGTCCTCCGATAAGCAGATGCGTGATTGCGCGTGACATGATTTCTCTCGCGCTTCGCGGCCTGCCAGCGACGTGTTCGAAGCCGGCATGATTGAGTTTCTGGCCATCTATAGTACAATGTACCATACGACGTACCAGTCATCATATAGTACCCCGTACGAGTCAACCGCTTGGGATCGACATTCCTGACGTTGCCTGCCAAAAATGAGGTTCCGACCAGCGAGGAAGATGGATGGCGGCCAAACGCAGCGGCGCTCGCGGCAAACGGTCTCGACGCACAAGCGAGCCCGTGCAGGAGCCATCAGGTGAATCGCCTCTTTCGCGCGAGCGTATCGTGGCGACCGCCGTGGACCTTTTGGACGCTCAAGGGCTCGACGGATTGACCATGCGCCGGCTGGCCGATCGCCTCGGCTCGGGCGTGATGAGCCTGTATTGGCATGTCGACAGCAAGGAGGACGTCTTCGACCTGGCGCTCGATTCGGTGCTCGACTATCGCGGGCCGCCCGAAATGGCCGAACCGCAAAACTGGCGCGCGGAAATCGTTCACATGCTGGAAGACTGGCGGGCCGGCATGCTGCGCCATCCCTGGTCGGCATCCCTGCTGCCGCGCCGGGCGCTTGGTCCGAACATCCTCGGTCGCCTGGAGCGCATGAGCAAGATCTTGTCCAGCGCCGGCGTCGCGGACGCGGATGTGAACGCCGCCATATGGTCGCTCTGGAACTATGTGATGGGCGCCACTGTCACCCGGGCGAGCTTCGACCTCTCGGACGGCGACAGGGCCGCCGCGCAGCAGCGCCTGGCCAGCGAACGCTACCCGACGATCGAACGTTCTCGCCTGCTCCTGGACAATGATTGGGATGGCGCCTTCCGCAAAGGCCTCGACTTCCTGCTCGATGGCCTCTCCAGGAGATAACATCGTCAAGGCACAAGCACGACCTTGCCGGTCGAGCGCCGCTCGTCCAGCAGTCGGTGCGCCTCGCCGGCCTGGTCGAGCCGAAACCGGCCACCGATCGCGACCCGCAGCCGCCCGCTCGCGGCCAGCTGGAACAGCTCCGACAGGCTCGCCCGCAACACGTCCGGCGACAGCAGCGGCAGCAGCGCGAAGCCCCTCAGCGACTGGTTGCGGCCGATCATGGCTTCCAGATCGGAAGGTTCGAGCCCATAGCGGCCGAGCGCCGCGAACACCAGTTCGCCGCCAGGAGCCAGCGCCTGCAGCGACAGGGCCGTCATTGCGCCGCCAACCGTGTCGTAGATGATGTCGGCGCCCTCCCCGCCTGCCGGCTCGCGGACGCGCGCGGGCCAATCCGGATTGGTGTGGTCGATGGCCACGTCAGCGCCGAGCGACAAGGCAAGCTCGATCTTGCCCGCACCGCCGGCGACCGCGATCACCTTGGCCGCGCCCTTTGCCTTGGCCAGCTGGACAAGCAGCGATCCAACGCCACCGGCAGCAGCCGGCACCAGCACCGTCTTGCCCTCTGGCGGGCTCTGGCACAGCAAATGCAGCGCCGTCAGCGCCTGCACCATCAGCGCCGTCGCTTCTTCGAACGGGACATCATCCGGCAGCGGCACGGCAAGATCGGCCGGCATCGTCACCTGCTCGGCATAGCCGCCATAAGGACGCTGCGAGGCAAACAGCGGCGCCGCGACACGTCTTCCCAGCAGCGCCGCATCCACCCCTTGGCCGACGGCCTCGACGACACCCGACACCTCCACGCCGGGAGACATCGGCAGCTGCGGCGTCACCGCGTAACGGTCCGCGCGCATCAGCACCTCGAAGAAGTTGATGCCGGCGGCATGAACGCGGATCAGCACCTCGCCGGCCTGCGGCAGCGGCGCCGGCAGTTCGACGACCTGGAGCACTTCGGGGCCGCCGAAGCGGCTGAATTGAACGGCTTTCATGGCAAACTCCGATCGCACTGGCATCGGCGGTGGTTTGCCACTATCTGCGAAGCCGCGACTACACACTCATTTGTCCCCTGCTGACCAGGAGGTGACCATGGCCGGTCCAGCCGGGAAGATGCCGATCAAGCGACTGCCGATGCTGCCGGCGGAGCGCGCGCTCAAGGTGATCGCCGGGCGTTGGAAGGCGGTCATCCTCTACCATCTCTTCGATGGCCCAAGGCGGCTGTCGGCGCTGAAGGCGATGATGCCTGGCATCACCCAGAAAGTGCTGATCCAGCAGCTGCGCGAAATGGAGGAGCACGGCCTCGTCAGCCGCGAGATCTTCGCCGAAGTGCCCGCCCGCGTCGAATATTCGGCAACCAGCCTGGGCCTCAGCCTCGAGCCGATCCTGCTGGCGCTCTGCCAGTGGGGCCAGCACCACGCGGATGCGCTGGACGAGAAGCATCGTCTCGCCGACTGCATCATCCGGCCACGGCAGGCGACGCAGGCGCACATCGCCTAAATCGAATTGACATGCGGGTTGCCGACGCCGGCTGCCCATCACAGATTGTCTGCAGAACGGATCGGCAAATGCACCGCATAGCTACGGGCGAACTTTATCAGACCTACACTCTTGGTGACCTGCGCATCACTGCCTTGCGCGATGGCTATGTCGACATGCCGGTAGGGCGGCTTCGGCAAGACGGCGACAAGCCATTTGGCGATGACTTGCCGAAGCAGGTCGCTTTGGTCGGCGGCCAACTCAGGCTTTCCGTCAACGCCTTCGCGATTGACGATGGACATGAAGTGATCTTGATCGATACTGGTGCCGCGAATGCCTGGCATCCGACCATGGGCAGGCTTCCCCAGGCGTTGGACGAGGCCGGCATCGATGCCCGACGAATCCGCATCGTCTGCTTCACCCATACGCATCTCGACCACATCCAGGGTCTGGTGCTTGCCGACGGCCGGGACGCTTTCCCGCGCCTGGCGCGCTTGCTCGTTCCCAGAGAGGAACTCGACCTCTTCCGCACCGAAGCGCGGCTGAAACGGTTTCACGACATGGCGGAACCATTCGAGGCTGGAGACCGTCTCGGGACACATGTCGACATCATCGGCGCTCACGGCCATGAAGTGGGTCACAGCTGCTTTCGCGCTTCGAGCGGCGGCGAATGCATCTTGATCTGGGGCGATACCGTTCACGTCCCATCGCTGCAGTTCGATCGGCCCGAGGTGACGTGGGAGTTCGACACGGATCAGGACCAGGCGCGCGAGAGCCGGTTGCGGCTGCTGGCGCTTGCGGCGGACGATCACTGTTTCGTTGCCGGCGCGCATCTGGATTCGCCCGGCATTGGCCGTGTCGCCCGCTCTGGCGGCGGCTTTCGATTTGAGCCGCTATAGCCAGAGCAATTCCAGGAAAAGTGTGAGCGGTTTTCCGTCCGGAATTGCGTCAAAATAAAGAGTCTGAAAAGGGCGGCGCAAGCGCCGCCCCGTATCCCTTGGGAGGATAATTCGACCGGCGGTCAGGCCGCCTTGATTTCCTCGTCGACCACGTCGGCATCGCGGGCCTTCTTCAATGCCTTGGCCCACCAGGCGACATCGTTGACCAGCGCGGTGGCGGCCTGGTTCAGGTGATCGAGGTCTTCGAGCTTCTTCTCGCCCTGGCGCACGGCGAGGAAGTCGCCCCAGGCGATATGGACGGCCGACTTGACCGGTGCCATCTGCAGTTCGACAGCATGCAGGCGAAGCTGCTCGACGGCGCGGGCGCCGCCGACGCTGCCATAGCCGACGAAGCCGGCCGGCTTCTTGTTCCATTCGTTGGCGGCGTAGTCGATGGCGTTCTTCAGCACGGCCGTCGGGCCGTGATTGTATTCGGCGGCGGTGAAGATGAAGCCGTCAAATTCGGCGACCTTCTTCTGCCAGCGCTGAGCCACTTCGTTGGTCGACGGCACCCAGGCGGAAGAGGCGACTTCGTCGAAGAAGGGCAGCGGGAAGTCTCTCAGGTCGACGACCTCGACATCGATGTCGGCATGCGACTTGGCGATCTTGGCGATCCATTGCGTGGGCACGTCGGCGAAGCGCGCGGCGCGCGTCGAACCGACGATGATGGCGATTTTCGGCTTTGACATGGGGGGCTCTCCATTCCAGTAATAAGCTGGTATCGTTTAGATACCGGCGCTATATGAGATACTGTCAACAGCCGACGCAAGGAGGCACCGTTTTGTTACTGAGGCACCCGCACAACACCGAAGACTGCCGTGCGATTTCGGAAATCCTGCAGCGCGTCGGCGACAAATGGACCGTGCTCGTGGTCGGCAAACTTGGCCACGGACCGCTGCGTTTCAACGAGCTGCGCGCGGCCGTCGGCGGCATCTCGCAGAAGATGCTGACCACCACCTTGCGCGGGCTGGAACGCGATGGCTTCGTCACCCGCACCGTGTTTCCGACCATTCCGCCGCGCGTCGACTACGAACTGACCGAACTCGGCCACGAACTGTTGATACCGGTCAGCGCGCTTGGCGAATGGGCACGCAGGAACACGCAGCGCGTGCGCGAGGCCCGCGAAAAATTCGACGGCATGCACGGCTGAACCCCTTGCGCGGCAAGGAATCCGAAGGTTTTGCATTGAGCGGAATTGCGTGACGGCAATTGAAGTCGCCGTTCTCCAAACGCGATCCGTCAATGTAGCCCCATGGCGCTTGAGCGCGACCACGCACACGCTGCTTTGACGACGGCAATCGCGGATCAAAGGCAATCATTCAGGCTGTTGGCGTCAGGCCATCGCGGTGCTCAGGGCGCGCATGTCGCGGCCAGCTTCCGGTCACCTTTGTCGCCTTGCCTGCAGGCGATGGGCCGAAGGTCGTTTTTGACTTCGGCATAAGCGGTTACGCCGAGCAGGCAGACCAGGGCGACAAGGGCTGCCACGAGCCAGCTGTTCAGTATGTGTTGACGCATTGTCTTTCCCCCAACGCCGGCACAATCGGGCGTGAAGGCAACCATTGAATGTCGCAGAGCGCATCGCCGGAACGGGCGATGTTACAATTGCCCTGTTCTGGGAGAACGAGGCGTGGGAAGCGGGCTTTCGTCAACCCTCGGCCGGAACGGCCTTCGGCTTGCCTTCGCCGTCCAATGCCACCATGACGAAATCGGCGTGGGTGACTTTTTCCATGAGGTCAGAGAGATAGCGCTGCGCCCAGGCTTCGACCTTGAGCGTCATCGAGGTGCGGCCGACGCGTTCGACATGGGTGTAGATGCACAGCGTGTCGCCGATCTTCATCGGCTTGGCAAAGGACATCTCCTTGACCGCCGCCGTCACCACGCGGCCCCTGGCGCGCTCGGCGGCGCGGATGCCGCAGGCAAGGTCCATCTGCGCCATCACCCAGCCACCAAAGATGTCGCCGGCCGCATTGGCGTCCGAAGGCATGGCCAACGTGCGCAGCGTCAGGTCTCCGATCGGCCGTCCGTCCGCGTAGTGCACCATGCGAGAAATCCCTTGAGGTCGATGGCTTGAGATCGGCTGCCCTCGATCCCGTAGCGTCATGGCGCGGACGCGTCAACGCGCCCCGGGCAAAGCTTCGCCTGGCCGCTGGAAGAAGCGCGCCAGGTTCGAACGGATGCGATCGAGAACCGTATCCCCGGAAAGGTCGGGAACGAATGCCTTGCCGGTGATCGCCTCGTAGGCCTGGGCATAGATGCGCGAGGCCTGTTCGACGATCTCGTCGGGAATCCTGGGTATCGGGTCCTTGTAGGGATCGCAGCGCGCCGCCACCCAGGAGCGAATGAAATCCTTGTCGAAGCTGTCCGGCCGCGTGCCGTTTGCCAAGGCCTGTTGGTAGCTTGCCGCGATCCAATAGCGACTGCTGTCGGGCGTATGGATTTCGTCGGCCAGGATGATGGTGCCGTTCTTGTCGGTGCCGAATTCGTATTTCGTGTCGGCGAGGATCAGGCCGCGCTCGGCGGCGCGCGCCTGGCCGCGGGCGAACAGCTTCAAGGCGTAATCCGAGACGGTGTCCCATTGCGCCTGCGTGAGCAGGCCCTGTTCGAGGATCTCCGCCCTCGACAGCGGCTCGTCATGGCCGCCATCCGCGGCCTTGCTCGTCGGCGTGATGACGGGCTCGGCCAGCTTCTCGTTGTCGCGAAGGCCTTCCGGCAGGCGCATCCCGTACATCTCCCGTTCGCCCCGCTTGTAGCGAGTCAGGATCGACGTGCTGGTGGTGCCAGCCAGATAGCCGCGCACGACGATCTCGACCGGCAGGATGTCGAGCCTCGTGCCGACGACGACGTTGGGGTCGGGATATTCGAGCACATGGTTCGGGCAGATATCGGCGGTCTCCTCGAACCAGTAGCGCGCCGTCTGGGTCAGGATCTCGCCCTTGAACGGGATCGAGGTCAGGATGATGTCGAAGGCGCTGAGACGATCTGTGGCGATGATGATGCGCCGCCCGTCCGCCAGATCGTAATTCTCGCGGACCTTGCCCTTGTAGTAACCCGGCAGCTCGGGAATGAACGCATCCGACAGGGTCCGCATATGATTTCCTGCCTTCCGCAGATTTGGCCAGAGCATGATTCCGAAAAGTTGCAGACTTTTCGGAAAAAATCATGCGCCCAAATAATGATAATGCCCTCGCATAAGCTGTCGACCCCATGCATATCAAGCGCCATTGTCGGTATTCCCCGCCACTCGACCTCGCATCCCAGTCGCTTTTTTCACAACGCATGCCGGAAGGCGCTGCGACGCGGCGAACCCGTCGCGTCTAGGCTGCGGCCAGATTTCCGGAGCCGCCTGTTTCCATCATGCAGATCTTTGACTTCATCATCGTCGGCTCCGGCTCGGCCGGCTCGGTGCTCGCCGACAGACTGTCGGCTTCGGGCCGCTTTTCTGTGCTGGTGCTGGAAGCCGGCGGCACGGACCGGCGCTTCTACGTGCAGATGCCGCTCGGCTACGGCAAGACCTTCTTCGACCCCGCCGTCAACTGGAACTACAAGACCGAAGCCGATCCCGGTCTCGGCGGCAATGTCGACCACTGGCCGCGCGGCAAGCTGCTCGGCGGCTCGAGCTCGATCAACGCCATGGTGTGGATCCGGGGCGCGCGCGAGGATTTCGACGACTGGCGCGCCGCCGGCAATCCCGGCTGGGGCTATGACGAACTGTTGCCGATCTTCAAGGCGCTCGAGGACAATGAGGCCGGCGCCGACAGATGGCGCGGTACAGGCGGTCCCCTGCACATCAGCGACACGGCCAACGCCGTCCACCCGCTGACAAAGCGCTATCTCGCCGCCGGCCAGCAGGCCGGCCTGCCGCTCAATCCCGATTTCAATGGCGCTGCCCAGGAAGGCGTCGGCACCTACCAGATATCGACCAAGAACGGCCGCCGCATGTCCGCCGCGCGCGCCTTCCTGCGCCCGGCGATGAAACGCGGCAATGTCCGCGTCGAGACGAATGCACTGGCCAGCCGCATCCTGTTTGAAGGCAAGCGCGCCGTCGGCGTCGAATATCTGCAGAACGGCCAGACCAAGACCGCCCGCGCGGGCCGCGAAATCATTCTCTCCGCCGGCTCGATCAACTCGCCGCAGCTGCTGCAATTATCCGGTGTCGGCCCCTCGGCACTTCTGAAAGGGCTAGGCATCCCGCTCATCCAGGCCAACGAGAATGTCGGCGCCAACCTGCAGGACCATGTCGGCATCAACTACACCTTCAAGGGCAAGGTGCCGACGCTCAACCAGATCCTGCGCCCCTGGTGGGGCAAGCTGCTGGTCGGCATGCAGTACATCCTCACCCGTTCAGGCCCGCTGTCGCTGTCGATGAACCATGGCGGCGGTTTCTTCCGCACCGACCCGGCGTTTTCGCGCCCCAACATGCAGCTCTATTTCCAGGCCTTCTCGACCGTCATCCCGAAAAGCGGTGAGCGGCCAATCCTGACGCCCGACCCATGGCCGGGCTTCTCCATCGGCCTGTCCAATTGCCGCCCGTCGAGCCGGGGCGAGATCATGATCCGCTCCAGCAATGCGCTGGAGTATCCGAAGATCACCGCCAATGCCTATTCCACCAATGCCGATGTCGAGGAGATGCTGGCGGCGGTGAAGTTCGTGCGCAAGATCGCCTCGATGCCGGCCATCGCCGAAATCATCAGGGAAGAGGTCCTGCCCGGCCCGTCGATCCAGTCCGACGCCGACCTGATCACCGATTTCAGGAAGCGCTCCGGCACCGTCTATCACCCGGTCTCGACCTGCCGCATGGGGCCTGATCCCGCGCGCTCCGTCGTCGATCCGCGCCTCAAAGTGCATGGGCTTGAAGGCTTGCGCGTCATCGACGCCTCCATCTTTCCCGACAACATCACCGGCAACACCAACGCCGCTTCGGTCATGACCGGGTGGAAGGGCGCCGAACTGGTTCTGGAGGACCAAAAATGAAGATCACCGACGTCAAGACCTGGGTTGTCGGCAACCCGCCGCCCGGCATCGGCGGCAAGTATTTCATCTTCGTCAAGCTCACCACCGATGGCGGCGTGGTCGGTTATGGCGAGGCCTACAACGCCACCTTCTCCGCCCATGTGACGGCGAAGATGGTCGAGGACATGGCCGAGCGCTACCTCGTCGGCCGCGATCCGCACGATATCGAGAATTTCTTCCGCCGCGCCTATTCCTCCGGCTTCACCCAGCGCCCCGATGTTTCCGGGATGGGCTGTTTCTCGGCGCTCGAAATGGCCTGCTGGGACATTATCGGCAAGGAGGCGAACAAGCCGGTCTACAAGCTGCTCGGCGGCCAGGTGCATGAGACGCTACGCTCCTACACCTACCTCTACCCGCACACCGGCAGCGTCCATTCCGAGGACGCGCCGGATGGCAGGAACGTCTACAACGACCCCGAAATGGCGGCGGCCTGCGCGCTCGAATATGTCGAGCAGGGCTTCAATGCCGTCAAGCTCGACCCGGCCGGTCCCTATACCGCCTTCGACGGCCACCAGCCGCGCCTCACCGACATCGACGTCTCCACCCGCATGATCAAGGCGATCCGCGAAGCGGTCGGCAACCGCGCCGACATACTGTTCGGCACGCACGGCCAGTTCACCGCATCAGGAGCGCTGCGCATGGCACGCGCCATCGAGCCCTACGATCCCCTGTGGTTCGAGGAACCGGTGCCGCCCGACATGCCCGAAGTGATGGCGCAGGTCGCCCGGGGCACGTCGATCCCGATCGCCACCGGCGAGCGGCTGACGACCAAGTTCGAATTCGCACGCGTCATCGAAAACCGCGCCGCGACCATATTGCAGCCGGATCTCGGCCGCTCCGGCGGCATCCTCGAAACCAAGAAGATCGCCGCCATGGCCGAGGCCTATCACATCCAGGTCGCGCCGCACTGCTATTGCGGGCCGATCGTCGGCGCCGCCAACATCCAGCTGGCGGTGACGCTGCCCAACTTCCTCATCCTGGAATCGCTGAAACAGTGGAACGGTTTCCACGCCACGCTCCTGAAGAAGAAGATCGAGTGGCAGGACGGCAACGTCATCCCCTCGAAGGAACCCGGGCTGGGTGTCGAACTCGACGAGGCGGTTTGCGATGCGCACCCGTACACCGGCAAGGATTTGCATCTGCAGATGATGCAGACCCCGTTGATGCCGTGAGCGAGAGCTACGCCTTCATCGGCCTCGGCCATCTCGGCGGCAACCTTGCCGCCAGCCTGATCCGCAATGGCTTTGCCGTCGCCGTCTTCGATCGCGACCCGGCCGCCGTCGAGCGCCTCGTGGCGCTCGGTGCCACCGCTGCCGACAGCCCTGCCGAGGCAGCGGCGCGGGCCGGCAACGCCATCACCTGCCTGCCCTCGCCGAAGATCAGCGAGGCCGTTCTGGCCGGACCTAGCGGCTTGCTGGAAGGTTTGCCGAAGGGCGGCACCTGGATCGAGATGTCGACCAATGGCCGCGACGAGATCGTGCGGCTTGCCGCCCTCGCTTCGGCCAAGGGCGTCGAGACGCTGGAGTGCCCGGTCACCGGCGGCGTGCACCTGGCGGCGGTCGGCAAAATCACCGCCCTGGTCGGCGGCGATGCCACCCTCTACGAACGCCATCGCGCGGCCATCGAAGCGATGTGCGCGCGCTCCTTCCTGATGGGGCCAGTCGGCTCGGCGGCGGTGATCAAGGTGATCACCAACATGCTGGCCTTCATCCACCTCGTCGCCGCCGGCGAGGCGTTGATGCTGGCCAAGCAGGGCGGGCTCGACCTCGCCCAATCCTACCACGCCATCGTTGCCTCCTCCGGCAACAGCTTCGTCCACGAGACCGAAAGCCAGCTCGTCCTCAACGGCTCCTACGACATCGGCTTCACCATGGACCTGGCGCTGAAGGACCTCGGCTTCGCGTTGGGCATGGGCAAGGAGTTCGGCGTGCCGCTGGAGCTGGCATCCCGAGTCAACGCGATTTTCGAACAGGGCAAGGCGGCCTATGGCGGCGGCGCCTGGTCGACCCAGATCGTCAAATTGCTCGAGGATGCCGTCGGCACCGACCTGCGTGCGCCCGGTTTTCCTGCCAGACTGGAAATCTGACCGGAGACCGGAAAACCAAGCAATTTCACCTGCTTGAATCGGTAGCCGGATTCAGTTTCGAAAAGACTTGAATCAATCTGGCAACGCCTTGATTCAATATCTGAGCGTCAGCGCGCCAGGCAGGATCTCGAAGGTCGCCGGTATGCGTCCGGGCGACTCACCGTCTATGTCGACCAACGCGCCGTTCTTTTCCACATCGCCGAGCGGTTCGACAACCACTTTCTTGCCACGCAGGATGGTGATTGCCGGATGGTTGCGGTGCCGTCCGCCATAGAGCAGGCGGATGTCCCAGATCAGCTTCAGCTTGCCAGCCGCGCGCAGGATGACGATGTCGAATTGCCCGTCGGTCAGTTCGGCATCCGGCGCGATCATCATGCCGCCGCCGAAGAATTTGCCGTTGGCCACCGCCACCAGCGCCATGCGTGCCTCGACCGGTGCGCCGTCGTCGACGGTGATCCGCACATGCTGGAAGCGGTAGCGGATGAACTCGACCACGGTGCGCCACAGGAACAGCGCCTTGGCCGACATCTTGCCCTTGCGCTTGTCGGCATTGACGGCGCGGTCGGTGGCGCCCGACAGGCCGAGGCTGGCGATGTTGATGAAGTGGCGGCTGGCCAGCGCGCCATGGTCGTCGATGTAGCAGATGCGGCCGGCATCGACCTTGCGGCCCTCTGCCCCGGCAATCCGCTTCAAGGTCGCGTCCACCGCTTTCGGCAGGCCAAGACCGCGTGCGAAATCGATGCCTGTACCGCAAGGAAGCAGGCCAAGCTCGGTCGTCCTGCCACTCTCTTCGAACGCCTGCAGCAGCCCGTCGGCCACTTCGCTGGCGGTGCCATCACCGCCGGCCGCGATCACCAGGTCAAAGCCGGTGGCGGCGAGGTCGATGGCCAGCCGTTCGGCGTCGCCCTCGGCTTGCGTCTCGCGCAGCTCGAAGTCGCCGAAGTGCTTTTTCAGCGAAGCTGCGACTTCAGGCCAATGCCGCTTCAGCCGGCCGCCACCGGCTATCGGATTGAGAACCACCCCGACTTTCAAAGACTCGCCCTCCCCGGCGCCGGACATCCATGTCCGATCGTTTGCCGGCATTGAAGCCCGCGCCTGTCGGCGGAGCAAGGGGCGCTGTCGATAGCAACGTCGAAAAGGAGGGCAGGCTGTCTAAGGCAGCGGGCGCCGAAGTTCCCGGGGCTCCCGGCAAACGGTCCCCGATAATCCCGCTATCCACAGGCCCGGGGCCATTCCCCAGGACCCTTACCCGGCGTACGTTGAACCCATCTCAGGCGGCTACCGATCGCCAAGCCGAAAGGCGAAAGTGAAAGGCGGATTTCCTGAGGCCCGTACGGCCCGGAGCGAGAGCAGGCTTGCCTGTTTCGAGGGACGGTAGCCGAGACCTACGGGGCCGCGGAAAGCGTGCCAACGCCGACGGCGGACCGATGCTGCCATGAAGGACGGCAAAAACCTTCGATGGCACGCAGGGCAAAGCCCGCAAGGGCCAAGACCAGCGTGGTCTGGAACGGACGCCGCCTTCGGGTGGTGGCTGGCAGGACCGTCAAAATCAAGGCCGGCATGGCGCGACGACTTTGCGGAAGTTGCTGCCGCGACCGTGTCCTGATCTGACAGGGAGGCGCTGGGAGAAATCCCGGCGCCGACTGTCGTTTCTCCATCCCGCACAATTTTTACGGTGTTTCCGCTTGGGGCTGCAACCGGCGGCAAAATCAGCTAACGTTCGACGGCAATTGAAGGGGGATACTTCATGACGCTGATCCAAAAGCTTGCCGTTGCCTATGCTTTCCTGTTCTTCGGCGTCGTCGCCATCGGCTACATACCGGCGTTCAACGATGCCAACGGCAATCTGTTCGGCCTGTTCTCATTGCAATGGTACGACGACCTGCTGCATGCCTTCTCCGGCGTCTGGGCGCTGGCCGCCGCCTTCATCTCGCACCGCCAGGCGGTGTTCTATTTCAAGCTGTTCGGATCGGTCTATCTGTTCGACGGCGTGCTCGGGCTGATCACCGGCTCCGGCTGCCTCGATGCCGGCATCTTTATCAACGGTTTCCGCTCCCTCAACGACATCGAGTTCCCCACCCGCTTCTTCGCCAACCTGCCGCATCTCGTCATCGGCGGCTTCGCCGTCTATGTCGGCTTCTGGCTGTCGAAGCGCATACACGACCACTTCGCCACGGCCTGACCGGCCATGTTCCTGTTCCGCTGGCTGAAGCGCATCATCAAGACGATCGTCTGGCTGGTCGTCATCATCATCCTCATCCCGGTCGTCGGGCTGAGCTACGGTTTCCTGACGACGCCGTCACTCGACAGGACGCCCCTGCCCGGCATTGCCGATGGCGCGCCACCCAAGGCGCTGGCCGACAAGGTGCGCGCAGAAATTCCCGGCTACCAGCGGCCGGAGGAATCGACCTTCCTCACCTATCCCGAATGGGCGATCGTCTACGCCGCGCGCGAATATGCCGGCTTCGTCGCCAAGGACCAGCCGAGCGGCTTTCCTTATTGGTCCTATGTCGGCCGCTTCTGGCAGGACTACGCCACGGTGATCCGCGCCAGCTCCCCCTACAAGTTCAACTATGCCAACCACCAGATGCTGGTCATCATCGGTACCAGCCACTCGATCGAGCACATATTGCAATGGGCCTATGAGAACACGGTCGGCCGCGTCACCGAAGCGACATCGGCAAAGCGCACCGCCGCCGACATCTACCAGGCCAAGGTGGCGGCCGAATACGCAGGCTTTCTCGACCAGGTGCCGTGGTACCAGTTCGCCTATGCCGAAAAGCGCGCCGGGCTGTTTGCCGTGCAGCCGGCGCCGGGCGACAGTTCCGTCCGCACCAGCGAACGCAAGCTCGCCTTCGGTCTCGCCGACACCATCAAGCAGGGCTATGCCGACCTGATCAAAAAGGCGCTCGCAGCCACCTCCGACCCGGCCTTCCTCGATGTCCATGTCTGGGCCAAGGGTCCGGTCGGCGAAGCCACCCGCAACGAGCCGGACACCTTGCTGGAGCGCGATTACGGCGCCGACGGCACCATCTTCGTCACCAGGCGCTATCAGGTCTTCACCGAGATGATCCCGCGGCTGATCGACAAGGGCGTCTCCTTCGTCGAGATCGGCGGCAATGACGAGATCATGGTCACCACGCTGTCGACCGACTCGATCGCCGTTCCCGAAGGCATGCGCATCCTGTTCAGCTATCCGCTGCCGGCCGATCCCTCGACGCGCCGCACCGGCATGGTCGTGGCCGTGCGCAAGCTGCATCTGGTGCTGCCTTCGCTGATGAAGGCCGGCGCCAAGCTTGAACACGTCTACGACTATTGAGGCCTTTCGGCCACGCCCGGCCGAGATCAGGCGCGCCGCCATGCTCATTCCACAATCGCGGCCAAATCCCGCCTTGTTCGCGCGCGATGGAATGGGCATGTTGCCTGACAGGCGACATGCACCTGAATGGGCTGCCGGGGGGCATCTCGAAGGGACAAGACCGTGATCAAGACCGCCCTTGTCGCCATGACCATTGTCGGCTGCGACTGCGACGCCAAACTGTGCGAATATATCGGCGAGACGCCGGCCAAGTGGTCGACCATCGCCGAATGCGAAGCCGCGATGAAGAGCCAGATCCTGCACCAGCACAATTTCAACTATCCGCTGGTGTCAGGCATCTGCCGCACCAAGGGTTCGTCGTCCTCTTCGCAGCTGGCGGCAACCGCATCCCGCCCGGAACTCAAGCCCGCCAGCAGGGTCGTGCGGACGGAAAGCCCGCTGCCGCCCGAGCTGAGCCATCGGCCGAGCGTGCCCGTCGGCTCGCCGACGACAACCGTCGACGCGGACGCTGCCCGGCCCGTCGCCTATGAACAGGTGGTCGATGGCGGAACCGGCGTGCTCTACCGCACGAAGAACGGCTATGCCGTGGTCAAGACCGGTCTCGGCCGCGCGGCTTCCGCGACGACCGATGCAGCTAAACGCTCCGTGAACTGGCTGGCCGGCCTGGTGCCGACGGGGCTTTAGAGCAATTCCAGGAAAAGTGTGAAACGGTTTTCCCGGAAAAAGCGCGGAGCGCTTTCCCTTGGGAATTGCGCCAAGACAAAACAGCCCCCTACATCTTGACCTTCAGGCTCGCCCAGAACTTGTCGATCAGCGGCTGTTCCGTGGCCAGGTCCTCGCTGCCGACGCGCGTGACGAACAACAGCCCCTGATCGGCAAGCCCATAGCCGACGATCTCGAAATACGCTGTGTCGGTGCGCGTCTTCACCTCGGCGCGGATGCCGGTCAACTCCTTGCCGTCGGCGAGCTTGCGCGTCGTCGGCTGCTGCGTCAGTTCCGCACCGGCCTGCACCGATTCCCTGGTCATCTCCTGCAGCATCAGCTGGTTGAGCGACACCGGGTTCATCTTGCCATATTCCTGCACGACGACGATCGTGCCCAGCGCCGAAGCCATCAGATATTGCGTGATGTTTTCGCCAAGATCGGTCTTGGTCACCGAAATGCCGCTCGGATGGACGAAGGAGAAGCTGTCGCCGGAGAAGGTGGCGAAGTCGTTGCGCTCGAGCGTCACCTTGCTCTGCTTGCCGCCGGGCAGCGTAATGGTCGTGCTCTCACCCGGATCGATATCGACCGCCACGCCGTCGATGGTCAGCTTGAAGGCCTTGAGGTCCTCGGCTCCGGCCGGTCCAGCGCACAGCGCGATGAGAGTGAGGGCTGCCGCTGATACCATGCGCATTGATCGTCTCCTGCTTACGCCACCCCGCTCAGCGCCTTGATGCCACGGTAGAAGGTCGAGGAAAACAGTTCCGTCGGGTCATAGTGCCGCTTCGCCGCCAGGAAGGCCGGCAGTTCGGGATAGGAGGCCAGCAATTCCCTGGCCGTGTAGTGCAGCTGGTAGGGCAGGAAAAAGCGCCCGCCATGCTTGATCGTCACGTCGATCAGCGCCCGTGTCAGCGCCCGCATCTTCGCATTGCCGTCGGCATCGGTCGGCTGGTTGATGTAGAGCACCAGCGAATAGGCCGGCTCCGGCGCATAGGTCAGCGCCACATCCTCCTTGTGGACGATGCGCACCGAGGCGTTGAGCACCGGCAACGACTGATTGCGCAGGATATCGCGCGCTTCGGTGATGAACTCGACATACGCAGCACGTGGAATAAAATACTCGTGCAGTATGTCGGTCTCGTCTGTCAGATCGTTGAACAGATACGGCACCGAATCGTGCATCGGGTTGTTGCGGGTGACGAGGCAGGCCTCGCCCTGCGCCATGGCTGCGGTGCGCGCCACCGTGCAGCTCTCGAATTTCGGCTCCAGCGTCTTTTCGGTGAACCACTTCAGCTCCTGGAACAGGCTGCCCCATTTCGCCAGGTTGATGATCACCCGCTTCAGCCCGACCGAGCCCGGCTCGCCGATAGCAGGCTGGTTGGGCGGCGGCTGGTCGGCCACCTTGTCGTAGCGGTAGACGATCATGTCCTCGAGGAAATTGCCCGGCGCCGTCGACAGATGGCCGTAGAACAGGCCGATATCCTTGTTCGGCTCCAGCACCTCGGCGAAGAACTTCGGGAAATCGTCCGATTTGATGATTTCGCGCGAGGTGCGGTAGACGGCGTTGTCGACGATATCGAGCGTTGCCTCCACCACCACGCCGAACAGGCCATAGCCGCCGACGACATGGCGAAACAGCTCGCTGTTCTCCGTGGCCGAGCAGGTCGTCACCGACCCGTCGGCCAGCATCACTCGCATCGAGCGGATCGAGCCGGCAACCGAGCCTGCCTGGTGGTCCATGCCATGCGCGTTGACCGACAGCGAGCCGCCGACGGAGAAGATGTCGGTCGACTGCATCGCCTTCACCGCGAAGCGCGGATGCAGCAGGTTCTGGATGTCGTGCCAGCGCGCACCAGGCTGCAGCGTCATGGTTCTGGCTGCCGCGTCAACGCTGACCTTGTTGAATTTCTTGAGGTCGAGCACCAGCGCATTGTCGTCGAAGGCATGGCCGCCCATCGAATGGCGGATGGCGGCCAGCGACACTTTCAACCCGTTGGCGCGGGCGAAGGCCAACGCCCTGGCGACATGGTCCTCCTCGCTGACCTCGACCACGCCATAGACCGGCGTCCGCGACAGGCCGCTGGCATCGTTGATGTCGCCACCCTTGGCCGACCAGGGCAGCGAAGGGTCAAAGGCCGGCGGACTGGCAATCGGCTTCAGCGGCAGGGCAATGCCGTCAATATCGGCGATGCGCCCGGCGTTCTTCGGCCCCGAAGGCCCGCGCGCCAGCCGCGCCATTGTGGTTCCGCCCCACAGCATCGCGCCGCCGACCACCGTCGCGCCGAGCACCAGCCGGCGCGACAGGCGAAACCCCTTCTGTTCGTCAGCCATGCGTATCCCCCGTTGGCCAAGGGATAGCGCGGCTCTCCGGCGAAAACCATAGGGGCACCGCCGGGGCAGCATTCCGCCACCTCGCTGGCCTGAGTGAACAGCAGCATGAAAATGGCCGATCCCCGAAGGAACCGGCCAGGATTGGAACAGGGTCTCGAAAATTCGGTCGGCAGGTCTGCCGACGCATGATGCTCGTGTCTACGAAGCCTTCTTGATCGATGTGACCATGCCGGTCTTGTCATCGACGGTTACCGCCACCTTGGCGCCGACCTTGAGTTTGCCGATCTTCGCTTCCGGCGAAAGCTGGTAGATCTTGCCGTCGTCGAGCGTAATCGACTTGGTCGTCGGATCGACCGCCTGGATGGTGCCCTGAACGGAAGCGGCATAGGCCGTACCGAGGAAGGCGAGCAGAGCGGCGGTGGTTGCGAGGGTCTTCTTCATCGATAGCACTCCGTGCTGTTTCACTTTTCCGGGCCGCCGCTTTGGGCAACGACAGCACCGAACGAACCGACACTGGGCCTGAAAGCCTGCTGGCCGCAAATCACATTGAGTGACTTTTCGCAAAGGAAATCATAGGCTTAATTCTGACACATTGCTTGCGGCCGGCGCGATTTGCAGCCGTATCGTTTGCCTCGACGCGCGCAGTTCGTCCAAGAAAAGAATCGTTTAGGCGATTGCGGCGGGTACCTCGCGGCCATCACGCAGCCGCCATAATCCGCCCTGGATTGCATCACGGAACAGCCTGCTGATCTTCAGTTGATACAAATCTTGTTTCATGGATCAGCTCAACCGCCATCTCAAAAAGGTGGATAAACTCGCGCTATGGTTGCAGATTCGAAATGAATGCGCGATGATTTCAACAGTCGCGACGGGGTAGGCACGATGAAACTTGCAGTCCGGGCCATGATATCCCTGATGCTCGCGTTTGCTCCGGGATTGGCCGGCGCACAAGGCGTGGATCCAGGCGACGACAAAACGGTCATCTTTACTCCCGACGATCCCGATATGGCTCTGGCTACCGCCAAGGCGCGCGCCAGACTGGATGAATTCCTCGCCTTGTCCGAGGCTCCTCCCCCTGGGACAGACAGGTTCAAACTGAAGGTTAAGGTGCGCGACGGCAACGTCACCGAGCACTTCTGGGTCATCCCATTCCGCCGCACCGAGGCCGGATTTGTCGGCATCCTGGCAAACCAGCCGGAGGGGGTGCACAATGTCGTCCTCGGCCAGACCATAGAATTCACCAGGGACGACATTTCCGACTGGGGCTATAGAAGCGGTGGGCGTCAAGTTGGCAGCTTCACCGTCTGCGCGATGTTCAAGAGAATGTCCAAAGAAGAAGCAGACACCGCGCGCAAACAATATGGCTTCGACTGCTGACGGCGGGATCCGATCAACCGATCTCGTCCTTCGCCCCGATCTTGCGCACCAGTGAGGCCGTTGCCAGCATGGCGCCCATGTCGGAGATCATCGGCGCGACATGCCTGGTGTAGTCGAGCGGCACCGAAATCTCCGGCAACTCGAAGAAATTCTTTGCCTGCGGCAGCAGCAGGAAACCGTCGCCGCCGTTGAGCGCGACGCGGGCCGGATCGTCGGGCCAGGTTTCTCCCAGCCATTTCAGCGCTTGCGCCAGCCGGCCGGTCACCAACGGCCGCGCTGCCTCGACATTGTCGGTGCGGAATTCGTAGGCCGCGTCAAGTTCGGGCACGCCGGACGGCAGGTCCTGCATCTTGCTGGCGAACATGCCGCGGAAGAAGCCCATGACCGCATTGGTGCGCCGCGTCGCCACCAGTATTCCCGGGAACGGCTCGATGGCCTCGAAAGCGACGATGACGCCCTTGAAGGTTGTCGCCTTGGTTTTGGTCGACGCCCCGTCCCAAAGGTCAGCTTCGTAGAGTTCGAACGCAAACCCGTCATAGCGTCCCGATATGATATCGTCGAAGCGGCTCATGCTGGCGCCGCCGACCGTCTCGCGCGGCAACCGGTCGAAGGAATTCGGCGTCAAATCGTGCTGGTAGCGCATATCCCCGATGAAGCCGAAGATGATCGGCATCAACGTCTCGCGAAACGATTGCTGCAGCCGCGTGGCCGGCTTTCTGGCCCGGAAGTAGACCAGGATCGAAACCGCGAAGCCGATGACATAGAGGAACACATGCGGCGTCGAGAACCATTGCTCATGGGGATCGGCGACCTTGTTGAACAGCCAGGCGATCACCGCCACGGCCACCAGCACCAGCCCGACGAACAGCGGCACCCGCCAGCGCGCCTGCCGCACCGCCGAAGCCCGCGCCGCCTCATAGGCCTCGATGTTCTTCCGGATGCCGGCGATGACGGCCTCATCTGGCATGAAATCCGCTGCTTCCACCGCCACCCCCGTCGCCTCGACAAGTCCATGATAACTGGTTTTGTCGGATGTATCGACTACGGCGCCTCAACGTCTCGTCGCTTGCCGCACTAAGGAAAGATTGCGTCCAACCGCCCCTCGACTTTCCCCCTCATCGCACCATCCAATCCCTCCACCGGCACCAGCCGCTCATGATCCCCGCTCCGCAGCCGTACGAACGGATACATCCGATAAGCCGCAATCGCGCCGCGCGACCCCTCATCCGCGCTGACATCGACCACGAAAATCCCGCCAATGCGCCCCGGCCATGGCTGGCGGGCGAGCGCGGTGCCGAGGAAATCGCCAAGCCCGTAGGCGACGATCGCATCGCCGATCCGCTCCACCGGCTGCAGCACATGGGCGTGATGGCCGGCGATCAGCCCGACGCCCTGCCCGGCCAGGCGCCTCGCCAGCGCCTTCGTCCCGGCCCGTGGAAAATGCCGGAACTCCCAGTCCCAATGCGGCACCGCGCAGAGAAGATCGACGCGCGGCCGGCGCTCTGCATCGCTGGCCATCGAAACGCGCCCGGCAAACAAGTCTTCGTCAGCATTGCGCCACAGCGTAAAGGCAGCCAAGCCGACGTTGAGCGGTCCGAGTTTGACGGACTGCACCGGGCCATCGGCGGCAAGGCCTATGCTGCGGATGCCGAGCCGCCTCAGCGCCGCCACCGTCTCGTCGAAACCGGCGACGCCCTGGTCGAGCAAGTGATTGTTGGCCAGCGACAGCACCAGTTTCTCGTGCCCGATACCGACCGCCGCCAGCGCCTCGGCCAGAAAGCGCGCGCTCATCGCATGATGGGTGCCGAGCCTTGTGCCGAGCACCGCGCTCGGCCTGTCCACGACAGGGCTTTCGCAATTGCCGATCACCAGATCGGCAGTGCCAAGCAGCGCCTTGATCGCCGGATCACAAACCGGCGCACTGCTGTTGGCCACGGCCGAGATGTCGCCGATGAAGGCAAGCCGCACCTTTCGCATCGGCGGCGGCTCGATCAACCTCGCCGCCATCGGCGCAAACCCGTCGCTGCCACCGCCAAGCGACGGCTTCAGGAAACGCGGCAGCCAGGACAGTTTATAGGAAAGCGGATAGTTCGACACGCGACGCCCAATCGTTTGCCTTGTTTAGACCGTCCAGAGGGCAGGTTGAAGCCGTCGCCAATCAACGATGTGAACAGCGCATCGGCACTGACGGGCGCGGCACCGCAAATAGCCGCAAATCTGTGTATGGTCGCCGGTGCCAAATGCTTGGGAGGAAAAGATGACACGAATTGCTAGCCTGCTGGCATCCGCCTTCATTGTGCTTCTACCCTGGTCGTCCGCCAGTGCCGCCATGCCGGAGGCGGCAACCGCGCTGTTCGAGGCAAAGACCGTGGCCGCGCGCGACAGCGCGCTCTCGACGCTCGAGGCCGCCGCGCCGAAAGATCCGGCTTCGGCCTATGCGGCCGGCGCCGGCGAGTTCTTCACCGCGCTTGAACTGCTTGCCAGCGGCCTGCACCGCCACGGTTTCGAAAGCCCGCAATCCTTCATGCTGCCGCTGATGCAGCTGCCGGTGCCGTCCAATCCCAATCCCGAGCCGCTGACCTACGAAGAGTTCCGCGCCATCTTGGTCGCCTTCCGCGACAGGCTGGCAAAATCCGCCGCGACGCTGGGCTCGGTGCCGGCCGATGCCGATATCGGCATGGTCATCGACCTCACCCATGTCGGCATCGACCTCAACGAGGACGGCACGATCGCGCCGGGCGAAAGCATGGCGGCCATCATGGCCGCGCTGTCGCACGGCAGCATTTCGCAGGGCGATACCGCACCGGCGCTGACCTTCCGTTTCGACCGCGCCGACGGCTATTGGCTGCAGGGCTATGCCGAGTTCCTGATGGCGCAGGCCGATTTCTGGCTGGCGCATGATTTCAAGAGCACGTTCGACGGCTCGTTCCACATGCTGTTTCCGCGCGCAAAACTGCCGTTGCAGGATATTCTCGTGCCGCCGCCCAGCGAGATGGGCTCGAGCATCTTCTCCTCGGAATGGCGCATCGCCGACTTCATCTCGATGGTGCACATGATCAACTGGCCGGTGGTCGAGCCGGAGCGCCGCAAGGCGGCGCGCCAGGAATTGCTCGAAATGATCCGGCTGTCGCGCGAGGACTGGAAGGCGATCCGCGCCGAGACCGACAATGACCGCGAATGGCTGCCCGGCCGGCAGCAGAAGGGCGAGAATCCGCTGACCGGCCTCGAAGTCGGTGAGGAGCAGGTGCAGGCCTGGCTCGCCACCTTGACCATGGCCGAGGACCTGCTGGAGGGCCGCGCGCTGCTGCCGCATTTCCGCATCACCGGCAAAGGCATCAACATGAAGCGCTTCTTCGACGAGCCGAAGCCTTTCGACCTCGTGCTGTCGATCACCGGCCCTGGGATTGCGCCCTATCTCGAAAGCGGCAAGATCCTGACCAGCGAGGATTTCGACCAGATCCAGCGCGAATTCGGCGGCGGCGGGTTTTTGACCTTCGCGCTGTGGTTCAACTGACGAAAGCTTGGGTTCCTCGCCCCCACGGACGTGGGGGAAAAGCCCAAGACCTGCGCGTCAAACAAAGAGTTGGAAAAACCGCCGCTGGAGCCGCAGCAGCCCGGCCATGGCGGCGGCTAACAGCGCGTTCGATATCACGCCGATGGCGGCGGTCGTCCAGGCGATGTCGCCGGACTGGCCGAGGATAACGAACGGAAATCCGGCCGCGATCACCACAATCGCCGCGAGCAATCCAAGCCAGCCCATGCCCGGCCGCTTGACCAACCGGCTGAAGAAATAGGCGATCCCGACCAGCAGGATCCTGAGCGGGTCCAATATCTGGGTGATGACAATGGCGGTCATAAGCATGTGCGAGAACTGGAACTGGAGTGCCAAAAAGCCTTAGCGCGGAAAGCCGTGGAGTCTGCCAAGCAGCCACTGCAGCGGATTGCCGACGAAGGCGCGGGTGACGAACGTATCGTGGGCGGCATCGGAGGCAAGCAAGGCGATAGTGCCGGCTTCGAGGCGGCGGGGCGGATCGGAACTGGCGTCGATGCCCTGGCCCGCCAGCAACTGCCTGATTTCGGCATTGCCGGAGGCGGAGGATTTGCCATAGGCGCTGACGAAGAAACTCTTCCGGTGCTGCGCGACCCAGCTGACGAAAATATCGGCCTCGTCGAACACCGCGTCGAGCAGGATGACACCGAGCAGGCGCCCGCCGATGTCACCGTTCCTGAGAATGGAAGCGGCCGGATTGTAGCCGCCGCTATAGGCCACCAGCACCACCGGCATGGCGTCGAACTTTGCCGCCTTGGCGCCGGTGAGCTTGGCCAGGCCTTGCGCCGTCTCGGCCATGAACCCGGCAAAATAGCCCGGCGTCCAGAAATTGCCGGCACTGGAATCCTGCGCATTGCTGGCGAATTGCGGCGCCACCAGAACGGCGTTGAGGCCGGACGCCTCGACCTGCGCGACGACACGCTGGCGGCCGACCACGTCGCGCTGCAAGGTCGCGCCATTGCCGTGGAAGAACACCACGATGACCGCCGGCTTGGCCGGATCGAACCCTTTCGGCACCGCCAGCAGCGTCGAGCGGTCGGAATAGGTCTCGTCTTCCCAGTAGATGCCGCCGCGCGGCGAGGTGTGGCCGCGCCTTCCATCCGCCGCCGTGACGTCGAGAAACGGCGCGGAGCCATCGGGCAGCTTGCCCCGATAGGGAAAGGGCGATGCCTTGAACGGCACGATGGTGGATATGGCCTTGCGCAAGCGCGCCCCCTGGCTTGCCGCCGGAAACACCGCCGTGGCCAGCAATCCGGCGACGATGGCGCGCCGGTCCGGCATCAGGCCGCCACCAGCCGCACGGCCGGCGCCTTCGACGGCAGCAGCACGGCAAAGAAGGCCGGAATGGCGATGAGATAGGCGATGGCCGCCCATTGCAGCACGGCGCTCAAGCCGAAGCTGGTGGCGACGATCGGCACGGCGGCCGAGCCGATCACCGAGAAACAGCCATTGATGCCCCAGGCCCAGACGAACAGATGCTCCTTGCCGAGCCGCGCCAGCCAGGTCATGGCGGTGGCCATCGGCATGCCCATCAGGAAGGCCGGCGGCGACACCAAGAGGAAGCAGAGCAGCAGCCGCACCGCATAGGGATAGGCACCGATCCGGTCGAGCACCGGCGACAAATAGAAGCCATAGGCGAGCAGCAGCACGCAGACGGCCAGCAGCACGAGAGGCAGCAGCGTCCTGGCGCGGTCGAAGATGCGTTCGGCGAACAGGCTGCCGAGCCCGGAAAACACCAGCATCGAGGAGATCAGCACCGAGGCCGAAACGGTCGGATTGGCCAGCGCCACGGTGAACCGGCTGATCAGCCCAACCTCGACCATGATGTAGCCGAGGCCGAGACAGGCGAAATAGAGGATGGTGCCGAGCTTGCCGCGCGAGCGCGAGAACACGATGCGCCAGCCGAAGATGACCGGCAGCAGCACCAGCGACGCCGCCGTGACGCAGGCAATGCCGAGCGTCGCCCAGATCAGGAGGTAACCCCAATCGTCCTGGAACAGGTCGAGCCGGTCCAGCGTGCGCGGCAGGTCGGCGACCTTCACATAGGCCGCGAAATAAGGCTGGTCGTTGCTCAGCGCCCGCGTGTCGAAGACATAGTCGCCGGCGAGTTTTCCCCAGCCGCCGGTCAAAAGCGCGTGCCAGGTCATGCGCTGCATTTCCGTCGCCGGCAACACTTGCGGGCCGGCATCGCCACCGGCCCCCGCGCAGGCGTCTAGCGTTGGATCGGCTGGCGCGGTCGGGTCGCAATCTGGATTTGCCGGTGCGGTCGGGTTGGCAGGCGCGGTCGCATCGGCGGCCGGCTGCTGCGTCAGCGTCGCGTCCTGTCCGCTGCCGAAGATCGAGGCGCGATAGTCGTCGAGCACCTTTTGCGCGCCCGAACCATCATAGGTCATTCCCGGATAGTAGACTTCCTCCCAGGACATCGACTTGGTGTAGTCGCGCAGCGTCTTGATCTCGGTCTCGGTGAAGCCGCCGCGCTTGAACAGCACCGTCGTGGTCGAGAGATAGCTTGAGACCGCGAAGATGTCGTTGGCCGCGCCCTTCGGGTCGAACGTGGTGGCCGCCTCGGCGACGGTCGAATAGAGCTTCAGCACCGATTTCGGCGGCTCTTCCTTGTTCCACAAGGTGATCGACAGCACGCCGCCATCGGCCAGCGCGTGCATGTAGCTCAGCATCGCTTCGCGCGTGTAGGCGTATTTTTCCGAGATGGCGAAGCCGCCGGGATTGGACAGGCCGACACTGTCGGCAAGGCTGAGGTCGATGACGTCGTAGCGCTCCGTCGTGTTGGCAAGAAACAGCCGCCCGTCATAGTCGATGACCTTGAGCCGCGGCTCGGCCAGTATATCGCCGGTCACATCCTTCAACACGGGGTCGCGGAACGCCCGCAATGTCATTGGATTGCTCTCGGCGACGGTCACCGAGGTCGAGCCGGCGTTGAGCGCGGCCTGCGTGGAAATCCCGCCGCCGAACTGTACGACGAAGGTCTTGGGCTTGTCCTTGATGACATAGGGATAGTGCATCGGCAGGTAGCGGAAATAGACCTGCTCGGCCGGCGCCAGGTTGCGCATGATGCCTTCCGGCCCGTCGCCGTCGCGATACATGCCGACATAGGTGTTGGCCGGCACTTCGGGCATGCCGAAGGCGGCATTGTCGCTCAGCCCCGGCGCGAAATGCATGTAGGAGCTGGCATAGACCTGCAGGTCGCCGAACGGCGAGACGCTGCGGTAGATGCGCTTGCCGTCCGGAAAGTTGCGGGCATAGGCGACGCCCTTGTACTGCGATACGGCAATGTCGGGTATGCCGAGCAGGCCGGGCAGCATGAGATAGCCTGATATCGACAGCGCCGCGACCACGACGCCGGCGACGACGCTCTTCCAGGCGCCGAAAGCAAGGAACCACAGCAGCGAACCGGCGGCCCACAACAGCAGCGGCACGACGATGATGGTTTCCGGCGCGAACAGATAGAGCGACACCAGCACGACGAGGCCGGCGAGCCCCGAGCCGGTGAGGTCGGCGAAATAGACACGGCCGAAGGCGGTGCGGCTTTTCAGGAAGACGATGCCGAGGAAGAACGCCCCGGCCAGGAACGGCAGGAGATAGAGCAGGAAATTGGCGAGCAGCCGCCATTTCTGCGCGGGGTCGGACACCAGGAAGATGGCGTTGAACGGCACCGTCTGGGCTACCAGGTTGGAGCCGACGGCGAGCGGGCCGATCAGCAGCAGGGCGGCGGTGGCGGCTCCTTGCCAGTGGCGGTCGAACCAGCCCTTGCCGGCGAAGATGACGACGCTGGACAGCGAGAAGCCGAGCATGGCGAGGCTGACCACCAGCGAGCCGAAATGCGACCAGCTGCCGACGGCGAACACCCGCATGACAGCGATCTGCAGGGCGATGATGGCGCCGGCGATCAGCCCGACCGCAAGATAATGCGCGAGCCGCGGCGCCTCGAGGGAAGGAACAGTCAGACGGGAATTCGATATGACGGCTGCCATTCAGGTCCCTTGATACGGCAACTCAGCCGTTGTGCGTGCCGACGATCTGATCGCCTTCCAGCTTGGTGAACGGGACGAACGGCACGACCTTGCCATTGTAGATATCCGAGCGGACGATGTTGAACGTGCCGTCGGCGAGCTGCTGCTTGATCACCTTGAGCACGTGCTGCGCTCCCGGCGGGCCGACCGGAATGACCATCACGCCGTTCGGCTTGAGCTGCTGCAGCAGCGACGGCGGAATGTGGTCGATGCCGCAGGTGACGATGATCTTGTCGAACGGGCCGACGCTTTCCCAGCCATAATAGCCGTCGGCATTGCGGCTGGTGACCGAACCGAATTCGCTGTAGCCGCGCTCGACCAGCCCGTCATAGGTGCGCCGCGTGCGCTGCGCCAGCGGATTGATGATCTCGATCGTGTGCACCTTGTCGGTGAGGTTGGCGAGATAGGCCGACTGGTAACCCGAGCCGGTGCCGATCTCGAGCACGGCCTCGCCGAACTGCACGTCGATCGACGTCGTCATCCGCCCGACGAGGTGCGGACCCGAAATCGTCACGCCATAGCCGATGTCGAGAAAGGCATGGTCATAGGCGCGCCCCAGATTCTGCGGCAGCACGAATTCCTCACGCGGTGTCAAAAGGAAGGCGCGCTTGTTGCGGTCGTCCAGCACGTCCTTGTTGTAGACCATGATCTGGAAGCGATCGAATCGCTGCGCCAAAAACTTCGGATCCTCGCCGCGATTGGCCACCATCCAGTCGATGAACGATTTTTTGTCGTTGAACGGCACTTCGGCATTGCGGTCGTAGGGCACCGGCACGTTGGCCCTGACCGTGGCTGGAAGAATGGAGAACGCCGCCGCACCCGCCGACAGCGTCAAGAAATCCCGACGCTTCATGGAAAAAGCCTCCAAAAGTGGCCTTTGCCACCCCAAAACCAAGCACTTCAACCCGATTGCACCGCCTCCCAAAACGAGTCAATGGCCGGCGAGAGGCCGGCGTCCAGGCCGAAAAAATGTGGCAAGCGGGCAACAGTTTTGCCGATGCCATTGGCTTTTTCAGGACCATGGAACGGCGCGCCGCATTGCCGCAGGGCCGGCTGGAACGCCGCGGCCTTATATTAGCAGGGGCTGTTTTGCTTGACTCGGCCGGCAAAAACAGGCAGCAAACCTGGATCGGAAGGGCTGAAATACCGCGTGCATGATCGTGGACGAGCCTTTTTTGGCACAAAGTCCACGTCTCTCGGTTGGTTTTGAGAGGGATTGGTTAACCAACTTTGTCCATATTTTGAAGCAATCGGCAATCAACGACAGGCGCGGCAAACGCGTCGGGGACCACCCTGGGATCACTCGCAGAATGGTCGTCGCGGCTGACAAGGCCACGTACGGGGAAAACCGATTGGAGCGAGATTGGTTGCATGGCGTTGTTGAGTAAACACAAAATAATCCGGGACCAGCGCGAGGGCGGCGAGCTCGTCGATGCGCAGCGCATCCCTTCCTTCAACCCGAAACGGATCGTCCGCTGGGTCGCGGTGCCCGGTGCCAGCGCCGCTGTCGGCCTCTGGCTGATCGGCACCATGGCCGGCCTCAGCTCCGTCGGCGCCTCGCTGTCGGCGACATCGAGCAGCCTGCCGCAGACACTGGCCATGCCGGGCTCGCTGGCGATGGCCGATCCGCTGAAGCAGCATTTCCTGAGGTCTTCGGCGCCGTTCGTGCTGGCCAATGCCCATGGCGGCGCCCAGGCCCTGCACGATCATGCCGTGCAATGCGGCGCCACTTGCTTCAAGCTGGCCCGTGTGAGCCCGCTGGGTGAGAAATCCGCGCGCCTCGCTGTCCATGCAAGGCCCGAACAGCCAATCCTGAAATCGAAGGCGCAGGAGCGCTTCGAACGCATGGAGGCGTCGCTGTCGCCGACCAAGCTCGCCGCCGCCTTTGCCGGCGCCGGCAAGCCCGTCGCCACGGCCGAGGCGCGCCCTGTGATTTCCAGTGCCGCGCCGCAGATTACCGAGGCGTCACTGGTTCCGTCAGTCCAGGTGATGGCAAGCCTGTCGAACGACATGCCGGCTCCCATGGCGGAACGCTTCGCCCGTGCCGATACCGGCGCCGTGGTCCAGACCGCGCCGGCGCCGACGGGCCTCGGCCAGTCGCAGACGCCCGACAACACGCAGCTGGCGCTGGCCCTCGTCCAGTCGCTGCCGGTCGAGGACGAAGCATTTGCCTCGCCGCTGCCGATGACCGAATCCTCCGCCGATGTCGCGGTTGCACCTGCCGAGACCCAGCCGCAACAGCCCGGCGACGCCGCCTCGCTGCCGGATGCGCTGACCGACGACGTGCCGCTGCCGACCCGCCGCCCGCAATATGACGCGCCGCGGCAGCCAAAGGCCGTGGTGGAACAGGATGAACCGGCGCCACAGCCCAGGATTGGTCAGCCCAAGCTCGCGCAGCAGAAGCCGGCGCCGCAGGCAAAGCCGGTCCAGCAGGCCCAGCCGGCAAGGCCGGCCCGGGCAGGCCGGGCTGGCGAGGGCGGCGATGTGCTGGCCTATGCCAAGCCGGACACGCCCTCGGGCGGCCTTGGCCAAGCGTTCAGGAACCTCTTCAACGGACCGGGCGGCGGAAGCGGAGCCGGCCACGGCGTCGCCGTCTATGACATCAGCGCCAAGACCGTCTACATGCCGGATGGCCAGCGGCTCGAGGCGCATTCCGGTCTCGGCGCCATGGTCGACCAGCCACGCTATGTCCACGTGAAGGATCGTGGCCCGACGCCGCCCAACACCTACAATCTGTCGCTGCGTGAATCGCGCTTCCATGGCGTCGAGGCCCTGCGCCTGACGCCGGTGAACGGCGGCAACAAGTATAACCGCAACGGCCTGCTCGCCCACACCTACATGCTGCGCGGCGGCCGCGCCGAGTCCAATGGCTGCGTCGTCTTCAGGGACTATGCCCGCTTCCTCGCCGCCTTCAAGAAGGGCAAGGTCACACGTCTCGTCGTGGTGCCGCGCCTGAGCGGATCGCCGACCCAGGTGGCCACGGACAACGCCCGCGGCGCCTGACCGCGACCAGGCACCTCCTCGGCAACTGCCTCCTCCTGACAGCCTTCTGTCAGGAGCCGCATTCGGGCATGCGCCTCGCCGCATCGCGCTCTTTCCATTTTCGCCAAGACCTCCCATATTCGGGGCATGGCCAAATCCCCCGATAAAAGAACGCCGCCGACGGCGAATGACGACCGCGCCGCGCCGAAGCGGCGTAGCCCGCTGACCGATTTCCTCGACGCCTCGGAGCCGCTGCACAGAGGGGGCTTCGCCGAGATGCCGCAGCCCGGACTGTCGGGCACGCCGCTGACCGGCTCGATCGCCGACTGGGCCGAGCAGATCGAGCAGGAGGCAGAGCGCGATGGGCGCCAGGCCGGCAAGGGCGACGGCGGCAAAGCGCCAAAACCGTCGAAGAAGATTCCCGAGCGCTCCGCCGCGCCCGGACGCACGGCGCGCGGCACCTCGATGGGCGGCGCGGCCACTGCCCGTGAACGGACGGCCGCCGGGCTCAATCCGGTCGCCGGCCTCGACATCTCGCTGGAAGAAGCCGAGACGATGACGTCGAGCGGCGTCACCGCGACGGTCGCCGCGCTCTCGGCGCTGATCGAATCCGGCAATCCGCTGCACAAGGACGGCGTGTTGTGGACGCCGCACCGCCCTGCCCGGCCGGAAAAGTCGGAAGGCGGCATCGCCATCAAGATGGTGTCCGACTTCGAGCCGGCCGGCGACCAGCCGACCGCCATCAAGGACCTTGTCGAAGGCGTCGACAACAATGACCGCACCCAGGTGCTGCTCGGCGTCACCGGCTCCGGCAAAACCTTCACCATGGCTAAGGTGATCGAGGAGACGCAGCGCCCTGCCCTGATCCTGGCGCCCAACAAGACGCTGGCCGCGCAGCTCTATTCCGAGTTCAAGAAATTCTTCCCCGACAATGCGGTGGAGTATTTCGTCTCGTATTACGACTACTACCAGCCGGAAGCCTATGTTCCGCGCACCGACACCTTCATCGAGAAGGAATCCTCGATCAACGAACAGATCGACCGCATGCGCCACTCGGCGACGCGCTCGCTACTGGAGCGCGACGACGTCATCATTGTCGCCTCGGTGTCCTGCATCTACGGTATCGGTTCGGTCGAGACCTATACGGCGATGACCTTCCAGATGCAGATCGGCGACCGGCTCGACCAGCGCGCTCTGCTCGCCGACCTCGTCGCCCAGCAATACAAGCGCCAGGACATCAATTTCGTGCGCGGCTCGTTCCGCGTGCGCGGCGACACGATCGAGATCTTCCCGGCCCACCTTGAGGACCGCGCCTGGCGCATCTCGATGTTCGGCGACGAGATCGAGCAGATCACCGAGTTCGACCCGCTCACCGGCCAGAAGACCGGCGAGCTGAAAAGCGTCAAGATCTACGCCAATTCCCACTATGTGACGCCGCGCCCGACGCTCAACCAGGCGATCAAGTCGATCAAGGAAGAGCTCAAGCAGCGGCTGGTCGAACTCGAGCGCGCCGGCCGCCTGCTGGAAGCGCAGCGGCTGGAACAGCGCACGCGCTTCGACCTCGAAATGCTGGAGGCCACCGGCTCCTGCGCCGGCATCGAGAACTATTCGCGCTATCTCACCGGCCGCCAGCCGGGCGATCCGCCGCCGACCTTGTTCGAATACATTCCCGACAATGCGCTGGTCTTCATCGACGAAAGCCACGTCACCGTGCCACAGATCGGCGGCATGTACCGCGGCGACTTCAGGCGCAAGGCGACGCTGGCGGAGTATGGCTTCCGTCTGCCCTCCTGCATGGACAACCGGCCGCTGCGCTTCGAGGAATGGGACGCCATGCGTCCGCTCTCCGTCGCCGTTTCGGCGACTCCGGGCGGTTGGGAAATGGAACAGTCCGGCGGCGTCTTCGCCGAGCAGGTCATCCGCCCGACCGGCCTGATCGACCCGCCGGTCGAGGTGCGCCCGGCGAAAAGCCAGGTCGACGATGTCGTCGGCGAAATCCGCGAAACGACCAAGGCCGGCTACCGCACGCTGGTCACCGTGCTGACCAAGCGCATGGCCGAGGACCTGACCGAATATCTGCACGAACAGGGCGTGCGCGTGCGCTACATGCACTCCGACATCGACACGCTGGAGCGCATCGAGATCCTGCGCGATTTGCGTCTCGGCGCCTTCGACGTGCTGGTCGGCATCAACCTGCTGCGTGAAGGCCTCGACATCCCCGAATGCGGCTTCGTCGCCATTCTCGATGCCGACAAGGAAGGGTTCCTGCGCTCGGAAACCTCGCTCATCCAGACCATCGGCCGCGCCGCCCGCAACGTCGACGGCAAGGTCATCCTCTATGCCGACCAGGTCACCGGCTCGATGGAGCGGGCGATGGCCGAGACCAACCGTCGTCGCGAGAAGCAGATGGAGTGGAACGCCGCCAACGGCATCACGCCGGAATCGGTCAAGTCGCGCATCTCCGACATTCTGGACTCGGTCTACGAGAAGGACCATGTCCGCGCCGACATCTCGCAGTTCACCGACAGCGCCGGCGCCATGATGGGCAACAATCTCAAGGCGCATCTCGACGCGATGGAAAAACAGATGCGCGACGCCGCCGCCAATCTCGACTTCGAGAAGGCCGCCCGCATCCGCGACGAGATCAAGCGCCTGCGCGAGATGGAACTGTCCATATCCGAAGACCCGCTGGCCAAATATGCCGACATGGAAAGCCCGGTCTCGGGCCGCGAAAAGGGCAAGCACAACAAGGGCGTGGCCAAGCATCGCACGGCGGAGGAACAGGAGCGTTTCCGCAAGCTCGACGAAGCACGCGCCGCCGAAGAGGCGGCCAGGGCTGCCCGGCCCAACCTATTCCGCAAGCCTGATCTCGACGAGATGGGCGCCGACGGCGCCGTGCCGGTGAAAAAGCCGCTGTTCGCCAAGCCGTCGATCGACGACATGGGACCTGGCACCGACATGCCGACGCCGGCAGGGGCCGTGTCACGCTCGCTGTTCAAGAAACAATCGGCGTCCGAAGCGCATGGCTCCGACTTCGGTATTCCGGGCGAGCCGGTCAAGCCGCTGTTCAAGAAGAACTCGCTGGACGAGATGACCGTGCGGCGCACGGAGACCCCAATCGAAGGCGAGAAGCCGGTCAAGCGCGAACGCGCCGGCATTGGTTCCTATGAGGATCCGGGCGATGCGCGCCGCGAAAAGCGCCGGCCAGGCAAGACGGGTCGGCCGGGCAAGTAGAGCGCCTTTCCCTTCTCCCCTGAGGGAGAAGGGAAAGCGCTCCACGAGTGCACCTTAAGTCGGAACTGCCTCTGGACTATGCGCTCGCGCTTGCCGCCAGGCGGCGGAAGCGATACGCACGGCTGCAATCCTGCCTCTGCACGCTCCGCACCGAATCCCCCATGAAACCCAGGGACATCTCAGCCTACGCCTTCCTGGCCGTCACCTGGGGCCTGTCGTTTCTCGTCCTGCTCAAAGTCGTACACGCCTTCGGCTGGGTCGGCGCCGTGACCTTGCGCTCGCTGATCGCCGGCATCACGCTCTTCCTGTTGGCGGCGGCGACGCGGCGCCGGCTCGATTTCAGCGCCGGCTGGCGGCACTTCGCCGTGGTTGGCGCGACGACGGTCGCGGCGCAGCTGATCGGCCTGTCCTACGCCACGCCGCGTATCGGCACCGCGATGGCGGCCATCCTCGTTGCCGCGATCCCGCTGTTCTCGATGATCCTTGGCCAGTTATGGGGTCTCGAGCGCATCACCGTTCGCGGGCTGGCTGGCTTGCTGCTCGGCGCCGCGGGTATCGTGGTCCTGGTCGGCTTCCCTTCTGTGCCGATCACGCCGTCCTTCGCCTTCGGCTGCGCCGCCTCGTTGTTCAGCTCCTTCTCCGCCGCCTTCGGCAGCAACTACGCCAATCGCCATCTGCGCTCGGCCGGCTCGTTCGAACTCACCGGCGCCGCTTTCCTGTTCGGTGGGCTGATGACGCTGCCGTTGCTGCTGGCCGTGCCGGTTCCGGCCATGCCGCGTCCTGTCGATTTCCTCTACCTCGCCCTTCTCGCCTGCGTGATGAGCGCGCTGACCTATGTCGTCTATTTCCGGCTGGTGGCCAGCATTGGAGCGACCAGGACGATCAGCGTCGAATTCGCCGTGACCACGATCGCCGTACTGGTTGGCACTGTCATGCTTGGCGAGTCGCTGACCATCATCCAGGGTTTCGGCGCAGCGGCGATCATCGGCGGCTGCATATTGGTGCTGGATCCGTTCCCGCGCCGCATGAAGGCGGCGGCCTTGCCATCCGCCCCGCCCTTGGTGTAATCGCTTCGCACAATCGAACGTCTGAAAGGAGGGCTCACGTGTTCACGTTTCATCGTCACCATCGTCAGCGTGGCCCGATTTCTGCCCTGCAAGCCAGCTTGCAGGGCTGACCAGGGACGGTCCGGGTTTTTCCCGCTTCGATTTTTTGGTCTGCCCTTCGTGGTGCCGCAACGCAGAGCCTGATGGCCAGCAAGCGCACCGTCAAAGTGCATTGAGCCGTATATCGGCCAAGACCAGAGAAATCCAAATGGCCCTGATCAGCCTCAAATCCCTCGGCGTCACCATGAGTGCGCCGCTCTTCTCCAATCTCGACCTCACAATCGGCGGCGGTGACCGACTCGGCATCGTTGCCGCCAACGGCCGTGGCAAGTCGACCCTGCTCAAATGCCTGACCGGCGAGATGGAGCCGACATCAGGCGACATCACCCGCACGCGCGGCTTGCGCGTCGGCCATGTCGAGCAGTCCGTTCCCCCTGCCCTTCTCGGCAGCACCTTCCATCAGGTGGTGGCCGACGCCTTGCCCGCTGAGCAGGCCGAAAGCGAGATGTGGCGCATCGACGTGGTGCTGGATTCGCTCGATGTGCCCGAGGCGATGCGCGAGCGGGAAATGCAGGCGCTGAGCGGCGGCTGGCAAAGGCTGGCGCTGATCGCCCGCGTCTGGGTGACCGATCCCGACGTGTTGCTGCTCGACGAACCGACCAACCATCTCGACCTTGCCCGCATAAGCCAGCTGGAAAGCTGGCTGAACGCACTGCCGCGCGAAGTGCCCGTCGTCATCGCCAGCCACGACCGTGCCTTCCTCGACGCCACCACCAACCGGACGCTGTTCCTGCGGCCGGAGCAGTCGCCGGTGTTTGCCTTGCCCTACTCCCGCGCCAGGCAAGCGCTCGACGAGGTCGACGCCTCGACGGCGCGCAAGTTCGAGCGCGACATGAAGGTCGCCCAGCAGCTGCGAAAGCAGGCCGCCAAGCTCAACAACATCGGCATCAATTCCGGCAGCGACCTTTTGGTGGTGAAAACCAAGCAGCTCAGGGAACGGGCGGAGAAGCTCGAAGAGGCGGCGGTATCAGCACATCGCGAAAAATCGGCCGGAGCGATCCGGCTTGCCAATCGCGGCACCCACGCCAAGGTGCTGATCACGCTCGACGATACGGCCGTGGAAACGCCCGACGGCACGCTTCTGTTCAGGACTGGCAAGCGCCATATCTGCCAGGGCGACCGCATCGTGCTGCTCGGCCGCAATGGCGTCGGCAAGTCGCGCTTCGTCAGCCTGATCCGCAGCGCCATCGCCGAGCCCGACGCGGTCGCGAACGTGAAGGTGACGCCGTCGACGGTGCTCGGCTATAGCGACCAGGCGCTGTCGGGCATCAGCGGCGACGACACGCCGCTGGCGATGGTCTCGCGCCGCTACGATGTCGGCGAACAGCGCGCCCGCTCGCTGCTTGCCGGCGCCGGCGTGGTCATCGAGATGCAGGAGAAAAAGATCGGCGTGCTGTCCGGCGGCCAGAAGGCGCGGCTGATGATGCTGGCGCTCAGGCTCGCCAACCCCAACTTCTATCTGCTCGACGAGCCGACAAACCATCTCGACATCGATGGCCAGGAAGCACTGGAGGAGGAATTGCTCAAGCACCAGGCAAGCTGCGTGCTCGCCTCGCATGACCGCTCCTTCATCCGCGCCATCGGCAACCGCTTCTGGCTGATCGAGAAGCGGAAGCTGACGGAGGTCGAGGACCCGGAAGGGTTCTTCCGCGAGGTGGCCGAAGGGGCCTAAATGACGACACTACACACGCGCGGGCCGGCACTGCAAAATAGTCCCGGCCTGCAAGGAAGTATTAGCTTGCAATAATACTTTCCTGTCGCCCGAAAAAGGCGCATCCTGCCCCCTCGCAAACCGAGGGAGGAAACCGGTCATGCGCGGGGTGGACGTCGTCAAGAATCTTTATGATGCTTATGCAAAACGCGACATCGTGGGCGCGCTGGGCCACTGTTCCGATGATGTCGTCTTCCGCTGGGTCGCAGAACCGCATGCACCTTTCATCGCGGCGGGCAACGGCAAACAGCAATTCCTCGACCGCCTCATGTCGCTGGACAAGGATTTCGAATACCGGAGCTTCGTCCCGATCGAATACATCGATGGTGGCGACAAGGTTGCGGCGCAGGTCGAAATCCATCTGACGCACAGAACCACCGGCCAGGAGCTTGTCATGCATACCGCTGACTTCTGGACGATACGCGACGGCAAGATCATCGCGATGGTGGAGTATTACGACACCGCGCTGGCCGCCTCGGTCCTCTGAAATAATTTCGGGGCCCTGTCGGATCACCTGAACCTGCCGCGTCCTTGGGATGCCGACACGATGATGCCGGCTTCATCCGAGGAGAAAGCATCATGTCCATTCTGTCATCCCTGGGTCGCGTTGCCACCCGTTACGTACAGAACCGCGCCCGGCACCGCAGCGAGCGCGAACTGCTGTCCCTGCCGATCGAACTGCGCAAGGATATCGGCTGGCCGGAAATCGTCATCAACGCGCAAAACGCCCCGCGGATCCGCAGGGCGCCCTGACCATGCGGTCGGAAAATATCGATGCGGGTCACCACGGGGCGACCGTTGCTCAATCATGTGTGTCGCCGGAAAGCGGCGTCGCCTGCATCGACGCGCGCTTTTCGAAAGCCTCGAACCACCGCGTCAGCCGCGCCCGCGCGCGAAACGGCGGAAGATGGCGGAACGCCATCCAGGACAGCGTGGTGGCGAGCGCTATATGGCCGACATGCAGCGGCGCTTCGTCGTCCAGGGCGCCTTCGATCCAGTCGTAGCTCGCCTCGATCTTGTCCCGGTATCCCTGCGCAAGAGCGCCATAGCGCAGCGGTTCGGGTCTCCTTTCCGTCTCCCAGCGCAAGGCGATGCCCGTCTGCGCCAGGCCTTGGGCGACCGATTGCAGCCGCAACGCCTGCCAACGTGTCTCGCCGTCCCGCGGCAGCAGCTTGCGGCCCTCATGCAGCGTGTCGAGATAGGCGCAGATGACATCGGAATCGAAGATCGCCGATGCGCCTGGCCGCAGCAATACCGGCACCTTGCCGAGTGGGTTTTCGGCGTAGACACGATCGTTGCGCAAGGTCGGACTGGTTTCGTGATGGATGACCTCGAGCCGATCGGCAATGCCGGCCTCATGCGCGAAGACCAGCGCCTTGCGCGCGAAAGGTGAGTGGGTCTGATAATAGAGGATCATGGTCGTCTCAGGGGTTCAGGAAGCGGCGCGTGATCCACCCTTTCTAGCTTGCGGGCTGCGAGAATTGCGCTCTGATTGAGGGCCGCGGGCGCAAGTTCGTTTCACGCCTTCCGTTCAAGCCGCCGCTTGTACGGCCCGTCGGAGACTGGCTCGCCAAAAAAATTCGCGCGGCCATGTAGGATTGCCGTCTCCTCGTGCGTCCTTTGGTTCGCAAGGCCAAGCCGAACGCAAAGAGGAGCAAGACATGACTGACCAGACCCCCGTTCAGCCCAGGGCAGAAGTGCTCGGCGGATTGACCCCCTATCTGCAGGTGGACGGCGCCTTCAAGGCCGCCGATTTCTACAAGAAGGCCTTTGGCGCCAAGCAGGTCTTCGCCTACCCGGCCGACGAGCAGGGCCGCACCATGCACATCCATCTCCACGTCAACGGCTCGACGCTGATGCTGGGCGATGCCTATCCCGAGCACGGCCATCCGCACAAGGCGGCGCAAGGCTACACGCTGCAGCTCCATCTCGACGATGGCGACATCGACGACTGGTGGCAGCGCGCCGTCGATGCCGGCTGCGAAGTGGTCACGCCGCTGCAGGTGATGTTCTGGGGCGACCGCTGGGGCCAGCTGAACGATCCGTTCGGCGTCGCCTGGGCGATGAACGCGCCCGTGAAGTAGCGAGCAGGCGTCGCCCGTCAGGGCTGACGCGCTCACCGCGCCGGGTCGTATCCCCGCCGACCCGGCGCCCGGTTTTCAGCAAAGGAGTTCACCATGTCCTATGTCGATGGTTTCGTGCTTGCCGTGCCAAAGGCCAAACTCGACGACTACAAGAAACTGGCCAACCTCGCAGGCCCCATATGGATGGAGCACGGTGCACTGGCCTATGTCGAATGCATCGGCGACGACATTCCCTACGGGGAACTGACCTCGTTTCCACGTGCCGTTCAGGCAACTGACGACGAGATCGTCGTCTTCGCCTGGGCGGTTTACGAATCCAGGCAAAGCCGCGACACGGTGATGGCCAAGGTGATGGCCGACCCGCGTTTGACACCCGATATGGGCGCCATGCCGTTCGACATGAAGCGGATGATCTTCGGCGGCTTCCAGCCCTTCATCGAGCTCTGAATTGCTCTGCCCCAAGGTAGGTTGAGATTGAGGTCAGGCCGTTTCCGAGAACCGGAACGGAACGTACTTCAAGTACGTGAGTACCGGAAGCGGAGAGAACCGCCGCTCTCGGCTCGGCCTCACCGCAATATCAGTCCAGCTTGTCGAGGAGCGGCTTCAGCCGGTCGCCATAGCGTTTCCACAGGTCGACCGAGCCTTGATACATAGGCTGGCGCACCTGCGCGGCGGACGCCGTGCGCACCGGCCGGTCGGTCTCGTGGAACGACAGCACGGCATCGTCCCATGGCAGGCCGAGATAGTCGATGAGCGCCCGGCTCTGGCCTTCCTGGTCGGCGACGAAATCCTCGTAGCGCACATCATGCACGACGCCGGGCAGCACCTTGTGCCAATGCGCCATGATGTCGGTGTAGAGATTGTGGAAGTCGGCGAGCTCGCCGAGGTCATAGCCATAGCGGTGGCTGTCGCCGCGGAAATGCACCTTGTAGATCGACAGGCAGGTTGCCGCCGCATCGCGGGCGCAATGGATGATCCTGGCCTTCGGCATCATCATATGGATGAAGCCGACAAGCAGGAAATTGCCCGGCATCTTGTCGGTGACGTGGCTGACATGCGGATAGCGGGCATGCAGCATGTCGAGATAGGCCCGGCCCGCCTCGGCGAAATCCGCATCGTCCGTATCCGATACGCCCCACGGAAAGCCACCTGGCATGGTCGCCGGGAACTGCTTGCCGACCGCGTTCTTCAGGATGCTGAGCTCGCCCGCGCCATAGACCTGCGGATGGCTGGCGATGATCTGCTCGACCAGCGTCGTGCCCGAACGCGGCATGCCGACGACGAAGATCGGCGCGTCATCGGTGATCGGGCTCGGTCTGTGCCTTTCGAAGAAGCCGGCATCGAACACCGTCTTCATCGCCGCGAATTCCTCGCGCGTCCTGACGGGATCATAGTTGATCCCCTTGCGGCGAATGGCATTGCCTTCGGCGAAATAGTCGAAGGCCTTCTCATAATCCTTCAAGTCGTCATTGGCCTTGCCGAGGCCGAACGACAGCTGCATGCGCGCCAGGCTGTCCTGCGGCACCTTGGCGTGCTGCGCTTCCATGCCGGCCAATTCGGCATCGCGCTCCTTCTGGCGCTTGACCTGCGACAACATCAGCCAGGCCTTGGCCATGCCCGGGTTGACCGCCAGCGCCTGCCGGAACAGGTCGGCCGCCTCGTCGAGCTTGCCCTTTTCCATCAGCCCGACGCCGAGCCCGTGCAGAAGGTCGGCATCCCTGGGGCGGATGGTCAGCGACTCGCGAAACACAGCCAGCGCCTCGTCCAGGCGAGCGGCTTCCTGCAGGGTTTCGGCAAGCCCGATGCGGGCGCGCACATGGAAGGGATTGCGCGCGACCGTGCCGCGGTAAATCTCTTCGGCCTCCTCGAACCGGCCGATCTGCTTCAGCGACGAGCCGAGATTGTCGCGCGCGGCGAGCTGCTCCGGCCGCAGATCCACCGCGCCGCGGAAGAAGTCGATTGCCGCGGTGACACGGCCGAGATCGCGCATCACCGTACCGAAATTGTTGAGGAAATCGGCGTTCGTCGGCTGCAGGCTCACCGACCGCTCGATGAGATCCAACCCTTCTTCGCTGCGCCCGGTCTGGTGCAGCAGCAGCCCCAGGAAATGCGCCGCCGCCGCGTGTTTGGGCTGGCGCGCCAACAACTGCCGATAGATCGATTCTGCCTCTTGCCGGCGCCCGGCCTGGTGCAGTTGCAGGGCCTGCTGGACATACTGGTCGAGACCCAGCGGCGGCTGTCCGCCCGCGCCAGACCTTGTCCCCGCACTCGCCGCTCGTCTTTGATCTCTGTTAATGGGAAACCTGCCGTGTTTGTCCGCCTGCTGCGATCTAGGCCATTGGCGCGGCAGGTTCAAGTCTTCGCAGGGTTCCGAGGTCTTTCGGGATGCCTTGAGCGATCAGATCAGGCGGTTGGTCTCGGCAACCTGCCTCGCCCGCCTCACCGTGCCATCGGTATCGGAGATCGTCCGCCTTGCCGCCTCATCGCTTCTGATGGTCAGCCGTGCCGACTTGACGATGATGGGCTGGCCGGTGGGACCAACGGCAATGGCGTGGATGGCGATTGGCTTGATGACCGGATTGACCGCGACGGTCTTACCCCTTGAGCCTCTTGTGGAAACCATGGTTCGTCCTCATTCTAGAGTAAATAAAAATATGTGCGCAGAGGAAATACCTCGGCGCGCTCTCAAGATTTTTTTGAAATATGCGCAACCCATAGCAGAAATATCTGAACGCATATAGCGATCTATTTTTCGATCAGAGCGGGATTGATTTCTGAATCACCTTGAACAGGGACCCCAATCGATCTATATAGAGAAGATCGTTTTGGCCAGAATTGGCATCTCGCGGCGTCAGAGGTTCTCGACCCGCCAATCTCATCCCAAATCGTCGATACTGGACGCACGGCACGTTCGCCCTGCGACGATTTTTCAATCCGCGAAAGACAGATATGACCACCGGAATCGTGAAATTCTACAATGGCCAGAAGGGTTTTGGCTTCATTCAGCCAGCCGAAGGCGGCAAGGACGTCTTCGTCCATGTCAGCGCGCTGGAGCGTGCCGGCTTTCCCGGCCTCGCCGAGGGCCAGAAGCTGCAGTTCGACCTGGAGCCTGACGGCAAGGGCCGCGAGTCCGCCGCCAATCTGCAACTGATCTGATCCGGCCGAATTCGATGAACGCTGACCACGGATGTACTGGCAGCTCTCGAAAGCGGCTTATTTCCAGCGATTGCCGGAAATAGAAAAGCGGGGCTCGTCCCCGCTTTTTTGCGTTCAGGCCGCTGTTTTACGTGACGCCCAAGGCGTGAACCAACCAAGGCCAGGACAATGCCGGACCGCACCACCCATTCCATCGCCCATTTCACGGCATCCTTCATGCTGGGAGGCCTGGAAGGACCGTTGCCGGCCGGCGACTACGACATCGATCATGATGAAGAGCTGATCGAGGGCATGTCACGCATCGCCTGGCGCCGCGTCGCCACCTTCATCCACCTGCCCGCAAGGGCGGTGAAGAATCCCACAACCAGCCAGCTTGTCGCCATCGACCACCTCGAACTCGAATCCGCGCTGAAGCGCGACCGGGAGAATGCAGCATGATCCGTTTCCAGCAGAATGCGCGTCCGCGCACCGATACGCCCTCGCATCTTTTCGCCATCGGCCAGACGGTGCGCATGAAGAGCCGCACCGGCCTCGTCCAGAAGACGGCGGAACTGTTCCAGATCAAGAGCAGGCTGCCGGTCAAGGACGGCTCGCCGCAATACCGTATCCGCAGCGAGCAGGAGACCCACGAGCGGGTCACCACGGAAGACAATCTGGAACCGGCCGACAATCCGGCTGTCGCCAACAACCCGTCGATCTGAGCCCCCCGAACGGCCAACCAACACGAACAAGGAGCAGTCCATGTCCAAAGGTCAACAGCGAAGCAATCGCGAAGCGCGCAAGCCGAAGAAAGACAAGGTGGTGGCCAAGCCCGCCTCCCCGTTCGGTTCGTCGGTCAAGCAGGCCGAGAGCGGCCTGAAGCCGAAGCCCAAGGGCTGACAGCCTTGGGGCGCGCCTCGCATGCGCCCCATCCCCTGCCTTGGGCAGGCGATGAACTGACAACAGGCCCATCCAAGTCCTGCCACGGAGGCTCGCTTGAACTTCGTCATCGAGTTCTACCGGTCGCGTGACGCCGAGGAGGCAACGCTCGACAAGGTGTCGCTGGAAGCGCCGACCTTGCGCGCCGCCTTGCAGGCCGCGGCCGCACTCTTCCACACGCTCGCAATGCCGCAAATCCCCGACCGCCTGCGCATTTCCGATGAGCACGGCAGCGAGCTCTATGCCGGGCCGGCCGATGGAGCCTATCCATCCTAGCCGGCTGTTGAAGAAGCCGCGCTTGCCGCGGGCCCCATTAAAGTTCGTGTAAGGACGAAGACATAAGATCCGCCTGCCGCCGAAATCGGGGGCTCGAGACTATTTCAGCTGGCAAGATCGCCGGCCACGGCCGAGGCAGGAGGCGCATGGACAGGCCACGCATCATCGTGACGGCGGTGGTGCTGGGCTTGGCTGGCGCCATCGCGCCCATCGCGGCGATGTTTCACCTTTCATGGATCCAGGCCGTCCAGAACGAACACGAACGGCTGCATCTGTTCGCCAGCCGCGCCATCGCCAGGGCCGACATGTCACTCGACGAAGCGCGGGATGCCTTGCGGCAGATCGGCCGGTTCACCGGCATCCCCTGTTCGGCGGACCACATCGCCCGCATGCGGCAGCTCACCATCAACACACGCACCATCGAGGAAATGGGCTATTTCGAAAATGGCCTGCTCAAATGCTCGTCATGGGGACCGACCGACGGCCGCGTCGCGCAATCGAAGCCGGACTTCGTCACCAGCGACGGCATTGCCGTCACCGCTCGCATGCAGCCGGTGATGAGCGCGGGCCACACGCTGATGGCGCTGCGCTACAAGGACCACAACGCCCTTGTCGATCCGGTGCGCTTTGCCGACATTATCGTCGACCCCGGCGTCCAACTTGCCCTGACGACGGAAAACGGCATTCTGGTCGGCGCGCTGAACGGCCCCGATCCCGCCCGCATCGGCAAGATCGTCGCCGGTCCTGAAGAAGGCATGGACGACGATCTCCTGTTTGCCACGGCGCGCGGGACCGGCTGGATCGCCGTCGCCACCGAACCGCAAAGCCAGATCCTGGACGGCGTGCGCCGGCAACAGCGTCTGCTGCTCCCGCTTGGCGCCTTCATTGCCGCCTTCATCATCGGCCTGGTCGTCTGGCTGTCGCGAAGGCGGCTTTCGCCCCTGGGCGAATTGCAGATCGCCGTGCGCAAGCGCGAATTCATCGTCCACTATCAGCCGATCGTCGAACTCAGGACCGGCATTTGCATCGGCGCGGAAGCGCTGGTGCGCTGGAAGCGGCCAGACGGATCCCTGGTCCGGCCCGATCATTTCATTCCGCTTGCCGAGGAGAGCGGACTGATCACGGCGATCACCGATCAGGTCATTGCGCTCGTCGTGTCCGATCTCAACAGCCTTCTGGTTGCCGATCGTTCCCTTCACATCGCCATCAACCTCAGCGCGACCGACGTCGGCACGGAGCGGGTTCTGCCGGTTATCTCTAAGGCGCTGCAGCATACGGGAATCCAGCCGCGGCAGATCTGGCTCGAGGCGACGGAGCGCGGCTTCGTGGATATCGAGGCGGCGCGATCGACGCTCGCGCGTGCCCGCGAACTTGGCCATGCGGTGGTGATCGACGACTTCGGCACCGGCTATTCGAGCCTGTCCTATCTCGAAGGGCTGCCGCTGGATGCACTCAAGATCGACAAGTCGTTCATCGACACGATCAGCACGAACTCCGCCACCAGCTCGGTCACGCCGCACATCATCGACATGGCCAAGACGCTGAAGCTGAAGATTGTCGCCGAAGGCGTCGAAACGCGGGCCCAGGCCGATTACCTCAAGGAACGCGATGTCGACTACGGCCAGGGCTGGCTGTTCGCCGGGCCCATGCCCGCGGCCGAGTTCATTGCCTATTGCCGGCGGGCGAAAGTGCCGGCTGGCAAGGCCTAACTCTTGTTTCAAGCAGCATCCGCCTTCTCCCCTGCGTAGGAGAAGGCGGACCTGCCGTCTCAGCACGGGCCATCGCCGACGATGCGGTAGTCCGCGGCGCGGGCTTCGCAGGCATTGGAGAAGCTGCGCATCTCGCCATGGCGGCGGGCGCAGACGGGGGCGTATTCGCGGGTGCAGAACGTCTGCTCTTCGCCACCACCACCATCGCCGCCGTCGCCGCGGCAGGGGCCGTCGCGCACGATGCGGTAGCCGGCGCGGTCCGCGAGGCAGCTATTGGCAAAGGTCTGGCGGTCGCCGCCGCGCCGGGCGCAGACCGGCTCGTATTGCCTGGTGCAGAATTCCGGTTCGGGACGCGGCGGACGCGGGCGTGGTCCCGGCCCGTCATCGACGACCACGGTGCAGGCGGCCAGAATCGCCGACAGGAACAGGACGGCAAACCCTTGCCGCGAAAAAACCGACGCCAGGAATTTCATGGTGATTTCTCCCTCGATCCCATCCCCGATCGCGATCCTCGCCATTCCCCTGCCAAATGCAACGCAGCCTGATGCAACCGCGGTTGCGACGAAACGGCGGTTACAGGCCATGACCGGCGTCCGCTGGCGACACTGGCCCATGCGCGATCCCCTTCGTGGGTCAATGACCGGCCCGGCAACGAGGCCTATTTGCGGCCCGTCGACGCTCAGATCGGTCGATTCTTGCGTCGGGATGCGCTCAGTGTGGCGGCCCGCGGCGCTATCTTGCAACCTTCACGTTTCCGTGCGATAAATTCCGTGTTCGGGCATTTGCGACCCGGAGAGCGGAACGTTTTGGACGACCTTTCCCCGATACTGTGAATCTCTGACGGCCCCGTTTTTCGGCGGGGGGTTTGACCATGCGCCAATGCATGACTGCCGAAAGCAACCACCGGGAACTGCCCTCGACGCCAGGTGGCGGGCAGGACCACCAAAGACTGAACGGGTGAAGGAGTTTCCCCAATGGCCCAGACCGGCACCGTTAAATTCTTCAACGCGACCAAAGGCTTCGGTTTCATCACGCCCGACGGCGGCGCCAAGGACGTGTTCGTCCATATTTCCGCGATCGAGGCATCGGGCCTGCGCACGCTCGTCGACGGCCAGAAGGTCACCTTCGACGTCGAGCCGGACCGCATGGGCAAGGGCCCGAAGGCGGTCAACCTCCGCGCTGCCTGAACCTTCGGCGCCGCGCGTCCCTGACGGCGAGCGAACGAGGGTTCGCAGCTTGCCCAGCCTGTGGGCACGCAGACAGATTTTTGAAAGGCGCGGCGATTTTCGTCGCGCCTTTTTTCATACCCGCGGCGCAGCATAAGTGCATGTAGCCCGGAAGTGGATCCGGCTCCCGGTCAACGACATGCATCACAACAAGGGCTTAAGGCGCTTTAAGTGCCCGCAAAACTTTCTCTTGCCGATGACGCTAAAATAAAGGACAAATTTCCTCTCGGGCATTTGCCGGCCCGAGACTGGAGTTTATGGGATCAAAGGAGTTTCCCATGCCGCAGACCGGCACCGTCAAATTCTTCAACCATGCCAAAGGCTTCGGCTTCATCACGCCGGACGATGGCGCGAAGGATGTCTTCGTCCATATTTCGGCCGTGCAGGCGTCGGGTCTTCCCGGTCTCGAAGATGGGCAGAAAGTAACATTCGACACCGAGCCGGACAAGCGCGGCAAGGGACCCAAGGCCGTCAACCTGTCGGTCGGCTGAGCCGGCTTCAGACTGTCGGCTCCAGCAGGGCAGCCCAGCTCGATCGGAGCCTGGTTCTTGACGCTCCCTCTTAGCCGGCAGGTCGAAATCCGTTCAGCCTCCGTTCAGCCACGGTCGCATATTAGTCTTGGGTAAAGCCGGACCGCATCCCCTGCAAAACTGCACGGTCTGGTACGAAGGAGACCAAGATGAACAGAATTTTCAAGACAGCCGTGCTGTCCGCCGCCATGGCCGCTACCATGCTTGTGGCCCTGCCCGCGGCCAATGCCGATGAATGGCGTCATCACCGCCACCACGGTAATGGCGACGCCATTGCCGCCGGCGTGCTTGGCCTTGCCGCCGGCGCCCTGATCGGTGGCGCGCTGGCCAATGACCAGCCACCGCCTGACGCTAACCGCTACTACGGTGACGGTTACTACAATGACGGTTACTACGATCGTGACGTGCGGATCCGCCCGGCACCGGTTCGCCGCTACTACGCGGAGCCTCGGGTGGTCTATGCCGATCGCTATGCCGAACCGTGGACGCGTGACTGGTACGAATACTGCTCGGACCGCTACCGCAGCTTCAACTCCCGCACCGGCACCTTCACCGGCAATGACGGCGAGCAGCATTTCTGCACTGCAAACTGAGTATGTCGCCCAAAAGCGCGCAGCGGTTTTGGGATAGCGACTTGGACCAAACTAAATTCTGAAGCGCGAAAGCGCTTAGGGCTTCCCTGCCCCGAACAAGAAGGGCGCTGACCGCAAGGCCAGCGCTCTTTTGTTTTGACCCTACGACCTCGGGTGGAGGCGCTGATCCTAGTCTAGACTAGGAAGGGGTTGGTCCGCCGCTCCTCGCCAAAACGGCCGCCAGGGCCGTGGCCGCAGATGAAGCCGATGTCATCGCCAAGCGGCAGGAGTTTCTCCTTGATCGAGGCGATCAGCGTCGCGTGGTCGCCGCCCGGCAGGTCGGTGCGGCCGACCGAGCCACGGAACAGCACATCGCCGACATGGGCGAACTTGGCCGCGCGGTTGTAATAGACGACGTGGCCGGGCGCGTGGCCGGGGCAATGCAGCACCTCGAACAAATGGCCGCCGAAGGACACGGTCTCGCCTTCGGTGAGGAACCGGTCGGGCACGCAGTTGCGCGCGCCGTCAATGCCGTAGCGCCTGCCCTGGTTCTCCAGATTGTCGAGCAAGGGCTTGTCGGCTGCATGCGGGCCGATGATATCGAGGCCGAGCGCTTCCTTCAGCTCCATGGCGCCGCCGGCATGGTCGATATGGCCGTGCGTGATCCAGATCGCCTCGGCGGTGATCGCATTGTCCTTCAGTACCGCCAGCACCTTGTCGATGTCGCCACCCGGATCGACGACGACGCCGTGCTTGTCGTCCATGTCGAACAGGATGGTGCAATTCTGCTGGAACGGTGTGACCGGCACGATGCCGGCATTGAGCTGACCCATGTTCGTCCTTTCGATGTTCACGCGGTGATGTAGAGACGTCGGTTAAAGGCGTCCACCCCTCGAAACACGAACAGTCAGACGTTGCACAAACGGAAATGGGCGGCCGAAGCCGCCCATTTGAACAGACCTGAGACAGTCAGACTTACTTCTTCATGGCGCCCATGACCGCGCCGATGATCCCGGTCAGGATCGCGCCACCGCCGGCGCCGCCAACGATGTTGTTGAGGTTGAGCGCACTGCCGAGACCGCTCGTCGCTGCAGCGGCCGCTGCCGGATCGACGGCGCCGTGGCCAAGCAGGCTGCCGAGGATCGCCGCTCCGCCGACGCCGCCAATGGCACCGCCCAGGATTTTGGGCAGCTGACCCATCGCAGCGTTCTTGAGTGCAACACCGACCGCCTGACCACCGATGATACCCGTAATCACCTGTACAATGATCGGAAGAAGCGTGTTCATGTCCATATGATTAGTCCCTCCATAGCTGCCAGCCTCCCGGGCCGACACCATCATGAGACGCCGAATTGACTGAAAGTCAAATGCAGAAACGCTGAAATAAAAGGGGCGGCTCGAAAACCGCCCCTGCTTGCGCGAAAAGCTGTGACTATCGTTATTCTGCGGCGATCGCGTGCTTTGGCTGAACGGCCGCAGAATAGTCATTCATGAGGTTCTTGGCGATGTCGCCAACCTCGAATCGGTAAGGTCCAATCTCCGAAACCGGCGTTACTTCCGCCGCCGTTCCGGTCAGGAAGCATTGTTCGAAGCCTTCGAGTTCTTCCGGCAGGATAGCGCGTTCGATCACGTCCAGGCCACGGTCCCTGGCGAGCCCGATGACCGTGCGGCGGGTGATGCCGTCGAGGAAGCAATCAGGCTTGGGCGTATGGATCTTGCCGTCCTTGACGAAGAAGATATTGGCGCCGGTTGCCTCGGCAACCTGGCCGCGCCAGTCGAGCATCATGGCGTCGGCATAGCCTTTTGCTTCGGCGGCGTGCTTGGACATGGTGCAGATCATGTAGAGACCGGCGGCCTTCGACTTCGACGGCGCCGTGCGCGGGTCGGGCCGGCGCCATTCCGCGACATCGAGGCGGATGCCCTTCAGCTTCTGCGCCGGATCGAAATAGCTCGGCCACTGCCAGATGGCGATGGCGACGTTGATGCGGTTGTTCTGCGCCGAAACGCCCATCTGCTCGCTGCCGCGCCAGGCGATCGGCCGGACATAGGCATCCTGAAACCCTTGCTTCTTCAACAGCGTGGTCGAGGCGTCGTTGAGCTCGGCGACCGAATAGGGAATCTTGAAGCCGAGCAGGCGCGCCGATTCATGCAGGCGCTCGGTGTGCTCGTTGAGCTTGAAGATCTCGCCGCCATAGGCGCGCTCGCCCTCGAAGACCGCGCTGGCGTAGTGCAGACCGTGCGTCAGAACATGGATCTTGGCGTCGCCCCACGCAACGAATTCGCCATTCATCCAGATGAAGCCGTCCAGTTGATCGAAGGGAACGGATGCCATGGTAACCTCCCGCGGGTCGCGGCCCGCATATCCTTGGTGTCGTAGCGTGTTCTTTTTGGCCGCGCCGTGTGATTGGGGAGCCGGCCAGTGTTGCGAAGCGTAGGCGGATAATCGCGCTCTGGCAAACTCAGGAAGTTCCGGAAAAACCGGCCTGCCTTGCCTTTTCGTTCGCAATCCGCCCAAAAGCTTGTCAAAAATTACCATTGCAGGGAAATTACGTCAATAGTACTGACATAATCTCCCGTTCCCATGGAGAAATGATGACGGATCGAAGCCCAGCCGCCGGAAAGCCGATCAGGACCGCGATGTCAGTCGAGGACGGCATAGACTTCGCCATCATCGAACTGTTCTTCTTTGCCTATCGCGACTTCACCTCCGATCCCGATCAGATCCTGGCAGATTATGGCTTCGGCCGTGCCCACCACCGGGTGCTGCATTTCGTCAACCGCCGGCCGGGCCTGACGGTCGCCGAACTGCTCGACGTGCTGAAGATCACCAAGCAGAGCCTGGCGCGCGTGCTCAAGCAACTGATCGACACCGACCATGTCGTGCAATTGCAAGGTCCGCGCGACCGCCGCCAGCGCGAACTTTATCCCACCGCCAAGGGCCGCGCCCTGGCGCTGGCCCTGGCGCGGCCACAGTCACGCCGCATCCGTGCTGCATTGGAAGATTCCAGCGCCACCGAACGGGCCTTGGTGGAACGCTTCCTCGAAGCGATGGTCAATCCGGAACTGAGAGCTCAGATCGACGTTGGGTCCGCAAAAATGTCAGGAAAAAGCCATGGAGAGCACTGAGAGGGTCGATCAGGCGGCCGCACCGGACGACGACGCGCCGCATCTGCTTGTGGTCGACGACGACACCCGCATCCGCAATCTTCTCAAACAGTATCTGACCGAAAACGGCTTTCGCGTCACCGTTGCCGGCAATGCCGGCGAGGCCAGGCGCAAGCTCGCCGGCCTCGACTTCGACCTGCTTGTGCTCGACGTCATGATGCCCGGCGAAAGCGGCGTCGATCTCACCAAATCGCTGCGCGCCGAAAAGAACGTGCCGATCCTGATGCTGACCGCGCTTTCGGAAACCGACAGCCGCATCTCCGGACTGGAGGCCGGCGCCGACGACTATCTGCCAAAACCCTTCGATCCGCGCGAACTGATCCTGCGCATCAACAACATCCTGCGCCGCGGCGGCCCGGCGACCACGCCCAAGGTCGAACAGCTGGTCTTCGGCCCCTACACCTTCCAGATCGCCAGGCGTGAACTGAAGCGCGGCGGCGAGGCGCTGAAGCTGACCGATCGCGAGCAGGAGATCCTGGCGATCTTTGCCGCGCGGGCCGGAGAGACCATCCCGCGCCACGAACTGGTCGGCGACGATTCGGAGGTCGGCGAGCGCACCATCGACGTGCAGATCAACCGGCTGCGCCGCAAGATCGAGCGCGATCCGTCCAACCCGGTCTGGCTGCAGACCGTTCGCGGTATTGGGTATCGGCTTAGCGTGGAATAGAATACCGGCCGCGGCTCTAGGGCATGATCCCGAAAAGTGGGAACCGATTTTCGGAAAAGATCATGCTCCAACAAAGAGTTAGATCAGGAAGACGATCCAACGGAACGTCATCCTGATCGAGGGCCGCGGGCGAAATGAAAAGAGCCAATGGCGACGACGGAACTGGAAGGGCCGGGACCTGACGGCTTGAGCGCACGCGCCACGCGAACGCTCAAGGCGGTGCCGCGCATCTGGAACCGGTTCTGGCGCCTCGTTTCGCTCTACATGCCCAAGCGCCTTTACGCGCGCTCGCTGATCATCGTCATCGCGCCGATGATCCTTCTGCAATCGGTGGTCGCTTTCGTCTTCATGGAGCGTCATTGGGCAACGGTGACGCAGCGCCTGTCGCAGGCCACCGTGCGCGACATCGCCGCCATCATCGACCTGATCGAGACCTACCCGCACGACGCCGACTACGCCAACGTCATCCGCATCGCCCAGGACCGCATGCAGCTGAAGGTCGATCTGCTGCCCCCGGATCCCTTGCCGCCGCCCGGTCCAAAACCGTTCTTCTCGATCCTCGACGACGTTCTCTCGTCCGAGATCACCCGCCAGATCAACCGGCCGTTCTGGATCGACACGGTCGGCAATTCCAACATCGTCGAGGTGCGCGTCCAGCTCGAGAACAAGGTGCTGCGCGTCTTCGTGCGCCGCAGCCAGGCCTATGCCTCCAACACCCACATCTTCCTGATCTGGATGGTCGGCACCTCGCTGGTGCTCCTGATGATCGCCATCCCCTTCCTGCGCAACCAGATCCGGCCGATCCTGACGCTTGCCGAGGCCGCCGAAAGCTTCGGCAAGGGCCGGCCGATGCCGCGCGATTTTCGCCCGCGCGGTGCCGAGGAGGTTCGCCGCGCCGGCTTTGCCTTCATCCAGATGCGCGAACGCATCGAGCGCCAGATCGACCAGCGCACCGCCATGCTGACCGGCGTCAGCCATGATCTCAGGACCATCCTCACCCGCTTCAAGCTGCAATTGGCGCTGGCCGGCGGCAAGGCCGAGACCAAGGCGGCGCTCAACCAGGACATCGACGACATGCAGTCGATGCTGGAAGGCTATCTCGCCTTTGCCCGCGGCGAAGCCTTGGAGGACCCGGGACGTTTCGATCTCGAAGCCTATTTCCAGAAGCTCAGCGACGAGGCCGCCTTGCGCAAATGCAAGCTGTCGACGACGCTTTCCGGCGATCCGACCGTGCATGTCAGGCCGAACGCCTTCGCGCGGCTGTTGTCCAACGTCATCGGCAATGCCTTCCGCTATGCCAAGACGGTGGAGGTCAGCGCCGATCACGGCCGTGGCTCGCTCGTGGTCACCGTCGACGACAATGGTCCCGGCATTCCGGCCGACAGGCGCGAGGACGTCTTCAAGCCCTTCGTGCGGCTCGACGAAGCCCGCAACCTCGATGCCAGCGGCACCGGGCTCGGCCTTTCGATCGCCCGCGACATCGCCCGCAGCCATGGCGGCGACATCACCCTCGACGACAGCCCGCTCGGCGGCCTGCGCGCGGTGATCAAGGTTCCAGCCTAGGCGGAGCATGATCCCGAAAAGTGGAAACCGGTTTTCGGATAAGATCATGCTCCCGGAAGGACTGCTTCATCCGCCCGTCATGAAATCATGGTGAAGAGCGCGCATGAAACGCGCGACATCACTTGATTCGACCTTGCCGCCCCACTTCGATCCCGTGCCCGCCCGGGTGCGCTGGAGCGAAGCGCGGGCCGCCGGCTGGTCGCCGTTGCGGCATCGTCTCAAGGCAACCGTCGACCTTTCCAGCAAAGGGCCGCCATGCGCATATTGATGGTCACCGACGCCTGGCGCCCGCAGGTCAACGGCGTCGTCCACACGCTGGAGCGGCTCACCGAAACGCTGAAATCCTTCGACGTCGCGGTGGATTTCCTGACACCCAACATCTTTCGCACGCTGCCCCTGCCGACCTACCCCGACATCCGCCTGGCGCTGACCACCCCAGGCCATGTCGCGCGCCTGATCGACGCCTACAAGGCCGACCATATCCACATCGTCACCGAAGGGCCGCTGGGCATCATGGCGCGGCGCTATTGCCGCAATGCCGGCCGGCCGTTCACCACCAGCTATCACACGCGCTTTCCCGAATATCTCAGCGCCCGCCTGCCGGTACCGGAAAGCTGGGCCTATCGCTGGCTGCGCGACTTCCACAATTCCGGCCAGGGCACGCTGGTCGCCACCCAGTCGCTCGCCGACGACCTTGCGGCGCGCGGCTTCAACAAGCTGAGGCCGTGGACGCGCGGCGTCGACACCGAGCATTTCCGCCCGGACAAGCGCAAGGACCTCGGCTTCCCCGGTCCGGTCTTCCTCTGCGTCGGCCGCGTCGCCATCGAGAAGAACCTCTCCGCCTTCCTCGACCTCGACCTGCCCGGCAGCAAGGTGATCGTCGGCGAAGGTCCGGAGCTAGCCAAGCTGAGGGCGAAATATCCCAACGCGCATTTCCTCGGTCACCGTCCCAATGACGAGCTGGCCGAGATCTACGCCTCGGCCGATGTCTTCGTCTTCCCCAGCCGCACCGACACCTTCGGCAACGTCATCATCGAGGCGCTGGCCAGCGGCACGCCGGTCGCCGCCTATCCGGTGACCGGGCCGATCGACATCGTCGGCGATGGTTTTGGCGGCGCGGTCTCCAACGATCTGCGCGAAGCCGCGCTCGCCGCCCTCAAGGTCGACCGCGCCGAGGCCAGAGATCGCGCGATGCGCTATAGCTGGAAAGCCTGTGCGGAAATGTTCCTCGACACGGTCGAGGAAGCACTCGGCAGGACGCGCAAGCTGGCGGCCTGACCCTCCCTTCGTCATCCACGGGCGGAGCGTCGGCGAAGCCGGCGCGCAGACCCCCGAGGATCGCCCGCTCCGCCCGTGGATGACGACAGCGGGTAATGCGCGACGACCGCAACTATCGGCGGCGAACCCTAGAACAGCCGCCCGCCGTCCGGCACCTTGCGCTCGATGGCGCCCAACACGACGGCGCCCTCCTCGTCGGGAAAGCCGAGCGTCAGCACTTCCGACATGAACGGCCCGATCTGGCGGGGCGGGAAATTCACCACCGCGAACACCTGCCGGCCTACCAGAGTCTCCGGCGTATAATATTTGGTGATCTGCGCCGACGATTTCTTGATGCCGATGTCGGGTCCGAAATCGATCCTCAGCTTGAAGGCAGGCTTGCGCGCCTGTGGAAACGGTTCCGCCTCGACGATGGTGCCGGCACGGATGTCGACACGATCAAAATCGGCAAAACTGATCTCTGGCTTACGCTCTTTGCTTGCACTCATGCGCGTCCTGCTCAGGCGTTGCCGTAGGTCTCGAACAGCACGCCGGCCAGTGCGTCCTTGGCCGAGGTTCCCGACCAGACGACGAACTGGAAGGCCTGGAAATAGCATTCGCAGGCTTCCAGCGCCGACGACAGAAGCACCTCCACCTGCTGGCTCGACGGCTCGACCCCGCCGGCCAAAAGCAGCGACTGGCGGAACATGATCGCGCCTTCCTGCTCCCAGAGGTCGAAATGCCCGAACAGCATCTGTTCGTTGATCAGCGACAACAGCCGCATCACTTCCAGCGCGCGGGTCTCCGGCACCTTGATGTCGAAGGCGCAGGCCAGATGCAGCGCCTCGAAATCCTCCATCCAGGAGAAGGAGACGTGATAGTCGGTCCAGCTGCCTGCGACCGAGATCGAAATTTCATCGTCGCCGGCCCGTTCGAAGGACCAGTCATTGTTGTGGGCCACCTGCTCGATAACATCCACCGGATGGATTTCGCGGGAGAATTCGAGTTCGAGAAGTTCCATGGAATGCTTCCTGTCGTTCTGAGGAGCGCCGCCACACGCTCCGCGGGAGGGCACACACAACGAACAATCTGATCTAGAACTCGGACGGCCAAGACTTACTTCGCGCTGAAGACTACTTCTCGACGCAAAGACCCCAGACCGGACCCCACCGCCCGGTCGCATGACCCTGCTCCGAATCATGCAACAAATTCAGTCTATTGATCGGGAGTCGCGTGAACAGCCCAATTTTTCGCACTGCGTCATTCGCATGTGGAAAGGCGCTGTCACAAAGATTCATGCAATGCCGTTAAGCGATTCACGGCAAAGCGATTTTCAGGATCGCACTATGTGGAAAAGTTTAACGATTATTTTTTTGCACGGGGCTTCGCCGCCGCCGCTGGTGCGGCATCACCGGCGAGTTCGGCGAGCTTCGCCTCGAGCGCTTCGATGCGGGCGGCAAGCCTGGCATTCTCGTCCCGGGCCTTGGCGGCCATCTCGCGCGCGGCCTCGAATTCCTCGCGCTGCACCACGTCCATCGAATTGAGGATACGCTCCGCCTGCCCCTTGAAGGCGGTCTCAACCTCGCGCCGGACACCCTGCGCGGCACCCGCGGCATCGGTCATCAGCTTGGCGAATTCATCGAGAATGCGGTTCGGTCCGGTCGACATGGCAAATCCTCGCTTTGCTCGAAATGACGTAGTGGCGCGGGGCGAGGAATGCAAGAACGTTGAGGGCTGCTGCGGCATCAAGTCGAACCCTCCAAAATCACTGGCAAGCCGGATTAATAACTATTATTATTCAAGAGTGTTTTGTAGGAGTGCCGCCATGGCCATCAGCGCAGACTTGGGAGCCCGCCTCGAAGATATCGTCAACCAGCTCGTCAACACCGGACGCTACAATTCAAAGAGCGAAGTACTGCGTGAGGGTGTTCGCCTCGTCGAAGAACGGGAAAAGCGTCTCGCCGCGCTCGATGCAGCCCTCGCCAAAGGCATTGCGGATGCCGACGCAGGCAGGGTCAAGGCTGGCGACGAGGTGCTGGACAGACTTGAAGCCAAATACAAGGCGATGGCAGAGAAGACCAGGTGAGGAAGCTGGTCTTCACAGACCAGGCCGAGGCAGACCTTGAAGCCATTGGCGACTACATCGCGTTCGACAGCCCATTTCGGGCCGTCACGTTCATTCAGGAGTTGCGCCGCGATTGTCTGGATTTACGCTCCATGCCGGAGCGGTATCCACTCTTTGAGCGGCCTCGATCTCCGGGTATCCGCCGGCGCGTTCACGGCAATTATCTGATTTTCTATCGCGTTAGCGCCGACGCCGTGGAGGTACTACACATATTACACGATGCGATGGACCTAAGGACGATCTTGTTTCCCGAGAATTGACGACATGACCGCGCCCTATACGAAGTGGCGCCAAGTCGCATATTGTGGCGTTTTCCTCGCGACCGGCGTCAAGCATGAGTCGCCTCCAGTCAGGGTCCCCCAATGGCAATGCCCCCGCGCCGACCGACAAATCCGTTCGCGGCCGCCGAAGCGGCCTTCAAGCCGGTTAAGAAGCCGGCAGCGCCCGTTCGCGAACCCTCGGCCACGCCGAATGTCCGCGAGCTTGTCTCGATCCGGATCGACCGGGCCGTGCTCGACCATTTCCAGGAAGACGGTCCAGGCTGGCAGGACAGGATCAACGACGCATTGCGGCAGTGGCTGGCCGCCAAGGGGTGAGTTGACCACGCGCGACGCGATGGCTCGCAACGGGATCCGTCCCAGCACTTGACGGCAACCACCTTGCCTTGACCCTGCCAAAACCCTGCCGCATGGTCCGCGCCCGAACGCGACCGCAACCGAGAGCTCCCCGTTGAACGAATATTTCCTGCTGCCGCTGGCCTCGTTGCCCTTCCCCAACATCAACCCGATCCTCATCCAGATCGGGCCGCTGGCGGTACACTGGTACGGCGTCGGCTACATCGTCGGCATCCTGTTTGCCTGGTGGTACGCCAAGCGGCTCGCCGCCAACCCGAAACTGTGGCCCGACGGCATCCTGCCGATGAAGCCGGAGGACCTCGACGATTTCATCGTCTGGGCGGCCATCGGCGTCGTGCTCGGCGGCCGCACCGGTTATGTGCTTTTCTATGACTTGCCGCGCTACATCGCGCATCCGCTCGACATCTTCGCCGTCTGGCAAGGCGGCATGTCGTTCCATGGCGGCCTGCTCGGCGTCATCCTCGCCATGACGCTGTTTTCCATCAAGCGCGGCATCCGCACCTGGTCGCTGTTCGACGTCGTGGCCGCCGGCGTGCCGGTTGGGCTTGGCCTGGTGCGCATCGCCAACTTCATCAATTCCGAGCTTTGGGGCCGGCCGACCGACGTGCCCTGGGCGATCGAATTCCCCAATGGCGGACCGTTCACCCGCCATCCGAGCCAGCTCTACGAAGCCCTGCTCGAAGGCCTGGTGCTGTTTGTCGTGCTGCGCATCCTCACCCATTCGCGCCTCAAGCTGAAGACGCCGCGCTTCGTCGGCGGCGCCTTCATCTGCGGCTACGGCCTGTCGCGCATCTTCGTCGAGTTCTTCCGTGAACCCGACCAGCAGCTCGGCTACCTCCTCGGCACCAACTGGCTGACCATGGGCATGATCCTGTCGACGCCAATGGTGCTGGCCGGCATCTGGGCGATGGCGACCGCCAAGCCGGCGACGCAGTCACAGCCGCAGGCGACATGACGCGGCTGAAGACCCGCGTCGTCGACCTGATCGAGGCGCTCGGCCCCCTTCCCGTCAACGAATACATGGCGATGTGCCTGTTCGACCCCGCGGACGGCTACTACACCACACGCGAGCCCTTCGGCGCCGCCGGCGACTTCGTCACCGCGCCGGAGATCAGCCAGATGTTCGGCGAACTCGTCGCCGTCTGGCTCTACCAGGCTTGGACAGCGATTGGCCGGCCGATGCCGGTCACCATCGCCGAGATCGGCCCTGGCCGCGGCACGCTGATGAAGGACATGCTGCGCACGCTGTCGCGGCTGGATCCTACCCTGGCCAATGGCGCGGCCTTCGCCATGATCGAGACCAGCCCGCGCCTGACTGAAATCCAGAAGCAGACGCTTGGCGCGACGCCATTCGCGATAGGCTGGCACGAGACCATCGAGACACTGCCTGATCAGCCGCTGCTCATCGTCGGCAACGAATTGTTCGACGCCGTGCCGGTCCGCCAGTTCGTCCGCGCCGGCACGGGCTGGCGCGAGCGCGTGGTCGGCCTCGACGACGAGGACACCCTTTGTTTCTTCGCCGGCGCCGGCTCGGTCGACTCGACGCTGCTGCCCCTCGACGCCGCTGAAGCGCCGCAAGGCGCGATCGTCGAAGTAGCACCGGCCCGCACCGCCCTGATGGCCGCCATTGCCGGGCGCATTGCCCGAAACGGCGGCGCCGGGCTGTTTCTCGACTATGGCCATCTGCAGCCGGGGGTCGGCGACACGCTGCAGGCCTTGCGCCGGCACAATCACGAAGATGTGCTGGCCAATCCCGGCGAGGCCGATCTCACCTCGCATGTCGATTTCGCCGCCCTTGCCGCAACGGTGCGCGCCCACGGTCTCGACGCCCATCTGTCGACGCAAGGCAATTTCCTGCTCGGCATGGGCATTCTCGAGCGCGCCGGCCGGCTTGGCGCCGATGCCGGCCAGGCGACCCGCGACAAGATATCAGGCGATGTCGAGCGTCTTGCTGGCCCGCAGGCCATGGGCGACCTGTTCAAGGTGCTTGCCGTCCTGCCGCGCGGCGTGCCGATCCGGCCCTTTGCGACGGCGGATTGACTTTTCACCGCTGCCTCTCCCAATCTCGCGTCCGGTAAAAGAGCGGCCGAACCGCCGGCCACCTCGCTTCCGGACTTTTTCTTGACGAAACCGCCCACACGGACAACAACGCCCGCATGCTGAATCAGACCAAACCGGATCCCGTTCGGTCGCCGCTGCTGGACAAGGCGCAGGCACAAGGCATCCGCCACGGCTATTTCACCCGCACGGGCGGCGTCTCGACGGGCATCTATGAGGGCCTTAACATCGGCACCGGGTCGGATGACGACAAGGCGCTGGTGGCCGAGAATCGCGCCCGTGTCGCCGCCTGGATGGGCGTGCCGGCGAACCATCTGCTGACTGCCTGGCAGGTCCATTCGCCCGACGTCATTGTCGTCAGGGAACCCTTTGCCGGCGAACGGCCCAAGGCCGATGCTATCGTCACCGACCGCCCAGGCATCGCCATCGGCGCCTCGACTGCCGACTGCGGCCCGGTGCTGTTTGCCGATTCCGGCGCGCGCATCATCGGCGCGGCGCATGCCGGCTGGAAAGGCGCTTTTACGGGCGTGCTGGAGAACACCGTTGCCGCCATGGAAAGCCTGGGCGCCCGGCGCGAAAACATCGTCGCCGTGCTCGGCCCCTCGATCGGCCCCGCCAATTACGAGGTCGGGCCGGAATTCGTCGCCCGCTTCGTCGAGGCCGACGCGGAGAACATCGGCTATTTCTCGCCCTCCGCCACATCAGGCCATGCCATGTTCGACCTCAACCGTTACACGGTCGACCGGCTCATCAGGGCCGGCGTGACCGCCGAGGGCCTCGGCCGCTGCACCTATGCCGAGGAAGATTTGTTTTACTCCTACCGGCGCACCACGCACCGCAAGGAACCCGATTACGGCCGGCAGGTTTCGGCCATCGTTTTGGAGAGTGAATAATGGCGCTGCATTTTGAACGATCGGAATTTGACGCGCGGCGCGACCGGCTGATGATCGAGATGGCCGAGAAGAAACTCGACGCCATCCTGCTGTTCGCGCAGGAAAGCATGTACTGGCTGACCGGCTACGATACGTTCGGCTTCTGCTTCTTCCAGTGCCTGGTGGTGAAGGCCGACGGCTCGATGGTGCTTTTGACGCGATCGGCCGACCTGCGCCAGGCGCGGCATACCTCGATCATCGACAACATCGTGCTTTGGACCGACCGCAACGGCGCCAACCCGGCGGTCGACCTGCGCAATCTGCTCAACGACCTCAACCTCCTCGGCGCCCGCATCGGGGTCGAATACGACACCCATGGCCTGACCGCCTATAATGGCCGACGGCTGGACGAGCAGTTGCAGACCTTCGGACAGATCGCCGATGCGTCCGGCATTGTCGGCCGGCTGCGCCTGTTCAAGAGCCCGGCCGAGATCGCCAAGGCCGAGAAGGCCGCCAATCTCTCCGACGACGCGCTCGACGCGGCACTGCCGCTGATCAAGCAGGGCGGCGACGAGGCGCTGATTCTGGCCGCCATGCAGGGCGCGGTCTTCGCCGGCGGCGGCGACTATCCGGCCAACGAGTTCATCATCGGTTCGGGTGTCGATGCTCTGCTGTGCCGCTACAAGGCCGGCCGCCGCAAGCTCACCAAGAACGACCAGCTGACGCTCGAATGGGCCGGTGTCTTCCATCACTACCACGCGCCGATGATGCGCACCGTGCTGACTGGCAAGGTGTCGAAGCGCCATCAGGAACTGTTCGACGCCGCGCGCGCCGCCCTTCTCGCCGTCGAAAAGGCGATGACGCCGGGCAACACGTTCGGCGACGTCTTCGACGCCCACGCCCGCACCATGGAGGCGCATGGCCTGACCAAGCACCGGCTGAACGCCTGCGGCTACTCCGTCGGCGCCCGCTTCACGCCGTCCTGGATGGACATGCCGATGTTCTACCAGGGCAATCCGGAGCCGATCGCGCCGCACATGACGCTGTTCGCCCACATGATCATCATGGATTCCGAGACCGAGACGGCAATGACGCTTGGCCGCACCTACCTGACCACCGAATCCCAGCCGAAGCCGCTTTCCCGCCATGATCTCGACTTGATCGTACAGTGAATCCATAATGGGAGGCGTTCTTCGCCAAGGAGTTAGAAGGCAAATGAGACGATCGCATGTGACGACCGTGTCATTGCTTGTGGCATTGACTCTGGCTGCCTGCACCAACGCAAAGGACGTTCTCGAACCTTCCGCCATCACCCCGCCGGCGACTTCGGGGCCGGTAGCGCCGGGCAGCACGGCGGCCACGGTTCCCACCCCATCGACAGCTGCGCCCGCGACCACTACGGCGGGGGCGTCCGCCACCACCACGCCGCTCACCCCGGCCCAAAGCGCTGCCATCCTGTCGAAGACCCGGCTGCAGATCGCGCCGATCGTCGGCGCTTCGGTCGAGGCCGCGACCCCGCTGACGGCGGAACTGCAGACGCGCGCCAGGCAGCGCGGCATCACGCTTGCCGGCAGCGCCGACCAGACCGCGACTCATGTGCTGAAGGGCTATTTCTCGGCGATTTCGGAGGGCAAGGACACCACCGTCATCTATGTCTGGGACGTCTACGACCCCTCAGGCAACCGCCTGCACCGCATCAACGGCCAGATGAAGGCGCCTTCGGCCAATTCCGGCGCAGGCGCCGACAGCTGGAAGGGGGTCTCGCCGGCCACCATGCAGGCGATCGCCGACCAGACCATCGACCAGTTCGCGGCATTTCTTGGCGGCAAGGCTGGCTAGCAAGGCATGCTTGAGTGTTGCCTCTCGGCGATGGCACGAACCTTTCTTCAGCTTAGCCGGCGGATTCCCGATCTCGGCGCTTGCAATACCAGCGCGGGCCGCTAAAAGCCCGATTAAAAGGTGCGGGAGAGTCTGTCAGGCCTTCCCATCCCCCACCAGGAACGGTGCATGAAACTCTTCGCGGGCAATTCCAACAGGGTGCTGGCCGAAGCGGTCGCCCGCTATCTCAACATCCCGCTGGGCAAGGCCAGCGTCAGGCGCTTCGCCGACCAGGAAATCTTCGTCGAGATCCAGGAAAACGTGCGCGGCGAGGATGTCTTCATCCTGCAGTCGACCTCGTTCCCGACCAACGATCATTTGATGGAACTGCTCATCATGATCGACGCCTTCATGCGCTCCTCGGCCAAGCGCATCACGGCGGTGATTCCCTATTTCGGCTACGCCAGGCAGGATCGCCGCGCTTCCGGCCGCACGCCGATCTCGGCCAAGCTGGTCGCCAACATGATCACCCGCGCCGGGGTCGACCGCGTTCTGACGCTCGACCTGCATGCCGGCCAGATCCAGGGCTTCTTCGATATCCCGACCGACAATCTGTTCTCGGTGCCGGTGATGGCCCGCGACGTGAAGGCGAAATACAAGCAGCTCGGCAATGTCGTGGTGGTGTCGCCCGACATTGGCGGCGTGGTGCGGGCGCGTGCGCTGGCCAAGCGCTTCGATGCGCAGCTCGCCATCGTCGACAAGCGCCGTGAGCGCCCGGGCGAATCGGAAGTGATGAACATCATCGGCGCGGTCGCCGGCAAGGATTGCCTGCTGATCGACGACATCGTCGATTCCGGCGGCACGCTGTGCAACGCCGCCGATGCGCTTCTGGCCAACGGCGCCACCAGCGTCACCGCCTATATCACCCATGGCGTGCTGTCGGGTGGCGCCGTCGCCCGCATCAGCGGCTCGAAGCTGCAGGAACTGGTCATCACCGATTCCATCCAGCCGACGCAAGGCGTGCTCGACGCCCCCAACATCCGCGTCATCTCGATCGCCGACCTGATGGGCGAGGCGATTTCGCGCACGGCGACCGAGGAATCGGTGTCGAGCCTGTTCGACTAAAACCTCTTTCAACGAAATGTCGGCAAGGCGCAGCGGGACGCCCTAGTATCGACCGCTCGCCTGCCTTGTGCCGCCAGCAGAGGTTTCCTTACGCGCTTGCCATGGCATACTGCCCTTCCAAACAATGGAGGAGTAGCACATGCCAATCCGGCGAAGGACTTTGCTTGGGCTTGCCGTTTCCGTCGCGGCTCTCTTTTCGGCGCCGATAGCCTCTGCCGCCGATTTTCCCGACCGGACCATCACGATGGTTGTTCCCTTTTCCGCGGGCGGCTCAACGGACCTGGTCGCGCGCCTCGTCGCCAACAAGATGTCCGAGAGCCTCGGGCAGCAGATTGTCGTTGAAAATGTCGGCGGGGCCGGCGGCAGCATCGGCGCGGCCCAGGTCGCCCGGGCCGATCCGGACGGCTACACGATTTTGATGGGCACGGTCGCGACACACGCGCTCAACCCGCTCATCCTCAAGACCAAGCCCTACGATGCGGAGAAGGATTTTGCTCCGATATCGCTGCTTGTGCTGGTGCCGAACGTCCTGGTCGTGAACCCTCAATTTCCCGCCAAGGACGTCAAGGAACTGATCGACCTGTTGAAGAAGGACCCGGACAAATATGCCTACGCCTCGTCGGGCAACGGCACCCCGCTGCATCTCTCCGGCGAGCTTTTCAAGACGATGGCCGGCGTCAGCATGCAGCACATACCCTACAAGGGCGCCGGACCGGCCCTGAACGACGTCATCGCAAATCAGGTGCCGATGATGTTCGACAACCTGCCGTCTTCATCGGGGCATATCAAGGGTGGGACGCTGCGAGCCTTGGGCGTCACCACCAAGCAGCGCGTTCCCTCCTTCCCCGACGTCCCGGCGATCGCCGAGACCATTCCCGGTTATGAAACCTACAGCTGGAACGCCCTGTTCGCGCCCGCGGGTACCCCGGCGGACGTGATCGAGGTTCTTCACAAGGCGGCAGCCAAGGCGTTGCAGGATCCCGACGTGATTGCGCGCATGGGCCAATTCAGCGCCTCTATCGTGGCCTCCACTCCGGAAGAGCTGGCAACCCACGTGAAGGCTGAACTCGCCAAGTGGGAGCCGATCGTCAAGGCGAGCGGCGTTCAGATGGATTAGACCCACCGATGCAATTCCAGGAATCGCTTTCGCGCTTTTCCTGGGATTGCCTCACGGCGCCGGGGCCTCGAGGCGAGGCGTGGCTCGCCTTATGCCTTCGCCATTGTCTCGCGCGCCGCGCATATAGCCGCGCGGCGACGAGCCCAGCATGCGCTTGAACATGGTGATGAAGGCCGGCACGCTGTCATAGCCCAGGTCGAGCGCCACCCTCGTGATCGGCTCGCCATCGGCGAGCCGAGGCAACGCCGCGAACAGGCAAGCCTGCTGGCGCCATGTCGACAGCGACAGGCCGGTCTGACGCTGGAAGGCGCGGGTGAAGGAGCGCCGGCTCATGCCGGCGGCGTCAGCCCATTCGTCGATCGTCGCATGCGGCGAAGGTGCCGCGACAAAGCGGCGGCACAGCGCCGCCAGCCTGGGATCGGACGGGAACGGCAGGCCGAGCGGCCGTTCCGGCAAGGTCGGGATCTCATGCAGCAACAGCTTCATGATCAGCCCGCCGCGCCCTTCCAGCTCGCCGCCTTGCGGCAGTTTCTCCGATTCCACGATCAGGCTGTGCATCAGCTCGGTGACGCCGACGACGCGCAAGCCCTCCGGCAGCCCCGGAATCGCGCCCGGCATGACATAGACCGAGCGCATCGAGACATCGCCCAGCATCTCGACGGAATGCTCGATGCCGGCCGGGATCCACATCGCGTGGTCTGGCGGCACCATCCAGCGCCCGTGCCGCGTCGTCACCAGCACCACGCCGACCAGCGCGTGCAGCAACTGGCTGCGCCTGTGGCGGTGTTGCGGCACGTGGTAGCCGTCGGGATATTCGGTCGGCAACGCCACCGCCGGGCCGGCGACCTCCTCCAGCCATTGCCAGCGGCTCTGGTGCAGTTGGCCGAGATCGGCATTGCCGGCGCGGAAAATTTCCCTGCCATGCGGCATCTGGTATGGCCCACTTGCGAAACTATTGGACCAAACCACGAAAGAAGTCGCGCGGCAAGCAGCTTATAAGGCAACCGTCCCTAAGGCGGCCGCGGGAGCGTCCGCCTGATTGCCCGCGGGCTTGCCCGCCAAAAAGACCACGGAGCCTGCCTTGACCGATACGACAGCCGCCAGCGTCGCGTCACCAGCGACCGCCAGTCACGCCTCAGCCCAGGCGACGGCCTTCACCGTCATCCTGGCGGTGAGCTTCTGCCATTGCATCAACGACATCATGCAGTCGCTGCTATCGGCCATTTACCCGCTTCTGAAACAGAATTATGGCCTCGATTTCTGGCAGATCGGCCTGCTGACCTTCACCTTCCAGGTGACGGCGTCCTTGCTGCAGCCGGTGATCGGCATGATCACCGACAAGCGGCCGATGCCCTATTCCCTGCCCTACGGCATGGCCTCGTCGCTGATCGGCCTGGTCGTGCTGGCCTATGCCGGACACTACTATCTGCTCTTGATCGGCGCCTCGCTGATCGGCATCGGCTCGGCGATCTTCCATCCCGAATCCTCGCGCATCGCGCGCTTTGCCTCTGGCGGCCGTTTTGGCCTGGCGCAGTCGCTGTTCCAGGTCGGCGGCAATTTCGGCCAGTCAATGGGGCCGCTGCTGGCCGCCTTCATCGTCGTGCCGTTCGGCCAGACCAGCATCGCCTGGTTCGCCGTCGGATCGCTGATCGGCATCGTCGTCTTGTGGCAGGTCGGCGGCTGGTACAGCCGGCTCCGCGCCGCGCAAGGCACCCGCAAGGCGGCAAGCTTCGTCTCGCCCTTCCCGCGCCGCAAGGTCATGAGCGCGCTGGTCGTGCTGACCCTTCTGGTGCTGAGCAAGAACGCCTACATCGCCAGCCTCGCCAGCTACTACACCTTCTACTCCATCCATAAATTCGGGGTGTCGGTGCAGATGAGCCAGGTGATGCTGTTCCTGTTCCTCGGCGCATCGGCGCTGGGCATCCTGCTCGGCGGCCCGTTCGGTGACCGCTACGGACAGAAGGCGATGATCTGGTTCTCGATTGTCGGCGTGCTGCCCTTCACGCTGGCGCTGCCCTACGCCAATTTGGAATGGACGATGGTGCTGACCGTGCTGATCGGCCTCATCCTGTCATCGGCCTTCTCCAACATCGTCGTCTTCGCGCAGGAACTGGTGCCGGGTCGCGTCGGCATGATCGCCGGCATCTTCTTCGGCTTCGCCTTCGGCATGGGCGGCATAGCGGCGGCCGTGCTCGGCGTCGTCGCCGACATCAAGGGCATCGATTTCGTCTTCCAGATCTGCTCGTATCTGCCGTTCCTGGGACTGTTGACGGTGTTCCTGCCCAACATGAAGGAAGCCCGGAAGGCTCAGGCAACAGCCTAGCTTCGGCTGACCCTGAACGGATACGGAAAGGCACCCGCCATTGGCGGGTGCCTTTTTTCTTAGAGAATTCAGGCCTTGAAGAAGGCCAGCAGGTCGGCGTTGATGACATCGGCGTGGGTTGTCGCCATGCCGTGCGGGAAACCCTTGTAGACCTTGAGCTCGCCCTTCTTGAGCAGCTTGATCGACAGCAGCGCCGAATCGGCGATCGGGACGATCTGGTCGTCGTCGCCATGCATGACCAGCACCGGCACGTCGATCGCCTTCAGATCCTCGGTGAAGTCGGTTTCCGAGAATGCCTTGATGCAATCATAATGCGCCTTGGTGCCGCCCATCATGCCCTGGCGCCACCAATTGTCGATGACCCCTTCCGAGACTGCCGCGCCCGGACGGTTGAAGCCATAGAACGGGCCTGCGGGGACATCCCGGTAAAGCTGGGCGCGGTTGGCTGCGACGCCGGAGCGAAAACCGTCGAAGACCTCGATCGGCAGGCCGCCGGGATTGGCGGCCGTCTTGAGCATGATCGGCGGCACGGCGCCGACCAGCACCGCCTTGGCGACGCGGCCGCCCGAGCCGTACTTGGCGACATAGCGCGCCACCTCGCCGCCGCCGGTCGAATGGCCGACATGGATGGCGTTCTTGAGATCGAGATGCGCGGCGAGTTCAGCGACATCGGCGGCGTAGGTGTCCATCTCGTTGCCGATATCCGTCTGCGTCGAGCGGCCGTGGCCGCGCCGGTCATGGGCGATGACGCGGTAGCCTTGTGCCAGGAAGAACAGCATCTGGGCGTCCCAGTCATCGCTGCTCAACGGCCAGCCATGATGGAAGACGATGGGCTGGCCGGTTCCCCAGTCCTTGTAGAAAATCTGCGTGCCGTCCTTGGTGGTGATCGTGCCGCTGCCGGAACCGGATTTCGTCTGCGAAGCCATCTCAATCTCCTTTGATTGTTTTCGCGATAAACAATATCGCGATATCCATATGGCTAGCGCGACCTTGAGCCCTTGTCTACAAAAATATGTATCGCGATATCATTTTTCGTGGTACATATTTCTTGATTAATCGGCAAAGGAATGTGTCGTGCCTCTCCCGTTGGACAATCAGCTCTGCTTCACGCTCTACGCCACCTCGATGGCGATCAACCGCACCTACAAGCCGATGCTGGACGAGATGGGGATCACCTATCCGCAATATCTCGTGCTCAACGCACTGGGTGAGGCCGACGGCATGTCGGTCGGCTCGATTGCGCACCGGCTCGCTTTGGAATCGAGCACCGTCACGCCGCTGGTGAAGCGCATGGAACACGCCGGGCTGGTCACCCGCCAACGCAGCCACACCGACGAGCGCCAGGTCCAGGTCGACCTGACATCGGCCGGGCGCGCGCTGCTTACCCAGTGCAACTGCCTCAACGAGACCCTGATCGAGCGCTCGGGCATGACGCTGGCCGAGCTCGATGCGTTGAACCGGCAGATCCAGGCGCTGCGGGATGCGCTGAGCGGAGATCGGTAGCCGCGCGCCTCCCGCTCCGGCTTGCACCCTCGCCCGCCTTCCGCTATAGAGCCGCCACCCGCGTAGACACCCTTGGAGGCAACGCGGCGGAAGGCTGCCTTCCCTTGTGATTCCGAACAAAGCTCCGTCTCAAGGCGGGCGCCCTCATTCGGACATCGAGGTCTGGCGGCTTTCGACGTTTACGGCTTGGGCAATTTGCTCTCCGAAAACGCTCCATAACACGCGAAAGGAAAAGCCATGAGCCACGATACTTACGAGCTCAAGGCCGAAGCGCGCGAACAGGTCGGTAAGGGGTCCGCCCGTGCAGTTCGCCGCAACGGTAAAGTGCCTGCAGTAATCTATGGTGACAAGCAGCCTCCCCTGGCTATCGCTCTCACCTACAAGGACATCTACTACAAGATCCATGGCGGCGGGTTCCTGACCACGATCGCCACGATCGATGTCGACGGCAAGAAGATCCAGGTCCTGCCGAAGGACTTCCAGCTCGACCCGGTCAAGGATTTCCCTGTCCATGTCGACTTCCTGCGCATCGGCAAGGACACCGAAGTCAATGTCGACGTGCCTGTCCACTTCATCAATGAGGACAAGTCGCCCGGCATCAAGCGCGGCGGCGTGCTCAACATCGTGCGTCACGAAGTCGAGTTCCACTGCCCGGCCAATGCGATCCCGGAATTCATCACCATCGATCTCACCGGCACCAACATCGGCGACTCGATCCACATCTCGGCAGTCAAGCTGCCGGCCGGCGTCAAGCCGGTCATCTCCGATCGCGACTTCACCATTGCGACCATTGCCGGTTCGTCGGCGATGAAGCCGGAGACGGAAGAGACGGTTGAGGTGGCTGCACCTGAAGCGGCTCCTGCCGCCGAAGAGAAGTAACTCTTTCCGCCCGGAGCAGACGATGCTTGTCTTTGCAGGCCTCGGCAATCCGGGCGCGAAATACGCTGATAACCGGCACAATGTCGGCTTCATGGCGGCGGACGCTATCGCCCGCCGCCATTCCTTTTCGCCCTGGTCGAAGAAATTCCAGGGCCTGATCGCCGAGGGCACGATCGCCGGCGAAAAGATCATCCTGATCAAGCCGCAGACCTTCATGAACCTGTCCGGCCAGTCGGTCGGCGAAGCGCTGCGCTTCTACAAGCTCGAGCTTGCCGCGCTCACCGTCTTCTATGACGAGATCGACCTCGCCGAAGGCAAGCTGCGCATCAAGACCGGCGGCGGCGCCGGCGGCCACAACGGCATCCGCTCGATCGACGGCCATGTTGGCAACGCCTATCGCAGGGTACGCATCGGCGTCGGCCATCCCGGCGTCAAGGAAATGGTCCAGCACCATGTGCTCGGCGATTTCGCCAAGGCCGACCGCGAATGGCTCGATCCCTTGCTCGATGCGATCGCCGACAACGCCGCCATGATCGTCAAGGGCGACGAATCCGGCTTCATGAACAAGGCCGCCCTTGCCGTCCAGGGCAAGGCGATAGCCGAACTGGAAAAGCCGGCGCAGAAGCAGGCACCCAAGCAACAGAGCCACATCCGCCAGGCACGCCCGCCGCAGGCGCCCGCCAAGCTGCCGGAATCCGGCCCGATGGCCGCCATGCTGAAGAAACTCTTCGGCAACAAGGACTGAGCGGAGCCGCATGCGGCCTTACAGGGCTTGACGTTGATCACCCCTATCGCCCATAGCCCTCATCAAATTTCGCTTTTCCGATAGGACTGGACAAAATGGGTTTCAAATGCGGCATCGTTGGCTTGCCCAACGTCGGCAAGTCGACGCTCTTCAACGCGCTGACCAGGACGGCGGCGGCGCAGGCCGCCAACTATCCGTTCTGCACCATCGAACCGAACACCGGCGAGGTAGCGGTGCCCGACCCGCGCCTGCAGAAGATCGCGGCCATCGGCAAGTCCAAGGAGATCATCCCGACCCGCATCTCCTTCGTCGACATTGCCGGCCTGGTGCGCGGCGCCTCAAAGGGCGAAGGACTGGGCAACCAGTTCCTCGCCAATATCCGCGAGGTCGACGCCATCGTGCATGTGCTGCGCTGCTTCGAGGATGACGACATCACCCATGTCGAAGGCCGCATCGACCCCGTCGCCGACGCCGAGACGGTCGAGACCGAGCTGATGCTCGCCGACCTCGACAGCCTCGAGCGCCGCATCGTCCAGATCCGCAAGCGCGCCGGCAGCAAGGACAAGGAAGCCACCACCGTGCTGCCGATGATGGAGGCCGCGCTCGAACTGCTGCAGGCCGGCAAGCCAACCCGTGTATTGCTCAAGGGTATTTCCACCGAGGATCTGCGCATCCTGCAGGGCTTGAACCTTCTGACCTCGCACCCCGTGCTCTATGTCTGCAACGTCGCGGAGGCCGATGCCGCGACCGGCAACGAGCACACCAGGGCCGTGGAAAAGATGGCCGCCGCGCAAGGCGCCGGCACCGTGGTGATCTCGGCCGCGATCGAGGCTGAAGTCGCCCAGCTCTCCGACGAGGAGGAGATGGAATTCCTGTCCTCGCTCGGCCTCGACGAGCCGGGCCTCAACAAGGTGATCCGCGCCGGTTATGAGCTTTTGCATCTCATCACCTATTTCACCGTCGGGCCGAAGGAGACGCGCGCCTGGACCATCCACAAGGGCGACAAGGCCCCGCAGGCGGCCGGCGTCATCCACACCGATTTCGAACGCGGCTTCATCCGCGCCCAGACCATCGCCTATAACGACTTTGTCACGCTGGGCGGCGAAGTGGCGGCCAAGGAAGCCGGCAAGGCGCGCGACGAAGGCAAGGAATATGTCGTCCAGGACGGCGACATCATGCTGTTCAAGTTCAACACCTGACGCCTCAGGCGGCAGACGATGCCCAGCCGTCCTCCGGAAACCGACCTGCCGAACGGGTTCCGCCAGCTGGCATCCGGCTATCGCTGGCACCGCCAGACCATCGGCCAGTCGCAGGCCGGCGTGTTCCGGCTGGCGGCCGACGGCAAGCCGGCCCTGTTCCTGAAATATGAGCGCAACGGCCCCTTTGCCGAACTTGCCGATGAGGCCGCGCGGCTGCGCTGCCTTGCCGGACAAGGCATTGCTTGCCCCGATGTGATTGCCCTGGAAAGCCATGCCGGTCACGACTGGCTGCTGATGTCGGCCGTCGCCGGCGAGGATCTGGCGTCGGCGGCCATCGATCCGGCCCACGTCATCGCCATCATGGCCAGCGCGCTTCGCGGCCTGCACGCGCTCGACATCCGCTCCTGCCCCTTCGACCATCGCCTCTTCAGGCGGATCGCGGCGGCGCGGGCCCGCATGGAAGCCGGCGAAGTCGACGAAAGTGATTTCGACGAGGAACGCCAAGGGCGAACCGCCGCCGAGGTCTTCGCCGAGCTTGAGGCGCTCCGGCCGGCGACCGAGGACCTTGTCGTCACCCATGGCGACGCCTGCCTGCCGAATGTCATGGCGACCGAAGGCCGTTTCAGCGGGTTCATCGATTGCGGCCGGCTGGGCGTGGCGGATCGCCACCAGGATCTGGCGCTCGCCTGCCGGAGCATCCGCTACAACATCGGCGGGGCCTGGATAGAGCCTTTTCTAGAACGGTACGGGCCGCCGGAAACCGAACCGGCGAAATGTTCCTGGTACCGCCTGCTCGACGAGTTTTTCTGAGCGGCCGATCCTGGCCGGCTCCACGGGCTTGTCTTGATTTCGTCATGCCACAGGTCTAAGCGGCTTGCACACGGTCGCGCACACGACGAGGAGCCGTGCAATCCGACACGACGCGCAATCCGAACGCACCTTCGCAGGGGAGATCTGGCGATGATCAAGGCCTTTGTCGTGGACAATGATCGCCTGCGCGTCGTCGATGACCTGCTGGCCGAGGGCGATAGGGTTGTCTGGGCCGATCTGGTCAGTCCGACCAAGGAAGAAGAAGCCACCATCGAAAGCTGGCTCGGCGTCGCCATCCCGACCCGCGAGGAGATGGAGGAGATCGAGATTTCCAGCCGCCTCTACATCGAGGATGGCGCCTACTTCATGACCGCCACTTTGCCCGCCCAGACCGAGGTCGACGATCCCCTGATGTCGCCGGTCACCTTCGCGCTTGCCGGCAACAGGCTGATCACCATTCGCTATCATGAACCGAAGGCCTTCAAGACCTTCCCGCTGCGCGCCGAGAAGGTGGCGACCGGCTGCACCAGTGGCGACACCATCCTGATCGGCCTCCTGGAAGCGATCGTCGACCGGCTCGCCGACATCCTCGAGCGCGCCGGCCGCGACATCGAGGCGATTTCGCGCGACATTTTCCAAGCACGCTCGACCAAGGTATCGAAGCGCAACCGCGACTTCCAGGAACTGCTGAAGGCCATCGGCCGCAAGGAAGACATCGCCTCGTCCGTGCGCGACAGCCTGATCTCGCTGCAGCGCCTTGCCGGCTTCCTCGCCCATGTCGCGACCCAGACCAAGATGAGCAAGGATGTCCGCGCCCGCATCAAGACCTTGTCGCGCGACGTGCTGTCGCTCGCCGACCATGCCACCTTCCTGTCGCAGAAGATCTCCTTCCTGCTCGACGCCACGCTCGGCATGATCTCGATCGAGCAGAACGCCATCATCAAGATCTTCTCGGTCGCCGCCGTCATCTTCCTGCCGCCGACACTGGTCGCCTCGATCTACGGCATGAATTTCGACATCATTCCCGAGCTGAAATGGGAGTTTGGCTATCCCTTCGCCATCGGCCTGATGATTCTGTCGGCGATCCTGCCCTTCTGGTATTTCCGACGCCGCGGCTGGCTCTGACCGCAGCCGGCGGCGCTGGCTGCCTCAGGCTGGCTCACCAGAAAGGACTTGACCAAAACGCTGCCGGCCTGCATCCGGGTTGCCCGATCCTTGGGATTTAACCGGATTGCCGACATGACCGCAAAGACATGGGCCTATGAGGATTTCGTCGAGGGCGCCTCGTTCGACCTCGGCACGAAACAGGTGAGCGCGGCCGAGATCATCGAGTTCGCCAGCGAATTCGATGCCCAGCCGATGCACCTCGACGAGGAAGCCGGCAAGGCCAGCATTCTCGGCGGCCTTTCGGCTTCGGGCTGGCACACCTGCGCCATGTTCATGCGCATGCTCTGCGACGCCTTCCTGCTGGACTCCACCTGCCAGGGCGCGCCCGGCGTCGATCAGGTCAAGTGGAAGAAACCGGTCCTGGCCGGCGATACGCTCAGAGGCAATTTGGTTGTCCTGGCCAAGCGCCTGTCGCGATCGAAGCCGCAGCTCGGCTTCATCACCATGCGCAGCGAGTTGGTCAACCAGCGCGGCGAAAGCGTCTTCGAGCTTGAGAATTCCGTCATGTTCCTGACACGCGATGCCGCGGGGAATGCGGCATGACCCTCGACCAATTCTTCCGCATCGGCACCACGATGACGCTGGGCTCGCACACTTTCGAGCCCGAGGCGATCAAGGCGTTCGCCCGCAAATACGATCCGCAGATTTTCCACATCGACGAGGAGGCCGCTCGGAAGAGCGTGCTGGGCGGGCTCTGCGCCTCCGGCTGGCACACCGCCGCCACCTGGATGAAGCTCAACCTCGAAGCGAGCATGGATGCCGAGGGGGCCGGTTGGAACGGCCCCGGTCCGGTCCCTGAATTCGGCCCCTCGCCCGGCTTCAAGAACCTTAGGTGGCTGAAGCCGGTCCATGCCGGCGAGACCGTCACCTTCAGCCGCACCGCGCTGTCCCATCGCGCCATCGCCTCGCGCCCCGGCTGGCGAATGCTGTCGCTGCGCGCCGAAGCTTTCGATTCGACCGGCGACAAGGTGCTGGAGTTTGAAAGCGCCGTGCTGGTGAAAGTGGGTGAGTAGCCGGTTCGCGTAAGCGAATTCATCGTGCCAGTGGCACGATGAAAGGCCGACGAACGCCGGATCGCTGCGAAGCAGCGGGGACCCGGCAGGCCGCGGACATCAAGCTCGATCCCGTATTTGTCTGCCGTGCGGATTTCGCGCCTCTCAATGTCCCTCGAACCCGATCAGCGTCCTGACCGGCACGCCCAGCGTCTCGAGCTTGGCGCGCCCGCCGAGATCCGGCAGGTCGATGACGAAGCAGGCGGCAAGGATATCGGCCCCGATCTGGCGCAGCAGCTTGACCGCCGCTTCCGCCGTGCCGCCAGTGGCGATCAGGTCGTCGACCAGGATCACCTTTTCGCCTGGGGCAATGCCGTCCTTGTGCATCTCCATCTCGTCCAGCCCATATTCCAGGCTGTAGGCGACGCGCACCGTCTCGAAAGGCAGCTTGCCCTTCTTGCGGATCGGCACGAAACCGGCCGAGAGCTGATGGGCGACGGCGCCGCCCAGGATAAAGCCGCGCGCCTCGATGCCGGCGATCTTGTCGACCTTCTGGCCGGCATAGGGATGCACCAGTTCGTCGATGGCGCGGCGGAAAGCGCGCGCATTGCCGAGCAGCGTGGTGATGTCGCGAAACAGGATGCCGGGCTTCGGATAGTCCGGGATGGTGCGGATCGCCGCCAGCAGCGTGTCTTCGAGCGAAGGTTTCATGAGGCGGCTCCGGATGATCCAGCTGACAGGTTTGAAACGGCGCGGGAGGCTGATCGTAGCCCGGCGCGACCGACAACGGCTAGCGCGATGTGGCGGCCGAGACAAGCGCATCCGGCAAAGGATTGGTCTTGCCGGCGCGGCGATTGTCCGCGCCGATGCCCTGCCGAGTTACCGGAAGCGCAGGTTCTCGCGCGACAATTGCCCGATCGAACTGCAGCCCATCAGCTTCATGCCGCGTTCGATCTCGACCCGCATCTGTTCAAGCGCCCGTTCGACACCCGGCTGGCCGGCCGCCGCCAGCGGAAACAGGTAGTAGCGGCCGATGCCGACCGCCTTGGCGCCGAGCGACAGCGCCTTCAGCACATGCGTGCCGCGCTGCACGCCGCCATCCATGATGACGTCGATCCGGTCGCCGACGGCATCGACGATCTCGGCCAACTGGTCGAATGCCGCCCGCGAACCGTCCAGCTGCCGGCCGCCATGATTGGAAAGCACAATGCCGCTGCAGCCGATCTCGACGGCGCGTTTGGCGTCCTCGACCGACATGATGCCCTTGAGGCAGAACGGCCCCGACCACTGCCTGACCATGTCGGCGACATCGTCCCAAGTCATCGACGGATCGAGCATTTCGGTGAAATAGCGGCTGATCGACATGGTGCCGCCGCCCATGTCGACATGTTCGTCGAGCTGCGGCAGCTTGAATCCCTCATGCGTGAAGTAATTGATCGCCCAGGCCGGCTTGAGCGCGAACTGCGCCATCCCCGCGAGATTGAGCTTGAAGGGAATGGCAAAGCCGGTGCGCTTGTCGCGCTCGCGATTGCCGCCGGTGATGCTGTCGACGGTCAGCATCATCACCTCGACGCCAACTTGCTTCGCCCGCTGCATCATCGCCCGGTTGAGGCCGCGATCCCGGTGGAAATAGAACTGGTAGACCTGCGGGCTGGCGCTGATCCCGCGCGCCTCCTCGAGGCTGATGGTGCCAAGCGAGGAGACACCGAACATGGTGCCGTATTTGGCGGCGGCCTTGGCCACTGCGCGCTCGCCCTGATGGTGGAAAAGCCGCTGCAAGGCGGTCGGCGAGCAATAGAACGGCATTGCCAGCTTCTGCCCCATCACCGTCACCGACATGTCGATCTCGCTCACCCCGCGCAGCACGTTGGGAACGAGGTCGCAGGTGTCGAAGCTATCGGCGTTGCGGCGATAGGTGACCTCGTCGTCGGCCGCGCCATCGATGTAGTCGAAGATCGGCCCCGGCAGCCTTTGCCGCGCCATGCGGCGGAAATCGGAAAAGTTATGACAGTCGTTAAGCCGCATCATCGATTCCCAGGCCATGGCGGGTCAGCCTTCGCCGCCCTTCGAAGCCTCGAATATCAATCCGGTGCCGCCCTGCCAACGGGCTAATTGCTGGACTCCCGCGAAGCATGACCGGAAACAAAGAGGGGCGCCTGAAGCGCCCCTCGTGTCGAAACCGGCTGCTGACGAGGTTACATGCCGAGATCGGATCGGAGCTCGGCCCTGGCCACTTCGTATTCGGCCTTGAAGTCGTCCCGGTTGAGCAGGACCGCGGCAATGACGCTGCCGGAAATCCTGCCCATCTCGACATCGGACGCATAGTGGATGCCACCAACCTCACGGTTGTGCGCGTATTCGGCCGCGCGCGCCATGATCTCGGCGCGCTTTTCCGGAACCATGTCGGCCAGGATGATGCCCATCATGGTGCCGACAGTGGCATGGCCGGACGGCCAGGAGCCGGAGCTCGACAATTTGACCACCGGCTTGACGAGGTCGCTGAGCTGATGCGGACGCGGACGCTTCCAGACATCCTTGGCCGGATCGACGACGGCGCCTTCGGTCTCGACCACACGATCGAAGAAGGCGCTGAATTTCGGCAGCTTCTCCTTGTTGAAATTCGGCCCCATCACATTGGCGAAGCGCCAGACATTCTCCTCGGAGTCGGCAACGGCGCTGGCCACCATCTCGGGCGTGCGCGTCACCTGCAGCGTCAGCACCTCGCCGAGTTCGGCCTTGGTCTGCGCCGAATCGTTTGCCGGTGGCGGCGGCAGGATCATCGTCAGGTCGATGTCCTTGTTTGTGACGAAGGGTTTGGCGTCTTCGGCCTGGGCGGCTGAGCCGATGACCAGCAGCAGCAGACCAGCTGCCAGCGATGCGTATTTCTTCATGGGTGCGATCCTTTGGTGGGAATGACGCAGGATCGCTGTTGGCGTTGACGGCCATGTGACACAGCCTGCCGCCGGAAATGCAAAAAGGCGCCTTTCGGCGCCCTTTCGAAATCTGTTGGCTACGCCGGCTTAGTGGGCCACGCCTTCCCACACCTTGCGCTTGGTCAGATACACCAGCGCACCGAAGAGCAGCAGGAACACCAGCACGCGGAAGCCCATCTTCTTGCGGTCTTCCATGTGCGGCTCGGCCGCCCAGGTCAGGAAGGCCGATACGTCGCGGGCATATTGGTCGACAGTCTGCGGCGAGCCGTCATCATAGGTCACCTGGCCGTCGGAGAGCGGCTTGGGCATCTTCAGCGAGACGCCGGACATGAAGTACGGGTTGTAGTGCGTGCCTTCCGGGATGACCATTCCGGCCGGCGGCGTCTGGTCGTAGCCGGTCAGCAGCGAATGGATGTAATCGGGGCCGCCCGCGTCATACTGGGTGAAGATATCGAAGACGAACTGCGGAAAGCCGCGCTCGACGCCGCGCGCCTTGGCCAGCAGCGACATGTCGGGCGGAGCCGCGCCACCATTCGAGGCCGCGGCGGCTTCCTCGTTGGCGAATGGCGCCGGGAAATGGTCGGACGGCTTGCCGGGACGGTCGTACATGTCGCCGGCGTCGTTGGGGCCGTCATGGATGGTGTACCCGGCGGCCAGCGTCTTGATCTGGGCTTCGTTGTAGCCGAGATCCGACAGCGTGCGGAACGCCACCAGGTTCATCGAATGACAGGCCGAGCAGACTTCCTTGTAGACCTTCAGGCCGCGCTGCAGCTGCGCCTTGTCATAGGTGCCGAACGGGCCGGTGAAGCTCCAGCTCATTTCCTTCGGCTCGTTGATCGGGAAATGCGTGGGTGCCGCCGCGTTGTGCGCCTCTTCGGCCGCGAACGCTGCGGTACCGGCGGCCACAAGGCCGACCAGCGCCAGCGAGGTGAGAATCTTTTTCATGCCAAATCCCCTTAGATTCTCTACCGCTCAGCCCTTGGTCTCTGGCGCGGCCGTGGCGCCCGCCGGATGCCCGCTGCCACCCTTGTTCTTTTCGAGCACCGCCTCGGTGATCGAGTTCGGCAGCCTGCGTGGCGTCTCGATCAGGCCGAGCACCGGCAGCGCGATCAGGAAGAAGGCGAAGTAGAACAGCGTCGCCATCTGGGCCATGAACACATAGCTGCCTTCCGCCGGCTGCGAGCCCAGCCAGCCGAGCAGGATGGCATCGGCCACGAACAGCCAGAAGAACAGCTTGTACCAGGGCCGGTAGACCGCCGAGCGCACCTTGGAGGTGTCGAGCCACGGCACCAGGAACAGCATGACGATAGCGCCGAACATGCACAGCACGCCGCCGAGCTTGGAATTGATCGGCCCGATGTTGAAGGTGATGGCGCGCAGGATCGCGTAGAACGGCAGGAAGTACCATTCCGGCACGATATGGGCCGGGGTTTTCAGCGGGTTGGCGACCGTGTAATTGTCCGGATGGCCGAGATAGTTCGGCAGGTAGAAGACGAAATAGGCGAAGAAGAACAGGAACACGATCATGCCGAACGCGTCCTTGATGGTCGCGTAGGGGGTGAAGGCGACGGTGTCGGTCTTCGACTTGACCTCGATGCCGGTCGGGTTCGACTGGCCCACCACATGCAGTGCCCAGACGTGCAGCACCACGACGCCGGCAATCATGAACGGCAGGAGGTAGTGCAGCGCGAAGAAGCGGTTCAGCGTCGGATTGTCGACGGCGAAGCCGCCGAGCAGCAGCTGCTGGATCCAGTCGCCGACCAGCGGGATGGCACTGAAGAAGCCGGTGATGACGGTGGCACCCCAGAAGCTCATCTGCCCCCATGGCAGCACATAGCCCATGAAGCCGGTCGCCATCATCAGGAGGTAGATGATGCAGCCCAGGATCCACAGCAGCTCGCGCGGCGCCTTGTAGGAACCGTAATAGAGGCCGCGGAAGATGTGGATGTAGACGGCGACGAAGAAGAACGACGCGCCGTTGGCGTGCATGTAGCGCAACAGCCAGCCCGAATTGACGTCGCGCATGATCTTCTCGACGGAGCCGAAGGCGAGATTGGTGTCGGCCGTGTAGTGCATGGCCAGCACGATGCCGGTCAGGATCTGCGCCACCAGCATGATCGACAGGATGCCGCCGAAGGTCCACGCATAGTTGAGGTTGCGCGGCACCGGATAGGCGACGAAGCTGTCATAGACCAGCCGCGGCAGCGGCATGCGGGCGTCGAACCAGCGTTCGATACCGGTCTTGGGCGTATAGGTCGAGTGTCCCTCGCTCATCGAAATATCCCCTGCCTCAACCGATAAGGATCTTGGTATCGGAAATGAATTTGAATACCGGCACAGCCATGTTCTCGGGCGCCGGGCCTTTGCGGATGCGGCCGGCGGTGTCGTACTGCGAGCCGTGGCACGGGCAGAACCAGCCGCCGAAATCGCCTTCCTGGCCGAGCGGGATGCAGCCCAGATGCGTGCAGACCTGAACCATCACCATCCAGGCTTCCTTGCCGGGCGTGGTGCGGTTGGCGTCGGTCGCCGGCGCATCGGCTGGCAGATTGGCGTTGCGGGCGATCGGATCCTTGAGATCGGAGAGGTTGACGGCCTCGCCGTCCTTCATTTCCTTTTCGGTGCGGTTGCGCACCACGACCGGCTTGCCGCGCCACTTGACGATCAGCGACATGCCAGGCGTCAGCGAGGCGACATCGACTTCCACCGAGGCGAGCGCCAGCGTCGAGGCATCGGGGCGCATCTGGTCGATGAACGGCCAGGCGACGGCGCCAGCCCCGACCACTGCGGCCATGCCCGTGGCGACATAAAGAAAATCTCGACGATTGGGATCGTGGATGTCGGTTGCGCTCACGGGTGCCTGATCCTTTCGCCTCTTCCGCGCCGGTGGCCGAGCCTTGTTCCCCGCTCAATCACGCCAACCCGACAGCGCATGGCGAACAGGCTAGCGAATTCCTCCGGCATTTGGACTTCGGTTTATGCGTGAAGCCTGTTTTTGTCCAGACGGGTCAAGGCACAAGGGCAGATTGTCGCGGGGACAAAATCCCCTATTGTCCGGCGGGACGGCGAATGGCCGCAAAAGGCGCCTAAACAACCGGGAAATATCAGCAAAATCCAAGGCTCCAGCTTGCCTCGACACAGGGCGCCGGTGTGATCTATCCTCCCAGGCATGGCACACGTCATAGACCGTGAGGAATGGGCGGTTCGTTCCGACCACTGGAAGGGCGAGCTGCAAGGCGGCGCCTACGGCTCCAACTCCTGCCTGATCTTCAACTACCTGCCCGATGAAGGCGGTGGCCCGCGGCTGCACTCGCACCCCTATGCGGAGATCTTCATCATCCGCCAGGGCACCGGCCTGTTTACCGTGGGCGACAAGGAAATCGAGGCTTCCGCCGGCCAGATCGTCATCGTGCCACCCCATACGCCGCACAAATTCACCAATCTCGGTCCGGGCCCGCTGGAAACGACCGATATCCACGAGAACGGCACGTTCATCACCAAGTGGCTTGAGTGACCCCTACTTGGCGCCGAGCCTGACCAGCACGGCCCTGGGGATGCCGTATTCGCGGATCACGCCGTCGTGCTTGCGCAGCCCGCACAGCTCGCGCTGGATGAAATAGGCGTGCACCGCCTCGGCGGCCTGCTTGAGAAGCTTGGGGCGCAACTCCTCATCGGCATTGTCGCGCAGCCTGGCCAGCGTTTCCTCGACCTTTTGGCCGGCACGGCCAAGTGCGGCCGCCTTCTCGGCCAGGACTTCGTGGCCAAGCGCGTCGAAGGCGGCTTCAGCGGCCGAGGAGCCGGCAAGATGAGATGGCGGACGCAAGGACATTTCAGTTCCCCTTCCCGAACACCATGCGGTGGGTGACGAATTCTTCGCCTTCCACGCGCCGAAAGCCAAGCCTTTCATAGAAGCCAAAGGCTTCCTGCGGCGCGCGGGTGTTCAACACGGTGAAATAGCGGCGTGCCCGATCGATGACGGTCTCGACCAGCATGCGGCCGAGGCCGGCGCGGCGGTGAGGCGCGCTGACGAACAGGTGCCGGACCCGACCCTGGTCCCTGCCCTCGACATAGGGATCGATATTCAGCCCGCACACGCCGGCAAGTTCGGCGCCATGCCACGCTCCGAACAACGCCTCGCCCCGCTTCAGGAACTTGTTGCGGCCGCTTGCCCAGCCATCCGCCAGGCGCACCAGCATCCAGTAGCCTTCCAGCCGGCTCTCGTCCTTCAGCCTGTCGAAGGCCGGCGTGGTCGGCCGCAGCCGCTTGATCCCATAGCCGACTTCTGGCGTTCCGCCCATGCGCCTACTCCGCCGGCCGCGTCTCTTCGAGCACGCTGTCCTCGTGATAGAGGAAGCCGCCGGACTGTCGCTTCCACAGCCGCGCATAAAGCCCGTCGAGCGCCACCAGCTCGTCATGCGTGCCTTGCTCGACGATGCGGCCGCCGTCCAGCACCACCAGGCGGTCGAGCGCGGCGATCGTCGACAGCCGGTGGGCGATGGCGATGACCGTCTTGTTTTCCATCAGCCGGGCGAGATTCTCCTGGATCGCCGCCTCGATGTCGGAATCGAGCGCCGAGGTCGCCTCGTCGAGGATCAGGATCGGCGCATCCTTCAGGAAGACACGGGCGATCGCCACGCGCTGGCGCTGGCCGCCCGACAGTTTCACGCCGCGCTCGCCGACAAAGGCTTCGTAGCCGGCACGATCCCGGTTGTCGCGCAAGGTCAGGATGAAGTCGTGCGCCTCGGCCTTCTTCGCCGCCGCGATCACCTCGGCGTCGGTTGCTTCAGGCATGCCAAGCTTGATGTTGTCACGCAGCGAACGGTGGAAGAGCGCCGTATCCTGGCTGACGACGCCGATATTGGCGCGCAGCGAATTCTGCGTGACCTTGGCAACGTTCTGGCCATCGACGGTGATCGACCCGCCTTCCAGGTCATAGAGCCGCAGGATCAGGTTGGCGAGCGTCGTCTTGCCGGCGCCCGATGGCCCGACCAGCCCGACCTTTTCGCCGGGCTTGACGACAAGGTCGATGCCGTTCAGCACGCCGAACCCCTTGCCGTAGTGGAACTCGACGCCCTTCACGTCGATGCGCCCACCGGCAACGACTAGCTCCCTGGCGTCAGGCGCATCAACAAGCCCGAGCGGCTGCGAGATCAGCGCCTTGGAATTCTCCAGCACACCGAGATTCCGCAGAATGCTGTTGAGCTGCATCATCAGCCGGCCGAGCAGCATGTTGAGCCGCAGCACCAGCGACAGCGTGAAGGCGACCGCGCCGACGGTAATCGAGCCTTCGACCCAGAGATAGACTGCAAAACAGCCGATCGCCGTGATCATGACGCCCGACAGCGTCGTCAGCGCCATGCGCACCCCGGTCAGCCGGCGGGTGAAGGGGCGCAGCGCGTCCAGATAGATGTCGAAGCCGTTCCTGATGTAGCGGTCGTCGCCGTCGGCCGCGAATAGTTTTAGCGTCTGCACGTTGGAATAGGAATCGACGATGCGGCCATTGATCATCGAGCCGGCCTCGGCGGTCGCCTCGGCGTGCTTGCGGATCGCGGGCAGATAGAGCTTTGCCAGCCAGCCGAAGGCGAAGATCCAGATCACCACCAGCACCGCCAGCCGCAGATCCAGTCCGGCGACCAGCGCCAGCGTCGTGACCGTATAGACGACCATGAACCAGACGACCTCGATGAAGCTCTCCATCAGGTCGCCGGTCGCTTGCCCCGCCTGCCAGACTTTCGTCGCGATGCGGCCGGCGAAATCGTTCTGGAAGAAGGCGTAGGACTGGCGCGACACATGCCGGTGCGCCTGCCAGCGCACCAGATTGTAGAAGCCGGGCGTGATCGTCTGCTCGTCGACCAGCGCCGACAGGCCGACGACGATGGTGCGGATGACCAGCACGACCGCGATCATGAACACCAGTTCGGGGCCGGCGGCGGCCCACAGCGCGTGCCAGCTGCGCTCGCCGGGAAGCTGGTCGAGGATATCGACCAGCCGCCCGACGAAATAGAACAGCCCGGCCTCGACCAGCGGCGCGATGCCGCCGATGACCAGCATGGCGAAGAAGGCGAACTTCGCCTGGCCGACATAGTGCCAGAGGAAACCGCCGACGCTGGATGGCGGCCGAAGATTCGCCGGCTCCCTGAACGGATAGACCCAGTTCTCGAACCAGCGATAGATGGCTGTCATCATGCGGCGGCCATCATTCTGCGGCTTGCCCCTTCGCGATCACGTCATTGGCGACATCGGCCGGGATGTCCTCGAGCAGGAACCCGCCCGACTGGCGCTGCCAGAGCTGCGCGTAGAGCCCGCCCCTGGCGACCAGTTCTTCATGCGAACCTTCCTCGATGACACGGCCCTGGTCCATCACCACGAGCCTGTCCATCGCCGCGATGGTCGACAGCCGGTGGGCGATGGCGATGACGGTCTTGCCCTGCATGAGTTTGTAGAGGTTCTCCTGGATGGCTGCTTCCGCCTCGGAATCCAGCGCCGACGTCGCCTCGTCAAGGATAAGTATAGGTGCATCCTTCAACATAACGCGAGCAATGGCGATGCGTTGCCGCTGGCCGCCCGACAATTTGACGCCGCGATCACCGACATAGGCGTCAAAACCCTTGCGGCCCTTGTGATCCGCGAGCCCGCCAATGAAGTCCAGCGCCTCGGCCCGCCGCGCCGCCTCGACCAGCATCTCATCCGAAGCATCGGGCCGGCCGTAGAGGATGTTCTCGCGCACCGAACGATGCAGCAGCGAAGTGTCCTGCGTGACCATGCCGATCTGGGCGCGCAGCGAATCCTGCTTCACGCCGGCGATCTCCTGGCCGTCGATCAGGATCCGGCCAGCTTCCAAATCGTAGAAGCGCAACAGCAGGTTGACCAGCGTCGACTTGCCGGCGCCGGAGCGGCCGACGATGCCGACCTTCTCGCCCGGCTTGACCGTCAGCGACAGGTTCTCGATGACGCCTTTCTGCTTGCCGTAGTGGAAGCGGATATCCTCGAAGCGGATCTCGCCCCTGGAAACGGCGATCTCCTCCGCATCCGGCCTGTCCTCGACAAGGCGCGGCAGCGAGATCGAGGCGATGCCGTCCTGCACCGTGCCGATGTTCTCGAACAGGCCCGACATCTCCCACATGATCCACTGCGACATGCCCCACATCCGGAGCACCAGGCCGATGACCACGGCGACCGCGCCGATCGTCACCACTTGTCCCATCCACAGCCACAGCGAGATGGCGGTGACCGAGAACAGCAGCAGGGCGTTCAATATGTAGAGCGTGCCGAAAAGCACCGTCACCAGCCGCATCGACCGGTAGACCGTGTCGAGGAAGCCCATCATGCCTTCCCTGGCGAAAGTCGCCTCGCGCTTGGCATGGCTGAACAGCTTGACCGTCTGGATGTTGGAGTAGCTGTCGACGACGCGACCGGTCATGACCGAGCGCGCATTGGCCTGCTCCTCGCCGACCTTGCCCAGGCGAGGGATGAAGTAGCGCAGCAAAAGGATGTAACCGACCAGCCAGACCGCCAGAGGCGCGGCCAGCCGCCAGTCGGCGGAGCCGACGATCAACAGCATGCCGAGGAAATAGACGATGACGTAGTTGAGCACGTCGATCACCTTGATGACGCATTCGCGCACGGCGAGTGCGGTCTGCATCAGCTTGGTGGCGATGCGGCCGGCGAACTCGTCCTGGTAGAAGCTCATCGACTGGTTGAGCAGGTAGCGGTGCACCTGCCAGCGGATGCGCATCGGATAGTTGCCCATCAGCGTCTGCTGGTTGAGCAGCGAATGCACCCATACCGTGCCCGGCAGTGCGAACAGCACGATGAAGGCCATTGCGGCGAGCTTCCAGCCTTCCATCTGCAGGAAAGTTTCGCGATTCTGCCCCGACAGCCAGTCGACGATGCGGCCGAGGAAGCCGAACATCCACACTTCCGCTATGGCGATGGCCGCGACCAGCACCGCGTCGACAAGGATATAGGGCCAGGCGCCGCGCGTATAATGCAGGCAGAAGGCTACCAGCGTCTTGGGCGGCTCGACCGGTTCCGCCGAGGGGAACGGATCGAGCCTTCTTTCAAACCAGCTAAACAACAACATGGGTCATGCCTGTGAAAATCTGTTTTTCGCCTAAGCGGCGCGTGAACGTACGAAGTCCTCGGACCGTGTGGCGCCGAGGGCCGACGGTCCGGAATCGTCCGGACCGTCGGCCCTGCTTCGCGCAATATAGGGGCTCGCGGGCTTTTCGCCGACAGGCTCGTTTGCCGATCCTGACGGCGCGGTGCCGACAAGCCTGATTTTCGCGCCCGGCCGGATCAGCCGGATGATCCGGCGCACCAGAGAAGGCCGGCTGGGGTCCGGAACGGCGTGCGAGAAATCGACATCCGGCAGCATGCCGCGATGCGGCCGGCGCCGGACTTCGGCATGGACCGCCGACGAATAGGTCTCGCCGATCAGCAGCGCCCAGGTCGGCAGCCGGTGGATATGCAGGCTCCTCGAGCCCGGTATTCTGTAGGGATCGAACATCGGTCCGTCCTCCGTATGAAAATAGAGATGAAAAGGCGAAGCAACATCGTCCGCCGGCATTCGGCCGGAGGCGCGGATTGCGTCTGTCCGCAACCGACGCTCGGCATCGGTCTGGGCACGTTCACTTCGGGCGTTCAGCCCTTTTGGCTTTTTGAAAAACATCGCAGGATTCCTTCGAGAGCCGAAAAATCTTTTCGGCGGGAATCGGTGCGATCAAGTCTTAGAGAGTCAGGAGAATTGTCGTACCGAAGCCGCCAGCAGGCGTACAAGCCCACGAGAGGGGCGCTGGATGTGCATGGTCATCATGAGTGTCCCCTCCATCGGTTCGGGTTGACAATGCGACTGACATACCCGACTTCGCAAAAAATGGCCACCCGCAGGTCCAGGAATTTCCAAAACCGGGAGGCTCCTGTGGCCGATCTGCCACTTATTAGAAGGATGCGGAAATGAACCGTCGTCTCCGCATCGCGCTCTACCAGCCGGACATTGCCGGCAATACCGGGACAATCCTGCGCTTCGCCGCTTGCCTCGGCCTTGGCGTCGACATCATCGAGCCGGCCGGCTTTCCGCTTTCCGACAAGGCGCTCAAGCGCGCCGGCATGGACTACCTCGAAATGGCCGCCCTGACCCGGCATGTCGACTGGAACGCCTTCGAGGACTGGCGCAAGAAGGACGGGCGCCGGCTGGTGCTTCTGTCGACCAAGGCGACGGGCCCCTACACCAGCTTCAGCTTTGCGGACGGCGACATCCTCCTGTTCGGCCGCGAATCCGCGGGCGTGCCGGATCTTGTCCATCAGGCGGCGGATGCGCGGCTGACTATCCCCATGCAGGGCAGCGCGCGCAGCATCAACGTCGCGCTGTCCGTCGCCATGGTGGCGGGCGAAGCCGTCCGGCAACTCGGATAGGATCGGCGGCCCATCGACAGCGCCGCCGTCGCCGGCGGCAGCGGTTTCTCCGGTCATTCTCACCCAGGCGCACATCGCCTTCTCCTGTCATTTGCCCTATCGATATTTCTTCGCTACAAGCTCAACTTAACTTGAGGTCAAGCGGAAAATCGGAAATGGCTCCAGCAACGGAATTGACGGTCGGCCAGGTGGCCATGCGCAGCGGCGTGGCGGTGTCGGCGCTGCATTTTTATGAAGCGCGCGGACTGATCCGCAGCCATCGCACGTCAGGCAACCAGCGGCGCTACGGCCGCGACGTGCTGCGACGGGTGGCGATCATCAAGGTCGCGCAGGAGGTCGGCATCTCGCTGGCCGAGATCGGCGAGGCATTGGCGTCGCTGCCCGAAGGCCGCACGCCGACGCGTGACGACTGGAACCTGCTGTCGACTGCCTGGCGCGATGGGCTAGACCACAAGATCGCGCAGTTGAAGAAACTGCGTGACGGCCTGACCGACTGCATCGGTTGCGGCTGCATGTCGATCGACAAATGCCCACTCAGGAACAAGGGCGACCGGCTGGCCAGGGAAGGCACCGGCGCGCGGAGACTGATTGCGCCTTGAGTGGAATGCCGCGCTACAAAGGAGGTACGTCAGTGCTGGGACACCTGGTTCAGGCAGAGGACGAGACGCAACCCATCACGATCCACCGGATCGATTCCGGTGGCACGCCAACCCTGTACACCTCGGTGAGCTTCGAGGAGGCGCGGGTTCGAGAAATTCGGCAGGCTGCTTGGCGAGAGCCTGATCCTGGATTCTCCAAGAATGCGCCATCTGTTCTCGTTGTGACGGCAACTAATCCGCCGCCGGCAACCGCCTGATGGTGAACTCGATCAAGTCGCCCGGGCGTTCGAACCAGCTTTCGATCTCGGTCCAGTAGGCTTGCTTGGGGAAGCGCTCGAACCATTCCTTGGCCTTGAGCCGCGCGTCGGAGCGCGGCAGGACGAAGGTCTCGCGCAGAAAACCGTCGCGCGGCATACGTGCGCGCTCAGCCCGGCTCTGATCGAGCCTGTTCTTCAGGCCATCCAGCGGCGGTCTTGCCGGGGTGCGCACGAAACAACTCCTTGCACCTGGCGCATGTCCCCCGGTATCGGGCTCGGAAAGGATCATGCGCGAAAGCAAAGTGACTTGACCCTGTTCCCTAAGAGATTAGGGATCGCGCCGGCAAAAGACGAGTCATTTGTAGGGGCGGGCCGCCCCGCAACCGGAGACGGCATTTTGGAACGACCTGAAATACCGGCTGGCCTGCCCGCCGACATTGAAGAAAAGAAGATGAAGGCGCGCCTGTGGTTCGAAGCGCTGCGCGAACGCATCTGCGGCGCCTTCGAGCAGATCGAGCAGGATCTCCAGGGCCCTCTCGCCTCATGGTCGCCTGGCCGTTTCGAAAAGACGCCCTGGGAGCGAGACCAGGGCAAGGGTGGCGGCGGCACCATGTCGATGATGCACGGCCGCGTCTTCGAGAAGGTCGGCGTGCACACTTCGACCGTCTACGGCGAGTTCTCGCCCGAATTCAGGAAGCAGATGCCCGGCGCCGAGGAAGACCCGCGCTTCTGGGCCTCCGGCATCTCGCTGATCGCGCACCCCTGGAATCCCAACGTTCCGGCAGTACACATGAACACGCGCATGGTCGTCACCTCGAGGCAATGGTTCGGCGGCGGCGCCGATCTGACGCCGGTGCTCGACCGCCGCCGCACCCAGGACGACCCCGACACTGTCGCCTTCCACCGCGCCATGCAGTTCGCTTGCGAGAAGAACGCCGCCGTCGCCGACCACCCGAAATTCAAGGCCTGGTGCGACGAGTATTTCTTCCTGCCCCACCGCGACGAGCCGCGCGGCGTTGGCGGCATTTTCTTCGACTGGCTGCATACTGGCGAGGAAAAGGGCGGCTGGAACGCCGACTTCAACTTCGTCCAGGACGTCGGACGCTCCTTCCTCGTCGTCTACGGCCACCTCGTGCGTGCCAACTTCAACGAGAACTGGACGGACGGCGACCGTGACGAACAGCTCATCCGCCGTGGCCGCTATGTCGAATTCAACCTGCTTCACGATCGCGGCACCATCTTCGGCCTGAAGACTGGCGGCAATGTCGCCTCGATCCTGTCCAGCCTGCCGCCGGAGGTGCGCTGGCCGTAACATCGAGCCGGAGCAATTCCGTCTGGAATTGCGTCAATCAAGGAGACATGGCGGGCGGTGCACGATGCTTTGATGCAACCAGACCGCCCCTCCCGTGTTATAGTTCTCGCCCCGCCCGCGTCCTTGAATGGAGCGTGGGCCAAAAAAGTGGCGGAGCCCTCCACCGGCTCCCTGGAGGAAAAGGAGAAATCCCATGAAGCAATTCCACTGCGGCTCGCTTGTTCCCGGCTGTGAGTGGCACACCCGTGCCGACGAGGAAGCCGAAGTGATGCGCCGTGCCGTCGAACATATGCGCGAGACGCATGGCGAGACGACCATCCGCGAAACCATGATCGAGGCGATCCGCTCGCGCATCGAGAAAGTGCGCGACGCCGCGTAGGCTTTCCCCTCGCCAGAATTCATCGGAACGGAAAACCAGCCGCGTTGGCGCTTCTAGATTGGTTGGAAGCGCCATCGCGAACGCCTGGTGAGCCAGACCCCGCAGGGTCAAAAAAAATCATATTTGCCTCAGCTAAAGTAAACCGCACGGTAACCGAACCCGTGCCACTGTCGCAGGGATAATCCGGCTACAGTGGGCTGCCAGAGAAGCCCGTCGCCACCAGGCACTGATCCGGACCGGTGGGGCGAGGTGTTTCGCGCATGCGCGAAAAGTCCGGCAGTCGAGTGAGGTTCGGCATGATGGCGCTCCTGCTGTGCGCGCTCATCGGGGCGTCCCCGGCCGCAGCCCAGGAAATGACGACATCGGTGGTCGACATTCATCAGGGCTCGCCGCTCAGCGATCGCGCGAGAAGCCTGGGCAATGGCGGTTACGAACTGCAGAACGGGACCTTTGTTTCGTTCAACCAATGGTACCGCGCGCACTGGGTTGACATGCATGTGGACCTGCTCACCCAGATCACCGAAGATACCGGCATCCTTTGGGGATTTGGAACCGGCGAAGAGGGCGAGAAGTATCGGATCGAGCCCAGCCTCAAGCTTGGGTTCCTCACTCAGATGCATCCGAGCCCGAACAGCACTCTTTCGCTTTCACTCACCACGACCATCGGCGGCAAGCTTACCGAAAAGGCCTGCGAAGCCGACTACGGTGATTTTGGCACCTACAGCGTCAATTGCCGGCTCGCGGCCAGCCGGATGGCGCCTGAGGAAACCTTGAAATATCTGGTTAACGCTAAACCGGAGAGCCAGCACATCTGGCTGAATTACCGTGTAACTTTCTGATCGCCGGGAGGATGCAAATGAGAAAGTCATCTCGCCCCGAAATTCGCGATCACCCGTCCTGGTTCTGTTTGAACGGAGTAAGAGCATGTCACGGAGTTGCTTGAAATTCGGTGTCGCCGCGGCTCTCGCCATCCTGTCGGCACCGATGGCGTCGGCGCAGGAAGCGGTCAATGCGGACGAGATGGCCGCGCTGTGCCACGGCGGCGGTCTGTCCACATGCGTAAGCGCAACGATCCCGGCCGCGGGCACGCAAGCGGTGCAGGGGTGGATGAGCCCCGAAATTGGCGCCGCTTGGGCCGCGGGATACAAGGGCAAGGGCGTCACGATTACCATCGTCGACGATTTCTCCAGCACGTCGCGCTTCTCCGGCAATTTCGGCGTCGGGACACAAACCCAGCGCCACGGTGAATGGACGCGTGAGGAAGCCGGCATGATCGCGCCCTTGGCGACCATCAGGTCGAAGGACTTCTCAACCGGCTCGGCCGTCGGCCTTGCGCCCGGCCTGAACGTGCTCAATCTGAGCTACGGCATGTACGCCAAGGCGGGCTACAGCTCGAACCAGATCGGATGGGCTTCCGAGGAAGCCTCCATCATCTCCTATGCCACCAAGGGAACGGCTGTTGTTTCGAAGGCCGCGGGCAACGATTCGGTTGCCGTGGGCGGGATCACGAACGGCCAGCAGGACTATCTCGACCTTGCCCTGATTGGAAAACCATCCGCTATCTTCGTCGGCGCGCTGTCCACCAACGGCACGACGACCAACAAGGCCCAGCTTGCCTGGTATTCCAACACCGCCGGCTCCAATCCGGTGGTGCAAAGCCACTTCCTCGTGGTTGGTGTCGATGGAGGCAAGACAGGCCTTTATGGCACCTCGTTCGCCGCGCCGATCATTTCAGGATACGCGGCGATCATCGGCAGCAAATTCACCAAGGCCACGCCGACGCAGATCACCAACGACCTGCTCAACACGGCTCGTACCGACACGCTGGCCAACTATAGCGCCTCCGTCTACGGCAAGGGCGAGGCAAGCCTTTCGCGCGCCCTGGCGCCCGTGGCGATCAGGTAGGAGAGCGGCGCTTCACCCGGTCAAATCGTCGCCTCGGCTATGGCTTTGATCGGCACGGCCCTCCCGCCAGGCTCCGGTCTAGGTTTCAAGCGCCTTCGCGGCGCGTTCGAGCAGCGCGCCGCGATCGGGGGCAAATCCCGCCTCGATCCATTCCGTCTCGAGGTTCTTGAGGATTTCGCCCAGCTTCGGCCCCGGCGTGGCGCCGAGCGCCGTCAGATCGGCGCCTTTCAGCGGAAACACCGGTTTTTCCCACTTGAGCGCGAAGGCCAGCAGGCGCGAAAAGCCGCCAGCTTCAAGCAGCGCGTTATTGTCCTCGACGGCGCGCACCCGGGCTCCGGCAAGCGATAGCCGCAGGCGATCGACAAACCCTTGCCGGTCGCCGCGATAGAGCCGTTTCGCCAGTTCGCCCTCGGTCGTCTTCGGCTCGACGGCCGTTGAAAGTGCCCAGTGGCGCAAACGGTCCGATTCCGCGGTCGAAAACCTCAGCCGCTCGGCCAGCGTCTTCATGCGCGCGGCATCAGGCGGCACGATCGCCTCCAGCCGCAGCATCGGATCCGCCGCCCAGCCCAGATCCTTCTCGGCCTTGGTCAATCCATGGATGGCGTCGATGCCCCATTTCTCGCTTTCCGGCAGCGCGGCGGTCAAAACGCCAGCCTGCCGCATCCACAGCAGCGCCCGCGACGGGTCAGGCGCCGAAAGCAGCTTCTTCAGCTCGGACCAGACGCGCTCCGCCGAAAGCTGCGCCAGGCCATCCTTCAGCCGGGCGCAGGCCTTCAGCCCCTCGGCGTCCGGCCGGCCTTCGCCATACCAGGCGAAGAAGCGGAAGAAGCGCAGGATGCGCAGATAGTCCTCACGGATGCGTGCCTCCGCATCACCGATGAAGCGCAGCCGCCGCGCCTCGATGTCGGCGATACCGCCGACCAGGTCGACGACGGAGCCATCCGCGTCGACGTAAAGAGCGTTGATGGTGAAGTCCCGCCGCTCGGCATCGAGCTTCCAGTCGCGCCCGAACGACACCTTGGCGCGGCGGCCGTCGGTCTCGACATCGGCGCGCAAAGTGGTGATTTCATAGGGTTTGCCGCCGGCGACCACCGTGATGGTGCCGTGCTCGATGCCGGTCGGCACCGGCTTGAAACCCTCCGCCTCGGCGCGGCGGATGATTTCCTGCGGCAAACAGGTGGTGGCGATGTCGACATCGGCGACCGGCTGGCCCATCAGCGTGTTGCGCACGGCGCCGCCGGCGACACGCGCCTCTTCGCCGCCTTCAGCCAGGGCGGCAAGCAGGCGCTGCAAATGCTTGTCGGCGAGCCAGTCGGCCCTGCCCGCGATCGAAACACTCACGCATAGAGCCTTTCATAGAGCGTGCGGATGATGCCGGCGGTGACACCCCAGATGCGGCGGTCGCCATAGGGCATGTCGTAGAAGAACCATTCGAGATCGTTCCACATGCGGCTGTCGCGCTTGTGGTTCACCGGGTCCATCAGGAAGCGCAGCGGCACTTCGAAGGCGGCATCGACCTCGTCGGCATTCAAGGCCAGTTGGAAGCCGGGCCGCACGATGCCCAGCACCGGCGCGATGCGGTAGCCGCTGCCGGCGACATAGTCCGGCATGCGGCCGATGATCTCGATGCGGTCCTGGTCAAGGCCGATCTCCTCGAAGGTTTCGCGCAGCGCCGCCGCCTCCGGGCTGGCGTCGGTCGCATCGATGGTGCCTCCGGGAAAGGCCACCTGCCCCGAATGGTTGCGCAGCTTTTCGGCTCGTTTGGTCAGCAAGACCGTCGCCTCGTCTTCGTGATCGATCACCGGGATCAGCACCGCGGCATTGCGCAGCGGCTTGTCCTGGTTCAGCCGCGGATGACCCGGATTGAAGCGATGGTCGCCATAGTCGTCGTCGGCATGCGCATCCGGCTGCGCGGCGAAGCGCGCGCGAAAATCCGCCGATGAGAACGGCATCAATGACAGGCGGTCCATCATGCGCTGAGCCGTTTCAACTGGTCCGCCGGCATGATCGGAAAAACCGCGCCCTTGGAGCGCACGGCGAACATGGCCTCGCCGCCGATATCGATCTCCTCGCCATGCCCGACCAGTTCATACATGACAGGCCGCCCCACCAGCGCTTCCAGCCTGCCGCGCACCAGCACATAGGGCTTCAGGCCCCCGGTCTCGCTTTCGTCGACGAAACGCAGCGGCCGTTCCGGCCCAGCTTCGACCACGTCGCCGACATTGGTGCGGAAGGTGATGATCTGTTCGTCGCCACTGCCCGAAACATCCATTTCGACGGCGATGAAGGGCGCATCGGCGACGCGGATGCCGACCTTTTCCACAGGCGTCACCAGATAGGTCCTGCCATCCGCGTCCTTGCGCAGCACGGAGGAGAAAAGCTGCACCAGCGGCATGCGGCCGATCGGCGTGCCGAGATAAAACCAGGTGCCGTCCGCCTTGATCTCCATGTCGAGATCGCCGCAAAAGTCGGGATTCCAGCGCTCGACTGGCGCCGCGCCCTTGCCGGCACGCGCCGCACGCGAGATCAGCGCCTCCAGGCCGCGCGCCTCGGTTGCCTGCGTAAGGCTTTGTTGGCGATGTTCGTCGTGTTCCGTCATCGTCACGAAATAGTCACTGTTGTTCCGCTTGTCAGCCTAAGTCTGTGATTTAAGTTCGACCATAGGCGCTACGCGAGGCCGAATCGCGGCAACCTATGATATGGTGCAGGCCGGTATTTCCAACCAAAGGGATCGAGCCGAATGAGCGTGATGGTCAAGGAAAGCCCGATCAGCGAAACCGACATGATCGCCGAGGCCGAAAAGGCGCTGGCCGACATTTCCAGGATCCGCGACGGGGTCGGCCGGGTGATCTTTGGCCAGGAGAGCGTTATCGAGCGCACGCTCGTGGCGCTGCTGGCCGGTGGCCATGCGCTGCTGGTCGGTGTTCCCGGCCTCGCCAAGACCAAATTGGTCGAAACGCTGGGCGTCGTGCTCGGCCTTGATTCGCGCCGCATCCAGTTCACGCCCGATCTGATGCCGTCCGACATCCTCGGTTCCGAGGTGATGGAGCAGGACGAGACCGGCAAGCGCTCCTTCCGCTTCATCTCCGGGCCGATCTTCGCCCAGTTGCTGATGGCCGACGAGATCAACCGCGCCTCGCCGCGCACCCAGTCGGCGCTGCTGCAGGCCATGCAGGAATATCACGTCACCATCGCCGGCGCCCGATATGACCTGCCCGCACCCTTCCATGTGCTGGCGACGCAGAACCCGCTGGAGCAGGAAGGCACCTATCCGCTGCCCGAGGCCCAGCTCGACCGCTTCCTGATGCAGGTCGACATCCTCTATCCCGAAATCGAGGCCGAGCGCCGCATCCTCCTGGAAACCACCGGTATCGAGGACGCCAAGGCGCAGAACGTGCTGCAGCCGGCGCGATTGAAGGAAATCCAGACGCTGATCCGCCGCATGCCGGTGCCCGAAAGCGTCGTCGAGGCGATCCTCACCCTGGTGCGCTCGGCGCGTCCCGGGCAAGGCAATGCCGAGACCGACAAGCATGTCGCCTGGGGTCCTGGCCCGCGCGCCAGCCAGGCGCTGATGCTGTGCACGAGGGCGCGTGCGCTCTACGATGGGCGGCTGGCGCCCTCGGTCGACGATGTGCGGGCGCTCGCCGAGCCGGTGCTGCAGCACCGCATGGCGCTGACCTTCGCCGCCCGCGCCGAAGGCACCAGCGTGCGCGACGTGGTGGCGAAGCTCGTGAAAGGGATTTGATGGCGCGCATCGGCGAGGTCCAGGCTCCGGCAGCGACGCGCGACGCACTCGCCCGTGGCCGGTTGCGGGCTTCGCTGGTACCCGACCTGCTGGTCGAGGCGCGCCGCATCGTCAACACCGTGATCGCCGGCTGGCATGGCCGCCGCAAACGCGGCATCGGCGAGAATTTCTGGCAGTTTCGGCCCTATGTCGAGGGCGATTCCTCGCGCATCGACTGGCGTCGCTCGGCGCGCGACGACCACACCTATGTGCGCGACCGCGAATGGGAAGCCGCGCATACGGTATGGCTGTGGGCAGACCCCTCGCCGTCCATGCTCTACAAATCGACCGGCGCCAGCGTCTCCAAGCAGTCGCGCGCGCTGGTGCTGGCGCTGGCCATGGCCGAATTGTTGTCGCGCAGCGGCGAACGCATCGCCTGGCCGGGCCTGACCGACCCATTCACCGCCCGCAACGGAGCCGAACGCATCGCCGCCCAGCTGATGCATGCCGGCGACCTGCCGGCTAAGCCTGACCTCACGGACATCAGGCGCTTCTGCGACATCGTCATCGCCAGCGATTTCCTCGATCCGGTCGAAGAGACGATGGAATGGCTCGACGTGCTCGCCCGCCACGGCGTGCGAGCGCATCTGATCGAGGTCGCCGACCCGGCCGAGGAAACCTTCCCCTATGCCGGCCGCACCGAGTTCACCGATCCCGAGACCGGCGAAAAGCTGACCGCCGGACGCGCCGAAATGCTCGGTGACGAATACCGCCTGCTCTACACCGCCCGCCGCCAGGAATTGGCCGGCTGGTGCAAGCGGCTCGGCTGGAGCTTTACCGTCAACCACACCGATCGGCTCGCTTCCGACGCACTGGTTCGCTTGCACATGGCAATGACCGCCGATGGTGGTTATGCCGGGCCGAACGCCGGTGGCGGCCGTGCTGGCCAATTCGGGAAGGTGGTTGGCGCATGAGCTGGCTGCCGCTCTCCTTTGGCGCTCCCATGGTGCTGTGGGGCCTGCTGGCGCTGCCGGTGATCTGGTGGCTGCTCAGGCTGACGCCGCCCAAGCCGCAGGCCGAGATCTTTCCGCCGCTGAAGATCCTGGCGCGCGTCTTGAAGCGCGAGGAGACGCCGCATCAAAGCCCCTGGTGGCTGACGCTGCTCAGGCTGCTGATGGCGGGCCTCGTCGTCGCGGCCCTTGCAGAACCGGTCTTCAACCCGCGCGAAAAACTGCCGGCCGAGGGTGCGGCCTTGGCGCTGGTCATCGACAATGACTGGGCTAGTGCGGCCGACTGGAACAAGCGCGTCGCCACCGCCGAGCGGCTGATCAAGGATGCCGGCTCGAACGGCGTGCCCGTCATCATCGCCTTCACCGCCGAAAAGGCCAATGCGGAGATCGGCCCCTTCGATGCCGCCGCCGCGCTCGACCGGCTGCGCGCCGCCAAGCCGCGGCCGATCCCGACCGACCGGCCCGCCGTCTATGCCCGCGTCGCAGGCGTGCTGGAGACCTTGCCCGGCGCCAGTGTCGCCGTGCTGGCCGACGGCCTCGCGGCCAAGGGCGACGAAACCGCCTTCAACACGCTGTTGTCGAAGAATGCGGCACGCGTGGTTTGGGCTACCGCCGATCGGCTTTCGCTGACAGGCCTCACCGCCGCCGACAATCAGGTCGACGGCTTTGCCCTTACCGCCATCCGCGCGCCAGGTGACCCGGCGCCGGCGCAGGTCACCGCCGGCGCCTTCGATGACAAGGGCCGTCGCATCGCCGATGCGACGCTGACCTTCGCGCCCGGCGAAGCCACCGCCACCGGCACCATGGCGGTGCCGTTCGAACTGCGCAACGACTTTGCCTCGATCGCGCTTGACGGTGAACGCCAGGCGGGTGCGGTGCGCGTGCTCGACGAAAGCTCCAAGCGCCGCCGCGTCGGGCTCCTGTCGCAGGCCGAGGCCGACCAGGCGCAGCCACTTCTGTCGCCGCTTTACTACATCAGGCGCGCGCTGCAGCCCTTCGCCGATCTGGTCGAACCCTCCAGCGCCGATCTCGCCGACGCCATCCCGCAGATCCTCGACCAGAAGCCGGCGATGATCATCATGGCCGATATCGGCACCATTCCGGCGCAGGTCCGGCAACGGCTGGTCGACTGGGTCGACAATGGCGGCACGCTGGTGCGTTTCGCCGGCTCGCGGCTGGCAGCCGCCGGCAATGACGACGATCTGCTGCCGGTCCGCCTGCGCACCGGCGAACGTTCGCTGGGCGGCGCGCTGTCCTGGACATCGCCGCAGCCGGTCACCGAATTCCCAAAGGCCGGTCCCTTCGCCGATCTGGCGCCGCCGACCGAAGTCACCGTGAGCAGGCAGGTGCTGGCCGAACCGACGCCCGATATTGTCGAGCGCACCTGGGCCGCTCTTGCAGACGGCACGCCGCTGGTCACCGGGCTGAAGAAAGGCAAGGGCACGCTTGTGCTGTTCCACGTCACACCCGAGGCGACCTGGTCGAACCTGCCGATCTCGGGCAGCTTCGTCGAGATGCTGCGCCGCATCGTCCAGCTGTCGCGCAACCAGGGCGCGGCGATCGCCAATGCCGAAGCCGCCGCCACGTCGCTGGCGCCCTACCGCATGATCGCGGCCGACGGCTCGCTGGTGCCGCCGACCCCGGATGCAAGGCCGCTGGTGCCGGGCGCCAGCGCGCCGGTGACCTTCGAGAACCCGCCCGGCCTCTATGGCTCGGAGACCGGCGTCTTCGCCCACAATTTGCTCGATGCGGCAAGCACCTTCGTGCCGCTGGCGCGCCCGCAATTGACCGTTCCGGTCACATCAATCCAGTACGCCTTCGACGAATCCCGCAATCTGAAAGGTTCGCTGGTCACCGCCGCCCTGGTGCTGATGCTGCTCGACACGCTGGCGGTGTTCTGGATGGGCGGGCTGTTTTCACGCCGGCGGCGCCGCGCCGGCGCTGTGGCCACCACCGCTGCCGTCCTGATCGTGCTTGGCGCATTGTTCGGCCATGCCGATTTCGCCCGCGCCGACGATGCCAAGCCGGGCGACGAGGCGGCCATCACGGCGATTTCGAAAACCCGCATCGCCTATGTGCTGACCGGCGTGCCCGGCGACGATTCGATCAGCCGCGCCGGGCTCGAAGGCTTGACCCGCTTCCTGATCGAGAAGACCGCGCTGGAACCCGGCGCGCCGGCCGGCGTCGACATTGCGAAGGACGAGCTGTCCTTCTATCCGCTGATCTACTGGCCGATCGATCCGGCCGCCCCGATGCCGAGCCAGGCCGCGATCGCCCGCATCGACGCCTATATGCAGCAGGGCGGCACGGTGCTGTTCGACACGCGAGACCAGTTCGCCAACGGCATCGGCGCCGATTCCACCAGCCCGGCCACCGAGCGGCTGCGCGACATCCTCGGCAACCTCAACGTGCCCCCGCTGGAACCGGTGCCGTCGGACCACGTGTTGACCAAGTCCTTCTTCATCCTGCCGGAGTTCCCCGGCCGCTTCGCCGGCAGCCCGCTCTGGGTAGAGGCCTCGCTCGATGCCAGCAATACCGACAACCGTCCGGTGCGCACAGGCGACGGCGTATCGCCGATCATGATCACGGCCAATGATTTCGCCGGCGCCTGGGCGGTCGACGAGAATGGCGACCCGCTGCTGCCGACGGTGCCGGCCGACCCGATGCAGCGCGTCTACGCGCTGCGCGCCGGCGTCAACATCATGATGTACATGCTGACCGGCAACTACAAATCCGACCAAGTGCATGTCCCCATCCTGCTCGAACGGCTGGGGCAGTAGGATGGCGTTCTCTATTGCACCTCCTTGGATCGACCCTCCCCACAGAAGGGAGGGTAAGAAATGAACTGGTCGATCTCCTTCGAACCGCTGATCTCCTGGCCTTTGCTGGCCCTCGTGCTGGTGCCGCTGGCGCTGCTGGCCCTTGTCGGCCTGTGGTTTCGCCAGCGCGGCGGCGTCCTGCGCTTCGTCGCCCTGCTGGCGCTTGCCGCCGCACTGTTCAACCCGGTGTTCCTCAACGAGGAGCGCGAGCCGCTGAAGAGCGTCGTCGCGCTGATCGTCGACCGCAGCCAGAGCCAGGACATTGGCGACCGCACCAAACAGACCGATGAGGCGCTGGCCGGGCTGCAGCAGCGTCTTGGCCGCTTCAAGCAGTTCGACGTTCGCGTCGTCGAGGCCGGCAAGTCCGATGCCGCCGAGGAGCGTACCGAAACGCGGCTGTTCGGCGCGCTGGAAGGCGCCTTCCGCGACGTGCCGCCGTCGCGCATCGGCGGCGCCATCATGATCACCGACGGCGAGGTGCATGACGCACCGCCTGGCGCGCCCGACTTCAACGCCCCGCTGCATGCCTTGATCACCGGCAACGACCACGAAAAGGACCGCCGCATCCGCTTCGAGAACGCGCCGCGTTTCGGCATCGTCGGCAAACCGCTCGACATGACCTACCGCGTCATTTCGACGGAAAACGAGACCGGCCCGGTCGATGTGCGCGTCTCGGTCAATGGCGAGCAGGTCTCGGTCGAGCATGCCACCGTCGGCCAGGCCATGCCGCTGCAGGTGACCATTCCGGGCGCCGGCCGCAACATCATCGAACTCGCCATAGACCGCGAACCCGGCGAACTCACCGACACCAACAACCGCGCCATCGCGCTGGTCGACGGCATCCGCGAGAATTTGCGCGTGCTGCTCGTTTCGGGCGAACCGCATGCGGGCGAGCGCACCTGGCGCAATCTGCTGAAGTCCGACGCCTCGGTCGATCTCGTCCACTTCACCATTCTGCGGCCGCCGGAAAAGCAGGACGGCACGCCGATCAACGAATTGTCGCTGATCGCCTTCCCGACGCGCGAACTGTTCGTCGAGAAGATCAAGGATTTCGACCTCATCATCTTCGACCGCTACCAGCACCGCGACGTGCTGCCGATCCTCTACTACGACTACATCTCCGAATATGTCGAAAAGGGCGGCGCGCTGCTGATCGCCGCCGGCCCCGAATATGCCGGCGAGGCTTCGATCGCGCGCACGCCGCTGATGTCGGCTTTGCCGGCCATGCCGACCGGCGAAGTGGTCGAAAAGGCCTTCTACCCGCGGCTCACCGACCTCGGCCAGCGTCATCCGGTGACGCGCGGCCTCGATGGTTCGGCCACCGAGCCGCCGCACTGGAGCCGCTGGTTCCGCACCATCGGCGTGCAGAACCCGCAAGGCGAGGTGGTGATGAAGGGCGCCGACAACCGGCCCCTGCTGCTGCTCGACCGCAAGGGCGAAGGCCGCGTCGGCATGCTTCTGTCCGACCAGGGCTGGCTGTGGGCGCGCGGCTTCGAGGGCGGCGGGCCGCATGTCCAGCTCTACAGGCGCATCGCCCACTGGCTGATGAAGGAACCCGAGCTCGAGGAAGAGCGGCTGACCGCCGAGGGGCGCGGCATGGTGCTGGAGATCCGCCGCCAGACCATGGCCGACGATCCCGGCCCGGCGCAGATCATCACGCCCTCCGGCAAGACCGTGACCGTCAAGCTCGACAAATCCGAGCCCGGCGTCTTCCTCGGCAGCGTCCAGACCAACGAGATCGGCCTCTTCCAGGTCGCCAATGGCGATCTCACCGCGCTCGCCCATGTCGGACCGGTCAATGCGCCGGAATTCGCCGATGTCATCTCCACCGAAAACCGGCTGAAGGCGCCGGCGGAAGCCACCGGCGGCAGCGTACGCCGGCTGGCGTCATCGACAGCCTTGGGCAGCGATGTGACCTTGCCTTCCATCGTGCCGGTGCGCTCGTCCGGCGAAGCGTCGGGCAGCGACTGGATCGGCCTGCGCACCACCGACGACAGCGTCTTGAAGGCCGTCTCGCGCGTGCCGCTGTTCGGCGGCTTCCTCGGCCTCGGCCTGTTGCTCCTGGCGATGGGATCGATGTGGTACCGCGAGGGACGGTAGCGCGACGCCTTTTCCTTCTCCCCTTGTGGGAGAAGGAAAAGGCAGCCCTCCTCACTCTTCCGGCTCGGTCGTGAACAGCAGCGGGTAGCCCTTGGCCTTGCCTGCGTCGGTGGCCCGCGTTGCCTTGGTCTCGGCGACATCCTTGGTGAAGACCGCGACCACGCAGACGCCGCGCCGGTGCGCGGTGATCATGATGCGGTGCGCCTGGTCCTCGCTGAGCTTGAACTCGCCCTTCAGCACCGTCACCACGAATTCGCGCGGCGTGAAATCGTCGTTGATGAGGATGACCTTGTAGAGCTTAGGCCGCTCGGTCTGCGGCTTGACCTTGGTTCGCGGTTTTGTGGTGATTTCTGGCATCGGAACCGACAGTTTCGCGATCGGACTCACCCGGTATTTTGCCACGGGCGGCAGCGATCGTCCATTTTGATTGGCATGCGGGCAGCCGGCGGGCTGGCCCGGTCATTCACAATCATGTGGGAAATTGTCGATCCCGCTTCAACGGCCCTGGCGGCCGAACATGCGGCGGTTGGCGCCGGCATCCGCCCGGCGTTCCAGCCAGGCCGCGATCGGCCATCCGACAACGCAGAGCAGCGTCACGGCAAGAAGCACGATCAGCAGCCACGCCTGGACGGGTGTGATGTAGTCCCAATTGCTGGAGATTATCGGCGCGAACAGCGAGGGCTCGGTGCGGCCACTGGCAGGGTCGGGCACGGGGCTGGCGGTGAGCAGAATCAGCCCCCTGGCGACACCGGTGGCAATCAGGCCACCAATCACCATCGAACGCAAAATGGACGAAAGCCGCTTCTTCATGCGGATTGTCCTACACGACCGGCGTTGCAAACGGGTTAAGCACGATCGAGATGCGTGGCTGGAAGCCGCCGGTGTTCAGCTCATCGACCATGCATTCGGCAGAAGGCCGCCCCAGCCGGTTGCGGCTGGGGCGGCCTTGCTAGAACTGACCTCGAAACGGATCAGGGCTTCTTCGGAGCAGCCTTCGGGGCCGCCGCGGCGGGGGCGGCCTTGGCGGGAGCCGCCTTGGCGGGGGCCTTCTTGACCGGGCACTTGTGCTTCTTGGTCACCTTGCAAACGGCCTTCTTGGCGACCTTCTTCGGAGCAGCCTTGGCCGGAGCGGTGGTCGTCGCGGCAGCGGCCGGAGCCGTGGTCGTGGCGGCGGCAGCCGGGGCAGCGGTCGTGGTGGCGGCAGCGTTGCCGAGAGCCGGCATCGAGAAGGCAAGAGCAACGGTGAGGCCGAGGGCCGACAGGAGGGACTTTTTCATGGCTTCATTTCCTTTTTATGCGGGTCGATTTCGAGCGTCACTGGACCGGGTCGTTCGGTGTCACTCCAAGCAGCTTCAAAGCGTTGGCGAGCATCCGGATGCCCTGTGCCTGTTTCTTGGCAGCACAATACCGGTTGCCCTTTCTCTGAAGTGCCTTTGCCGCGGTGACCTGCGTTGCCGTGGCATGGGTTTCGAGGGCTTCATCAAATTGGTGGCTGAGATTGGCGCACCGTTCGCTCCGGGTGAGCGGCGCCTTTGCGTTTGATTGTCCGGCAGCGGCAGTGACCAGGCCAAGGCCCAGCAACGCACCCAACAAACTGATCGACAACCTTGGCATTGGTTTTTCCGTGAACCCGGAGATTTGCGTCGCAGCCGGTAATCTGACCGCCACGAAACCGTTATGTCGCCCTACCTTTTCAGGAGTTTTTCCCAATTGTAGAATTTTGTTTCTGGATTGTGTCTGGCCCGCCCGCCTGATGCGTATCGTCCAAGATCGGTCCCGGTTTTGGGAACCGGCACGCACGGACATGGCTTTCCATGTGGAGAAGGCCGAATTCGTTCTCCCTTGAAAAGCAAGGCACTGGCCAACATATGGCCCGAATTCTATCGTGTGGCTCACCTGCCAGGAATGACCTGGCCTGCAATCGAGACAGGGCACCTCGTGAAATCCGACGCACACATACTGATCGTCGACGACGACAAGGGCATCCGCGACCTGCTTCAGGAATTCTTCCAGAAGCGGGGCCTGCACACTTCGGTTGCCGCCGACGGTACCGAGATGGAGGCCGTCCTGCGCCGCGCGCAGGTGGACCTCATCGTGCTCGACGTGATGTTGCCCGGCAAGAGCGGGCTGGAACTGTGCCGCGACCTGCGCGCCCAGTATTCGACGCCGATCATCATGCTGACCGCCGTCACCGAGACCACCGACCGCGTCGTTGGCCTGGAGATGGGCGCCGACGATTATGTGCCCAAGCCCTTCGATCCGCGCGAACTCCTGGCGCGCATCCGTGCCGTGCTGCGCCGCAATGGTGCGGCCGAACCGAAGCGCGCCACCACAAAGCAGATCTACCGTTTCGCCGGCTGGACGATGGACTGTTCGCGGCGCCGGCTGACCGCGCCCGACGATGTCAGGGTCGAGCTGACCATGGCCGAATTCAACCTGCTGCAGACCTTCGTCAAGAGCGCCCAGCGGGTGCTGACCCGCGACCAGCTGATCGAGCTCTCCGGCGGCGACAGCGACTATTCCTTCGACCGCAGCATCGACATCCTGGTCAGCCGGCTGCGGCGCAAGATGGAAGACGACCCGAAAACACCGAAACTGATCCTGACGGTGCGCAGCGGCGGCTACCAGTTCCTGCCCGAGACGACTTCCGAATGAAACGTCTCCTGCCGCAGACCTTGCCTGCCTGGGTGCTGCTGATCGTCATTGCCGGCCTTCTGATAAGCCAGGTCGCGACCCTCTATATCGTGTCGCGCGACCGCGCCGCCGCCAACGACGTGGTCGACCTCTACCGGCTCAACGACCGCGCCTTCTCTTTGGTGCAGCTGATGAGCGGCGCCACGCCCGAGGAGCGCAAGGCAACCGCGGCGGGCCTGTTCAACTCGACTTACGCCCTTACCGTCTCCGACACGCCCGCCGTCACTTCCTCGATCGCCGGCGACGACGAGCTGGCCGAACTCGAGGACATTCTCGTCGGCCGGCTGTCGAAGTTCGGCGTCACCGACGCGCGCGTGCGGCGCGATCCGGCAACGCGCGAGGCCGACGACGCCAGCACCGCATCCGGCCCCGATATCGGCCAGGTCGAGCGCGACCTTCTGGTGCTCGCCGCCGATTTCGCCCAGAGCGACAAGCTGACGGCCTCCTTACGCTTCGCCGACGGCCAGTGGCTGAACTTCACAGAGCCTATCACGCCGGTCGGCCCGATCCTGAGCTTCGACAGCCTGCCGCTCTATTCGCTGATCGCCGGCCTGGTGGTGATCATGTCGATCTGGTCGCTGCGCCGGCTGACCGCCCCCTACCGGATGATGGAAACCGCCGTGAACAGGATCGGCAAGGATCTGAAGAGCCCGCCGATTGCCGAGTCGGGCAGCCGCGAGGTTCAGGCTGCCGCCAGGGCGATCAACGCCATGCAGAAGAGGTTGCGCGAATATGTCGAGGACCGCGAACATCTTGCCGCGGCCCTTGCGCATGATTTGCGCACGCCGATGACGCGCATGCGGCTGCGGCTCGAACTGTTGCGCAAATCGGCGGTACGCGAGGCGCTGGCGCATGATCTCGCCGACGTCGAGAGCATCGCCAGCTCGGTGATCGACTTCGCCACTTTCGAGGTGAACGAGGAAAAGACCGAGCGCATCGACTTCTGGTCGCTCGTGGAATCGATCGCCGACCCGTATCCAGAGGTCTCGTTCGACAATGACGACACCCGTTCTCGCGGCCTGATCTGCATGGCGCGGCCGGTGGCGCTCAAGCGCTGCGTCACCAATCTGGTCCAGAATGCCGTCACCTACGGCAAGAAGGCGCATCTCAGCCTGCACCGCTCGGACGGCACGATCACACTCACCATCCGCGACGAAGGGCCTGGCATACCGCAGGCGCAGATCGATGCCGTCTTCGGCTCCTTCGTGCGCCTCGAACAGTCACGCAACCGCCAGACCGGCGGCCTTGGGCTGGGTCTCACCATCGCCCGCAACATCGCGCGCGCCGCCGGCGGCGAGATCCGCCTGTCCAACCATCCGGACGGCGGACTGCTGACCGAGCTGCGCCTGCCGCTGGCGACCTGAGCCGTTCTACCTTCTCAACACCGCGCTCAGCACATCCCTGATGCCGATGGCGCCGACGAAGCGGGACTGGTCGTCGAACAGCGCCACGGGTGCGGTCTGCGAGCGATGCATGGCCAGCATCACGGTTTTCAGCGACGTGCCGGGATTGGCCCAGAACACTTGCGCTGCTTCCTCCGACTGGGCCTCGACATCGGCGCAGGACACCCACACCGCCGGCTTGCCGTCGCGCTCGGCCGCTGCCACCAGCCCGTGATCGTCGATCTTGAAGCGCGTCGTCTTGCGCCGGTCGAGCCACACCCAGCCGTCCGTGCTCTCTTCGAGGTCGCGGCGGTCGCGCATCACGTTCCAGGCCGTCAGCACCGAGAGCGGGTTCACATTGGCGATGAAGTCGCGGACATAGTCGTTGGCGGGGCGCAGCACGATGTCTTCCGGCGCGCCGGTCTGCACGATGCGGCCGCCCTCCATGATGGTGATGTGGCTGCCGATCTTCAGCGCCTCTTCCAGGTCATGGCTGACAAAGATGATGGTCTTCTTCAACTCCGCCTGCAGCTGCAGCAATTCATCCTGCAGCTTGGTGCGGATCAGCGGGTCGAGCGCAGAGAACGGCTCGTCCATCAACAGGATCGGCGCCTCGGTGGCGAAGGCGCGAGCCAGGCCGACACGCTGCTGCATGCCGCCCGACAGCTCATGCGCGTATTTCTTCGACCATTGGTCGAGATTGACCAGCTTGAGCTGCTTGTGCACGCGCTCCTTGCGCTCGGCGTCCGGCACGCCGGCAAGTTCGAGGCCGAGGCCGACATTTTCCTCCACCGTGCGCCATGGCAGCAGGCCGAACTGCTGGAACACCATCGCCACCTGCTTCTGGCGCAAGCGCCGCAAGGTCGGCTCGTCGCAGGTGACGACGTCGACGATCTTGTCGCCGTCCTTGACCAGCACCTGGCCGCGCGACACCACGTTGAGCCTGTTGACGGCCCGAAGCAGCGTCGACTTGCCGGAGCCCGACAGGCCCATCAGCACCGAGATCTCGCCCTCATGCACGGTGAGGCTGGCGCCGGCGCAGCCCAGCACATTGCCGGTCTTCTCGAGGATTTCGGCGCGCGTCGCGCCCTTGTCGATCATCGCCAGCGAGCCGGCCTGGTCGGCGCCGAAGACGATATCGACGTTCTTGAAATCGACGGCGACGGTCATTTCTTGCCTCCAACGCCAATGCGGGTCATTCGGTCGAGCACGATGGCCAGCACGACGATGGCGAGGCCCGCCTCAAGCCCGAGATCGATGCGGCGCGAACCCAGCGCGCGGTTGATTTCGGTGCCCAGGCCACCGGCGCCGATGAGGGCCGCGAACACCACCATCGACAGCGACAGCATGATCGACTGCGTCAGCCCCGCCATGATGGTGGGCAGCGCCGACGGCAGTTCCACCTTCCACAACAGCTGGCTCTTGGTGGCGCCGAACGCCTCGCCGGCCTCGATGATCGACTTCGGCACCGAGACGACGCCGAGATGGGTGAGCCGCACGGCCGTCGGGATGACGAAGATGATGGTGACGATGAGGCCGGGCGCGTTGCCGAGACCGAACAGGGTCAGGACCGGGATCAGGTAGACGAAGGTCGGCAGCGTCTGCATCAGGTCGAGCACCGGCAGCATGATCCGGTAGACCTTCGGCTTGTGCGCCGCCCAGATGCCGAGCGGCACGCCGATGGCCATGGCCATGGCGGCGGCGGCGACGACCAGCACCAGCGTCTGCACGGTCTGCTTCCACAGGTTCTGGTTGATGATGAAGATCAGCCCGAGGAAGACGCCGATGGCGAGCGGCCGCGAGCGCTGCAGCAACCAGGCGATAACAGCGATGACCAGCGCCAGCAGCACCGGCGGCACCAGCAGCAGGAGATTGACCAGCCCGTCGAGAATGAAATTCAGGCCGTTGGAGAAGGCTCTGAAGATGGTGTCGAAATTGTCGGTCAGGAAGCCGAAAAAGGACTTTCCCCAGGCGCCGATCGGGATCTTGTGATCGACCATGAACTTGGAAATCGGATCCATCTCACCCCTCTTCCACCGGAGCTCTGCCTTCGGCCCCGCGCTGTCGCAACGTCATCTTGTCACAGGATGTGAAAAAGGGCAGCCCTTTGTCAAACGGCTGCCCTGTCTTCATCCGGTCATGCCGGATGCGAAGTCGGCTCAGCTTCCGAGCGCGGTCTTGATGGCCGCAGCGGCGTCGCCGCCGTCGAAAGTGGTCACGCCGGCGATCCATGGCTTGACCGCGTCCGGATTCTTCTTCAGCCAGTCGGTAGCGACCGTGGCGGCATCGCCACCCTTGAGGATCGCGTCCATCATCTGGCCTTCCATGTCCAGATTGAACTTCAGGTTGGCGATCAGCTTGCCGGCATTCGGGCATTCGGTGGTGTAGCCCTTGCGCACATTGGTGAACACGGTGGCCGCGCCGAAGCCGCTGTCGCCCATGCCGTCGAGATAGGTGATCTTCATAGCGCCCATCACCGGATGCGGCGTCCAGCCGAGGAAGGCGATCCATTCATTGTTCTTCATCGACTGCTCGGCCTGCGTCAGCATGCCGGCCTCCGAGGATTCGACCAGTTCGAAGCCGCCGAGATTGTCCTTCGGGTTCTTGATCATGTCGAGGATGATGCGGTTGCCGTCATTGCCGGCTTCGATGCCGTAGATCTTGCCGTTGAACTTGTCCTTGAACTTGCCGAGGTCGGTCAGCGACTTGACGCCGGCGTCCGCGACATAGGTCGGCACCACGATGCCGTAGCCCGCGCCGGTCAGGTTCGTGCTGATGGTCTCGACCGAGCCATCGGCGGTGTAGTCCTTGATGTCGTTGGTCATCGACGGCATCCAGTTGCCGAGGAAGACATCGAGGTCCTTGTTCTTCAGCGAAGCCATGGTTACCGGCACCGACAGCTGGATCACCTTCGGCTCGTAACCGAGAGCGGTGAGCAGCACCGAGGCAATCCCGGTGGTCGCCTGGATGTCGGTCCAGCCGACATCGGAAAGACGCACGGTCTTGCAGCTTTCGGCGTCACCTGCGAAGGCGGCGCTCGTGGACAACAAAGCCGCCAGACCGAGGCCGGCGACAAAGGAATTCATACGCGACATAGACAGTCTCCCATTGTGATTCTTTGGCGAAGCGTAGTTACGGTTTCTCTGCCCGCCTTGTTTCGTCAGCCAAACACCATTCTGGTGTGGATTCAAGCGTCAAGGCAATCACGATCAACGGCGCGGACTGGCCAATCAGCGACACGGCTGACGCTTTTGTCGTGCCAGTCGTTTTTTTCACGGGCGTTCCTGCTTTTTCGGGGGAATGCGGCCGCGGCCCCTCCCCGCCCCAGTCCAAGTCAGCTTAAAAGAGCGGCATGGCCAAGCTCTACTTCAACTACGCAACGATGAATGCCGGCAAGACGACGATGCTCTTGCAGGCCTCGTATAATTATCGCGAACGCGGCATGACGACGATGCTGTTCGTCGCCGGCCACTACCGCAAGGGCGACAGCGGCCTGATCTCGTCGCGCATCGGGCTGGAGATGGAGGCCGAGATGTTCCGCGACGGCGACGACCTTTACGCCCGCGTCGCCGAACATCACGACCATACGACGGTGCATTGCGTCTTCGTCGACGAGGCGCAGTTCCTCCAGGAGGAGCAGGTCTGGCAATTGGCCCGCATCGCCGACCGGCTGAACATCCCGGTCATGTGCTACGGCTTGCGCACCGATTTCCAGGGCAAGCTGTTTTCCGGCTCGCGCGCGCTGCTGGCGATCGCCGACGACCTACGCGAGGTGCGCACCATCTGCCGCTGCGGCCGCAAGGCGACGATGGTCGTGCGCCTCGGCGCCGACGGCAAGGTTGCCCGCCAGGGCGAACAGGTGGCGATCGGCAAGGATGTCTATGTCTCGCTCTGCCGTCGTCACTGGGAAGAAGAAATGGGCCGCGCCGCGCCCGACGATTTCATCGGCTTCATGAAATCCTGACCCTGCTTCCCCGGGGCGATCCTCCTCAGGCCGCCGAGACCCGCCTCGGCGGAAACCGCCAGCCCAGCCGGACACCGAGCGTCGCCACGGCGATCAGCGCCATGCCGGCCGCCTGCGCCGGCCCGAGCGGATGCCCGTAGAGCGCCCAGTCGATGATGATGGCAACGACCGGATAGATGAAGGTGATGATGCCGATCACCGGCGTCGTCAGGCGTGGAAAGGCCGAGTTCATCAGCACATAGGCAATGCCGGTGTGCAGAACGCCGATGCTGACCAGCCAGCCCCATGCATGCGCGGGAACATGCTGGCCGATGTCGGCGAAGGGCGCGAGCATGACGATTCCGACGATCGTCTGGCAAAGCACGGTGACCTCCGCGCGCTGCTGGCCAAGGCCCTTGGCGAGGATCGTCGCCACCGCATAGAGCAGCGCGGCGACCAGCGTCAGCGCGATGCCCAGCGCCCAGGCCGTGCTGGCCTGCGCGTGCGAGACCACCAGCCCGCTGGCCAGCACGACGCCAAGGAAGGCGCCAAGCATCCACAGCATCTGGTCGAGCGAGATGCGCTCCTTGAGGAAGACCACCCCGATGATGACCACGAAGAACGGCTGCACGTGATAGACGATCGTCGTCGTGGCGATCGAGGTCATGGCGAAGCCGGCGAAGAAGGCCGTCCAGCTCAGCACCATGCAGGCGCCGGCAAGTGCTGCCAGTGCCAGGCGGGACGGCGATAGCGTCCTGTCCGGCAGATAGCCCCGCAGAAGGCACCATGCGCCGAGGAACATGGCGCCGAACACGCAGCGCCAGAACACGATCGTCACTGGGCGAGCGTCACGCGGCCGAAGGAGACGGGCAGCGTGCGCCTTGGCGTGCCGGACGACTACGCCGCCTTCCTTCTGCCAGCTGTGCTATCGCGCTTTGCCGAGGACCACCCGCTGGTGACGGTGGAACTGATCTGCGAACAGTCGACCGCGCTGGTGAAAACCCTGGCGGAAGGACGGCTCGACCTGGCGATCGTCACTCGTTTGCCGGACCAGCCGCTCGACGTCATCCGGCTCGAACGTTTCGTCTGGGTCGCCTCGCCCAACCATGTCGCCTGGCAGGCCGATCCCTTGCCGGTCGCCCTGTTCGAGCCCGGCTGCGCCGCCAGGATGAATGTCCTGCAAGCGCTTGGCGAGGCTGACCGGTCCTACCGTTGCACCTATTCCAGCGCCTCCCTGCTTGGCCTGATCGCGGTCGTGCAGGCCGGGCTCGCCGTCGCCGGCCTCGCCCAGCGCAGCGTGCCGCCATCGCTGCGCATCATTGGCGGCAATGAAGGGCTTCCCGTGCTGCCGGATCTCGAGATCGGCATCCTGCGCAACCCGATGTCGACGACGCCCGCGGTCGATCGGCTGCATGATTTCCTGCGCCGCGACCTCGCACAGCAAGCCTGAGATCATCGTCGCCGCGCGGGATTGGGTGCGACCGGCCTCACTCTCCGCGATGCAGCGTTTGTTAAGGCCTCGGTCCTATAAGGCCGTCAGCCAGAGCTCTCCGGGGTCAGCCATGCTTCGAGCCGTTTCCTCCGCCAGCCTTCTTCTCATTGCCTCCTCCATTTGCGCCCATGCCGGCGGCGACCCGGTGCAGGGCAAGCACGTCTTCAACCGCTGCATGGCCTGCCACGAGGCGGCCAGCGACCGCGACAAGGTCGGCCCGCATCTCAAGGGTGTGGTCGGACGCACCGCCGGCACCGCGGAAAGCTTCCTTGGCCATTATTCCGAAGCCATGAAGAATGCGGGCGCTGGCGGTCTCGTCTGGGACGAGGCAAATCTCACCGAGTATCTCAGGGCCCCCAAGCTCAAGGTTCCCGGCAACAAAATGGCTTTTGGCGGCCTGACGAATGATGACGACATCGCCAACGTCATCGCCTATCTGAAGGCCGATCCGAAGCCCTGAGTGCGCGTCGTGCGGCGTGGCCGCATGGATATGTTTGCCCGCAACCGGTTCAATTGCCTGCCGAATTCAGCATTTCCGCGCCGGCGGGGGCTGACTGTTTTGCCGGCATGAAAGTTCAATGACAGCTGAACCAGTTCCGGCTGACCGGCTATTCACGCCATGACCCCACCTTCATTGTCTTTCAAGGCCTTGGCGGATTCTTTTGTTTTCACACGCCCCTTGTCTTCACGTCTTTCAATCCCCGGATGCCCCACATATATTCGCCGCTGTTCGCAACCAGCGACCGGAAGCCGAAGCGGGAGGCCCCAATGGCGACATTGCAGAATTTCGATGCCGAAATTGCCAAGACCAAGCAGGTCGTCCAGGACATGCGCACCAAGATCGAACAGTCCGGTACCGTGCTCGACACGCTCGCCACCGCCGACAAGAAGATCGGCGACGCCAATTTCGACATCGAAAACGCCCGCATCGAGGATGTGCTGAAGCAGCAGAAGGTGATGGAAGGCAACATTGCCGACCTGATCATCGGCCTCGAGGATGCCACCAACGTCTTCGGCGCCGAATTCGAGAGCATGAAGAATTATACCGGCTGGGAAAACTTCGTCGGCGTCTTCTCCAGCCAGCGCAAGCAGCGCATGCGCACCGACCGCGTCCGCAACATGTCGCTCGCCGGCAATCTGCAGGAGCTTCTGGCCAAGTCCGACACCATCGTCGGCATCCTGAAGGCGCAGAAGGAGGTGCTCGACCAGCGCTACAAGACCTCCGAGGCCAGCCTGTCGCAGGTGATCGAACGCCGCAAGACCACCATGTCGAACCTCGAAGCCGTGCAGAAGCGCATCGAGGAACTCAACCCGATGCTGCTCGACATCGAAAACAAGATTGCCGCCTCGACCAGCCAGAAGGACCGCACGCAGCTCGAGGGAGAGCGCTCGAAACTGGCCACCGAATACAATGAGAAGCAGGCCAAGGAACAGGAACTGCTGGCCGAAAGCCAGACGCTCGAGCGCTACACCTCGATGTTCCAGACCTTCGTCGATTCGCTCAACAACCAGATCGCCGCGCAGTCGACGCTGATCAACAAGCTGACCATCGATACCGAGCAGCGCATCGTGCTCTACAAGGCGCTGGAAGATTCGCTGAAAACGGCGGCCCAGCAGGACGTCGCCCACAAGATCAACACGCTGGGCAGCCAGGTCGACAACACGGCTGAAGAAACCATGGCCGGCATCGGCGCCGCTTCGCAGAAGCACATTGGCGATCTGCTCGAAATGCACGAGAAGAACATGGTGGCCAGCGCCGATATCCAGCGCCGCAAGAAGCTCGCCGACGATGCCTTTGCCCGCCGCTTCGACGAGGTGCTGAAGAAGCACAATTCGGCCAATTACGTGCAGTCATAATTGCCGCGCGCATCGGTGCGACAATCCCAGGGCTGACAGAATGACCCCCGAAAACGACGCGGCGGCGCGGTATTTCTCGGCAATCACGGCCGCGCTCAGCGGCCTTGAAGTGTTCATGCGCGACGACCGCTCGCCGCTCTACCGGCACGGCATCGTCGCCAAGATCGTTGCCGAATACATCGCCCGGCTCGACAAGTCCTTTGGCTGCTGGCGCAACCGGCTGGGATTCATGGACACATTCCGCATTTCGCGCGCCGAAAGCGGCTTCCCGGTGTTCCAGAACCTGCTCGAACTGGAAAACGATCGCCGGCAGGCCGATGCGCGCCTTGCCAACATCCCGCTGGCCGGCGAGCTGCGCGAGGAGATGGCCGACTTCATCCTGCGCCACAAGGAATTCCCCGAGGCGCTGCAGAAGTCGATGGCCGAACGGCTCTATCTCGAGGACGTCAAGAGCGAGCAGACTTTTGGGCCGTTCACGCTGGCGCAAACGGCCAAGGTGTCGGTCAATCCGAAGACGGCACTGCCCTACTATCTCGTCCATTGGGCGACCTTCGACGGCAGCGCCAACCTGCCGCTGGTCTACATGGTCACGGTGGAGGATTCCTCCGAGAACATGGTCCGCCAGCTCGTCGACCGGAACGGCAAGCTCAACGACAAGGTCGACATCCCGCTGCCGGTCGATGGCCTGCTCAATCCCGAGCTTGCCCACCGCTTCGACGATTTCACCGAGAAGAACTCCGCCTACACGCTGTCGCCGGCGACCATCGCGGTCAACCTCGACAAGGATTTCGAGCCTCTGCATCCCAAGCAGTTGCGCCGCGTCGTGCTCGGCCCCTTCTATTCCGCAGGCATTACCGACAACAATTCGACGGTGACCGAAGTGCTGGCCAAGGTGCGCAAGCCGGAAAACGCCTGGCTGCTGACCTGGACCATCCAGGAGGTCTATTCCAAGGGCGAGAAGCCCGGGCGCAAGGGGCTGTTTTCCAGCGAGAAGACGACGCAGGAATTCTTCATCAACACCGACGACCTGGAAGCCGCCCGCCAGGGCGTGTCGAGTTACGAGAACCACGCGCTGATCCCGCACGAGGCCTACCAGGCGCTCTACGCCGCCGGCGAAGCACAGAAGATCTTTGGCGGCTACAAGGTTCATATTCTGTCCAACGGACAGGTCATTTCAGACGTCTGACCGTAACACCACGGAGCATCCTTCATGGACACCGGCCTGACCACCATCCCGGAAGCGGCGATCGAGAAGCACCGCGCCACCGCGCAGAGCTTCATCACCCGCATCGTCGTGCTGGAGGACCCGTCGCGCGAATCCGGCACGGCCTTGGCCGGCACCAACCGCCGCTTCGTCTCCACCGTCTCGGTCGGCTCGGTGCGCCGCACGCGCGAGGTCGAGCTGTCGAAGACCGTCGGCGCCGTCCATCCCGACGACCAGTTGCTGACCATCCCGCAGCACACGCTTCTGTTTCGCGCCCGGCGCGGCACGGCAATTGCACTCGCAATATCGGATGTCTTCGCCGAAGGCTCGGACCTCGAAAGCCTGCAGGCGAAGAACGCCCGCGCGCCGCTCGAGGGCGACGAGGCGTCCGCCTTCAAGAAACTCCTGTCGGCCTCCGCCTACATCTCGGCTTTCAGCCTGGCGTCCTATCTGTTCCAGCTGATCGACAGCGACGGCGAAGCACCCAACGACATCCCCGAACCCGACTTCCTTTTCGACACGCCGCAGGACGCGGTGAAATCGATCCTCGCCGGCCTCGACAAGGCGATAGCGGGCTCGAAGGACGATGCCGACCTGGCGACCAGGGCACGCGCCTTCGCCCGCGTCGCCATTGACGGGCTGCTGGCCAGAAAAGGCCGCTTCGATGGCATCGGCCCGTTCGAGAACGCCCATATCCGCATCGATGCCGACGACTTCACCCTCGACGGCTTCGACGTCGCTCCCGGCAAGCGCTCCAAGCCGCTGGTGATGACTTTCAAGAAGCCGGAAGAGGTCGTCGGCAACCACATCGCCAAATACCAGTCGGTCAAGCTCGCCAAGATGCTGATGGCCTATGATTTCGAGCGCGAGCTGAACCCGTTCGTCGAACTCGGAGGCTTCCTTTTCACCTTCATCGGCGACGGCGCGCCCGGCACCGGCAAGACGACTTTGATCCAGATGATCGCCGGCCTGGTCAACGGCTACTGCCAGGTCGCCGGCTATCCCTTCGCCTATGAGAATTTCGGCGTCGACCAGATCTCGTCCTATCAGGGCAAGTCGGGCCAGAACTGCCGCCAGTTCATCAACAATGTGCTCAACCCGCGCGTTATCGGCTTCGGCACGATCGACGATATCGACCAGGTGGCGGCACGCCGCTCCGACGACCGCGCCTCGGCCGGCCAGCAGGAGATCACCGGCGTCCTCATGGATGCCTTCGCCGGCGCCGGCACCGTGGTGCGCGGCAACTGCTCTTTCGGCATGTTCTCCAACTACCCTGAAAACGTCGACGACGCGCTGCGCCAGCGCGCCGGCGCCCGCTGGCTGGTCGACGGACCGCAGACCCGCGACGACTACATCGACATCTTCGTGCTGCTCGCTGGCAAGAACCACGAAATCCCTCTGGGCAAGCACGAGCTTTACGCCGCACAGGAAATCCAGCGCGCCGTAATGGAAGCCTATGAGGAGCATGAGAAGCCCCAGGAGGACGGCCTGATGAAGGTCTACGAGCGCTACATGAAGGAGAATGGCGCACCCAAGACCATGGCCGATATCGGCACCTATCTGCACCTGATCAAGGACGCCGAGCCGCGCTTCACCGGCCGCGCCATCAAGAACGTCACCGACGCCATCAAGATGCGCGCCATGGACATCGAGCTTCCCGACGACTGGTTCGAGAAGCCGGAAGCCTTCATGCACAAGAGCTATGACGAGAAGAAAGCCATGATCGAGGAACTGCGCGGTCCGTTCTCGATGGACATGGTCATGCAGGAGATCAACCGCTACGCCGATTCCGAGTTCCGCTATTCCGACAAGTCCGACGACGCCGCCGTGGAAAAGCTGCTGCGCGACGCGCGGCTGCGCGAACGGGCTGCGCGGGAAATGGAGGAGATGAAGAAGAAGGGCAATTGGAATGCTTGAGCTACGCCGGCCTTCCCTTCTCCCCTTGTGGGGTCCGAAGGACGGAGCGAGACAAGCGGCTCGCCCCCGGGCGTCGTCGCCGAAGGCGACGGATGAGGGGTGTTCCAGTGAACGCCAGCGTCTCACTCCGCTGGAACACCCCTCATCCGTCTCGGCGCTGTCGCGCCGATCCACCTTCTCCCGCAAGGGGAGAAGAAAGGCTCGCGCCTCTCATCCGCCCTTCGGGCACCTTCTCCCCGTAAACGGGGAGAAGGAAAGGTGAGCAAAAAACCCGACCTGCTGCGCGACAACGAGCTCATCTACGGTCGTTTGCTCCCCGTCGACGAGCCGCATCTCATCCAGCGCTACAACAAGGCGCTGGCCGCGTTCGGCCTACAGCCGACAAAGCTGAAGGGCTTTCAGATCGACCGCACCGGCTTCTCGCCCGAGATCGCCGATGAATGCGGCGATCCCGACTATCTCGATCCCAACGAGGTCAACCGCCGCTTCATCATCCTGACGCCGTCGCAGATCGACTTGCCGGTGGTGCACACGGCCTTCTCCAACACCTCGCAGCTGATGTTCGAGTTCATGTCCAAGAACCAGCGCGCCATCGACGCGCTGACCATCAAGGACGTCATCTACGGCGAGATCGAGGACTCCGTTCCCAAGGTCAACGACATCGAAGACCTGCTGTCGATCAACCAGGTCGAATTCAAGGTCCTGTCGGCCGAGGATGTGCTGGGCAAGGCCGCCGAACTCGGCAAGCTCGTCGACCGGCTGAAGCAGGAGCCCGACGCCTGGCGCGACAACGCCATGCTGACCCGCATGGTGGAACTGGCAAAGATCTGCGGCGACATCCGCGAGAACGCGCTGGTGCCCGACCAGGTGATCTTCCGTCACAATGCCTACTGGACCAGCCATTTCGGCGGGCTCTACGTGTTCGTCGATCCCGGCATGACGACGGTGATCAGCGATCCTGCGGCCCCCGGCTTTCGCCGCTCGCGGCCGTGGCAGGTGAGTTATCTCTCGATCAACGACGCCGACAAGGTCTTCAAGTTCCTGGCCAGTACCGGCCGCATCGAACTGCCGCGCGCCTCCTGGATCGAAGCGTCCGGCTATCTCGAGCACCGCGCCGAGATGGTGGTGCGCGCGCTGATCCGCGACGCCAAGCCGAACCGCAATCTGACCGATGTCGACAAGGTCTGGCTGCAGACCTGGATCCAGAGCCATGCCGACCTGATCACCAAGGACGGCAATTTTCCTTTCCTCAACGCCGCCAAGCGCGAAATCGCCCAGCTTGGCCACCTCAAGATCGAGGATGTCTTTCCCCTGCAGCGCTTCCTGGTGGTGCGCGCCAAGCCGGACCATCCCGACGCCTGGCTGACCAACCGGCTGATCTCGGATTTCGTGCCGACCGACTTCGTCTCGCGCTACATCTTCAACAAGCAGGGCTTCTACAAGGACTATGACGGCTTCAGCGACGCCTGGAGATCGCATGTTGTGGACGTTCTGAAAACCACATATTTGAAGGACAAGGTGGCGTTTCGCACACGCCTCTACGGCCTGACTGACTAATGCATGTCGCCCAAAAGTGACCTCGGTTTTGGGAAAACGACATGCATAAACCAAAGACCTAAAGCGCGTCGCATGAATCCGTTTCGACGCGACGCGCTTTAGAACGAAATGAGCCGCCATTTCGTTCTAACTTGTTGTTTTGGCGCATGATGTTATCCAAAAAGTCTTTTGGCATCATGCTTTGAGGGGGTGACACTGCCATGCTCGATCCGATCGTCAATTTCTTCACCCGGATCTTCCAGTGGATCGGCCGCGGCATCGGCCTCTTGATCGGCGCCATCCTGTGGCCGTTCCTGTGGGCCGGCCGCTGGTACACGCAGCGCGGCTGGATCCTCAAGGCCGTGCTCGGCCTGGCGCTGCTGGTGCTGATCGGTCTCTACGCCAACTTCTTCTACGCCACCCAGTGGTGGAACAATTTCAACCCGAACTATCCGGACACCTACACGTTCGAGAAGCGCAATGTTTCCGCCGGCGAGCAGGTCGCCGCCGGTACCGGCACCGACACGGCAAAGACCTGCGGCAACTCCGGCATTGCCCAGATCGCTGCCGACCTGACCGACTTCAACGTCAACCAGAATGCCTGGATCTCGTCGATGATCCTCTACAAGGTCGGCCTGTTCGGCATCGACTGGGACAACACGCCGTGGATGGACAACAAGGCGTCCTTCCAGCGCGGCATCAACCAGGCGGTGCGGCGCACGGCGACCGAGCTTGCCGACAATCTCGGCCGCGTGCGCACGACCTCGCAGATCGATGCCGATCTGCAGGACGCGCGCGGCAATCTGCAGTTCGATGAAGACACCTGGTATTTCGGCGTGAGCCCATTCGGCCCGAAGACGCCGACCCCAAGCTACTATCGGGACGCGGTGCGCAAGCTGCGTTCGTTCAACGCCCGCCTCGCCACCTGCCAGGCCACTTTCGATGCCCGCGCCGACAATCTCAAGCAGTATATCGACCGTATCGCATCGGACATCGGCTCGACCTCCGCCATCCTCAAGGAGCGTGCCGAGAACCACAACAATGGCTGGTTCGATACCCGCGCCGACGACCGCTACTGGTTCGCCTATGGCCAGCTCTATGCCTATTACGGCCTGATGAAGGGCGCGCAGGCCGACTTCGAGGACGTCATCAAGGAAAAGCACCTGCAGAGCCTGTGGGACACGATGGACGCGCAATTCGTCTCGGCCCTGCGCATCCAGCCCTTCATCATCGCCAATGGCCGCGAGGACGGCTGGCTGCTGCCGACCCACCTGACGACGATGGGCTTCTACATCCTGCGCGTGCGCTCCAACATGGTCGAAATCAGCAACGTGCTGACGCAGTAGCATTCGCTTGTCGCGGTTCCTGCGATGGCGAATTTGCGCCGTCGCCTCTGTCGCATTCCGTGCATTGTGCGGCTGTTTTGAGACGGCGGAAGCGCCGCCGCTCTGGCTTCTATACGGCGCGGCAAGCGGAGCCAGAAAGAACCGAGGACAGGTCGGCCGGCCGCACAGAAATTTTCTCTATAGGAAACATAGTTGCATGGAAGTTGACGCCACGGCAGCGACAGGGTTAGAACATGCCCGCGCGCCCGGTTCCAACCTGCTTGCGATAGAGATCAACCCCGTCCCCTCCACCGTTCAATCCAGAGGAAAGCCGTCATGGCCGAAGTGAAGTCCGACATCGAGATCGCGCGCGCCGCCAAGAAAAAGCAGATCCAGGAGATCGGCCAGAAGATCGGCATCCCGACCGAACATCTGCTGCCCTATGGCCACGACAAGGCCAAGATCTCGGCCGAATTCATCAAATCGGTGAAGGGCAACAAGGACGGCAAGCTGATCCTGGTCACCGCCATCAACCCGACCCCTGCCGGCGAAGGCAAGACCACCACCACGGTCGGCCTTGGTGACGGCCTCAACCGCATCGGCAAAAAGGCGATCGTCTGCATCCGCGAGGCCTCGCTCGGCCCGAATTTCGGTGTCAAGGGCGGTGCTGCCGGCGGCGGCTACGCTCAGGTCGTGCCGATGGAGGACATGAACCTCCATTTCACCGGCGACTTCCACGCCATCACCACCGCCCACAATCTGCTTTCGGCGCTGATCGACAACCACATCTACTGGGGCAATGATCTCGGCATCGACACACGCCGCGTGGTGTGGCGCCGCGTCATGGACATGAACGACCGGGCGCTGCGCGAAATCATCTGCTCGCTCGGCGGCGTCGCCAACGGTTTCCCCCGCGAGGGCGGCTTCGACATCACCGTCGCCTCGGAAGTCATGGCGATCCTGTGCCTCGCCACCGACTTGAAGGATCTGGAAAAGCGCCTCGGCGACATCATCGTCGCCTACCGCCGCGACAAGTCGCCGGTCTATGCCCGCGACCTCAAGGCCGACGGCGCCATGGCCGTGCTTCTGAAGGACGCCATGCAGCCCAACCTGGTGCAGACGCTGGAGAACAACCCGGCCTTCGTCCATGGCGGCCCGTTCGCCAACATCGCGCATGGCTGCAACTCGGTCGTCGCCACCACCACGGCGCTGAAGCTCGCCGACTATGTCGTCACCGAAGCCGGTTTCGGCGCCGATCTCGGTGCCGAGAAATTCTTCGACATCAAGTGCCGCAAGGCGGGCCTGAAGCCGGCTGCGGCCGTCATCGTCGCCACTGTGCGCGCCATGAAGATGAATGGCGGCGTCAAGAAGGAAGACCTCGGCAAGGAAAACATCGAGGCGGTGAAGAAGGGCTGCGCCAATCTCGGCCGCCACATCGAGAACATCAGGCAGTTCGGCGTGCCGGCGGTGGTTGCCATCAACCACTTCTATTCCGACACCGACGCCGAGATCCAGGCGATGAAGGACTATGTCGCCTCGATGGGTGAAGAGGCGGTGCTTTGCAAGCACTGGGCCAAGGGCTCGGCCGGCATCGAGGAACTCGCCAACAAGGTGGTGGCGCTGGCCGAATCCGGCGCCTCGCAATTCGCGCCGCTCTATCCCGACGCCATGCCGCTGTTCGAGAAGATCAACACCATCGTGCAGCGCATCTATCGCGGCTCGGAAGCAATCGCCGACAAGTCGGTGCGCGACCAGTTGCACGCCTGGGAGCAGGCCGGCTACGGCAACCTCCCGGTCTGCATGGCCAAGACCCAGTACTCCTTCTCGACCGACCCGAACCTGCGCGGCGCGCCGACCGGCCACACCGTGCCGGTGCGCGAGGTCAGGCTTTCGGCGGGCGCCGGATTCGTCGTCATCATCTGCGGCGAGGTCATGACCATGCCCGGCCTGCCCAAGGCGCCGTCCTCGGAGAAGATCTTCCTCAACGAGGCCGGCCAGATCGAAGGCCTGTTCTAGGATCCTTCAAATGCCAAACAGAAAGGGCGCCGCAGTGATGCGGCGCCCTTTCTGTTTGTGGATATTCCTATGCCGCGTTGCGCGCCAGCGCCCGCTGGTTGGAGGCATAGATCGTGTCGCGCTCCGGCAAGGCGCCGGTCTTCAGGCACTCGACCCATTCGGCGGTCTTGAGCACTGCCGCGAAGCGCGACTGCAGGATAACAGTGACCACGCGGTGGATCTCCTCGGCCGAGGCATAGCCGGCGCTGTTGGCATAGGGCACCGAGCCGGTCGCATCCGACAGGAACTCGACGGCAAAGCCCATGTGCACGGCATGGATGATGGTCGACAGGTCGCAATTATGCGTCATGTAGCCGACCACCGTGAGCGTATCGATGGCATTGGCGCGCAGCCACGCCTCGAGGTCGGTGCCGGTAAACGCCGAAGGCAGCGTCTTCTCGACATAATGGTCGCGGCCGCGCCCGGCAATTTCGGGATGCAGTTCGCCGCCGTGACTGCCTTTGGCGAAGATCAGTGACGTCTCGGGCGCCATCTGCTTGATAACAACCACCTTGACGCCGGCGGCGGCGGCCGCATCCATGGCGCGCGCCACATTGACGATGCTGTCGCGGAACGGCGGATGCTGGATCGCCAGATTGCCGCCGTCATAGTCGTTCTGGACATCGACGACGATCAGCGCGCGGTGTGGGGAGGTGTTGGCTGGGGCAGACATGGTGTTTTCCTTCCGGCTTGAATGCGATGGGCGGAAAATAGGCGGCTTTGTGAGTGGTCAAAAGTGGCCCGATTGACATCATTCGAAATAATTGGGACAATCCAGCTTTCGAACCGGAAACGCCCATGACCGCCCCGATCATTGCCGCCCTCGCCTTCGACGGCATCAGCCCGTTCCACCTCTCCGTGCCTTGCCTGGTGTTCGGCGCCGACCGCACGAGGCTTGGCCTGCCGCGCTTCGACTTTCGTGTCTGCGGGGTCGAGCAAGGCATGATCCGGACCGATGCCGGGCTGAGCATCCTTGTCCCGCACGATCTGTCCGCGCTCGACGATGCCGACATCATCATCATCCCGAGCTGGAAGGATCTCGGAGCCCCTCTCGCGAAGCCGCTCGACGAAGCGCTCGGCCGCGCGCACCGGCGCGGCGCGCTGATCGTTGGCCTGTGCCTCGGCACCTTTGCCATTGCCGCCGCCGGCCTGCTTTCGGGCCGCAACGCGACCACGCACTGGGCCTATACGGACCAGCTGCGCGCCCTGCACCCCGACATTTCGATCGATGCCGACGTGCTCTATGTCGATGACGGCGACATCGTCACCTCGGCCGGCGTCGCCGCCGGGCTGGACTGCTGCCTGCACATCGTGCGCGCCCGTTATGGCGCGGAAGCGGCACTGCGGCTCGCCCGGCACATCGTCCTCTCGCCTCACCGCCAGGGCGGGCAGGCGCAGTTCATCGAGCGCCCCGTGGCAAAAAGCGCTGACGCCGACCGTTTCAGCCAGGCGCTCGACGCGGTTCGCGCCACACTTGGTGAGACGCACAGCCTGGACAGCGTCGCCGACGCCGCCGGCCTGACACGGCGCACCTTCACCCGCCGCTTCCAGAAATCGATCGGCACCAGTTTTGGCGACTGGCTGACCAGCCGGCGCATCGAACTGGCGCAGCGGCTGCTAGAAGCGACGGAAAAATCGATGGACATCGTCGCCTTCGAGGCCGGCTTCGGCAGCGCCACCTCGCTGCGCCAGCATTTCGCTGCGAGACTGAGGACATCGCCGGCGCAGTATCGGCGCGAATTCTCCCGGCGGGTGGATCAGGGCGAACGGACGGCGCACGCCTGATTGTTTGCAATGGACCTCAGCCGCGCTTGACCGGTCGCGCCGGATTGCCGACCACCGTCTCGTTCGCAGGCACATCGCGCGTCACCACCGCGCCGGCGCCGACGATGGCGCCCTCGCCGATGCTGACGCCGCCAAGGATGATTGCGCTGCCGCCGATCCAGGCATGGGCGCCGATCTCAACCGGCCTGGCGATCTCCAGCCCCGCCTGTCGCCCGGCAGCTTGCCTGTGGTGCTCGGCGCAATAGATCTGCACATTGGGGCCGAGCAGCGTTCCCTTGCCGATGCGCACGCTTGCCGTGTCGAGAATGGTGCAGCCGGCGTTGAGGAAGACGCCATCGCCGAGAACAATGTTGAAGCCGTAGGCGCAGTGGAACGGCGCCTCGATGCGGACGCCCTCGCCCACGCCGCCGAGCAATGCCTTCAGGCCGGTCCCGAGATTGCCGCGCTGCCTTGGCGGCAGGCAATTGTGCTCGAACACCGCGTCGCGCGCCAGGGCACGCAGGGCCTCCAGCTCGTCATCGAGGCAAGAGTACCATTCGCCGGCCGCCATCTTCGTGCGCTCGCTTCCAGCCATGGCGGGGTCTCCGATTGACGTCCTTGCAAAGCATAGTTCGCGTCCAGCAGAAAAGCGCCAATCCAAGTACTGGTCAAATATTGGACCTATGGTAGCCTGCCGTCTCAAGGCCGTCCTGGCCTGCTGATCGAGGGGATCAACATGCTCTATCTTCTTGCACTTCTGATCGGCGTCATTGCCGGCCTGCGCGCCATGACCGCGCCGGCTGCCGTCGCCTGGGGCGCGTATCTGGGCTGGCTGCCGGTTGCCGGCACCTGGGCGAGCTTCATGAGCCATTGGGCCGCAGTCGGCATCTTCACCATCCTCGCCATCGTCGAGCTTGTCACCGACCAGCTGCCCTCGACGCCAAGCCGTAAAGTGCCGCAACAGTTCGGCGCCCGCATCATCATGGGAGCATTCACCGGTGCTGTGATCGGCGCGACCGGTGGCGCCACCATCGTCTGCCTGATCGCCGGCGCCATCGGCGCGGTAATCGGCACTTATGGCGGTGCCGAAGCGCGCGGCCGGCTGGCGGCCGCTTTCGGCAAGGATCAGCCCGCCGCCTTCATCGAGGACGCGGTGGCGATCATCGGTGGCCTGCTGATCGTGGCGGCGGTGGCATGACGGCAAAAACATTCGACGCCATCATCATCGGCGCCGGCCAAGCCGGCACGCCGCTCGCCGGCAGGTTGAACGCAGCCGGCATGAGTGTGGCGCTGATCGAGCGCAAGCTGGTCGGCGGCACCTGCGTCAACACCGGTTGCATCCCGACCAAGACGATGGTGGCGAGCGCCTATGCCGCGCATCTGGCGCGGCGCGCCGCCGATTATGGCGTGACGCTCTCCGGCCCTGTCGGCGTTGACTACAAGGCGATCAAGGCGCGCAAGGACAAGGTTTCGGGCGCCTCCCGCACCGGGCTGGAAAGCTGGATCGCCGGCATGGACAAATGCACGCTCTATCGCGGCCATGCGCGCTTCGAATCCGCCAATACGGTGCGCGTCAGCGACGACCTTCTGACTGCCGCAAAGATCTTCCTCAACACCGGCGGCCGCGCTTCCGTGCCCGATTTGCCCGGCATCCACGATATCGACTATCTGACCAATTCCTCGATGATGGATCTCGAGGTCCTGCCGCGCCATCTGATCGTCGTCGGCGGCAGCTACATCTCGCTCGAATTCGCGCAGATGTTCCGCCGTTTCGGCTCGGACGTCACCGTCATCGAGAAGAGCCCGCGCCTGACCGGCCGCGAGGACGAGGACGTCTCGGCCACCATCCTGTCCATCCTCGAAAACGAGGGCATTACGGTCCATGTCGGCGCCGACGATATCGGCTTCGCCAAACAAGGCGACGATATCGCCGTGACCTTCTCGGCCGGCAAGCCGCCGGCCGTCGGTTCTCATGTGCTGCTGGCGCTCGGCCGAACGCTCAACACCGACGATCTCGGCCTCGACAAAGCCGGCGTCGCCGTCGACAAACGTGGTGCCGTTATCGTCGACGACCAGCTGCGCTCCAGTGTCCCAGGCATCTGGGCGATGGGCGACTGCAACGGCAAGGGCGCCTTCACCCACACCTCCTACAATGACTACGAGATCGTCGCCGCCAATCTGCTCGACAACGACCCGCGGAAGGTCAGCGACCGCATCGAGGCCTATGCGCTCTACATCGACCCGCCGCTCGGCCGCTGCGGCATGACCGAGGCGGCGGTGAGGAAATCCGGACGCCGCGCGCTGGTCGGCCAGCGGCCGATGACCCGCGTCGGCCGCGCCGTCGAAAAAGGCGAGACGCAAGGCTTCATGAAGATCCTCGTCGATGCCGACACGCGGCAGATCCTCGGCTGCTCGGTGCTCGGTCCCGGCGGCGACGAGGCGGTGCATTGCGTGCTCGATTTGATGTACGCCAAGGCGCCGGTCGACACGCTGGCGCGCGCGATGCACATCCATCCCACTGTGTCGGAACTGCTCCCCACGATTGCCCAGGAGCTGAAGCCGCTGGCCTGAGGTCTATTCCCCCGTATCCGGTCGGCTCAGCTTCGCCTCCAGCCGGCCGAGCAGAAGCATGGCACCGCTCAGTTCAGCGTCGCCGACATCGCTGAGCAGGTCGGCGCGCAGCACCGCCAGCAGCCGCTCGATCTCGGTCACGCGGCTGCGCCCGGCATCGGTGAGCGACAGGATCTTGGCGCGTCGGTCGGCCGCATCCTCGGTGCGCGTCACCAGCCCTTCCTCGACCAGCAGATCGACGATGCGCACCAGCGACGGCCCCTCGAAGCCGAGATGATCGGCAAGCACGCCCTGGCGCTGATTGTCGCCCAGCCGCGACAGCATCACCAATGGCATGGCGGTGGCATGCGAAAGCCCGCAATCGTCGAGCGCCTTGTCGGCCGCGCGCCGCCACAGCCTGGCGACTGATATAACGAGTTGGCCAAATCTGGCTCGATCCAGGTCTTGCTTGGGCATGATCAAAAAGATAACATGCTATCTATTAGGTTGCGATAAAATTCTTTTCCCTGGCGAAGCCCCCGTCGCCGAAAACCGGAAGCCGACGACCGAGCTCCAAAGATCGCCCTGATGGCCCTTTCGGCCGCCGCGACCGCGAGGCATCGCGACCGGAAAAGCGTGAGGATCCACATGCCAAACCAAGATTCCAACAGCTCCGGCGGCATCTGGCTGCTTGTCCTTTTCGGCCTGGTGCTGATGATCATCGGCCTGCCGCTGCTTTATGGCGGCGTCCAGCTCATCGGCCTTGGCGGCTCCTGGTATTACGCGCTGGCCGGTGCCGGCATCATCATCTCGGGATTCCTCTTTGCCTTGCGCCGCCGTGCCGGCTTCTGGCTCTACATCCTCGTTTTCCTCGCCACCATCGCCTGGGCGCTCTGGGAGGCCGGACTGAACTTCTGGCCGCTGGTGCCGCGACTGGTCGCGCCGGCGGTGCTTGCGGTGATCGCTCTCCTGCTGGCGCCGCTGTTCCCGTCATCCAGCAGCGGCAAGCGTGGTCCCTTCACCCTTGCCGGCATCCTCGTGCTCGGCCTGGTCGCCACCGCCGCCTATGCCTTCCAGCCGCATGGCGTGATCCGCGACACGGTCGCCGCCAGTCAAGCGCCGACGCCTGCCGCCGCGACGGCCTCCAGCACCGACTGGCGCCACTACGGCCGCACGCCCGCCGGCACGCGCTATGCGCCGATCGACCAGATCAACAAGGACAATGTGAAAGACCTCAAGGTCGCCTGGACCTTCCGCACCGGCGATGTCCCGGCCAAGGGCGCCGAGGACCAGAACACGCCGCTGCAGATCGGCGACACCGTCTACACCTGCTCTTCGACAAATATCGTCAATGCACTCAACGCCGAGACCGGCGAGCCGCGCTGGAAATTCGACCCGAAGGCCTCGGCGCCGCTGTGGCAGCGCTGCCGTGGCGTGAGCTACTACCAGCCGGCGGCCGATGCAGCGGCCGGCGGCACCCCAGCCGCCTGTACCGGACGCATCGTCATGACAACCATCGACGCGCGGCTGATCGAGATCGATGCCAGGACCGGCCAGCCCTGCGCGGATTTCGGCCAGGGCGGCATTGTCGACCTCAAGCAAGGCATGGGCGAGGTCAAGGCCGGTTTCTATTTCCAGACCTCGGCTCCGACAGTCATGCGCGACCTGATCATGGTCGGCGGCTGGGTCTGGGACAATGTCGAGACCGGTGAACCCTCCGGCGCCATCCGTGCCTTCAACGCTAAAACCGGCGAACTGGTCTGGGCCTGGGACCTCGGCAACCCCGCCATCACCAAACTGCCGCCGGAGGGCCAGAGCTACACGCGCGGCACGCCCAATGTCTGGTCGACGCCCAGCTATGACGACGCGCTCGGCCTCGTCTATCTGCCGACCGGCAACGCCACGCCCGACTTCTTCGGCGCCGAACGCAGCAAGGCGGCCGAGGACTACACCGCCTCGGTCGTCGCCCTCGACATCGCCACCGGCCGCGAGCGTTGGAAATTCCAGACCGTGCATCACGATCTGTGGGACTATGACCTTCCCTCGCAGCCTGCGCTCTACGACGTACCCGACGGCAAGGGCGGCAAGGTACCGGCGCTGATCCAGGTGACCAAGCGCGGCCAGATCTTCATGCTCGACCGCCGCGACGGCAAGCCGATCGCCGAAGTGCAGGAAAAGCCGGTGCCACAGGACGGCGGCGCCAAGGAGGACTTCCTGTCGCCGACCCAGCCCTATTCGGTCGGCATGCCTTCGATCGGCGATCAGCCATTCACCGAGGCCAGCATGTGGGGCGCCACCCCGTTCGACCAGCTCTATTGCCGCATCGGTTTCAAGAGGCTGCGCTACGAGGGTGAGTTCACGCCGCCGGGCCCGACGCGCTCGCTGCAGTTTCCCGGCTATTATGGCGGCATGAACTGGGGCAGCGCCTCGATCGACGAGGCCAATGGCACTCTGATCGTCAACGACATCCGCATGCCGCAATTCGTCGAGTTGCTGCCACGCGCCGTGGCCGATAATTATGGCCCCTCGGCGGCGCATGATGGCCTCGGCACCCAGCTCGGCACGCCCTATGGCGCATTGAAGAACGGCTTCATGTCGCCGCTCGGCGTGCCTTGCCATCAGCCGCCCTACGGCACGATCAGCGCCATCGACCTGAACACGCGAAAACTCGTCTGGCAGGTACCGGCCGGCACGCTGCAGGACACCGGCCCGCTCGGCATGAAGACCGGCCTGCAAATCCCGATCGGCATGCCGTCGCTCGGCGGCCCGGTGACGACGGCCGGCGGCCTCGTCTTCTATTCCGGCACACAGGACTATTATCTGCGCGCCATCGACATCGCCACCGGCGAGGAGCTTTGGAAAGGCCGCCTGCCGGTCGGCGCGCAGGCGACGCCGATGACCTATACCTCGCCCGAAAGCGGCCGCCAGTTCGTCGTCGTCTCGGCGGGCGGGGCGCGCCAATCGCCCGACCGTGGCGACTACATCATCGCCTATGCCTTGCCGAAGGCGCCATGATCCGCAAGTTCGTCCGCGGACGATCGACAGACGGGGCGTCTCGGCGCCCCGTTTTCGATCTGCCCCTCGCTTTCTGCATTGCTGCATTGCAGCGATAGACATTGCGCCTGGCATGGATACTCGCGCAGTCTGAAAATTGAACCGATTCAGTCTGGACGCCTCATGCCCCTGCCGATCCTCGCGCTTGCCATTGCGTCCTTCTGCATCGGCACCACCGAATTCGTCATCATGGGCCTGCTGCCCGAGGTCGCCGCCGACCTTCGCGTGTCGATCCCTTCGGCCGGCCTGCTGGTCACCGGCTATGCGCTGGGCGTCGTCTTCGGCGCCCCGATCGTTGCCATGGCCACCGCGCACCTGCCGCGCAAGCCGGTGCTGGTCGGGCTGACAGCTTCATTCGTCGTCGGCAATCTGTTCTGCGCCATAGCGCCGGACTATTGGACACTGATGGCGGCGCGTGTCTTCACGGCTTTTGGCCACGGCGCTTTCTTCGGCATCGGCTCGGTCGTGGCCGCAAGCCTGGTTCCGCGCAACAAACGCGCCAGCGCCATGGCGCTGATGTTTGCCGGACTGACGCTTTCCAACATTCTGGGCGTTCCCGCCGGCACTGCGCTTGGCGAGGCTTTCGGCTGGCGCTCCACATTCATCGCCGTGGTCGGCATCGGCCTGATCTCGGTCGCGGCGATCGCCTGGCTGGTGCCGTCGGATGTTGCTGAACCGAGCGGCGGCGGCCTGCGCGGCGAGTTGCGGGTACTGGGCAGGCTGCAGGTCTGGCTGGCGATGCTGATCGCCTCGCTGGCCTCGGCCAGCCTGTTTGCCGTCTTCACCTACATAAAACCCTACCTCACCGACGTGTCCGGACTGTCGACCTCTGCCGTCACCTGGGTTCTGCTGCTGTTCGGCGCCGGCATGACGATCGGCAACATCATTGGTGGGCGGCTGGCGGACTGGAAGCTGATGCCGACGGTCATTGGCACGCTGCTGTTGATGGCGGTGCTGTTCGTCGGCTTCATGCAGTTCGGCGCCATTGCCAGTATCGCTGTCGGTATCGTCTTCCTCTGGGGACTGCTCATCTTCGTCGTCGTGCCGCCGCTGCAGATCCGTGTCGTCGAGGCCGCTGCCGAAGGGCCGAACCTTGCCGCCACGCTGAACCAGGGCGCCTTCAACGTCGGCAATGCCAGCGGCGCCTGGATCGGCGGTGTGGCCCTTTCGGCCGGCGTTTCCTATGCCCAACTGCCATTGGTCGGCGCGGTGCTCGCTCTGCTGGCGGTCACCGTCGCGGTGCTGTCGCAAGCGCTGGATCGGCGCGCGCCCGTCCCGCTCCAGGCTGCAGCCGAATAGACGTCCATTCGCCAAAGGGATGGAAATCTTGCGCCCATAGCGCGGCCGACTGGACCAATCGACAGCGATACCTCAAATGGGCATGTCTTCTCGCTCTAACGGAGAAAGTCATGCAGAAATCGATCGAACGCATCGCCGGTGACAGCGAGGGCGTTTCCTACGAATTCCCGGTGTTTCGCTTCACAGGTAGCGACAAGGCGGCGCCATCGGCCTATTTGCAGGCCGCCCTCCACGCCGGTGAGCTGCCGGGCGTCGTCGCCATCGACGCGCTGATGCCGGCGCTGAACAAGGCCGCTGCCGAAGGCCGCATCAGGGGCAATATCACCATCGTGCCCTGGGCCAACCCGATCGGCCGCGCGCAATATCATTTCGGCGAGCACCAAGGCCGCTTTCACCTGGGCACCCGTACCAATTTCAACCGAGCCTTTCCGCTGCTTGCCGCGCCCGACACCAAGCTCTTGCCCGACACCAGCTTCGGCGGCGCCGACCAGCGGCTGAAGTCCCGCCTGGTGCAGCTGTCGCTCGGCCACGACATCGTGCTCGACCTGCACTGCGACGATGAGGGCCTAGCCTATCTCTACATCCACACCAGCCTGTGGCCGGCCATGGCTGATTGCGCCGCCGCCATGGGCGTCGATGCGGTCGTGCTGTGGAGCGAGGACACCGACGGCACCTTCGAAGGCGCCTCGATCATGCCCTACCAGAACGTTCCCGCCGACGTGGCGAAGTTCGACCGGCGCGTCGCCACCACGGTCGAATATCGCGGCATCCTCGATGTCGACGGCGCGCTCGCCAAGGCCGACGCCGACGGGCTTTACCGGCTGCTGGTGGCGCGCGGCGTGATCGCCGACGGCGCGCTGCCTGCGCCCGGCCCATTCAAGGGCGTCGTCGCCCCCTTGGAAAACATCGACATGATGCCGGCGCCTCGGGCCGGCGCCGTCCTCTATGACGTGAAGCCCGGCGACCGCGTCATCAGGGGCGATCGCCTCGCCACCATCGTCCATGCACCGGGCGAGATCGATGGCCGCACGGAAGTGTTCGCGCCGCAGGACGGCATCATCCTGACCCGCCGCTCGCGCCGCATCATCCGCGCCGGCGAGGACCTGCTGAAATTGGTCGGCGACAGGAAGAGCGCCGATGCCAGGTCGGGCACGCTGGAGGATTGACCTAGCCCGAGATCGCCAGCCGCGCCTTGGCCTCCAGCCATTCGGCCATCTGCCGGTAAGGCACCGGGCCGTGGCTGATGCGGGCGACGCCGAGTTCGGCCAGCCGCTGGCGCGGCGGCACATGCGCCAGTGCGATGATGTTGACCGGCAGCGCAACTGTCTTGCACAGCGCCTCGATAAGCCTCTCGTCACCAAGGCCCGGCGCAAAGAAACCGTTCACTCCGGCCTTTTCATAGGCATGCGCCCGCTCGATCGCCTGGTCGAGCAGCGCCTTGTCATGCGCATCGGGCTTGGCCTTGAGGAAGATGTCGGTGCGGGCGTTGAGGAAGGCCGGAATGCCGGAGGCCTTGACGGCGGCCGCGGCCGCCTCGACCCGCTTCACCTGGACGGCGATGTCGTGCAGGCCGGCGCCGCCGACGATCTGGTCCTCGAAATTGAAACCGATGGCGCCAGCCTGCAAGGCGCGTGTCACCGTCTGGGCGACCGCTTCCGGCTCGACGCCATAGCCGCCCTCGAGGTCCATGGTCACCGGCAGGTCGACTGCCCCCACGATACGCCTGATGTTGTCGAGCGCCAGGTCCAGCGGGATCTTCTCGCCATCGGCATAGCCGAAGGCGGCCGCGACCGGCCAGCTTCCGGTGGCGATGGCCTTGGCGCCCGCCTTTTCGACGATCTTGGCCGAGCCCGGATCCCAGGCATTGTAGAGAACGATCGGGTTGCCCTTGACGTGAAGGGAATGGAACGTCCGCGCGCGCTCGGCCTGGTCGGTCATGGGTGTTTTCCCGTTCTCTGGATGTCAGATGTATAGTCTAGGCAACGCCACCGGCTGTGGCGATGTGCCATGGGCCCGGGAAGCGGCGGCCACCGGACAGCCTTTCAAACCTGTTGCGCATCCGGTTTTTCGCCGCTATGGATTTCGCCATGAACATGCGTTCGACCAAGACCATTTGGTGGTGGGCCTGCTGACAGCGGCCTGTCCGAACGCGCGTGCGTGAAAAGAGAGGGTGGCCGCAACGGAAAGTCCGGGCGGCCATTTGTTTTTCCAAAGCCAGTCCCGGGTCCGTTGCCCCAACAAGCTGATGGAGACGGCAATGACGATGAAGGTTCTGGAAAACGGCGCTGAAAGCTTCGTGACCGCGGGTGGCATCACCATTGCGCGTGAGCGCCACGACCGGCCCTATGCGGGGGCGATCGACGCCTATGTCGACGGCTTGAACTCGCGTCGGGGCGCGGTGTTTTCCTCCAATTACGAATATCCCGGCCGTTACACGCGCTGGGACACCGCCATCATCGATCCGCCTTTGGTCATCTCCGCGCGCGGCCGCGCCATGCGCATCGAGGCACTGAACGGCCGTGGCGAGGCGCTGTTGCCGGTCATCGGCAAGACGCTGGGCGGCCTTGCCGACATCACCATCGCCGAGACGACGAAGACGCTGATACGCCTCGACGTCGCCAAACCCGGCCGTGTCTTCACCGAAGAGGAGCGCAGCCGCGTGCCTTCGGTGTTTACCGTGCTGCGCGCCATCACCGCCTTGTTCAAGACCGAGGAAGACGCCAATCTCGGCCTCTACGGCGCCTTCGGCTACGACCTCGCCTTCCAGTTCGACCCGGTCGACTACAAGCTCGAGCGCAAGCCGAGCCAGCGCGACCTTGTGCTGTTCCTGCCCGACGAGATCCTGGTGGTCGACCATTATTCCGCAAAGGCCTGGACCGACCGCTACGACTATTCAGGCGAGGGATTTTCGACGGAAGGCTTGGCCCGTGACGCAAGCGCCGAGCCGTTCAGGACCGCTGACCGCATCCCGCCGCGCGGCGACCATGAACCCGGCGAATACGCCAACCTTGTGCGGCGCGCCATGGACTCGTTCAAGCGCGGCGACCTGTTCGAGGTAGTGCCCGGCCAGATGTTCTACGAGCGCTGCGAGACCCAGCCCTCCGAGATTTCGCGCAAGCTGAAGTCGATCAACCCCTCGCCCTATTCCTTCTTCATCAATCTCGGCGAAAACGAATATCTGATCGGCGCCTCGCCCGAAATGTTCGTGCGCGTCAACGGCCGCCGGGTCGAGACCTGCCCGATCTCGGGGACCATCAAGCGCGGCGACGATGCCATCTCGGATAGCGAGCAGATCCTGAAGCTGCTCAATTCGAAGAAGGACGAATCCGAGCTCACAATGTGCTCGGACGTCGACCGCAACGACAAGTCGCGGGTCTGCGAGCCCGGCTCGGTGCGCGTCATCGGCCGCCGCCAGATCGAGATGTATTCGCGGCTTATCCACACCGTCGACCACATAGAGGGCCGCCTGCGCGAAGGCATGGACGCCTTCGACGCCTTCCTGTCGCATGCCTGGGCGGTCACCGTCACCGGCGCGCCGAAACTGTGGGCCATGCGCTTTATCGAGCAGAACGAGAAGAGCCCGCGCGCCTGGTATGGCGGGGCGATCGGCATGGTCAATTTCAACGGCGACATGAACACTGGCCTCACCTTGCGCACCATCCGCATCAAGGACGGCATAGCCGAAGTGCGCGCCGGCGCCACATTGCTGTTCGACAGCATCCCCGAGGAAGAAGAAGCCGAAACCGAACTGAAGGCATCCGCCATGCTCTCCGCCATTCGCGACGCCAAGACGGGCAATTCCGCCAACACCGAGCGCACCACCGCGCGGGTCGGCGACGGCGTCAACATCCTGCTCGTCGACCACGAGGACTCCTTCGTCCACACGCTGGCCAACTACTTCCGCCAGACCGGCGCCAATGTCTCGACCGTGCGCACGCCGGTGCCGGAGGAAGTGTTCGAGCGGCTGAAGCCGGACCTCGTCGTGCTCTCGCCCGGACCGGGCACGCCGAAGGATTTCGATTGCGCCGCCACCATCAGACGAGCGCGCGCCCGCGACCTGCCGATCTTCGGCGTGTGCCTTGGCCTGCAGGCGCTGGCCGAGGCCTATGGCGGGGAACTGCGCCAGCTGCATATTCCCATGCACGGCAAGCCCTCGCGCATCCGCGTCTCCAAGCCCGGCATCATCTTCTCCGGCCTGCCAAAGGAAGTCACTGTCGGCCGCTACCATTCGATCTTCGCCGATCCGGTGCGGCTGCCCGATGATTTCATTGTCACGGCCGAGACGGAGGACGGCATCATCATGGCCTTCGAGCACCGCAAGGAGCCGATCGCCGCCGTGCAGTTCCATCCGGAATCGATCATGACGCTCGGCCACAATGCCGGCATGCGCATCATCGAGAACATCGTCGCCCATTTGCCGCGCAAGGCCAAGGAAAAGGCAGCCTGACCGCGATGGCCGAAGCCGAGAACACGATGGCGATCGCAGCCAAGGCGGCCGCGAAGCGCAAGGTTGCCAACCTTGCCTTCTGGTCGATCGTGGTCGCCTTTGTCGTGCTCGCGCTGAAGCTGGCCGCCTGGTACATTACCGGCTCCGTCGCGCTTTATTCGGACGCTCTGGAATCGATCGTCAATGTCATTGCCTCGGTCGCCGCCTTCTGGGCGATCCAGGTCAGTTACAAGCCGGCCGACCAGGATCATCCGTTCGGCCATCACAAGGCCGAGTATTTCTCGGCCGTGCTAGAAGGCGTGCTGATCGTCGTCGCCGCGCTGTTGATCCTCAACGAGGTCTGGCGCTCCTGGCAAGCACCGGCGCCCCTGGAAAGACCCTGGAACGGCCTTGCCGTCAACGGCATCGCCACGCTGATCAACGCCTTCTGGGCGTGGACGCTGATCCGCGCCGGCCGGGCCGAAAAATCGCCGGCGCTGGTTGCCGACGGCAACCATATCATGACCGACGTCGTCACCTCGGTGGGCGTCTTCGGCGGCCTGGTCGGGGCAATCCTGACCGGCTGGCAGATCCTCGATCCGGCGCTCGCCGTCATCGTCGCGCTCAACATCCTGTGGCAGGGCTGGCACGTCATCGGCTCGTCGATGAACGGCCTGATGGACCGTGCCGTCGACACGCAGGAACACATGCGCATCCGCGATGTCATCTCGGCCAATTGCAAGGGCGCGCTGGAGGTGCACGACCTTAAAACCCGCATCGCCGGCCGCGCCACCTTCATCGAGTTCCATCTGGTCGTCGACGCCGACATGTCGGTCGGCGCCAGCCACGTCATCTGCGACCGGATCGAAGACGCGCTGAAGGCCGAAATCCCCTCAGTGCGCGTCACCATCCATGTGGAGCCCGACGACGAGGCGAAGCTGCCGAAAGGCACGACGGCCGTGCCGTTCGCGTGAGGCAATCCCCCGTCACGACCTTGGAAAATTAGCCAAAGCGTCTGGACTTCGTCATCCACGGGCGGAGCAGCAGCGAAGCGACGCGGCGCAGACCACAGGATGACGAAGCCGTGCTCAAGGTGCGCAGGCCGATTGCGGCATTGGCTCCAGCCGGTAGACCTTGTCGTCCGACTTCGTCTTGCCGTCCGCTGCCTTCGAGCACAGATCGACGATCGCCAGGCTGCTGTTGGGATTGGCCAGCATCATCGTGCCGTTGGCGCCGCGCTTGAGGAAGATTTCCTTCTGCGCGATGTCGCAGGAGAAATCGCTCATCTTAGAGCTTGCCGCGCAGCGCCACTGGTCGGCTTCGCCCTGGCAGGAATAGGTCTGCGTGACCTTTCCCGACTTCAGCCTGGTGGTCACCGAGACAGCGATGTCGGCGCCATCAGGCCAATTGGCGGCGTCACCACCGGAGGCGAAAGACGCCAGTTCCACCGGCCCGCGAAAAACCCGGATCGACTGCGTCAACTGGTTGGGGTGCGAGGCAAGGTGCGACGCGTCATAGTCGCGGCCATAGCAGAACGCCTGGTCGGGCTTAAGCCGCTCGCGCAGCGGGGGGCCGAGCGCCGGGTCGATCGGATCGATGCGCGCGAACTCGGCCTTGCAGGTCGCGGCCGGCATCGGGTCGAGGCGGAAATTGTCGTCCTCCGAGCCCAGCGCCTGCCTGTCATATTCCGCCTTGCCGAGTTCCTCTTCCGATCCGGCATCGAGATAGAGGTCGGCCGAGACATCGGTGACAATCAGACGGCCTTTGTCATCGACCTTCAGCGAGGCCATGGTGCGGTCGCAGTCCATGCCGCAACGGATCGGCCCTGATGTGCCGTCCTCGGATTCATGATTGCACCAGCCGCCGGCCCATTGCGGCGCCTTGGCGCCGCGCACCGTCGTGGTGAGAAAACCATTGTAGGACGTGTCGGCATTTGCCGTGGGTTCTTCGTTCGGCCGGCTGACCGGGTCATGGCCGTAGTAGAAGAAGATCCGTGCCACTTTCTGCTTCGGATGCGCCTTCAGATGGGCCGCGTCATAGACCCGGCCGAAACAAGCGTCCGACCCGTTCGGGCTGAGTTCCCTGAGTTTCAGCGCATCTTCGGCGACCGCCGTGCCCGACAGCAAACCAAGCAGGGCAATGCCAATTCCGGCGCCCGCAATTGTCTTCCATTTCCTTGCCCCGAACGTCATGTGACCTCTCCTCGCATCGACAGGACGTAGCGTCAACGTATGCTAGTATTGCTGCCGCAGCCACGCAAATAGCGGTGAAATCTGAGGAGGATGCCATGCGCAGACGCGACATGTTCCGCGCGGTTCTTGCCGGAACCGGGACGTTTCTTGGCCTGCGGGCCGCGCAGGCCGCGACCGCGGGCCCCGCCAGGCTGAAGGTCGCCTATCATCTGAGCGATGTGGACAAGGTCAACTTCGTGCTCGGCAACATCAAGAACCACTATGAAGGCACCGGCGGCAATGTCGACATCGTGCTGGTCGTGCATGGCCCGGCCCTGGCCAGCTTCAAGTCGAAGGGCATATCGGCCGCGGTCTCCGGCCGCTTCGCCGGCCTGGTGCAGCAGGGGCTCGAGCCGCAGGCCTGCGGCAACACCATGCGGGGCATGGACATTTCGCTCACCGACCTGCTCGACGGTTTCCATGCCGCCGACAAGGGCGGCGTCGTCAAGCTCGCGGAACTGCAAAGCCAGGGCTACGTCTATCTGCGCCCCTGAGGCTTGAACACCGGGGTGGCAAAGGCCTACGAAGGGCGGGAGACATCCCGGAGGAACAACAGTGCCAGCCACCAACACGCTCAGCATTCCCGATCTCGCCGGCAAGGCGGTGCTGGTCACCGGCGCCTCGACCGGCATAGGCGCGGCCCTCGCGCTGGCCTATGCCGCGCAGAAATCCAAAGTGGCGCTGCATTACAATTCGAGCCGAGAGGCCGCCGAGAAACTCGCCAAGACCATTCGTGACAGCGGCGGCGAGGTGTTCCTCGTCCAGGGCGATTTTTCCGTTGCCGCCGATGTCGAGCGCGTCGTCGAGGACAGCGCGCAACATTTCGGCCGCCTCGACGGGCTGGTCAACAATGCCGGCGGCATGCTCGGCCGCGTGCCCTATGCCGAACAGACCGAAGCGCATTACGACGCGGTGATGGATCTCAACGCCCGTTCGGTGCTGACCGCCTCGCGCAAGGCGATGCCATGGCTGAAGAAGCAGGGCGGCTTCATCGTCAACACCTCGTCCATCGCCGCGCGCAATGGGGCCGGCGGCGGCGCCGGCCTCTATGGCTCGGCCAAGGCCTTCGTCTCCAACGTGACGCGCGGCATGGCCAAGGAACTGATCGGCTTCGGCATCCGCGTCAACGCCGTGGCGCCCGGCACCATTCTCACCCCCTTCCACGAGCGCTATTCGACCGAGGAGCAGATCAAGGGCATGGTCGCCACCATTCCGCAGGGCCGGGCCGGCACGGCGGAGGACTGCGTCGGCGCCTACCTGTTCCTCTCTTCGGATATGCTGAGCGGCTACATCACCGGCCAGGTGATCGAGGTGAATGGCGGCCAGTTGATGCCTTGACCGGCTATCTGCATACTGAAGGTCCGCATACTCTTGTCGAAGACTTTGAAGGGGAGACAACTGCATGTACGGACTGATCGGCAAGATACGGGCGGCGCGCGGCCAGCGCGACGCGGTCATGGACGTCCTGCGCGCCAGCACCGGCGCTCTCCCCGGCTGCCTGAGCTATATCGTCGCCACCGACCCGGCCGATGCCGACGCGATCTGGGTGACCGAAGTGTGGACCGACCAGGCAAGCCACAAGGCCTCACTGCAGCTTCCGGAGGTCCAGGCGGCCATCGCCAAGGCGCGCCCCTTCATCGCCGGCTTCGAGTTCCAGGTGGAGACCCACCCCGTCGGCGGCTTCGGGTTGCCTGACGGCAAGACGGGCTGAGGCCTGCGGGCAGCTTTTTCAGCACGGCGGGGTTCGCATCGCCGGGCTTGGCGTCTAAGACCGAAACATGGATTCCTCGGTGCAGCCTCCTGACCAGCCCGCCACCGAGCGCATGGCGCGAATACCCAAGCCTTGGCAATGGCTGGTCCTGCTCACCATCTCGGCCTTGTTTGCCGGCGCGCTCGAACGCGCCGCTCTGCCGGCGGCGCTGCTGATCGGGCCGATGCTGGCGGCGATTGTCGCCGGCACCAATGGCGCCACGGTGCGGGTGCCGCGCCTGCTGTTCGGCTCGGCCCAGGCCATTGTCGGCTGCCTCGTCGCCGCGTCGATTTCGGCCGACATCTTTCCCGTCTTCTACCGGGAATGGCCGCTGTTCCTTGGCGTGGTGATCGCCACGGTCGCGGCCTCCAGCCTGCTTGGCTGGCTGATCAGCCGCTGGCGCATCCTGCCCGGCACCACCGCCGTCTGGGGTTCGTCCCCGGGTGCGGCCACCGCCATGGTGCTGATGGCCGGCGCTTTTGGCGCCGACCAGCGCCTTGTCGCCTTCATGCAGTATCTGCGCGTCATCTTAGTCTCGATGACGGCGGCGATCGTCGCCAAGCTGTGGGTCGACACATCGGGCATCGAAGTCCCGCCCGTCATCTGGTTTCCGCCGATCGATGCCCAAGCCTTTGCCGCGACCATCGGCATCGCAGTCATAGGTGGCCTGGCGGGCAAGCTTTGCCGGCTGCCCTCGCCCTTCTTCCTCGGCACCTTCATCTTCGGCACCGTCATCCATCTCGGCCTTGGCCTCGAGATGCAGTTGCCGCCATGGCTGCTGGCAATCAGCTACGCCATGGTCGGCTGGTCGATCGGGCTGAACTTCACCAGGCCGATCCTGCGGCATGCCACGCGCGCTCTGCCGCAGATCATCGCCTCGATCGTGGCGCTGATCGCCTTTTGCGGCGGGCTGGCCTTCCTGATCAGCCATCTCCTGGGCATCGATCCGCTGACCGCCTATCTGGCGACCAGCCCCGGCGGCATGGACAGCGTCGCCATCATCGCCGCCGCGGCGCGGAACGTCGACATCTCCTTCGTCATGGCGCTGCAATCGGCGCGCTTCCTGGTCGTGCTCCTCGTCGGCCCGAGCGTCGCCCGGCTGGTGGCCAGAAGCATCCGGGACTGAAAGGCTTCGGCGCTTTCGGTGCCTACTCTTCACCGCCGGCTAGCTATCGCGCCGCTGCGAGGCGTTCGGGAAGGAAATCGACGAAGACGCGCACCTTCGGCGACAGATGCCGATTGGAGGGCCACAGCATCCGGAACTGGCCACGACCGTCGATATGATCGTCCAGCACGGTGCGCAGCCTTCCGTCCAGCAGCGCCTCGCGGACCAGGAAATCGGGCATGCAGGCAATGCCGAGCCCGGCGATGGTGGCACCCTTCAAGGCCTCCATGTTGTTGCAGGTCAGCTTCGAGCGTATCTGCGGTTCGGCGCTTCCGGTGATGAACGGCCACTCCAGCAGCCTGCCGCTGTTGAGAAAGCGGAAGTTTATGCCGAAATGCCGGATGAGATCCGCCGGCTCGCCGGGTGTGCCGTGGCGCTCGAGATAGGAGGGCGCCGCGCACAGAAGCATGCGAAAGGGCCCGACGGGTCTCGACACCAATCGTGAATCGGGCAGCTCGCCGCTGCGGATCGCGACGTCGATGCCTTCCTCGATGACGTCGACGACGCGGTCGTTGAAATCGATGTCGAGTTCGATCTCGGGATAGCGGGCCATGAATTCCGACAGCACCGGCAAAAGCAGATGATAGGTGACAATTGGGGTCGAGACGCGCAGCCGCCCGTGCGGCGTTTCCCGCGTCCGCGACAGCATCGCCTCGGCATCGTCGATGTCGTCGAGGATGCGCCGCACCCGCTCGTTGAACAGCCTGCCCTCTTCCGTCAGGCCGACCCGCCGCGTGCTGCGCTGGAGGAGCCGCACGCCGAGTTCCTGTTCGAGCCGCGCGACGCTCTTGCCTACGGCGGAGGCCGAAATGCCGAGCGCCCGGGCAGCGGCGATGAAGCTGCCGAGCTCGGCGGTACGGGCAAAGGCCAGCAGGCCATTGAGACGATCCATCGTAGCTGTCCATTCGAGCGTTTCAGTCCGGTATATCAGGAGATATAATACTATTTTTCCCGAAAGGCCGACAACCTATCTTGTCGTTGCGACCGGCGCCGCGCCCCACGCGCATGCCGGCGGATGCTGCTTCAGATAGGAAAATCCATGACCCCCAAGACCCCAACCGGCCCGGCCGAGCGATGGCTCGTGCTCTTGTCGGTATGCCTTGCCGCGATGACCATGCCCTTGACCTTCACCGGCCCTGCCGTTGCGCTCTCCCGCATCGCGGCCGATCTCGGCGGCAGCCCGATCGCACTCAATTGGGTGACCAACGCCTTCATGCTGACGTTCGGCGCCAGCGTGATGGCGTCGGGAGCGCTGGCCGACAACCACGGACGCAAGCGCATCTTCCTCGCTGGCCTCTGCCTCTATGTCCTGGCGTCGCTTGGCGCGATGCTGGCGCCGGGCATTGTCTGGTTCGACCTGTTCAGGGCCGCGCAAGGGATCGGCAGCGCCCTGGCCTTCGCCGGCGGCGCCTCGGCGCTTGCGCAGGAATTCGAAGGTCCGCTGCGGCTGCGCGCCTTCTCCTTCCTCGGCACCAGTTTCGGCATCGGGCTCGCCTTCGGTCCGATCGCCTCGGGCCTGCTTATCTCCGCCTTTGGCTGGCGGTCGATCTTTGTTCTGGTGGCAGTGCTGGCGATCGCCTCTGCGGTGCTGGGCCTGCGCACCATCAGGGAATCGCGCGATCCGGAAGCGACCGGGCTCGACTGGGCGGGAGCTGGAACTTTCACGATCGCACTGGCCTCGCTGACCTATGGCGTCCTGCAGGCACCGCAGAGCGGTTGGATCGATCCCCTTGTCATCGGCCTGCTTGCTGCGGCCGTCCTCTTCTTCACCGCTTTCGTTGTCGTCGAGCGGCGCGTGCGGCGGCCGATGCTCGACCTCACGCTGTTTCGCTTTCCTCGCTTCGTCGGCGTCCAGTTCCTGGCGGCGGCGCCGGCCTATGGCTTCGTCGTGCTGCTGGTGCTGTTGCCGATCCGCTTCATCGGCATCGAGGGGATGAGCGAAATCGAGGCCGGGCAGTTGATGATCTGCCTTTCGGGACCGTTGCTGATCCTGCCCTTGCTTGCCGGCCAGCTGGCGCGCTGGGTCGCGCCGGCCACGGTCTGCGGCGCGGGCCTGCTCATCGCCGCCGCCGGCCTCGTCTGGCTGAGCCTGACGCCGCCGGTCGCCGTCGCGCTGGTGGCGCCGCTGGTGCTGATCGGCGTCGGCATCGCTTTGCCCTGGGGATTGATGGACGGGCTCGCCGTCAGCGTCGTGCCCAGGGAGCGTGCCGGCATGGCGGTCGGCATCTTCAACACCACGCGTGTCGCCTGCGAGGGCGTGGCGGTGGCCATCGTCACGGCGACCCTGTCAGGCTTCACCGCGGCTCAGCTCGCCGCTCAGGGTGCATCTTCCAGGGATGCGGCCACCGCGGCGCAGCTGCTGGCCACCGGCAATGTCGGAGAAACGGCACGGCACCTGCCGACGGCCAACGCAGGCGTTCTGGCCCAGGCCTACGAGACGGCGTTCGACAGGCTGCTGATCGTGCTGGCGGCGATCACCATCGTCACCGCCCTTGTCGTCTTCCTCGGCCTGCGTCGCGGATCGGCAGTTGAACATGGCGCCGTCCCGCTGGCCGCATGCCAGGAAGGGTAATGTCGGTGCATGTCGCCCAAACGTGCGAAGCGGTTTTGGGCGACATGCATCAGGCGACGTCAGGGGATGACAAGGCTCGCTATTCGATCCCCGCCCAGCGTGAAGGTCATGTCACCCTCGCCGTTGAAGCCCTTGCCCTTGCTCGTGCCCCTGGAACGACCGTTCCCAGTCGAGAAAGGCTTCCGTGTCACCTTCATTGGTGGCCTCGACGAAGCGGCGGATGGGGTCGGGCGTCCTCATCAATCCAGCCTGTGCATCAGATCATCATCCAGCCAGCGGCCGAAGAAATAGACCAGCTGCTTGTGCCACCACGGCCAGTCATGGCTGACGTCGCCGCCCCAATAGTCGACCCAGGCCGGAATGGACTTGTCGCGCAGGATCTGTTCCAGCTGGCGCGTCTCTACCAGCATGCGCTCTTCCCAGGCGCCTTGCCCGCAGCAGAAGATCAGCCTCAGCGCCTTCAGCCGGGCCAAAAGCTTCGGATCGACGATGCCGGGCAGGTAATCGAGCGGTGAGTTGTAGAAGATGTCGCCCTCCAGCGCCTTGCCGAAGAAATCGCGGGCCGAATAGACACCCGACAGCGAGATGACGCCGCTGGCGAGTTCGGGAAACCGGAAGACGAAGTTCGATGAATGGTAGCCGCCCATCGAACAGCCTGAAAACAACGGCTTCAGTCTGCGCCCGCCATTGGCCGCCGATGCAATGGACAGGATTTCCGGCAGCGCCTCCTCGCGCACATAGCGGAAATAGGCCTCGTGGCGGCCGATGCGGTGCGCGGCATCGGCATGCTTGTCGAAGAAGGATTCCGAATCGATGCCGTCGACCGTGAACAGCTGGATGCGGCCCGTGTCGATGAACTCGCCGAGCGCGCCGACGCCACCGGAATCCTCGAACTGGTAGAACCGTCCCTGCGAGGTCGGGAACACGACGACCGGCCGACCGGCATGGCCGTAGCGCTTGTATTCCATGTCGCGGCCGAGCTTGCCGGAGAAATGCTTGTGATAGGAGATGTCCATAGGCTCAGGCCTTTTCCGCGTGGATATAGGCGACCGCCTGGCGCAGCTCCGCCTGATCCTTCGAGCGCATCTGATAGGCGTAATTTCCCATGGCGCGGCTGAAAACCTCTTCGACGGCCTGATGGTGGACGATCTTGTCGTGGTGCGCCGCTAGCACGTCCTCATGGCTGTGCAAATAGTGGAGGTGCCGCTTGCGGCTGGCATAGGCGGTGAAATACTTGCCCTCATAAGGCCCGCCGGCGGCATCCTTGACCACCATGTCGGCCCATGCCGCGTAGACGTCGATATCGAACGTGTAGTTGATGGCGTCGGTCATCCAGGCGCCGGGTGGCCGCATGTTGACCTCCAGCGCGATGATCCGGTCGTCCCTGGTCTCGAACAGCTCGATGTGGAAGAAGCGCTCGCGCACGTCGAACGCCTTCAGGATCTTGCGACCGGCCTCCTCGACCGCTGGCCTGATATGGGGAAAGCAGGTGTAGCTCATGTGGCGGTCCTTGTTGACCACCTCCATGACGCTCTGGTCGTAGCGGTGGCTGGCCGCCAGCACCACCTCGCCGTCGCGGTTGACCAGCCCGTCATAGGTCACCACCAGCCCCTCGATGAACTGCTCCATGACGAAGGTCACGTCCTCTGGCTTGTCCCGGAAGAACTGGTCGAGCTCTCCTGTGTTGGAGATCTTGAAGGTGTTGGAAGCGCCGGAGCCGCTGTCGGGCTTCACCACCACGGGATAGCCGACGCGTCGGATGAACGTCATGGCGCCGGCGCGGTCGGAGCATTTGCGCTGCGCGATGGTCTCCACACCGCTCTTGCGGAAGAAGGCGCGCATGCGGCTCTTGCGCTTCAAATTCTTCACGAAATCGAGCTTGGTGCCGTAGATGTTGAAGTCGGTGCGGATGTTGGCTTCCAGCTCCAGCCAGTGCTCGTTGAGCGATTCGAAGCGGTCGATGCGGCCCCATTTGTGGATGAAATGCCCCATCGCCCGGAACACCGGATCGTAATCCTCCATGTCGGCGACGCGGTAATATTCCGAAAGTGCGGCCTTCAGCCTGCCGTCCAGCGCGTCGTAGGGCGCGTCGCCAATGCCGAGCACGGTGGCCCCGGCCTTCTTCAATCGGTCGCAGAAATCGGCGCCGTTGGCCGGAAAATGCGGCGAGAAGAACACGAAATTCATCGACAACCCCTCCCGGTGACAGGGCACCGCAGCCCCGTCGGCATCCAAGTCTGGCGCATTTGCAGCCCCTGGGGAAGAGCACCCGCATTAGGATAATGTTCAACGGATTCAGCGCCCGCTTGCCTCTGCAGGGGCGCTCCTGTAAGAGAACCGGCATGAACAATCGCGCCACCACCGCTTCCCGTCAGACCGGCTTTGCCGGCGAGACCGTGCGCGCGCTTGCCTCGACCCTGCTTCTTCTCGGCCTTATCGGCGATCGCCGGGTTCGCTGAAGGAGCGCCCGGCGGTCGAACCGCCGCGCAAGCGCATGCTCCTTGGCCAGTCTCAAAATTGGCAGTCACATCAAGCGAACGAAAATCTGGTAAAGGCGCCACTCGCCAGCCATCCGTCCGAGACGGATCCGAGGGCCGCCGGGAGAACAAGACGATGAACGCACGAGAACAAGTCCGCCTTGATGCCGCGTCCGCCGGCAGGGAGCCAGCCCGCGGCATGCCCGACGCGGCCCGCAAGTATCAACCCTATCCGACCGTTGGCCTCACCGACCGCACCTGGCCCTCGAAGGTCATCGACAAGGCGCCGATCTGGTGTTCGGTCGACCTGCGCGACGGCAACCAGGCGCTGATCGACCCGATGGGCCATGAGCGCAAGGCGCGCATGTTCGCCCTGCTGCTCGACATGGGCTTCAAGGAGATCGAGATCGGATTCCCTTCGGCCTCGCAGACCGATTTCGACTTCGCCCGCTGGTGCATCGAGGAAGGCAACGTGCCCGCCGACGTGTCGCTGCAGGTGCTGGTGCAGTGCCGTCCCGAGCTGATCACCCGCACCTTCGAGGCGCTGAAGGGCGCCACCAACCCGATCGTGCATTTCTACAATTCGACCAGCGAATTGCAGCGCCGCGTCGTCTTCGAGAAGGATGTCGGCGGCATCAAGCGGATCGCCACCGACGCCGCCAAGATGATCACCGATATGGCGGCCAAGGCCGGCGGCGGCTATCGCTTCGAATACTCGCCGGAAAGCTTTACCGGCACCGAGCTCGAAGTCGCGCTGGAGATCTGCAACGCCGTCACCGAGATCGTCAGGCCGACGCCGGACAACAAGCTGATCATCAACCTGCCGTCGACGGTCGAGATGTCGACGCCCAACATCTATGCCGACCGCATCGAATGGATGTGCCGCAATCTCGACAACAGGGAGAACCTGATCATCTCGCTGCATCCACACAATGACCGCGGCACCGGCATCGCCACCACCGAACTCGGCCTGATGGCGGGCGCCGACCGCGTCGAAGGCACGCTGTTCGGCAATGGCGAGCGCACCGGCAATGTCGACATCGTCACGCTGGCGCTCAACATGTACACGCAAGGCGTCGATCCGGGCATCGATTGCTCCGACATTAACCGGATGAAGGACGTCTACGAATACTCGAACCAGTTGAAGATCCCCGAGCGTCACCCCTATGTCGGCGAACTCGTCTACACCGCCTTTTCCGGCTCGCACCAGGACGCCATCAACAAGGGCATGAAGGCGCTGAAGAAGGCCAACACCAGCCTTTGGGAAGTGCCCTATCTGCCGATCGACCCGGCCGATGTCGGCCGCAGCTACGAGGCGATCATCCGCATCAACTCGCAGTCCGGCAAAGGCGGCATCGCCTATGTGCTGCAGGCCGATTACGGCCTCAATCTGCCGCGCAACCTGCAGATCGAGTTCAGCCAGGCGATCCAGGCGATCACCGACGCCGAAGGCAAGGAAGTGCCGGCCAAGCGCATCTATGAGCGCTTCCTCGAAACCTATGTCGACCAGCCGGGCGCGCGCCTGAAATTCCTCGACCACCACACCTATCCCGATACGGTGGTCAAGGGACGGCGCGTGATCGAGGCAGTGATCCTCGACAAGGGCAAGGAAGTGACCATTACGGGTACCGGCACAGGCCCGATCGACGGCTTCGTCGATGCGCTGTCGCGCCATGTCGGCGTCGAGATGTCGGTGCTCGATTATTCCGAACACTCGATGCAGCGTGGCTCCAATGCATCCGCCATTTCGTATGTCGAAATGGAATATCCCGGCGGCAAGCTGTTCGGCGCCGGCATCAATACCAACATCGTCGCCGCCTCGCTGGAAGCGGTGACGTCGGCCGCCAACCGCATCGTCGGCCGCAAGCCGCGGTAGCGTTACCGACCATTGGCGCGAGAGATCACGACCACTCTCGCGCCAGCCATTTTTCAAGTCCGAACAAGGCCTTGGCCTCAAACGGCTGACATTGGCGGCGCGCTCGTCCTGTAGCCGGCATCGGCGGCGCCGTTAACCACCGGAAAATTATCCGGTGTGGTACGCGATCGCATAATGCGTGTATGCTTGTGCGGCGTTGCCGGCCCTATATGATCGCGCCTCAACCTGTGCCGACTTCGAGAGGATCGACACTTGCAGCACGCCACGCCTGCCGCCCCCGCAGTGCGCGAAACACTGGAACGACTGCTTGCCAGCGAAACCTTCGGGCGATCCGAGCGTGCGCGCAAACTGATCCGTTATCTTGTCGAGCGCGAGCAGGCCGGCGAAGCCGACAGGCTCAAGGGCTTTTCCATTGCCATGGACGTCTTCGGCAAGGACGGCGATTTCGATCCGTCGACCGATGCCGTGGTGCGGGTGCAGGCAGGCAGGCTGCGCGAGCTGCTGCAGCAATATTTCGCCAATGAGGGTATCGCCGAGCCCTTCCGCATCGCCATTCCGCGCGGCGGCTACGTGCCGGCCTACGAGCTCAACGCGATCCGTCTGCCGGAAGCGGCCAAACCCGCCGAGCAGGCGCCGGCGGCGGCAGCTCCAGCCGAGCACCCCAACGCTGCCGAGGATGCCGTTGCGCCCGCGGCCTTGCTGGCGCCGGCGGCGGCGTTCGCACCCTCGGTGGCGCGCCATCTCAAATTCTTCTGGATGGCGGTCGCCGTGGTCATTGCCATGCTCGGCGTCCTGATCCTGCGCCAGGGCAGCGGCGCGCTGCTGGCCGGCGGCGATCTGCCGGCCACATTCGAGAGCGCCGGCCTGACCAGCAGTATCGCGCCGTCCCCGGTCAGCGAGGCCCTGCCGCTTGTCTACATCGCCGTCAAGGCCAGCGGCGCCGACGCCAGCCGCGTTGCGGCGTCGTTGCGCGCTGGCCTGAGTGGCTTCGATACGATCGACTTCATCGGCCGCGACACAGTCGACAAGACCGATCCGGTCGCCGGTGCAACGAGCTTCATGTTCGATGTCCTGCCCGGACCGGGGGCGGGCGAGATCACCATCGAACTGCAGAGCGTGGCGACCGGACGGGTGCTTTTGTCGCGTAACCTGACCGCCGCCGACAGCGCGCCTTCGGCCGTCGAGGACCGTATTGCCGGCATCCTGAGTTCCGCGCTGCCCGCATCCGGCACGATCTACAACTATATCGAGCAGAGCGGCATTCAGAATGGCCTGACGCAGTGCCTGCTGCTCAACGGCAAATACTATCTCGATCAGAACGCCAGAACCCACGAGGCTGCCTATCGCTGCCTCGAAACCCTTGCCGAGAACGGCGCGAGATCGTCGCTTGTCTATTCCGAGCTCGCCTCGTTGCACCTAGAGGCCGTGAACGACCACTACGCGTATCCGCCGGATGCGACGATCGAGAAGGCGATTACATTCGCCCACCGCGCCGTGCAGATGGGTCCGACCAGTCCCTATGCGCATCGTTCCTACGGCTACATCAATTCGCGTCTTGGCAACGCCGACGAAGCGCTGCGCTGGATGCGCAAGGCCTATGACCTCAACCCCTATGACGTCTCCATGGCGGCCGCCTATGGTTATGGGTTGGTTTTCGCCGGCCGCTACGCCGAGGGAACACCCCTTCTGGCCCATGCGGTGGATGCTTCCAGCGGCCATCCGACATGGTGGGATTTCGGGCTTTTCGCTGGCGAATTGATGCTCGGCGACACCGACAAGGCCGCGATCGCCAGCTCCTCCCTGAGAACCACTGCGACGAAATCGCACTATCTTGCCGCGCGGCTGATCGGCGCCAGGATCTCCGGCCAGGACAGCCTGGCACGCAAGCTGCTCGATGAACTCACCGCCAAATTCCCGAAGTTCGCCGCCAATCCGCGCGCGACCTTCATCGACCGAAAATATCCGGCCGACCTGACCGAGCGGCTGATCGGCGCCTTGCGCGCCGCCGGGCTCGGCAACGCCAGCTGACCTCCGGTAGGCCGGGACTATTTGGACCATGGAATTGTGCCGTGCTCACGCGAGCACGACAGAACGCCAATCGGGCTGATTTGCCGGCTTTTGCCGGCCAAGCCGTTGAATGGTATGCGCGCGCCCGCGCCTAATCGCGAAGATTTTACTGGTCATCCAGCTGGACAAAGAGCATCCAGCTAGACTCTAGACTCAAGCTTCCCGTAATTTAGCACCTGCTTTCATGATCTCATCGCTCCATGCCGCAGAACAGGGTGTTGGCTCGAAGACCATCGTCTTGCTGCACGGGTTCGGCGGTTGCGCGGACGTCTGGCGCGACGTGATCGCCCCGCTCGCCCCTTCCGCGCGCACCCTTGCCTATGACCTGCCGGGGCACGGCCTGTCGCTCGACTTTCCCGGTGCCGGGCCTGCAAAGGTCGCGGCAAGTGCCGTTCTTGCCGACCTTGCGGCCCGCGCCTTCAAACGCATCCATCTCGTTGGCCATTCGATGGGCGGAGCGGTAGCGACCTTGATGGCACTGGCCGAGCCGGAGAAGGTGGCCTCACTGACGCTTCTGGCGCCTGGCGGCTTCGGCCCGGAGATCAACGGGCCGCTGTTGCGCCGCTATGCCGCCGCACGGAGCCCGTCCGAGATCCGCGCCTGCCTTGCCGCCATGTCGGGTCCACGGGCGCGGCCATTCGATCACATTGCCGATACGCTCTGCGAAATGCGCCAGCGGCCCGGACAATCGGAAAAACTCGTCGAGATCGCCGCCGCCATGACTAGGGACGACCGGCAAGGCGTCATCCCGCGCGAGCAGCTGGACAGGCTGACCATGCCGGTCATGGTGGTGTGGGGCAGTGATGACGCGGTGCTGCCCTTCAGCCATGCGGATGACCTGCCGGCACGCTTTCATGTGCATCATGTGCTGGAGGCCGGCCATATGCTGATCGAGGAAGCGCCCGATCTGATCGCCAACATCATCCGGCGCAATATGAACCGCCGCGCCAGGCCCGTTCGCCCCAAACTCACCGCCGCGGCCAGTTGAGTTGCTCAATGCATGTCGCCCGGAAGTGACCTCGGTTTTGGAAGAACGACATGCGTAAGACAAAGACCTGAAGCGCCTCGCGTAACGCGGCGCGGTTCAGCACAACATCCCGGAGCGCCTTGGTCCCCTTGATCTCGCCAGTGCATTTTGCCGGCGGCTGTGTTAACCCCATGTTAACCAAACCCGCGAGGCTGACGCCGATGAAGGACGCAGGCGAAAAGATCGATCCGTCAAGAAAACTGTCCGATGCCATCCGTGATGTGAAGAACGCCTTCGCCGACCGCGACGATGTCGTCGTCGATATGCGCGAGGCGCATCGCATGCGCCTCGAACTGCTGGCCGCCGAACTCGCACCCGTCTTTGCCGACGTGCCCGCCGACATGGACAATTTCGACTTCGTCGTTTCGGCAGGGCTGCAACCGCGCCTGTGGATCGATGCCGTCAGCCATGTTGCCATGGGGCGCGATCGCCGCACCTACCGCTTCCTCAAGGACACCCGCATCGGCCGCGTGGTGCTTGCCGAATCGACGGAGATGAAGCCGGTTGCCGATTCGGTGACGCGCTATGTCGCCGAGCGTATCGTCGAGCGTCAGAGGATGATGGAGGGTGGGGTCGAGTCGGCCGTCGCCGGCATGAGGCGTGCCGAGGTGGCGGAGGCCGAGCCGCCGCTGCGGTCACAGCAACGCGGCAACGGCTGGTCAGCCTTCCTTTCGGGCCTAGGTCTGGTCGCCGCCGGCGCGCTGGTCGGCCTGGCGGTGTCGGTCGCCCTGTTCTGGGACCGCCTCGTGGCGATGGTGTTCAGCCTGCGGCCATAGAAGCGCCGGCCTCCACACCCAGTTCCATGGTCTGCAGATCGGTGGGCGGTATCGCCGGCCCGGTCAGGCCGCGCCGGGTCAGGCGGATGCGCCAATTGCCCTTTTCGCCATCGATGTCGAACAGATTGTACTGTGCCGCCGGATGCTTGCCGCCCGGCGCCTGGCCGGCCGCGGCGACGCCGACCACCGGGACCTTGGTGCCGCGCAGCCCGATCTGGAACAGCGACGGCAGATGCGAATGACCGTGCAGGACCAGTTCCGCACCGTTCTTGCGAATGACCTTGTGGAAGCGGGCGATGCCGAACAGCCGCTTGTGCTGCGAGACGGCGCCGCGCACCGGCGGATGGTGGATCATGATCGCGCGAAACAGGCCTTGTCCGGCCGTATCGCGCAGGATCTTGCCAAGCCGCTCGGCCTGCCCTTCCATGAAGAAGCCATTGGCCATGAAGGGTGCCGTGGCGCGCGCCGTCGAGACGCCGATCAGCGCGACATTGCCGCGCACGCGCAGATAGGGGAACGCGTTGCGGTCGACCGGCGTGTTGACGCCGTCGCCGCTCATCCAGGCCGCCCATGAGCGGCAGACCTTGTCGAAGGCGCCTGGCACATAGGCGTCGTGGTTTCCCGGAACCACGGAAACGTCATGCGGCGATCCCAGCGTCTCCAGCCAGTGCTTGGCCATCTCGATCTCGCCGTCGAGCGCCAGATTGACGAGGTCGCCGGTGACGGCGAGGTGGTCGGGGTCCTGCGCCTTGATGTCGGCTGTGATGGCGTCGATGACGGCGTCATGCATGTGGCGCCGGCGATTGCGCTGCCAGTTGACGTAGCCGAGCACGCGCTTGGAGGCGAGATCGCGATAGGATACATCGGGGAGCGGCCCCAGATGGACATCGGAAATATGCGCGAGCCTGAACATCCATCCCTCATAGGCGACCAGCGCCCCGCTTTCCACTCAAGGTTTCCTTACCGGTTTCTCACCTGATGGCAAATCCGGACGACACCTTCCGCCAGACCGGCTGGCCAGGTTTGCGGGGCCGGCTGTTCCACCTCTATTTCGTGCTGCGGCGGCCAATGACGCTCGGCGTGCGCGGCCTCGTCCATGACGCCGCGACGAATTCCATCTTCCTCATCCGCCACACCTACGTGCCCGGCTGGCAGCTTCCCGGTGGCGGCGTCGAGGTCGGAGAAACGCTGGCCGAGGCGCTGGTGCGCGAACTCGCCGAGGAAGGCAACATCGCGCTGACCGCCCCCGCGGTGCTGAAGTCGATGCATTTCAACCGCCGCTCCAGCCGGCGCGACCATGTCGGCTTCTACCTGATCGAGCAGTTCAGCCAGGCCACACCGAAGCTGCCCGACCATGAGATCGCCGAGGCCGGCTTCTTCCCCCTGGATCGCTTGCCCAGGGATACGACGCCGGCGACGCTGCGGCGCATCGCCGAGGTTTTTGGGGAGGAGTCCGCGTCGCCCTATTGGTAAGCGCGCCTTGGCTGAAAATCTCGAGCTATATTGATCGGGAAAATCAACGGGGGGCGATTCCATGGATGTCGAACAAGTAAAATCAGTGAGTGTTTGGCCCTATGTCGGCCTTTATAGTCTTATGATGGTGGGCTTGACCGTTGTGTTCATGGGCGTGGCGATGATGTTTCCATCGCTACCGGACAGCTTCGGCCATGCAAGCGGCTTCGCCATCACGTTCGGGTCGACCTCTTTCGCCTCCTACAGATTCATTAACAGGAACCTTCGGCTTTTCAATCGAGACGAATATTGGAAGATCACGCTTTTTTCGTCTCTGGCCTCGTGCCTGCTTTCACTGATGCTCGTCGGCCTTGCCGTTGCGGCGGGGCCATGCCGGGAAGCAATACCATGCCTGCTCTTGTCTGGGTTTTCGTCCTGCTGTTTGGCGGACTTGTCGTCTTTGCAATCAACGCCTGGGGCTATTCCAGCCGCATGGGCAAAAGTTTCCTGAAAGCCGAGCTTGCCAGACAGGCTCGCATCAACGCCGAGACCTTCCGGTAAAGTCTCGGCGATTTGCAGCCATCGGCGATCTCAGGTCCCGAACCTTGCCCGGTCATGCGGCGCGCCATAGTCCAGTTCCGGCCCGACCGGTACGATCCGTGTCGGATTGATCGTCTCGTGGCTGCCGTAATAATGCGCCTTGATGTGATGCAGGTTCACTGTCGCGGCGACGCCTCGCACCTGATAGAGGTCGCGCAGATAGTTCGAGAGGTTCGGATAGTCGGCGATGCGCCGCAGATTGCATTTGAAATGGCCGACATAGACCGGATCGAAGCGTACCAGCGTGGTGAACAGCCGCCAGTCGGCCTCGGTGATGCGGTCACCGACGAGATAGCGCTGTTTTGACAACCGCTCCTCCAACATATCCAGCGCCGCGAACAGTTCGCCGAACGCCTCCTCATAGGCACGCTGCGTGGTGGCGAAGCCGGCGCGGTAGACGCCGTTGTTGACCGCGGGATAGACCAGCGCGTTGACGCGGTCGATCTCCTTGCGCAACGCCTCGGGATAGAAGTCTAGGCTTGCATCGCCCCATGCGTCGAACGCCGAATTGAGCATGCGGATGATCTCGGAAGACTCGTTGGAGACGATAGTCTGTTCCTTCTTGTCCCACAGCACCGGCACCGTCACCCGGCCCGAATAGGCCGGTTCCGCCCGGGTGTAGATCTGGTGCAGGAAGTCGAGATCATAGAGAGCATCGCCGGTGGCGCCGTCCTCGGCCAGGAATGTCCAGCCGTTGGCGCCCATGAAATGATGCACGACCGAGACGGAGATGATGCCTTCGAGCCTCTTCAGCGCGCGAAAAATCAGCGTCCGGTGCGCCCAGGGACAAGCGAGCGAGACATAGAGGTGATAGCGCCCAGGCTCGGCCTTGAAGCCGCGCGTCCGGCCTTCGGCCGGCGCCCCGTCGACGGTGATCCAGTCACGCCATTGCGACTGCGTCCTTACGAACCTGCCGCCATTGTCGGCCGTATCATACCAGCGATCCTGCCACCTGCCCTCGACCAGCAATCCCATGCGAATCTCCTTGCGTCCTGCCGCGTTATTTAGGCGCAAGGTTGCCCCGTCGAAGACGTCAGGTGCTGAACAGACCGTCACTTGACGGAGACGGCGAACGCATCAGACCAATTGCGGCGGCCGAAAATTGATGCTAGCGGACACTCCGCATGTTCGACTTTGCTTTGATCCGGTTTGACCGACGACGAAAGGGCGCCCGCGCTTGATGAAGCGCTGACTGGCGAACGCTGCCGTTTGCAGCAACCTTTCCTCCTCTACCGGAACGCAAAGACCATGAGCCTTGCCGACGTGAGATACCTGCCGGAAACTCCGGCGCACGACCCTGAAATCGAAGCCATCAATGACGAGGCCTTCGGGCCTGGCCGCTTCGTGCTGGCCGCTTACAAGATCCGCGAAGCCGGCGGCCACGAGCGTGCGCTGTCCTTTGTCGCGGTCGACGGCGATCTCGTCGTCGCCTCGGTGCGCATGACCCGCATCGCCGCCGGTGCCGGCCGTGCGCTGATGCTCGGACCGCTCGCGGTGAGGCCGGCCTTCAAGAATCTCGGCATCGGCCGCCGGCTGGTGGCGATCGCACTCGAAGCGGCTGCAAAGGCGGGCGCGCCCGCCGTCATACTGGTCGGCGACGAGCCCTATTACGGGCCGCTCGGCTTCAAGCGCATCCCGCGCGGCCAGATCTCGATGCCGCGCCCTGTCGACCTCGACCGCCTTTTGTCCCATGAGATCACGCCGGGCGCGGTGGCCAGGCTCACGGGCGAGGTCGGTCATGCCAGCCAGGCCAGGGTCGCCGAGCACGTATAGCCGATGGCTTGACCTTGCCCGTCGATCCGGGCCTGATCCGTCCCTGTTTTCTTGAAGCAATTCCAGGAAGATGTGAAACAGGCCGGCGCTTTCGTGAAATAATGAATTGCTCCGGGAGAGGATGACGCTATGAACCCGAACGGCCAGATCGCGATCGTCACCGGCGGCGGCTCCGGCCTTGGCGAGGCAACGGCGCGCGCGCTTGCCGCCAAGGGCGCCCGTGTCGCCATCTTCGATGTCGGCATCGACCGCGCGGCCAAGGTCGCGGCCGAAATCGGCGGCATTGCCGTCCAATGCGACGTCAGCAGCGCCGATAGTGGCACTGCGGCCCTCGCCGAAACGGCGAGCAAGCTTGGCGAGCCGCGCCTCCTGGTCAATTGCGCCGGCGTCGCCATTGGCGTGAAGACGATCGGCAAGGACGGACCGCATCCGCTCGATCAATACCGCAAGGTGATCGAGGTCAATCTGATCGGCACCTTCAACATGATCCGCCTCGTCGCTGACCGCGCCGCCAGGCTCGAGCCGCTGCAGGGCGGCGAACGTGGCGTCATCGTCAACACCGCTTCGGTCGCCGCCTATGACGGCCAGATCGGCCAGGCCGCCTATTCCGCCTCGAAGGGCGGCGTGGTCGGCATGACCCTGCCGGTGGCGCGCGATCTTGCCCGTTCCGGCATCCGCGTCTGCACCATCGCGCCCGGCATCTTCAAGACACCGATGATGGCTGGCATGCCGCAGGAGGTGCAGGATTCGCTCGGCGCCGCCGTACCCTTCCCGTCCCGCCTCGGCGAACCGTCCGAATATGCCGCGCTCGCCTTGCACATCATCGAAAACCAGATGCTGAACGGCGAAACCATCCGCCTCGACGGTGCCATCCGCATGGCGCCGAAGTAGTATAGGTCACCCGGAAGTGCGATGCCGTTCTGAGCGAAATGCATGGAACGCTTGCCAGGACCGGCATCGTCGCCTGATAAGTGGAATCGAAAAATCAACTTAGCGGGACGAGACCCTTGGACGATCGAAAGAAGGACGTGATCCGCCAGACCGACGCCGAGGCGATCCGGTTGGCGAAGACGCTTCTGCGCAGCGCCCGCTTCGGCGCCCTGGCCGTGCTGGAACCGCAGACCGGGTCGCCGCTGGCGAGCCGGGTCGGTGTCGCCACCGATATCGACGGCGCGCCGCTGATCCTGGTCTCGATGCTCTCGGCTCACACGCCCGCCATGCTTGCCGATCCACGCTGTTCCCTGCTGCTCGGCGAGCCCGGCAAGGGCGATCCGCTGGCGCATCCGCGCCTGACGCTGATCTGTCAGGCATTGCTGCTCGAGCGTGGCTCTGACGCGCACGCCCGCGCCGAGCGCCGCTATCTCAACCGCAATCCCAAGGCGCGCCTCTATGCCGGGCTCGGCGACTTCTCGATCTTTCGCCTCGAACCGCAGCGCGCCAGCCTCAATGGCGGCTTCGGCAAGGCCTATCTGCTCGAACGCTCCGATCTCGTCACCGTCGGCCCTATCGTCGAAGAGCTTGCGGCGAGCGAACAATCCGCCCTCGAGCACATGAACACGGACCATCTGGACGCGATCGCGGTTTACGCGCATTATTACGCTGGGGCATCTGCTGGCGGCTGGGGCATTGCCGGTCTGGACGCCGATGGCATGGATTTGGTGTCGGGAGATAATGTTTGCAGGGTATTCTTCCCGCAACCTCTGGTAGAGGTAGGGGAATTGCGACCCGCCTTGGTCGAAATGGCCAGGGTCGGCCGGGCCGCCGGGCAGGCAAATAATGAAACTTAATTGCATTTGATCAAAAGCAACACTTGAGATTTGAAAGAAATGTTCTACCCTTCACAGAAGGCACTGACTCGTCGGTGGCCTTTCGCAAGTGAATTTATGGATTCAGGCACCATTGCCCCCATGGCGCCTCGATGAGCAAACAGCATGGGGCATTCATGGTCTCGACAAAGCTAATCGCCAACGCCGAATCTGCTGCCGAATTTTTGATGCTCATGGGCAACGAAAAGCGGCTCTTGATTATGAGCTATCTGATCGACGGTGAAATGTCGGTCGGCGCCATCGCCGACAAGGTGATGCTCAGCCAATCCGCGCTCTCGCAGCATCTGGCCAAACTGCGGGCGCTTGACCTCGTGGAAACCCGCCGCGACCGTCAGATGATCTACTACTCCTGCAAATCCGACGCGGTGCGCGAGCTGCTTGTCGTGCTGGATGGTATTTTCGGCACCGGCAAGGAAGACCTGTCCCAGATGGCACAGAGATTGCGCCGCGCCGGGACTTGACCGGACGCTCCTGCGGCCGCTTACCTCGCTGACGATTTCCGGGGCGTGGCTTGTGTGTCTTTCCGACGCGCGAACCACGCTCTCGACGTTTGAGCGCAGGACATGGACCCAATTCGCATCGACGACCCACGGGATTCACGCGTCGCCGCCTATCTCGATATTCGCGAACGCGATCTTGCCGGCCGGCAAGGTCGTTTCGTCGCCGAAGGCAAAGTGGTTCTCGACCTGCTTCTGTCGTCCGGCCGCTTTGGCGCCGAATCCGTTCTTGTCCTGGAAAACCGGCTCGGCGGCCTGAACGACATCCTGCACAAGGCGCCGGCGGACCTGCCGGTCTACGTCGTCACCAGTGCGGTGATGGATGCGATCGCCGGCTTCCACATGCATCGCGGCATCCTGGCCATCGGCCGCAAGGAGGCGCCGCAAGCGGCCGGGCCGTTGCTGGATACCTTGCCCGGCCGGGCCCTGGTGGTGGTGCTTGTCGGCATCGCCAACCACGACAATATGGGCTCGATCTTCCGCAATGCCGCCGCCTTCGGCGCCGATGCGGTGCTGATGGACGCGACAAGCTGCGATCCGCTGTACCGCAAGGCGATCCGCGTCTCAGTCGGCGCCGCGCTCAAGATCCCCTTCGCGTCCTTCACCGACACGTCAGGGTTTACGGCGATGCTCGCCGAACGGGGTTTTGAACAATTCGCCCTCTCGCCGCGCGGACGAACCGACATACGCGATGCAAGGCCGTCCCAGCGCCTGGCGCTTTATCTCGGCACCGAGGGCGAAGGCCTGCCCGAAAGCCTGCTTGCGCGTCTGCAAACCGTGCGGATCACCATGTCGAAAGGCTTCGACAGCCTGAACGTCGCTGCAGCATCGGCCATTGCCCTGCATCACTTCTCGCATCGTTGAGCAAGGGCGACGGCGGCACCGCGCTTCAGTTCGCGTCAGCCTTCTGCAAGGCCCGCACGCGGTCGGCGAGGCTGCGATCGCCGCCGTTGGACCGGCTGTCCTGCGGTGTCGCCAGCGCCTTGGCGATCGGTGAATCCGGTCCCTCGAGCTTGGCCGTCAGGTGGACGACTTCAGCCGCCAGCTCGTTCATCTGTTCGCGCAGCGCGGCGCTGCCATTGGCGGTATCCGACGAGGCAAACGCGCCGAGATCCGCCTTGAGCCGCTTGTTCTCGCGCGCCAGCGCCGTCAGCCTGGCCTCCAGCCGCTCGCGGTCGTTGTCGAGCTTGGCGATCGCCTGGTCCAGATCATCGCGCTGCCTGGCCTCGTCATGCCCGCCGGCTTCATCCGGCTTGCCGACCAAGCGCAAGGCCGGTCCGCCATCCTCGGCCTTCGCCTTTTCGCGCAGCCGCACCAGCTCCTTATCACGGCGGTCGAGCTTGTCCTCGCGATCGGCGAGCGTCGCCAGCAGCCGTTCGACCTTCTTGTCGAGTTCGGCCGCCCTTTTCTTCTCCGCCTTCAACGCGTCGCGTGCGGCCTTGCTTTCGGCCGCGATCTCCTGCTGGCGCCGGTCCGCTTCCTTGCGCTGGCCGCGCAGCAACGCGATATCGCTGGCCAGCTTCTGCAATTCGGACTCCCGCGCCACGAGTTCGATCTGCCGGCTGGAGGAGGAAAAACTGGCGTCGTCATACATTTGCTCCAGCTTTTCGAGCTCCAGCGCCCGCTTCTCCAGCTTGCGTTCGGTTTCCTTGAGCCGCTCCGAAAGCCGGTGCAGTTCCTCTTCGCGCTGCCGCAGCGCCTCGCTCTTGGCGCCGAGTTCGGCGAGCGCGTGATTCTTGTCCGTGCGCTCGATCGCCAATCCCTTCAACGCCTCACGGCCGCGATTGATCTCGACGAGCTGTTCGGCCGCTTTCTCGCGCAGCGCCTTGACGTTCATTTCGAGGCGGCGCGTCGTCATGGCGTATTCGGCCCGGATGCGGTCCTTGTCTGCCTGGATTTCGGTCTGCGTCAGCGGGATGGAGGCCTCGATGCGCCTGCGGGTCAACGCGACGGCGCGCCGCCAGATGGCCGGAGCCACCATCAGCGCCAGGAAGCCGGCGCAGAGAAAGCCGAGGGCAAAGAACAGGACCGACTGAACCAAAGGACTACCCGCTATCGGCGGCAACCGCCGGAACTGGACCGCATCACACTGGCATGGCGGAAATCCGGCGCTGCGGCAAGAGCTTGCCGCAGCGCGTGGCGGGTCACAGACCTACAATTCCCATAGAAAACCTGGCACTGCGGTCAGGATGGGTTGTACTTTAGAACGGATTCCAGGTCGCCCGCTCGGTCAGTTTCAGATAGCCGAGATTGACGCCGAGCCGGGCGCCGACGCCGGTGCGGATCGGCACCAGGAGCACATTGTTGTTCTTCAGCACATTGAAGCCGACGCCCGCCACCACATAGGCCGAACCGGCAACGCCGCCATAGCGGTTGTAGAGGTTGCCGACATCGTCGAGATTGTAGACCAGCATCATCACCCGGGACCCCTCGCCGCCGAAATCCCAGCCCAGCGACGGGCCTTGCCAGAACACTTTGTGGTCGCCGGCATTCTTGGTGTAGAGCGTGCCTTCGCCATAGGTCAGGCCGCCGATCAGCGCGCCCGACCCCTCCTCACCGAGCAGATAGCCATTGGGCAGGCCGTAGGAGGCGAAGATCTTCTCGACGACGGTGGCGAGCCCACCCGATGTCGCGCCGAAGAATTTGTGACCGGAATCGATAATCTCCTGAGCGGTGTACTCCTGGGCCCGCAGGGCTGAAGTCGAGAAGACGAGGACGCCCATGAGCGCGATCGCCATTGAGCAGACACGGAGAAACTTCCGGCCTGAGATGACACGGAGGAAACTCCGGTCGTAGAATCGGGAAAACATGCTTCCAATCTCCGTCATGAAGCACTTTCGCCGACGCCTCGCATCCGGTCCGGCTCTTTAGGCGGCCGTTAAGGATGACTGTTAGGGGCAAACTATGCCGTAATCCTTTTTCAACCATTAACTCCCACAGGAAGATGGCGGTTCGAAGGCTGGCTTTTGGGGTCGCGCGGCGCTGAAAGTCCGCGCAAACGCGCCATTTGCCCCGACGACAGTTTTGGATTTGTTGCTGTACATACGAGTGCTGTGTATTCAGAAAGCCTCGGGTTGAAGCGTGATTCGTGTGGGCAGGCGCGACGATCAATCGCTCGGCTAGGAATTGTGGAATTTGCAGGGATTTTCACCAATGGCCGATCTGTTCACCCTTTCCGCGCCTGACCTCGCGGCGCTTTTGTGCAGCCGCGTCTGCCACGACATCATCTCGCCGGTCGGCGCGATCAACAACGGCCTTGAACTGCTTGACGAGGGCGGCGCCGACGAGGACGCCATGCGGCTCATCCGCCAGAGCGCCAAAAACGCCTCGGCCCGGTTGCAGTTCGCCCGCATCGCCTTCGGCGCGGCAGGCTCCGCCGGCATGCTGATCGACACCGGCGACGCCGAAGCGGTGGCAATCGCCTTCCTCAAGAACGAAAAGCCGGAACTGACCTGGAACGGGGCACGCGCGCTGCTGCCCAAGAACAAGGTCAAGCTGCTGCTCAACCTGATCCTGGTCGCCAACGCCGCCATTCCGCGCGGCGGCAAGCTGGTCGTCACCCTCGAGAATCTCGAAACAGAGCCGCGCATTTCCCTTTCGGCAAGCGGCCCGATGCTGCGCGTGCCCCCGAAATTCCTCGAACTGCATTCCGGCCACAAGCCGGAAGAGCCGATCGATGCGCATTCGGTGCAGCCCTACTACACGCTGCTGCTGGCCCGCGAGGCCGGCATGACGATATCGATCCATGCGACGGCGGAAGAACTCGTGCTTTCGGCAGCCTGAGCGTCCGGTCGGTTTGCCGGAAGAACAAAGTATTTCAACGGCGTAATATTGCCGTGATAGCCCAATCGGCGGCGGCAGCGAAGCATTCGCGAAGAAAATCCTCTCCGGCGGCATCTTTCCAAAAATTTTACCTAAAGGCTTTTCGGGTTCTTTACCAGATCGGCCTAGGGTGCTCGGCAGATGCCCCGCACGACCGGATTGCCCCGAGGCAAAGAGGACCCGGAAATGAAACGCTGCATGTTCGTCGACGATTCAAGCGTCATCAGGAAGGTTGCAAAACGCATCCTGGGCGGTTCCGACATGGTGGTCATCGAAGCAGCCAGCGGGCTTGATGCACTGGAGATGTGCGCCGCCGACATGCCCGACATCATCGTCGTCGACGGCGCCCTGCCGGACGTGCAGGCGGTTGACCTCATCCGCCGCGTGCGTGCCATGGAAAGCCCGATAAGGCCGCAGATCCTGATCTCGCTGGTCGAGCTCGACATCGCCTCGATCATGCGGGCCAAGCGCGCCGGCGCCCAGGGCTATCTCCTCAAGCCGTTCAATCGTCCGCAGTTGCTCGAGCGCTTTCGCAACCTGAAAATCGCCGCTTGAGGAAACAGAGACCTCTCATCGCTGATCCATAACAAAAAACCCGGCAGAAGCCGGGTTTCTTGTTGAAGATGAAAAATGATTCGGCGCCCGCCGCTCAGGCGCTGACGCGGATGTCTTCGGGTTCGCGCAGCACATAGCCGCGACCCCAGACCGTCTCGATGTAGTTCTGGCCACCGGACGCGGCGTCGAGCTTCTTGCGCAGCTTGCAGATGAAGACGTCGATGATCTTCAATTCCGGCTCGTCCATGCCGCCATAGAGGTGGTTGAGGAACATTTCCTTGGTGAGCGTGGTGCCCTTGCGCAGCGAGAGCAGCTCCAGCATCTGGTATTCCTTGCCGGTGAGATGCACGCGCTGGCCGCCGACTTCAACAGTCTTGGCGTCGAGGTTGACCACCAGGTCACCAGTGGTGATGACCGACTGGGCGTGACCCTTGGAGCGCCGCACGATCGCATGGATGCGCGCCACCAGCTCGTCCTTGTGGAACGGCTTGGTCATGTAGTCGTCGGCGCCGAAACCGAGGCCGCGCACCTTGTCCTCGATGCCGGCCATGCCGGAGAGGATCAGGATGGGCGTCTTTACCTTGGAGAGGCGAAGCGTTCTCAAGACCTCGTAGCCGGACATGTCGGGCAGGTTGAGATCGAGAAGGATGATGTCGTAGTCGTAGAGTTTGCCCAGATCGACACCCTCTTCGCCGAGGTCCGTCGTATAGACATTGAAACTTTCCGATTTCAGCATCAGTTCGATGCTTTGTGCGGTTGCACTGTCATCTTCTATCAGCAGAACACGCATTTCATTCCCCTTTTCTGCTGCCGGACCATTTCACGACCCGTCCTGCCCCGGAGCAGTGGTTGCCTTGTGCAGAGGCTGCCATTGAATGGTTAACAAAACCTAATTTCCCGTCCATGACGGTATCAGATTTTTTAACCCCTTTCTACACCCTCTTGAATCTAATAACGAATCCCATACCCAAATTCCTAATGCAACACATTAACAACCTGGACTAAGCGACTCCAGGGACTCATCGACGCGCCTTCGCTTCGGCGGCCGGAATTTTTACCCGGCCTTAAGTCCTGACCCGTATGATTAACAATGCCCGTAAACGAATGGTTACCGCCGGCAAAAAACTTTAGGGTTTTGTTTCCCATAGTTCGGGAGATGCCGGTGGACACGGGCAATGCCTGGGCCTTTCCAGGTGGTTTGGACGATATGTGCGGGTGTGCGTTTCCGGGAGTACCGAATCATGAAGTCACGTGAAAACCTCGTTCGGCTGAAACAGTTTCAGGTGAATGAGAAGCGGCGGCAGCTGCTGCAGCTCGACATGATGATCGCCGAGTTCGAACGCATGGCCGTCGAACTGGAGCTTCAGATCACCGCCGAGGAAAAGAAAGCCGGCATCACCGACATCAATCATTTCGCCTATCCGACCTTCGCCAAGGCGGCACGTTTGCGCCGCGACAACCTCAGAAATTCGCAAAGCGACCTCGCCCAGCAGCGAAGCGCTGCCGAATCATTACTCGGCGAAGCTGAAGCGGAGCTTTCCAAGGCCGAAATGCTGGAGTCGCGCGACACCAAGGTCCGCGAGGCGGAAACCGGCGGCCGCAGCGCCATGATCGGCTGAACCGGCCGAGATCCGTATCGGGGCGTCAATGCGGGCGCGCCCCTGGAGCAACTCCAGGAAAAATGCCTGGTCCGGCCGAATTGCCGCGGAGATCACCGATCTAGGCGGCCCAATCCCCTTCATTTACGGCAATCGCCTTGGCGCGGGCATCCTTGATGTCAGGCGCGTGCTGCTCCGCCCATGCCCTGATCTGGGTAAGCAGTCCCCCCAGATTTTGGCCGAGCTCGGTCAATTCATATTCGACGCGCGGCGGAATGACCGGGAAGACTTCGCGCCGCACCAGGCCGTCACGCTCCAGCACGCGCAATGTCTGGGCCAGCATCTTGGGCGTGATGCCTTCGAGCTTGCGGGCCAGCTCGCCGTTGCGCAGCCGGCCTTTGCGCAGCGCGCAAACCACCAGATAGACCCATTTGCTGGCCAGCATCTCGAGCACGGTGTGTGAAGGGCACGTCCGCCGGAACGCATCATAGCCGAAGGGTGAGCCGTCATCACTATCCATGAGGTGCGTATATATCAAAAAGGTACATACTGGACAAGGGATTATTACTATCCAAATGATAGCGGCATCAACCAAGCAGGAGAGACCTCATGCGTGCCGTTATCCAGAACTCCGTCGGCGGACCCGAAGTCCTTGTCATTGCCAATCAGCCCGATCCCGCGCCCAAGGCCGGTGAAGTGCGGGTTCGCGTCAAGGCAGCCGGCATCAATCCGGTCGATGGCGCCGTGCGCGCCGGCTACTATCCGCTGCTCGGCGAGCCGCCCTTCATCCTCGGCTGGGATATTTCGGGAACCGTCGAGACGCTCGGCGCCGGCGTCACCGGCCTCAAGGTCGGCGACGAGGTGTTCGGCATGCCGCGCTTCCCCAAGCAGGCGGCGGCTTACGCCGAGCTGGTAGCAGTGCCGGCTGACGAGATCGCTCTGAAGCCGAAGGCGGCGGACCACACCCAGGCAGGCGCGTTGCCGCTGGCCGGCCTGACTGCCTGGCAGGGCCTTGTGCGCCATGGCGCCTTGAAATCGGGCCAGCGCGTGCTGGTGCACGCGGCGGCCGGCGGCGTCGGCCATCTGGCGGTGCAGATCGCCAAGGCGCGTGGCGCTTACGTCATCGCCACCGCGAGCCCCAACAAGCTCGATTTCGTCCGCAGGCTCGGCGCCGACGAGGTCATCGACTACACCAAGGGTGATTTTACCAGTCAGGTCAGCGACATCGATCTGGTGCTGGACCCGATCGGCGGGGAGCATGCCGAACGCTCGCTGAAGGTTATCAGGAACGGCGGCGTGCTGGTGTCCCTGCTGAACCTGAGCGACGCCACCAGGGCGCTGGCCAGCGCCCGCGACATCCGCGTCGAGCGCATGTCCGTCGTGCCTGACCGCGAAGGCCTGGTGGAGCTTGGCCGGTTGATCGACGCGGACAAGCTCACCGTTCATGTGGCGAAGAGCTTTCGGCTCGAAGAGGCCGGGGCCGCCCACGCCTTTCTCGCCACCAAGCCGATCGGCAAGGTGGCGCTGACGGTCTGACCGCCAAAAATCACCCACAGGACCAGGAACCTGCCTGGAAAAGCAAAAGGGCGCGGAGTGCCGCGCCCTTTGATCGTGTCAGGCCGGCCCTAGTGCCGGTATTGCTGGATGCGCGTGGTGCGCAGCCCGGCAAGGCCATATTCGTCGATCGACGCCTGCCAGGACAGGAATTCCTCGGTGGTCAGCTTGTAGCGCTGGCATGCCTCCTCAAGGCTCAAAAGCCCGCCGCGCACCGCCGCGACCACTTCCGCCTTGCGCCGGATAACCCAGCGACGCGTATTGGTCGGCGGCAGATCGGCAATCGTAAGAGGGCTGCCGTCAGGCCCGATAACATACTTAACTCTAGGTCTAACCAGATCGGTCATCGTACTCTCTACAAAAAACTCAAAGACCCAATCCCCGCCACGTTACCGCCACAGCTTTAAAAATTGCCTAAGCAGACCCTAATGACTAGGTAAGGATCGTGAACGCCGCGTTAGGCTTTTCGCAGGCATTTGAAACATCGGGCTGGAAGCCTTGAATTGGTTGGAAAAAATCCGGCGGATCGCGGATCGCCCGCGATCGGTCGATCGCCTTGCAAGCTGGCGCCGCCGCAAAGCTTGACCTATATTCTCGACATTGGCATTCAGGCGCCGCGCAGAACGAAAGCATCATGAACAGTCTCGACCTTCCCGGACGTCCCGAAAACACCCGCATTGTCGTCGCCATGTCGGGCGGCGTGGACTCGTCCGTGGTCGCCGGCCTGTTGAAACGCGAAGGTTATGATGTCGTCGGCGTCACCTTGCAGCTTTACGATCACGGCGCGGCCACGCACCGGGCCGGTTCATGCTGCGCCGGGCAGGACATTGACGATGCCCGCCGCGTTTCCGAAACGCTTGGCATTCCCCACTATGTGCTCGATTACGAGGAGCGCTTCCGCAAGGCGGTCATCGACCCCTTCGCCGAGAGCTATGTCGCCGGCGAGACCCCCATCCCTTGCGTCTCCTGCAACCAGACTGTGAAGTTCGCCGATCTGCTTGCCACCGCCAAGGAACTGGGCGCCGATGCGCTCGCCACCGGCCACTATATTCGCTCCGGCGCCAATGGCGCCCACCGCGCGCTCTACCGGCCGGTCGATGCCGATCGCGACCAGAGCTATTTCCTGTTCGCCACCACGCAGGCGCAGATCGACTATCTGCGCTTTCCCCTGGGCGGCCTGTCGAAGCCGCAGGTTCGCGCCATCGCCGAGGAGATGGGGCTGACGGTGGCCGCCAAGCAGGATAGCCAGGACATCTGCTTCGTGCCGCAGGGCAAATATTCCGACATCATCGCCAAGCTGAAGCCGACTGCGGCCAATCCGGGCGACATCGTCCATATAGACGGCCGCGTGCTCGGCCGCCACGAGGGCATATTGCGCTACACGATCGGCCAGCGCCGCGGCATCGGCATTGCGTCGGGCGAGCCGCTCTATGTCGTCCATCTCGATGCCGAACGCGCCCGCGTCGTCGTCGGCCCGCGCGAGGCGCTGGAGACGCACAAGATCTATCTGCGCAACATGAACTGGCTTGGCGACGGCCCGCTCGGCGACATTCCCGAAGGCGGCCTCGAACTGTTCGCCAAGGTGCGCTCGACCCGGCCGCCGCGCCCGGCAGTGCTGCGCCACATCGCGGGCGTGACGTCGGTCGAACTGGCCGATGGCGAGTCCGGCATCGCGCCCGGGCAGGCCTGCGTGCTCTATTCCGACGACGGCAACGAAGCGCGCGTCTTCGGCGGCGGCTTCATCGAGCGCTCCGAGCGCGGCGCCGAGGCCGAAGCCATGCTGACGAAGCTTGCGGCAAGGCCGGCGCAAATTCCCGCCGAATAAACACTACCCTCTCAGCTCGACTTTGTACGTTTAGGTGGCGAAGCATAGTGCTTGCGCCATTCGCAGGATGC
>NZ_BSNY01000031.1 GCF_030160235.1 Mesorhizobium huakuii
TAGTGGGAATCCTTTTTACCCATTATGCCCGCCCGCACACGGAATTCCTGACAGTCCCCGGCCCAGCAGCAAGTTTGAAGCCGGCTGAGGACTTGACCATGCCCAGCAGAGCGTCGATGTCAGCCTCCGTAAGTTCATTGCTGATCGCCAGACGCCGAAGGGCGTCCCGCTTCCAGGACGAGAGCGTCTCTGACCATTCCACAACGTCATCAATCGGCGCCCCCGCCATTATACTTCCCCCCGAGAACACCGGTTGCTCATTCTTAGCCGCTCTGGACGATCTGCAGCTTCGCCCTGGCGATTGCCTCCTCCAAACGCGCACGTGAGATCGCGGCAAGGCGCTCTACCCCAAGGAGCCGAGCTAGATCGCGTGCGGGATCGTGCATGACCAGAAGATCAGGGTTGCCGATCACCATCGAGGCAAGTTCAGCCAGCGGTATATCAGCAATCGAACGTCGGGCTTCCTCATTGACCGGTTGACGATATGGCAGGAGATCCGAGACCTTGCCCTTTTTCCAGATGAACTCGCCGCTCGACTCCTGCGTCCTGTCCAGATCCCGTAAATGAAGGTCGATCCTCTCGCGGATGCGCCCGCCGGTGCGGAGCCAACCATGGACCCGAGCAATCCGTTGGGCGAGAACATCTGTTCGCAATGGACTTTCGGTTTCGATGACGGTTTCAATCATGCCAAGCAACGTCGTGCGATAGCCAAATTCGAAGAACTGCTCGGGGTCTGCCCGGAAGCCGCTGAGATCGGCCACTCGATACCGCCCTTCCTCAGCGCCGATGGTGTGCTGGCCCGTCATCGTTGATGGTGGGGTTGTCTCAGAGTGGCTGGATGCCTCGGAAATGTTCACCGATACGAGTTCGGTTTCGGCCACCGTCGACGGCAATGGAGGCTCTTCGATCGGCCTCGCGTGGTCTTGCGTACTCTCGTCGATCGGATTGACCTGGCTCCCCATATCCCAGTGAGCCTCGGTCTCCGGTTCTTCGACCGCACGTTTCGCCCGGTCCTCTTCCAGTAAAGTTTCCAGGCTGGTGTGCAACCGTTCGGCACACCCTTTGGCATCGAACCACCAGTCCGTTGACCAGATACGCAGGATGTTCCAGCCCAGCCCCTTCAGCACCTGTTCGCGAACCTTGTCGCGATCTCTCGCCGTCGACGACCGGTGATAGGTTGCACCATCGCATTCCACCCCCGCGAGGTAGGCGCCAGCCAAATCCGGGTGACGGATCGCGAGATCGATTCGGAAGCCGGAGATCCCGACTTGCGGGACGACAATCCATCCCCGCCGCTCCAATTGAGCGGCCACGGCTTCCTCGAAGGGAGAATCAAAACCACCGACAGATCCGATGTCCTGAGCCGGCAGCGCGATAGCGCCTCTTTCGGCATAGTCGAGGAACGTCTTCAGATGCTGCACGCCGAGCGCCTTGCTTCTGGCCGGGTCGATCTGGTCTGCCGTGAATCCGGAGAAGACGATGAGTTCCTGACGAGCGCGTGTCACGGCGACGTTGAGGCGCCGCTCGCCTCCGTCGCGATTTAGTGCCCCGAAATCCATCGGCGGTGGTTTTCCTGAGGCATCCTTCCAGAATGTGATCGAGAACAGGATGACATCCCTTTCGTCGCCCTGGACGTTCTCGAGATTCTTGACGATCGTTGGCTCGATGCGATCATCCGCGAAGAACCATTCGAGTTCAGGATGATCGCGGCGCGCGGCATCGAGCAGGTCCAGGATCAGGGACTGTTGCTGGGCATTGAAGGTGATGACGCCAAGCGTCGGACGGCCATTCTCGGGAAGTTTTAGCCAGCTCTTCATCCGCGCAAGTGCCTCAGCCGCGACCGCCTCCGCCTCGATCCGGTTCGTGCGACTTTTGCCACGGTCATAGATGCCATTTGGCACCTTATGCAGGCGCACCGCGCGGTCCTCGACCGCAGGCGAAGGAAATGTCACCAATCGGTTCTGATAGTAGTGATAGTTCGAGAAGGCGATCAGGGATTCGCTTCGGCTGCGGTAATGCCACCTCAGATCGCGCACCGGAATGCCAGACGCCCTTGCCTCATCTAGAATGCTTTCAAGGTCCTTCTCGTAGTCGGCGACCTCTTCCTCATCCTCGCTGCGTCCGAAGAAGTTGGTCGGCGGCAGCTGCTTGGGATCACCCACGATGATGGTCTGGCGCGCCCTGGCAATGGCACCGACCGCGTCCCAGGTGGTGATCTGCGAAGCCTCGTCGAAGATTACCACGTCGAACAGAGCCTGGTTGGGGGGAAGATACTGGGCAATGGAGAGCGGCGACATCAACATGCAGGGCGCAAGCTTGGAAAAGCATTCCGGCATTTTGCCGATCATGTCTCGGATCGACTGGTTCGGCCGCTGAAGCTCCATCTGGTGGCGCAGCAGGCCCAGTTCCGAGTTACGCGGAACACCTTGAACCGCCGGAAGGCCATGCGCGATCGAACTGATGACGCGCTGCGCGGCATGCGACCGCACCAGATCATCGATCTCGCGGAACTCCTTGATGGCGTTCTCATGCTGAAACCTGCGGAAGTTTCGCAAGACAAGATCTTCGTCAAGGACCTTCGGGAGCCACCATCGGGCATAGCCAACGCGAAACCCCGAGCGCGCGTTTTCAGGGAGGATGGCTCCCGTCTCGATCTGCTCGACCAGAGGCGCCAGGTTGCTGCTGATTGCCCTGCTCCTGGCCCGACACCAGGCCGACCAGTCGCGCAGCAGATTTCGTGCACCTATCAGAGCACCGAGCTTCATGTTGAGCGCGACGAGACTTGTGCCATCGGCGCTGTCGGGAACGTCCCGCGCGGCAATCTCACCGAACACCCGACGCGCGACCTCAAGGCTTTTCGTAGCGGCAAGAAGCCGATCTCCCGCCTGGCGTACCCGGTCATTTTCCAGCGTGCCCCGAAGGCTCGGCGCGACAGAACGCAGGACGGATCGTATTTCCTCTTGAGAGCATCCGGGGATACGCAGAGCACCGCGAAGGCGTTGAGCGAGATCGAGGATGTCCGTCACCCCCTTGATATCCGTGGCAAGGCCATCGACCCGCAGCGGCTTCCCAGCTAGCAGGCTCTGGTCGATGGCGGAGAGTGCTTGCTTCATTCGCTGCAGCAGCGGCAGGTCCCGGCCGGGGTTCGCGGTGCCGAGGTCGGCATGGCCCTGCAGAAGCTTCTGGACCTTGCGCTTGCCAAGCGTGGAGTTCGGCCAGAACGATGTCTTCGCTTCGCGCCATTGACGGCCAAGACTATCCGGATCCAACTCGCGGACCTGGGCAAGGCTATAGGTAGCGGCAAGGCCTCGCTCAGCTTCGCGATAGGTTTCGATCGAACGTCCCAAATCAACGAGCTCAGTCCTGCACTGTGCGAAGTCCCGGTCGAACGCAATCGAGATGTCGCAACCTCGACTTTGGTTCAGGATCTGCGCAAGGCTTCCAAGGCTCTCAAGTACCGCGCGCGGCACCGGCTCTTTCGCGCCGAGGCCCAAACTAGCGAGGTAGTCCCTGATCGACCTGGTCAATAGTTCGATTGCTGTCTGAAGCGATTTCGCTGCGGAAAGTAGGTTTTCTTGCCAACCGATGCTCCACTCTGCAACATCGATCAGGTCGAGTGCCGGCTCACGGTCGACGGATGCAAAAACAAGGCCTACTTCTGCGGCAAGCTCTTCCAGATCGAAGAGCGTTTGCGCGTCGTGGGTATCGCGCGCCTGCCATGTGAGCACAGGCGCAGGCTCATCCGTCGATCTAAGGGCGATCCCCAATGCCAGAAAGGGCGTCCAGCCATTTGAGTAGCGTTTGTGAAGCGCCTCGACGTAGGCATTCAATTCATCGCGCCTCACGCGAAGCCGCTCGTTGATGGCGACCCATTCGGACGCGTCGGTCCGGCCGCCATGTTCCCAGGAAGATTTCAACTGCCCGAGAAAATGTTTGCGGTCGGCCTTGTTCGAATGCAGCTCGATACAGTGATTTCCCAGGCCATGTTCCCGCAGCCGGCGATAGACGACGTCGAGAGCCGCCGTCTTCTCCGCCACGAAAAGGACCGTCTTCCCCACACCCAGGCAGTTAGCGATCATGTTGGCGATGGTCTGGCTCTTGCCCGTGCCTGGGGGACCCACAATGACGAAGTCATGGCCCTCGGCAGCAGCAAGACTGGCGGCTGTCTGCGATGAATCCAATGGCAGAAGGCTTATGATGCTCGAGGGCGCATAGGCGCGGTCCAGGTCACGCTCCTCGCGAAACGGCGACTGTCCATCCGCGGGCTTAAAGGCCTGCTCCGGGGTGTCGATGAGGTGGCGCACGACGCTGTTTTGGCGGAGCGCCTCGGTCCGCTCGACCAGATCCTTCCACATGAGAAACTTCGCGAAGGAAAAGGTTGATAGCGCGGTTTCGTCGACGACCTCCATCCCGGGAACGTCACGCACTGCCTGCCGCATCATGGTGAGTACCCGCGGCACATCAATGCCATTGTCGTCCAGCGGCAGATCGCCGCCAAACTGCGGAAGGCGCAGATCAAAGTCCCGCTCTAGGAACTGAAGAAGCGTTGCGTTGAACCGAGGTTCGTCTTCGTGGAAGCGGATCGTGAAGCGCGAAGTCGCACTGCGGCGCTCAAGCCGTACCGGCACGAGAAGCAGTGGTGCGCGATAGCTGCGGTCATCGTCCGGCTTCTTTTTCCAGCGCAGGAAGCCCACCGCTAGGAACAAAGTATTTGCTCCTCCCTCGGCGAAATCGTTACGGACCTGTCGATGCAAATCGATCAGCCTGGCGTCCAGCTGATGGGCGTCTAGCGTCGACGGGAGCTCATCCCTAAGCAGAGCCTCGGCTGCGAATCCGCGCTGAAGGTCGCGCCCGTGGACGTCGCGATAAAGCACCTCGTCTCGTTCGCCCAAGGGGTTCTGCTCGGGGAGCGATATGAGATGGATCGCGACACCGTTTGCCAGCCGATCCTCCAGATAGGCCACGTCGGTGCACAGAAACGGGATGGTCTTCTTCGAATCCGGGAGATTGAGGAGCCGGTTGCGCAGCGTCAGGTCGAGGAGCTTCTTCTGCCAACGGTCTATACGGCCGGCGGCATTGGTCGGCTTTACCTCGATAGCCTCGGCCGGCAATTCGCCAATCGCTGGCGCTGGAGGAAGTGGGAGAACGGCGGCGACATCCACATCGTCCTCGACGGCGTTGCGCCGGATCGGCTCGTGTGAGGCGAGCGGCGTTATGCCGCCGCTGCGCGAGCGGCGTACGTCTATAGCCGCGACGAAGGCGTGCGCCTGGTCTTCCGCCAGACGGTTGCTCAACGCACTTTGCGCGCTGTCAAGTGTGAGCGCAGGTCGATGGGTGACGCCAGTTGTCTCGAAAGCAATGAATTCTCGGGACGCCAATGCCTTGCGGACCTCCATGTGATCCGTCTCAACGGCGTTGGCAAAGGTTCTCTTGGTCAGCCAGACACCGGCCGCTGCATGCCCATCGAACATCAAGATGCCCGGGTGCAAGCCGGCAGCCTCCAGGGCCGCGGCAAACAGAAGCGTAGTGTCAAGGCAGGTCGCAAGACGCTCCTGCGCGATCGTCGTTGGGCGCCTAATCTTCTGGCCTCGGCTCTCGAAGCTCGCCGGCGGCTCCGCATAGTGCAGCCCCATCCCGGCGATCGCCGAATAGATGGCCGCGGTCAGCATGTATGCCCGTTGGGGACTCTGGGATTGATATCCGTCCAGGCCACTCGGGTGACCATGCGCGACAAGTCGTTCGGCCGCGGCCCGTAGGATTTGCGCCACACCCGGATCATTCGGCATGGCGAATGCTGGCAGCAATTGAGCCATGTCCGCAACGCCACCCCATTCGTCGCGCGCGAGCAGTCTGACTGTCAGGCGTCTTTCGTCTAGAACCTTGCCCGCCGACGACAGGCGAAGCGTGATCTCACCGCGTTCGGCCTCGTTCAGGCCGGCGAGATAACCAGCATCAAGCTCGACTTTGCGGTCGCTCAGCCCAAGTTTGTCGCCCGGGATGATCCGATCGACTGTCCACGTCTTCGGCCGCAGGAACGACGGTAAAGACGTCAACTCAAGAACGCAGTTTTCAAAATGAGATGAGGAGTTGTTCTCAATTCGTATCGAACGAATGACCGGTATCGCATTCTGATAGGATGCATATGTGAAGCTGGAAGCGACATCGGCAACGATGCATGGCGCAGCAGAAATATCGGGTGCGGAACTGTCAATTGTTGCGTACTGAGAACTATCGCCTGATTCCATTGATGCAGTACCTCCCCCCTTTGAGAGACTAGCGGCTTTTTTCCCTCTTGTCGTGTTTTTGGATGTCAGATCAGAAATAGAAGCTCTTTTGTCAGCTTGATATTTTGGATGTACAGATAATTTTCTGAGAAAGCGGATCCCGGCATTTCCCGGCGAACCCTATCGAGGCCCTGTCGCCACATGCCAAACCCATGAAAGAGAGTTGCCGAAAGCGGTTGGGCTTTGCTAACCGGGCGCTAGAGGCGGCGAAGCCGGCCTAGCAAGCGCCTAAGTGAAAAGTATCTTGAGTCGAACCGCCGGGACCAAGTGCCGAGAAATTCGCGTCGAACCCCGTCCCTTCGTTCGGGGCCGGAGATAGCACAATGGCATTTCGCTTCATCCATACCGCCGATATTCATCTCGACTCGCCGCTGCGCTCGCTGGCGATGCGAAACCCCGATCTTGCTGAACTGGTGGGAGACGCCAGTCGTCAGGCATTTGTCTCCGTTGTCGACCTTTGCCTTGCGGAGCGTGTCGATGCCCTCGTCATTGCCGGCGATCTTTACGACGGCGACCAGACGTCGATGAAAACGGCGCGCTTCCTGGCGTTGCAGATCACCCGCCTCCACCAGGCCGGTGTCAGGGTCTTCATGATCCGCGGAAACCACGACGCCATGTCGCGGATTACGAAGCAGCTCGTGTTTCCGGAAACTGTGACGATCTTCGGTGGCCGTGCCCAACCGGTGCTGCAATCAGCCGGAGGCCTGGATGTCATGGTCCATGGGTTGAGCTTTGCAAGCCCAAAGGCGCCAGAGAGCCTGCTGCCCAAATACGTGGCTCCCCGCGAAGGGGCGGTCAATGTGGGCATCATGCACACCAGTCTGGCCGGGTCGCCAGGACATGACGTCTACGCCCCCTGCAACGTTGCCGACTTGCACGGCCATGGTTTCGACTATTGGGCGCTGGGACATATTCATGTTCGGAAAGTCCATCCCGGCGCGCGCACGGTGGTGATGCCGGGAATGCCACAAGGCAGGGACATCAACGAGGCCGGAGAGAAGTCTGTGACCCTGGTAACGATAAGCGATGACCGGACCGTTGCGATCGAGGAGAGGCTGACCAGCGTCGCGCAATTTGAGCGAATTAATGTTGATTTGACCGGGACGCTGGAATGGCCCGAGGCCGTTGGACGGATCCGGTCCTCACTCGAGGAGAACCGGGCCTCCGTCCGATCCCGCCATGCCGTGGTCCGCCTCGGCCTGACCGGTACGTCGCCTCTGTCCTGGAAAATAATACGCGACAGGGATCTGCTGCTCGGCGAGGCTGAACAGGCAGCCGAACAGGTAGGCGACGCATGGATCGAAAAGCTTGAGCTCGACCTGGCACCGCCCAACAGCGACACATTCGACGGCGTTGCCGATCCGGTTCTGGAGCTCGCGCAATCGATGCACACCGTTGCCAGGTCGGAAGCTTTCCGAGCGGAAGCCAAAGCCCTGGTTATGAAAACCATCGGCGATCTTCCGCCAGACGCACGCGACTTTGCCGGAAAGGACGAGGCCGCACTGGACGTGTTCCTCGACGGCGCGCTTGCCCGCGGTGCCGACCTGGTCACGGCCCGCCTCAAGGCAGGCGGACAGCAATGAGACTGCGGCGTCTCGACCTCATTCGCTACGGCAAGTTTACCGACAAGACGATCGACTTCGGGCCGAAGCCGGAGTCCGGGCCCGATCTGCACATTGTGTTTGGCTTGAACGAGGCTGGAAAATCGACCGCGCTTTCCGGTTTTCTGGACCTGCTGTTCGGCGTTGAGGAACGCAGCCGCTACAACTTCCTGCATGAGTATAGCGCCATGCGCATCGGCGGCGTCCTCGAACTCTCGGGCGACGAACAGACCTTCTCACGCACGAAACAGCGCAGCAACTCGCTACAGGATGCAGCTGGCCTGCCGGTAAGTGAAATCGCGATATCGGCACATCTGGCAGGCCTGTCGCGCGAAGCCTACAGCACCATGTTCTCATTGGACGACGAGACGCTGGAAGCGGGCGGAAAATCGATCCTGGAATCGCGTGGGGACCTCGGCAAGCTGCTTTTCGCGGCCAGCGCCGGACTGGGGCACGCCAGTGACATCCTGAGCGCGCTCGAGGCGGAAGCAGACAGCCTATATCGCAAACAGGCACACGGAACGGAACTTGCGCTGCTCAAAAAGCGGTTTGCCGAACTGAAGTCGCGCAAGGATGAAATCGACACGCTGGCCTCCACCTTCGAGACATTGGAAGCGGAACGTGTCGAGGCCGCGGAAAGATACGATCGCAGCCTGGCCGAGCGATCGGTGCTGTCGGCGCGCCTCGAGACAATCGCAACGTATCTGCGCGCGGCTCCCCTTTCGGCCGACATTCAGCGCAAGGCCGCTCGGCTGGCCGAATTGCCTGAGATTGCTTCGCCGCCCCGGACCTGGACGGGAAGCGTCGCCGAAATGATCGACCAGGACGCCAGCCTGCGAACGCGCCAGTTGGCAAACGACGACGAAATGGAGAGGCTAAGGGCGAAGATCGCGGCGATCAGCGTTGACGAGGCGATCCTCGCAATCTCCGAACAGGTTCGCGGATTGGCCGATCGAAAGGCACGATATATCTCTGCGGGCCTGGATCTGCCGACCCGCAGAACCGAGCTTCAAATTCTCGACAACGCCGTCGCGAATTGCCTTGCCGCCCTGGGAAAATCCACGGAAAGGGAGCCAGCTTCGCTTCTCCTGCCCGCCGCCATTGTCGGGACGGTTCGCACTATGGTCGAACAGCGATCCGGAATAACCATGAGCGTGCGCGCTGCCCGCGATGAAGCCTCTGCAGCCTTGGATGCGCTTCAAACGGCAAGGCAACGGGTCGGCGAAGAACGGGCTGTGCCTGAACCTGCCAGGGCAAGGCTGACCGCAGCGTTGTCCAAGGCGAGAGGAAGCGGGCATCAGAGCGAGATGAAGGCGGCTCGTGAGGCGGAAGACGCAAGTCAAATCCGTTGGCAGGCGGCAATGCGGCGCCTGCAGCCGTGGAAGGGAGACGCTCAGGCGCTCTCCACGATGTCAGTGCCGAGCGCCAGCCAGATCGCGGTCTGGAAGACACTTTCGGCAGAGAACCAGAAGAACAAAGCCGTCCTTTCCCAACGTCTGGCGGAGCAGGAGCAAACGCACGCTTCGCAGCTGGCACGCTTGGAAATTATCCGCTCCTCGGTCGATGTGGCGGATGACGAAACCGCAACAGCCATACGACGCAATCGGGACGAGGCCTGGAAAGGGCACCGCCTCAGGCTGCTCGCCGAGACGGCGGACATCTTCGAGGTCGCGCTGGCTCGTGACGACGATGTTGCAGCAGCCCGTCTGGTCCATGCGCGCGAGCTCGCTGAAATCAGAACAACGCAACGAAGCCTTGCCGAAGGCGCTGCGATCATCGCGCGCGCGGCTGATCAACTGGAGCAACTCGCCGCGAGCGTGGAAGCAGCACGCTCGGAAATCACCGCCGCGGCGACAGACTTACTTGCGGCATGCCAGGAAACCGCGCCTGAGCTTTTGATTGGGCTGATCGAGGAGCGCAGCGCCGCCCGCGCCGATGCACTCGCGGCCTGGGACGAGATCCTGGTCGCGCGCAAGAAGCTTGAGCGGGCAAATGGCGACGGGGACCTGATACGCCTCGCGCTGAGTGCGGCCCTGGAAAGTGTCGGGATAGAGCCGGAAGCCAACGACAGCCTGGAAACCATGATGGCCGTTGCGGAACGGTTCCTCGACCGGCAAGCCAAGGTCGATGCCGAGCGCGCAGAGGCGATCAAAACGGTGAGCGCCAGGGAGGAGGATCTGGCAATCAGACGCCGCGCCGTTGAGGTGGCGGAAGGCCGCGAGGAGGGTTGGGTGGCCGACGTCACGGCAACCCTCCAGGGCACCTGGCTGGAAAGCGGAATTTCCGCGCCTGGCGTCGGCGGTGTGCTCGATCAGTTGGCAGAGCTGTCAAAGGCCATCCAAGATCGCGATGCGATGCGGCTGCGTATTGCAAAGATGGAGGCGGACAGAGGCGAGCTCATCGAGGAGGTTACGGCTGCTGCGAGACAAATCGGTGAGCCGGCGGACAAGGATGAACCGGAACAGTTGGCCATCAGGCTGGCCGAGCGCCTGGAGCGCGCCGACCGCGCCCGCGAGGCGAAGGCGACCTTGCTCGTCGACCAGCAGCGCCTGCAGGATGTTCGTGACACGCTCGATTTGGAAGTCGCGGTCCAACTGCGACGCAAGCAGGATGTGCTGGCCGCCTTTGGCGTGGCCACCTTGGCCCAAGTCGTTGAGCGCGACGAACTGCTCAAGGAAAGGGACCGCTTGCGTGCGGCCTTGACCGATCTTGAAGAACAGCTGTCGGCTGAACTTACCGCGGATGGGGCCGAACAAGCCCATTCGATCCTGGATGGCCTTGATCTGCACGGACTTGCGATCGAGAAGGCCGAAAGCGAGCGGCGGCTTGGCGATCTCGACGAACTGATACAGCAACAGCTCATCCGGCGGACTCGTGCGGCCGACAAGCTGGATGCCATTGGCGGCGACAGCGCGGTTGCCCGAATAGACGCGGAGCGTCGCACCGTGCTTCTGGAAATCGAGGAGAAGGCGGTTCGGTACATCGAGCTGAAGTTGGGAGCGATGTCTGCCGCAAACGCTCTGAGAGTGTATCGCGAGCAACATCGCTCCGGGATGATGGTGAGGGCTTCGGATGCCTTCGCGCTCATCACACGCGGTCAGTACAAGGGCTTGGCGACCCAACCGGTGAAAGGCGGCGAAGTCCTCATCGCCCTGCAACGCGACGGCCAATCCAAGGTCGCCGACGCGCTGTCGAAGGGCGCTCGGTTTCAGCTCTATCTGGCCCTGCGGCTCGCGGGCTACTACGAGTTTGCACGCTTAAGACCCTCCGTGCCCTTTCTCGCCGACGATATCATGGAGACCTTCGACCATGTGCGATCCGAGGAGGTCTTCAAGCTGTTCGGTGAGATGGCATGTGCGGGCCAGGTGATCTATCTCACTCATCACCAGCACCTGTGCGACATCGCCAAGACCGTTATTCCCGGCGTCACGATCCATGAGCTGGGGTAATTAATTATGGACGCTTCCCCTTGACGCAGGCTATCACCTTGGGTCAGTCAGGGATTTCGGTCCCACCGGGTCGAATGTCCGTTATCACCATTATGGCCGCCGGAAGCTGCCTGTCCGGAATCGGCCCAAAAGCGGACGCAAGACAGTTCTACAATTGGCCGCCGACCGGGGGTTCTTGGGATTTCGACCTTCTGTGTTGCGGTCCCAGTCAAAAGTCGAAATGTGCGCTCGTCTGAAAGAACTTGGCATTCCGGGACCCGACAGAATGCGCCCCTTGGTTCAAGCACCTACGGGTGTTCGAGCCGGTAGACCGCTACATCGTGAAACCCACTATCGACGGAGTACACTTCTGCTATCGGCGACGCTCGGTCTAGAGCTTAAAACGTCGCCGAAGATTGCCCGGAAGAAGGTGGCTTGGCCCCGATCTCGATTGGCTACTGCGCCTGATCACGCGCCCGAGTTTGACGCTCTAACAGCCAGCCTTTCACTAAGCCGTAGGCCTGCGTTTGGCAGGCGCCTTTTGAGCCGGGGCAGGCTGCGTTTTGCGTCCGAGCCCTGCTGCCTTGGCAAGCGTTGATCTTTGAGCCGCGTAATTCGGCGCAACCATCGGGTAATCCGGCTTCAATCCCCATTTCTCGCGATATTCATCCGGAGAGAGTCCGAAGTGTATCGAGAGATGCCGTTTTAGCGATTTGAATTTCTTCCCGTCTTCGAGGCAGATGATGTAGTCCGGCGCTACCGACCGTTTCGGATTGATGGCTGGCTCCTGTTTCGGCAGCTCGGCCACATTCGGCTGAACCAGGTCTGTCAGTGACGAATGAATCGACGCGATGAGATCTGGCAGCCCAGCAACGGGTAGTGGATTTTGGCTAACATAAGCAGAGACAATGTCTGCAGTCAGCCCGACGAGATCGGCCGTTTGGGTTTCGTTTTGATCGCTCAAGTATCAGCTCCTACGATAGGGATAAAGCTCGCCCCACGCATCTGTCGTATACCGCAATTTTGAGCGATGCCGAGAGAAATTCCACCAGCGGATACTGTGAGATGGCCGTCGCCGAAACCTAACTGCGTATTCCGACGAAGCCGGCCATCGATTCCGATTTGAAGCCGGCCAGTCATTCCGA
>NZ_BSNY01000032.1 GCF_030160235.1 Mesorhizobium huakuii
GGGCAATGGCTGCATAATGTTCAACAGCCCGCCCGCACACGGAATTCCTGACAGTCCCCTGGGCCGCCATCTCCCATACCGTTCACGAAAGCCCATTTTGGGAACGGGGAGTATCAACCGATCGTCTTGACGCGCATCGCCAATGTCGAGAACGTGAATCGGCTGGTGCCCAAGGCATCTCTTACCTTTTGCCCCAAGGCCCTGACGATCATCTATGGCCGCAACGGAAGCGGCAAGAGCGGTTTCGTAAGGATTCTACGCACAGCTTGTCGTACGCGCGTTGAGAATCCTCTCAAGCTCAAGGTCCTTGCGGACGTCTATGGCAGCACGCCCGGTCCGCCGACAGCCGACATCATGGTCAATGCCGGCGATGGTGAGGTGGCAATTCCTTGGTCGCCCGGTAAAGCGGCATCGCCGCTGCTCATGCAAGTTGCGGTCTTCGATACGGCGTCCGCACAACTTTACGTCGATGGCGGAAATCAAATCCGCTTTCTTCCCTTCGGACTAGCTCTCCCGCATCGGCTGAACGCCATCTGCATCACCTTGAAGGAGAAACTGGACGCGGAACGGGCGGTAGCAATCGGCAACAAGGTAGGCCTGACTTCGATCATTTTCGCCGCTCAGCGCAATAGTAAGGCTCAGCTCTTTGACAGGCAGCTGAACAGGTCGACAACTGACGCCCAGATTGAGTCAGCGACGTCATTCAGCGAAGCCGATGAGCGGCGTATCGAAGAACTGACTGCCGCGCTTTCCGCAGGTGCTGCCGCCGCCGCTGACGTCAATGCGCTTTCGAAATGGACAGACGCCCTCCTGCTCGAGTCCGAGGCCGTAGGATCGGCATTCACGGATGGCGCGCTGGAAAAATTTCAAGAGCTCCGGGCAACAGCGGCCGCGGCACGCCAGGCGGTCACGGTGGCCGCCGGCGCGTTGTTCACCGACGAGCCGCTGTCAGGTGTCGGCGGCGCTGCCTGGCGGTCGCTTTGGGCTGCGGCGCGCGACTACTCGGTGTCGGAAGCCTACAAAGAGAAGGCGTTCCCGGTTTTGATGGCGGATGGTGGGGCTGCGGCATGCGTGTTGTGCCAGCAGCCGCTTTTGCCAGATGGTGCTGCTCGCATGCAGCGATTTCAGAAGTACATGGATGATACGCTTGATGCCGCGGCCAGGAAGGCGGAGCAAGCAGTCCAAGACGCGCTGAGAGGTCTTCACGAGCTGATTTGTCTTCGCGCCTCTGACTTTGCTGACCGCCTCGAACAGGTCCGAAAGCGTGATGAGGCGCTGGCCGATGTGCTCGCGAACCTCCAGACATCATCGGTCTTAAGGCGGGAAGAGGCGCTCACGAGACTGAGAGGCGAAGAAGGCGGGATGGTTCCTCCCCTCGTCGTGCCGACCGACGAGCTGAAAGCTTTTGCGGTCAAACTGAAAGGCGAGACGGGTGGGCTGATGCGGGCTGGCAACAGCGAGGAGCGGGCCAAGCTAGTAGACGAGAAAGTGGACCTCGAGGATCGGAAGCTTTTGATGGCCAACAAGTTGAAGCTCACGACCCGGCGGGACTTGCTCGTCGTTGATGAGTGCTACGCGAAGGCCCTCGCCGACGTTCAGACCCGGGGGATTACGCAGCGCGCCAATGAACTTGTAGACGCTCATTTGACCACTGCCGTTGTCACACGTTTTGATGCCGAACGGGTACGCCTCGATATCATGCATCTCAACGTCGGCTTGGCACGCAAGAGCGGACAGACCAAGGCGGAATTCGAAGTTGACCCCAAGACCAAGCTGGCCAAGGTGACGTCGGAGATTCTGAGCGAGGGCGAGCAGCGTGCATTGGCCCTTGCTGGGTTCCTCACCGAAGTCGCCTTGACCGACGGTTCGGGACCAATTGTGATTGACGATCCCGTGTCGTCCCTCGATCGCGATAGAAGCGCCAAGGTGGCCGAGCGGATCGCGGAGGAGGCATCTAGTCGACAGGTAGTGGTGTTTACCCACGATATCGTCTTCTTTAACGAGCTGTCCCGCGCCGCTGACGAAGTGGGCATCGAGCCTGTGACGGTGGCACTGTTCAGCGACAAGTCTGCCGCTGGCAAAGTGGACACGGCAGGGATGCCGTGGAAGGGGCAAAACGTCGCCAAGCGCATCAGCCGATTGAGAAATGACGCAGCGCCTCTGCCCAAGCTACTTGCTGCGAGCCCGGCGGATTACGAATATCAGGTGAAGAATCTCTATGGCCGACTGCGCGACACTTACGAGCGCGCGGTGGAGGAAGTGATCTTCCGGGATATCGTCCGACGTGGAACGGATGTCATTCAGACCCAGCTGTTGCGCTATGTTCGCTTTCCTGACGCACTGGCAATCCGATTCTACGAGGGCATGACCCGCGCAAACACTCACAGCCATGACAATCCGGCCGCCGACACGATAGCCGTTCCGCTTCCCGACGAATTTACCGAGCGTATTTCGGAACTCGAAGCCCTGATTGCTGATCTCAAGGCCGAGAGCGAGGCTGCAGAAGCAGATCGTCCGCAGATGAAAACAAAGAAGTAACGGCCTACACAATGCGGATGATGTTCAGTTTATGTGACGCGGCTTAGGCGATCGACATTCCCGCCCGAACCCTGGTTGCTCGCTACAGGCTCACCCAGCGTATCGAGCCGCGATCCGGCTGGGGTGGTCGGGCGGTACCTTAGCCATCCTGAACGTCGAATAGCGCTTAAAACGCAAAAACCGCCCCGGTTAGACCGGGACGGTAATTGATTTATGATAAAATTGGTTGCGGGGACAGGATTTGAACCTGTGACCTTCAGGTTATGAGCCTGACGAGCTACCGGGCTGCTCCACCCCGCGTCAACCTTTGTACGTAAGCGCAAGCCGACAGGGAGGCTGGCTTACAGATAGGTATATGGCTCACCAAATGAAAGGGCCGCTTGCGCGGCCCGTGGTCCCTTGGCGGGCCTTGTTCGTAGAGAGAAGATTTCACTGACACCCGATTGGATGTGAGTTCAACGTGCGTTTAGCAGACCTGGCAGCGACCTACTCTCCCGCGTCTTGAGACGAAGTACCATCAGCGCTGGAGCGTTTCACGGCCGAGTTCGGAATGGGATCGGGTGCAGCCGCTCCGCCATAACCACCAGGTCGGCAAAACGCACGTTTTTCGAGAAGCTGTTTTCTGTGCCAAGGCGACGTTTGTGGCTTTCGGGCATAAGCCCGCAAGCGCGACTGCGCGTCGCCGGTTTTCCGGCGCCCTCGCGGAGCATAGGCCCGTTAGGGCCGCTCATGCGTGAGCGCTGGTCAGACCATCGTGTTTCACGATGGGCATAAGGAATGAGAACGATCAAGCCGATCGAACTATTAGTACCGGTAAGCTTCAAGCGTTGCCGCTCTTCCACACCCGGCCTATCAACGTGGTCGTCTTCCACGGTTCTCAGGGAATACTCGTTTTAAGGTGGGTTTCCCGCTTAGATGCCTTCAGCGGTTATCCCGTCCGGATATAGCTACCCTGCTATGCGGCTGGCGCCACAACAGGTCCACCAGAGATCCGTCCATCCCGGTCCTCTCGTACTAGGGACAGATCCTTTCAATATTCCTACACCCACGGCAGATAGGGACCGAACTGTCTCACGACGTTCTGAACCCAACTCACGTACCGCTTTAAATGGCGAACAGCCATACCCTTGGGACCTGCTCCAGCCCCAGGATGCGATGAGTCGACATCGAGGTGCCAAACAACCCCGTCGATATGGACTCTTGGGGGTCATCAGCCTGTTATCCCCGGCGTACCTTTTATCCGTTGAGCGATGGCCCTTCCACGCGGGACCACCGGATCACTATGACCGACTTTCGTCTCTGCTCGACTTGTCAGTCTCGCAGTCAGGCAGGCTTATGCCATTGCACTCAGCGAACGATTTCCGACCGTTCTGAGCCCACCATCGCGCGCCTCCGTTACTCTTTAGGAGGCGACCGCCCCAGTCAAACTACCCACCATACATTGTCCCGGACCCGGATAACGGGCCGCGGTTAGACATCCATAGTAATAAGGGTGGTATTTCAAGGGCGGCTCCACCTGAGCTGGCGCCCAGGTTTCAAAGCCTACCACCTATCCTACACATGCCACTACGAATGCCAATGTAAAGCTATAGTAAAGGTGCACGGGGTCTTTCCGTCTAACCGCAGGAACCCCGCATCTTCACGGGGAATTCAATTTCACTGAGTCTATGCTGGAGACAGCGGGGAAGTCGTTACGCCATTCGTGCAGGTCGGAACTTACCCGACAAGGAATTTCGCTACCTTAGGACCGTTATAGTTACGGCCGCCGTTTACTGGGGCTTCGATTCAGAGCTTGCACCCCTCCTCTTAACCTTCCAGCACCGGGCAGGCGTCAGACCCTATACGTCGTCTTGCGACTTCGCAGAGCCCTGTGTTTTTGATAAACAGTCGCTACCCCCTGGTCTGTGCCACCCTCCTCCACTTGCGTGGAAAAGGGTCACGCTTCTTCCGAAGTTACGCGTGCAATTTGCCGAGTTCCTTCAGCATAGTTCTCTCAAGCGCCTTGGTATACTCTACCAGACCACCAGTGTCGGTTTCGGGTACGGTTTATAAGGAGGAGCTATTTCCTGGAACCACGCAGCAGCCCGTTCAATCCGATAAGATTGGACTACCTCAATGATCCGTCACTACCTCCAAGCCCACGAATATTAACGTGGTTCCCATCGACTACGCGTTTCCGCCTCGTCTTAGGGGCCGGCTAACCCTGCTCAGATTAGCTTTAAGCAGGAACCCTTGGTCTTTCGGCGGGGGAGTCTCTCACTCCCCTTACGTTACTCATGTCAGCATTCGCACTTCTGATACCTCCACCACCCCTCACGGGTATGGCTTCATCAGCTTACAGAACGCTCCGCTACCGCTCGTGATTGCTCACGAACCCTAAGCTTCGGTGTATGGCTTTAGCCCCGTTACATTTTCGGCGCAAAGACCCTTATTTAGACCAGTGAGCTGTTACGCTTTCTTTAAATGATGGCTGCTTCTAAGCCAACATCCTGGTTGTTTTGGGATCCTCACATCCTTTCCCACTTAGCCATAACTTGGGGACCTTAGCTGTAGGTCAGGGTTGTTTCCCTTTTCACGACGGACGTTAGCACCCGCCGTGTGTCTGCCGACTAGTACTCCCAGGTATTCGGAGTTTGGTTAGGTTTGGTAATCCGGTGAGGACCCCTAGCCCATCCAGTGCTCTACCCCCTGGGGTATTCGGTCGACGCTCTACCTAAATAGATTTCGCGGAGAACCAGCTATTTCCGAGTTTGATTGGCCTTTCACCCCTAGCCACAAGTCATCCCGAACTATTGCAACAGTTATGGGTTCGGTCCTCCAGTAAGTGTTACCTTACCTTCAACCTGCTCATGGCTAGATCACTCGGTTTCGGGTCTAATGCGACGAACTGAACGCCCTGTTCAGACTCGCTTTCGCTACGCCTACACCTAGCGGTTTAAGCTTGCTCGTCACACTAAGTCGCTGACCCATTATACAAAAGGTACGTGGTCACCCTTGCGGGCTCCCACTGTTTGTAGGCAATCGGTTTCAGGTACTCTTTCACTCCCCTTGTCGGGGTGCTTTTCACCTTTCCCTCACGGTACTAGTTCGCTATCGGTCATGCACGAGTACTTAGGCTTGGAGGGTGGTCCCCCCAATTTCAGACAGGATTTCACGTGTCCCGCCTTACTCGAGGACGATTGATTGCATTACGCGTACGGGGCTGTCACCCACTATGGCCCTACTTTCCAGAAGGTTCCGCTTGTCTCTCAATCGCCACTGGCCTGGTCCGGGTTCGCTCGCCACTACTTCCGGAGTCTCGGTTGATGTCCTTTCCTACGGGTACTTAGATGTTTCAGTTCCCCGCGTTCGCCACTTTACCCCTATGTATTCAGGATAAGTTACCTATTATCGATACTTGGAAACCACAGCAGCAAGTCACCCTGCTGCTCTGATTTTCCAAGTACCTTAGGTGGGTTTCCCCATTCGGAAATCTACGGATCAAAGGGTATTCGCACCTCCCCGTAGCTTATCGCAGCGTATCACGTCCTTCATCGCCTGTGCATGCCAAGGCATCCACCAATTGCCCTTAAGACACTTGATCGTTCTCATTGCCAATGCCCATCCGCGCAATCCGAAAGGATTGTCGTTTCAGCCAAACCCTAGCGGGATTAGCGTCCGCGCAATCCGAAGGATTGTCGCCTGGACCAAATCCTGTGCGGAATTTGATCCGATGTCATTGGCACAAAAAGACCAGCTTCTCGAGATCGGTTCGAGGGCGCGGTTAGGCAAACCCATCATATGCAAGGGATTGAGCGTCCCTTGCGACAAATCACGGACCTTACGGACCATGAAGTTCGAACAAATCTTCTCTTTACGATGTCAAACAGAACAAGCGGCGAGCCAAGAAGCTCACCACAAACCTTTATACGAACGACTAGACCAACGGCGATCATCTCTACTCTACACCAAGGTAATGGTGGAGCCGGACGGGATCGAACCGACGACATCCTGCTTGCAAAGCAGGCGCTCTCCCAGCTGAGCTACGGCCCCTGATACCTTTGTCGAGGAGACAAACGACAACCCTTGCGGATTGCGAAGTGGTGGGCCTGGGAGGACTTGAACCTCCGACCTCACGCTTATCAAGCGCGCGCTCTAACCAACTGAGCTACAAGCCCTAAACCGAACCCT
>NZ_BSNY01000033.1 GCF_030160235.1 Mesorhizobium huakuii
GGGCAATGGCTGCATAATGTTCAACAGCCCGCCCGCACACGGAATTCCTGACAGTCCCGAGTGATCTGCTCACCGGTGCTAACGACACGAACATCGCCACCCTCGTCGAGCGACACAGCCGGTTCACTATGCTTGTGAAGTTGGCGAGAAGGGACTCGGCGACCGTCGTGAGGGCCATCGCCGAGAAGATCGGCACATTGCCCGAAGAGTTGCGGCGCTCGTTGACATGGGACCAGGGCAAGGAGATGGCTCGTCACAAGAGCTTCACCGTTGCCACCGACCTACAGGTCTACTTCTGCGATCCGCGCAGTCCCTGGCAGCGCGGCAGCAACGAAAATACCAACGGTCTGCTCAGGCAGTACTTCCCCAGAGCAACCAACTTCTCCCACGTCTCGCAGGACCAACTCAACGCCGTCGCCCTGCGGCTCAATCAGCGCCCCCGAAAAATCCTGGACTTCGAAACGCCGGCCGATAGGCTACAGAGGGTGTTGCAATGACCTATTGAACTCACCGCCTGATCTCGGCCGTTGAGGTCAGCTTTGCTACCGCCTGAAAGCAGACATTGCCGACGACCACGCCGGAGGTCGCGGTTGCGCCATTGACGGAAGTTTGACGGTTAGAGCGAGATGGTCTGCTTCGCGCGTTGATAGTAGGCGTACATCGTTGCTGCCTTGTTGTCGCATCTCGAGGAAGCCGGTTTCTGCTCTGCAACGTCACCAATACGATCCGCGCCATGATCAACCCTCGTTGTCTGCTCAGCAGCGGTCCCTGCTGATGCAAGCGGTCTTATGGTCCGGTCCCCGCAACGAAACCATTTAGGCTTCGTTGGTGTTCGAATTTTGCACGATTCTATTGCCTGAGCCGATTGGTGCTACACTGAGAAGCCAGTTAACGCGACGGACCTGTGTTCGGTGATATGACCAAAGTAACCGCTTTACCCGACAGAGTGGATTTCGACGTGGCCGCGGATGAGACCTTGCTTGAGGCGGCTCTCAGGTCGGGCGTGCCATTTGCCCACGCATGCGGCGGTAGGGCGAAATGCTCGACATGCCGCGTTTGGGTTCTCGATGGCCTTGAGGCTTGCCCGGACCGGAATCCGGACGAAACCCTAATGGCGAACCGGTTGAGATTGGCCGATGAGGTTCGGCTGGCCTGTCAGCTCAGGCCGGAAGGCGAGCTTCGCGTCCGACGCCTGGTGCTAGACGAAACCGACATGATGATCACCAGTCAGCTTGGCACTTCTGCCGCGACTCGTTGCGGCGAAGCAAGGCATGTTGCGGTCTTCTTCAGTGACATTGTTGATTTCACAGCGCTGTCGGAGCGGCTTTCGCCCTACGACGTGATGTATCTGCTCAATCGCTACTTTGCCCAAGTCGGCGACATCATCGAGCAGAATGGCGGTTTCGTGGACAAACTGATCGGCGATGGGCTCATGGCAATATTCGGTATCGACGACCAGCCAGACGCTCCGCTCCGCGCCGTGAACGCCGCACTTCAGACCCTCGCCACGGTCGATCGTCTGAAGCCTTTCTTTGCCTCGATGTATGGCATCGATTTCGATATTCGTATCGGCCTCAACTATGGCGAAGCCGTCATCGGCACATTGGGTTTTGCTGGACACGAACGTCTCACGGCCATCGGCGACGTTGTAAATCTGGCCAGCCGGGTCGAGGCCGCCAATAAAGATGCCGGTACGCGATTGCTAATATCAGAGGCCCTTCGCGACCAGATCGCCGACAAGGTGGAAATCGGCGACTTCGTCAGGGTACGCCTTCGCGGTACCGCCGAGCGCACAAGCCTGTTCGAAATAGTCAGGCTGAAGCCGGAAATTGACGCCGACCTGAATGCCAAGGGGCTTCGCGAGACTATCCGTCAGGGCGGCAGGAGGTGGGTTCGCGCTTTTTCCGAAGACGAGCTTAAGCCCTACGAACGCCGGATTCTCGATTTTGAAGATTGCGATATCGTCGTCGTTCGCGGATCCGACAACTATTGCGCCTTCAACAATGCCTGCCCGCATCTTCATCTGCCGCTCTACGAAAGGCGAAGTTCCACTCAGGCCGAAAAGCTGAAGCTCCCGCACACGGAGAGCACGATCACTGCAGATCTTGGCCTGGTCTGCCGCTGGCATCAGAGTTGTTTCGACCTGTCTACCGGCGAAATCAGGGGGTGGGCGCAGCTGCAGCAGGATGGTACTGCGCCGGGCTATGAATTCGCGGGTAACATTTCGAAAAACCGCGCAAAACTGATCGTATACCCCTGCCGAAAGCAGGACGGCTTTGTGTGGATCGGGCTCGAGTGAAGCAACGTTCCGATATTTTAGTTTTCTGTCGCGATCCCATGTCGCCTTTTCTCACATTCTAGGACCTTCCTGATCGTGAGACTGAACGGCAGCATCGGGCCAGGTCACGACAATGCTCACGGTGACCGTAATGTCCGGCTTGAAGATTTGCCGCCTGAAGCAGCCGGTCCGCAAACGGCCCCGTTTCAGACATTCGGTCTGAATGATCCATTGGCCTTGATGCGCCTCCGTACCTTGTGGATGGACCGACCGTGTGCGCAGGGCAAAGGGCGCGACTTCCGCAGGCCGCCAACGTCTTCGGCAAAGGCGTTTGAAGACGCCAATACCCGGCTACCGAGGTGACGCGCTTGACGCGCATTGGGCTTGGGTCTGGCGATTTTGGCCGTCAAGGCTGGTCGAAAAGTGCTGAAAAAAATCGGCGCCAGCCTTCGGCTTCGTCCTTCGCAACCAACCCTTGGGCCGCTCGTTGACCTATGCTGGCCCACGCCAGCACTCCATGCTTTGCCCCACTCAGAGCAGCGGGCGTGGTTAGGTTTGGGGTTGGAGTAGGTCCAATGGTGAAAGATGGTGATGAACGCGAGAAAACAGGACGACAACTGCTTGCTCGACGATTGGCTGAAGAAGCGGACATTTCCGAGCAGCAGGCGAACGACCTGATCAAGCTCATCGGCACCGACTGGAGCTGGCTGTTGCGCGAGGCGCGCTTTCTAAAGGAGCGCAATTAACTTAGGGACTGCCTGTCGCCGATCTCTTGTCAGTCTGCCCCATCGATCAGCGCCTTGTTTCGCGTCGGCGGAACGTAGCTCTGTAACAGGCGCACCTTGTCCTGATCGACCGTGTCCGTGGTTCCCAATGTCACCGTTACCTTGCCGCTGATCAACTCGATTGGCTGACCCTTCACGACCTCGATGGAATGGTGGAAATTATAGCTTGGGATTGAAACGCTGATGCGGTCGTCGGTCACGCGCTTGATGACGGTGGCCATGACCTCGTCGCCGACCTTGATGCTGCCCCGTGCCATGCCTTGATTCTGGAGCGCGAAATTGCGGCGTCAAGGATTAGCGATATCTAATTTATAGATTGGGCCGGGTGGTGCCTGGCTCGTCGATGCGACTGTGCGCCGGGATGGGTCGCTGGCTTCTTCCGAGAGTGCCTCGTCCAAGCTCGCCTTGCCGTTCGAATGATGCCAGTCTCTTGGGCTCGGCGCATTTTTGCCCGAGCCGGCGGCGACACACACACCCCAACAAACCGCCGGTTAGGCTCGGCAGCTGACTGAGTGCCCCAAATCGTCAACCGCCGGGCCGCCAGGTTTTATGCTCCATGCGGACGGAAGCGCCGAATTGATCGATCCGACTGAGGGGCCTGACGTGATGGCGCCCCGCCGCTCCCAGGCTGTTGCCGGAATTTCAGGTAGCCTGCAAAAATCGACAGCTTCTTTTCATAGCCTATGCGCACCATAGCTTTGCAGCTGTCGCATCTGAAGCTTCCGACTGTGCGGAGCCAGGAACCGGACCTGACCATATGGTGTGAACAGGCCGGACAGTGAAACTCCATCGACACGTCGCTCAGTTCATCGCACAAAGCCATTTCGGTCGTTCTCCCAACCGATATTCCAGCCCAGTGCGGCATCCGCCCCCAGAGCCCCAATCGCACAGGCCATTCCCCAACAGTCAGCTTAAAGCCGATCGAAATCGACAAGTCCGAGACGTCTTCGCTGGCCCTCGGCATAAGCTAGGGCAAACGACTCCAGTTCGAATGCTCGAGTTGTTTCTTCGTCGCCATCGACCACACGGACGAACCACTCTCCGCAGGCTTCCATCAATTCAACGCAAGGATTGATATTGCTGCCAGGCGTCACGCTGTCCATTACAAGCTCCACAGAAAGAAGGTGTGTCTGAAGGCGGGCCAGAATATGTTCATTATCCGCGACTTACGAGCAACTCCTCCAACTCGTGGTCGGTGACGGTGCAAGCCCGCATGAGGGTTCCAGTGGCACAGTTCGCCATCGATAGGAACCGCGCTTTGCGGCGCGAGAGCATGTGGGCTTCGGCAGCGCTTTCAGAGCTATGGCGGAAAATGGGTGATGACGGTTTGAGAAGGGCGGCGTATCGAGGCGGGT
>NZ_BSNY01000034.1 GCF_030160235.1 Mesorhizobium huakuii
GGGCAATGGCTGCATAATGTTCAACAGCCCGCCCGCACACGGAATTCCTGACAGTCCCGCCGACGGCGGCCCATTGCAGGCATTCGCGCTCGCGCGGGGTCAGCTCGATATGGTCGATGGTCTTGGCCGCCATGGTGTGGATTTGCATGGCGCGGCCAACGGCATAGGTCGAGACCAGCGACACCAGGCCGAACTCGGCAGCCGACAGCTGCACGGCCTCGCCACCCAGCGACACCATGACAATCTGGCCATCGAGCGTGATCAGCGGGAAGGCCAGTCCGTCGCGCAGCTTGAAGGCGCCGGCATCGCCCATCACCTCGCCGCTGCTCTTGTCGAAGCTAATGCCCTGGGCGGCTTCACGCCACTGGAACGGCGCCTGCAGCTGCTTCATGTGGCTGACCACCGGATCGTGGTCGACATAGTTGCGCGCCACGTAGCGCTCCAGCCATTCGACAGGCCAGTCGCAAAGCAGCACATGCTGCTTTTGCTGTCCGGCCGGCGTGCCTGGCTGTGGGACGGTTCCCGCCATCAGCGCGGTCAGACCGAAATCCGACGTTATGCCCAACAGTTTCTCGCAGACCGCCGCCGCCGTTCCGGCGTGCTGCAGTTGGTCTATGTATTCCAGCGTACGATCAAATTGACTCATCGCAACATCAACCCCATGTTGCCTCATGCATTGAGATCAATGGTCCACGCGTTGTCTGCATTTGGCCACCGACCACGGATTGCAAGGCGCACATTCTCAGTTGTGGTTCTCGACCCTGGTCCCCAAACCAAGGCAGCCACCGCTGCTTGCAAACGTAGTAAAGCATAGCCTGAAATTGGCGCGTTGAAATCAAAAACCATTGTGCCTGTACCATTTTCGTACCAAAACCGGTGCGAATACGAGTGCGGCGGAGTTCTATCGTGGCGTTCCAATGGAGATTCCCGGTCCTGGCGTCGCTGTTGATCGCGGCGCTGTCATTGGCTCCCGGGGTACGCGCGGCCGAACCGCAGGTGCCGGTGTTGTGGGACGCCAAGGAACGGTTGCCGAAGCCCGACCTCTCAGCACTGCCACGGCTGCGATTCCTGACGACCACGGATTTTCCGCCCTTCAACTTCCTCGATGGCGCGGGAAAGCTGTCGGGTTTCCACATCGACCTGGCACGCGCCATCTGTGCCGAACTCGGCATTGCCGACAAATGCCAGATCCAGGCATTGCCCTGGCGCGAGCTTGAAGGGGCACTCGAGAAAGGCGAAGGTGAAGCGATCATCGCCGGCATCGCCGCGACGCCGCAATCACGCCAGACATACGCCTTCTCGCGCTCGTATCTGCAGTTTCCGGCACGCTTCATCACGCCGAAGAACAAGGCGTTTGCCGAGCCGGTTTTCGACAAGCTGCGCAGCAAGCGCGTCGGCGTAATTGCCGGCTCGGCGCATGAGCGCATGCTGCGCGACTATTTCAACACGGTCCAGATCGTCTCCTTCGACGGACCGGAAGCCCTCTACAGCGATCTCAAGGCGGGCAAGATCGATGCCGCCTTCGGTGACGGCATGCGTTTCGCCTTCTGGCTGGGTGGCTCGGACGCGGCCGGCTGCTGCCGTTTTGCCGGCGGTCCTTATCTGGCGCCCGAATATCTGGGCACCGGCATGGCCATCGCTACACGGGCGGACAATCCGGCGCTGGCCGAGGCACTCGACTACGCGCTGCAGGAGATTTCGATGAAAGGCACCTTCGCCGAATTCTACCTGCGCTATTTCCCGGTCAGCTTCTTTTGATCCGGTCCCGGTCAGGTTTTTCTGGAGTTGCTCAGGTCAGCGTGCGCAGCCGCGCCTTGGCCGCGCGGCCGATGGCGGCGACGGTCAGCGTGTCGAGATCGAGCTTACGGCGGATCAACTGCAGCACCCGCACTTCCTCCATGCGCATTTCGAGATCGACGGCGGCCACTTCGAAGGCGGCGGCATAGGCGGTGTCGCGCAGGCGCTCAGGCAGGGCTTCGGCAATCTGGGCCAGGACACCCTCCAGGCCGTCCTTTTCATGCAAGAGCTTCTGACAAGCCTGGGCGACGGGAACCAGCCGATCCTGCTTGAAATCCTCGAACACCGGCCATGAGCGGACAACGTCGCCGATCCTGGCCAGCTCGACATCGGTCATGTCGCGGTCGGAGGCCGAGGTGATGACCATCAGGTAGATCAGGGCTTCGTGCGGGGTCGGCGACGGCATTCTTTACTCCTTGAACGGGTTTCGAAGGTAGGAACGGGGATCGAAGGTCGCAAGGAAAAAGCGCCCCACGCGTTGACGCTCCGGCCATGCGCGCCTAGAGGACCGGTTGAAAATCGACACTGCGACCATACCGGCGAACAATTTGGAAAACACGACCATGGCGGGATCAAACATAATCGATCTCAATCCCGAACTGCTGGCGGCAGCGGCCGAGAGCAAGGCTTGGCCGTTCGAGGAAGCCAAAAAGATCATCGAGCGCTACAAAGGCAGCGACTTTCCCGAAACGATCCTGTTCGAGACCGGCTACGGTCCATCCGGCCTGCCGCATATCGGCACGTTCGGCGAGGTGGCGCGCACCTCGATGGTGCGCCATGCGTTCCGCGTGCTCACGCAAGACAAGATCGCCACCAAGCTGCTGTGCTTCTCCGACGACATGGACGGGATGCGCAAGATCCCCGACAACGTGCCGGATCGCGCGGCGCTTGAGCCGCATCTGCACAAGCCGCTGTCTTCGGTTCCCAATCCGTTCGACGGCGACTATGCGAGCTTCGCCGACCACAACAATGCGATGCTCTGCCGCTTCCTCGACACGTTCGGCTTCGACTATGAATTCGCCAGCGCGACGCAGTACTACAAGTCAGGCCGTTTCGACGCGATGCTGCTGCGCGCCGCCGAACGCTACGACAAGATCATGGCGGTGATGCTGCCGACGCTCGGGCCGGAGCGGCAGGCGACCTACAGCCCGTTCCTGCCGATTTCGCCAAAGAGCGGCCGCGTGCTTTACGTGCCGATGAAGCATGTCGACGCCAAGGCCGGCACCATCACCTTCGACGATGAAGGCACCGAGACCACGCTTTCGATCACCGGCGGCCGGGTGAAGCTGCAGTGGAAGCCGGATTTCGGCATGCGCTGGGCAGCGCTTGGCGTCGATTTCGAGATGTTCGGCAAGGATCACCAGACCAACGCGGTGGTCTATGACCGTATCTGCAACATTCTGGGCGGGCGCGCACCGGAGCATTTCGTCTACGAGCTGTTCCTCGACGAGAACGGTCAGAAGATCTCGAAGTCGAAAGGCAACGGCCTGACGATCGACGAGTGGCTGACCTATGCGCCGACCGAAAGCCTCGGGCTCTATATGTACCAGCGGCCGCGGCAGGCCAAGAAGCTCTATTTCGACGTCATTCCGAGGGCGGTGGACGAATATTACACCTTCCTGGCCGCCTACCCCAGGCAGGACTGGAAGGAGCGACTGGGCAATCCGGTCTGGCACATGCATGACGGCAATCCCCCGGCAATCGACATGCCGGTGCCGTTCTCGCTGCTGCTCAACCTGGTCAGCGCCTCCAACGCGCAGAACAAGGACGTGTTGTGGGGCTTCATCTCGCGCCACGCGACCAATGTGACGCCGAAGACGCACCCGGAACTCGACCAGCTGGTCGGCCATGCGATCCGCTATTTCGACGATTTCGTGCGGCCGACGAAGACCTTCCGTGCGGCCGACGAGGTCGAGCGCGAGGCGCTCGAGGCCCTGGACGCGGCACTTGGCGCATTGCCGGCGGACGCCGGCGGCGAAGCGATCCAGAACGCTTCGCTCAACGTGGCGCGCAAGATCGAACGCTATCAGGATCATTCCAAGCAGAGCCCGGAGGGTGGCCCGGGTGTTTCGGGCGCTTTCTTCCAGATGATCTACCAGGTGCTCATCGGCCAGGAACGCGGTCCGCGCTTCGGCTCGTTCGCCGCGCTCTACGGCGTCGCCGAGACCCGCGCGCTCATTCAGCAGGCGCTGGCTGGTCAGCTGGCTTGAGGGCGCCGTCGACCTCTTCCAGGATCGAACCCGGCGCCTGAGGCGCCGGGGCTGGCGCGGGCGGCACCGCCGATATGCCGGCCAGGTTCGGCGCCGGTCCGAAAATACCCTTCTTGGCGCTTTGCGCCTTCTCGCCGGCCTCGACATAGGGTCCGCCCTTGGCGGCACGCGCCCAGCCATTGTCGACCAGCCATTGACCGACGTCCTGCTTGCCGATCCGGCACTCCGCCGCGATGCGGTCGCGGCCGCCTTCGGGCGGCACCGTGCAGACCACGGCGCGGCCGCGCAGGAAAGCGCGGAACGCCGTGCGCGCACGGATACCGCACGGCCAGGACTTGCCGTCGGTGGTGCAGGTCTCGTCCTGTGGCACAGCGTCTATGCCGGAAATCGCGACCGAATAGCCTTTCGCCTCGATCAGGCCGGCGGCCGTCGCGACCGGCTGGAACAGCTTCGTGCCGTTCCAGTCATCTGGCATCTTCGGCTTGGGCGGCATGGCCAGCGCCAGCTTGCTCAGCGGCTCGCGCGGCTCGACCCGCTCGAGTTCGCCCGCGGGCAGTTCCGGCGGCGCGACGACATCCGGATCGATCGCCCGCGAATGCAGCGCCGGCTTCGGCGGTGGCGGAGCGGCCGGCGCGGGAATGGCTGACGTGGCCGGCTCGTCAGGCGCGGCATCGGTGCCGGTTTGAGAGATCGTGTCCGCGCCGGGATCGATCTGATCCACCGCGACAGTGCTTTGGCTTCCTTTCAGCGTGCGGCCGCCGGCGACGACCAGAGCCGCCATCACCGGGACCATCACAACCGCCAGAATGAGATGAGGAATCCGCACCAGCCCGACCTACTGGCTTGCCCAGACAATCCGCGCCACCCATTCGACCTCTCGCATGGGGATATCGCGGTCGGGATGATCGGGATTGAGCGAGACCAGCGCGATCGATTTGACAGTCTGGCGCTCGAGCACCTTGGCCATCACCTCGCCCGACGTGGTCTTGACGACGACGCGATCGCCCTTGCGGGTGATAGCGCCCGGCTCGACGATGAGGACGTCGCCATTGCGGTAAAGCGGCAGCATGGAATCGCCTTGCACCTGCAGCGCATAGGAGCTCTCGGTCGATTGCGCCGGCAGTTCGACCAACTCCCAGCCTTGCCCGGCCGGAAAGCCGGCATCGTCGAAGAAGCCGCCGGCGCCGGCCTGGGCAAAGCCGAGCAGCGGCACGGAGCGCCTGTGGGCGGGCGCGGCACCCATGCGGCCTTCGATCAGCCCGGTGAATTCGTCGAGCGAGGCACCCGTCGCCTCGATGATCTTGGCCAGTGATTCGGTCGAGGGCCAGCGCGGCCGGCCATCCGAGGACAGGCGCTTCGACTTGTTGAAGGCGGTCGAATCGAGGCCAGCGCGCCTCGCCAGACCTGACGCCGAAAGCGAATAACGCTCGGCAAGAGCATCGATGGCGGCCCAGACGCGGTCGTGCGAGAGCATGTCGTGCTCTCCTTCCAGACAGGAAAAAATGCCTTTTCCTTCTAGTCTCTGCATCCCGGTTTGTCCACCGGACGCGCTCAGACGGCACACCTTCGTGAAAGCTGCGGAAATGATGATCTCCGCTGGTCAGCCGGTTCCTTTGGTCAGGCCGCGCAGCCCCTGGTGCGACGTCATGAAAATCCGTTCGGCCTCGGTCGGCGGACGCGGATTGACCGAGCGACCAAGCGCGGCGACGACCTCGTCAATCTCAAGGAAGCTGCGCGCCTTGCGGTCGTAGACGCCGGCGGTCGTCAGGATCAAGGCGGCCGTCTCGCCGTTGTCGAAGACGAAACGGTGCTTGCCGATGGCCTGGCTGCCCTCCCAGGTTTCGATCGACGACACCACCTCGAAGCGGCGCCACAGCCTGATCTCGCGTGCGTAGACCGCCTGCAGCCCGCCCATCATCGGCGCCCAGCCATTCTTGCGCGCCAGCGTGATCAGGCCGGCACGGACGAACAGGTCGATGCGGCCGAGATCGGCCAGCATCATGTAGCGCGCATTGTTGAGGTGGACGTTGAAATCGATGTCGGTCGGCAGGCAGCGGAAGGCCAGCCGGCTCTCACCGCCCATCATATAGGGGCCACGGCTGCGCGCCGTGGCCAGCATGCGCGCCATGCGCGCCCAGACATACATGACCCTGCGTCAGGCGGCCTGCTTCACGTCGCCCTTGGCGTAGGGGTCGAAGCGTTCGTAAAAAGTGTCACCCTTCTCGGCCATGTCGATGAGCAGTTTGGGCGCCTTGAACTCGGCGCCGTATTTCTTCTGCAGGCCCTTGGCGATCTTGACGAATTCCTTGGCGCCGATGCCGTCGATATAGGACAGCGCCCCGCCAGTGTAGGGGGCGAAGCCGAAGGCCAGGATCGAGCCGACGTCGGCCTCGCGTGGATCGGTGACGATGCCCTCCTCCATCACGCGCGCCGCTTCCAGCGCAATGGTGACCAGCAGGCGCTGCTGCAGCTCCTCATAGTCGACCTTCTCGGCCGCCAGCTGCGGATAGAGGTCCTTCAACCCCGGCCACAGCTTCTTCTTGGCGGGCTTGGCCGGATAGTCATAAAAGCCCTTGCCGTTCTTGCGGCCGAAGCGACCATGATCGTCGACCATGGTGTTGATCAGCGCCATCTGCTTGGGGTCGACGGCCTTGTCACCGAGATCCCGGATGGTCTGCTTCATGATCTTCTGGGCGAGGTCGATCGCCGTCTCGTCGGTCAGCGCCAGGGGACCGACCGGCATGCCGGCGGCCTTCGCCGCATTCTCGATCATCGGCGCGGGCACGCCCTCGATAAGCATCTTGTAGGCTTCCGACATGTAACGCAGCACGCAGCGGTTGACGTAGAAGCCACGCGTGTCGTTGACGACGATCGGCGTCTTCTTGATGGCGCGGACGAAGTCGATCGCGGTCGCCAGCGCCTTGTCGCCGGTCTTCTTGCCGAGGATGATCTCGACCAGCATCATCTTGTCGACCGGCGAGAAGAAGTGGATGCCGACGAAATTCTTCGGCCGCGCCGAATTCTTCGCCAGCGAGGTGATCGGAATGGTCGAGGTGTTCGACGCGAAGATCGCGGACGACTTCAGCACGGCTTCCGCCTGTTCGGTGGCTGCCTTCTTGACGGCCGAATCCTCGAACACCGCCTCGACCACGAGGTCGCAGCCGGCAAGGTCGGCATAGTCGGCTGTCGGCGTGATCAGCGACAAGAGCTTGTCCTTCTCCTCCGGTTTGGCACGGCCCTTCTTGACCTGATCCGAGACCAGGCCGTCCGAATGCGCCTTGCCCTTTTCGGCCGACTCCATGTCGCGGTCGAGCAGCACCACCGGGATGCCGGCCTTGGCCGTGACATAGGCAATGCCAGCGCCCATGAAGCCGGCGCCGAGAATGCCGATCTTCTTGAATTTGGTTTCCGGCACGCCGGCCGGGCGGCGGGCGCCCTTGTTCAGCTCCTGCAGCGACACGAACAGCGAGCGGATCATCGCCGCCGCTTCCCTGGTCTGCATGACCTCGGTGAAGTAGCGCTGTTCGATCCTGAGCGCGGTGTCGAACGGCACCAGCAGGCCTTCATAGACGCATTTCAGGATGGCGGCGGCGGCCGGATAGTTGCCATAGGTCTCGCGACGCAGGATGGCGATGGCCGGCGGCCAGAGATTGAAGCCGGCCGGCGAATAGATCTGGCCGCCGGGCAGCTTGAAGCCCTTCTCGTCCCAGGGCTGGACGGCTTTCAGACCGTTCCTGATCATGGCCTTTGCCGTCTCGATCAGCTTGGCCGGCTCGGCGATCTCGTGGATCAGACCCATGGCCTTCGCCTTCTGCGGCGACAGATTCTGGCCGGAGGTCAGCATCTGCAGCGCCTGCTGCTGATCGGTCAGCCGCGGCACACGCTGGGTGCCGCCGGCGCCGGGGAAGATGCCGACCTTGACTTCCGGCAAGGCCATCTTGACCTTGTCTGAATCAGCGGCGACGCGACCGTGGCAGGCCAGCGACAATTCGAAGGCGCCGCCCATGCAGGTGCCGTTGATCGCCGATACCCAAGGCTTGCCTGATGTCTCGAGCTTGCGCCACAGACCGCCCATGCGGCCGGCATTGTCGAACAGCAGCTTTGCCGCCTTCTCCGGATCCTTGGTCTTTTCCCTGGCGAACACGCCAAGCATCTTCTGCAGCATGGTGAGATCCGCGCCGCCGGAGAAGCTGTCCTTGCCTGAGGTGATCACCGCACCCTTGATGCCGGCGTCGGCCACCACCTGGTCGATGATCTTGTCGAGTTCGCCCATCACCTCCTCGGTGAACACGTTCATCGAGCGATCCGGCATGTTCCAGGTGACGAGCGCAATGCCGTCAGCGTCGGTGTCGAGGGTGAAATTGATGTAGCTCATTGTTTCTCTCCCCGTCAGACGCGTTCGATGATCGTTGCGGTGCCCATGCCGGCACCGATGCACAGCGTCACCAGCGCGGTGTTCAGATCGCGGCGCTCGAGTTCGTCCAGCACCGTGCCGAAGATCATCGCGCCGGTGGCGCCGAGCGGATGGCCCATGGCGATGGCGCCGCCATTGACGTTGATCCTGTCGTGCGGGATCTCGAAGGCCTGCATGTAGCGCAGCACCACCGAGGCGAAGGCCTCGTTGAGCTCGAACAGATCGATGTCCGACAGCTTCATCTTGGCGCGCTTCAGGAGCTTCTCGGTGACATCGACCGGGCCGGTCAGCATCAGCACCGGCTCGGAGCCGATATTGGCGAAGGTGCGGATGCGCGCGCGGGGCTTGAGGCCCATCGCCTTGCCGGCCTTCTTCGAGCCGAGCAGCACGGCCGCCGCGCCATCGACGATGCCGGACGAATTGCCGGCGTGATGGACGTGGTTGACCTCTTCCACCTCGGGGTGCTTCTGCACCGCGACCGCGTCGAAGCCGCCCATTTCGCCTGGCATGACGAAGGACGGATTGAGCGAAGCCAGCGACTGCATGTCGGTCGAAGGCCGCATGTGCTCGTCATGGTCGAGGATGGTCAACCCATTCTGGTCCTTGATCGGAATGACCGAATTCTTGAAGCGGCCGTCGGCCCAGGATTTGGCGGCGCGCTTCTGGCTCTCGACGGCATAGGCATCGACGTCGTCACGGGAGAAGCCGTATTTGGTGGCGATCAGGTCGGCCGAGATGCCTTGCGGCACGAACCAGCCGGGCAGGCCGACCGAAGGGTCCATGAACCAGGCACCGCCGGAGGCGCCCATGCCGACGCGCGACATGGATTCGACACCACCGGCGATGACGATCTCGTCGGCGCCCTGCGCGATCTTGGCGGCGCCGAAATTGATGGCGTCGAGACCCGAGGCACAGAAGCGCGAGATCTGCATGCCGGGCGCCTTGGTGTCATAGCCTGCCTCGAAGGCGGCGGCGCGCGGAATGACCGAACCCGCTTCGCCGACCGGATCGACGCAGCCGAAGATGATGTCGTCGACGTTGCCGGTGTCCAGCCCATTGCGGTCGCGCAGCGCTTCCAGCGTCTTGGCGGCAAGCCGCACCGCCGGCACTTCGTGCAGCGACCCATCCTTCTTGCCCTTGCCGCGCGGCGTGCGCACGGCGTCATAGACATAAGCCTCAGCCATTTTCGTGCTCCTTGGGTTTGCCGGTCGCCGCTCTCAGAGCGAGCGTCCGATCAGCAATTTCATGATCTCGTTGGTGCCGCCGTAGATGCGCTGGACGCGAGCGTCGCGGAACATGCGGGCGATCGGATATTCATTCATGTAGCCATAGCCACCATGCAATTGAAGGCATTCATCGACGACCTTGCCCTGCAGGTCGCTCAACCAGTACTTGGCCATCGAGGCCGTCACCGGATCGAGCCCGCCATTGATGTGGCGGGCGACGCAATCATTGTAGAAGACGCGGCCGATGGTCGCCTCGGTCTTGAGCTCGGCCAGCTTGAACTGGGTGTTCTGGAAGTCGATGATCGCCTTGCCGAAGGCCTTGCGTTCCTTGACGTACTCGATGGTCAACGCCAGCGCCCGCTCGATCATGGCAATAGCGCCGGTGCCGATCTGCAGCCGCTCCTGCGGCAATTGCTGCATCAGCTGGATAAAGCCCTGCCCTTCCTCGTGGCCGAGCAAATTGGAGGTCGGGACGCGCACGTCGTTGAAGAACAGTTCCGACGTGTCGTTGGCCTTCAGACCGATCTTGTCGAGGTTGCGGCCGCGCTCGAAGCCGTCGACCTCGTCGGTCTCGACGACAATCAGCGAAGTGCCCTTGGCGCCCTTTTCAGGATCGGTCTTGGTGACGACGATGATGAAGTTGGCCAGCTGGCCGTTGGTGATGAAGGTCTTGGAACCATTGATCCTGTACTGGTTGCCGTCCTTTTCGGCCCGCGTCTTGACGCCTTGCAGATCGGAACCGGCGCCCGGCTCGGTCATGGCGATGGCGCCGATCATCTCGCCGGTGGCAAGCTTCGGCAGCCATTTCTTCTTCTGCTCTTCCGAACCGTAGTGAAGGATGTAAGGCGCGACGATCGAATTGTGCAGGCCGATGCCAAAACCGTCGACGCCGACATGGCCGATCGCTTCGATGATGGCGCTCTCATGCGCGAAGGTGCCGCCGGAGCCGCCATATTCCTCCGGCATCGAGGCGCAGAGCAGGCCGGCGGCGCCAGCCTTCAACCAGCTCTCGCGGTCGACCATCTCGTTCTTCTCGAACTCGTCGTAGCGCGGCGCGATCTCCTCCGACATGAAGCGGGTTGCCATGTCGTAGAGCATGCCGACCTCGTCCGCCGCCCAGGCGGGCTTGGGAAGGCCAAGGATTTCGGCGGGGTTGGTCATTTGGATATGTTACTCCTCCCAGAGCGCATCGTCGGAGTTGAGGTCGGCGCATGTCACGCTGGCCTCAACCGACCCTCCCCTCGAGGGAGAGGGCAACCATCTTTAGAACGCTTCCGCCGGCAGGGCCATCAGCGTGTCCGCGCCACTCGAAATGCGGGCGAGATGGGCCGACGTCTCCGGCATGATCCGCTCCATGAAGAAGCGCGCCGTCACCACCTTGTTGTCGTAGAAGGCCCCCTTGTTTTCATGGAAAGATGGGGCGCCGTTGGCGCCGCTCTTGTCCTGAGCCGCCTTGGCCATCTGCGCCCACATGTAGCCGAGCGCCACAAGGCCGAAGAGATGCATATAGTCGGTCGAGGCCGCGCCGGCATTGTCGGGCTTGGCCATGCCGTTCTGCACCAGCCACATGGTCGCCGCCTGCAGGTCGTTGAGGCCCTTCTTCAACCCCTTGGTGAAGAGCGTCATCTTGTCGTCGGAGCGGTTTTCCTCGCAGAATTCGCCGACCTCCTTGAAGAAGGCCTGGATGGCGCGGCCGCCATTCAAGCCGAGCTTGCGGCCGACGAGGTCGAGCGCCTGGATGCCGTTGGCGCCCTCATAGATCATGGCGATGCGGGCATCGCGCACGAACTGGCTCATGCCGTGCTCTTCGATATAGCCGTGACCGCCGAACACCTGCTGGGCCATGACGGCGTGGTCAAAACCCTTGTCGGTGAGCACGCCCTTGACCACGGGCGTCATCAGGCCGGTGTAGTCGTCGGCGGCCTGGCGGTCCTTGTCGTCGGCGGAGCGGTGCGCGATGTCGGACTTGATCGCCGTCCACAGCGCCAGCGCGCGGCCGGCTTCGTTGAAGGCCTTCATGGTCATGAGCGAGCGACGGATGTCGGGATGGACGATGATCGGGTCAGCCTTCTTGTCCGGCGCCTTGGCGCCAGACAGCGAACGGCCCTGCAAGCGGTCCTTGGCGTAGGCGACGGCGTTCTGGTAGGCGATCTCCGACAGAGAAAGCCCTTGCAGGCCGACGCCGAGGCGGGCCTCGTTCATCATCGTGAACATCGCCTTGAGGCCGCCATTCTCCTCGCCGAGCAGCGTGCCTTCGGCCTCGTCATAGTTCATGACGCAGGTCGAATTGCCGTGGATTCCCATCTTCTCCTCGATCGAGCCGCAGGAGAGCGTGTTGCGTTCGCCCGGATTGCCCGATGCATCGAGCTTGAGCTTCGGCACGATGAACAGCGAAATGCCCTTCACGCCTTCCGGCGCGCCCTCGATGCGGGCCAGCACGAGATGGACGATGTTGTCCGACATGTCGTGCTCGCCGGCCGAGATGAATATCTTTTGGCCTGAGATTTTGTAGGTGCCGTCGCCGTTCGGCACCGCCTTGGTGCGCAGCAGGCCGAGATCGGTACCGCAATGCGGCTCGGTCAGGTTCATGGTGCCGGTCCAGGACCCCTCGACCATCTTCGGCAGCCATTTGGCCTTCTGCTCGTCGGTGCCGTGGGTGATGATCGCCGCGATGGCGCCCTGCGTCAGGCCCGGATACATCATCAGCGACATGTTGGCCGAGACCATGTATTCGGCGACGGCGGTGTGCACGGCATAGGGCAGGCCCTGGCCGCCGAACTCGACCGGCGCCGCCAGCCCCATCCAGCCGCCTTCGCGATACTGGTCGAAGGCCTCCTTGAAGCCTTTGGGCGTGGTCACCGAGCCGTCTTCGTGACGCACGCAGCCTTCCATGTCGCCGACGCGGTTGAGCGGATGCATGACGTTTTCGGCAAGCTTGGCGCCTTCGGCCAGGATCGCCTCCAGCACGTCGGGCGTGGCGTCGGCAAATCCGGGAAGGTTCGAATAGCGCTGATAGCCCAGCACCTCGTTGAGTACGAACAGCGTATCCTGGACCGGAGCCCTGTATGTCGGCATGCTTTTTCTCCACCCTGCGGACCTGATCCGAAAGCCCCCGAATTCGTGTCAGGGCAGCATACGGACCCGTGTTGAAGCCGGGATAGCAAAAATTGACGTTTGCGTAAACGTCAATTTTTTCGATGCGACAAGATTTCCCGCCCAACCCCTGCTTGGTGAGACTGGCGGCGCGACATCATGCAGGCCGGCGTCGACGGAACCAGTTGGGCTGATACAGGCAAAGAAAAAGCCGCGCGGCAGAGCCACGCGGCTTTGATGGTCAAGACTCCGACGGAGTCGGAACCGGTAGATGCTTCAGCTCGCGACGCTCGCCTGCGGCGCCGTGCGCTCGGCCAACATCTGGCGCACCGCCGACATTGAGCCCGAGAGCTCGTTGATGGCATCGTCGATCAGCGCCCGCTGCTTCTGCAGGCGGGCAAGCTGCTTCTCCGACTTGTCCAGCGCCAGCCGCAGCTGCTTGGTGTTGGAACCGGTGGGATCGTAGAGGTCCATCATCTGCTTGACGTCGCGCAGCGAGAACCCGACCTTGCGGCCAAGCAGGATCAGCTTTAGCCGGGCCTTGTCGCGGCGCGTGTAGAGACGGGTGGAGCCGTCGCGCTGCGGGTTGAGCAGGCCCTTGTCTTCGTAGAAACGCAGCGTGCGCAGCGTCACGCCATATTTCTTGGCCATTTCGCCGATGCGGGCGAGGTCCTCACCGGCTTCGACAGATGCATTATTGGTATTGGCCGCGGTCTCGCCGGCCGAGATAAGCTTCATGGTCACTGGCTTTCCCCGTCTGGTGGCGTCGCGGTCCTGGACCATGCGTCGCCTGACTGGAAGCGGGGGCGTGCTTCCGGCCGTGGTTTCGACAAACAAAATCGCAAACAGCACACACAAATGCGCCTTTTACGTTTACGTCAATTCTATACCGATAGCCGCCTCATGACGCAAGGGGCGTTCTGTGAAGGTGCTTTATGCCGCACCGTGGACAGCGACAGCGAACTTCCTTCCAACTTCTTAAGCTTGGTTAACGCCTTGTTTACCACGTTGGGGGAAATGTGGGCGCGTCGGCTACCCGTGTTTATCCTGTATCGAATTTTTCACGGTTTTTCGGAGCGCGGGTGAACCCCCGGGAAGCTTGTCTTCCACCGTGAAAGCGCGGTCGCCTCGTTCCGGCAGGGACTTGGGGAGCTGGTCGCAAGCCGGCCAATCTGAAAGACGGACGCACCGATGAACAGCAAGCGGTCCTATCTCGACACACTCAACGCCGGCAGGCAGCGCAAGCCGCAGACCACGCTCGAGCAACTGAACCGCTCGCTGGAGACGCTGGAACAGCGGCTGGGGCAGACCCGCGAGGAGGTGACGGCACGTCCCGCTCCGCACCAATACGGCGCCGACCCGCGCTATCCGGCCACCGAGCCGCGCTATCCCGCCGTCGACCCGCGCTATCCCGCCGCCCAGCCAACCGCTCAGCAGCGCTGGTATGAGGATCCGCGGCCGGCAGCGCGCCCGCAGACCCCGGCGCCGGCCCCCAGCTTCGACCAGAACTACCAGGCCATCGCCCGTGACATCGACCGCGTGCGCGGCCAGGAAGACAGCGTCGCCATGGTCGGCAAGATCGCCGGCGAACTGCGCGGCATGCGCGAGGAACTGCGCCACCAAATGACATCGGGACTGCAGCGTGAATTCGATACGCTGCGCAAGGATATCGACCGCGCCTTCCAGGCCAACGCCAGGCCCGGCACAGCGAGCAAGGGCAGCGCCGAACTCGGCGTCGAATTCGAACGGCTTTCCGGCGCCATCAAGTCGCTGTCGGAGAAAAGCGACGACAGAAGCGTCAACATGCTGCGGCTGGAGCTCGAGCAGGTTAAGGCCGCGCTCGACACGCTGGCGCGCGAGGAGAGCGTGCAGAAGGTCGATCGCCGCTGGGACGATTTCGATCGCCGCTGGACGGCTTTCGAAGACCGCGTCGACGCCGACCAGCGCAAACGTTCCGACGACCCCGCCCTTGCGGCGCTGACCGACCGGCTGGAGCAGATCAGCAACGCCGTCAACAATCTGCCGGAATCGCTGTCGCTGCGCTCGCTCGAGGAAAAGGTGCGCACGCTGGCCGGCGCCGTCGAACACTTCGCGGGCCAGCAGGACAACCGCGGCGGTGACACGCTTGCCATGATCGACGAGCGGCTGGACGAGATTTCCCGTGCCATCGTTGCCTCGACGGTCGCGGCACAGGCCAATTCGGTCGACCACGAAGCCTTCGACCGCATCGAGAAGCGCATCGACTCGCTCGCCCGGCAGATCGAGGAAGTGGCGCAGGATCGCCCCGGCAACGCGGTCATGGATCGCCTGAGCACGCTGTCGAGCCGCGTCGACGAACTCGCCGGCCGGGCCAATTTGCCCGAACAGGCGATGGAACGGCTGGCCAAGCAGATCACCCTCATTGCCGACAAGATCGACCAGGCGCCGGCCATGCCCGACGCCGACTACATCTTCCACGGGCTCGAGCAACGCTTCGACGTGCTGTCCGGCATGATGGAACGCCGCCAGGGCGATGCCATCGAACAGGGCAACATGCTGTTTCGCGATCTCGAGCGCCGTCTCGACGAGGTTGCCGACCGGCTCGACCATCGCCTCGCGCCGCAGATCGACAGCGCCGGCATCATGGAAGCCATCGACGCCCGCTTCACCGCGCTCGCCACCCGCATGGAGACGCGCGCCGCCGATCCCGCCGGCGAAGCGGCGATCCGTGGACTGGAGAGCCGGCTCGAGGATATTTCCAGCCGGCTCGACGCCTCGGCGGCCCAGGTGGCCGGCATCGATCCGGCGCTGATCCGCAGCCTGGAGGCGCAAGTCGCCGGCCTGTCCGCCCATCTGTCCAAGCCCAGCACGCCACTGCCGGAATTCGAGGACATCAGCCCGCGCCTCGACGAGATCGAGAAGGCGCTGGCCGGGACCCGCGATTCCATCCTCGGCGCGGCACGCGAAGCGGCCGAGAACGCGGTGCGTTCGCTTGCGGGATCGAATGCCAACGCCTCGGCGGTTTCCGGACTCGCCCAGGACCTGAAGACGTTGGAAACGCTGACGCGGCGTTCCGACGAGCGCAATTCGCGAACTTTCGAGGCCATCCACGACACGCTGCTCAAGATCGTCGACAGGCTGGGTTCGCTGGAAACCAACGAACCGTCCGAAGCGATCAGCGAACTCCTGGACACGCGCCAGGACGAGGTGGCCGGCAAGCGCCGTGCACGGACCGCCAAGATGGCTGTCGAAGCGCCGTCGATGGATATCGACGAGCCGATGCCGCTGACCGGCGACATGGCCGATCTCGATGGCCGCGCCGCCGCCATAATGCGTAACGAACAGGGTCCGCGCAGCGATCTGGGCACCCGCTCGCCGGCGGAAGCCGCCGCGGCTGCCGCCATGGCCGCGCTCGGGTCCGACTCCATCGCCGAGAAGGACCAGCCGGCAGGCCGCAAATCGATGTTTGGCGGGCTGGCCCGCGCCTTCAAGGGCAGGAAGGCGGCGGACCTCCCGCCGCTGGCTGGTTCGGCGCCGAGCAGCGATATTCCGACTGTCGACCTTGACGAGCCGCTCGACCCGAAGGTGGCCAACCGCCCGCTGGAGCCAGGCTCCGGCGCGCCCGACCTCAATGCCATCATGAAGCGGGTTCGCGACGAGCGTGGCCAGCCGGCAAAGCTTGGCGAAAGCGATGCCGCGAAATCGGATTTCATCGCAGCCGCGCGGCGCGCGGCGCAGGCCGCCGCCGCGGAGGCCGACGCCCTGAAGCGCCAGTCGACGGTGAAAGGCCCGGTCAAGGCGCTCAGGATCGGCGATCTGCTCAAGGCGCGGCGCAAGCCGATCCTGATGGCGGCGGCAGCGATCATGCTGGCGCTTGCCGGACTGCAGCTCGGCAAGGCGTTCCTCTCGGATCCCGCCCAGGTGGCCAGCAACGAAGCCGCCCCGATCGTCGCCGCGCAGCCAGTGCAGACGGCATCCGTCGACACGGCGAGCCAGCCGAAGACGGAAGCCCAGCCGGCGGCGACGGACAGCGCGCCAGCCCGTGCCGTCAGGCAGGCCGAACAATCCGCGCCCGCGACCAAGGACGACATGGTGGCGCAGGCCGCCCTGGCGATGCCGTCGGACACGGACGCAATGGCGAATACGGCGCCGGTTGCAGAGCCCGCTGCGGCGCCTGCTGCTTCAACCGCCTCTTCCGGCCCAAGCACTGCCGCTTCAGACGCGATGGCTTCGGCCGCTCCGGCGCCAGTTGCGCCTATCGCCACGACCCCGATGGATGCAACGGCTTCCGAGCCGGCCACTGTTGCCGGCGGTTCGCAAGCGACGAATACCGATGCCCAGCCGGCCGCGGCCAACGAGGCCATTGCCAAGGACACGACCGGCGCCGTGGCGCCGGCAGGTGCTCCCGCGACAGCAGCCGCGGCCAAGTTCGACATTCCGGCCGATGCCGGCCCTGCCGCGCTGCGCGATGCCGCCGCTGGTGGCGACGCCAAGGCGCTGTTCGAGATCGGCTCGCGCTACGCGGAATCGCGCGGCGTCAAGGAAGACATGGCGGCAGCGGCCAAATGGTACGAGAAATCAGCGGAACTCGGTTTCGCGCCGGCCGAGTACCGCATCGGCAATTTCTATGAGAAGGGCATCGGCGTCGCCCGCGACATCAAGAAGTCGAAGACCTGGTACCAGATGGCCGCCGAGCAGGGCAATGCTAGCGCCATGCACAATCTGGCCGTGCTTTTCGCCATGGCCGCCGATGGCGTGACCGACAATGAATCGGCCGCGCACTGGTTCCAGGAGGCCGCCGACCTCGGCGTCAAGGACAGCCAGTTCAATCTCGGCATCCTCGCCGCCAAGGGCGTCGGCATGAAGCAAAACCTCGAGGAATCCTATAAATGGTTCGCTCTCGTCGCCAAGACCGGCGACAAGGACGCGGCCGCCAAGCGCGACGAGATCGCCAATGCGCTGCGGCCCGAGCAGCTCGAGCGGGCGCGCGCCGCGACCGAGCTGTGGAAGGCCAAGCCGCTCAATGCGGCGACCAATTCGGCCGACATTCCCGAGTCCTGGCAGGAAGGTACTCCGCAGACGACCGCCGGCATCGACATGAAGAAGGCGGTCAAGAACATCCAGCTCATCCTCAACAAGAACGGCTATGATGCCGGCGGCGCCGACGGCGTCATGGGCGAGAAGACCAAGAACGCGATTATCGCTTTCCAGACCGACAACAAGCTGCCGGCGACAGGCGCCGTCGATGAAAAACTGGTGCGGGCGCTGCTGGCGCGCAAATAACAGAGAAGCGTCGTTTCCACGACGCTCTTGCCACACATTTGCCTGTTAACTGATTGAGATATTTTTTGTTTCGGCGCGGCGACGGGGTTTGACCCCGCCGCCGCGTTGGCGCAAGGAAAAATTGGCTTTTCGGTGCGAGACTGCCCAGAACGGCTGTATTCGCCGACAGGCAAACTGATCGAGACTGACGGGTGGGCATCTATCTCCCGATTGCGGAAATTTCCGTCAACGTCTTCGTGCTGCTGGCCATGGGCGCTGCGGTGGGCTTCCTGTCGGGCATGTTCGGCGTCGGCGGCGGGTTCCTGATCACGCCGCTCCTGATCTTCTACAACATCCCTCCGGCGATCGCGGTCGCCACCGGCGCCAACCAGGTCATCGCCTCTTCCGTCTCCGGCGTGCTTTCCCACATGAAGCGGGGTACGCTCGACTTCAAGCTCGGCGGCGTGCTCCTGGCCGGCGGCATCATCGGCTCCACCGCCGGCATTTATGTCTTCGCCTTCCTGCGCCGGCTCGGCCAGCTCGACCTGTTCATCTCGCTGCTTTATGTCGTGCTGCTCGGCACGGTCGGCGGGCTGATGCTGGTCGAAAGCATCAATGCGCTGCGCGCCACACGCAGCGGCGCCGCGCCGGTGCTGAAGAAATCCGGCCAGCACAACTGGATCCACCGGCTGCCGCTGAAGATGCGTTTCAGGGCGTCGAAACTGTTCGTCAGCGTCATCCCGGTGCTCGGCCTTGGCGCCGGCATCGGCTTCCTGTCGTCGATCATGGGTGTCGGCGGCGGCTTCATCATGGTGCCGGCGCTGATCTATCTGCTCAAGGTGCCGACCAATGTCGTTATCGGCACCTCGCTGTTCCAGATCATCTTCACGTCCGCCTACACCACGCTGGTCCACGCCACCACCAACCAGACGGTCGACGTCGTGCTGGCCTTCCTGTTGATGGCGGGCGGCGTCGCCGGCGCGCAATATGGCGCCAAGGCCGGTCAGAGGCTGCGCGGCGAGCAGCTCAGGGCACTGCTGGCCTTGCTGGTGCTGGCTGTGGCGATCAGGCTGGCCATCGATCTCTTCGTCACCCCGCCCAATCTCTATTCGCTGTCCAGCGCGGGCCTCAACTGATGGCGGGTCCGAAAGCACTCGCTGCCGCCATCCTCCTGTCACTGCTTGCGGCCGCCGCGCCGGCGAAGGCACAGACGCCACTGACGGAAGGCATCCAGATCGGTCTCTCCACCGACAATGTCTCGATCACCGCCGGTTTTTCCGGCGCCGACCTGACCATTTTCGGCTCGCTGGAAAATCCCGACCCGCTGGTCGCCCGCCAGGGGCGCTACGACGTCATCGTCGTGCTCGAAGGGCCACCCAAGCCGGTGGTGGTGCGACGCAAGGACCGGGTGCTTGGTGTCTGGGTCAATCTGGATTCCGAAACTTTCGAGAACGTGCCCGTCTCCTATTCGGTGGCGACGACGCGGCCGCTGCAGGACATCACCGAACCCAATAGCTACAAGCAGCTGTCGCTCGGCGCCTCCAATCTTTACATGCAGCCCGCCGACGCTGGCGACAGCCCGGCGACGATCGAGGAATTCACCGCTGCGTTGCGCGAGCGCAAGGGCGCGGCTGGCCTCTACAGTGAGAATGTCGGCGGCGTGCAGTTCCTGTCGCAGAACCTGTTCCGCGCCACCGTCAGGCTGGCGCCGAATGTGCCTGTCGGCACCCATAAGGCCCGCGCGTTCCTGTTCAAGAGCGGCCTGTTCATCAAGGAAAGCTCGGCCCAGCTCGAAATTCGCAAGTCCGGCTTCGAACAGTCGATCTTCCGCGTCGCCCACGACTACTCCTTCCTCTATGGCGTCTTCGCCATATCGCTGGCCATGCTGACGGGCTGGCTCGGCAGGCTGATCTTCCGCAAGGACTGAGGCAGCCAAAGGGGGTTTCCCTTTCGCGCGTCATGCTATAGACCGCACCTCCCCGCCCAACGGGCAAACAAGCACAATTCAATTCCGCAGAGCGGTCCGGTCGCCGGAACCCCAGCGCACGCCTCTCCCGCGAGCGCCGATCCGCTGTCTGCCGCCAGTGACAGGAGGCTGCCTTGCGGCCAGCATTCGCCGGTATCGATTTCGGCACTTCGAACTCCACGGTCGGCGTGGTCCGCAACGGGCAACCCCACCTCGTCGCGCTTGAAGGCGGTCAGGTCACGCTGCCCAGCGCGGTGTTCTTCAATTTCGAGGACGGCCGCATCTGTTTTGGCCGCCAGGCCATCGCCAACTACACCGACAGCGTGGAGGGCCGGCTGATGCGCTCGCTGAAGAGCGTGCTGGGCAGCTCGCTGGCGCATGAAAAGACGCGCATCAAGGCGCGCTCGATCGGCTTCATGGAGATCATCGGCCTGTTCCTCGGCCATCTCAGGAAGAAGCTTGAGGAAGATGGCGGCGATCTGGTCGAGACCGTGGTGCTCGGCCGGCCGGTGCAGTTCGTCGATGACGACCCACAAGCCGACGCGAACGCGCAGAGCGACCTGGAAAAGGCCGCGCATGCCCAGGGCTTCAAGCACATCGCCTTCCAGTTCGAGCCGATCGCGGCTGCGCTCGATTACGAGCAGAGGGTGACGCGTGAGGAGCTGGCGCTGATCATCGACATGGGCGGCGGCACGTCCGACTTTTCAGTCGTTCGCGTCTCGCCGGAGCGTGCCCGATCGCCGGACCGCAAGGACGATATCCTGGCCAGCCGGGGCGTCCATATCGGCGGTACGGATTTCGACCGGCTGCTCAGCATTGCCCATGTCATGCCGCAGCTCGGTTATTTGACCCCGACCAAGGACGGCAAGCGCAATCTGCCGGCCAGCTACTTCATCGATCTCGCGACATGGCAGCGCATCAACCTGGTCTACACCGCCAAGGCGATGACGCATCTGCGCCAGATCCGCTACGAGGCCGCCCGCGCCGACCTCGTCGATCGCTTCATCCACATCGTCGAGCACCGTTACGGGCACGCGCTGGCGGCCTTGGTGGAAAAGGCCAAGATAGAGCTGACCGACCACTCATCGGCCGAAGTCGCGGTGAGGCTATCCGACGTGGAGTTCGCCGCCGAAATCACGCGTGACGGGCTGGACGCCACCATCGCCAGGGACATCGATCGGGTCACCGCAACGGTGGCGGAGACCATGCGCGACGCCGGGGTCAAGCCGTCCGACATCACCGCGGTGTTCCTGACCGGCGGCTCGACCGCGATCCCGCTGGCGAGACGGGAAATCCTGTCGCTGGTGCCGCAGGCTTCCGTCATCGACGGCGACATGTTCGGCTCGGTCGGGCTTGGCCTGGCGTTGGATGCGCAACGCAAATTCGCCTAACTAGAGCGCGTCGCTCCCCTTAGTTTCTGCACCCAGGTGCGCCTTCAGCGCCATCTGGGCCAGGCTTGCCTGGCGGTCGCGGTGGGAGATCATGGCGAAGTCGCGCTGTGGCAGTTCGAGCGGCACGGACCGCAGGCTGCCCTCGGCGACGGCGCGTCCGACGACCAGTTCCGAAATGATGGTAGCGCCGGCGCCCGCCTCGACCGCCTGGCGAACCGCCTCGTTGCTGGGCAGCACCAGGAACACCTGCAGATCGGCAAGCGAAATCCCCTCGCGCCGCGCCAGATCCTCCAGCACTTCGCGCGTGCCCGAACCGCCCTCGCGGATGATCCAGCGCAGGCCCCTGATATCGGGGCGGCCCGGCGCGGTTTCGACGATTTCGGGATGTGACGCGGCAACCACCAGCATCAACCGGTCGGTGTCGACCTTGGCGCGGCGCAATATGTCGGACTCGGTGCGACCCTCGACCAGGCCGAGATCGGCGGTTCCATCCAGCACACTGGCCTCGACCTGCCTCGTGTTGCCGATGCTGACGCTCAGCCGCACCGCGGGATAGGCCTCGTGGAAGGATGCCAGCCTTCGCGGCAGCCAGTAGCTGGCGATGGTCAGGCTGGCAGCAATCGAAAGACTGCCGGCGACCGTCTGGGAGACATGTTCCAGCACATTGCGCGCGGCGGCGGCGCGCTCCAGCACGGCCTTTGCCTCGGGCAGGAACCGGTGGCCGGTCTGGGCAAGTTCGATGTTGCGGCCGACACGGTTGAACAGATGGACGCCGTGCTGCTCCTCAAGCGCGCGGATGGCGGCCGATGCCGCGGACTGGGAAATGCCCAGAAGCTCCGCCGCCTTGGTCATGTGGCCGCGCTCGGCGACGGCAACGAAAATGCGCAACTGATCCAGGGTCATGTCAGCATTAAGAACCAATATCGATCGAATTTACAAGAACAACTGATTAGACGGATCGATAGCTTCATTCTACATTTTCACGCGAAGTTAGAAAAAATTCGCCAGCGGATGGCAGAGACTAAAATGATCGGGCGGTTCAAGTCCCTTCTCGCGCATTGGACCCGCGGCATCCGCAGACGGCTGGCCGGCGATCGCTACCACCCGGAAGAGCATTACATGCGTGGCCCCGGGCCGAAGACCCGGGCCAAATCGGCCGGCCGCGCGGGCACATCCGGATCATGAGGCATCCATCGCCGCGCGGCGCGAATTCGGCACCATCGCAACGCCCGCTTGCCGACACGCGCGCGCCCGATGAAGGCGACGGCGTCGACACCTCGCCGGGCATTTCCGACAGCATCGCCAAGACCACCTGCTACATGTGCGCCTGCCGCTGCGGCATCGACGTGCACATCAAGGACGGCAAGGTCCGCTACATCAACGGCAACAAGGACCATCCGGTCAATCGCGGCGTGATCTGCGGCAAGGGCAGTTCCGGCATCATGCAGCACTACAGCCCGGCCCGGCTGAAGAAGCCGCTGCTGCGTACCGGCCCGCGCGGCTCGGGCGTGTTCCGCGAGATCGAGTGGGAGGAGGCTTTGTCGATCGCGACGGGGCGGCTCTCAGCCATCCGTCGCACCGACCCGAAGAAGCTCGCCTTCTTCACCGGCCGTGACCAGTCGCAATCCCTGACCGGATGGTGGGCGAGCCAGTTCGGCACGCCGAACTTCGCCGCCCATGGCGGCTTCTGTTCGGTCAACATGGCGGCCGGCGGGCTCTATTCGATCGGCGGCTCGTTCTGGGAGTTCGGTGAGCCTGACTGGGATAACACACGATATTTCATGCTGTTCGGCGTCGCCGAGGACCATGATTCCAACCCGATCAAGATCGGGCTGGGCAAGCTCAAGGCGCGCGGCGCCAAGGTGGTGTCGATCAATCCGTGCCGCACCGGCTACAACGCGATTGCCGACGACTGGATCGGCATCCGGCCAGGTACCGACGGCCTGTTCGTCTTCGCGCTCATCCATGAACTGCTGAAAGCCGGCCGCGTCGATCTCGATTATCTGCTCCGCTACACCAACGCCCATGTCCTCGTCGTGCAGGAGCCTGGCGCCTCAGACGACGGGCTGTTCGTCCGCGACGCCGACGGCAATCCACTGGCCTGGGACAGGGTGGCGAAGACCGCCGTCAAGGCAACCGACCCGGAAGCGAAGCCGGCGCTTACCGGCAGCTTCGAAGTCGGCGGCCGCCGCTGCACGCCGGTGTTCCAGTTGATCGCCGACCGCTACCTTGATGACAGCTATGCGCCGGATGCCGTCGCCGAGCGCTGCGGCATTGCCGCCGATGCGATCCGACGGATCGCCGCCGAACTTGCCCATGTCGCCTTCGAAGAGGCGATCGAACTGCAGGTGGCGTGGACCGACTGGGCCGGGCGCCGGCACGAGACGATCAAGGGCCGGCCGGTTTCGATGCATGCGATGCGCGGTATATCGGCCCGTTCGAACGGTTTTCACTCTTGCCGCGCCATCCACCTGCTGCAAGTGCTTCTGGGTACGGTGGATGTTCCCGGCGGCTTCCGCTTCAAGCCGCCCTACCCCCGCTCGGTGCCGCCAGGCCCGAAACCCGCGGGCAAGACGGTCAAGCCGATGACGCCGCTGGACGGCATGCCGCTTGGTTTCGTCTGCGGGCCGGACGACCTGCTGGTCGAGGAAGACGCCACGCCGACCCGCATCGACAAGGCCTACTCCTGGGACGCGCCGCTCGCCGCGCACGGGCTGATGCACACCGTCATCCGCAATGCCTGGGCCGGCGACCCCTACCCGATCGACACGCTGATGATGTACATGTCGAACATGGCCTGGAATTCCTCGATGAACACCGTCGAGACTATCCGTATGCTGACCGACAGCGACGAGGCGGGCAACTACAAGATCCCCTTCATCATCTATTCCGACGCATACTATTCCGAGACCGTGCCGTTCGCGGACCTCGTGCTGCCGGATACGACCTATCTCGAACGGCATGACTGCATCAGCCTGCTCGACCGGCCGATCAGCCATGCCGACGGGCCGGGCGATGCCATCCGCCATCCCGTCGTCGAGCCGGATCGCGACGTCAGGCCGTTCCAGTCGGTACTGATCGAACTGGGTTCGCGGCTTGGCCTGCCCGGTTTCGTCGATGAGGACGGATCGGCCAGATATGCCGACTACGCCGACTATATCGTCAACCACGAGCGCACCCCTGGCATCGGACCGCTGGCCGGCTGGCGCGGCAAGGATGGGACGTCGATCGGCAGGGGTGAGGTCAATCCAAACCAGTTGCAACGCTACATCGACAATGGCGGCTTCTGGCATCACGACTTCGCTCAGGACCAGCGCTACTACAAGATGGCCAACCGCTCCTATCTCGATTTCGCGGTGCAGATGGGTTTCATCCCGAAGGCCGAGCCGATCGTCTTTCAGCTTTATTCCGAGCCGTTGCAGCGGTTTCGTCTCGCCGCGCGCGGCCATGGCCGTGTCCTGCCGCCGGAGGCCGAGCGCCAGCGCATCGAGACCTATATGGATCCGCTGCCGTTCTGGTACATGCCGTTCGAGGAAGCGGTGGTCGACCTCGAAAAATACCCGCTGCACGCTCTGACACAGCGGCCGATGCATATGTATCATTCCTGGGGGTCGCAAAATGCGTGGCTGCGGCAGATCACCAGCCAGAACCGGCTGTTCGTGCATCATCGCACCGGCGCCAGCCTCGGTCTCGTCGACGACGACTGGGTGTGGATCGAGAGCATCAACGGCAGGGTGAAGGGGCAGATCAAGCTGGTCGACGGGGTGAACGAAAGCACGGTCTGGACCTGGAACGCGATCGGCAAAAGGCGCGGCAGCTGGGGCCTCAAGGACGATGCCGCCGAGAGCAATCGCGGCTTCCTGCTCAACCATATCATCGGCGACCAGACCTCGGCGGACGCGCAGGGCAAACGCTATTCGAATTCGGATCCGGTCACCGGCCAGGCGGCATGGTTCGACCTGCGTGTGCGCATCGTCAAATGCAAGGCGGAGGAAGCCGGCTTCACCGAGCCGCAATTCGAGCGGTTCAGCCAACCGCCGCATTTCGAGCCTTCGCCCGACAAGCTGAGTTTCGGGACCGAATTCCGCCGGGCAAGAGAGGCCGCGCAATGACCTGCCTCCCCGCCCATACCGACAAGAAGCTCGGCCTGGTCATCGACCTCGATACCTGCGTCGGCTGCCAGGCCTGCGTCACCGCCTGCAAGGAATGGAACACCGGCGGCCACATGGCGCCGCTGACCGACATCGACCCCTATGGCGGCCATGTCGACGGCGTCTGGTTCAACCGCGTGCACAGCTATGAGCACACCACCGAGATGGGCGGGCGCACGGTCAACTTCCCGCGCTCCTGCCTGCATTGCGAGACGCCGGCTTGCGTCACCGTCTGTCCGACCGGCGCCTCCTACAAGCGCGCCTCGGACGGCATCGTGCTGATCGACGAGGACAAATGCATCGGCTGCAAATTGTGCAGCTGGGCATGCCCCTATGGGGCGCGCGAATTCGATACCGATGTCGGCGTGATGAAGAAATGCACGCTCTGCGTCGACCGCATCTACAATGACAATCTGGCCGAAGAAGACCGTGTGCCGGCTTGCGTCGCCGCCTGCCCGACCAGCGCCCGGCATTTCGGCGATCTCGGCGATCCCCAATCGGCCGTCTCGCAGCTGGTTGCGGAGCGCGGCGGCGTCGACCTGATGCCGGAACTCGGCTATCACCCGACCAACAAGTACCTGCCGCCGCGCGCCCATACACAGCGCGCCGCATCGGTGCCCGCGAAGGCGCTGGAGCCGGTGCGGGCAGAAGGCGGCTTCCTCGGCTGGGTCGATCGCATGCTTTCGAACTGACCATGCATCCAGCCTTTTCCGTTGTCTTCTTCACCACCGCCACGGGCGCCGGTTACGGCCTGCTCGCACTGCTTGGCGTGTTGGGTGGATTTCAGGTCGTCCCGCCCGATTTCTGGCTCGGCTTCGTCGGCCTGGGGCTGGCGCTCGGCCTGATCGCGGCGGGACTGCTGTCGTCGACCGGGCATCTCGGCAGGCCGGAGCGCGCCTGGCGGGCTTTCTCGCAATGGCGCAGCTCCTGGCTGTCGCGCGAAGGCGTGTCGTCGGTCATCACCTTCATCCCGGCGGCATTGTTCGGGCTCGGCTGGGTGTTTTTCGGCCGTACAAGCGGCTGGGTGGCCGTTGCCGGATTGCTGGCCGCCATCGGTGCGGTCGTCACCGTTTGCACCACCGGCATGATCTATGCGTCGCTGAAACCGATCGCCCAATGGCACAGCCGCTATACTTTGCCGGCCTATCTGCTCTTCGCGGCCATGACCGGCAGCGTTCTGTTGAACGCTCTGCTGCAAGGTTTTGGTGTCGGCTCGATACCCGTGCTGTTGTTGTCGCTGCTTGCCACCCTTGCCGGCTGGGGCTGGAAGGTCGCCACCTGGCGACACAATGACGGGCTCGAGATCCCGACCACAGCCAACACGGCTACTGGTTTGGCCGGCGGCACGGTGCGGTCGCTGGAATGGCCGCATACCGAGGAAAATTACCTGCTCAAGGAAATGGGTTTTCGCATCGCGCGCAAGCACAGTGCGAAGCTGCGCATGCTCACACAGGCATTGGCCTTTGCCCTGCCCGTCCTGCTGCTCGCCGCCACCTTTGCCTCGTCCTGGCCCTATGCGGCGGTGCCTTCAGGGCTCGCCGCGATCATCCAGTTCGCCGGGATGCTGGTCGAACGCTGGCTGTTCTTCGCCGAGGCGAAGCACACCGTCACTCTGTATTACGGCAGATAGGACTGCTCAGCCCGGCCGCAGCATCGAGCGGGAGATGGCGAAGATGCGGTCGCTGCCAAGCATATAGGCCATCAGCGATTCCAGCCGGAACAGCCCGGCATAGGCGCGGTCGAGCACGTTGAGCGAACCGGTATAGGCGCCGAAGGCCGGCATGATCATGCGGCCGCCATCGCCGGCAAAGCAGCGCCGCCGCACCGAACGGCCGCGCTGGACGATGCGCGCGCAGGGATGGAGATGGCCTGCAATCTCGCCCTCGACGCGCACCTTGGACGGCTCATGCCGGAACAACAGCGAGCCGATGGCCAGTTCCCGCACCGTTTCACCGGGCAGATCGGCCGGCGCTTCCGGATCGTGATTGCCGGCGACCCAGAACCAGTCGCGGCCTGCCATCAGCGCTTCCAGCCGCTCGCGAAAACTCGCATGCATGCGCTCGGCGCCGCCGCCATCGTGAAAGGAGTCGCCCAGGCTGATGACGATCGACGGCTGGTAGTCCGATATGACAGCCTGCAGCCTGAGCAAGGTCGCGCCGGTGTCATAGGGCGGGATCAGCGTGCCACGCCTTGCCAGCGACGAGCCTTTTTCCAGATGCAGGTCGGAGACCGCCAACAGCCTGAGTTCGGGAAAATAGAGCACGCCGCGCGGATCGCATACCGCGCGCTCGCCGGCGATGCCGATCATGTCGGCCTCGGCGATCAGCGACGTGCGCGCCAGCGAAAAATTCATCCCTCTACCTTCGTTCGTCACCCTCGGCCCATGGCCTCTTCGACCAGGTCGGCCGCTTCCATGAGCAGCGAGTCATTGGCGCCGCCATTCACCGATTCCTTGCCGATCTCCAGCATGACAGGCACAGCCAGCGGCGAAATCTGCTCGAGATGCTTATGCATGATTCGACCGCGCACACGCGAGAGCATCTCGGCAAGTCTGCTGACATCGAGCAATCCGGCGGATGCGTCGGTGCGCGTCGCCTGCAACAGTATGTGGTCCGGCTCGTGGCTGCGCAGCACATCGTAGATCAGATCGGCCGAGACGGTTACCTGGCGGCCGCTCTTCTCCTGGCCCGGAAAACGCTTCTCGATCAGCCCGGCAATGACGGCGCAGGTGCGAAAGGTGCGCTTCAGCATCCAGCTGTCGTTCAGCCAGGCTTCGAGATCATCGCCCAGCATGTCCTCGTCGAACAGCGCGGCCAGAGACGGCTTCCTGGCTTTGAACAAGGCGGCCATGTCGTCCAGCGCCCAGACGGCCAGCGAATAGTCGGTGGCGACGAAGCCGAGCGGCCGGGCGTTCGCCCGCTCCAGTCGCCGTGTCAGCAACATGCCGAGCGTCTGGTGCGCCAGCCTGCCTTCGAAGGGATAGGCGACCATGTAGTGGCGGTTGCCGCGCGGAAAGGTCTCGACCAGAAGGTCGCCGCGCTTGGGCAGCACCGACTTTTCCTTCTGCAGCCGCAGCCAGTCGGCGACCTGTTCGGGCAGCGCCTGCCAGCGGTCGCTGTCGGCCAGCATGCCACGCACCTGATCAGCCAGATAGGTCGAGAGCGGAAACTTGCCGCCGGCATAGGACGGCACGATGATGTTGGCGCCCGCACCATTGGAGACGACGCATTCGTTCTCACGGATGCCTTCGAAGCGCAGCACCTTGCCGGCGAAGAGGAAATTGTCGCCTGGGCGCAGTGTCTCGGCAAAATACTCCTCGATCTTGCCCAGCACCGGCCCGCCACGCCCGGCCATGCCGCGGCCCTGCCTGACATAGCGGACATTGAGCTCCGGCATCTCGACGATGGTGCCGACATTGAGGCGGTATTGCTGGGCGACGCGCGGATGCGAGACGCGCCACAGCCCATCCTTGGTCCTGCGGATACGCGCGTAACGCTCGTAGTTCTTCAGAGCATAACCACCGGTGGCGACGAAATCGACGACGCGGTCGAAAGTCTCGCGCGCCAGTCCGGCATAGGGCGCGGCACTGCGCACCTCCTCGAACAGATGGTCGGCGTCGAAAGGCGCGCCGCAAGCGACGCCGAGGACATGCTGCGACAGCACGTCTAGCGCGCCGGTGATCAATGGCGGCGTGTCCTGCGCACCGAGATAGTTGGCGTCGAGCGCAGCCCGGCACTCCAGCACCTCGAAACGGTTGGCCGGGATGAGGATCGCCTTGGACGGCTCGTCCATGCGGTGATTGGCGCGGCCGATGCGCTGCGCCAGCCGACTGGCGCCCTTCGGCGCGCCGACATGCACGACCAGGTCGACATCGCCCCAATCGATGCCGAGATCGAGCGTCGAGGTGGCGACGATCGCACGCAGCGCGTTCTCGCCCATCGCCTTTTCGACGCGCCGGCGCTGGCCGACATCGAGCGAGCCGTGATGCAAGGCGATCGGCAGCGAATCCTCGTTCGCCCGCCACAATTCCTGGAACAAAAGTTCGGCCTGGCTTCGGGTGTTGACGAACAGCAGCGTCGTGCGGTGGCGCTTGATCGCCTCATAAATCTCGGGAATGGCATAGCGAGCCGAATGGCCGGACCACGGCACGCGCTCTCGCGAATCCAGGATCGAGATATCAGGCTTGGCGCCACCCGCCACGGTGATGAGGCCAGCCATCGCAGGCCCCTTGGAGCCTGGGGGCGGATTCTGGCTGACCAGCCAGCGCCGCAATTCATCCGGCTCGGCCACTGTCGCCGACAGGCCGATGGTTTGCAGACCGGGCACGTAGTTGCGCAACCGCGCCAGGCCGAGCGCCAAGAGATGGCCGCGTTTCGACGTCACCAGGGAATGCAACTCGTCCAGCACGACATAGCGCAGATCCTCGAAGAAGCGCCTGGCGTCGGGGGCGGCGATCAGCAGCGCCAGTTGCTCGGGGGTTGTCAGCAAGATATCGGGCGGCACCAGCTTCTGGCGCTGGCGCTTGTGGGAAGGCGTGTCGCCGGTGCGTGTCTCGATGCTGATCGGCAGACCGATCTCCTCGACCGGCTTGCCGAGATTGCGCTCGATGTCGACGGCCAGCGCCTTCAGCGGCGAGATGTAGAGCGTGTGGATGCCGCGATGCGCCTGCCCAGGCTTCCGCCTTGGCCTGACGGCCAGTTCAGTCAGCGATGGCAGGAAGCCGGCCAGCGTCTTGCCGGCCCCGGTCGGCGCGATCAACAGCACCGATTGGCCACTTTGAGCCTTCGCCAGCAATTCGATCTGATGGGCGCGCGGCGACCAGCCTTTCTCACCGAACCATCTCAGGAATGGTTCCGGCAGGGCAATGGCGGCATTCTGCTCGGCAAGGCGCGGCTCAACTGTCACGCGCCAGAGGTAGCGCGGCCACGGGCAATCGCCAAGGAAAATCGGAACAAAAGGGGATCGTGGCGTTCCTCGCCCCGTTTACGGGGAGAAGGAAAGGTCACGGCCTTCGAAACCCGGTCGGGCCGCCATAGAGGTAACCAATGCGGGCGATGGCGTCCCTCAGCCCTTCGCGCGAGACCAGCATGGTGTGGCCATTGGCGTGGATCATGGTCTCGGGGTCGGCCATGACGGCGACATGGCCTTTCCAGAAGACAAGGTCGCCCCGACGCAATCCGGCATAGTCCGGGCCGGGTTCGAGCGGCTCGCCGATGCTTGCTGCCTGCATGTCGGAATCGCGCAGCACGTTTTTGCCGGTCATGCGCATCGCCAGCTGCACCAGGCCGGAACAGTCGATGCCGAAGCCGGACACACCGCCCCACAGATAGGGTGTGCCCAGAAACGTCTCGGCAACCGCGACATAGTCGGCGGCAACTTCTCCGGTTGGCCTGAGGTGACCAGCGATGATCGCTTCGCCTGACGGCAGGACGGCATAATGCGTGCCGCGCGTCTCGGCGGTGCCCGTCACCGTCACGGTCGACCCCATCGACAGCTGTCCCGCGATCGGAAAGCGCAGATCCGGACCGGGATAGAGAAAGGTGCGGGGCACCGAGACGATATGAGTGGGCGTTTGGTCCCGTCCGCCGAGCTCGGTTGCGGCGACATAGCCGACATAGCCGTCGCGTTCGGCCTGGATCCAGGCCCAGCCTTCGGCATTCTCGAAAACCAGCACATCGTCGCCGAACAGGGCTTGTGTGTTGATGCCGGCATCCGCGCGCGGCGCCTTGCGGATGTCGGCCACCGAGGCCGAAATCCGCGCCGGCTGGCCGGCGACGAAACGCTCGGCGGTAACCTCGCCTTTCAGCCTTGCGTCGGCAAGGTCGGAACGGAATGCGTGGAGACGGGCATCGTGAGCAGTCAAAATCGGCAACCCTGTTGTATGGGCAAAACAGTCAGATGGGCAGTTCGTGGGCCTTGGCGATGATACCATCGCCGAAGCGCTCGACAAAGAGCGCGCCCTCCACCGTGCGCTTGATCAGCACGTTGCGCTTGTCGAGTTCGTCGCGATGGCGCGACACCAGCTTCAGGGCGCCCATCGTGTCGAGCGCGCGCGTGATCACCGGCTTGGTGACATTGAGACGGGCGGCCAGCCCGCGCACCGTGTGCGGCGGCGGATCGAGATAGATGGTGAACAGGATCGCCGTCTGGCGCATGGTCAGGTCTGGCGCGTCGTCGCGCACCTGCGACAGCATGACTTGCTGCCACAGTCGCAAGGCCTGGCTCGGGCGCATCGCAATCGACATCGCGCCAGCATGACGGCAAATTGTTTCGGTTCCGTTTCAGTTTCGGCGATTTGCCGGCTCTGCTTGCTGCCACCCCCATCAGCCAAAGCGTGTCGAGATGATCCGTTCCAGCGCCCGGATGCCTTGCGCCTCGCCGCCGGCGGGGCCGTGCGGGCGATCGGCGGGGTTCCAGGCGAAGATGTCGAAATGCGCCCAGCCCGCCGTCTTCTCGACAAAGCGCTTGAGGAACAGCGCCGCCGTGATCGAACCGGCGAAACCGTCCGTGGTGACGTTGTTGATGTCGGCGATCTTCGACGACAGTTTCGCATCGTAGGGCCGCCACAGCGGCATGCGCCACAGCGGATCCTCGACCGCCAGCGATGCCGCGGCGAGATCCGAGGCCAGCGCCTCGTCGCCGGTATAGAAAGGCGGCAGATCGGGGCCAAGCGCGACACGCGCCGCTCCGGTAAGCGTCGCCATGTCGACCAGCAGCTGCGGCTCCTCGTCATCGGCCAGCGCCAGCGCGTCGCCGAGCACGAGCCTGCCTTCAGCGTCCGTGTTGCCGATCTCGACAGTGATGCCCTTGCGGCTCACCAGCACGTCGCCGGGCCGAAAAGCATTACCGGCAATCGAATTCTCGACCGCGGGGATCAGTACGCGCAGCCGCACGTTCAACCCGGCGGCCATGATCATCGAGGCCAGGCCAAGCACATTGGCGGCGCCGCCCATGTCCTTCTTCATCAAGAGCATGCCGGATGACGGCTTGATGTCGAGACCGCCCGTGTCGAAGCAGACGCCCTTGCCGACCAGCGTCACCTTCGGCGCGCCCGGTTGCCCCCAGATCATGTCGATCAGGCGCGGCGCGCCTGATGAAGCACGGCCGACGGCGTGGATCATCGGGAAGTTCCGCGCCAGCAGCTCGTCGCCCTTGATGACGGAGACTTCGGCCTTGTGCGCCGCGGCCAGGGTGCGCACCGCCTTCTCCAGATCATCCGGCCCCATGTCGCTGGTCGGTGTGTTGACCAGATCACGGGCCAGGAAGACGCCATCCGCGATGCGGCGAACGCGCGCCGCGTCGACACCGGCCGGCACGTCGAAACGCAGCGCCTTGCCCGGCTTCTTGCCATAACGGGTAAAGACATACCCACCGAGCGCCAGCGCGATGGCCGCGAGTTCCGGCTCGGCCGGAGCGGAGGCGAAATGCCAGTCGCCTTCCGGGAGGGCTTTCGAGAGCGCGCCGAGACCGAGCGCGCCTTCCCCGTCGCCGATGCCGAACAGCGCGCCGGCAAGCGCGCCATTTTCGCCGGGCACGGCCAGCGTCCTGCCTGCGTCGCCGGAAAAGCCGTTGGCCTTGGCCCATGCGATAGCAGATGGCGCTAGGCCCGCGGCCTCCAGGCCGTCGCGGCCCACCAGATGCACCGGCAGCGCACCTTGCAATTTCGTCTCGACGAGTTCGACAGGCATTCGATGTTCTCCTGCCGACCCGGGCCCCGAGTCGGCGTTTCTTAACTATCCGTTAGGGTTAACAGAATATTTCTGCGGGAGGGAAGATGGCCACGCAATGGCCGCGCGCATGAATGGAGGCCCAGGTGCCGATGCCGACCAACCGCACAGTGAATGCCAGGGGAAAACGGCTCGCCACCACCGCCCTCATGCTCGCGCTCGCGGCGAGCGTCGCCGGTTGCGGAACCAGCAGGATGACAACCGGCTCGATCGGCCGCAGCGGCGGCAAGCCGCTGGAGAGCATGTCCGCGGGAGAGGTGCATAACGCCACGGCGGCCCTCGGCCAGTCCTACGCCAAGAATCCCAACGACAAGCGAATCGCAACCAACTTCGCGGCCGCGCTGCAGATGGACGGCGATGCCGACCAGTCACTTGCCGTAATGCGCAAACTGGCGATCGCCTATCCCAAGGATCGCGACGTGCTCGCCGCCTATGGCAAGGCGCTGGCCGCCAATGGCCAGTTCGACGCAGCGCTCGACGCCGTGCGCCGCGCGCAGACGCCGGAATATCCCGACTGGAAGCTGGTGTCGGCGGAAGCCGCCATCCTTGACCAGCTCGGCCAGAAGGACAATGCGCGCCAGCTTTACCGCAAGGCCCTCGAACTCAAGCCGAACGACCCCTCGGTTCTCTCCAATCTCGGCATGTCCTATGTGCTGGAAGGGGACCTGCGCACCGCGGAAACCTATATGCGTTCCGCCGCCCAGCAACCCAATGCCGACAGCCGCGTGCGTCAAAACCTGGCGCTGGTTGTCGGCCTGCAGGGCCGCTTCGACGAAGCCGAGAAGATCGCATCGCAGGAGCTCTCCCCCGAGCAGGCTCAGGCCAATGTCGCTTATCTCAGGCAGATGCTTGCGCAGCAGAATGCCTGGGGGCAGCTCAAGGATCAGGACAAGTCGAAGCCGGCAACCAACTGAGGCGACGATCTACAAAGGGCCCAATGGAACGAAGAAAGCCGCGCTGAGTTCAGCGCGGCTTTCTTCGTTTATCCTGATGTGCCTCGCCGCTATTTGGTCGATGATGAAGGATGATCGGTGCCGAAGATGCCGCGCTGGCTGACCTGGATGCCGGCCGGACCCAGGATGATGGCGAAAAGCACCGGCAGGAAGAACAGGATCATCGGCACGGTGAGCTTGGGCGGCAAGGCGGCGGCCTTCTTCTCGGCGGCATTCATGCGCTGGTCACGGCTTTCGGCGGCAAGCACGCGCAATGCGTGCGCCACGGGCGTGCCGTAGCGTTCGGCCTGGACAAGCGCCTGCGACACCGATTTGACCGATTCCAGACCGGTGCGGTTCGCAAGATTCTCATAGGCCTGCTTGCGTTCCTGCAGGTAAGAGAGCTCGGCGTTGGTGAGGATGAATTCTTCCGCCAGAGCCACCGACTGAGCGCCGATCTCGTCAGCGACCTTGCGGAGCGCGGCTTCCACCGACATGCCCGACTCCACGCAGATGAGCATCAGGTCGAGCGCATCCGGCCAGGCCATCTGGATCGACTGCTTGCGCTTGGTGGCGCGATTGTTGACATAGAGGACCGGTGCGTAAAAGCCGCCATAGGCGACGAGAACGCAGACGAACAGCCGGATGACCAGGGGTTTGTCAGGCAATCCTCCGAGTACGAATATGTAGACCAGACCCAGCGCGAAGCCGACAAAAGGCAGCACGAGGCGGAAGAAGAGAAACCGCGTCAGCGGGTTCTGTCCGCGAAAGCCAGCGACCTTGAGCTTCTGCAAGGTGCTCTCGTCGGCCAGTGCGCGCCGCAGGTCGAGCCGATCGACAATGTTGCGCATGCCGACCGACTGTTGCTCGCGCAGGCCCTTGCGGCGGCGATCGGCCTCGCTCGCGAGCCGTGCGCGCTGCTTGGCGCGAAGCTCGTCGCGCTCCAGCGCGACCGACTTCATGCGCGATTTGAGCTGGTTTCCGCCGAATGCGGGCAACAATGTAAAGACCGTCGCGAACACGGCGATGCCGACCAGCAGCGCGATCAGCAGGCTGGGGTCCGTCAGTGATTTGATGACTTGTTCGGTCATGCCACGGCCCTAGACTTCAAAGTTCATCATCTTGCGCATGACCAGGATGCCGATCGACATCCAGACAGCGGCACAACCCAGTATCAGATTGCCAACGCTGGTGTTGAACAGCGGCATCAGATAGTCGGGACTGGAAAGATAGACGAGAAAGGCAACGATAAAGGGCAGCGCGCCGATGATGGCCGCGGACGCCTTCGCCTCCATGGACAGCGCCTGCACCTTGGCTTTCATCTTCTTGCGATCACGAAGCACGCGTGAAAGGTTGCCCAGCGCCTCGGACAGATTGCCGCCGGCCTGCGACTGGATCTGGATGACGATGCCGAAGAAACTCGCCTCGGTGCACGGCATGGTTTCGGGCATACGCAAGGTCGCATCGGGGATCGAAATGCCCATCTGCTGCGAATCGACGATGCGGCGAAACTCCGTTTTCACCGGCTCGGGGGATTCGTTGGCGATCAGGCGCACGGCATCGTTCAGCGGCAGGCCGGACTTGACCGCGCGCACGATGATGTCGAGCGCGTTTGGAAATTCATTGAGGAATGCCTTGACCCGGCGCGTGCGGCGAAACGATACGAACCAGCGCGGCAGGCCGAGCGCGCCAGCCAACAGCACACCGGGCAAGACGAGCATCGGCGCGCCGGCCACGAATGCGACCACCGTCAGCGCGAGACCGCATATGGCGGAATAGATGTAGAAACGCTCGATCGAGACCTTCATCCCGGCCTGCCGGAGTTGCGCCTTCAGCGGCGGCTTCTTGATGGCGCTGTCCTTGGTCTTCTGCTTCTCATCGAGTTCCTTCAGCGAATCCTGCACGGATTTCCGGCGCTTGGCCGCATCCGTCGCGCGGTCGCGGGTGGCCTTGACGATGGAGCGGTCCGTCTCGGCGGCCTTGATCGTTTCCAGCCGCTTGCCAGCCTGTTTCTCATTGCTGATCTGGTTGAACAGGAATGCATAGGCGACCGCGCCGGCGCTGAAGCCGGCGAGCACGACAAACGCCAATACGGTGCCGTCAATTCCAAACATCGACCAGAACCCTCAACGCCGCGTCAGTCAGCGCGTTTCTCCATTGCCTCGAGCGCGACGGCGAGGCGCTGCTCCTCGCCATAGTAGCGAGCCCGGTCCCAGAAATGCGGGCGGCCGATGCCGGTCGAGACATGTTCGCCCAGCAGCCTGCCGTTGGCGTCCTCGCCCTTGATGTTGTAGAGGACGATGTCCTGCGTGATGATGACGTCGCCTTCCATCCCGATGACCTCGGTGATGTGCGTGATACGACGCGATCCGTCGCGCAGACGCGCCGCCTGGATGATCACGTCGATGGAACCGACGACGATTTCACGGACGGTCTTCTGCGGCAGCGAATAACCGCCCATGGCGATCATGGATTCGATACGGTTCAGGCATTCGCGCGGGCTGTTCGAGTGGATCGTTCCCATCGAGCCGTCATGGCCGGTGTTCATCGCCTGCAGAAGGTCGAACACTTCGGGTCCGCGCACCTCACCGACGATGATGCGCTCGGGCCGCATGCGCAGGCAGTTCTTGACCAGGTCGCGCATCGTCACCTCGCCTTCGCCTTCGAGGTTGGGCGGACGGGTTTCCAGACGTACGACATGCGGCTGTTGCAGTTGCAGTTCGGCCGAGTCCTCGCAGGTGATGACACGCTCGTCGCGATCGATGTAGTTGGTCAGGCAGTTGAGCAGCGTCGTCTTGCCGGAGCCGGTGCCGCCCGAGATGACGATATTGCAGCGGACACGACCGATGATCTTGAGCACTTCGGCGCCCTGCGGCGAGATGGCACCGAACTTGACCAGTTGATCGAGCGTCAGCTTGTCCTTCTTGAATTTGCGGATGGTGAGTGCGGTACCGTCGATGGCTAGCGGCGGAGCGATGACGTTGACGCGGGAGCCGTCGGGAAGGCGGGCGTCGCAGATCGGGCTGGATTCATCGACACGGCGACCGACCTGACTGACGATGCGCTGGCAGATGTTGAGAAGCTGCTGGTTGTCACGAAAGCGAATGCCGGTCTGCTCGACCTTGCCGTTGACTTCGATGTAGACGTTCTTGGAGCCGTTGACCATGATGTCGGCGATGTCGTCGCGGGCGAGCAATGGCTCGAGCGGCCCATAACCAAGCACGTCGTTGCAGATGTCCTCGAGCAGTTCCTCCTGCTCGGCGATCGACATCGCGAAATTCTTGATCGCGATGATGTCGTTGACGATGTCGCGGATTTCCTCGCGAGCGGTCTCCGGGTCGAGCTTGGCGAGTTGCGACAGGTCGATCGTGTCGATGAGCGCAGAGAAAACCTGGCTCTTGGTGTCGTAGTAGGTTTCGCTCTTTTCGCGCTGGGGCCGCCTTGCCTCCGGCGCGATGGGCGGCGCCTCGACGGCGCGGCGAGCCGGCGGTGCCACAGGCGCGCTTGGCTGCAGCGGGGCCGCGGGCCGGGCAAGAACCGCCGTATCCGCCGAACCCGCGGGTGGCGGCGCGGCCGGCGCCGGTGCTGGCTGGCGGAATTCCGGCGTGAACCGGTTGCCGTCGTCGTTGCCTCTTTTACCGAACATGATCGACTACCGGTTCCAAAGCGTCACTTCTTGTTGCGCGAGAGCTTGCCGAGCAGGCTGCCCAGGCCGGCCTTCTTCTTCGTACGGATTTCGCTTCGCCCGGTCAGCACGTGGGCAATCTCGTTGATGGTCGCGACAACCGGGTTCTTGGCATCCATCTCGCCGAGCATGCGTCCGTTATTGGCGGCATTGCCGAATAGTAATGGATCGAAGCCAATGACCGACATCGGCGTCAGGCCGAGCGGCTCGGCGAAATCGGACGGCGAAATTTCCGGCCGCTTGGGGATGCCGACCTGGTTGATGATCAGCTTCGGCGGCGGGTCGTTGGGACGAAGCCGCTTGAGCATGTCGACCATGTTCTTGGTGTTGCGCAGATTGGCCAGTTCCGGCGTCGCCGTGATGACGATCTCGTCGGCCTTGACCAGCGTGTTCTTGGCCCAGCCCGTCCAGACATGGGGGACGTCCAGGACCAGAAGCGGCACGCTGCGCTGCGCGGTATCGACAAGCTGCGCAAAGGCGTCGGGATCGAAGTCGTAGACGCGTTCCAGCGTCGAGGGCGCCGCGAGCAATGACAAATGCTCGGCGCACTGCGTCAGCAGCCTGTCGAGATAGACTTCATCGACGCGTTCGGGTGAGAAAACCGCTTCGGCGATGCCCTGTGCCGGATCCTGGTCGAAATTGATGTTGGCCGTGCCGAAGGCCAGATCGAGGTCGGCGACGACGACTTCGGATTTGAAGAGGGAGGACATTGCCCAGGCGACATTGTGGGCGATGGTGGAAGAGCCGACGCCGCCCTTGGCGCCGACAAAAGCGATCGAACGGCCGATCGGTTCAGCCTCCGGATCGACGAAAATCGACGACACGACACTGACGATGTCGGCCATCGACACCGGCGCGATGACATATTCGGAGATGCCGGAGCGAATGAGCTCGCGATAGAGACCGACATCATTGTAATGGCCGATCACAACCACTTTCGACGATGGATCGCAGTATTCAGAGAGCTGGGCGAGTTGCTCCAGCAATTGCTTGGGTTCGCTGCGTGACTCCAGCAGGATCAGGTTCGGCGTCGGCGCCGACTGATAGAACTCGATTGCCGTGGGAACGCCGCCCATATGGACCTTGAGATGCGTCTTGGTCATGCGGCGGTCCTCGCCGGCGCGCTCGACCGGATTGGCTACGCCCTCGGTCTCGCAGAATGCCTGGATCGAGATGCGCGGAACCGGCCGCAACGCCTGCATCGCGGCGATGTCCTGCGGCGACGTATCACCGCCGTCCACGGTGGCGTCATAGGCTAGGTTGCTCATGTCCGCGTACTCCAAGCTGCGATCGGTCAGTACTGAACTTCCGTTGCCGGAGTCGGCGAGTAGAATGGGGCGTTTCGATACCCGTCGATTACGTTCCCGCGCCTCTCGGCGTCGATGGGGGTCTGTTTGCGCGGCCCGAGCAGATCGGCCGGGTTGGCCATCTGGGCGGCGAGATTGTTCTGATAGGAGCAGCCGAAGTCGGCATAGTGCTTGTTTTCCGACGTCTCGAGCAGATCCTCCGGCCAGCGTCCGCATTTGTCGGTCTGGGCTTTCACCGCGATATAGGAGACGCGAACCGGGGCCGATGCCTCGCTCGAGCCAGCTTGATAGGAGGTGACGACGATCCGGTTGCGCTTGATACCGCTGGCAACCGCGAGCCTGGCGAAGTCACGGCCGGCCGCCGTCGCCGCGACCTCATTGGCCGACCCGCTCGGAATCTGGATGGTCAATGTCGACGCGGCACTCTTGTCATAGCCGTCAAGGAAACCCAGCAGCGTGTCGCGCTGCGAACCGGTCATGCCGCGGTCGCCGGCGCCGACGGGCAGGTCGATCTTCTGGTTCTTCTCCGCGATGACGATCGGATGGTTGGTGCGATAGTCGTCCGGAATGGCGCCGACGGTGATGCTGTCGCGCTGGGCGCACCCGGCCAGCAGAACGGTCATCGCCACCGCCAGAACCGGCAGCACCCGCAGGCCGGCCCGCGAACGTCTGGCGCTCGTCGTCGTGGCGATGGTCCTTGTCTTCAACGCTGACTGAGACATGTCCGCTTCCCCATTCACTTGTAGATGTAGCCGACAACGCCGTGGTACCGGCCGTTCGGCTTGTCAGTCTGCATGGTGCCGTAGACGCGATTGACCTTGCCAAGGAACATGGCGGCACCGTCGCTGGCAGCGTTGAAATTGTCGTCCGGCTTGGCGAGATCGTTGCGCGCCACCGGCTTCACCAGATAGGGCGTGATGATGATGACGAGTTCGGTCTCGTTGCGCACGAAATCCCTGCTGCGGAAGAGCGCGCCGAGCACCGGGATCTTTGTCAGTCCGGGCAACCCGTTGACGGCTTGCCTGACATCGTCGCGAACCAGGCCGGCGATCATCATGGAGCCGCCCGAGGGCAGTTCGACGGTCGTATCCGCAAGACGCTTGCGCAGCGACAGGGCATTCATGCCGACACTGGTGTTGGACGTGGATGCCGAGACGGATCCCTCGGTTGTCGGTTCGGAAACCGAGGTTCTGACTTTCAGGCTTATCCGTCCGGGTGACAAAACCACCGGCTGGAATTCCAGGCCGATGCCGTACTCGATCTTGTCGACGGAATAGTTCTTCAGGCCGGTCTGGTTGCCGGTGGATACGTTGGCGTCGACCGAGGTCACCATATTGTATTCGCCGCCGACCTTGAAGGTCGCCTTCTCCCCGGACACGGCGGTCAAGGTCGGCTCGGCCAGCGTCTTCATGACCCCACCCTGCTCCATGGCGTTGATATAGGCCTGCAGCCCCGACGCACTGATGTTGAAGCCGGCGTTCGACAACGGCTTGCCGAGGCCAGTGAAAGGGTCGCTGAGCGCGCCGTAGCTGATGCCATTGCTGCCGCCGGTACCGACCATGTTGACAGCGAGTTGCTTCATCACCGAGCGGCTGACTTCGGCGACGGTCACCTTGAGCGTGACCTGATCGTCGCCGATGATCTGCAGCAGATTGACGATCTTCGAGACGCGTCGTTCCTGGTCGGGGTTGTTGATGTCGACGCCGCCCTGGGCCGAGCCACCGGCCGCGGTCTGCGAATACTGCCCGGTCGTTGCTTCACCGCCGGAGACGAAGATCGTCGCCAGGTCGACCGCCCGCTTCGCATCCAGCGGCGTATCGACCGTTCCGGTCAGGACGACGTTGTCGTTCAGCAGTTCCACCTTGACGGCCGAAGTCGGAAGGAAGCGCCTGATATAGTCCTCCAGGCCGGCGACGTCGCGTTCGACGGCCAGGTCCAGGCTAGCGATCTGTTCGCCGTTCGGACCGAAGACGAAAATATTGGTCTCGCCCACCGACTTGCCGAACAGATAGATACGCCTTGCGGTGCGGGTCACCGCATCGGCAACGGCCGGGTTGGCGACAAGAATGTCGTAGGCATCGCTCGGCAGGTCTATGACCACCGATTTGTTGAGGCCAAGCTTGACGCGCTGCGTGGCTGTGGTCGCCGACACCCGAGTACTCTTCGCCTCGACGACGCCCTGCACACTCGTCCCGACGAGCAGCAGGCCGAATGCCACGGCTACGATTGCCGGCAGTTTACCGCTTAGCCTCATTTCCTTGCCCCTACTTCGGAAACTTCGCCCGACTTGATCAGTCTCACCGTTCCCTTGCGACCATTGCCGGAAACGAGATAGTCGGCCTCGCTCACATTCTTTTCCTGGGTGTCGGCGACCGCGCGCAGTGCCAGCGTCAGGCGATCCGCCATCTGCTGGGCGACGGTGATGATCTCCGCCTGCTTGGGTGTCAGCTCCAGCGTGGCGGTCTGGCCTACCCTGGTCTTCTTGCCCTCCTCGTCTTCCTGGATCGTCTGGTCGATCGCCAGGACGCGGATGTTCTTGAGGATGGTTTCGGTGTTGAAGCCGGTGCTGCCGCTGTTGGCATCCGCCCTGCGGGTCATGATGACGTCGACGAAATCGTTTGGAAGGATGAAGCCGCCGGCCGAAGTATCGGCCGATATGGTCGTGGCGACCGCCCGCATCCCGGAAGGCAGGATGGACGACATGAAGCTCTGCCCCTCGCCGATCAGCTTGGAACGCCGCACCGGCTCACCGGCATACATCGGCACACGGGCGATCGAGCCCTTCAATTTCTCCAGGGCGTCGGGGGCATTGGCCTTGGTGATGAAATTCGCGTTGACGCCGTCGGCCGGCCAGGATTGCCAGGAGATGTTGTTCTGAAGCGCGTTGCCCATCGCGACGTCGCCCGAAAGCACAAGCACGTCCTGCAGGGCCACGGCGGGAGCCTGGGGGCCGGAATCGACCACGATCTGGGGCGGCGGCGCGGCGACCATGTTTTTCGCGACATAGCCAGCACCACCCGCCGCGGCCACCGCCACGCTCAGAATAATAAGTCGGGATGCTGGCATCTGTCCGAACCTCGCCCTTGGCAAACCACGTAGCCAAGCCGGACTTTGCAGCGGCAATCGTCAAAACAAGGTTAATGTAATGCTTACGATCGTGATTAATTTAAGGTTTACATAAATTAGACGGATCATGCCGCCACAGGTTAAGGAACCCCGGCCAAGGCTCTTTTCAAGCCGGTCGGGCAATGCGGTCAGGGAAACGGAAAGCAGATCGCCTTCAGCCCGCAAGCCTGGCCAGCGCCCACACCATCAGAGGCGAATCCGGATAGGTCAGCAGCCCGCCAAGGCCGAGCGCGATCCCGTAGGGAATCCCGACCGACTCTTCCGCGAAATGGCGCAGGAACGGATTGCGGCCGGTCATGACCGCCAGCGGCGACTTCCGGTAAAGCAGGATGGCGATCGTCAGCAGGCCGCCGATGAGTGTCGAGACAACAAGGTATTCGACGAGATGGATGTTCAACCCCATCCACACGGCCGTTGCGGCCAGCAGCTTGGCGTCACCGCCACCCATGCCGCCCATCGCGAACAGGCCGAACGTCACGGCAAGGACCAGGGCGCCGGCGGCGAAATGCCAACCATAGGCGGCCCATTCCATACCCGTCAGCGGCGCGACCAGCGCAAAGACGACGACAAGCAGCACCGACACGCGATTGGCGATTGTCATCGACAGCATGTCGGAGATCGCTGCAAACAGCATGCAGAACGGAAAGACGACGAAGATCAGGGCTTCAAGCATCAGCGCCATGCCTATTGTTCACAGGCTCAATCTAGAATGGATCGATTAACGATTGATGAGACCTGGGATGGACACCGACGCTGCTGGCCGCGGCATCGACAGGCAACAATAGACAGGGGCCGCCCATATGGGCGGCCCCTATCCGAAAGAGAATCTGAACGTTCGGCAATAAGCAGATTAGCTGCCGCTTGAGTTCAGGGTGTTTCCGATGTTGGAGAACTTGGAGTTGATTGCATTGCCGAGGGCGCCGGCGCCAGTGATGATGGCGAGCGCGATGAGGGCGGCGATCAGACCATATTCGATAGCGGTCGCGCCGGATTCGTCCTTCACGAAACGTGCAAAAAGGTTAGACATTCGAGAGCTCCTACTCCACGTGTTACAGCACTTCCGTCAACTTCTGTGATGGTTGATCGGATACTGCCAATCTAGGGAGAAGCTCTTTCGATCGGCTTAATAAACAGCCTTACCGATTCCTTTCCCGGCTTGAATGGAATGCGTGGTTAACCCGACGCTAAGCGCTGGCTAATGTATTGTTTCCCAAGCCAATGCCGCAAAAGGCAAGGGCTTCGGGGAGGCCTGCGGCCAGCGCGGATCCGGCCATGTGAGGAGCCACGGCGGTCGCCACAGCCGGCGCCGGCTAGCCGACTTAACCGTTGGTTCACCAATCTCGTTCATGTTCCGTTGAACAGTTTGCTTGCGGGAGCGCATCGATGGCCGTGCAGAGATCCTCAGTCCTGATTGCCGTGCTTCTTGCAGCCACGAGCTTGATCACGCCGGCCAGGGCCGCCGCCGATATAGAAGTCACGATGAATCAGGCCAAGATCGTGAAGTTGTCGCGTCCCGCCGACACGATCGTGGTCGGCAACCCGGCCATCGCCGATGCGTCCGTCCAGGACGCTTCGACGATCGTGCTCACCGGCAAGGGTTTCGGTGTCACCAATCTCGTCGTTCTTGACCAGGAGGGCAGCCCGATCGTCGACGCGCAGGTTACCGTCGTGCGGCAGGCGGCCTCGTCGGTTCGCATTTACCGGCGCGCCGAGGTCCAGACCATGTCCTGCACGCCCTATTGCGAAAGCTCCTACAAGAGCGAGGCTGAAAAATCCTCCGAGGCCGAGATGAGCGCAAGCAAATAGGCTGCACGGCCCCGGCAGCCGTCCAGGTTACTGGCCGGTTAAGACGCTCGCGCCGACTTTAACGATCATTCAAACCGGACCTCAATTGGTTTGCGCTAATACACCTGTCGGAACCGTCCAGGGGTGGCAGGAACAGGGCATGGGCAACGAATTCGGCTCGACAGGTCAGCACAAGGTGGGACGCGCCGGGTTTTTGACGCGCTTCGTTCGCAATCGCCGTGGCAGCACGGCCATCGAATTCTCGATACTCGCATTGCCGTTCGCCCTCCTCGTATTCGCCATCCTTGAAAGCTGCATCTCGTTTGCCGGCCAGGAGGTGATGGCCAACATCACCGACGATGTCGCGCGTCAGTTACGTACGGGGCAGCTGCGGCCGGCCGATGTCGCCGGGAGCAAATTGACGACCCTGATCTGCGGCAGGCTGCAGATCATCGTGTCCACGGATTGCCCGCAACAGTTGCTCGTGGACCTTCGCGAGTATCCGACTTTCGCGGACGCGGCCACCGCGACCTTCAAGATCCAGAACGGCGACGTCGTGCTGATGCAAGGCACCAATTCGCAGCCCTTTGCAAATTCGCCGGGTCTGGCGGAATCGAGGAACATGCTGCGGGTCTTCTACAAATGGCCTGTCGTGACCGATCTGATGGCCAAGTCCATGGCCAATCTGAGTGGCGGCAGGACGCTGCATTTTGCGTCGGTGACCTGGCAGAATGAGCCGTTCGACAATTGAGTTCGGAACGACCAACAAGAAAAAGGCAAATGCCATGATGCGTGCGGGGGCACATCTGAAAATAGCGGAGTCCTGGAGCAGAGCGATCGGATTCTGGTCTAATCGCAAGGGCGTCGCGGCGGTCGAGTTCGCTCTTATCGTTCCGATCCTGCTGGTCATGTATTTCATGACCATGGAGGCTTCGCAGGCCATCGAGACCAGCAAGAAGGTCAGCCGCATCGGCAGCATGGTTGCCGATCTCGTCACGCAGCAGCCGACCATCGTCAAGGCGGATCTCGACGCCATCATGAAAATCGGCACCTCTACCATCCAGCCCTACAATCGCTCGACGCCGAACATCACCATCACGGCAATACAGGTCACCACCGATACGCCGCCGAAGGTCCTGGTGGCGTGGTCACGCAAGGTGGCCGGCGGCGTCAACAGTGTCGGGGCCGCCGCTGGCAGCACCACCACGGTTCCGGCAACCCTCAAGGTCGCCGGCACCTTCCTCATTCGTGTTGACAGCAATCTGGCCTATGCGCCGATCATCGGCTGGACGACGGATACCCAGCAGAAGCTCGGATTGACGCAATCCCTCACCACGACGATTTCAATGGGCGAGACCTACTATCTGCGTCCGCGCAGAAGTCTGACCATCCCCTGCAGCGATTGCTGAAGACTCTTACTCCTGGCCCCCATCGGCCGACACCTGGCGCACGATGGCCTCCGCCGTCGCGTAATCCTTTGAGGCCACGGTCAGAAAGCCGCCAGAGTGCTTCGATTCCAAGAGATCGTAGACATCCGGCGTCGTCGATTTGAGGTTGGTGAGGAACACGGTCAGCCGGCGCTTGGCCTCCGGGTCGAGATCGCTGCGCACGGCATGGGGACCGTATCTCAGCAGGCTCGACATCCACACCACCTGGAGAGCCGACGGTGAAAGGCCGGCCGCTTCGAGCCTGGCCTGCGTGCCACCGGATAGCAGCGGCTGGCCGTCGGCCGCGGCCCTCACCCAGCCGAACGTGGCGTCGGCCTGGCCGTCGACAAGCATGGTCTCCGCCGCGGACGCCGTATCGGCACGGATCAGAAACGAGGCATCCTCGGCGATCCTGGCGTGTTCGGTGGCCAGCTCCGTCAGCGGCAAAAGCGAGCTTCCGACGCTGTCCGGCGGCGGCATGGCGATCCGGTGCGTCTCCATCGCCGCCAGGCCGGACAGCTTGCCGTCCCGGGTCAGCAGCACGGAGCGGATGCCGGCCGCGCCATCGGAATCGACCGGAGCCACAAGTGGCTCGACGCATCCACAACGCTGCAACGCCGTCGCGTAGGCCGTCGCCGAATAGATGGCGTACTCGATCCGGGCGTTCGCCTGCGCCTCGATGAGTGCCGCATAGTCGCGCGCAACGACGAACTCCACCTTCATGCCAAGCGCGTTGGTAAAGGATTGTGTCAACAGCGCCAGCCCCGGAACAGTATTGCCGGCGCCGGGCTCTGCGACGATGCCGATGCGGAATGTGCCGATATCGTCGCGCCAGTCGGCCCGCGCCGGACCACAACAGAGCACGGCCTGCGTAACCGCAAGGACGGCGCATGCCTTCAGCACGACGTTCATGACAACCCGTCCCGCATTCCTTCGATCCGTGCTCATGCCCCGTGCGCCGAGATACTCTATATCCGCCGCGCACTTTGGGCGACATGCGCTCTTGGTTTGTCCATGTCGTTACCCCAAAACCGCCATGCACTATTGGGCGACATGGACCGGGACTATCGCGTCAAGCCGTTGCCGTTTGGTTTCCGAATTGCCAATACCGCCTTGGAACCCTATGTCTGGGCGTCCACACTGGCAACAATGACCCGATGGCGCGAGCTTTCCTCTTCGTCCTGGACTCTTTCGGCATCGGTGGTGCGGCCGACGCCGAACGCTATGGCGACGCCGGCGCCAACACGCTTGCGCATATCGCCGAAGCTTGCGCCGAAGGGCGCGCGGACCGCGAGCGGCTTCGACAAGGGCCGCTGTTTGTCCCGCACATGGCATCGCTCGGGCTCGGCAAGGCAGCGGAGACTGCGACAGGGTTGGGTTTTGCCCATTTCGGGACGGATCTGGTCGCCAATGCCTTCCATGGCGCGGCGCAGGAAGTCTCGAGCGGTAAGGACACCCCCTCCGGCCATTGGGAGATCGCGGGTCTGCCGGTGCGTTTCGACTGGGGCTACTTCCCGGATACGGTTCCCGCCTTTCCGGCTGATCTGACCGCGGCGATGATCCGCGAGGGCGAGGTGCCAGGCATTCTCGGCAACTGCCATGCGCCGGGCACCGAGATCATCGAACGGTTCGGCGAGGAACACATCCGCACCGGCAAGCCGATCTGTTACACCTCCGTCGACTCGGTCCTGCAGATCGCCGCGCATGAAGTCCATTTCGGGTTGGATCGGCTCTATGAATTCTGTCAGGTGGTGCGCCGGCTGGTCGATCCGCTCAGAATCGGGCGCGTGATCGCACGGCCGTTCGTCGGCGAGACCGCCGCCACCTTCCAGCGGACCTACAATCGCCATGACTATGCCGTGCCGCCGCCGGAGCCGACCTTGCTTGACCGGCTGACGGCGCGGGGAAGCCGCGTCATCGCCGTCGGCAAGATCGGCGACATCTTCGCCCATCGCGGGATTTCGGAGGTGCGCAAGGCCGCCGGCAACATGGCCATGTTCGACAAGGCGCTCGGTGCGATGGACGACGCCGGCGACGGCGATCTCGTTTTCGCCAATTTCGTCGATTTCGACACCGAATTCGGCCATCGCCGCGACGTCGCCGGCTATGCCGCCGCGCTCGAGGCTTTCGACCGACGGCTGCCGGAAGCATTCGCGAAGCTGCGGCAGGGCGACCTTCTCATCCTGACGGCCGACCACGGCAATGATCCGACCTGGCGAGGGACCGATCACACGCGTGAACGCATCCCGGTGATCGGCACGGGACCCGGTCTGGCAGGTGGCGACATCGGACTGAGAACGACATTCGCCGATATCGGCGAGACCGTCGGCGAACATCTCGGGCTGGCGCCCGGCCGCCACGGCACTTCTTTCCATGAGATGATTGGCGGCCATGCCTGAACTGCCCGAAGTCGAAACGGTCCGGCGTGGGCTGCAGCCGGTCCTGGAAGGTGCCCGCCTGACCAGGGTAGAGGCGCGACGGCCAGATCTCCGGTTTCCCTTTCCCGAACGGTTTTCGGAAAGGCTGACCGGCAAGACCATAACGGCGCTCGGCCGCCGGGCGAAATATCTGACCATGCATGTGCAGGACGGCCCGGTGCTGATCTGCCATCTCGGCATGTCGGGCTCCTTTCGCATCGAGACCGACGACGGCGGCGAGACACCCGGCGTGTTCCACCACGAGCGCTCGAAAAGCACGGCGCACGACCATGTCGTGTTCGATGTCGTCACTGCCGACGACGCCCGGTCCCGCGTGATCTTCAACGACCCGCGCCGCTTCGGCTTCATGCTGTTTGCGGAAGGATCGCCGGAGACGCATCCGATGCTGGCCGGACTGGGCGTCGAGCCAACGGGCAACACGCTGGACGGCGCGCTGCTCGCCTCGTTGCTGAAAGGCCGCGGATCGCCGCTGAAGGCGGCCCTTCTTGACCAGAAGCTGATCGCGGGACTTGGCAATATTTATGTGTCGGAGGCGCTTTGGCGCGCCGGCCTTTCGCCCTTGCGCGAGGCGGGCACCATCGCCAAGCCGGGCAAGAAAGCCAGACAACAAAGCGAACGCCTGGCTGAGGCAATCCGGTCGGTCATATCGGATGCCATCGCCGCCGGCGGGTCGTCGCTACGCGACTACATGCACACCGACGGATCGCTGGGCTATTTCCAGCATTCCTTCGCCGTCTACGACCGTGAGGGCGAGCCTTGCCCGAAGCCCGGCTGCGGCGGCCATGTCGAGCGCGTCGTGCAGAGCGGACGCTCGACCTTCTATTGCCGGACGTGTCAGAGCTGAGTTAGAGCAATTCCAGGAAAAGTGTGAGCGGTTTTCCGTCCGGACTTGCGTCAAACAAAGAGATGGACCGGTCGAGCGAGGAGAAGCAGCCATGGCCTATGAAACGATCATCACCGAGACGCGCGGCAAGGTCGGACTGGTCACGCTGAACCGGCCAAAGGCGCTCAATGCGCTGAACCTTCAGCTTCTCGCCGAACTGGTCGCGGCCGTGAAGGATTTCGATACCGACGCCGGCATCGGCGCCGTGGTCATTACCGGGTCGGACAAGGCCTTTGCCGCCGGTGCCGACATCAAGGAGATGCAGGCAATCTCCTTCGCGGACGCTTATTTGCAGGACCTGTTCGTCGGCTGGGAAGACCTGACGCGGGTGCGGAAACCCGTTATCGCCGCGGTGGCCGGCTATGCGCTCGGAGGCGGGTGCGAGCTGGCGATGATGTGCGACTTCATCATTGCCGCCGACACTGCCAAATTCGGCCAGCCCGAAATCACGCTCGGCGTCATTCCCGGCATGGGCGGGTCGCAACGCTTGACCCGGTTTGTCGGCAAGTCGAAGGCGATGGACATGTGCCTGACCGGACGGATGATGGATGCGGCGGAAGCCGAGCGCTCAGGCCTGGTGTCGCGGGTCGTGCCCGCTGCCGAGCTTGTCGAGGAGGCGGTCAAGGCGGCGGCCAAGATCGCCGATTTCTCACTGCCCTCGGTGATGATGGCGAAGGAAACCGTCAACCGTTCCTTTGAGACGACGCTGGCCGAGGGATTGCGGTTCGAACGTCGTCTGTTCCACTCGCTTTTCGCGCTCGAAGACCAGAAGGAAGGCATGGCGGCCTTCGCCGAAAAGCGGAAGCCGAATTTCGCCAATCGGTAGAGCCTTGCCGGCCCGCGACCGAAACCCTGTGGCGTCGGCCAAAAAGAACGCCAGGCAGCGTTGACGCGCCGGAAAAGCTGAACTATAAGCCGCACCAACCGAGGCGGCCCTGTGGCTGCCCGTTTGTTTTTTGCGCCCTGCGGCATGCCGCGTGCGCCGACCAGATCAGAAGAGAGGCATCATGGCCAACACATCCTCGGCCAAAAAGGCAACGCGCAAGATCGCCCGCCGCGCGGCGATCAACAAGAACCGCCGCTCGCGCGTGCGCACTTATGTCCGCCAGGTCGAGGAGGCGCTTGCTTCCGGTGACAAGGCTGCCGCGCAGGCCGCCTTCAAGGCCGCCGAGCCGGAATTGATGCGTGCCGCGACCAAGGGCGTGATCCACAAGAACACAGCGTCCCGCAAGGTGTCGCGCCTGGCCGCACGGCTCAAGGTGCTGTCGGCCTAACATCGCTATACAGACTAGCTGTCTAAAACCCGGCCGATCGCGCCGGGTTTTTTTCGTTTGCCGGCAAGTACTTAAAAAGAATGCTCGCAAACGGTGCCCAAGGCGGATTCCAAGCTTCCAAATGCTTTGCCGGCACATACATGCCCGCTGATGGTTGATACGCTTAAAAAGTGCCGCCCTGGAAATTCCCGACTATCAGAAATAGGCGATATTTTTCAGACACTTACCCACGGTCATCCACAGCCTGTCCACAGCGCTCCAAAGGGACGGGAGGACAACTGCCTGTCAAGCGAATTATTTCAGAATATTTCATATCGACCCGGCTTTTTCATATTCGCCGGAAAAGGGTTTGAATCACAATGGCTTTGTCAAAATATGCCGTTGCGGCATGGCGCCCGAAGGCGGCTGAGGTAACCAGATTCCTTAAAAATCCGTTAGACGTGGCCTTGCCCTATCCACAGCGATTTCGGTAATGTCGATCCATCGAAAGGGGCGGGCCTCTGGCCCTTAACCCAGCCTGACGCGGCCAGCTTAAATTGGCGGGATTTGCGACGCGGATCAAGTCCGCGGACGGCTTTGGTTTGCTCTTTTTCGATACGGTAGGGGACTGGCGTAACGAGACATGGCAGGTTGACAGCGCGCCGGCGTTTTTCGCCGGACGACGTTGTATTGCCCTGACATACCCAACGCGGACTGGCTTCCATGGGCCGGCACCGGTTCCCCCCGAATAGTGGCGACGTTCATTGCCGGCGGCGGCAACGGGCATCGTAGCGAAGACACAGTCGCTGGAAACAAGGATGCAGGAGGCGCATCCCCAGCGGAAAAACAGGTACAGAAAGGCAAGGAACTCGATCATGCAGAGCGGCATCGAAAGGGAGCTTACGGGCGACCTCCCATTTCCTGGAACTTTGATCGGAGCAAACGAGATGGCGGTCTCCAGCGACGCGGAACAGAAGTTCGACCGGGTCAAGGCCCAGTTGAAGGCGCGTCTGGGGGCTGAAGTCTATTCGAGCTGGTTCGGCCGCATGAAGGTCGCTGAAGCGTCCAAGGGCATTGTCCGCATTTCGGTCCCCACCGCGTTCCTGCGCTCGTGGATCAATGGCCATTATCTCGACCTCATCTCCGAACTGTGGAAGCAGGAGGATGCCGAACTCCTCAAGATCGAGATCGTGGTGCGCACGGCCACCCGTCAGGGGCGCAGCCATGCCGAACCGGAGTTGGCGCCGGCGCGCAAGATGACACGACAGACGCAGACGGCGCTGGCAGCCGGCACCGTGAGCCCCGGCAGGGTGGAACGCCCCCCCGTGCCGCGCCCGGGTGCGGCGGTCGAGAGCGAGTTCCGCCACAATGTGCTGGGATCACCGCTTGATCCGCGCTACACGTTCGGCTCCTTCATCGAGGGGCCCTCGAACCGGGTGGCCTTCGCCGCCGCAAAGGCCGTTGCGGAATCGCAGTCGAGCGCCGTGCGCTTCAATCCACTTTTCCTGCACGCGACCGTCGGGCTCGGCAAGACCCACCTGCTGCAGGCCATCGCGGCGGAATCGCTGAAGCAGAACCCGAAGTCCCGCGTCGTCTATCTCACCGCTGAGTATTTCATGTGGCGCTTCGCCACGGCGATCCGCGACAACAACGCGCTGACGCTCAAGGAGCAGCTGCGCGACATCGACCTCCTGATCATCGACGACATGCAGTTCCTGCAGGGCAAGTCGATCCAGCATGAATTCTGCCATTTGATCAACATGCTGCTCGACAGCGCCAAGCAGGTCGTCGTCGCCGCCGACCGGCCGCCGTCCGAGTTGGAATCGCTCGAGCCGCGCGTCCGCTCGCGCCTCAATGGCGGCGTCGCGCTTGAAATGTCGGCGCCTGATTTCGCCATGCGCCTCGGCATGCTCAAACTGCGCCTGGCCACGGCCAGGATCGACGACGCATCGCTCGACATTTCCGAAGAGATCCTCAATCACGTCGCCCGCACCGTGACCGGCAGCGGACGCGAACTGGAGGGCGCCTTCAATCAGCTGCTGTTCCGGCAGTCGTTCGAGCCGCAGATCACCATCGATCGTATCGACGAGATCCTCGGCCACATCTACCGCACGGGCGAGCCGAAGCGCGTCCGCATCGAGGATATCCAGCGCATCGTGGCGCGCCACTACAACGTGTCGAAGACCGAATTGCTGTCCAACCGGCGCACGCGCACCATCGTCAAGCCACGGCAGGTCGCCATGTACCTGTCGAAGGTGATGACGCCGCGTTCCCTGCCCGAAATCGGACGGCGCTTCGGCGGCCGCGACCACACCACGGTGCTGCACGCCGTGCGCAAGATCGAAGACCTTTCCGGCAACGACAACACGCTGGCACAGGAACTCGAGCTGCTGCGACGGCTGATCAACGACCAGGCCTGACCGGTCCAGGACAGGCAAGCCGGAACCGCACTGGAATTCAATGGCTTGCCTGCCCGGCCGTGACCCCGAAATGGGCTCGCGGCCGTGCCTGGCGACGATGCGGATTCCGGATTCAGCGCATCGGCTGGCGGTCTTCCTGGCCTTTATCCCCAGAAAGCCCGTGCAGCCGGCCCGAACCGGTGTCGCGGGCTTGCGTTTGCTGGCTTTTTCCTGTCAGTTTACGCAGATTCTGAGCCTGTTCAGACCTTTCGCGGGGCGCCGCCAGCCGGAGACCCGCTCATCCTTTCAAGCGAGCCTGTTTCGTCATGCGTGTTATCCTGGAACGGTCAAATCTCCTGAAGTCGCTCAACCACGTCCACCGTGTGGTCGAACGGCGCAACACGATACCGATCCTGTCCAATGTGCTGCTCAGCGCCGAAGGCGCCAGCCTGGAAATGAAAGCCACCGACCTCGACCTGGAGGTGACGGAAGCGACGCCCGCCAAGGTGGAGCGTGGCGGGGCGACGACGGTTCCCGCGCATCTGCTCTACGACATCGTGCGCAAGCTCTCGGACGGCGCCGAGGTGATGCTGAAGACGGACGAGGACGGCAACGCCATGACGGTGACGTCGGGCCGCTCGAGCTTCCGGCTGCAGTGCCTGCCGCAATCCGACTTCCCCGAACTTTCGGCCGGATCCTTCTCGCATATCTTCCGGCTCGACTCGGTTGCCCTGAAGGGTCTGATCGAGAAGACGCAGTTCGCCATTTCCACCGAGGAGACGCGCTATTATCTCAACGGCATCTACCTGCACACGCATGAAGTCGGCGGCAAGCTGAAGCTGCGCTCGGTGGCGACCGACGGCCACCGCCTGGCGCGCGCCGAAATCGACGCGCCGGCGGGCTCCGAAGGGATGCCGGGCATCATCATTCCGCGCAAGACGGTGAGCGAGCTGCAGAAACTGGTCGACGATCCGGATGTCGCCGTGACCACCGAACTGTCCGATACCAAGATCCGCTTCACCATCGGCAGCGTGGTCCTGACCTCGAAGCTGATCGACGGCACCTTCCCCGATTATCAGCGGGTCATTCCGACCGGCAACGACAAGAAGCTGATCCTCGACCGCCAGAGCTTTGCCGCAGCGGTCGATCGTGTCTCGACCATTTCCTCCGAACGCGGCCGCGCGGTGAAGCTTTCGATCAGCGAAGGCCAGGTGACGCTTGCGGTCAACAACCCGGATTCCGGCAGCGCCACCGAGGAACTGGCGGCCGATTACTCGTCCGACCCTATCGAGATCGGCTTCAACGCCAAATATCTGCTCGATGTCGCCGCGCAGCTGACCGGCACGGAAGCCAAATTCATGCTGGCCGATGCCGGTTCGCCGACGCTGATCCACGACATGGCCGACGAGACCGCGCTTTACGTGCTGATGCCGATGCGGGTGTAGACCGCGGTCATCGATCCCGCTCTGCGACAAGGCTGGCGGCAAGGACAATGGGTGCGGCACTTCTACAGGCGGATAGCGGTTGCCGGCACAGACGCATATAAGTAAGCTTACACTTACTAATTTCCGTAACTATGCGGCGCTGGCGATCGACTTCGCCCCGGGTGCCGTTGTGTTTTCCGGCGACAATGGCGCCGGCAAAACCAACCTCCTCGAAGCGATTTCCTTTCTGACGCCCGGGCGTGGACTGCGCCGTGCCCCTTACGCCGATGTCGCGCGCGAAGGGGGCGATGGCGGCTTTGCGCTGCATGCCCGGCTCGATGGGCCTGACGGCCAGGTCGAGATCGGCACGGGCATTTCGGTTGGCGAGGGCGAAGGCGGCAGGCGGGTTCGCATCAACGGCGCGACCGCCCGATCGGCCGAAGACATGCTGGAATGGCTGCGCGTGGTGTGGCTGACGCCGGCCATGGATGCGCTGTTCACCGGACCGGCCGCTGATCGCCGGCGCTTTCTCGACCGGCTGGTGCTGGCGATCGATCCCGGCCACGGCCAGCGTGCCCTCGACTACGAAAAGGCTATGCGTGGCCGTAATCGCCTGCTTACGGAGGGATCCCGGGATGATCGCTGGTTCGAGGCGATCGAGACGCAGATGGCCGAGACCGGCGTCGCCATTGCGGCGGCGCGCGCCGAACTGGTGCGCCTGCTCGCCGCCATGATCGACAGGCTGCCCGACACGGGGCCGTTCCCACAGGCCGACATCAGCCTTTCAGGTGATCTGGAAGCCGAGGTTTCGAGCGCGCCGGCGGTCGATGTCGAGGAGCGGTTCCGCCGCGCGCTTGCCGGTGGCCGTGATCGCGATCGTGCCGCGGGGCGAACGCTCGAAGGCCCGCACCGTTCCGATCTCCTGGTGCGGCATCGGCCCAAGGCGATGCCGGCCGAGCTCTGTTCGACCGGCGAGCAGAAGGCCTTGCTGGTCGGCATCGTGCTCTCGCACGCGCGGCTGACCGGCGAGATGTCCGGTATGACGCCGATCCTGCTGCTCGACGAAATCGCCGCCCATCTCGACGGCGGGCGGCGGGCAGCATTGTTCTCGATCCTCGAGGAGTTGAACTGCCAGGCCTTCATGACGGGGACCGATGCCGCGCTGTTTTCCAGCCTCAAGGGGCGGGCGCAGTTCCTGACCGTCGACCATGGCACGGTTGGGCCAACCGAAGACGCCTGACAAGGTTTTTCGGCCGCTGTATTGTCCTGATATGACCACTGCGCTCACCGCCGACGAGATCGAACGCTATGCCCGCCACATCGTGCTGCCGGAGGTCGGCGGTGCGGGCCAACAGAAGCTCAAGCAAGCGCGCGTCCTGGTGATCGGCGCCGGCGGGCTGGGTGCGCCAGTGCTCGAATACCTTGCCGCGGCCGGCGTCGGCACGCTCGGCATTGTCGACGACGACACCGTGTCGCTCTCCAATTTGCAGCGTCAGGTCATCCACGCCACCGATGCGGTCGGCATGCTGAAAACCGACAGCGCCAAGGCGGCGATTGCCCGCATCAATCCCAACACCGCGGTCGAGACGCACGCGTTCCGGCTGAGCGCGGACAACGCCCCTGCCCTCGTCGCCCGCTATGACATCGTGGTCGACGGCTCCGACAATTTCGAGACCCGTTATACGGTGGCCGACGCCTGTGCGAGCGCGCGTAAACCCCTGGTGCATGCCGCTGTCGGCCGCTTCGACGGCTCGGTGACGGTGTTGAAGCCTTTCGAGGTCGGCAAGGACGGCAAGCCTAATCCGGGGTATCGCGATCTCTTTCCCGAAGCCCCACCGCCGGGCCTGGTGCCGTCCTGCGCCGAGGCCGGGGTGCTTGGCGCGCTGACGGGAGTCGTCGGAACGCTGCAGGCGATGGAGGCGATCAAGCTGATCACCGGCATTGGCGAGCCGCTGGTCGGCCGGCTGCTGCTCTACGATGCGCTCGCCGCGCGCTTCGAAACGATCCGCTACGCCAGACGCTGACCTTGGAGCGGACCATCCCCCTCTCCATCGACCGCATTCCGGCCGATTTCGGCCGCTGGAATGAGGTGCTTGCCTTGATCATGCACGCCTTCGCCTTCATGGACGGGGTCATCGACCCGCCATCCTCGGCTCACCTGCTCACCGTCGACACACTGCGCGACAAGGCCCGGCGCGAGACCGGCTTCGTCGCCCTCTATGGCGACAGGATCGTCGGCTGCGTCTTTGCTCAGGAAAGGGCTGACGATCTTTACGTCGGCAAGCTCGCCGTCGCCCCGGACTGCCAGGGGCAAGGCATCGGCCGGCGGCTGATGCAGTCGGTCGAGATTCTCGCGCTCGATCTCGGCAAGGCAGCGCTGGAGCTCCAGACGCGCATCGAGCTCACCGCCAATCACGCCGCCTTTGCCCGCCTGGGCTTTCAGGAAACCGGCCGGACGGCCCATGAGGGCTACGCCAGGCCGACATCGGTCACCATGCGCAAGGCTCTTTCGTAAGCCTTGACTTGCATTTGAAGGAGCGCGGCGCCGCGATGCCGTCAGGTTCTGAGCGGCAGCACGCGGTCCGGCGGGCGGTGACCGTCAACGAAGGCCCGGATGTTGATGATGACCTTCTCGCCCATGTCGATGCGGCCCTCGAGCGTCGCCGAGCCCATATGCGGCAAAAGCACCACTTTGTGCCTGGCGGCGAGCTTGAGCAGCTTGGCATTGAGCGCCGGTTCATGCTCGTAGACGTCGAGGCCGGCGCCGGCGATCTTGCCGTCCTGGATCAGCTTGACCAGCGCTTCCTCGTCGATGATGTCGCCACGCGCGGTGTTGACGACATAGGCCGTCGGCTGCAGGAGCGCCAAGCGCCGCGCCGACAAAAGATGGAAGGTCGCGGGCGTCGACGGACAATTGACCGAGATGATGTCCATGCGGGCCAGCATCTGGTCGAGGCTCTCCCAATAGGTCGCCTCCAGCCCGTCCTCGACCGCCGGTAAAACGCGATGGCGATTGTGATAGTGGATGGAAAGGCCGAAGGCCTTGGCCCGCCGCGCGACGGCCGTGCCGATGCGGCCCATGCCGACAATGCCGAGCCGCTTGCCCCAGATGCGCCGGCCAAGCATCCAGGTCGGCGACCAGCCCGCCCATTTCTTGTCGCCGGTGAGCACATTGGCGCCCTCCGCGAGGCGGCGCGGCACCGCCAGCATCAGCGCCATGGTCATGTCGGCGGTGTCTTCGGTAAGCACATTGGGCGTGTTGGTGACGGTGATGCCCTTCTTGGCGGCCGCCGCCACGTCGATCTTGTCGACGCCATTGCCGAAATTGGCGATCAGCTTGAGGTTGTCGCCGGCTTGGGCAATCAGCGCCGCGTCGATCTGATCGGTCACCGTCGGCACCAGCACGTCGGCTTCCTTGACCGCGGCGACCAGCTCCGGCTGCGTCATCGGCCTGTCCTCGACATTCAGCCTGGCGTCGAACAGCTCGCGCATGCGGGTCTCGACCGGGTCGGGCAGCTTTCGCGTGATGACCACGAGAGGCTTCTTTTTGCCTACCATTGTTTCCCTCGTTGAGACCTCTTTAACCAAGACCGGCGAAACTGAAAGCCGGTCGCGGTAGCCGATTTACCCATGTAACAAGCGGTGCCGCCGAAGACAAAGAAAAAGGGGCGCCAAGGCCACCGGGCCGGCGCCGAAAGGAACGAAAGTGTCTGGTTTCGCGTCGCTTCGCCTGGCCCTCAGCGCAGCATTTCTCGGCGCTCTCCTCTATTCCCCACTTGCCGCGGCGCAGGGCGCGGCCGCACCCGCCCAGAGCGCCGTCACGCTCGGGCCGAGCGGCCTGCCGTTGCCGCGATTCGTCAGCCTGAAGTCGGGCCGCGTCAATTCGCGCGTCGGTCCCGGCGCCAACTACTCAGTCGACTGGATGTATCTGAAGGCCGGCCTGCCGATGGAGGTCGTCCAGGAATTCGACACGTGGCGCCGCGTGCGCGACGCCGATGGCTCCGAGGGCTGGATCAACCAGTCGCTGCTGTCAGGCCGGCGCACGGCGATCATCGCACCGTGGCAACGCGGCAAGGGTGCCCAGATCAACCTTATGAAAAGTCCCGACAAGGATGCCCGTGTGGTGGCGATCGTCGAGCCGGGAGTCATGGGCACGATCAAGTCCTGCGACGGCCAGTGGTGCGAAATGACGCTTGACGGCCACACCGGCTGGCTCGCCCAGGCCGCGGTCTGGGGCGCCTATCCCGGCGAACGGGTCAAGGACTGAGGTCGTTCCGCTTGCGCCCGATACGGCCAAGATGGGTGTCCTGAAAACCCGTTGGCAGTTTCAGGCCATAGCCCAGTGCACGGTCGATGGCGATATGTGCGATCCAGATCAGTGCGACTGCGATCGCGGCCGCATGACCGGACAGGTAGCCGGCGAGCAGCAGCAGCACCGGTACGATCAGGATGTGCAAGGCGTTGTAGGCGATGGCGCCGACGCGCGGCCCGCCGAGATAGCCGAACATCGACAGGTCCGGCGCCAGGATGAGCAATCCGAAGAGCCACCAGGAGACGCCAGACCAAGCGTAGAAGGCGATCGCAACGACCGCCACGACAGCCCATTCGAGCCGGACTATCAGGTCGAGGGGCTTCATCCCGGACAGATTATTCTGGCCGGACAGATATTCTGGCCGGACAGATTATTCTGCCCCGAACGATCACTCGCGGCCTGACCGATTGTTCTGCCCCGGCCGGTCATTCCTGGCGCTTGGGGCGCAGCCTCACCACGATGTCGACATTGGCGATTTCCATGCCCTCGGGCGGATCCGGCAGGTTGGTGACCGTCACCGGACCGTTGGCGATGTCGAAAATACGGTTTTCACCTTCGATGTAGAAATGATGGTGGTCGGAGGTGTTGGTGTCGAAATAGGTCTTGGCGCCCTCGACCGCGAGGATGCGCAGCAGACCCGCCTGGGTGAACTGGTGGAGTGCGTTATAGACAGTCGCCAGCGACACCGGCACGCCGGCGGCCAGCGCCTCCTCGTGCAGTTCCTCGGCCGAGAGATGGCGATCGCCCTTGGCGAAAAGCAGGTCGGCCAGCGCGATGCGCTGCCGCGTCGGCCTCAGGCCGGCTTCACGTACCCGCTTGTCCACAGCGACATTTTCCTTCCGGCAGCCCCGGTCCATCTGGTCGTCCAAGCCAACAGTCCCGCTTCAAGACACGCCCAGAATGGCAAAAAAATGAATGTCTGCCGAAACCGGACCCCTGTTGACATATATTCTGTCGTCCGAATGCGATCAATAGCGCGCATTGACCCGGGCAGACTGGCGGGTTAAGCGCAAACGCCGGTTTCCGGCCTGAAACAGATTGTGTTAGGACACCAACGACAAGGGCGCGCTACCGCCCGGACGATATGGGGACGAGATTCATGGCGGGTAAATCCAGCTACGACTACGAAGAATTGCTGGCCTGCGCCCGCGGCGAGCTGTTCGGAGAGGGCAATGCCCAACTGCCCTACCCGCCGATGCTGATGTTCGATCGCATCACCGAGATCAGCGAGACCGGCGGCGCCTTCGACAAGGGCTTCATCCGTGCGGAGTTCGACATCAAGCCGGACCTGTGGTTCTTCGCCTGTCATTTCATCGGCAATCCGATCATGCCAGGATGCCTCGGTCTGGACGCCTTGTGGCAGTTGACCGGCTTCTACCTCGGCTGGCTCGGCGAACCCGGCAAGGGGATGGCGCTGTCGACCGGTGAGGTCAAGTTCAAGGGCATGGTCACGCCATCGGTCAAGAAGGTCGAGTATGGCGTGGATTTCAAGCGTGTCATGCGCGGTCGGTTGGTGCTGGGCATCGCCGATGGCTGGATGAAGGCGGATGGCGAGCCCATATATGCGGCGACGGACCTGAAGGTCGGTCTGTCCAAGCAGTCGGCGGTCGCTTGACCGCACCCTTGGCCGACCCATTGGCCAGCATCCCTGGAAGGAGTTGCGAATGAGACGTGTCGTAGTCACAGGCCTCGGCATCGTGTCGTCGATCGGCAACAATGCCAACGAGGTGCAGACCTCGCTGCATGACGCCAGATCCGGCATCAGCTTTTCCGATTCCTTTGCCGAGCACGGCTTCCGCTGCCAGGTCTGGGGCGCGCCGACGCTCGACCCCTCCGCCATGATCGATCGCCGCGCGATGCGCTTCCTGAGCCAAGGTGCTGCCTGGAACCACGTCGCCATGGACCAGGCGATCGCCGATGCCGCCTTGAGCGAAAGCGACATCACCAATGAGCGCACCGGCATCGTCATGGGCTCGGGCGGCCCCTCCACCCGCACCATCGTCGAGGCGGCCGAAACCACGCTGAAAAACGGCAGCCCCAAGCGCATCGGCCCCTTCGCCGTGCCGAAGGCGATGTCGTCGACCGCGTCGGCAACGCTGGCCACCTGGTTCAAGATCCACGGCGTCAACTATTCGATCTCGTCGGCCTGCTCGACCTCGGCGCATTGCATCGGCAATGGCTACGAGCTGATCCAGTGGGGCAAGCAGGACATGGTCTTTGCCGGCGGCCACGAGGATCTCGACTGGACGATGTCGGACCTGTTCGACGCCATGGGCGCCATGTCGTCCAAGTTCAACGACAGGGCCTCGGCCGCGTCCCGCGCCTATGACGTCAACCGCGACGGCTTCGTCATCGCCGGCGGCGCCGGCGTGCTGGTGCTGGAGGAGCTCGAGCATGCCAAGGCGCGCGGCGCCAAGATCTACGCCGAGATCGTCGGCTACGGCGCGACCTCGGACGGCTACGACATGGTGGCCCCCTCCGGCGAAGGCGCGGTCCGCTGCATGCGCCAGGCGCTGGCGACGGTTTCCACGCCGGTCGACTACATCAACACCCACGGCACCTCAACGCCGGTGGGGGATTCCAAGGAAATGGGCGCCATCCGCGAGGTGTTCGGCGAGAAGATGCCGTTCATCACCTCGACGAAGTCGCTGACCGGCCATTCGCTGGGCGCGGCCGGCGTTCAGGAGTCCATCTATTCGATCCTGATGATGCAAGGCGGCTTCATCGGCGAAAGCGCCCATATCGAAACCCTCGACCCCGAATTCGAGGGCATGCCGATCGTACGCAAGCGCATCGACAACGCCAAGATCGATACCGTCCTGTCAAATTCCTTCGGTTTCGGTGGCACCAACGCAACGCTCGTTTTCCAGCGCTATTCCGCATAAGGCCAGCGGTTTTCTAAAAGGATTGCCTGCCATGGACGGATTGATGAAGGGCAAGCGCGGGCTTGTCATGGGTGTTGCCAACGATCATTCGATCGCCTGGGGCATTGCCCAGAAATTGTCCGAGCATGGGGCGGAGCTCGCCTTCACCTACCAGGGCGATGCCTTCGGCCGCCGGGTCAAGCCGCTCGCCGACAAGCTCGGCGCCTCGCTGGTCGTTCCCTGCGATGTCGAGGACAGCGCTTCGGTCGCCGCGACGTTCGAGACGCTCGGCAAGGAATGGGGCGGACTGGACTTCGTCGTCCACGCCATCGGCTTTTCCGACAAGAATGAGTTGAAGGGCCTCTACGCCGACACCAGCCGGGACAATTTCGTCCGCACCATGGTGATCTCCTGCTACTCCTTCACCGAAGTGGCCCGCAACGCCGCGGCACTGATGACGGAAGGCGGCTCGATGATCACGCTGACTTACGCCGGTTCGGTCCGCGTCATGCCGAACTACAATGTCATGGGCGTCGCCAAGGCCGGCCTCGAGGCCAGCGTGCGATACCTTGCCAACGACTACGGTCCGCGCGGCATCCGGGTGAACGGCATCTCGGCGGGCCCGGTGCGCACGCTCGCCGGCGCCGGCATTTCGGACGCCCGTCACATGTTCTCCTACCAGCAGCGCAACTCGCCGTTGCGCCGCACGGTGACCATCGACGAGGTCGGCGGCTCCGCGCTTTATTTGCTGTCCGACCTATCCTCGGGCGTCACCGGCGAAATCCACTATGTCGATTCCGGCTATCACATCGTCTCGATGCCGACGCTCGACGAGTTGAAGCAGACGGATGGTTAACTGACCCTGAAACGGATCGAGGCGATACGTTTTGGGCAATTGCTTCGGGGAAATGGCCCTTTTCCAGTAAAGAAAATAATCTTCTCCAGTAAAATTGAATACATTCGCGGAAACTCATTTTAAGAGGATTTCCGCTATAGAGTCCCGCAATCTGGGGACCTTTGAATGCCAGCCGTCAGCAACCCGAAGCGAACACCGGTGTTCCGATTGCTCACCATAGCAAGTTCGGGCATTGGCAGTTTTGTCCTCGGCATCTGGGGCCTGAAGCACGGTCTCGGCGACGGGTTTGCCGGCATATCGATGGACATGATGGTCGCAATCATGGCCGCGCTTTGCGCGCTGGCGGCGTCGGTGGCGGCCATGTCGTTCTTCGCCGGCGTCGATGAATCAGCCGATTTCGTCTTCAACGAAACCCATTTCGACAAGCTGACCGGGCTGCTGGCGCGCCCGGCGATGGTCGGCAAGATCGCCGAGGCGGCATGCGCGACGAGCAGGACCGGAGAGCCGGTGTTCCTGATCGACATCGACATCGACCGGTTCAAGCAGATCAACGACGCGATCGGCTATACGCAGGGCGACGAGTTGATCCGCGCCTTCACCAAGCGGCTGCAGACCTGCGTGCCCGCACGGGCCGTGATCGGACGTATCGGCGCCGGCGAGTTCGCGGTGCTGCTTGCGGATCATCAGATCCAGGGAACGATGGAAAGCATGGTCGAAAGGCTCATCGACGAAATGATGGAGCCCTATGAGCTGAGCACCCATCAGCAATCGGTGAGCCTGTCGGTGGGTATCGTGGCCATGCCCAAGGATGGCGTCGATCCGGTGCTTCTCCTGCGCCGCTCCAATCTGGCGCTGCAGAATGCGCGCGCCGGCGGGGTCGGCAACTGGTCGGTGTTCGACAGCGAGATGGGGCGTGTCGCCGATCATCGCCAATGGGTCGAATCCGAACTGCACACCGCTTTCGAGCGCGGAGACTTCGACCTCCACTATCAGCCGCAGCTCGACCTGCCGACCGGCCGCATCATCGGCTACGAGGCGCTGATCCGCTGGAACCATCCCGAACGCGGCATGATCCCGCCCATGGAGTTCATCCAGATCGCCGAGGAAACCGGCATGATCAACCCGATCGGCGAATGGGTTCTGCGCAAGGCTTGCAGCGACGCCCGCCATTTACCTGACGACTGCTTCGTCGCCGTCAACATCTCGCCGGTTCAGTTCATGACCAAGGACTTCGTCGGCATCGTGCGCGACACCATGCGGGCCACCGGCATCAAGCCGTCGCGGCTTGAGCTGGAAGTCACCGAGACGGCGATGATGCAGGACCGCGACCGCGCGGCCGCCATCCTGAAAGAGCTTGCCGACATGGGCATCTCCGTTGCCGTCGACGATTTCGGCACCGGCTATTCCAACCTCAGCTACCTCATCGATTTCTCGTTCGGCAAGCTGAAGATCGACCGTTCCTTCGTAAGCCGCATCGATACCGATTCCAACTCCGGCGCGGTCGTCTCGACCATTGTCGGGCTTTCGCGGGCGCTCGGCGTCAGCATCATTGCCGAAGGTGTCGAGACCGAGAGCCAGGCGACACTGTTGCGGGCCGCCGGCTGTGAGGTGGTGCAAGGCTACCTGTTCGGCCGGCCGGCGCCGCTCAAGTTCAGGCTTGGCGACGAGCACGCGACCGACGAGGTCCGGCGCGTCGCCAACCTGCATTGAGGCAAGTCAACGCCGAGCGGAAAACACCTTGAACATGCCGTCGCGGGCAAGCTCCGCGTGGCTGGCAAAGGCGGCCGACAGCACGGGCTCGTAGGGAAGCTGGCGGTTGGCGACCATGAACAGCCTGCCAGCCGGCTTCAAAGCCTTGGCCGCCGCGCGGATCATGCCGGCGCCGATCTCCGGCTCGGCCGCACGGCTGCGGTGGAAGGGCGGGTTCATGGCGATGACGTCGTAGCGGCGCTCGACAGGCTCGGCGAGCAGATCCGTCCAGAAGAAGCCTTGCGCCACTGTGTTGGCGAGGTTGCCCTTGGCCGCCTCCAGCGCGTCGAAATCAGCCTCATGGAGATCGAGACCAGACAGGCCTGACGAGCGGGCAACCATCTCAGCCGCGACATAACCCCAACCGGCGCAGAAATCGGCCGCACTGCCGCGCAGGTCACCGGGCAGGTTGTCGACCAGCAGTTTCGAACCCGCATCGACGCGATCGAAGGAGAACATGCCGGGTGCGGTGTGGAACCGCTCCTCGATCAGCAAGGCGGGATTGGCGGCGCGAAGCGTGGCGGCGGCCTGCATATCCGCCGGGCGGCGCAGCCAGAAGGCGATGCCGTGATATTTCGGCATATGGCCGTTGAGCGGCACGAGCTCGTCGACGCGCTTGCGCAAGCTGGCAATGCCGTCGTCCTTGCCACCGGCGACCACGACAAGTCCGCCCGGCGCCACGCGCTCCAGGGCCTCGGCGATACGCAGTTCGTTCTGGCCGCGGTGACGGCCCGCGAGCACGAGGGCGGCATCAAAACCATCCCCCTCGGTTCGCGGCGTGACGGCAAAGCCCGCCGCCTGCAATGCGCGGAAATGCGGCCGGAAGCCCTGTACGAGGTGCAGCGTGGCCTCGAAACCCGGCGGCACGCGCAGGCCGGGCTCGGCACCGAGGAAGAGAATGCGCTCGTCCTTTCGTGGCAAGGAGAGAGCCTCGGCCTCGAACGGATGGAAAAGCGTCTTCAGCGCTTCAGCGGACATGGAAGTGCTCCCGGATTCTTACGCAATTCCAAACGAAAACGGGCGCGACATAAGCCGCGCCCGTTTCGATTTTTCTGTCAGATCGCTCAGGCGGCGTCTTCTTCGCCTTCGGCTTTCTTATCGCGCACGATTTCCTTGCCGGTGGCCTGGTCGACGACCTTCATCGACAGGCGGACCTTGCCGCGCTCGTCGAAGCCCATAAGCTTGACCCAGACCTTGTCGCCTTCCTTGACGACGTCGGAGGTCTTGGCAACGCGCTCATTGGCGAGCTGCGAGATGTGGACGAGGCCGTCACGCGGACCGAAGAAGTTGACGAAGGCGCCGAAGTCGGCGGTCTTGACGACCGTGCCTTCGTAGATCTCGCCGACTTCCGGCTCGGCGACGATGGTGTGGATCCACTTCTTCGCCGCCTCGATCTCCTTGGCGTTCGAGGAAGCGATCTTCACCGTGCCGTCGTCCTCGATGTTGATCTTGGCGCCGGTCTTCTCGACGATCTCGCGGATGACCTTGCCGCCCGAACCGATGACGTCGCGGATCTTGTCGGTCGGGATGTGCATGACCTCGATGCGCGGCGCGAATTCGCCGAGTTCGGGGCGGGCGCCGGTCAGGGCATGAGCCATTTCGCCGAGGATATGCTGGCGGCCGTCCTTGGCCTGGTCCAGCGCGATCTTCATGATCTCCTCGGTGATGCCCTCGATCTTGATGTCCATCTGCAGCGAGGTGATGCCGTTGGCGGTGCCGGCAACCTTGAAGTCCATGTCGCCGAGGTGATCCTCGTCACCAAGGATGTCGGAGAGCACGGCGAAGCGCTCGCCTTCCTTGATCAGGCCCATCGCAATACCGGCAACGGGCTTGGCCAGCGGCACGCCGGCATCCATCAGCGCCAGCGAGGTGCCGCAGACGGTGGCCATCGAGGACGAGCCGTTGGACTCGGTGATCTCCGAGACGACACGCAGCGTGTAGGGGAACTGGTCAGCGCTCGGCAGCATCGGACGAATGGCGCGCCAGGCGAGCTTGCCGTGGCCGATTTCGCGGCGGCCCGGCGAACCCATGCGGCCGGTCTCACCGACGGAATAGGGAGGGAAGTTGTAGTGAAGGAGGAACTTCTCCTTGTACATGCCGGTCAGCGAATCGACATACTGCTCGTCTTCGCCGGTGCCGAGCGTGGCAACGACCAGCGCCTGCGTCTCGCCGCGGGTGAACAGCGCCGAACCATGGGTGCGCGGCAGGACGCCGACTTCGGAGACGATCTTGCGGACCGTCTTCAGGTCGCGGCCATCGATGCGCGAGCCGGTGTCGAGGATGTTCCAGCGCACGACCTTGGCCTGGAGTTCCTTGAACACCGAACCGATCTGCTCGGAGGTGTATTTGGGCTCTTCGCCTTCGGCAGGAGCAAAGGCTGCCTTGACCTTCGCCTTGACGGCGTCGACGGCGGCATAGCGCTGCTGCTTGTCGGTGATCTTGTAGGCCTCACGAAGCTCGTCGCCGACGATCTTCAGCATCTCTGCTTCGAGCGCGGAATAGTCCGGCGCGGTGAAGTCGCGCGGCTCCTTGGCGGCAACTTCGGCCAGCTTGATGATGGCGTCGATGACCGGCTGGAAGCCCTTATGGCCGAACATGACAGCGCCGAGCATCAGCTCTTCGCCAAGTTCCTTGGCTTCCGATTCAACCATCAGCACGGCGTCGGCGGTGCCGGCGACGACGAGGTCGAGCTTGGATTCCTGCATTTCGTCGATATGCGGGTTGAGAACGTATTCGCCGTTGATGTAGCCGACGCGCGCGCCGCCGACCGGACCCATGAAGGGGACGCCCGACAGGGTCAGCGCGGCCGAGGTGGCGACGATCGACAGGATGTCCGGATCGTTCTCGAGGTCATGCTGGACGACGGTGACGACGATCTGCGTGTCGTTCTTGTAGCCGTCGGCGAAGAGCGGACGGATCGGGCGGTCGATGAGGCGCGAAACCAGCGTTTCCTTTTCGCTCGGACGGCCTTCGCGCTTGAAATAGCCGCCCGGGATCTTGCCGGCGGCATAGGTCTTTTCCTGGTAGTTGACGGTCAGCGGAAAGAAATCGAGGCCGGGCTTGGGCTCTTTCATCGAAACGACGGTGGCCAGAACCTTGGTCTCGCCGTAGGTGGCGAGCACAGCGCCGTCAGCCTGACGGGCGATCTTGCCGGTTTCGAGGATGAGCGGGCGACCGCCCCATTCGATTTCCACTTTGTGCTGATTGAACATGTCTTGTCCTTTGTATGAGGAAGGGCCGCGCCGTTTCAGCGTGCGCGGGTGCCCTTTCCTCTGGCTTCCTTTCTCGGGCAGCCACGGGCAAGACAACGGGAGGCTCGGGTCTGTCGGCACGGTGGCCATGCGAGCGTCCTGCAATCCTGCCCCATGACCGTCCATGGGTGGCTCCGAGTGGCCCTCTGCGCGCTCGAAGCCGGATATGGCCAATCGATCGACCGGCCCGCGCATGACCCCGGTTTACGGAACACGTCATGCGCAATTCAACTTTTCGGAGCGTCCGTCCGGCACCCGGATGGGGTGCGCGGCGCTCCAGTCCTGCATTCGAGATCGGATTGGTCCGGTGCTCGAATGCGCGACCGGCGGACTCCTTGAGAGAGCCCGCCGGTCAATTCGTCAACGGCGCAGACCGAGCTTCTCGATCAGTGTCTGATAGCGCGCGTCGTCCTTGCGCTTGAGGTAATCAAGCAGGCTGCGGCGCTGGGACACGAGAGCGAGCAGACCACGGCGGGAATGGTTATCCTTCTTGTGGTCCTTGAAATGGTCGGTCAGGTTCTTGATGCGCTCGGAAAGGATGGCCACCTGGACTTCCGGAGACCCGGTATCGCCCTTGGCGGTCGCGAATTCACCCATCAATTCCTTTTTGCGCTCGGCAGTAATCGACATCGTGTTTTTCCTTATCTGTTTGAGGAAACGGGTCGCCCTCAGCCGGGATGTCGTCCAGCAGGGGCCGGTGCAAGCAAAGCGTCGTGGCGCTATGCTGCGGCGCATATAGTGCAATTCCCGGCAAAACACCAGCCCAATTCACCAAGCCGGCTTTTCAGCTCCAAATGGCAAGTTTTGTCGCCTTTAAAGCCATTTCTTCCATTTGAAGAAGGCAATCAGGCCGACAGCGACAAGCAGCATGAAGACGAGTGCCGCCGGATAGCCATAGTAGGCCCGCAGCTCCGGCATGTTCCATGGCGAGGTATCGGGACTGAAATTCATGCCCCAGACGCCGACCAGGAAGGTGAGCGGCATGAAGATGACCGAGACGATGGTGAGATAGCTGATGACGTCGTTGGTGCGCGCCTGGCTCAGCGACAGATGCATCTCGATCAGCCCGGTCAGCATGTCTCGCTGATTTTCGACCAGTTCGATCAATCGCAGCGAATGATCAAGCGTGTCGTTGAGGAAGACCTTGGTCTCGGCTTTCACAAAGGGCACGTCGTTACGGATCATCGTCGCCAGTGCATCGCGCATGGGCCAAAGCACGCCCTTCAACACGTTGGCATCACGCCGCAGTTCATGCAGCTGCCGCATCTGGTGTTTGTGCGGCGTGTGCAGCATCTCGTCCTCGATGCTGTCCACCATTTCTCCGGCCGCTTCGATCGGCGGGAAATAGCTGTCGACGATGGCGTCGATCAGCGCATAGGCAAGATAGTCAGCACCGCGAGCACGCAACCGGTTGGGCATCGAGCTTTCGATGCGCTTGCGCACGGGGTCGAACGGATCGCCCTCCCGCTCCTGAAAGGTGACGACAAAGTTCTTGCCGAAGAAGACGGCTATCTGTTCGTAGCGGTGGGCGGTGACATCGTCGATCATCCTGACGACAACGAAGGCGTGGTCTTCGAAGAAATCGACCTTCGGCCGCTGGCCGGTGTTGACGACATCCTCCAGGGCCAGCGGATGCAGGTTGAAAATGCGGCCGATCTCCTCGATCAGCTGGATGTTGGCGAGGCCCGTACAGTCGAGCCAGATGACCGGCCATTTGTCGCAATTGGCATTGACGTCATCGATGCTGGCGTTGTCGATGGTCTTGAACTTCTGCGGCGAGATCAAGGTCAGCCGCAATTCGGAGCGTCGCGCCGCCGGATCGGCAATCAGCGTGCCCGGCGAAGCGCCGACCGGCGGCCGCCTCGTCCTCACCGGCGCCCGCTTTTTCACCGCCTCGGCCATTGCCATGTCCCCTCGAGCGTAGAGTCGACGTGAAGTTAGCCGAGAGCCGTCAGCCGGCAAAGACCCGCTTGGGCTTGAACATGCCTTGTTCGATCGCGCCGATGGCAACCAGCTTGCCGCGTGCCGTCGCGCAGGCTTCTTCCGCCTCCACGGGTGCGTCGCGGCCGCGGATGATGACCGGATTGCCGAGGCGGATCTTGGTCGCCGCATCGTCGCTGATGGCGATCTGCGGCAGGCAGTCGAGCGCCGCTGACGTGTCGACAAGAAGCGCGTCGATCGCGCTGAAGTCTATCGGCACATCAACTGCATCGGCATCGTCGGCAGGCTCGGGCTTGTCTTCGCCCGGCGCGCCGAAGCGGGCCGCCTCGAGTTCGGCGATGGTGACGAAATCCTCTGACGTGAACGGCTCGACCTCGACCCGGCGCAGATCGGAAATATGGCCGAAGCAGCCGAGATCGCGGCCCATGTCACGGGCCAGCGAGCGCACATAGGTGCCCTTGCCGCATTCGACCTCGAAAACGGTGTGGTCGGCGTTGTGTTCGACTATTTCGAGGCGGCCGATCTCGATCTCGCGCGCGGGGATGTCGACCGTCTCGCCTTCGCGGGCGAGGTCGTAGGCGCGTTCGCCCGCGATCTTGATGGCCGAGAACTGCGGCGGCGTCTGCATGATGACGCCGGTGTATTTCGGCAGCAGCGCCCTGACCTCACCTTCCGCCGGACGCAGGTCGGAACTCTTCGTCACCGGCCCTTCAAGATCGTCGGTCGAGCGCTCCTGCCCCCAGGCGACGGTGAAGCGGTAGATCTTGGCGCCGTCTTGCACATAGGGAACGGTCTTGGTGGCTTCACCGAGCGCGATCGGCAGCATGCCGGAAGCCAGCGGATCGAGCGTGCCGGCATGGCCGGCCTTTTCCGCCTGGAACAGCCATTTGATCTTGGACACAGCCTCGGTCGAGCCCATGCCCACCGGCTTGTCCAGCACCACCCAGCCGGAGACCGGCCGGCCCTTCTTCTTGCCGCGGCGCCCCATTATTCCCCGTCCTTGTCGTCTTTGGCCTTGTCGTCTTTGGCCCCGTCATCCCTGGCCTTGTCGTCGTCCGCATCGAGATCGCGTGCCACTTCGGGCGACTTCAGCAGATCGTTGATCCTGGCGAAATTGTCGAAGGATGTGTCGAGCTTGAAGCGAAACTCCGGCATGAACTTCATCTGCCGCAAAGCGCCGGAGACACGGCCCCGGACGAATTTCGCATGCTTGTTCAGCGCCTCGACAACGGCGTCGGTGTCCTTTGCGCCGAGCGGCGAGACGAAAGCGGTGGCAACCCTCAGATCGGGCGACATGCGCACTTCCGAGACCGACACAACGGTGTTTTCGATCAGCGGATCGATGATCTCGCCGCGCTGCAAGGTTTCGGAGAGCGCATGGCGCACCTGTTCGGCAACGCGCAGCATACGCTGGGAAGGGCTGGATGTGGTTGGACGGGGCATTTTTCTCAATCCTGAAAGCGTGGGGCGCGGGATAGGACCGTGCCACATATCTCATATGTCAACGCATCGGCCCGAAATCGAATTCGGTTTCGAAAAGCACGATGCGCAATTTCACAATAAACTCCAGGCGGCGGTCGTTCGACCACCGCCTGGCATGGACAAATCACGCGAACTCAGAGTGTCCGGGTCACCATCTCGACGCGGAAGCACTCGATGATGTCGCCGACGCGCATGTCCTCGTAGTTCTGGAAGGCCATGCCGCACTCCTGGCCGCCGGGGACTTCCGAAACCTCGTCCTTGAAGCGCTTGAGAGTCTTCAGCGTGCCTTCGTGGATGACGACGTTGTCGCGGATCAGGCGCACGCCCGCGCCGCGCTCGACCTTGCCTTCAGTGACACGGCAGCCGGCGATCTTGCCGACCTTGGTGATGTCGAATATCTCGAGGATCTCGGCATTGCCGATGAAGGTCTCGCGACGCTCCGGCGACAGCAGGCCCGACAAAGCCGCCTTCACATCATCCACGAGGTTGTAGATGATCGAGTAGTAGCGGATTTCGATGCCCGCGGCCGCGGCCGCGGCACGTGCCTGCACGTTGGCACGGACGTTGAAGCCGATGATTGCCGCACCGGACGTTTCCGCCAGCGAGACGTCGCTTTCGGTGATGGCGCCGGCGCCGGCATGGACGATGCGCGCACGCACCTCGTCGGTGCCGAGCTTGTCCAACGCGGCGTTGATCGCCTCGATCGAACCCTGCACGTCGCCCTTGATGACCAGCGGGAATTCCTTCAACCCGCTCGTCTGCAACTGCGACATCATCTGTTCGAGCGAGCCGCGCTGGCCGGCATGCTTGGCCACCGCCTTCTCGCGCGCCAGACGCTGACGATATTCGGTGATCTCGCGGGCGCGGGCCTCGTTGTTGACCACGGCGAAGCGGTCGCCAGCCTGCGGGGTTCCCTGAAGGCCGAGCACCTCGACCGGCATCGCCGGAGGCGCTTCCTTGATCTGCTCGCCGCGATCGTTGACCAGAGCGCGAACGCGGCCCCATTCGTTGCCGGCGACGAGGATGTCGCCCGGCATCAGCGTGCCGGTCTGCACCAGCACGGTGGCGACGGGGCCACGGCCCTTGTCGAGCTGCGCTTCGATGACGACACCTTCGGCGGTGCGGTCCGGATTGGCCTTCAGGTCGAGGATTTCGGCCTGCAGCAGGATCGCCTCGAGCAGCTTGTCGAGATTGATGCCCTTGGTCGCCGACACTTCGACGTCGAGGACTTCACCGCCCATCGATTCGACGAAGACCTCATGGCGCAGCAGTTCGGAACGCACCTTCTGCGGATCGGCGTCGTGCTTGTCGATCTTGTTGATGGCCACGATGATGGGAACGCCGGCCGCCTTGGCATGGCTGATCGATTCGATCGTCTGCGGCATGACGCTGTCGTCGGCCGCCACCACCAGGATAGCGATGTCGGTGGCCTGGGCGCCGCGAGCACGCATCGCCGTGAAGGCGGCGTGGCCGGGCGTGTCGATGAAGGTGATCTTCTGACCGTTCTTCTCGACCTGATAGGCGCCGATATGCTGGGTGATGCCGCCGGCCTCGCCGGAGACGACATTGGCATTGCGGATGGCGTCGAGCAGCGAGGTCTTGCCGTGGTCGACGTGGCCCATGATGGTCACGACCGGCGGACGCGGCACAAGGTCCTCGGCGTTGTCGGCGATGTTGAACAGGCCTTCCTCGATGTCGGACTCGGCAACGCGGCGGACCGTGTGGCCGAATTCGGTGGCGACCAGCTCGGCCGTGTCGGCGTCGATGACGTCGCCCGGCTTCAGGATCTGACCCTGCTTCATGAAGAACTTGACCACATCGACCGCACGTTCGGACATGCGCTGCGCCAGTTCCTGGATGGTGATGGTCTCGGGCAGGATCACTTCGCGCATGACTTTCTCGCGCGGCTCATTATGCATCGCGCGCTTGAACTTCTCCTGGCGGCGACGCATCGACGACAGCGAACGGGCCCGCGCATCCTCGTCGGAAAGCGCGGAATTCAGCGTCAGCTTGCCGCGGCGACGATCTTCCTCGCCCTTGGTCGGCTTGGCCGGACGCGCCACTTCGGGCGTGACCAGGCGGCGCACAGGCGCGCCGGCGCCAGCCCGCTTCGGCTTGACCTCTTCTTCTTCGTCCGCCGTTGCCAGTTCCGCGGCCAGGGGCGCGCGGCGGCGTGCTTCTTCCTCGGCGCGCCGGCGCGATTCGGCCTCGGCCTGCAATCGCGCCTCTTCCTCGGCCTGGCGGCGCGCGGATTCCTCGCGCTCACGCTTGCGGCGCTCTTCGTCCTCGGCCCGGCGCTTGGCTTCCTCGGCGGCGCGCTGGCGGTCTTCGACCTCGCGGACCTTGGACCCTTCCAGCGCCCTGCGGCGGGCTTCCATTTCGCTGCGCGACAGTTCGTTCAGCACCATGCCGCTGCGCTCGACCGGAGCCGGCGGGGGAGGCGGAGGCGCAGCCTTCGGCGCTTCCTGCACGACAGGGGCCGCGGCGACCGGCGGCTTCGGCGTGAAGACGGGCACAGGGGCGGCCGCAACCGGCTCCGGCTTGTCGCCGGGCAGGGAGAATTTGCGCTTCTTGGTCTCGACCACGACCGACTTGGTACGGCCATGCGAGAAGTTCTGGCGCACGGTGCCCTGTTCCATGCCGGGGCGCTTCAGCGTCAAGGTCTTCTTCGGTGTAACACTCAACGTCTTGTCGTCGCCCGATTTCGTATCGCTCATTCCATATCCTCTGCGGCCTCATCTTCGTCAGCAACGGCCGCAAGCATTGCCAGATCGTCCGGGGTACCGCCCCGATACCGGTCGAGCGCAACCATGCGCTTCTGGACCGCCTTACCCGCGTCTCCCGCGAGGACGGCAGCATGTATCACATTTGTACCCCCCAATGCCAAGCTCAACTCGGCCTCGGAGAAAAGTTTGTAGGCAAGGATGGAAGGGCCGCCAATATGGACGGTCGCCCGCCGCGCCTGACTGATCTTGCGTACGCCATCGTCCGATGCTTCGGTCGCGTGGAGCACGAAAAGCGCCAGCCCGCCGCGCACGGCACTCTCAACCTTGGTTGCGCCAAGAGAAATTGCGCCTGCCTTGCGGGCGAGACCCAGCATGCCCAGAGCGGATCTGGAAAGCAGCCCATCGACCATGCCGCCAAGATCCGGCGGCACGACCACCTGTGCCTTGAAGGCGCGGGCAAAAAGGTTCTTGGCCGCCGCCTTGTCGATATGTAGGCGGTCGGCGCTCACCCAGCAACCGCGGCCGGGCAGATTTCTCTTGAGATCGGGAACGACGGCCGAATCCGGGCCGACGACGAACCGGATCAGTTCATCCGGTTCGGCCTGCTTGCGGGTAACGATGCAGGTGCGATCGTTCATCTCGTCCAAGGGCGGGTTGTGTGCGATGCGGTTTCACCTCACGCACCAACGGCTTCGTCAGCCGATGCTTCTTCGGCCGCAAGCTCATCCTCGGAAATCCAGCCGGCCTTGAGACGGGCATTGAGCACCATCTGTTCGGCATCGGCGCGCGAAACACCGTGATTGGCCAGCACGCCCGGATAGACCTTGGTCTCGCCGTCCTTGCGTTCCTTCCAGCCGGTCAGGTCATCGGCGGCATAGCCGGCGAAATCCTCGATCGTCTTCACACCATCCTCGCCGAGCGTCACCATCATGGCGGTGGTGATGCCGGGAATTTCGCGCAACTCGTCCTTGACGCCCAGCGCCTTGCGCTTGTCGTCATGCTCGGCCTCGATCTTTTCGAGGTACTCGCGGGCACGGGTCTGGATTTCGGACGCGGTGTCGTCGTCAAAGCCGTCGATCGAGGCGATTTCGCCGGCGTCGACATAGGCGACTTCCTCGACGCTGGTGAAGCCTTCGGAGGCCAACACCTGGCCGACCATCTCGTCGACATCGAGGGCTTCCATGAACAGCGCCGAGCGCTCAACGAATTCCTTCTGGCGTCGCTCGGATTCCTCGGCCTCGGTAAGGATGTCGATGTCCCAGCCGGTGAGCTGCGAGGCGAGACGCACGTTCTGGCCGCGGCGGCCGATGGCCAGCGACAGCTGATCGTCGGGAACCACCACTTCGATGCGCTCGGCGTCCTCGTCGAGCACGACCTTGGCGACTTCCGCCGGCTGCAGCGCATTGACGATGAAGGAGGCGGCCGAGGGCGACCACGGAATGATGTCGATCTTCTCGCCCTGCAATTCGCCGACGACGGCCTGGACGCGGCTGCCGCGCATACCGACGCAGGCGCCGACCGGATCGATCGAACTATCACGCGAGATGACGGCGATCTTGGCGCGCGAGCCCGGGTCGCGGGCGACCGACTTGATCTCGATGATGCCGTCATAGATTTCCGGCACTTCCATGGTGAAGAGCTTGGCCATGAACTGCGGATGCGTACGCGACAGGAAGATCTGCGGGCCGCGCTGCTCGCGGCGCACGTCGTAGACATAGGCGCGGACGCGGTCGCCATATTTGTAGTTTTCGCGCGGAATCAGCTCATCGCGGCGGATGATGGCCTCGCCACGGCCGAGATCGACGATGACGTTGCCATATTCGACACGCTTGACGGTGCCGTTGACGATCTCGCCGATGCGGTCCTTGTATTCGTCATACTGACGGTCGCGCTCGGCCTCGCGCACCTTCTGCACGATGACCTGCTTGGCCGACTGGGCGGCAATGCGGCCGAAATCCATCGGCGGCAGCTGTTCGGCGATGAAGTCGCCGAGCTGGGCGTCGGGATTGCGCTCGCGGGCCGAGGAAATGGCGATCTGGGTGGCATAATCGTCGACCTTCTCGACCACTTCCATCAGCCGCTGCAGCTTCATCTCGCCGGTGTTCGGGTTGATGTCGGCGCGGATGTTGGTCTCCTGGCCGTAACGCGAGCGCGCCGCCTTCTGGATCGCATCGGCCATGGCGGCGATGACGATCGACTTGTCGATCGACTTTTCACGCGCGACCGCGTCGGCAATCTGCAGCAGTTCAAGTCTATTGGCGCTTACAACCATGTTTTTTCTCCCGAGCCTGTTTGCCGGACCCTTGGGGCCGGCAGCTCAATCAACTTTCCTGTTCGTGTTCTTCCGTGGCGGCCGCTTCCGCACCCTCGGGCGCGTCGTCATCCGGTTCGCCGCGGCGTTTCTTGGCTTCCTTGCGCGCCCTGTTGTCCTTCGACAACGCATCGCGGATGAGGTCGTCGGTCAGGATCAGCCGGGTCTCGGCAATGGCGTCGTAAGGCACGCGCACTGTCGGTTCCTCGCCATAGGCCGCCTTGTCGCGCTCGATCAGCACGTCGTTTTCACCGGCCTCGGCGATCTTGCCCTTGAAGCGCTTGCGATCCGCGACGATGACCGATGTTTCCATCTTCACCAGATGACCGGTCCAGGTCACGAAATCCGATTTGCGCACCAACGGCCGGTCGATGCCAGGCGAAGAGACTTCGAGATGATAGGCCTTTTCGATCGGATCATCGACATCGAGCGCCGGTGACACCGCGCGGCTGACCTCTTCGCAATCCTCGACGGTCATGGTGCCGTCCTCGCGTTCGGCCATGATCTGCAGCGTCAGCCCGTTCTGGCCGGACAGATGTACCCGCACGAGGCGAAAGCCGATGCCGCGCAGCACCGGCTGGACGATCAGCGCAATGCGCGCATCGATGCCGCTTTCGCGGATGATGCGGTCGTCACCTTCGCTTGCCGTTGCAGTCATCAAGTACCTGTCGTTTCGAACCTATCGGCAGGTAATAAAAAAGAGCGGGACCGGGTGGACCCACTCTTCGTCATACCGACCAAGAATTTGAGGCTGATATAAACGAACATGGCCGGTCTTTCAAGCCCGCCGTGCCGGTTCGGCAAAAGGCCAGACAGCATCAGCATTGCTCCAGGCGCATGGCCACCATGCGCCAATCCCTCTGTGAGAGCCGGCGGGGCGCTCTTATCTGTTAGCCACGACACGAACAAAAGCGGCGCGCGGTGGCGCGCGAAAGGACAAGATCATGAGCAACCGCAGCCTATTTTCCGCCCTGGGCGTTCTCTTCACGACGTTCGGCAGTGCCGTTGCCGCATCGCGCTCGGTGGAAGCCGGCCGCAAGCCGCGCGCCGACGATTTGCGTCGGCTCGGCATGGATCCGGCCATCTTCAACAGAATCGGCCGTTTCTGAAAATCTGGCGACGGCGCGCGCCTATTTCCTGACAAAGGTCAAATAGGCGGGCCGCCGGCCCTCGCGAATGGCCTTCGCCTCGTAACGCGTGCCAGGCCAGCCCTCATAGGGGCGATGCCAGTCGGCAGCTTCGGTTGCCTGCCATGCGAAGGCGCCATGCGCCCGGCAATTCAGCAAGGTCCAGTTCACATAGGTGTCGATATCGGACGCGAAGCGGAATTTTGAGCCCGGTTTCAGGACGCGGGCGAAACGCTCGAGATTGAGCGGACTGACGAAACGCCGCTTCCAGTGCTTCTTCTTCGGCCATGGATCCGGATAGAGAAGATCGATGCCGTCGAGCGAGGCCGGCGGCAGCCAGTCGAGCAGCCGGGTGGCGTCGTCGTCATGGACCCGCAAATTGGCAAGCGGCCTTGCCCGCACCGCCATCATCATCTTGGCCATGCCGTTGACGAAGGGCTCGACGCCGATGAAGCCTGTTGTCGGCGCCTCGATGGCGCGGTGCAGAAGATGTTCGCCGCCGCCAAAGCCGATCTCGAGCCGGACGGCCGAAACATCAATTTCAAACAGAGCGCGCAAATCCGACGGCGCATCAGCCGTCAGATCGAGCCGATAGGCATCGAGCCCGCTTTCGAGGGCGGCCGCCTGCTGCGGACGGACGGGCTTGCCGCGCCGGCGACCGAAAAAGCCTTCGGTCGCGCGGCTTGGCCTGTCTTGCGGGCTCATCTGGCAGCGCAGGGTCTGTCGTGGCCTCAGGCCGCGACAGCATCCTTGAGCGCCTTGGCGAGATCGGTCTTTTCCCAGGAGAAAGACCCGTCACGGCCGGCCTTTCGGCCGAAATGGCCGTAAGACGACGTCTTGGCGTAGATCGGCTTGTTGAGGTCGAGATGACGGCGGATGCCCGACGGCGACAGGTCCATCACCGTGCGCAGCGCGTCCTCGAGCTTGGCCTCGTCGACCTTGCCGGTACCGTGCAGGTCGACATAGACCGACAGAGGCTGGGCGACGCCGATGGCGTAGGAGAGCTGGATGGTGCAGCGGTCGGCGAGCTTGGCGGCCACGACATTCTTGGCCAGATAGCGCGCCGCATAGGCGGCCGAACGGTCGACCTTGGTGGTGTCCTTGCCCGAGAACGCGCCGCCGCCATGCGGTGCCGCGCCGCCATAGGTGTCGACGATGATCTTGCGGCCGGTAAGGCCGGCGTCACCGTCCGGGCCGCCGATGACGAACTTGCCGGTCGGGTTGATGTACCACATGCAATCGTCGGCGATCTTGAGATCACCAAGCGCCTCGCGGATGTAGGGTTCGACGACCTTGCGGACCTTCTTGGAGTCCCAGGTCGCGTCGAGATGCTGGGTCGACAGCACGATCTGCGTCGCCTCGGCGGCCTTGCCGTCGATGTAGCGGACGGTGACCTGGCTCTTGGCGTCCGGGCCGAGCTTGCCGGCCTCGCCGTTGTTTTGATGGCGGGCGGCGGCCAGAAGTTCGAGAATCTTGTGGCTGTAGTAGATCGGCGCCGGCATCAGGTCCGGCGTCTCGCGGCAGGCATAACCGAACATGATGCCCTGGTCGCCCGCGCCTTCCTCGCCCTGGCGATCGGCGGCGTTGTCGACGCCCTGGCCGATGTCGGGCGACTGGCCATGCAGGAGAACCTCGATCTTCGCTGTCTTCCAGTGGAAGCCGGCCTGCTCGTAGCCGATCTCGCGGATCGCCTTGCGGGCGACGGATTTGAATTTTGCCGGGTTCACGACCGGGTGGCCCGCGGCGTCCTTGAGGATGTTGCCGGCCTTGTCTTTCTTCAGCAGCGTCTCGGGGACGCGCACTTCGCCGGCGATGACGACGCGGTTGGTGGTCGCGAGCGTCTCGCAGGCGACCCGGACTTTCCATGGGTCCATGCCGGTCTTCTTGGCCTCACGGTAGACCAGATCGACAATTTCGTCGGAGATGCGGTCACAGACTTTGTCGGGATGGCCCTCGGCAACGGATTCCGAGGTGAAGAAGTAGTTCTGCCGCGTCACGGGTGTCCCCTCTTGAAAAACGATCGGCAGGCTGCCGATTTTGGCGCGCCACGTGTTAGCGGGGCAAAGCGCCGCTCGTCAAGCGTTGCCGCCATTCTGGCACGACTGTCGATGTCGATATCTTGTACCACCGGCGGCGAATGCCGCCGGTTCGAGGCGCATCGAGGGTCAGTCGAGGTCGTCCGCGGCGAGCGACTTCACCAGGTCGATGATCCTGCGGCGCACCTTGACGTCGGCGATCTTGACGAAGGCCCGGTTGAGCTGAAGGCCTTCGGGACTGCCGCAGAATTCGACGGCGAAAGCCATTGACGCATCCTCCGAAAAGCCGCGGCCGGCCACCGCTTCCTGGCCCGGCGCATCCTCGAAGAAGAAGGCAACGGGCACGCCGAGTATCGAGGCTATCGCCTGCAGCCGGCTGGCGCCGACGCGGTTGGTGCCCTTTTCATATTTCTGGATCTGTTGAAATGTGATGCCGAGGTTCTCACCCAGCTTTTCCTGGCTCATTCCGAGCATGTTGCGGCGAAGCCGGATGCGGCTTCCAACGTGAATGTCGATGGGATTGGGTTTCTTCTTGTTTTCTTCTGTCATTTTGTCCTCGCCGAATTTTTTCGGCTTTGTGATTTTTTTCCTGCCCAAAAAAAGCCGGAGGCGACTGCCCCAACAGATAATCCACCGACTTCGAGAAATTTTCAGGCGATACAGTATGAGTTTCTAATGTGTCGACTGTCAATTCACCCGTAGCCTTTGCCTTACGTTCAACAGTGCCCCCACCAGCGCAAACAGCAACATGATCAGCATTCCGTTAATGCGCCGCTGGGCCGAGGAAACGACCGCTTGTCCAGAAATCGGCACCTTCACGTCGATGGCTCCGCGAGCATCGATCGCCAACGCATCGACGATGCGTCCGTGTGGGTCGACGACGGCCGAGATGCCGTTGTTGGCAGCACGCAGCAAGGGCAATCCGTTCTCCACCGCGCGAACCTGGGCCTGTCTGAAATGCTGATACGGTCCCGGTGTGTCCCCGAACCAGGCATCATTGGTAACGTTCACAATAAGCTGCGCTGACGTTGCGTCAACTGCCACGAGATCGGGAAAGATCACCTCGTAACAGATAAAAGGCAGCGCTCGGATGCCGCCCGGCAGTGTGATGGCGTGGCGCTCGTTGCCGGCGGCGAACGTCACCGGCCCGGCGACAAGCTGCGCGATGCCGAAACGGTTGAGCAGGTCGGCAAAAGGCAGGTACTCGCCGAACGGCACCAGATGGACCTTGTCGACGGCGTCGGCAATCTCGCCCTTGTCATTAATCGCCACCACGGAATTGTAATAGCGGCTGTCGGTGCCGGCCGCCGAGCCGCCTTCCTCGCGAACGACGCCGGCGATCAGCATCTGGCCATCGGCCAGCATGTCGCCCAGCGCCGTCAGCGCGTCCGGGCGCTCTGTGAAGAGGAACGGCACCGAGGTTTCCGGCCAGAGGATGAGTTGTGGCTTTCCGTGACCGGCGTCCGGCGCCTTGGCGGACAGGCCGAGCAAGGTGGCGAAGATGCGGTCGCGCACCGAGGCATCCCATTTTTCGCTAAGGTCGACGGCCGGTTGGACAATGCGGACATCCAGGCTGTGCTCCGCCGGTTTTTCAGGAGCCGCAAGCCTGACATAGCCGAAACCGACATGGGCTGAAGCAAGCAGGACGAACAGTGCGGCACCAAGGCGCAGATGCCGGCGCGCGGCCAGCAGCGCCGGCAACGCGAAAAGAAACACGGCAAGCGCGTTCATGCCGATCATGCCGGTCACCGACACGCTCTGCATCAGGAGAGGCACCGGCATTGCCGCGTAACCTATGGCATTCCAGGGAAAACCGGTGAACAGGAAGCCGCGCAGCCACTCGGTCAGCCCGAAGCCGAAGGCAAGCGCGGCGATGCGGCCGATATCGCTGCTCCACAGAAGCCGGGCGACCATGGTTGCGAAGCCATAGAAAAAGGCGAGCGCGAAGGGAATGCCGACCACGGCGAAGGGAAGCGCCCAGGCAAAGTCGTCGGCCTCGACCAGCAACGCCGAGCCGATCCACCAGAGACCGGCAAGGAAATAACCGAAACCGAACCACCAGCCGACGGCGAAGGCCGGCCGCAAGCGTCTGAACAGGCTGCCTGAAGCTTCGCCGGTCGCGCCGTCGAGCAGCCAGACCAGCAGCGGAAACGAGATGAAGCAGGCGGCGAAGAAATCGTAAGGTGCCTGACCAAGCACCGCCAGTGCTCCGGCCAGAAAGGCCACGAGCGCACGCCGCCAACCCCAAAGCAGAATTATCCGGCCGGCCAGGCGCTCCATGCATACTTCCGAGTCGCGCGAATCAGGACGCAAGATTTATCAGGCCGCGGCCCGCGCTCCAAACGCCGGCCTGTCGGCCGCAATGATCCGATCGCGCTCTAAAAGCGCGTCGCGTTGAAACGGACCCATGGGACGCGCTTTGGGTCTTTGGTTTATGCGTGTCGTTCTCGCAAAACCGAGGTCGCTTTTGGGCGACATGCGTTACCGGTGCCAGCCGTCAATGCGCAGGCCGCTCAACCGCTCGGCCTCTTCTCGGGGAACGGAACGGATGGGCTGGGTGAAGGTCCAGACATGGCCCTCAGGATCGCGGGCTCGATATTGGCGTTCGCCGTAGAACTGGTCCGCCGGCTCCTGGACTATGTCGGCGCCGGACGCCCGCGCCTGCTCGCAATGCGCATCCAGGCCGTCCTTGAGCCTGACATAGACAGACTGCGTGTTCTTGCCCGAGACCGAAGCCGGGCTCGCGGCATAATCGCTCCATTCGGAATCGACGATGATATAGCAGCCCCCGAACCGCATCTCGGCGTGGACGAGGTTTCCGTCGGCATCGCTCACCACCATGCTGCGCTCGAAGCCGAAAGCCGCTTGGAGCCACGCCAGCGCGGCAAGCGGATTTCTGTAAAATACGCCGGAACCCAGACTTGAATGCTTGAATGGGTCGTCCACCGTCATCTGCAGCGGAAACTCAGGCCTGTTCGGTGCGCGCCGTGGCGCGCCGACGGCGTTCGCCCTTCTGGCTTTGCACGATACGCACGCGCTTGACGCGGCGCGGATCGGCATCGAGGACATGGAACTCGAACCCCGGAATGGCCTGCACCACCTCGCCCCGCGCCGGCACGCGGCCGAGCGTGTTGAAGATCATGCCGCCGATCGTGTCGACATACTCGCCATGTTCACCGGCGGCGAAATCCTCGCCGATCATCTTGGCGACCTCCTCGATCTCGGCCTTGCCGTCGACAATGAAGACACCGTCGCCGGCCTGGGTGATCATCGGCTCGTCATCATCATGCTCGTCCTCGATGTCGCCGACGACCATTTCGACAATGTCCTCGAGCGAGACAAGGCCATCCGTGCCGCCGTACTCGTCGATGACCAGCGCCATCTGCGTGCGCGTCGTCTGCATGCGGCCCATCAGGTCGGAAGCAAGCATCGAGGGCGGCACGAACAGGACCTGGCGGATCAGATTGAGTTCGCCGATGGTGCGCGCGAGGTCGACCTGGGCAAGATCGAGCTGCGTGGCGACGGGCGTCTTCCTGGTCGTGCGGCCCTTCTTCACGCGCGCGAGCTTGGTGATGTGGGCCAGCACGTCGCGGATATGGACCATGCCGCGCGGATCGTCGAGCGTCTCGGAATAGACCGGCATGCGGGAATGGCCGGATTGTTCGAACGTGCCCAGGAGATCGCCGAGCGTCGTGGTGATCTCGACCGCCTCGATATCGGCGCGCGGCACCATGACATCCTCGACGCGCACCTCGCGCAACCGCAGGATGTTGTTGAGCATGGCGCGCTCGCCAGGCGAGAAGGCGCCCGCGTCACTCGCCGTCTCGGCCAGCGCGCCGGCGATTTCCTCGCGCAGGCTGGTGCCGTTGCGTTGCCTGAAAAGGCCCAAAACACGATCGAACAGGGAGGGTCCGGCAGGCGAAGACTCGCTGGCTGCGCTGCCGGTACCAGTACTCGGACTTGATCCCTCTTCCGACGTGTCGGAAGCCTTGGGCGCACTGCCGGCGTCGGGGCGGGCGGCAGTCTCTGGTTTGTCGTTCATCGTCGTCCGGTCAATTGTCAGATGTAGTTACGCGTAGGGATCGGGAATGGCAAGCCTTGCGAGCGCTGCGCGTTCGATGGCCTCCATCTCCTCGGCCTCGGCGTCGGTCTCGTGATCATGGCCAAGCAAATGCAGCAGGCCGTGGATGACGAGATGGGTGATATGGTTCTGCACGGGCTTGTCTTCCAGTGCCGCCTCGCGTGAAACCGTCTCGGCGGCGAGCACGATATCGCCCAGCATCGGCGGCAGCGCGCCACCCTGCGCGAGCGGAAAAGCCGGGAAAGACAAGACGTTGGTGGGTTTGTCCTTGCCGCGCCATTCGGCGTTGAGCGTACGGATATGGGCGTCGTCGGAAAAAACGACGCTGAGTTCGGAACGGCCCGTCACGCCGGTCTCGGCGAAAGCAGCGCCAACCGCGCGATCGACCAGCCGCGCCAGGCTTGCCTCATCGGGCCAATCGCCAGCTTCGACCGATATATCGATGTCGACGGGAGGCCCCCCGTCGCCGGATAGATTGTCCTCAGGCATGAAGCCGCATCGTCAAGATCAATTCTCGGCGCCGAGGCCGCGCGCCAGTTTGGCATCGCGGTCATAGGCCCTGACGATTTCCGCCACCAGCGGATGGCGAACGACGTCGACATCGTTGAAGCGCACGGTGACCGCGCCGGCCACGCCGTCGAGGACGCGCAAGGCTTCGACCAGACCCGATTTGGTGCTCGGCGGAAGGTCGATCTGCGTCGGATCGCCGGTGACGATCATGCGCGAGTTCTCGCCAAGACGCGTCAGGAACATCTTCATCTGCATCGGCGTGGTGTTCTGCGCCTCGTCGAGGATGACCGCGGCATGCGCCAGCGTGCGCCCGCGCATGAAGGCGAGCGGCGCGATTTCGATGACTTCGGCGGCAATGGCGCGCTCGACCTTGTCGGCCGGCATCATGTCGTAGAGCGCGTCGTAGAGCGGCCGCAGATAGGGATCGACCTTTTCCTTCATGTCGCCCGGCAGGAAGCCCAGACGTTCGCCGGCCTCGACGGCCGGCCGCGACAGGATGATGCGCTCGACCATACCGCGCTCGAGCAGCATCGCCGCATGCGCAACCGCCAGATAGGTCTTGCCGGTGCCGGCCGGACCGATGCCGAACACCAGTTCCGACCGCTCCAGCGCCCGCATATAGGCATCCTGGTTCAGCGAACGGGCATAGATGGTCTTCTTGCGGGTGGCGATCTGGGCGGCGGAGACCTTACCCTTGCGCTCCAGCGTCGGCAGGGTCAGCTGATCGTCGGCGGCGACCGCCATGCGCACGGCGCCATCGACGTCGGACTGGCCGATATCGACGCCCTTCTGCAGAATACCGTAGAGATTGTCCAAGGCGCGGCGCGCCTGTTCGGCGGCAGAAGCCGACCCCTTGATGGTCAGCTGGTTGCCGCGCGAGCGGATGTCGACGCCGAGCTTCTGCTCGAGCCGGGCGAGGTTCTCGTCGAACTGACCGTAAAGAGCGCTGGCAAGCTTGTTGTTGTCGAAAGTCAGAACGATGTGCGCCATGTCAGAAGCCCCAGATGCCGGTACCGGGGGCAGGTTCTTCAGCTCTGCTGCGCTCAACCGTCTCTCCTCATCTGCCGAGGTCTGTGGCGATGCATGTCGTTGTCCCAAACCGGGACCACTTTTGAGCGACATGCATCAGGCCAACTCGGCGAACAGGCTATTGTAGCCCGTCTTCGTGATTCGCACCTGGATAATGTCACCGATTTCGCCGGCCTTTTCATCAACAATAACCGGCTGCAGCCAAGGTGAGCGGCCGACCTTCTGGCCGGCCTGCCGGCCGGGCTTCTCGATCAGCGTGTCGATGGTGCTGCCGACCAGGCTGGAACCAAAGTCCTGCTGCTGTTTCAACAGCAGCGCCTGCAGGCGCTGCAAGCGCTCGTCCTTGACCGTTTCGGGCACATGATCGGCCATTTCGGCGCCCGGCGTGCCGGGGCGCGGCGAATATTTGAACGAAAAGGCCGAGGCGTAGTTCACCTGGCGCACCAGTTCCATCGTCGCCTCGAAATCGGCCTCCGTCTCGCCGGGAAAGCCGACGATGAAGTCGCCGGACAAAGCGATATCGGGCCGTGCGGCGCGGATGCGGTCAAGCAGGGCCAGATAATCCCTGGCCGTATGCCGGCGGTTCATTGCCTTGAGAATACGGTCGGACCCAGATTGCACCGGCAGATGCAGATAGGGCATCAGCGACGGCAGATCGCGGTGGGCAGCGATCAGCTCGTCATCCATGTCGCGCGGATGGCTGGTGGTGTAGCGCAGCCGCGCCAGGCCGGGAATTTCGGCCAGCCGGAACAGCAGGCGGCCAAGGCCCCATTCCTCGCCGTTCCCGCCCTGGCCGTGCCAGGCATTGACGTTCTGGCCAAGCAGCGTCACCTCGCGCACGCCGGCCTCGGCCAGGCGCTCGGCCTCGGCGACGATCTGCGCCACCGGCCGCGACACTTCCGAGCCCCTTGTATAGGGCACCACGCAAAAGGTGCAGAACTTGTCGCAGCCTTCCTGCACGGTGAGGAAGGCGGTGACGCCGCGCTTGATGACCTCGGCGCGCTTGGGCTGCGGCAGATGGTCGAACTTGTCTTCGATGGCGTAGTCGGTCTCGACGATCTTCTCGCCACCGCGCACCCGCGCCAGCACGTCGGGCAGACGGTGATAGGTCTGCGGCCCGATGACCAGGTCAACGGCCGGCGAGCGCCTGATGATCTCGGCGCCCTCGGCCTGCGCCACGCAGCCGGCGACGCCGATCAGCAGTTCGCGGCCGGCAATGGCGCGCTCCGCCTTCATGTCGCGGATGCGGCCGAGCTCGGAATAGACCTTTTCCGCCGCTTTCTCCCTGATGTGGCAGGTGTTGAGCAGCACAAGGTCGGCCTCGTCGATGGCATCGGTCGCGGTGTAGCCGTCGGCGGCCAGCGCATCGCCCATGCGCTGTGAATCGTAGACGTTCATCTGGCAGCCATAGGTCTTGATGAAGACCTTCTTCGCTGCCGTGGCGCGCACTGCCGGCTGTCCGGCCACGCTGCCAATGTCGTCGCTTTCAATCGTGTTCAAGTCCATCCGGCGGCTTCTAACGCCTTTCCGTGACAAAAAACAGACGATTCTCGGTGTGCATGTGCAGGCGCAGGGTTCGGGCTAGCGGCTCGGGCGTGGATCGGCGAGTGCCGCCTGCATCATCTCGCGCACCCGGCTTTCCATCAGCCTGGCCGTTTCCTTGCGGTTCGAGCCCTTGGCGAAGGCGATCGGCTCGCCGAAATGCACTTCGACGTCGAGCGCGCCTTCCGCCATCAGCACCTTGAGATGCGGCATCAGGTCTTCGTCGCCGATCCAGGCCGAGATCGGCCGGTGGCGGCGGCCGAGCGGCACGCCGTGCAGGCGCGTATAGGCGATCGCCACCGGCTGGATGAACACCTGCTCGGCCGCGCCCTCCGAAAGCGCCATCGAGGCCGCACCGAACAGCGTGCTCTTGAACGGCAAGACGGCATTGCCGTCGCCGGTCGATCCCTCGGCAAACAGCACCATGGCATCGCCCTTGGCCATGCGATTGGCGATCTCGCTTGCCTGGTCGCCCGAGGAGCGCTTGCGTTCGCGCTCGATGAAGACGGTGCGCTGCAGTTTCGACAGCATGCCGATCAGCGGCCAGCCTTCCATGTCGGCCCTGGCGATGAACTTCACATCGGCAAAAGAGCCCAGCACCATGATGTCGGTCCAGGAGATGTGGTTCGAGGCCACCAGCAAGGGGCGCTTGTCGGACAGCGCCCCCTTGACATGGACGCGCATGCCGAGCGCCCTGAGGATCAGCCTGTGCCATATCTTGAGAATGATGGTTTCCGGCCACCAGCCGGTCTTCATCGACAGGATCTGCAACGGCACCAGGACCAGCGAGCCGGCGACGACAAGCCCCAGGGCCAGGAAAATCCTGATTTTTCCGATCATGCAGTCCTGGCCCTGTCATTACAGCGCCGCGCGTCCGCTTGGACGCGCAAAGGGCGCTGTAACACTTCAAATTTGGCGCATGACCCCGAAAATCGGATCCGATTTTCGGGGTCATGCGGCGCTCTGGCTAGCGAAGATCGCGGCGCATGACAAGCGCGCCGGTAGGCCCGCGATCGGGCGACTTGTAGTAATCCGGGCGCTTGCCGACTTCGCGGAAGCCCAGGCGACGGTAGAGGGCAATCGCGGCGACATTGGTCTCGTCGACCTCGAGGAACAGCGCTTCGGCGCGCTGCGCGTGAAGTTCGCGCAGCACCGCATCCATCAACTGCCAGCCCAGTCCCTGGCGGCGGTGCGAGCGCGCCACCGCGACCGTCAGGATTTCGCCCTCGCCGGCGGCCAGACGGGCTAAAACGAAGCCGACGGGGGGCTTGGCGCCCTGCCCGGTCTCGCGCGCGGCGTAACCGAACACGGTGTCCTGCTCGAGCAGGGCGGCGAACTCGCCATCGGTCCACGGACGGACGAAATCCTCACGGTGCAGCAACGACACCGCGGGGCTGTCGGTGATCCGGAGCGGCTCGAGCGCATAGTCCCGGCGGCGGGGTTGGAGAAACGGTATGCGCATTAATTTTGCTGCCTCGAAAGAATAAATCCAGCTTGCGGCTTTGCATCCGCGCCGCGCAGGTAAAGTGGTTTCGGCCTTTCGCCCTCGCCTTTGGCGGCGGCCAGACGGGCGTAGGTGAGAATATCGGCGGTCGCCGTCCGAGGCCCGATATCGGAACCCCGGCCCGCCGATTCGGCGATCTGCACCGCCGCAGTGCCGGCAAGCGCCGCAGAGGTCTCCCTCGCCAAGGCTGTGGCTTCCGGTAATGTGGTTACCGCTGGACCGTAAGTCAAAACTAACGCTTTGTCATACAGTGCCGCATGGATTTCCTCGCGGCCGGCATCGAGCGCCGCCAGCACGGCGTGGCCAGGAAATGCCGCCGCGGCCTCGGCGGCCAGCGCTTCGAGCGTCGTCACGCCGATCGCCGGTATCTTCAACGCCAGCGCCAGGCCACGCGCGGTCGAGACGCCGACGCGAAGACCGGTGAAGGAGCCGGGGCCGACGGAGACCGCAATGGCGCCAAGGCCGGCATAGTCGGTTGCCGCGGCGTTCAGCGCCTCGGCGATGACGGTCATCAGGTGCTCGGCATGACCCTTGCCGAGATCGAGCCCCGAGCGGCCAAGCTCCCGCCCGGCCGCCGCGTCGTAGACGCAGGCGGCGCAGAGGCTGGCGGCACAGTCGATGGCAAGCACTTTCATGAAACGACCGGTTCGAAAAAACAACTTCCCTGTGCCCGCCAGGGCGCGCCACCGCAAGCATAATTTGTTAAGCGGCTTGGGTTCCGCCAGCGCTGTCAGGCCTGTTCGATGCGAAGCATATGGTTGTCCCAGACATAGTCCGGCTCAGACCGCGTCGCGCCGTTGCCCTCGATGATCTCGCCGGCACCGGTGGTTGCCATAAAGCCCGATCCGTCCGGCGCCAGGCCGCAGACCTCGACCAGCGCGCTCGATGAGACGACCCGGCCGCTGGCCGCATCGATCACCACAAGCGAATTGCCTTCCGGCGACGACACCGCGACGGTGGCTGCGCGAGGATTGACGGCAACCGAGCCGATATAGTTGCGGAAACCGGACAGCACCTCCTGCGGCATGTCGAGAAGCTGCAACTCCTTGCCGCGCAAGGCGCGGCCGACCAGCAGCGGACGATCCGTGCCCGGCCCCCGGTACTGGCAGCCAAACCACACCGTGCCGGATGGGTCGGCATCCATGTGACGGATCGACAGCTGGTGCAGGGAAGCCGGCAATTCATGCTTTTCGATGAGGTCGCCGGTGACGCGGTCGATGAGCACGTAGGACGGCTTCATGGTGGCGATGTTGAGCTCGGCGCGGCCATAGTCCGGATGGGTCTCGATGCCGCCATTGGCGACCGCGATCGTCCTGCCGTCACCCAGCAAGAGGAGTTCATGCGGGCCTACGCCATAGGTTGGGAATTCGCCGATGCGGCTGAATTTCGCCCGCGCATCGTAGACGCCGACGACGCCGGCCGCATTGTCGAAGTCGTTCTCGGTGGCATAGAGCAGTGCGCCGTCGGGCGAGAACACGCCATGGCCGAAGAAGTGCCGGCCGGCGATGCTGGCGATGGTCTGAGGGGCATCGCGCCCGGTGTGGTCGAACACCACGGCGAAGGTGCCGGGCTGGCGGGCGAAGACCACCGAACGCTTCGACAGGGGATCGAAGGTGACGTCGTGGCCGCGATCGGGCAGGTCGATGGCGTGCAGCACCTTGCCGGCCTCGGACAGCACGGCGGCACCAAAACCGCCGTCGCGCTTGACGAAAGCGGTGGCGAAGACTGCGTCGGCGGCAAGCGTCTTCGCCCAGGCAGACGGCGCCATCGCGGCAGCGAAGCCGACACCCGCAGCCCTCAAGAAATCCCGGCGATCGATGAGCGGCGCGCGCATGCTCAGTCCCCGTCCAGCGACGAGAAGCCGGCGGTCAGGCCGAATTCCGCGGTCAGCCTGGTGCCGATCAGGGTCGACAGGCTGGAGGTGATCAGCGCGAAATGCTCGAGCTTCTCGCGCAGCGCCGGATCAGTGAGTGTCTTGTCGATCGGACCCTGAATCGACTTCGCGGTGGCGACGCCGTTGACCAGCTGGATATGGATGGATTCCGCCATCCAGCGCGCATCGGGTGGCAGCGCATCGCCAAGCTCGGAGGCCTCGAACAGCGCATCGATGCCCGCCAGATTTCCGGCGAGCGCATTGGCGGTGTTTTGCGACCGCCAGTAGATCGCCTGTTTCGGCTTGTCCGCCTCCGGCTTGCCGCCAAGGAACCCTTTCAGGCGGACATCCCTCACCATCTCAAGCTCGTTGATGAAGACGCCGACCAGTTCGGTGACCGCTTCGTTGCCGTCGCGGTAGAGCGCGTTCTGCGGCCCTGGATTGGCCCAAAGCGCGGCAAAGCCGTCCGGCTTGTTCCAGGCTGCGCTGACGTCGCCAGCCATGGTTTCGATATTGCTGGCAACCGCCGCGCCATAGGCGCAGCGATAGGGATCGTCCTTGCCCGTCAGCGCATCGGCGCCGTCGCCGAAAAGCACGAATTCCAGCGCGCCCAGCCCCTGCATGGCGACGCTCTTGCCGGCCAATTGTACCGGATCAGTGCCGCTCGGGTCCTTGTCCGCCAGCGCCGCCTGCACCTGTTTGAGCCCTATGCTCTTGCGATCAGGCCAGTAGAGCGTGCGCTCCAGCCGGTTGTTCTCCTTGATCGGCCCGAAACCGATGATTTCGGCGGACGACCAGGCATAGACCGTGGCCGAGAATTCGGCCCGCACCGCGTCGAGTTCCTCTTGCGAGGGCGCTTCGCAGAGCTTGTGCATTGCTTGCGTCAACGCTTCCGCATGCTGGTACAAGCCGGCATAGGCCGGACGGACAAAGCCGTCGATCGCCCGCTGGATGATGTCGGAGGCTTTCGCCGCCGCCGAGGCCGGGGAAACACCGAGCAGGGCCAGCGGAAGGGCGAGAACCAGTGCAGAGCGCTTCAACATCACAGTGACTCCAAGAATTTCACCAGCGCATCGCGCTCGGCCGCGTTGGCGGCGGCAAAGCGGTCGCGCGCCTTCTGCGCCTCGCCACCATGCCACAGGATCGCCTCGGTCAGGCTGCGCGCGCGGCCATCATGCAGGAAGAAGGAATTGCCGTTGACGGTTCCGGTGAGGCCGATGCCCCACAGCGGCGGGGTGCGCCATTCGTTGCCCGTCGCATCGCCCACCGCCTGGCCGTCGGCCAGATCAGGTCCCATGTCGTGCAGCAGGAAATCGGAATAGGGCCAGATGAGCTGGAAGGCCTGCGCCTTGTCAGGCGCATCGCGGCGGGTGACGAATTTCGGCGTGTGGCAGGAAACGCAGCCGATCTCGTAGAAGAGCTTCTTGCCGGCGAGCACATCGGGCGCGGCAAGATCGCGGCGCGCCGGTACCGCCAGGTTCTGTGAATAGAAGGTGACGAGATCCATCACTGGCGGCGGCGCCTCGACCGGACCAAGACGCGCCTGCACGCCATTCGGCATGACGAGACATTTTGCCTGCGCGGCGGTGCAATCGCCCCAGTGCTTCGGTTCTTCCGGCGTCGAGATGCCGATGTCGCCGGCGAAAGCATCCGCCGCCTGCTGGCGGATCGTCGCGGTTTGCGCCTTCCAGCCGAAACGGCCAAGCGTCAGTTCGCCACTCAGCCCGTCACGCACGATGTTCGGCTTGCCGGAGATGCCGTCACTATCGCGGTCTTCCGGATCGGCGTGGGCCAGAATGTCAGCCGGCGCGATCTGCTCGATCAGGCCAAGGCCGATCATCGGCGGCGTCAGGCGCGGCGACAGGGTGGTACGCGGATCAAGCGGCCCATAGCCGAGATCGGTGACGGAATAGCTGGGCTTGCGCAGGGAAACCATCGTGCCGGCCGCCAGCGTCACCTGCCGTTCCTGATAGTCGACGCGCATCCGGCCTTCGCCGCGCAAGCCAGGCACGGCCAGCTCCTGCAACTGCGTTCCATAGACCGGGTCGGGGAAGTTGAGCAACTCGCGGCCGGCAAGGGCTGACTTTTCCTCGGCGTTGCTGGCGTCGCGCGCCAGCCGCAGGAACATCGAGGTGGTGCCGGCGTCGCCTTGCGGCGGGCGGCCGCGGCCGTCCTTCAGATGGCAGTTCTGGCAGGCGCGTTCGTTGAACACCGGGCCAAGCCCGTCCGACGCCTGCGTCGAAGATGGCGACGACACCCAGTTCTTGCGGAACAAGGCGTTGCCGAGCTTGAAAGTGCCCTCTTCCTCGAAAGAGATGTTGGCCGAGGACTGCGAGAAGGAATCGCGGCTGACGTCTTTCCTGGACGTGCCGGCGCCACCTTGCATGAGTTCGAACGGCTCGGGTTTGGAGAAATCCGTGGTCGGCCTGGTGACGGCGGTGACGCGCGTCTGATCCTTGGCATTGAGGTCGCTGCGCGTTGTGGCGAGGCCCGTTGGCTGAAGCCCGCCGGCAATGGCGGACGATGTCAGCGCCAACACGAAAATGGTGCAGCGCCGACGAGCCAGTCCGGCTTGTCTTTTCAGGCGAAACGGCGAGCCGTCGGCCCGCCGCAAGCGGCGCGGGAATTCTAGCAGGCGCCGCATTCCCGCATGCCTTTACTCCGCCTCGTTGGCCGCGTCGGCGTTGAGCTGGCCGTACTTCTCCTCGCCGATCGAGGCGAGCAGGTCGAGCTGCGTCTCGAGGAAGTCGATGTGACCTTCCTCGTCAGCCAGCAGATCCTCAAACAGTTTCATCGTTACGTAGTCGCCCACCTCATGGCAGATTTCGCGCGAACGCTTGTAGGCCGTGCGCGCGTCATATTCGCCGGCAAGGTCGGATTCGAGCACTTCCTTGACGTTCTGCCCGATGCGCAGCGGCGCCACGGACTGCAGGTTTGGATGGCCTTCAAGGAAGATGATCCGGGCGATCAGCCTGTCGGCGTGGTGCATCTCCTCGATCGATTCTGCCCGCTCCTTCTTGGCCAGCTTCGTGTACCCCCAATCCTCCAGCAGACGGAAATGCACCCAATATTGATTGACGGCTCCAAGCTCCAGGAAAAGGGCCTCGTTAAGCCGCTCGATGATCAGACTTTCGCCCTTCATGGGTTCTGCTCCCGTATTGGACGCGCAGACCTCTGACGCGATCCAGGTGTGAGACAATGTCCACGCCGCTCGCCTCCGAGCGGGCGTGGTAATTTTCGGTAACCCGAATGATCGTTTCGACCACATTTGGGAAACAGCCGCAACAGCGGCCACGCTTTTGCATCGCATGATAGACCTTGGCCGGCACGATGAGCTGCCAGGGGTCCAGGTCCAGCAGCCCGTTGATCGTCTGCTCGATCTCCTTCTCGGTGATGATGTTGCAATGGCAGATCAGCATTTACAGTGCTCGGATGGCTGACGGCGCCTCCCGCGCCGTGTGGCTTGTTCAGGTCCCGGAGCCCATTCCGGAGGCGATTATCGGCTTCGGACCAGGCTCCAGGTTTCGGCGCTTACTTGAACACCTTGTCGGGTGCGTCGAGGCTGTCGGAGCCTTCGAAGGCGATGGCGTTGAGTTTCAACGAGCCGACCGCACGTTCGATCGACTTGGTCTGGTCGATCAGGGCGTCGATCGCGGCCTGCACGGTGGCGTTGCCCGCCGCATTGCCCTCGGCGATCTGCTGGTCATAGGCTTCGCCGGTCTCGGCCCGCGCCTTGATCGCTTCCATCCTGGCGACGGTGACGTCGAGTTTGTCGGACAGTTCCTTGTCGATCGCCGGATCGGCGGCCATGACCATGTCATGCACCGAAGGTCCGGAAACGACGGTACCGTCGAGGCGCGTGTAGCTGGCCAGGTAGGCGGCGCGGATGCCGATCGCGTCATAGAGATGCGAATTGTAGGTGTTGTCGGAGAAGCAGTCTTGCTCCTCCTCCGGATCATGCAGCATCAAGCCGAGTTTCATGCGTTCACCTGCCAGTTCGCCGTAGGACAGCGAGCCCATGCCGGTGAAGATGACCGAGATCGCCGTGTTCGGCTCGCCATCGACCAGGTTTTTGCGCGCTGCGCCGTCTTCCTTCCAGTCGTCGATCATCTTCCGTAGATCCGAAACCAGAAGGGTGGTGGCGGACTTCAGATATTCGGCACGGCGATCGCAATTGCCGCCGGTGCAGTTCTTGAGGTCATAGTCGGTGTAATGGCGCTCGCCGGCGCCCGGGCCGGTGCCGTGCAGGTCCTGGCCCCATAGCAGGAATTCGATGGCGTGATAGCCGGTGGCGACATTGGCCTCGACGCCGCCGGCTTGCTGCAACGTGCCGGAGAGGAATTCCGGCGAGAGCTTCGAGGCATCGACCTTCTTGCCGTTGATCTCAATTTCCTTGTTGGCGATCACATTGGCCGTATAGAGCGAATTCGTGTCCGATTCCGTGCCGTAGCTCTTGGCGACATAGTCGATCAGGCCTTCGTCCAGCGGCCAGGAATTCACCTCGCCTTCCCAGTCGTCGACGATCTTGTTGCCGAAGCGGTAAACCTCGGTCTGCTGGTAGGGCACGCGCGATGCCTTCCATGCGTCGCGGGCGGCATTGAGTGTTTCCGCCGAAGGCTTGGCCAGCAGCGCATCGACCGCCTTGTCGAGAGCCTGCGCCGTGGTCAGCGAATCCTCATATTTGGCAAGCGCGATATCGGAATAGGTCTTGATGACCGCTTTCGCGTCGGTTTCCGCCTTGGCAGGCAGCACGAACACCGCTGCCGTCAACAGCGCCGTGGCACCAATCGCCGCCAGCCTGCCGCCATATCGTGCTGTCATTATCACTCTCCAGTTTTTTGGAAATTCCATAAGCGGCGCGCAGGGCGACCGGCGCCGGGCCACGTCGTTGCCAAAAGCGCCATGGCTAGCCGCGCCGTTGCGCGGGTCGGGGAAGAAAGACACCAAAATGCCTCCAATCGAACGGGTTCAAGGCCCAGACATCAAAGGGATGCGCCAACACGCAGGCTTCCATAAAGCTTCGACGCCGGTGGAAGTCAACGAAAATCTAAGGGAAAAGCCAATTGAAACAATAGTTTAGAATTATTCTAAACTACAACAGTCAACTTTAGACCTCGGCTGCACCGGCTTCGCCGCCGAACTGTGCGATTGACAGCCGCCGTTCCGGGTGCGACCCGCAAACGCTCTCTTGCGGCGGCGCCAGACAATTGCCACTTGCCGAGAGATCCTAGGATCGAATCAGGATTTGGGACGCGATGAAGAACGGCGTGGTCATTGTCGGTGCGGGTCATGCGGGCGTGCAAGCGGCCGCCAGTCTGCGCGAGGACGGCTATGACGGGCCGGTGATCCTCGTCAGCGACGAGAACGAACTGCCTTACCATAAGCCACCGCTGTCGAAGACCTTCATCAAGGATGCCGAGGCCAAACCACAACCGCTTCGGGGCGAGGCCTTCTATACCGGCAGCGCCATCGACTACCGGCCGGGCGTCCGCATCGAGCGCATCGATGCCGGCAGCCGCAGTCTGGAAATATCAGGCGGCGGCGTGCTTGCCTTCGACCATCTGATCCTGGCGACCGGATCACGCCCGCGTCTCCTGCCGCTGCCAGGCGCTGATCTGGCCGGCGTCTTGTCGTTGCGTTCACTGGCCGATGCCCGGCTGATCCGGGACTTGAGCGCGCGGAGCGAAGATGTCGTCATCCTCGGCGGCGGCTTCATCGGGCTGGAGATCGCCGCGACGCTGCTCGCGGCCGGTCGCACGGTGACGGTGGTGGAAACGGTCGACCGGCTGCTCGGCCGCGCCGTTGCCCCTGTGGTGGCGAGCCATGTCCGCCAGCGGCTGGAAGCGGCCGGCGTGCGCATCCTGACCGGCACCTCGATTGCAAGGCTCGAAGGCGAAAACGGCCATGTCGCCGCCGCGATCACCTCGTCGGGCGAAAGGCTGCCGACGCGCATGGTCATCGTCGGCATCGGTGCCGTGCCCAATGTCGAGCTGGCGCAGGACGCCGGCCTCGCCGTCGCCAACGGCATCCGTGTCGATCATCAGATGCGCAGTTCGGTGCCGGAAATCCTCGCCATCGGCGACGCCGCCTCCTACCGGCACTGGTTCACCGGCGGCGATGTGCGGCTGGAATCGGTGCAGAACGCCACCGACCAGGCGCGGCTCGCGGCGCGCACGATCACCGGTCACGCGGATGCTTATTCGGCGGTGCCATGGTTCTGGTCCGATATTGGCGACATGAAGCTGCAGATGGTCGGGCTGACCGCCGGCGGCGACAACCATGTCGTGCTGGGCGACCTGCCCGACAACAAGTTCTCGATCTACCACTATGCCGGCAACCGGCTGCTCGGCATCGAATCCGTCAACCGCCCCGGCGACCACATGCTTGGCCGCAAGATGCTGGGCGCCGGCTTCTCGCCGACGCCGGAAACGGTGGCGACGGGACCCGATGGGCTGAAGGCAGCGCTGGCTGCGTTTCAAGAAAACGTCCTGGCAAGAGCTGCGGGATAGCCGCCCTTACCCTCCCTCTTGTGGGGAGGGTCGCCGCGAAGCAGCGGGGTGGGGCCGGCGCCAAGCCCCCCACCCGGACCTGCGGTCCGACCTCCCCACGAGGGAGGTAAAGTGGCTCAGGCGGCGCAGACTTCGCGGATCGAGCTTTCCAGGATGTCGAGCGCCTCGTTCATGACCTCGTCCTGTATGGTGATCGGCGCCAGGAAGCGGATGACATTGCCGTAGACGCCGCAAGTCAGCAGGATGAGGCCCTTGTCGAGCGCCTTCAGCCGGATGGCGTTGGCGATCTCGGCCGACGGCAGGCCTTTCTTGACGTCGTTGAACTCGACCGCGTTCATGAAGCCGAGGCCCCTGATATCGACGATCTCGGGCACGTCGTCGCGGATCGACTGCAGTCGCTGCTTCAGCCGCGCGCCCAGCGTGTTGGCGCGGTCGCACAGCTTTTCGTCCTGGATCACGTCGAGAACCGCGTGTGCCGCGGCAACCCCGATCGGGCTGCCGCCATAGGTGCCGCCGAGGCCGCCCGGGCCAGGCGCATCCATGATCTCGGCGCGGCCGGTGACGGCCGACAACGGGAAGCCGCCGGCCAGGCTCTTGGCCATTGTGGTAATGTCGGCCGCGACTTCGTGGTGATCCATCGCGAACATCTTGCCGGTGCGGGCAAAGCCGGTCTGCACCTCGTCGGCGATGAGCAGCATGCCGTGATGGTCGCACAGCTTGCGCAGCGCGGTCAGGAATTCGCGCGGCGCCTCGTAGAAACCGCCCTCGCCCTGAACCGGCTCGACAATGATGGCGGCGACGCGGGCCGGATCGACATCGGCCTTGAACAGCCGGTCGAGTGCTGCGAGCGAATCGGCAACCGACACGCCGTGCAGCGGCACCGGGAACGGCGCGTGATAGACGTCGCCCGGCATGGCGCCGAAGCCGACCTTGTAGGGCACGACCTTGCCGGTCAGCGCCATGCCCATGAAGGTGCGGCCATGGAAGCCGCCGGCGAAGGCGATGACGGCCGGGCGGCCGGTGGCATTGCGGGCGATCTTGATGGCGTTCTCGACCGCCTCGGCGCCGGTGGTGACGAAGATCGTCTTCTTCTCGAACTTGCCGGGCAGCATGGCGTTCAGCCGCTCGGCCAGCCTGACATAGCTCTCATAGGGCACGACCTGGTGGCAGGTGTGGGTGAAACGGTCGAGCTGCGCCTTGACCGCTTCGATCACCCTGGGATGGCGGTGGCCGGTGTTGACGACGGCGATGCCCGAGGAAAAGTCGATGTAGCGGCGGCCTTCGACATCCCAGATTTCCGAATTTTCGGCCCGGTCGGCATAGATTTGCGTGGTCATGCCGACGCCGCGCGAGATCGACTGGTTCTTGCGTTCGGAAATGGCTGAATTCTTCATGATATCCTTCATCGGGCCGGCGCCCGTCCTCGTTGATCAGATGTCTTCTGACCTTATTTCACGTTTTCCTCAAGTCGGCACCACCGGCGGGCGATTGGGCCTGCGAAGGGAATATCCCGCCCTTAACCAGTCGGGCGATACGCGTACGAGACCGGTTTCCTTTTCCCGGGGATCGATTATCCTCCTGACATCCGCGAGGCATCGCGATCAGCAACCCGCGGCTGGGGGAGCCCATGAGCAGGAACGCGACATCGTCCGTCTCGCCGCCATCCGTCAGAATCGCCAGCCTTTTGTCATTTCCAATCGCCCCGGCAATGTGCGTCTGCGCAGCCGCATTGCTGCTGGCAGGCTGCCAGAAGCAGGAAGCGGCGGACAAGAAACTGCCGATCATGGTGCGCACCGAAACGGTGGCGATGGCCGACTATGCGCCGAGAACCTCGCTGACCGGGGTGATCGCGGCGCGCACGCTGAACAATCTGTCGTTCCGGGTCGGCGGCCGCATTGCCGAGCGGCTTGTCGATGTCGGCCAGCATGTCGACCAGGGTGCGGTGCTTGCCCGCATCGATCCGCAGGAGCAGCAATCCGACCTGCGCTCCGCACAAGCCGATCTCGATGCAGCACAAGCGCAGCTGACCCAGTCCGCCGCCGCCTTCGAGCGGCAGAAGACGCTGCTTGCCCAGGGCTTCACCACCAGGCGCGATTATGACGCCGCCGACCAGGCGCTGAAGGTGGCGCAAGGCAGCGTCGATGCCGCCAAGAGCGCGTTCGCCAACGCCCAGCAGAACCTGTCCTTCACCGAGCTCAAGGCCGGCGCCCCCGGCGTCATCACTGCACGCCAGGTGGAAACCGGCCAGGTGGTGCAAGCGGCGCAAACCGTCTTCACCGTCGCCGAGGACGGCGACCGCGATGCGGTGTTCAACGTGCAGGAGACGCTGGTCGCCAGGACGCCGGCCTCGCCGGCGGTGACGATCACGCTGTTGTCCGACCCGCAGGTGAGGGCGACAGGCAAGGTGCGCGAGATCTCGCCGGTGGTCGACCAGGCCTCCGGTTCGATCCGGGTCAAGGTCGGCATTGCCGACACGCCGGCCGGTATGCCGCTGGGGGCGGCCGTCATCGGCTCGGTCAGCGCCAAGCCGGCAAAGGCGATCCTGCTGCCCTGGCAGGCGCTGACATCCAGCGCCGGCAAGCCGGCGGTCTGGACCGTCGACCCCTCGACCAAGGCAGTGGCGACGACGCCGGTCGAGGTGCGGGCCTTCGATTCAGGCACGGTCGTCATCGCCAGCGGACTGAATGAGGGCCAGAGCGTCGTGACCGCGGGCGGGCAATTGCTCAGCCCTGGGCAGACGGTCGAGATATCGGGGGCGAGCCAATGAAGCGGCCCATCATGGTTGGCCTGTTCGCGCTTGGCGCGCTCGCCGCCTGCTCGAAATCGGAAGAGAAGCCGCCGGAGGTCATCCGGCCGGTGCTGTCGATGGTGGTCGAGCCGAGTACCACGCAAACCTTCGGCTTTGCCGGCTCGGTCGAGCCGCAGGTCAGCGCCGACCTCGCCTTCCGCCTGCTTGGCCGGGTCGTCTCGCGCGACGTCAAGGTCGGCGACATCGTCAGCAAGGGCACGACGATCGCCGCGCTCGATCCGACCGCGCTGGAGCTGGCGGTGCAAGCGGCCAAGGCCGAGCTGTCCAATGCCGAGGCACAGTTCGCCAACGCCGCCGCCAGCGAGGAACGCCAGCGCCAGTTGCTCGCCTCGGCCAACGCCTCGCAGGCCGTCTTCGATGCCGCGCAGCAGGCACGCAAGGCTGCGGACGCCAATGTCGAGCGGGCCAAGGCATCGCTGGCCAAATCGCAGGAGCAGCTTGGCTATGCCAGGCTGTTCTCGGATTTCGACGGCGTCGTCACCGCGGTCGGCGCCGAGGTCGGGCAGACCGTCTCGGCCGGCCAGACGGTCGTCACCGTGGCACGCTCGGATCTGCGCGAAGCCGTGGTCGATATTCCCGATCAGTTGACCGGCGATCTCGCCGCCGGCACGCCGTTCCAGGTCATCCTGCAATCGTTGCCGACGATCGAGACCCAGGCCAAGCTGCGCGAGATCGCGCCGCAGGCCGAGGGCTCGACCCGCACTAGGCGCGTCAAGCTGACGCTCACCGATCCGCCACAGGCCTTCCGGCTCGGCTCGACGGTGACGGCGACCCGCGTGACCAAGGTCGCGCCGACGATCGAACTGCCGATGTCGGCGCTGCTGGAAAAGAACGGTGCCGACAAGGTGTGGATCGTCGACCCGCAGACATCGAGCGTGAGCACGAAAGAGATCAAGGTGGCCGCCAAGGGCGCCGCTACCTTTACTGTCGCCGAAGGGCTTGACGCCGGCATGCGCGTGGTCACCGCGGGCGTCCACAGCTTGAGCGAAGGCCAGAAGGTCAAAGTGCCGGAGGGCGGCGTCTGATGAAGGGCTTCAATCTCTCCGACTGGGCGCTCAGCCACCGCTCCATGGTCTGGTATTTCATGCTGGTCTTCGTCGTGGCCGGCATCTTTTCCTACCTCAATCTCGGTCGTGAGGAAGACCCCAACTTCACCATCAAGACGATGATCATCCAGGCCAACTGGCCGGGCGCGTCGGTCAAGGAGACCGTGCAGCAGGTAACCGACCGCATCGAGAAGAAGCTCGAGGAGCTCGACAGCCTCGACTATACCAAGTCCGTCACCACCGCCGGTCAGACCGTCATCTTCGTCAACCTGAAGGACACCACCAAGGCGCGCGATGTCGTGCCGAACTGGATTCAGGTGCGCAACATGGTCAACGACATCCGGGCGCAGTTTCCGCAAGGCGTGCAGGGACCGTTCTTCAACGACCGCTTCGGCGATGTCTACGGCAACATCTACGCCTTCACTTCCGACGGGCTGACGCCGCGCCAATTGCGCGACTATGTCGAGGATGTCCGCACCAAGATCCTGACCGTGCCGAATGCCGGCAAGGTCGATCTCGTCGGCGCGCAGGACGAGGCCATCTATCTCGAATTCTCGACCCGCCAGATCGCCGCCCTTGGCCTCAACCAGCAGGCGATCGTGGCTAGCCTGCAGGCACAGAACGCGATCACACCGTCCGGCGTCATCCAGTCCGGACCGGAGCGCATCAGCGTGCGCGTCGGCGGCCAGTTCACCTCCGAGGACAGCCTTCGCGCCATCAACCTGCGCGTCAACGACCGCTTCTTCCGGCTGAGCGACGTGGCGACGATCACGCGCGGCTATGCCGATCCGCCGACGGCGCTGTTCCGCTTCAACGGCCAGGACGCGATCGGGCTCGCCATCGGCATGAAGCCCAACGCCAATCTGCTCCAGTTCGGCGAGGCGCTGCATGAGGAGATGAACAAGGTGCTGGCCGACCTGCCGGTCGGCGTCGGCGTGCATCTGGTGGCCGATCAGCCCGTCATCGTCGAGGAGGCCGTCTCGGGCTTCACCCGCGCCCTGTTCGAGGCGGTGGCCATCGTGCTCGCAGTGTCGTTCATAAGCCTCGGCATGCGCGCCGGCTTCGTCGTGGCGCTGTCGATCCCGCTGGTGCTGGCCATCACCTTCACGGTCATGGCCTATCTCGGCATTTCGCTGCAGCGCATTTCGCTCGGCGCGCTGATCATCGCGCTCGGCCTTTTGGTCGACGACGCCATGATCGCCGTCGAGATGATGGTGGCGCGGCTGGAGGTCGGCGACAATCTGCGCAAGGCGGCGACCTATGTCTACACCTCGACCGCCTTCCCGATGCTGACCGGCACGCTGGTGACCGTTGCCGGCTTCATCCCGATCGGCCTCAACTCGAGTGCCGCCGGCGAATACACTTTCACGCTGTTCGTCGTCATCGCCGTGTCGCTTTTGGTGTCATGGATCGTGGCAGTGCTGTTCGCGCCGCTGCTCGGCGTCACCATCCTGCCAGCGACGATGAAGACGAAACACCACGACCAGCCTGGACGCTTCACTTCGCTGTTCCGGCGCGTCCTTGTCGGCTCGGTGCGCCACCACTGGCTGACCATCGTCGCCACGGTGCTGTTGTTTGCCGCCTCGATCGCCGGCTTCGGTCTCGTCCAGCAGCAGTTCTTCCCGCCCTCCGACCGGCCCGAGTTGATCATCGACTGGAACCTGCCCCAGAATTCCTCGATCGCCGAGACGCGCGACCAGATGGAGCGCTTCGAGCAGCGGGCGCTGGTCGGCAATCCCGACATCGACCATTTCTCGTCCTATATCGGCCAGGGCGCGGTGCGCTTCGTGCTGGCCTACGACGTGCAGCCGGCCAACCCTTATTTCGGCCAGACCGTCATCGTCACCAAGAGCCTCGAAGCCCGCAACCGGGTCAAGCCGGCACTGGAGAAGCTGCTGCGCGAGGAGTTCGTCGGCACCGACGCCTTCGTCAAATTGCTCGAACTCGGGCCGCCTGTCGGCCGTCCGGTGCAGTACCGCGTCGGCGGTCCCGACATCCAGATGGTGCGCGAGCTGGCACAGCAGTTCGCCGGCCTCATCTCGGCCAATCCTAAGCTCGCCGCACCCACCTTCGACTGGAACGAGCCGCAGCGCGTGCTGAGGGTCGACGTGCTGCAGGACAAGGCACGCCAGCTCGGCATCACCTCCTCCGACATCGCCAGCGCGCTGAACAGCACGGTCGGCGGCGCCACCATCACGCAGGTGCGCGACGCCACCTATCTGATCAATGTCGTGGCGCGCTCACGCGATGCCGAACGCGGCTCGATCGAGACTTTGCAGAACATGCAGCTGCCGACCAGCACCGGCGAGGCGATCCCGCTCGCGGCCGTCGCCAACTTCCACTATGACCTCGAGCAGCCGACGGTGTGGCGGCGCGACCGCATTCCGACGATCACCGTGCGCGCCGGCCTGGTCGGCGACGTGCTGCCGGCGACCGTGGTCAACGAGTTGAAGCCATCGGTCGATGCCTTCATCGCCAAGCTGCCGCCGGGCTATTCGGTCGCGACCGCCGGCTCGGTCGAGGAAAGCGCCAAGAGCCAGGGGCCGATCGCGGCCGTGGTGCCATTGATGCTCTTCGTCATGGCCACGATCCTGATGATCCAGTTGCAGAGCTTCCAGCGCCTGTTCCTGGTGGTGGCGGTGGCGCCGCTCGGGCTGATCGGCGTGGTGGCGGCCCTGGTGCCGAGCGGCGCGCCGCTCGGCTTCGTCGCTATTCTCGGCGTGCTGGCGCTGATCGGCATCCTGATCCGCAACTCGGTCATCCTGATCGTGCAGATCGAGGACCTGGTGCGCGAGGGCAAGGACCGTTGGGCGGCCGTCATCGAGGCCACAGAACACCGCATGCGGCCGATCGCACTGACGGCGGCGGCGGCGAGCCTCGCGCTGATCCCGATCGCGCGCGAAGTGTTCTGGGGGCCGATGGCCTACGCGATGATGGGCGGCATCATCGCAGGCACGGCGATCACGCTGCTGTTCCTGCCGGCGCTTTATGTGACGTGGTTCAGGATCAAGGAGCCGAAGGACAGAGAGAGGTCCCCGGTTTTGGATGCCGGCGAACCGTTACAAAGCTCAACTTAACTTTTTGCCGGGTTATCGTTGTCATTGAAGCCCACGGGCCGCGATTTGGCGCGCTGCCACGGCGACGATTTTGAGCTGCGCCAGGCGTGCCAGCCTTCCGGCAAGTCGGCCAATTCCATGATGCTTTCGTCAATCCGAACAACCTCTTGCAAGCCGACGAGCATTTTTTCGCGTTCCTCCCAATCTCGATTGTCGCAGTTGTAGAACAGCCAACCGCCATCGTCCTCCATATGGGAAACGTATGCGATCCAGTCGCCACGTTTAAATATGCTCTTGTCCGATAGCACCGCGACATTGGGTGGATCTGCAAACTTCCATTCCTCCATGGAATTCCCCGAAGACGGTTGGTCTATGCACAGGAAGAACGAATTTAGGCGGTCCTCACAAACCCCTCACTCGCCCGTAACAGATTGCGCGTGTAATCCTCTGTCACGCGGTGCGCGACAAGTTGGGCCGCCGTCAGATTCTCCACCGCCTCACCGCTTTGCATCACCATCAGCCGCTCACACATATGGGTGATGATGGCAAGGTCGTGGCTGACCATCAGGAAGGTCAGCTTGCGCCGCCGGCGGACCTCTTCCAGCAGGTTGAGCACTTCCGCCTGAACCGAGGCATCGAGCGCCGAGGTCGGCTCATCGAGCAGGAGGATGGACGGTTCGAGGATGAGCGCGCGCGCGATCGCCACGCGCTGGCGCTGACCGCCCGACAATTGATGCGCGTAGCGGAAGCGGAAGCCGTTGCCGAGGCCGACCTCGTCGAGCGCGCGCTCGATGCGTTTTTCGCCGTCGGCAAACCCATGGATGGCCAGCGGCTCCTGCAGCAGACGGTCGACTGTCTGGCGCGGGTGCAGAGAGCCGTACGGATCCTGGAAGACCATCTGCACTTCGCGGTAAAAAGCCTTGTCGCGGCGGGCGCCAAGCGCCTTGCCATTGACGGTGATGCTGCCCGAGGCGACCGGCGCGAGGCCGGCAATGGCCCTCAGCAGCGTCGATTTGCCGGACCCGCTCTCGCCGACCAGGCCGAAGGATTCGCCTGTCCTGACTTCGAGGCTGACACCCTTCAGCGCGCGAAAGCGGTCGAAGATCACTTCCAGTCCGTCAATGGCGATCGCTGCTGTCATGCCGCCCACTCCGGCTTGCGGTCGAGCACCGGCAGTGGGTGGCGCTCGAACCCGATCCTGGGCATGCAGTTGAGCAGGCCGCGCGTGTAGGGATGCTGGGCCTGGCCGAGTTCGGAGGCCTTGAGCTGCTCGACCACCTTGCCGGCATACATGACGATGACGCGATCGCAGAAGGACGAGACCAGGCGCAGATCGTGCGAAATGAAGATCAGCCCCATGCCGCGATCGCTGACCAATTTATCGAGGATGCCGAGCACGTCGAGCTGCACGGTGACGTCGAGCGCCGAAGTCGGTTCGTCAGCGATCATCATTTCCGGCCCGGCAATCAGCATCATGGCGATCATGGCGCGCTGGCCCATGCCGCCGGACACCTCATGCGGATGCAGGTCGAAGACACGTTTGGGATCGCGGATCTGCACCGCTTCCAGCATGGCCAGCGCGCGCTCCCGCGCTTCTGCCTTGCTGACTTTCTCGTGGGTGCGCAGCGTCTCGACGATCTGCCTGCCGATGCTCATCACCGGGTCCAGCGAATATTTCGGATCCTGCAGGATCATGGCGATGCGGTTGCCTCGTAGCGCCCGGCGCTGGCGTGGCGAGATGCCGAGCAGGTCGATACCGTCGAAGGCCAGTTTCCTGGCCGATATCCTGGCCTGCGGCGGCGTCAGGCCCATGATGGCGCGGCCGGTCTGCGATTTGCCGGATCCGCTTTCGCCGACAATGCCCAGCCGCTCGCGGCCGAGCGCGAAGGAAACGCCGCGCACGGCCTGGATGAGGCCGGTGCGGGTTGGAAAATCGACCCGAAGATCGTCGACTTCAAGCAGCGTGCCGCTCATTGGTCACCGCTCCGGGGATCAAGCGCGTCGCGCAGGCCGTCGCCGAGCAGGTTGAAGCCGAGGCTGACGATGAGGATGGCGAAGCCCGGCGCGCCGGCCACCCACCACTGGTCGAGGATGAAGCGGCGGCCCGACGCGATCATCGTGCCCCACTCAGGCAGCGGCGGCTGGGCGCCGAGGCCGAGGAAGCCGAGGCCGGCGGCAGTCAGGATGATGCCGGCCATGTCGAGCGTCACGCGCACGATCAGCGAGGAGATGCAGAGCGGCATGATGTGGCGCAGCACGATACGGAAGGGCGAGGCGCCCATCAATTGCACCGCCTTGATGTAATCGGAATTGCGCACCGTCAGCGTTTCCGCGCGAGCAATTCGCGCGTAAGGCGGCCAGGAGGTGATGGCTATCGCCAGCACCGCGTTTTCGATGCCGGGGCCAAGCGCCGCGACGAAGGCCAGCGCCAGGACCAGCTTGGGGAAGGCGAGGAAAATGTCGGTGATGCGCATCAGGATGGCATCGGTCCAGCCGCCGGCATAACCGGCGACGGTGCCGACCAGCAGGCCGATGGGCGCTGCGATAATGGCGACCAGGATGACGACATAGAGCGTCCAGCGCGAACCGTAGAGGATGCGCGACAGGATATCGCGGCCGAGGTCGTCCGTGCCGAACCAGTGCGCGGCGCTCGGCGCCAGCAGCCGGGAATTCTTGAGATCACCGAATGTCGGCGAGTAGGGCGCCAGCACGCCGGCAAGGGCGGCGATGACCAGCAAGGCGATGATGATCAGCAGGCCGACAAAAGCCAGCCGATTGGCCGAGAAACGCCGCCACGCGACATAGGCGCGGCCAAGCCTTGCCTGCATGCGCGAGGCCGGCCGCTCGCTGAGCAGCCAGTCGCGACGGCTCTGGATAGTGTCTGTACTCATCCTGTCTTCGTCCTTGGATCGAGCACGCGGTAGAGAAGATCGGACAGAAGGTTGATGCCGATGAACACCGAGCCGATGACGATGGTGCCGCCAAGCACGGCGTTCATGTCGGCGTTCTGCAGCGAGTTGGTGATGTAGAGGCCGATGCCCGGCCAGGAGAAGACGGTCTCGGTCAGCACCGAGCCTTCGAGCAGGCCGGCATAGGAGAGCGCGATCACCGTCACCATCGGCACCGCCGCATTGCGCAGCGCGTGGCCCCAGATGATGCGGGTCTCCGACAGGCCTTTGGCGCGCGCGGCGACGATGTATTCCTGCGCGAGTTCGTTGAGCATGAACGAACGCGTCATGCGGCTGATATAGGCGAGCGAGAAATAGCCGAGCAGCGAGGCCGGCAGGATGATGTGCCGGAAGGCGTCCCAGAAGACATCCCACTGACCCTGCATCGCCGAATCGAGGAGATAGAAACCGGTGATCGGCGTGAAGGTATATTCGTAGACGACATCGAGCCGGGCCGGAAAAGCCACCCATTGCAGCTTGGCATAGAACAGGACGAGGCCAAGCAGGCCGAGCCAGAAGATCGGCACGGAGTAGCCGATCAGGCCAATGACGCGCACGATCTGGTCGATGATACTGCCGCGCCGAACGGCGGCCAGCACGCCGAGCGGCACGCCGAACAGCGCGCCGATCAGCGTCCCCAGCGTCGCCAGTTCCGTTGTTGCCGGCAGCGCGCGGCGAATATCGGTCATGACCGGGTTGGTGGTCAGCACCGATGTGCCGAAATCACCGCTCAGGGCATTTTTCACATAGATGTAGAACTGCTCGACCAGCGGCAGGTCGAGGCCCATCTCGCGGCGCGTGCGCTCCACGACATTGAGAGGCGCCCGATCCCCGAGCACCGCCAGCACCGGGTCGATCGGGATGACACGGCCGATGAAGAACGTCACCGCGAGCAGACCCAGATAGGTCGTAACCGCGATGACCAGGAAACGGCCGATCGCCGAGGCAATGGCGACCGCGCGGGCGCTGCCGCGCCCGCTCTCGTTTTCAATCGCGCTCATGCGGCGCGTCCGTCGGCTTTATTCTTTCGAGACCGGGCCGACGAAGTTGCTGTCGAAGCTCGGACCGAGCGCGAAGCCCTTGAGGTTCTTGCGCAGCCCGGCCACTTCCAATTGCTGGTGGATGATGACGAACGGGCTGGTGTCGAGGATCTTCTGCTGCAGATCCTTGTACATATCGGCGCGCTTGCCCGCATCCTTCTCCAGCAGTGCCGCTTCGGTTTCCTTGGTCAGGTCAGGAATGTCCCAGGAATTGCGCCAGGCGAGCGTGTGCGACTTGCCGGCATCCGAATTGTCGGGGTTGGAGGCGAAGGTCTGGGCGTTGGAGTTCGGATCGAAATAGTCCTGGCCCCAATTGCCGATGTAGATGTCATGGTTGCGGGCGCGGTACTTGGTCAGCGTCTGCTTGCCGTCGCCGGGAATGATCTCCAGCTTGATGCCGGCCTGGCCCAGTGTCTGCTGGATCGATTCCGCCATGCCGGTGGTCGGCTGGCCGGTGCGTACGTCCATGGTGACGCTAAAGCCGTCGGCCAGGCCGGCCTTGGCCAGCAATTCCTTGGCCTTGGCAACGTCGAGCTTGAAGGGATTGGTGTCGATGGCGCCGAGATCGCCCTTGGGCAGGAACGACTGGTGGATTTCGCCGATACCCTTGAGGATGGTCGAGCTCAGCGCATCGTAGTCGACCAGGTATTTGAACGCCTGGCGAACCTCTGGCTTGGCGAGGTTCGGGTTCTTCTGGTTGAGGCTGATGTAGTAGACCGTGCCTTTCGGCGCGCTGGTGGTGGTGAGCTTGTCGTTCTTGGCGATGGCGTCGAGGTCGTTCGGCTCGAGGTTGCGGGCGACGTCGATGTCGCCGGCTTCGAGCGCCAGGCGCTGGGCCGAGCTTTCCTTCATGTTGCGGTAGATGACGCGGGCGAGCTTGGCCTTTTCGCCGTGATAGTTGTCGTTGCGCTCCATGACGACGGCTTCGTTGGCGCGCCATTCACGCAGCTTGTAGGCGCCGGAGCCGGCATAGCCGGTCTTCAGCCAGGCATTGCCGAAGTCGTTGTCCCATTTGTAGTCGGCGCTCGGCGTCACAGCGGCGACATGCTCCTTGACCAGCTTGGCGTCGACGATCGAGGCGACGGTGGCCGACAGGCAGTTCAGCACGAAGCTCGGCGCATAGGCCTTGTCGACGGTGAACTGGAATGTGGAGTCGTCGATTGCCTTGGCCTTTTCGGTCACGTTGTCGCCGCTGATGCCGAACTGGTCGATGATAAAGGCCGGGCTCTTGTCCAGCTTGACGGCGCGCTCGAACGAATAGGCGACGTCGGCGGCGGTGATCGGATTGCCCGAGGCGAATTTGAGGCCCGGCTTGAGCTTGAAAGTGTAGGTCAGGCCGTCGTCGGAAACGGTCCAGCTCTCCGCGAGATCCGGCTTGACCTTGGAGGTGTCGCTGAGGTCGAGGCGCACCAGCAGGTCATAGGTGTTGCCGGTGACTTCGGCGGTCGACAGCTCGAACGCCTCGCCCGGATCCATGGAGATGATGTCGTCGATCGCGAAGCCCTCGACCAGCGTGTCGGCGGGCGTGACCGCGAAGGCAGGTGCTGCGCCAATGAGCAACGCGGACACCGCCGCACCCGCAAGCAAGGCACGCGAGCGAAGAGCAAACTTTTCCATCATCATGGTGATTGTTCCCTGTTTTGTGGTTTGTTGACCTGAGTTCCCGGCTCAGGATTGCAGAATTCTCGTCGGGGCCAGAGGACGGCCTCTAACCCCTTACCGTCGTGGTTTTTGTCCAATTGGTCAACAGCATATCCGGCCGCTTTGTGACGGGCAACGAGCATTTACAGCACGGGCCCATTGGAGCAGAACGGCGGGCAGCGCGTCGACGCACGGGCCAGCCAATCGAGGCCGCCGAACAAGAAAAATCTGTTAATTTCTTGAGTTATTTCAGCGTGGCGACCAGGCCGGCATCAGGAAAGCAGGTCGCAGCCTGGCCATTCTTGGCCTGCCACTTGCCGATCGAACGGCGGGTCTTGAAGCCCGGCAGGCCGTCGGAGGTGCCGACATCATAGCCCTTGGCTTCCAGCGCCCGTTGCAGGGCGGCGATGTCGGAGCGGTGGAGATCGCCGACCGGACCCCAGCCGCCGGAAAAATTCTGGTCGCCATGCACAATGCGGTCGGCACCGTGGCCGATGAACAGCGCGTAGAGATCGCTGGTGTTGTATTCCTTCAGCACATAGAAATTGGGGGTGGCGATGAAAGCCGGCCCGCTGCGGCCGGCCGGCATCAGCAGAAAGCCCTCCGCCTTCAGTTCGCTCGGCGGAAACGGCTTGCCGCCGACGCGCTTGATGCCCATGCCAGCCCATTCAGATATCTTCTTGCCCTGATCGGGACCTTCCAGCGAGCAGGAGACACTCTCGGGCACGGTCACCTCGAAACCCCAGCCGCGTCCCCTCACCCAGCCATAATGGACGAGATAGTTGGCTATCGAAGCGAGCACATCAGGCGTCGAGTTCCAGATGTCGACGCGGCCGTCGCCGTCGAAATCCACGGCATGCTTGAGGAACGAGGTCGGCATGAATTGCGGCTGGCCGAGCGCACCGGCCCAGGACGATTTCATCGCGCCGACCGGGGCAAGGCCGCGTTGGACGATTTCCAGCGCGGCCAAAAGCTCGGTGCGGAAGAAATCCTTCTTGGTCGACATGAACGCCTTGGTGCCGAGAACCTCGAAGGCGTCGTAAGGCATCTTTGCCGCGCCGAAGCCGGTCTCACGCCCCCAGATCGCCAGAAGGATCTCGCCGGGCACGCCGTAGCGTTTTTCGATTGCGGCAAGCGTCCTCGCGTTGGTTGCTTCGCGCGCGCGTCCGCCTGACGTCACCGCGCGAACCGTCTTCTCGGCGAAATAAGCGCCAGGCGAGCCGAACTCGGCCTGATGCTGCTTCTGCGGCGTCTTCGGCTTCTCGCCGGGCATGACGAGGTCGGGCAGCTTCAGATTGGGCTTTATGCCGTCGAAGGCAGCGTCAAAGGTCTGCTTGGATATGCCTTTGGCCTTGGCCTCGGGCCAGAGATCGTTCTGCAGCCAGGCGTGGAACTGGTCGTCGATCTTGGCGGCCGAGGCGGGCGTGGCGATGAGGATACCGAGAAGCGTCGCGACAAAGGCGAAGGAGATTGTGCGAAGGAATGCGGTCATCTCGGCAAACATCCCCGCCAATTGCGTCAAAACGCCGTCCGCGAGCGCAGTGCGGCGGCGAGCGTGCCTTCATCGAGATAGTCGAGTTCGCCGCCGACCGGCACGCCATGCGCCAGCCTTGTCACCTTGATGTCGAAGCCGGACAGCTGGTCGGTGAGGTAGTGCGCCGTGGTCTGGCCCTCGACCGTTGCGTTGACGGCGAGGATGATTTCCTTGACCTCGCCGCCGGCGACGCGGTCGATCAGCGAGCGGATGTTGAGCTGATCGGGGCCGACACCGTCGAGCGGCGACAGCGTGCCGCCGAGCACATGGTAGCGCACGTTCATCGCGGCTGCCCGCTCCAGCGCCCAGAGATCCGAGACATCCTCGACGACGATCAGCGTGGCGGCGTCGCGGCGCGGATCGGTGCAGATCATGCAAGGGTCGGATGTGTCGACATTGCCGCAAGTGGAACAGATGCGCACCTTGTCGGCCGCCTCGCCCATGGCGGCGGCGAGCGGCGACAGCAGCTGTTCCTTCTTCTTGATCAGATGCAGGGCGGCGCGCCTGGCCGAACGGGGCCCGAGCCCCGGCACCTTGGCCAGGAGCTGGATCAGGCGTTCGATCTCTGGACCGGCGATTCGCTTGGACATCGCCCTGATCTAGGATTTTTCGGAGCGCTTTGGAACATCCCGCGTTCGTGCATGGTCGCCATACTGCCACGCCAAGCGTTGGCGATGCGAATCAGTTGACCTCGAGCGGTCGGCTCTGGCTGGCGATCATCGCACCGATGGCGTCGGTGTTCTCAGGCGTCGACTGGAACCCCATCGCCGCCTCTTGCGGCGCACCCTGAACCGAGGAAATGACGCGGCTGTTCAAGGTTCCGCCGAAACGGGCGGCATCCGGCTCTTCCATCGGCTCCTGCATCGCGACCATTGTCGGCTTCACGGTCACGCGCGCCGACTTCGCCGTGGGCGCGGCGGCCGCGGTCACATAGGTCTCTTGAACTGGGGTCTCTTGAACCGGGGCGGCCTTGGTCCTGGGCTGACGGGCCGGTTCCGCGGCGGCGGTCATGAAGACCTGCTGCGCCGGAGCGGTGCGGGACGTTTTGGCCGGGCGCGCTGGCTCCGCCGAGGCGACCATCGTCACCGGCGCGGCAGGCTTCACAGTTTCAGGCGCCACGGAGGCAACCATCGGCTCATCGGGCAGCGGCTGCCAGTTGCGGCCGCGCTTCTCGTAGAAGGCATTGCCACCGGCAACCATGGTGTAGTGCATGTTCTTGTAGGGGAAGCGCAGGCCGGCGGTGTGGAAATACATCGTATTCTTGAGCTTGGCCTTGCGCTCGCCCTTGAGCACGGCGTCGGCCGCTTCCTCGACATCGGGCATGGCGCGCGAATTCATCGGCCTGGTCATGACGCCCGGCGCGAACTGCCCCGGCTCGCCGACCACCTGGCAGATGGTGCTGCCGTGGTTGCCGGAGCGCAGCCGGTTCATCACCACCGTGCCGACAGCGATCATGCCATCGCGGCTCGAGCGGTTGGATTCGAAGAACATCGCCCTTTCCAGGCACTCCCTGTCCTTCGGCGAGTGGCTGGAGGCGCGCGACGTCAGGAAACTCGGTGTGATGGCATCGGTCAGGCCTGCAACGGACATGCCGTGCGAAGTGGTCTGGCTGCAGGCAGCCAAAAACAGGGGAGACGTAATGACGCCGAGCAACAGCGGCGTCTTCCATCGCGTAACGATCAACAGGTTACCCTCTCACTTCGATGCCCGCCCCCAGGCTGCGGCAAGAATGAGACACTTTCGGGCAAAATGATGGCCAAAACGTTATTAACCACGTACTGTTGCTGAAAAGGCACAATTTTGAGCTTTTCCAGATAGATCGAGCCGTCATTTCACAAAAGCGATAACCGCTTTCTCTTGGTTTCGCCGCAATTGCTGAGGGGAAAATCGCGCTGCGTTTTTCCGGGAATCGCTACCGCCCGGCCGCAATCGCCGCCGGCTGGCCAGGCTCGAGCTCCTCGACTTTCTCCGAAAACAGGCCGCGCCTGAGAAACAGCGCCCGCGCATCCCTGGCCGCCGGCGCGATCTTTCCCGGCCAGTCGCTGTCGATGAATTCGGCCTTGGTGAAATCGGTATTTGTTTCGGAGGCCGCCTCGAGGAATTCGGCGATCTCCAATACGACAGCGCGCTCGTCCTTCGAAAGCGCCGACGTGCCGGCCTCTATCGACGGGCGATGCACGAAATCCTCGAACAGGTAGAAGTAGCCCTTGATACCGACAATATCGACGCCGGCATCGCAATCGGCGAGGATTTCCAGAATCTCGTAGATCCTGTTGCGGATACGCTGCTCGATCAGTCTTTCGGACGGCTCTTCGGTCATGGCGCATCGCCGCTGGGTTCGACTTTCATGCATGCCACTGCCCCAAACCGCTGCACGGTTTTGGGCGAGATGCATCAGAACGGCAGTTTCATTCCCGGCGGGATCGGCAGGCCTGCGGTCAGCGCCTTGGTCTTTTCCTGCATGATCTGCTCGACCTTGGCCTTGGCGTCATTGTGGGCGGCCAGAATCAGGTCCTCGAGTATCTCGACCTCATCCTCCTTGAACAAAGACGGGTCGATCTTCAGCGACTTCATGTCGAACTTGCCGCTCAAGGTGACGCTGACCAGGCCGCCGCCGGCCTGGCCGACGGATTCGACAGTGGCGATCTCATCCTGCATGGCCTGGAACTTGGCCTGCATTTCCTTCGCCTTGCCCATCAGGCCGAGAAGATCTTTCATGGTCCGATCCTTGTCTTGGTTATCAGGTCTCGTCGTCATCCGCTGGCGGCTCGACCGGCACTTCGGCTTCGGTCGTGTCCACCTCCGGCGCGTCGGGAATGCGCACATCGATGATCTTGGCGCCGGGAAAGCGCGCCAGGATGGCGGCGACAGTCGGATCGCTCTTGGCATCGAGGAAGGCGTTTTCGCGCCTGGTCGATTCCATTTCGGCCAGTGTCTGGCCGCCCTCTTCCTTCGACAGCGACACCAGCCAGTTGCGTCCGGTCCAGGCGCGCAGTTTCGTCGTCAAATCGTTGAGCAGCAGCTTGGGCGCATCGTCGGTCAGGCTGACGTCGATGCGGCCGGGCTCGAAGCGCACGGGGCGGATGCAACGCTTGACCAGCACCTTGAATGCGATGTCGCGCTGCGCGTCGGCAAGGGCAACAATGTCGGCCAGCGACCTGACCGGCACCTGCTGCGGCTCGGACACCGGCGTGGGCGGCGCGACGAAGGCGGCCGGCGCGGGCGCGGCCTCGACCAGCCGCATGGTTTGCGCGCCACCGGACCCGGATGGCATGCGCGCCTGCGCCACCGCGCTAGCCCCACCGCCATTGCCAGGACCGGCAGGCGCGCCGTTCGGGCGCGAAGCGCTATTTTGAACTGTTGTTGCCCCGTCCAGTGATCGCAGCGCCTCGTCCAGCGTCGGCAGGTCGGCGGCGTGCGCCAGCCGGATCAGCACCATTTCGGCGGCGCTGACCGGCCGGTTGGAGGACTGCACCTCGGGAATGCCCTTGAGCAGCATCTGCCAGGTGCGTGACAGCACGCGGACCGACAGCGCCCTTGCGAAATCGGCGCCGCGCTGGCGCTCGTCCTGCGACAGCGAAGCATCGTCCATGGCGGTCGGCACGAAACGCAACCGGGTGACGAGATGGTTGAACTCGGCAAGATCGGTGAGCACGGCGGCCGGATCGGCGCCGGTGTCGTATTGGGTGCGGAACTCGGCGAGTGCCGCCGCCACGTCGCCCTTCATCACATGTTCGAACAGATCGACGATGCGGGCGCGGTCGGCCAGGCCCAGCATGGTCCGCACCGCGTCGGCGCTGACGGCGCCGGCGCCATGCGCGATCGCCTGATCGAGGATGGAGAGCGAATCGCGGGCCGAGCCTTCCGCCGCGCGCGCGATCATAGCCAGCGCGTCGTCGTCGACCGAAATGCCTTCCTTGGCGGCGATCGAGGAGAGGTGCGCGACCAGCGCGCCGGCGTCGATGCGCCTGAGGTCAAAACGCTGGCAGCGCGACAGGACGGTGATCGGAACCTTACGGATTTCGGTGGTGGCGAAAATGAACTTGACGTGCGGCGGCGGCTCTTCCAGCGTTTTCAGCAGGCCGTTGAAGGCCTGCGTCGACAGCATGTGCACTTCGTCGATGATGTAGACCTTGTAGCGGGCCGAGACCGGCGCGTAACGCACGCGCTCGATGATGTCCCTGATGTCGTCGATGCCGGTGTGCGAGGCGGCATCCATCTCGATGACGTCGACATGGCGGCCTTCCATGATCGCCTGGCAATGCTCGCCGAGCACGGCGAGGTCGACGGAAGGCTGGTCGACGGTCGGAGTCTTGTAGTTCAGCGCCCGCGCCAGGATGCGCGCCGTGGTGGTCTTGCCGACACCGCGCACGCCGGTCAGCATCCAGGCCTGGGCAATGCGGCCGGAGGCAAAGGCGTTGGTGAGGGTGCGCACCATCGGCTCCTGGCCAACCAGCTCGGAAAAGTTCGAGGGACGGTATTTGCGCGCCAGCACGCGGTAGGCAGCGGCCTTTCCATCCTCCGGGCCTTTTGGCCCCGAATTTCCGGCTTCGCTCATTCGCCCGTTAAGCTCCAAAAGGCCGCGCCCAAAGGCGCCGATTCCTGCGCATAGTCTCGCCCGCGCTGCAATGCGTCGTCAATGTCGCGAGGAGGGCCGATGAGGTGGGAGGCTGGAACAATGACCCGTTCCGGGCTCGTTAGGGCTGCTTCCTTCCGGACCTGACCCGGTTGGCGAGTGGATCGTCCACCACCAACCTCCCGCTGTCCATATCGGCAATTGCGCGACGAAATGCAAGAGCGCAGGCAAATCGGCGCGATCGCACAAGAGATTCACTTGCAGCCCCGATGCAGCCGCTTTAGCGTTCATGGCTTGAAGAAACCAAGAAAAGCAAGGGAAACGCCGATGCTGCCGGGCCTGAAGGCCGGATTCACGCTGGATGCCCGGCTGGAGGCCGACAGTGAGCAGTTGATGTGGCTTGGGCTGTGCGAATTGCGGGTGATGAACGATCGCCGCTGGCCATGGCTGGTCTTGGTGCCGCAGCGGCCGGGCGCGGAAGAAATCCACGACATGACGCCGCTCGACCAGGCGATGCTGACCTTCGAGACCAATATGGTGGCACAGGCGCTGAAGAAAGTGAGCGGCTGCACCAAGATCAACACCGGCGCGCTCGGCAATATCGTGCGCCAACTGCATATCCATATCGTCGCTCGGTCCGAAGGCGACCCCGGCTGGCCCGGCCCGGTGTGGGGGTATGGCCTGCGCGAGCCGTATCAACCTTCCGATCTGCGCCGGTTTGCCGAAACGATAAGGGCGGCGCTATAAGCCTTCCCCGGTGTTCATCCGAAAAACACATCCATCCCCAGGCATGTCCATCCCAAAGGCATCAGAGTCCGCATGAGCTTCCGCCTGTTTGACGCGCCCTTGCGCGAGCCGAGCCAATTCGTCGGCTTTGCCGGCAACACGATCGACCGGCAATCCGAGAACCGCGCCGACGATTCGGTCGACAAGGCGCTTGCGGATCCGACGACGCGGCTGCTTTTGATGAATGGCGGCCGGCTCCACCTGAAGCTTGGAACAAGCGGCAGTCTCGATCCCTGGTTCGACGCCGCCGGGAGCGAGCCCTTCAAGCCGTCCTTCGCCGGAACTGTGCTGCTCGGCTTTTCCGAACAGGGGCCGGTGCTGGCGACGCCCGTCGGAATCGAAGCCGAACACCTGCCCGAGACCGTCAAGGCGATCGACTACCGGTCCGTCTACATGCAAGGGCTGATCGACGACGCTGCCGCCGGCGCGATGGCGCAAGGAGCGGCCCTGCTCGCCTGGCACGCCAGCCATCGTTTCTGCAGCAAATGCGGCACGCAATCGCAAATGCGGGCCGGCGGCTACAAGCGCCATTGCCCGAATTGCGGCACCGAACATTTTCCGCGTACCGACCCGGTGGCGATCATGCTGACGGCGACGCGGGAAAAATGCCTGCTCGGGCGTGGCCGGCATTTCGCGCCGGGCATGTATTCGGCGCTTGCCGGCTTCATCGAACCGGGCGAGACGATCGAGGCGGCGGTGCGCCGCGAAACGCTGGAGGAGGCCGGCATCCGGCTCGGCCGCGTGGTCTACCATGCCAGCCAGCCCTGGCCGTTCCCCTATTCGCTGATGATCGGCTGCTTCGGCGAGCCGCTCAATGAAGACATCCAGGCCGATCTCAACGAGCTGGAGGACTGCCGCTGGTTCGGCCGCGACGAGGTGCGCCTGATGCTGGCCAGGGAGCATGCCGACAATCTGGTCACGCCGCCGAAAGGGGCGATCGCGCACCACCTCATCCGCGCCTGGGTCGACAGCGAATACTGAAAGTCATTGCAGGAGAGACAAATGATCCGCCACACCGTCGTCTTCACGCTGAAGCATGCACCGCACTCGCTCGAGGAAAAGCGGTTCCTGGTCGACGCCAAGAAAATCCTCTCGGCGATCCGGGGCGTCACGCATTTCGAACAGTTGCGGCAGATCAGCCCCAAGAACGACTATCGGTTCGGCTTCTCGATGGAGTTCGCCGACCAGGCCGCCTACACCAGATACAACGACCACCCCGATCATGTCGCCTTCGTACGCGACCGCTGGGTGCCGGAGGTCGAGAAATTTCTCGAGATCGACTATGTGCCGCTGGGCGCGGTGATCTAGGGCATAATCCCGAAAAGTGGGAACCGGTTTTCTCGGACAAAACGGTTTCCGTTTGTCCAGAGATCATGCTCAACACCAATCAGTCCGCCACCTTCCACTGCTCACGCGACTCGCTGGCCGGGTAGACGCCCAGGATCCGCACCTCCCGGGAAAAGAAGCGAAGCTCGTCCAGTGCCAGCTTGACCAGCGGATCGTCGGGATGGCCCTCGATGTCGGCGTAGAACAGCGTCGCAGTGAAGGCGCCGAGCTGGTAGCTCTCCAGCTTGGTCATGTTGATGCCGTTGGTGGCGAAACCGCCCATGGCCTTGTAGAGCGCGGCCGGCACGTTGCGGACACGGAATATGAAGGTCGTCATCATCTTGGTGTCGGCTGATGGCCGCTCGGCCCATTGCTTGCTCTTGGTCAGGACGACGAAGCGGGTGACATTGGAATCGGTGTCCTCGACATTCTCCTCGATGATATCGAGCCCGTAGAGCGTCGCGGCCAGTGCCGGCGACAGCGCGGCCATGGTGCGGTCCTTGACCTCGGAGATCATCTTGGCGGCACCGGCCGTATCGCCGGCGACGACCGCCTTCCAGCCATTCTTGCGGATGTATTTGCGGCACTGGCCAAGCGCATGGATGTGGCTGTGAACCGTCTTGATTTCTTCCCGCTTGACGCCAGGCAGCACCATCAACTGGAAATGGATCGGCAGGAAATATTCGCCGACGATGTGCATCCGCGATTCCGGCAGCAGATGATGGATGTCGGCGACGCGTCCGGCGATTGTGTTCTCGATCGGGATCATGGCGAGGTCGGCCTTGCCGGTCTCGACCGCGTTGAACGCATCCTCGAAGGTCGGGCATGGCAACGGCTCCATCGAGGGATAGACGTTGCGGCAGGCGGTGTCGGAATTGGCGCCCGGCTCGCCCTGGAAGGATATTCTGTTGGTCTTTTCAGGCATGGGCCAGGTCTCGATTCACGGTGTCGAAGGGAGGTCTCAGTTTGAAAGGATGGTTCGGGCGCGCTCAAGGTCTTCCGGCGTGTCGACGCCGAGCGGCAGCGACCGGACGATCTCGGCATCGATGCGCATGCCGGCTTCCAGCGCCCGCAACTGCTCCAGCCGCTCGCGGCGCTCCAGCGGCGACGGTTTCAGCGCGACGAAGCGTTCGAGTGCCGAGCGGCGATAGGCGTAGAGGCCGATATGGTGATAGAGCGGCCCGTCGCCCCAAGGTGCGGTGGCGCGGGTGAAATAGAGCGCCCTCAGCCGTGTGGCTGACAGCGGCGAACCGACGATCTTGACGACGTTCGGGTTGGTCTTTTCCTCTTCGCGGACGATCTCGACGCCGAGCGTGGCGATATCCACCGCCGCGTCCTCGAACGGCCGGAGCGACGCGGCGATGATGCCGGGGGCGATGGTCGGCAGGTCGCCCTGCACATTGACGATCGTTTCGACCTTGCGGCCGGGATCAAGCGCGGCCAGCGCCTCGTGGATGCGGTCGGAGCCGGATTCGTGGTCGATGCGCGTCATGACCGCCTCGAAACCATGCGTACGCACCGCTTCGGCGACGCTTTGCGTGTCGGTCGCCACCACCACCCGGCCGAGGCCGGCTTCGGCCGCGCGGCGGGCGACATGGACGATCATCGGCGCGCCGGCGATGTCGGCCAGCGGCTTGCCCGGCAGGCGGGTGGAGGCCATGCGGGCCGGTATCAGGATCAAGGTGGACATCGAGATGGCAAGGCGTTCGAAAAGAGGAGGGGAAAAGTGGCAAAAGGTCTCACTGGCAGCGCCCTTATAGGTGTTGCAACGCCGGAGCAAAAGACCTAGTTTCCGCCCGATTTGACCGGCTCTGGAGGGCAGGTCTCGATACCGACGGACGGAGTGGACGGTTCGGTCCGCCGGAAAAGGGAGCAAGGGGCGTATGGATTCCAACGAAGTCAACAAACTGCTCGCCGGATTGCTCGGAACCGTTTTCGTCGTTTTCTCGGTCGGCCTGGTATCCGACGCGCTGTTTGCCTCGCCGGCTCCTGAAAAGCCCGGCTTCGCCATCGAGGCAGCCGAGCCGGCCGAAGGTGGCGCGGCCGCGCCGGCCGCCGAATCCAAGCCGATCGCCGACCTGCTGCAGACCGCCAATGTCGAGGCGGGTGCCGCCGTCTTCAAGAAATGCCAGGCCTGCCATTCCGGCGAAAAGGGCGGCCCCAACAAGGTCGGCCCCGATCTGTGGGACCTCGTCGATCGTCCTGTCGCCGAACATGAAGGCTTTGCGTACTCGGCCGGCATGAAGGAATTTTCCAAGGGCGGCGCCGAGAAGTGGACCTATGACAACATCAACCACTTCATCACCTCGCCGAAGAAATTCGTGAAGGGCACGGCCATGGGCTTCGCCGGCCTGCCGAAGGACGAGGACCGCGCCAACGTCATCGCCTATCTGCGCACGCTGTCGGACAATCCCAAGCCGCTGCCGGCACCTGGCGCCGCCGCCGACGCGAGCGCGCCCGCCAAGCCAGCCGATGGCGCCGCCCCGGCCAAGCCTGCGGCTCCGGCGGCACCAGCCGCGCCGGCGAAATAACCGAATTGTCATCAAAGCGTTCATAGAAAAGCCGGGTTCAGCCCGGCTTTTTTGTTGGGAAATGCCGGATGCGGCGACAAAGCCGGCGCATTGCGGTTTTCACCGGCGCCAAATCATCTAGGATCGCCTTCTGGATGATCTGGCACGCATCGCGAAGAGGAGAGTGCATGACGGTTGGCCGAACGCTTCTCAAGTCGCTGCTGGCGGCGGCTCTGCTGGTGGCGGGGTTGCAAGCGACCTGGGCCGACGAGTGGCGGACCACCTCATCGCTGATTGGCGACTCAAAATACGGCGACAATTTTCAGCACTACGACTACGTCAACCCGAACGCGCCCAAGGGCGGGACGCTGAATTCGGTGCTGCTCGGCACCTTCGACAGCTTCAATCCTTATATCGTCCAGGGATCGCCCGCGGCGGGCCTCGTCGGGTTCGGCGGGGGCCTGCTCTACGACACGCTGATGGAACAGGCGACCGATGAGGGCAGCACCAGCCACCCGCTGATCGCCGATGCCTACAAATATCCCGCCGACTATTCCTCGGCCACCTACCGGCTCGACCCGCGCGCGAAATGGCATGATGGCCAGCCGATCACCGTCGATGACGTGATCTGGTCGTTCCAGGTGCTGAAGGCGAACAGCCCGCAATACAGTCGCTATTTCGAGAACGTTACCGACGCGGTGGCGATCTCCGACCGCGAGGTCGAATTCCATTTCAGCCAGAAGGGCAACCGCGAACTGCCTAAGATCATCGGCGACCTCGCCGTGCTGCCTAAACACTGGTGGGAAGGCACCGGCGCCAACGGCAAGAAGCGCGACGTCACCAAGCCGACGCTGGAAATTCCGCTGGGATCAGCCGCGTACAAGATCGCCAGCTTCAAGCCGGGCTCGGAAATCGTCTGGCAGCGCGTGCCAGACTATTGGGCGGCCAAGCTGCCGGTGAAGATCGGTCGCGAGAATTTCGACACGCGCCGATATACCTACATCCTCGACGACAATGCCGCCTGGCTGGCCTTCACCAAGGGCGGATTGGAAGACATCAACCGCGAGTACAGCTCCCGCAAATGGGCGACCGCCTATAATTTCCCAGCCATCCAGGCCGGTGACGTCATCAAGAAGGACTTCCAGACCCAGTCGCCACAGCCGATGCAGGGCTTTGTCCTCAACCAGCGAAGGCCGCTGTTCCAGGACCGGCTGGTCCGCGAGGCACTGACCCTCCCGTTCGATTTCGAGAGCATGAATCGCACCTTGTTCTTCGGCTTCAACACCCGCACATCGAGCTATTTCCAGGGGACCGAGCTGGCGTCGAGCGGGCTGCCGCAAGGCAAGGAATTGGAGATCCTCGAGAAATATCGCGACAAGCTGCCACCCGAGCTCTTCACGCAGGAGTTCAAGCTGCCGGTCTACGATTCGCCACAAGCGGAGCGAAAGTACCTGAAACAGGCGGTCGATCTCTTCGCCAAGGCAGGCTGGGTGATCAAGGGCGGCAAGATGGTCAACGCCAAGACAGGCGTTCCGTTCAAGTTCGAGATCCTCGGCTGGAATGACACCGACCAGGTGATCGCCAGTCCCTACATCGCCAATCTGCGCAAGATCGGTGTCGACGCCACGTTGCGCATCATCGACCAGACGCAGTACATCAACCGCGTCAACAATTTCGATTTCGATGTCGTCACGGGGATTCTCCAGCAGTCGGATTCGCCAGGCAACGAGCAACGCGACTTCTGGACTTCAAAAGCCGCCGACGCGCCCGGTTCGCGCAATCTGATGGGCATCAAGGACCCGATCGTCGACGCGCTGGTCGACCGCATCATCTTCGCCACCGATCGCGACGACCTTGTCGCCGCCACACACGCGCTTGACCGTATCCTGCTATGGAACTTCTACCTCGTGCCACAATATCACCGGTCCGCGGTCTGGCTGGCCTATTGGGACAAGTTCGGCTTTCCAGACAAGCAGCCCGCCTATGTCGGCGCCGACATCGATTCCTGGTGGATCGACCTCGACAAAGAGAAGGTGCTGGCGGCCAAATACAAGGGTGGCAATTGATGGGCCAGCGATCGATGGCGATGCTGCCCCGCCGCGATTTCCTGGCATTGGGCGGCGCCGCCGCTGCCGCCGCCCTGCTGCCGGGGAAGGCCTTCGCCGATATTGCGACGGGCACCAAGCTGCACGGGCTCTCGGCCTTCGGCGACCTCAAATACAGACCGGACTTTGCGCATTTCGACTATGTCAATCCGGACACGCCGGCCGGAGGGATCTTCAACTTCTCGCCACCGAACTGGGGCTACAACCAGGATACACAGACCTTCAACACGCTGAACTCCTTCACCGACAAGGGCGATGCGCCGCCGCGCATGGAGATGTGTTTCGACGGGCTGATGGTGCGCGCTCTCGACGAACCCGACGCCGTCTACGGCCAGATCGCCGATGGGGTCATGCTGTCGGACGACCGGAACTCCTTCACCTTCTCGCTTCGTCCCGAAGCACGCTTCCATGACGGTTCACCATTGACGGCACAGGATGCCGCCTTCACCTTCTCGCTCTACAAGGACAAGGGCCACCCAGACCTGTCGTTGTCCCTGACACATATGGTCGAGGCCGTTGCCGTTGACGACCACACGTTGCGGCTCACCTTTTCCGGCAAGCAATCAGCCCGCACCGTGCTCAACGTCGTGGAATTCCCCATCCTGTCGAAGGCCTTCTACACGGCCAATCCGTTCGACTCCTCGCAGTTGAACCCGCCACTCGGCTCCGGCGCCTACAAAGTCGGCCGCTTCTCCGCCGGCGCCTGGATCGAATACGACCGGGTCGCGGATTATTGGGGCCGTGACCTCCCGGTCAATCGCGGGCAGAACAATTTCGATCGTATCCGCATCGAATTCTACCAGAACCGCACCGCCGCCTTCGAGGCGTTCAAGAAGGGCGAGATCACCTACCGCGAGGAATTCACCTCACGCGTCTGGGCGACCGCCTACGACTTTCCGGCACTGACCGCAGGCAAGGTGGTCAAGCACGAATTCCCGGCCGAGAAGCGGCCGACGATGCAGGGAACGGCGGTCAATCAGCGACGCGAACAGTTTCGCGATGCGCGGGTGCGTCAGGCAATTGCGCTTTGCTTCGATTTCGAGTGGACACGACGCAACTTCTTCTACGGCTCCTACGAACGCTCGCAGTCATGCTTCGAGAAATCGGATTTTCGCGCCGAAGGTGTGCCATCCCCGCAAGAGCTGTCGCTGCTGGAGCCGCTGCGCGGCCAGCTTCCGGCAGAGGTGTTCGGCGCGGCGGTGAGCCAGCCCGCATCGGACGGCACCGGCCGTGATCGCAAGCTGCTTGGCCAGGCGGCCAAACTTCTGGCCGCGGCGGGTTGGAAACGGTCCGGCGATTTCGTCGTCAACGACAAGGGCGGCCGGCTTTCGGCCGAGTTCATGGTCGACGACGATACCTTCGTTCAGGTCTATTCGCCCTGGGTCGCCAATATGAAGGCGATCGGCATCGACGCCACGATCCGGCTGGTGGACTCGGCGCAATACCAGGCCAGACAGGCCACATTCGATTTCGATCTGCTGTCGGCGGCCTTCTCCTTCAGCGCGACACCGACGCGCGACGATCTCGAAGGTTTCTTCCATTCCAGGACTGCCAATCTCTCCGGCTCGCGCAACCTGCCGGGTATTGCAAACCCGGCGATCGACACGCTGATCGACGCGGTGGGAGCCGCAAAGGATCGTGAAAGCCTGACGGTTGCAATGCGGGCGCTCGACCGGGTCTTGCGCGCGCGGTGCGATTGGATTCCTAGTTGGTTCCTGGCGAATCACCGAAGCGCCTATTGGGACATGTTCGGCTTTCCCGAGCAAAAACCCGATTTCGGCTTTCCGGTCGAAGCGCTGTGGTGGTTCGATAAGGGCAAGGCGGCAAAAATTGGCAAAGACTGAGATATCGGTCCGCAGAGGGCAGGAAGCCTGATGGGCGCCTATATACTGCGCCGCATCCTTTTGATGATCCCGACCCTGTTCGGTATCATGGCGATTTCCTTCGCCGTCATCCAGTTCGCGCCGGGCGGCCCGGTCGAGCAGGTGATCGCCAAGCTGACCAATCAGGGCGGCAGCGACCGCCTCGGCGGTGGCGGCGGCGATGCAGGCGGCTCCAACTTCGACGTCGCCGGCGACGTCAGCTCGAAATATCGCGGCGCGCAGGGGCTCGATCCGGAATTCATCAAGAAGCTGGAGAAGCAGTTCGGCTTCGACAAGCCGCCGCTCGAGCGCTTCGGCATGATGCTATGGAACTACGCCCGTTTCGATTTCGGCAACAGCTATTTCCGCGATATCTCGGTGCTCGACTTGATCCTCGAGAAGATGCCCGTTTCGATCTCGATCGGACTTTGGATCACGCTCTTGTCCTATCTGATCTCCATTCCGCTCGGCATCCGCAAGGCGGTGAAGGACGGTAGCCCCTTCGATGTCTGGACCAGCGGCGTCGTCATCGTCGGCTATGCCATTCCGGGCTTCCTGTTCGGTATCATGCTGATGGTGCTGTTCGCCGGCGGCTCGTTCTGGGACTGGTTCCCGTTGCGCGGCATCGTCTCGGACAATTGGGACCAGTTGTCCTGGCCGGCCAAGATCGCCGACTATGCCTGGCATATGACCCTGCCGCTGACGGCGCTGGTGCTGTCGGCCTTCGCAACGACGACGCTGCTTACCAAGAACTCGTTCCTGGAAGAGATCCGCAAGCAATATGTGGTAACGGCGCGCGCCAAAGGCCTGTCGGAGCGGCAGGTGCTCTACGGCCATGTCTTCCGCAATGCCATGCTGATCGTCATTGCCGGCTTCCCCGGCGCCTTCATCTCGGCCTTCTTCACCGGCTCGCTGCTGATCGAGAACATCTTCTCGCTCGACGGCCTCGGGCTGCTTGGCTTCCGGTCGGTGGTCGAGCGTGACTATCCCGTGGTGTTCGCAAATCTCTACATCTTCTCGCTTCTCGGCCTGTTCGTCGGATTGCTGTCCGACCTGATGTACACCTGGGTCGATCCGCGCATCGATTTCGAGCGGAGAGATATCTGATGTCGGAAGCATCAGTCACTGCCGGCGTGGTGCCGGAGCGGATGCCACGGCCGTTCCTGTCGCCGCTCAACAAGCGCCGCCTGCAGAACTTCAAGGCCAACAGGCGCGGCTACTGGTCGTTGTGGATTTTCCTTGTCCTGTTCGTGCTGTCGCTGTTTGCCGAGTTCATCGCCAACGACAAGCCGATCATCGCTTCCTACAAGGGCGAGATCCTGTTTCCGGTGATGGTCGCCTACCCGGAGGAAAAGTTCGGCGGCTTCTATGCCGTCACCGACTATCGCGATCCGGTGATCCAGGACGAGATCAACGCCAATGGCTGGATGATCTGGCCGCCAATCCGCTATTCCTACCAGACCGTCAACAATGCCATCCCGGAAGCCGCACCGGCCAAACCGTCATGGGAATATGACGCCAAGGTGCGCTGCAACCAGTATCCGCAAGGGGCTGCCGACCCGGCCTGCATCGTCGGCAACTGGAACTGGCTCGGCACTGACGACCAGGCGCGCGACGTCCTGGCGCGCGTCATCTACGGCTTCCGCATCTCGGTGCTGTTCGGGCTGATCCTGACCGCCGGCTCGGCCCTGATCGGCGTCTGCGCCGGTGCCTTGCAGGGCTATTTCGGTGGTTGGACGGACCTGCTGTTCCAGCGCTTCATCGAAATCTGGTCGGCGATCCCGGTGCTCTATCTCTTGCTCATCGTCGCCGCCATCCTGCCACCGGGCTTCTTCATCCTGCTCGGGCTGATGCTGTTGTTTTCCTGGGTGGCGCTGGTCGGCGTGGTCCGGGCAGAGTTCCTGCGCGCCCGCAACTTCGAATATGTCAACGCAGCGCGGGCGCTCGGCGTGCCCAACCGCACCATCATGTTCCGGCATTTGCTGCCCAACGCCATGGTGGCGACATTGACCTTCCTGCCGTTCCTGCTCTCGGGGTCGATCTCGACGCTGACCTCGCTCGACTATCTCGGCTTCGGCCTGCCGCCGGGGTCCGCCTCGCTCGGCGAATTGCTCAAGCAGGCCCAGCGCAATCTCAATGCGCCGTGGCTAGGCATATCCGGCTTCGTCGTCATCTCGCTCATGCTGTCGCTGCTGGTCTTTGTCGGCGAAGCGACGCGCGACGCCTTCGATCCGCGCAAGACGTTCAAATGAGCCAACCGCCCCTGCTCAGCGTACAGGACCTCAGTGTCGCCTTCGCCCAGGGCGGTGGCCAGTCCGTCGCCGTCGACCACATCTCCTTCGACATCGCCAAGGGCGAGACAATCGCCCTGGTCGGCGAATCCGGCTCCGGCAAGTCAGTGTCGGCGCTGTCGGTGCTGAAACTCCTGCCCTACCCCAGCGCCAGCCACCCCTCGGGGAAAATCCTGTTTGAGGGCGCCGACCTGTTGGTGATGAGCGAGAAGCAGTTGCGGCAAGTACGCGGCAACAAGATCACCATGATCTTCCAGGAGCCGATGACCTCGCTCAATCCGCTGCACACGATCGAGCACCAGATCGTCGAGATCCTGAAGCTGCACCAGGGCATGGCCGACCGCGCGGCCAAGGCGCGCACGCTGGAGCTGCTCAACGAGGTCGGCATCCGCGATCCTCAGAAGCGGCTCGACGCCTATCCGCACCAGTTGTCCGGCGGCCAGCGCCAGCGCGTCATGATAGCCATGGCGCTGGCCAACGAACCGGAACTGCTGATCGCCGACGAGCCGACGACGGCCCTCGACGTCACCGTGCAGGCGCAGATCCTCGAACTGCTCGCGGGCCTGAAAAGCCGCAAGGGCATGTCGATGCTGTTCATCACCCACGATCTCGGCATCGTGCGCAAGATCGCCGACCGGGTCTGCGTGATGACCAAGGGCAAGATCGTCGAGACCGGACCGACCAAGGACATCTTCGCCAATCCGCAGCACCCGTATACGCGGCATCTTCTGGCGGCAGAGCCGAAGGGCAAGCCGCCGGCGGCCAATACCGATGCCAAGCCTGTCATGACCGGCACGGACATCAAGGTCTGGTTCCCGATCAAGCAGGGCTTCTTCCGCCGCACGGTCGACCATGTGAAGGCGGTCGACGGCATCGATGTCACCGTGCGCGCCGGCCAGACGCTGGGCGTGGTCGGTGAGTCCGGCTCCGGCAAGACGACGCTCGGCCTGGCGCTGGCGCGCATGATCTCGTCGACGGGCACCATCCGGTTCAACGGCCGCGATATCAACCAGCTCACCTTCAACGCCATGCGGCCGCTCAGGCGCGAATTGCAGATCGTCTTCCAGGATCCGTTCGGTTCGCTCAGCCCGCGCATGTCGATCGCCGAGATCATCGAGGAAGGGCTGAAAATCCATGAGCCGAAGCTGTCGCCCGATGAACGCGACGACAAGGTGGCGGACGTGCTGAAGGAGGTCGGCCTCGATCCGGCGACGCGCAACCGCTATCCGCACGAGTTTTCCGGCGGCCAGCGCCAGCGTGTGGCGATCGCGCGTGCCATGGTGCTCAACCCGCGCTTCGTCATGCTGGACGAGCCGACATCGGCGCTCGACATGAGCGTGCAGGCGCAGGTCGTCGACCTCCTGCGCAATCTGCAGGCCAAGCACGACCTCGCCTATCTCTTCATCAGCCACGATCTCAAGGTCATCCGGGCGCTTGCCAATGACGTCATCGTCATGCGCAATGGCCAGATCGTCGAAGCCGGCCCTTCCCGGCAGATTTTTGAAAATCCGCAAACCGACTATACTCGGGCGCTGATCTCGGCCGCCTTCAAGATAGAGACGGCGCCGGTCGGCATCGTCAGCGAGTAATTTGCGTAAAGAGGATTAGACGAACCGCGATGGAAAAAGGCCGCATCCTGCTTGCCGTCACCGGCTTTCATCCGCAGCGCTGGCGCGAGCTGCTGTCGGCCGAGCGTGAGGTGGTGCTGGAGCCGGACGGCGCCATGGATCCGTCGATCACCTATGCTGTGGTGTGGAAGCAGAAGCCCAATTTGTTGTCGTCGCTGCCCAATCTGCGCGCCATCTTCTCCATCGGCGCCGGCGTCGACCATATTTTCGCCGATCCCGGCCTGCCCGACGTGCCGATCGTCAAGGTCGTCGCCGACAACCTCACGCAATACATGACCGAATATGTCGTCTGGCGGGTGCTCGATCATCATCGCCAGGGCCTGCTCTACCGGCAGCAGCAGCAAAAGAAGATCTGGCACGAGCCGCCGCAGCGGCCGGCCGGCGACATATCCGTCGGCATCATGGGCCTTGGCAATCTCGGGCGCGCCGCGGCCTCGGTGCTGCTGTCGCTCGGCTTCGCGGTCAATGGCTGGTCGCGCACCGAGCGGCCGATGCAGGGGGTGGCCACCTATTCCGGCGAGGCCGGGTTGATCCCCTTCCTCAAGGCGACCGATATCCTTGTCGTGCTTTTGCCGCTGACGCCGGACACGCAAGGCATCATCAATTACGGCGTGCTGAAGGAATTGCGCAAGCGCAACGGCCTCGGCGGCTCGGTGCTGATCAATGCCGGCCGCGGCCGCCTGCAGAAGGATGCCGACATCGTGCGGGCGCTGGACGACGGCACGCTGAAGGAGGCGAGCCTCGACGTGTTCGAGGTCGAACCGCTGCCGAAGACCAGCCCGCTGTGGAGCCATCCGAAGGTGTTCGTGACGCCGCACGCCGCGGCAACCTCCGATCCCATGCACCTGGCGCCGACCATGCTGCGCCAGATGGACGCCTTCGAGCGCGGCGAAAGGCTCGAGAATCTGGTGGACCGCAAGGCGGGATATTGACCAGGATTCCTATCTGGCCAGATTCCACTGCCTGAAGCACCGCTTGATCGCTGCCACCGAGGACAGCTGCAGCTTTGGCAAATCGAGCTCCTCGAACATCGCCTGGTATCTCCGGCGGTTTTTCGGCGTGGTCACGGCGATATGGTGGATCATGTCCCATTTGACGCTGTCGCGCCCTCCCTCCAGGGCTCCGCGTCTGTTTTTCTGGAACAGAGTTCGCCTGAAGTAGCGCAGCAGGCTTGCCGGTATGGAGATATCCAGCAGGATCACTCCCGTCGCCCGCCGGAAGCGTTGCGGCATGCAGATCGAGTAGTTTCCGTCCATCACCCAGCGCTCGCCGGCAATCGCGGCGTCATGCAAGGCGATGAACTCGGCCTTTGGACGCGGCTCCCAGTCGGTGTTGGGCAGATGGTGAAGCAAATCGAGATGAACGGGTTCCAGGCCACGCTTGCGGGCAATCGCGTCGGCCAGGGTCGACTTGCCGCTGTTGGACGGTCCCAGAATGCAGATGCGATCGCCAAGGTCCGATAGTTTCATCCGACAGTGCCCCCATGCGGATGCAGAACGCCGTCCACGATGAGTTCCCCGCCCAACAGCGTGTCTTCAACTGGGCAGGGCGAACTTCTTCTTCTGATTGTCCGGCTTGCCGCAGTCGCGGCGCTCGATCGACCGGTTCATGGCGTCGATCTCGCCCGACGCCTTGTCGCTGTCGCGCTTGGCCTTGGAGCGCATGTCGGGCGTGAACGGACCGAAACCCATGGCGGGATTGGAGAAGGTCGGCTTCGCGGTCACCGGAAGGTTGTATTGCTGCGCCAGGCCATTGCGCTGCGCCAGCAACTGATCGCACGGCACGGTGTCGTATTGCAGTGAGGATTCTACGTTGGCGTCCTGCCGCTCGGACATCGAATTGCCGACGCAGCCGGCTGTTGCCAGGCAAGATGCCAAGATCATCATGTTCCAGCGCATCCGATATGCTCCTCCCGGTATCCCGCCCTGATGCGACCAGATCGCAAATATCAGTCGCGCACGCAAATCGGACTTTTTCGCAGCAGCACTGAGCCGTGGCAGCACCGCCGCACGATGATCCTGCACGCTTCAAACGGCATGAGGCTTCCACGCCACAACGCCCAGCCCTCTGACGGGCTCGCGGCGATCCTGGCGGATGATCGTTGGCTCCAGTGCCAGGATCGTAAGCCCGTTGGCCTCGAGTGTCCGCCTGACATAGGGTTGCGAATGGGCGTAGCGCCGCGAGGGCTGCAGCGCGAAATCGCCGTCGTCTGCAAGCGCCTCCACGGAGAAGGCAAACAGGCCGCCTTCGGCGAGCAGGTCGGCAAGGGTGCCCACCAGGCCATCGAGCGCGCCGATGTAGATCAGGACATCGGCCGACGTCACCAGATCGGGCTTTTCGCCTGAATGGGAAAACCCTTGCAGATCGGCTTTTGTCAGCGTGTCGTAGATACCTTTCGCCCGCGCCTTCTTCAGCATCCTGGACGAGATATCGACCCCTTCCAGCCGGTCGACAATCGGCCTCAGTCTCTCGCCCATCAGTCCGGTTCCGCAACCAAGGTCGAGCGCCAGGCGGAAGCGACCCGGCCTTGCCTTGCGAATCATCTGCTCGAGGAAATCGGGCAAGCGGTAGTCGAGCTTGCCGACCAGCATCTCCTCGAATGTCTCGGCATAGTGGTCGAACAGCGCTTCGACAAAAGCGCTGGGTGGGGCGGTGGCAAGCGGAGCCTTGCCGATCAGCTGCAGCTTGAGGGCCGCGCCCTGACGATCGGCCGGATCAAGTTTCAGCGACATCGCCCAGGCCTGCGCCGCCAGGTCGAGCCTGCCCGATGCCTCCTGCATCTCGCCGAGGCGGAACCAGCCCATTGCCCATCGCGGCGCCAGCTCCAGTGCGCCGAGCAGCAGCTCGGCCGCGGCCGTATGATCGCCGGAGGCAAAGAGCATCTCGGCATAGTCGGCACGGCGATCGGCGTTCAAATCGCCGGACGATGTCTGAAGCGGTTTCATGATGGTGGTTCCGCCGGCGGATGGCTGCCGGGTCGCCATCTCTGTAGAGCAGCCATGTCCAGGAGTCAGCAGTCTCCGACAACAGGCTTCCCGCAGCGGAATTATATCCTATCTTGGGGACCATGCGCGCCAGCGACCTGCTTCATCCCCGGCCCGAAGGCCTTTACTGCCCGCCGGGCGATTTCTTCATCGACCCGGTGCGGCCGGTGGACCGGGCGCTGATCACGCACGGCCATTCCGACCATGCACGTTCCGGCCACCGCTCGGTGCTGGCGACGCAGCAGACGCTCGACATTATGGGCCTGCGCTATGGCGAGGATTTTGCCGGGGCCACGCAAGCGGCTCGGCTCGGCGAGACGATCGCTCTGAACGACGTCAGCGTCAGCTTCCATCCGGCCGGCCATGTGTTGGGCTCGGCGCAGATATCGGTCGAGCATCAGGGTACGCGCATCGTCGCCTCCGGCGATTACAAACGGCAAAAGGACGCGACCTGCGCGCCGTTCGAACCAATCCGCTGCGACGTGTTCATCACCGAGGCGACCTTCGGCCTGCCGGTGTTCCGCCATCCGCCCGACACGGAAGAGATCGCGCGCCTGCTGAAATCGGCGGCGCAGTTTCCCGAACGCTCGCACCTGGTCGGCGCCTACGCGCTGGGCAAGGCGCAGCGGGTGATGCGGCTGTTGCGCGACGCCGGCTATGACAAGCCGCTCTACATCCATGGCGCACTGGCCAGGCTCAGCGAATACTATCAGAGCCAGGGCATCGACCTGGGTATCCTCGAGCCGGCAACGGTCGAGAGCGGCAAGGGGGACTTTGCCGGCGCCATTGTCGTCGGTCCGCCATCGGCCTTCGCCGATCGCTGGGCGCGGCGCTTTCCCGATCCGATCTCGTGCTTCGCGTCGGGGTGGATGCGCATCCGCCAGCGCGCCAAGCAAGGCGGCGTCGAACTGCCGCTCATCATCTCGGACCATGCCGATTGGGACGAACTCACCTCTACCATCAAGGAGACCGGCGCCGAGGAGATCTGGGTAACGCATGGCCGCGAGGAAGCCCTGGTGCGCTGGTGCGAGCTCGAAGGCATAGCCGCCCGGCCGCTGCATCTGGTGGGCTATGAGGACGAGGGCGATTGAAGGCATGAACCGCTTCGCCGAGCTTCTCGACCGCCTGGTGCTGACGCCGTCGCGCAACGGCAAGCTGACGCTGCTGGTCGATTACTTCCGGACCGTTGAGGACCCGGATCGCGGGCTGGCGCTGGCCGCCATCACCGGTGACCTCACGATAGCCGCCGTCAAGCCGGCGATGCTGCGCATGCTGGTCACCGAACGCATGGACCCCGTGCTGTTCGGCTATTCCTACGACTATGTCGGCGACCTCGCCGAGACGGTGTCGCTGGTCTGGCCGCAGACGCCTGGCAAGATCCCCAACCGCGAGCCGACGCTCGGCGAGGTCGTGGCAAAACTGCAGGCGGCAAGCCGCTCCGACGGACCGAAGGTGCTGGCCGGCTTGCTCGACAGCGCCGGCATCTCGGCACGCTTCGCCATCATCAAGCTGGTCACCGGCGGCCTGCGCATCGGCGTCTCGGCGCGGCTGGCCAAACAGGCGCTGGCGGATTTCGGCAAGGTCGATGTCGCCGAGATCGAGGAGCTCTGGCACGGGCTGTCGCCGCCCTATACGGCGTTGTTCGCCTGGCTGGAGGGCAAGGCCGAAAAACCCCGCAGCACGGCGATGGCGTTGTTCCGCCCGGTGATGCTGTCGAACCCGGTCGGCGACGGCGATCTCGAAAAGCTCGATCCGGCGGACTACGCGGCCGAGTGGAAATGGGACGGCATCCGCGTCCAGGCGGTCGCGGAAGGCGGCGTCCGCCGGCTTTATTCGCGCACCGGCGACGATGTTTCCGGCGCCTTTCCCGACCTCGCCGACGCCATGCACTTTTCCGCGACACTGGATGGCGAATTGCTCGTCGGCGACCCGCGAGAGGCGACGGGAACCTTCTCGGACCTGCAGCAGCGGCTGAACCGCAAGACGGTGACGCCGAAGATGCAACAGCAATATCCGGCCTTCATGCGCTGCTACGACCTGCTTCAGCTCGGCGACGAAGACCTTCGTGCATTGCCGTTCCGCGAGCGGCGTGACCGCCTCGAAGCCTTCATGAAAACGCTCGACCCCGGCCGTTTCGACCTGTCGCCCTTCGTCGCTTTCACGGACTGGCAGGCGCTGGAGAACCTGCGCCGCGCGCCGCCGCACCCGATCATCGAAGGCGTGATGCTGAAGCGCTGGGATTCGCCCTATGTCGCCGGCCGGCCAAAAGGCCCGTGGTTCAAGTGGAAGCGCGATCCGCACACTGTGGACGCGGTGCTGATGTATGCCCAGCGCGGCCACGGCAAGCGCTCGAGTTTTTACTCCGACTACACATTCGGCGTCTGGTCCGGAGCCGAGGGCGAGGAGGAACTGGTGCCGGTCGGCAAGGCCTATTTCGGCTTCACCGACGAGGAGCTGAAGCAGATCGACAAATATGTCCGGGACAACACGGTCGAGCGTTTCGGGCCGGTGCGTTCGGTGCGGGCAGACCGCGACAATGGCCTGGTGCTGGAAGTCGCCTTCGAGGGGCTCAACCGATCGACCCGGCACAAATCCGGCGTCGCCATGCGCTTTCCCCGCATTTCACGGCTGCGCTGGGACAAGCCGGCCAACGAAGCCGACCGGATCGAGACACTGCAGGCGCTGCTCGATCGCTAGACCGGGATCCCAAACCGAAAGTTCCATTCCAGGCAGAGGAGCACACATGATTTCCCGATCCGACAAGGTCGAACGTTTTCGCGCTCTTCACAAATCCGGCTGCTTCGTGATTCCCAACCCCTGGGACGTAGGCGGCGCCCGGATGATGGTGAGCCTGGGCTTCAAGGCGCTGGCAACCACATCGTCGGGCTACGCGTTCTCAAAAGGCCGCAGAGACGGAGCGCTGGAGGTCAACCGCAACGAGAGCCTGGCATATGCCGCCGAGATAGCGACTTCGACCGATGTCCCGGTTACCGCGGATTTGGAGGACGGGTACGAGGATACTCCCGAAGGCGTTGCCGAAACCGTTCGGCTCGCGGCGGAGGCTGGGTTGGCTGGGCTGTCCATCGAGGATCGGCAGCCGAAATCGGACTTGCCGATCCGCGATTTTGACGACGCGGTGGCACGGGTTGCCGCTGCGGCTGACGCCGCGCGAAAACACAACATCGTCCTGACCGCTCGCGCCGACGGCCTAGGCAAAGGAGTATATGATCTCGAAGAAGCCATTCGCCGCCTCAAGGTCTTCGAGACTCTCGGCGCCGAGGTCGTCTACGCGCCCGGAGTGCCGGACCTGGCATCCCTCCAGAAGCTTTGCCGCTCGGTCAGCGTTCCAGTAAATCATGTGCTCGGCCAAGGTGTCTCGGGATTGACCCTCGACCAGATTGCCCAGGCGGGCGTGCGGCGGATCAGTGTCGGCGGATCGCTCGCCCGCGCTGCCGGTGCTGCGCTTATGACCATATGCCGGGAGATTGCGACAGGCGACTTCACCGCGTTGGAATCGGCCCCGGGCTGGGGTGATCTGCGCAGCACCAAACCGGTGATATAGCTCCACGAGGTTCGCTTGCGATGTTCCGTCAGGATCCGATATCTACGGCTCGATCGAGACGCGGATCTCGTAGATGTCCACCGCCTTGCCCTGCTTGTCGAAATCGGAATTGACGGCGATGGTTCCGGCCGAGCCCGGATGCTTGTTGGGGAACTGCACGTCGAACAGATATTCGTTGCGCTGCTGGCCGACCGCGTAGCGCTTGCGGCCGCAATCGCCGAGCTCGCCAAAATTGCAGTCGACGGAGATTTGCGTGTCCTTGCCCTCCTCGGCACGAGCGATGATGTCGAACACGGCGTGCTTGCCGGCGAGCTTCTCCAGCACGCCTTGCCCGACATCGAAGGCGATCGCCGAACCGGAGGGGCCGGACTGGATGCGCAGGAACGGACCGGTGTCGTCCTTCATCACCGAAGCCTTGGCGTCCGACGGGGCAGCGACATGCGTGGGGTCTGCCGGCGAGAACACATTGATCCAGTTACGCGACTGGTCCGCGGCACCAGGCTTGGCCGGCGCGTTGGCGCCATCGGCCGGAGTGAAATCGTCGCCCTCGACGGTTGGCGGCGCCTCGGGCGGCGCCGTATCGAGCTGCGCCGCCGTCTTGAACACGCCGGTCTGGATGGCGAAGAACACGCCGATGCCGATCGCCGCTAGCAGGGTCACGGTGAAGAAGATGGCGGTCAACGGCAGGCGGCGCCCGCGAATGCGCCGCTCATCGCGATCGGGCGCCACTTCCGTGGCGGCACCGGATGCAGCGGGAGCGGACATGTCGATGGCCGGCACGCCGGCAAGGGTCGCGTCCGGCATGATGTCGGGAACGACCGGCAGCACGCGCGAGCGCGGTGCGTCGGATGCAGGTTGCGCGGGGCCGTCGACGGTGACGGCGGGCGATGGCGCCTGGTCGCCGCCGATCTCGATCGCGGGCGCCGCGGTGGCCGCGGGCTCGGCCGCCGGCGCGTCGACCTCCAGGCCGACATCCGGCACCGCCGGCAGGAACTCGGATTCGATTTCGGTGATCGTCGCCTGGATCGCCTTGCGGCGCTTGATGGCGACTTCCACGGTCACGCCGGGATTGGCCTGGAGCGCACGGTCGAGCGCGGCAAAGGCCGACCGATAGACCTTCTCGCGAAACGCGCGGTCCTCGGCATTGCCCTTCTCCAAGGCGTTCCGGATCGCTTTTTCGATCGCGTCCAAGCGGGATCCCTCTGCAAATTGCCCAAACTTCGCTGATGGTTAGCCGTAGGCGACCAATCAATCAACGGGCGGGCGGCCGCATTCTGCCTCGACGAGCCGTCCAAAGTCCATCTTGGCGCTATTCCGGCAAACAAAATCGGAACATGCTGGCGATTCTCCCGCGCAGCGTGGCGTGAACCCCGGTTTCGATCGCCGCGGGCGCCCGTGCATGATTTGCCAAGTGGCATCTTGAATTCGCGGCCGGTTGAGTCTATCACCCAGCCCATCTTGGAGGCCTTGGCCTCCCGGGCCGCTTTAGCTCAGTTGGTAGAGCACCGCATTCGTAATGCGGGGGTCGCGTGTTCGAGTCACGCAAGCGGCACCAGTTCCTTCCCTTCTTGCTGTCCTTCCTATGCCGCTACCGGCACTTGACCTCTGGCTGTGCGGTGGATCGCGCAGTGGCGTCCCATATCCGCCATTGTCGCGACTCGGGTTTGGTGGGAAACTCGTGGGCCTCAGCATGGGAGGTCGAAAATGCCCAATACTTTCAAGACCGGAGACGTCGTCAAGCTGAAGTCGGGAGGGCCGAAGATGACGGTCAGCGACGGTGCCGCTTCCGGGATGTATCTGTGTCACTGGTTCAACCGCGAGGGCGATGTCTGGATCCCACAACATGCGGGTTTCAAACCGGACCAACTGGTCGCCGCCGACCCATCGACCTAGCCCGTTCGCCAGGGGCGGTGGCCGGCCGGCGTGAGTTCGGATGACGCCGGATGGGGGTATTGTGGCCGCTGCTTTTGGCACCGGCACCGGGGCGGCATCGCCGAATCGGGTGATCGTCACAGGCGACCGACGGATTTTGCCCGTCGCGGCGTTTAACGGCTGAAGCGTGACCACGGCATGGGCCGTGGCCGACGCGCCAACCGGAGACGCTAAAAGCATGATAAGCCGTTCGATCCTTGCCGCCGCCTTGAGCCTGCTGACCGTTGCAGCCCTTGCTCAGACGGCGACGCAGCCCCCAGTTGCTACGCCTCCCGGCGCCACGTCTCCCGGCGCCACGCCGCCAGCTGCCGCCCCAGGCGCGCCAAAGGCAAGGTCCGACATTACGCTGGCCAAGTTCCAGAAGCGGAGGGAGAAGGCGATCATGGCCGCCGACACGGATGGCGACGGCAAGATCAGCCTGCTGGAGTGGGAGGCTTTCCAGGCCAAGCGCAACATCAAGGGCGATGCGGCCAAATCCTTCGCGCGCATCGATTCGAACCATGACGGCTTCATCGATCGCGCCGAGCTCGATGCGTTCTTCGCCAAGCGCTTTGCCAGGCTGGACAAGAATGGTGACGGCGTCCTGACGGCCGACGAGATGCCAGGCCACAAATCCGCTGCCAAGCCGGAGCAATGACCAAAGAGGCCATGACACGTGATGGATATCGGGAGTGCGCCAGCCGATGAGCGCCGATCCGGACGAGGAGTTGGTTCGCCGGGTCGGTGCCGGCGACCCGGCGGCCGTGCAGACGCTCGTCGCGCGCAAATTACCGCGCATCCTTTCGCTCGCCGTTCGCATGCTGGGCGACGCGGCGGAGGCCGAGGACGTGGCGCAGGAGACCTTCGTGCGCATCTGGCGCCACGCCTCGAGCTGGCGGCGCGGCAATGCACGGTTCGACAGCTGGATCCACCGGGTGACGCTCAACCTCTGCTACGACCGGCTGCGCCGGCGCCGCGAACTGGTGACCGACGATTTGCCGGACATGGCCGACCCCTCCCCACTTCCCGACGCCCGCGAAGAGCCGCAGAGGATCGAGCAGGCCTTGCAAGCCATCGCGCCACGCCAGCGCGAGGCGATCATCCTGGTCTACTATCAGGAGATGTCCAACATAGAGGCGGCCGCGACGCTGGATATCAGCGTCGATGCGCTGGAGAGCCTGCTTTCGCGCGGCCGGCGGGCCTTGCACATGATCCTGGCCAGGGATGGCGTCCATGACTGAGAAGAGCGCGACCATGAATGTCGGACATTCACCGCGCCTCGCGGGCGTCCGGCGGGGGCCGGCCGGCCTCGTTTCCAACCCGCGTGGGCACGCGGCACCAAGGCGCAAGGGGAAGACAGATGGCTGAAGATATCGAGGATGGCCAGGCAATGGACGCCAGGCGTTTCGCGGCGCTCACCGAGGCCTATGGCAGCGATCCACGGCGCTGGCCGAAAGCCGAGCGCGAAGCAGCCATCGCCTATGCTTCAAGCGAGACGGGGCAAGCCATTTCGCGAAACGCCGGCGCGCTTGACGCCCTGCTCGACGGTTATCGCGTCCCGCACCCCGGCAAGGCGCTGCACGACACGATCCTGCGGACCGCCGACCGGTACGTCGTCCGGCGCCGTCGTCAGCGCTTCTGGTGGCTGGGGCTTGGGCTTGCCGGCATTGGGCTGGCCGGCGCCGTAGCCGGATTGGCCCTGGTGACCGTCGTCACGCCCGAGGTTCAGCCCGACCATTATGTGCTCGACGCCAATGCGACCGCGTTCGGCGATGCCGGGCCTGACACGATCGAGGAAGACCTATGAGCACCGGCCGTAATCTCCTCATCGCATCGGTGGTGCTGAATGTCTTCCTGGCCGGTGCGCTTGCCGGCGGGGCCGTCTGGATAAAACGCGGCAAGCCGGCCCAGGGCTATTCGCTGGAGGCAGCCGGCGGCCGGCTTCCCGACCAGCAGCGCACGCTGTTCCGCAAGGCGCTGCGCGAAGTCCGCCAGGAGTCGCGCGACGTCATTCGCGACGGCCAGCAGGCCAGGCGCGAGGCGGCTGATTTGCTGCGGCAGCCCGTCCTCGACACGGCGGCCCTGGCGGCCGCCCTTGAGCGGGCCCGCAATGCCGACGTCACCGTGCGCACGCGGCTGGAGCAGCGCATCATCGAGTTCGCGGCGGCCGGCTCCGCCGAGGATCGCAGCCTGCTGGCGGAAGGGCTCTCGAGGCGCGCCGGGCCGCAGCCGTCGACACCGCCAAAAAAATCACCGTGACGACCGACGGAAATGCCGACGGCGCCCGTTTAACGAAATGAAGGGCAAGGCCTGCCGGGCCATCTGGCGCCGGCAGGTTTCAACCTCGGACAACTTCGGAGCATGGTCATGAACTATCTGACAAAATACGCGGCCACCGCCGCTCTCGCGATGACCGGAACGGTGGCTACGGTCGCGGCATCCTCGGCGATGCCGCTGGCACCGCTTGCCGCCCCGGCGCTGGTCGAGCACGTCGCCTGGGGTTGCGGGCCTGGCTGGCATCCCAATCCCTGGGGGCGCTGCGTCCCCAATCGCGTGGTCGTCTACCCCGGTTACTATTGGCATCGCCCGGCCTTCTACGGGTGGCATCCGCACCGTCACTGGCACCGCTGGCATCACTGGTAAGACTGGTAAGGGCCTCGGGGGCTGACAATTTCGTCGGCCCCGCGACCTCGGTTGAACAGGAAACGGCTCGAACGGGCTTCCGGCGCCGCGCGCGGGAAGCCCCAGCAATGGAGAGCTGACTTGGCTATCCCGGCCTCCAATTCCCCGCCCGATCCAGTGCTCGTCGCTCTCAACCGCTTCGGGCTCGGCGCGAGGCCCGGCGACCGCGACAGGGTGACCCACGACCCGCGCGGCTATCTGAAGGCGGAACTGCGGCAGCCCGACATCGCCATGATCTCGCTCGACGATCCGGCCTATGCAAGCCTGCCGGGCAGCACGCCGGCCATCCAGGCCAGCATGGCGGCAAACTTCCAACGCAAGCTCGACCGCGAGCGCATGGCCACAACCACGGCGCAGCCCGCAATGGCGAGCGCCCAGGCCACACCGGAACGGGTTGCGCCTGCCCAACCCGTGCCACCGCCCGCGGCCCCGGCCAAACCCGCGCCGCCGGTCGAGGCGACGCTGTTTCGCGCGGAAGCCCAGGCGCGCTTCGACAAGGCCTTTCGCGCCGAGGCAGGCTTCGTCGAACGCCTGGTGTATTTCTGGTCGAACCATTTCTGCGTCTCCGTGGCGAAGGACAACATCGTGCGGGCGAGCGCCGGCGCCTTCGAACGGGAAGCGATCCGCCCCTTCGTGCTCGGCCGCTTCGCCGACATGCTGATGGCGGTCGAGCGGCATCCCGCAATGCTGCTCTATCTCGACAACCAGCAATCGATCGGCCCGGACTCGCGTGCCGGCTGGAACCGGCAGCGCGGCCTCAACGAGAACCTCGCCCGCGAGATCATGGAACTGCACACCATGGGTGTCGGCAGCGGCTATACCCAGGCCGACGTGACCAGCTTCGCGCGCATGCTGACCGGCTGGACGATGGCCGGGCGCGAAGGTCGGCTTGGCGAACCCGGCAGTTCCGTCTTCAACGCCAATGCACATGAGCCGGGCGATGCGGTGCTGCTGGGCAAGACCTATCCAGCCAGCGGCATGGGACAGGCCGAGGCGGCGCTCAACGACATCGCCAGCCATCCGGCGACAGCGCAGCACATCGCCACGGAACTCGTCCGTCATTTCATAGCGGACGACCCGCCGCCCGCGGCGGTTGCACGCCTGGCCAAGGTTTTCGCCAAGAGCGACGGCAATCTGCGGGCATTGGCGGCGACCCTCATCGACATGCCGGAGGCATGGTCGACGCCGCTGGCCAAGATGCGCTCGCCCTTCGACTATATCGCCGCCATCCGCCGGGCGGCCGGCCCGGGTCCGGCGAACGATCCCGGCCAGTCGCTCAACTGGCTCAATGCGCTTGGCGAGCCGCTCTGGCAGCCGCCGGGGCCGAACGGCTTTTCCGACCAGGCGGACAGCTGGGCCTCTGCCGAAGGCATGAAGATCCGCCTCGACATCGCCTGGCAGGCGGCCCGCCAGGTCAAGGATATCGGCAATCCCAACGACATGCTCGACGCCGTCATCGGTCCCTCCGCCTCGCCGGAAACGCGGCAAGCGGTCGCCCGTGCCGAGTCCAAGCAGCAAGGCCTGGCGCTGCTGCTGATGGCGCCTGAATTCCAGAGACGATAGCGCGAGCGACAAGTCCGGTGCCGACAACTCCGATGGAGACCAAGTCATGAGCCTGCTGTGTGAAACGCCTCACCCGTCCCGCCGCGCCGTGCTGATGACCGGCGGGGCGCTGTTTGCCTGGGCCTATCTGCCGCGCTTTGCCCGCGCCGCCGACAATCGCGATCCGCGCCTGATCGTCATCGTGCTGCGCGGCGCGCTCGACGGCCTGTCGGCGGTCGGTCCGGTAGGCGATCCCGACTATGCCGGCCTGCATGGCGACATCGCTTTATCGCTTGCCGGCCCGCACGCGGCGCTGCCGCTCGATGGTTTCTTCGCGGTCAATCCGGCGATGCCGGTCTTCGCCAGGCTGTTCAAGGACAAGCAGGCGGCGGTGGTGCATGCGGCCGCGACCGGCTATCGCGAGCGCTCGCACTTCGACGGCCAGGACGTGCTGGAAAGCGGCTTTGCCGGTCCTGGCCATGTCGCCACCGGATGGCTCAACCGGGCGCTGGAGAGCCTGCCGGCGGGCGAGCGCGTGGCAACGCTTGGCGGCTTGGCCGTCGGACCGTCGACGCCGCTGGTGATCCGCGGCGCGGCTCCCGTGCTCGGCTGGGCGCCGCAATCGCTGCCGGCGCCGGCAGGCGACCTCGCGGCGCGGGTCCTCGACCTCTACCAGCATCGCGACCCGGTGCTGGCGGTGGCCCTGCAAAAGGGCCTCGATGCCGACCGCATGGCGCTCGACGACCAGATCGGCGGCAACGCGACGAAGCCGAAGGGCGGTGCGATGAAGCCGAGGGGCGGCCTCGACAGCGCCGCCGGCATGCGGCAGGCCGCGCAAGGTGCGGCCAAGCTGATCGCGGCCGATGACGGGCCGCGTGTTGCGGCGCTTGCCTTCGACGGCTGGGACACGCATGTCAACGAAGGCGGCGCCACGGGCCGGCTCGCCACGCTGCTCGGCGGCCTCGACGGCGCCTTCGATGAATTCGAGAAGGGTCTCGGCGAGCGCTGGAAGGACACGGCGATCGTCGCCATCACCGAATTCGGACGCACGGCGCGGATCAATGGCACGGTCGGCACCGATCATGGCACCGGCACGGTGGCGCTGCTCGCCGGCGGCGCGATCAAGGGCGGCCGCGTCATCGCCGACTGGCCGGGATTGAAGCCGGCCCAGCTCTACGAACAACGCGACCTTGCGCCGACCAGCGATGTCAGGGCGGTGCTGAAAGGCCTGCTCGCCGACCAGTTCGGCCTGTCCGCCGCGGTGCTCGGCGACAAGGTGTTTCCGGAGTCCGCGGCGGTGAAGCCGATGCGGGATCTCATCGCTTGAAGAAGCCCGGTGGCGTCACAGGAGACGCCACCTTTTGGGGAAACGCCCAACGCCGCTTTGGGGCGAACGCCGTCGATCCGCTCCGTGATCACCAGCGGTGGTGCCAGCGATGGTAGTGATGATACCGCCAATGTCCCGGTCGGACTACTATCACGCGACGACGGTTGGGCACGCAATTTCCCCACCGGTTCATGTGCCAGCCGGGGCCGCATCTCCAGCCGACGCTTTCGACTGGCAACGAGCCGGCATTGGGCTTTGCCATGGGCAGGGCCTGCGTGCCGACGCTCGACAGCATCAATGTGCCCGCGGCGATAGCAATCGGCAGAATGTATCTGGTGAGCATGATCGTGTCCTCCATGGTTGACATTCCAAGGGACAACATACCACCCGCCCGGCTGAATGCCGGGTGAGTGGTGCGATCACATATTCGTTAGCGGGCGGAGCGCTCGCCAAGCGACGCCGCGACTTTCAGCGCGGCGTCGTCTCGCGGCATCGATCAGGCGGCCTCAACCTTGGCGACCGGCGCATCCTGCCCCCGCACCAGTTTGGTCACGCCGGCGAAGTCGAGCTTGCCGGAGCCGAGCACCGGGACTTTCGGGACGACGCGCACTTCGGCGGGCACCATCAGGTCCATGGCGCCATTGGCCTTGGCGAAGGCCAGGAATTCGGCACGTGTGGCGCCGGAAGCCTCGGTGATGAGAATGAGCTTCTCGCCCTTTCGCGCGTCCGGCATGGAAGCGACCGCCGACAACGAGCCTTTCCACACTTCACCCGCCAGCGCCTCGACGGCGGCGAGCGAGATCATCTCGCCACCGATCTTGGCGAAACGCTTGGCGCGGCCGCGAATGGTGATGAAGCCGCCCTCGTCGACCGAGACGACATCGCCGGTGTCATGCCAGCCATCCTCCAGCGGTTCCAGAACACCCGGCTTCTCGGCGCGCAGATAACCCGACATGACATTTGGGCCGCGCACGTAGAGACGCCCGCCTTCATCGACGCCGGGTACCGGATCCAGGCGGTATTCCATGCCGGGCATGATTTTGCCGACGCTGCCGGACTTGTTGTACATCGGCGTGTTGATGGCGATCACCGGCGCCGCTTCGGTCACGCCGTAGCCTTCGAGGATACGCACCCCGAACTTCTCCATGTAGGTCATGCGCGTCGCCGCCTTGACCGGTTCGGCGCCGGCAAAACAATAGCGTATCGAGCGGAAGTCGTAGGGGTGCGCGGTGCGGGCATAGCCGCTGAGGAACGTATCGGTGCCGAAGATGATCGTCGCGTTGGACGCATAGATCAGTTCCGGCACGATGCGGTAGTGCAGCGGCGAGGGGTAGAAGAAGACCGGCACGCCCGAGATCAGCGGCAGAACCGTGCCGGCCGTCATGCCGAAGGAATGGAAGATCGGCAGTACGTTGAACACCTTGTCGCCCGAGTGGAAGTCGATGCGCGAGGCCGCCTGCGCGGCATTGGCCAGGATGTTGCGGTGGGTGAGCACGACGCCCTTCGGCGTGCCTTCCGAGCCCGAGGTGAACAGGATCACCGCCGGATCGTCGGGCTTGCGCGGCGCGCGCGGCGTCGACTTGCGCAGCAGGCCGAGCAGCTTGTCCTTGAGACCGATGGTTTTGCGCAGATCGTCGAGCCAGACGATGTCGACCGACCGGCCGACTTCCTCGACCACCGCGCCGAGCTTTGCCTGCTCGACAAACGCGCGGGACGTGAGCACCGTACGCACCTCGGCCGCCTTGCAGGCGGACAGGATGTTGGCTGCGCCCGCGGTGAAGTTGATCATCGCCGGCACCTTGCCGGACGACATCACGCCAAGCAGTGTGGCGCACGAGCCGTTGGCGTTGGGCAGCATGATGCCGAGCGTCTGCTGATCGGCATAAAGGTTCTGGAATTTCTCGCCGAGCACGGCGGCCGCCGTCAGCAGCTTGCCATAGCTCAGCGAGCCGGTGACCGGATCCTGCACGGCGAGCCGTTTCATGCCGCGTTCATTCGCCGTCAGGATGACCTTTTCCAGCACGGTCTTGTCGATGTCCTGGGTGCGGAAGACGAGATCCGACATGACCTGATAGAGTGCCGCACCCGCAGCGGCGCGGCGCTTGCGGCCCTTCAGTTGCGGCGGCACTTCGAGCTTGACCGGCTCCAGAATGGTCACCTTGACCTTCGGGAACAGGCGGCGGCGCACATGCTGCGACGTCAGCCGGGAGAACGGGCTTTTCTCCAACCCGTCGATGCGGATCGGAACGACCATCGAGCCGGTCTTGTCGGCCACCATGGCGGCGCCGTCATAGACCTTCATCAATCCGCCGGTGACGGTGATGCGACCTTCGGGGAAGATAACCAGCGGGTCGCCGCCCTGCACGATCTTGATCAGCGTGCGGGTCGACATTGGCTTGGCCGGATTGAGCGGCAAGGCGCGGGCGAGCTTCATGAACGGCTTCATCCACCAGGCCTGGGCGATGGCGTAGTCGATGGCGAAGACCGGCTCCTCATCGGTCAGCGTCAGCGCCAGCGGGCCGTCGAGGAAGCTGACATGGTTGAGCGCCAGGATCGGCGCCTTGCCGGCCGACTTGAGGTTCTCCATGCCCTCGACTTCCAGGCGAAGGAAGGCGCGGAACAGGATGGAGACGAAATCGCGGAAGGCGTTGGTCGGCAGGAATTTCAGCATCAGCCAGGCGGCGACGGCGTTGGCGGCGGCGAGGCCGAACAGGATGCCGCCGGTGGAAACTTTCGTCTGGATCACGGCGACGATAATGCCGCCGACGGTCATGAAGCCGGCATTGACGATGCTGACCGCGGCGACGACACGGGCGCGACGCGCTTCGGGCGACCAGGCCTGCACGGCGGCGAAGGTCGGCACCACGAGGAAGGCGCTGGCGATGGCCATGCCGGCGAGGTCGATCGCGACACGGATCGTGTTTGGCCCGGCGAAGAACAGGCCGAGGGTTTCCGCCTTCGGCGAAGGCTGCATGCTCCAGATGGTCCAGGCCAGATGCAGACCGAACAGCGCCAGCAACGCCGTGCCGACCGGTGCGGGCAGAAGCACGATGCGTCCCTGCGACATCCATGCGGCAATCGCCGAGCCGATGGCGATCGAAACGGCGAAGACAGCGAGATAGACGGTGACGGCGATCTCGTTGCCGCCGAGCGAATCCTTGATCAAGGTCGGCAGGATCGAAAGCACGATGGCGCCGATCAGCCAGAACCACGAGGTCATCAGGCCGGCGCGCCAGATCCGCGTGTCGGTCCGCAACTCGCTGACCTGGCGCCATGTCGAGCGGAAGATGTTCCTGTCGATGACGAGGCCAGGCGCCGCCGAACCCGTGGGTGGAATATAGCGGCTGACGAACCAGCAGCCGACGGCCAAGGCCATCATGATCGGCCCGAAGACCGTAACGCCTATGCCATCGGCCGACACGACGCCGCCGGCGATAGTGCCGCCGAGAATGGCGGCAAATGTGGCCGACTCGATCCAGGCGTTGGCCTTGGGCAGTTCCTTGCGCTCGAGGTGATCGGGCAGGATGCCGTATTTGATCGGCCCGAACAGCGCCGAAATGATGCCGAACATCAGCAGCGCCGTCATCAACACAGGAATAGACGACAGCGCGATGCCGGCGACGGAGACACCCGCGGCGGCAATCTCGGCGAATTTGAGCCGGCGCGCGATCAGGGCCTTGTCGAAGCGGTCGGCCATCTCGCCGCCAAGCGCCGACAAGAGCAGGAAGGGCGCCATAAAGACGGCCCCGGCGAGCGTGACCAGCGAGGCCGCCTGGCCGGCTGCCAGCGTGAAGAGGATCAGGAACACCAGCGTGTTCTTGAGGAAATTGTCGTTGAAGGCGGACAGGAACTGCGTCCAGAACAGAGGCGCAAAGCGCCGAGACAACATCAGATGCGTGTTCATGGCGATTTCCATTTGGCGAACCCCTACGACGGTGTGCCGGCGGGTCCTGCGGGTTGCAGGCGCGGTTTCGATCTCAGTGATAGTCTTGAGCTGGTTAAACTTCCTTGCAGTGCTTGATGTCCATACCGTGGCTTTCGGCCTGTCGAAAATGAACATCGTTCACAAGTGCACTCTATCACGCTTTGAACATTGTTCAAGTCGAAATTGAACGACGTTCACGACTGTCTGAACGGTGTGATAGCGGGGTACGTCTGTCAGTGTGTCAGGGCGACCCGATTACCGGACCTAGCCCGAGCGTCGCCACCGTCTTCAGTGCGCCGTCGAGCATGTCGCCCTTTTCGTCCTTCAGCGCCGCCTCGCGCAGGCGGCGGATCCAGTCGGCGGCATCGTCGCGGCCCTTGAGCATGGCGAGCGCCGACAGAACGCGGTCGAATTTCGACTGCGCCCGGACATGGGTGTCGCTGTAGCCCTTGATCAGCCGGCGGAAGTGTCGCTTCCCACGACGGGAATTCTGGCTATAAAAGTAGAAAGGCTTGGCGGCATTATCGATTTCATTGCCAAAGCCGCCAACGAAACCAAGTCTGTGTTTACCTTAGCTCGTCGCTCAACACCTTTGAACAACACTGTATCACTGCTGCATCGATCCGTGGCAACAAGTTCCAGCCATTTCTTAAGAAAAAGTAGAGCGAACTTCCCCCTATATCGCGTGATCGGATCCAAAGCTTCGAACTCGGCAACAAGGTCTGGGTGATCCTTTGCATCTATCTCGACATCAAGCTTTATCGACATTTCTTTGTCCGCCGCAGCCGTTGCCGAAGAAACCGTCACACTGGCAAATTTAGACAATTTTGTTGGCAAAGACGCGTTCACACCCAACCGGCGCGCTAAGAATAATCTAAGATTGAGTGGCTTCGTAGCTGTTAAGAAATCCCCATATGCCCTCTCAAAAAGCATAATCACTTCATCCCTAGTCACGGGATGCGCATGGCAATGGAGTTCATTTTTTAAAATCTCATCCACAACATCTTTTGATACAAAGTAATTTTCTACAGAATATCTATCTGTCATAAAAACATTTTTTGCTTCTGGCCAACCTTCTAAATCATCGAAATCCCTATCTACGAATAAATACACCCCATCTCGCAAATTTCCTAAATCTCGCTCCAGCATATGGCAAAAATCCTTTACTTGCTTTTTACCACCGCAAGGGAACGGCTCGTAGCTCAAATTATCTTGTATTCTTCTTATCCACGAATAGTATGCAGACTTGTCATCGTCTCCCTCAAAAGCGAACACCAATGCACGGGGCTTCGAGGCGCGCAAATTGGTCAGCAATATCTTAAGGACGGCCGGCCCCTTCCGCGAAGAGCGCATCCGCTCCAAATAATCCCCACCATCTCCACTACTCACTGATCTCACCTTCATCAACGTCAGCAGGCATCGCGAGAGGGTCAACAATGACCTCCAAAGGTCGCGCATATGGTTCAAGTTCGTTGTCAAATACGAATGGAGAATGTGTAATGGCAACCACCTGCTGGCACGATGGCGCAGATATGACGTCGACCAAAATCTGCTTCTGCCAATCAATCGATAGCGAAAGCTCCGGCTCATCGATTAATACAATTTTCTGCTTTTTGTACAAATATATCTTCGCAAAAAGCGAAATCATTTGTTTTTCTCCCGACGATAGAGCATCAAGAGATATCTTTCTATCCGGAGATATACTATGAACTTCTACCATCATATTTTTTCTGTTAAGGCGAAGCTCCTTCGCGTCAGAATGCCTGATGTCAGGCACGACACCCCACGATAAGGAGGTGCTTAGATCAAGCGAACATAGATACTTATTACAACTAAGTATAAAGTCCTCCACCGGAGACTCTATGCCTCTTGTCGCCTCGATAGGCTTGTTTAATTTACCTAGAAAATAAAATAGAAACTTATTAGATCCGTAAGAGAGATCGGTCTCTCCATATATCTTATCAATCTTGGGGATTGCAACGTCCTGAAATGGCCCATATCGAGGTCCTTCCTTCAAGCGCGAGAAGAAGAGCATCAGAGACTCCCTATCCGGGATATCATCCGAAGCAGGGTCATCTCTATCAAACGTGCCATCGATGAGCTCGTTTATTATATTTGCACTTATTTCTCGATACTTTGCATTTGATTCAAATAGTATCTCCTGATTTAGTTCAGACAACCGCCTAGATATATCGGACAGTCCAAATTGGATGTCGGCCGTAAACAGACTTCTGGGCGGAACCCTGATCTTTGCCGACGACGACCGGCGGCCAACCTGGCGCGAGACGCCGTCTGCCTCTAGCTCTAGAGGTAGTTCTATGCGCCTATAAGTTGGTAGATAGACAACTTCGATACCGCGCAGCGCCTCCCTGACTGATTTTATTATCGACATTATATTCTTGTTCTTTGAAAAAAGAGCGTTTGATAGTCTGTCAAATATCTTCTTTGCCTCAGCGATTGAAGACGTTTTATTGTAAACAGACCTAAATACCTCAGATGTCATTAGATCAGATGTGTTTCCAGAGACAAGAATATACTCATCTCCAACAAAATCCTGTAGAGCCGTCGAATTTATTCCGTATTGTATTGCGGTTGCGGCGATTTCACTTTTTTGTGTTAGACTTAGAGCGTCTATAATATCACTTCTGTGCAGGACCAATTCTTGGTCTACATGACCAAACCGGCAACGTATTGTGCTGAATTCGAGGTTCGCGAGCCGAATAAACCGCGTCTTTAAGAACGCGTCCAGAGCAGCCAGAAGGGTTGTCTTTCCCGACCCGTTGCGGGCAATTAGGACTGTTGCTGCATATTCGGAGTAGAGGCGAACGGTCCTATACCCGAAAAGCCCTTCTATACTAAATTCTTGTACGACAGGCGGACTCGAGGCTTTGAAGTCTGTATTACTTGACGCCGGCTGAGATTCTGTCATCTCGCTCTCTTCCACGTTTTTTCGCTCGATTTTCTAAGGCTGGATGGTACGTTCTGAAATTATGGTGGTCTACGGCCAAGTAGGAATATTTTAAGTGTGCTCTGCCGAACAGCTTATGACACCCTAGCGCATTTGCGGAACAGCATCGCTATCATCCGAGCGTCGCCACCGTCTTCAGTGCGCCGTCGAGCATGTCGCCCTTTTCGTCCTTCAGCGCCGCCTCGCGCAGGCGGCGGATCCAGTCGGCGGCATCGTGGCGGCCCTCGAGCATGGCGAGCGCCGACAGAACGCGGTCGAATTTCGACTGCGCCCGGACATGGGTGTCGCTGTAGCCCTTGATCAGCCGGCGGCAATTGAGGATTTCGACGGCGAGCGCATAGTCCTGGGGCACATGGGCGAGCGCCAGCGCGTACCAGCGTTCGAGATGAGCAGTCTCGACCCTGTGGCGCAGCAGGCCGCGCCGCCAGCGGCGCAGGCCGCCGATGAACCACAAAGCGGCGAAGCCGGCAAAGCTGTCGGTGCGGATGCGGCGGCCATGGTTGATGCGGCGGTCGAGGAAGGCGGCAAGCCTCGGCCGGCTCTCGATATAGCTTCCCAGCCCCGCCGGCATCGTGCCGCAGAACTCCTCGATGCGGGGATGGAAATATTCGGTCACCTGCAGGATCGAGCCATCCTTGACGCCGACTTCCTTGCGCACGCGTTTGTCGCGGGTCGAGCGCGTCTTCAGATCGGCGACGCGGATCATGTCGTCGTAGCAGAGGGCATTGGCGAGATGCTTGGCGGCGGCGATGGACAGCGCATATGCATGGTCGGCGCTGTCCATCGCGACGGCCCGGTCCAGCCGGTCGAGATACTCGCGCCCATAGGCGATGTCCTGATAATCGACGACCTTCCTCAGACCCCGCAACGCCATGTCGCGCACCGCCACGGGCATCAGGTCGATGCGGGCAGCGAGCGCCTGCCAGCCCTGGAGCAGGTTTTGCGGGCCGCTCACGCGCCCTGCGCCCAGGGCGGATTCGACAATGGCCGGCCCTGCCGGCTTCGGCGCCGGCGCGGCCGTGCCGCGTGCGCGGTCATAGGCGGCGCCAAAGGCGGCGAGGCTGGCCTTGACGCCACGGCCGCCGGCACCGATCGCCTGCTCATAGCTTTCGCGCGTGAACGGCAGCGCGTCCGATCCGGCCAGCGCGCCAAGCAGGCTGGCCGAGATCATCGAACCATTGTCGGCGGCGATCTTTTCCATGTCGAAGGCGATGAAGCGCTTCGATGCTGCTTCCGCCGTCGCATGCACCTTGGAAGACGAGGCCCGGCCGTCGCCCGGCTCGATCTTCTCCGACACGGCGGCGATGCGGTGCGAGGACGCGATCAGCGTGGTGCGCTCGGGCGTGACGAAACCCCTGATGATGGCGCGGCCGGCTTCCATCAATTCGGCGGCGATCAGTATGTCGACATCGCCTTGCGAGGGCGACAGAGCGAAGACCGGCAGCCGGCCGGTGTCGCGGGCCATCTCGACATAGTAGATGGTGGCGCCGGTGCGCTGCGCCACGCCGGCGACCGAGGTTGACTGCGCGACGTAGCCATTGCGCTCGGCGACATCGGTGATCCAGTCGGCCAGCACGCCGCCGCCCTGGCCGCCGACCGCCAGCACGGCGAGCTTGATGACGCGCTCGTCGTCCTGGGCGCCGGGCTTGGCGCGGAATGGGGGGACAGCGTCAAGCATCGGCGAAGGTCAGGCGCCGGCTTTCGCGGCGGCGCTGCAGCAGGCTGATCACGGCGCGACGCGCGCTTTCCAGGAAACGGTCCCAGCGGCTTGGATTGTGCACGACGTCAGCCCGGTAGAAGGACGGGCAAAGCACGGCGGCATCGGCGACCTCGCCGCAATTGCCGCAGCCGACGCAGTTCTGGTCGATCGAAGCCACCGGATCGTCGCGCAGCGGATCGTCAAGCGATTTCACCGACAGCGACGGGCAGCCCGACAACCGCATGCAGGCATGGTCGCCGGTGCAAATGTCCTCGTCGACCCCGAACTTCGGTTTAACCACCCGCTCGCCGCCCTTGATCGCCTTGTCGACCAGCGGTTTTTCGCGGCGCTGGCGGTTGAGCATGCATTCGGACGAGGCGACGATGACCTTCGGCCCCTTCTCCTCCGTCGTCAGGGCCTCGCGCAACGTGTCCTGCATTTTGCCGACATCGTAGGTGCGGTCGACATGGCGCAGCCATTTGACGCCCATGCCCTTCACCGCCTCGGTGATCGGATGCTTGGTCGACTTGGTCTTGTTGCCCGCGCGCGACGACAGGATGTCCTGCCCGCCGGTGGCGGCCGAGTAGAAATTGTCAACGATGACGATGACGCCGTCATTCTTGTTGAACACGGCATTGCCGATCGAGGACGTCAGGCCGTTGTGCCAGAAGCCGCCATCGCCGACGAAGGAGATCGAGCGACGCTTGGCGTCGGGTGAATTGAACGCCGAAGCAGAAGCCGGCCCTAGTCCATAGCCCATGGTGGTGGCGCCGAGCTCGAAGGGCGGCATGATCGAGAACAGATGGCAGCCAATGTCGGACGCGATGTGGTGTTTGCCGAGTTCCTGTTCGACCAGCTTGGTCGCGGCGAAGATCGGCCGCTCCGGGCAGCCGATACAGAAGCCCGGCGGACGGCCCGGCACGACATTGATCAGGTCCGCGGTGTCGACGCCGTCGCCGACCTTGTTGGGCGCGCGAACCTCGCCCGGCAGCAGATGCGGCGCCTCGGCGCGCAGGAAAGCACCGATGCCGTCGAGCATGACCTGACCGGTATATTCTCCGGCCATCGGCAGATATTCCTTGCCGACCAGCCTGGAGCCACGCCCGGCCTTGTGCAGCATCGCGGCAAAAGCCTGTTCGATGTAGTTGGGCTGGCCTTCCTCGACCACCAGGACGGCCTGCTTGCCTTCGCAGAAGGACAGGAACTCGTCGTCGATCAAGGGATAGACGGCGTTGAGCACGTAGAGCGGCACGTCGGTCTCGCCATAGGTGTCGGCAAGGCCGAGACGCTGCAGCGCGCGGATGACGGAATTGTACATGCCGCCCTGCATGACGATGCCGACCGAGCCGTGATCCGAACCGAAGAACTCGTTGATCTTGTTCTTGCGGATGAAGTCCACCGCCGCCGGCCAGCGTTTTTGCACCTTCTCCTTCTCATGCAGGAAGGAGGCGGGCGGCAGCACGATGCGCCCGGTGTCGCGGCGCGGCGCTTCCAGCGCGTCGGCCACTGTCATGGGCGGGCGCTTGTTGTCCTTGGCGATGAAATGGCCGTGGACATGGCAGCAGCGGATGCGCACCTGCAGCATCACAGGCGTGTTGGAAACCTCGGACAGCTCGAAGCCGTCCTCCACCGCCTTGACGATCGACGGCAGGTTGGGGCGCGGGTCGAGCAGCCAGACCTGGCTCTTCATGGCGAAGGCATGGCTGCGCTCCTGCATGATCGAGGAGCCTTCGCCATAGTCTTCGCCAACGATGATGAGCGCGCCGCCAGTGACGCCGCCGGAGGCGAGATTGGCGAGCGCATCGGAGGCGACGTTGGTGCCGACGGTCGATTTGAAGGTCGCGGCACCACGGATGGGATAGTGCACCGAGGCGGCCAGCATGGCGGTGGCGGTGGCTTCCGAGGCGCTCGCCTCGAAATGCACGCCGAGTTCGCCCAGAATATCCTGCGCGTCGGCCAGCACATCCATCAGGTGGCTGATCGGCGCGCCCTGGTAGCCGCCGACATAGCCGACGCCGCATTGCAGCAGCGCCTTGGTGATGGCGAGGATGCCCTCGCCGGCAAACTCCTCGCCGGCGCCGAGCCGGAGTTTTTCAACTTCCTTGGCAAAAGACCGTTCGGCCATTTTTCCAACCTTCCGTTGCCGGCCGATGCCCGCCGGCGCGTACGTCTAGATGTCGTGCTTGCGAATGTTCTTGAGCATCTTCAAGAGCGTGGCGATGAGTGCCGCATATTCGGCGTCGTCGATGTCGTCGAACATCGCCTCGAACGCGTCATGCATGGCCGGCCATGCGCGCGCGAACTCGGCGCGGCCCTCATCGGTCAGGAAGACATGGCGGATGCGGCTGTCGGTGACACCCTGCTCGCGCCGCACGAAGCCTTGCCCCTCCAACGTGTCGAGCGTGCGGCTCAAGGTCGACTGCTCGATGACCGTGTAGACCGAGAGATCGTTGACGGTGACGCCGTCGGTGACCGACAGCACGGCAAGCGTGCGCACCTGCGGAATGGTCAGGCCCTGCTTGCGGAAATCGTCGCGCAAGGTGGCGTTGTAGCGGCCCATGATGCGGTTCATCAGATAGGGCGCGAATTGCTGCAGGCCGATCTGGCCGAGCGTCGAAATGCGCTGGCGCTTTTCCGCTACCTTCTGCTCCATCACAGCCTCCCTGACAGGAGAAAGCCGGAGCCGCCGCCGAGACCCGCGCCCGGATGAGTCGAGGCGCCGATATGGTAGAGGTCCTTGATGCCGGTCTGGTGGTTGCGGCTGGTCTTGAACGGCCGCCACACGAAGGACTGGTCGATGGTCGACGACCCGCCATAGGGATCGCCGCCGACCAGATTGATGTTCATCGCTTCGAGATCGGCCGGCGAATAGGCGCGGCGCGCAATCACACTGTCCTTGAAGCCGTCAATGTGGCTGGCGAGGATCGCTTCGGCGCGGTCGGCATAGGCCTCGCGCAATGCTTCGGTCCATTGCCCGTCAGCCGGGGCCTGCAGCTTGCCGGCGGCATCGCCCTTGATGTGGCGAGGCGCCTCGGGCAGTTGCAGCCATAGGATCGCCTTGCCTTGCGGGCAGCGCGACGGGTCGAGCGCGTGCGGCTGGCCGACGCAGATGGTCGGCACGTCCGGCAGCAAGCCGCGCACCGCCTCGTTGCAGGCTTTCGACACGCCATCGAGCCCCGGCGTCAGGTGCAGCAGCGCCACCATGTCCAGTCCTTCGCCGCGCCATGCCGGTGGTCTGTCCAGGGCATAGTGGATCTGGAAATTGCCCTTGCCGTAGCGGTATTGCCGGGTCGCCTCGGCATCGGCCTTGGGTGCCTCGCTGCCCAGCAGCCGGCCATAAAGCTGCGTCGGCGTGACCGAGCAGATGACGCTCTTTTTCGCATGGACCGTTTCGCCGGAGGCGAGCCGCACGCCGGTGGCGCGACCACCAGCCAGGATGATGGAGGCAACGTCCGCTTCGGTGGAGATGACGCCCCCCCGCTCGACGATCAATGCCTCGAAGGCCGACAGCAGGTTCTTCGCCCCGCCCTTGACGATCGGGGCGCCTGCGGCTTCGAGCGCGAAGGCGATAACCTTGGCGATCTGGCCGGAGAAGGCATCTTCCGGCGCAAGCCCGGCATGCAGCACCCAGGGCGCCCAGAGCGCGCGGATGGTCTCGGACTGGTAGGTGCTTTCCAGCCAGCCGCGCGCCGGCACCAGCGCTTCACCGAGAAAGGCGGCAAGGCCCCGTGAGCCGCGCCGCCAGGCATCGCCGGCCAAAAGCTTGGCAGTCGGGTAGGACCACAGGCTGCCGCCGAGCAGGCCGAACAGCAGGCCGGCATTGCGCTCGATGCCGCCGACATCGTCGGCGTGCCGGTCGCCATCACCCGCCGCGATCGCATTGAGGGCGGCGACATTGGCGGCGCGGTCGGTGCTGAGCACGGCGTGGCTGCCGTCCGGCCGCAGCACGCCGGTCGGCGTCCCGGTGTGGCAGAACTCCAGCCCGTGCCGGGCAAGGTCGCCGCCCAATGCGGCAAAGGCCGGTGAGGTGATGAACAGCACGAAGGTCGTCGCCATCACATCATGGATGAAGCCGGGCGCGGTGATCTCCTCGGTGCGCATGCAGCCGCCGATGCGGTCGTTACGCTCCAGCACCAGCACCTTGGCGCCCTTCCCGCCAAGCATCGCCGCGCAGACCAGCGCGTTGATGCCGCTGCCGACGATGATGTGATCGGGCGCTTTCATTGACAGTTGCTCTCGACCGTCGGGCGCATGATCTTCTCCCGAAGACCCCCTCGCTCTATTTTCCCGACACCAGCGCCAGCGCGCGGATCGGGCTGCCGGTGCCGTGCTCGATCTTGAGCGGCGCCGCGATCAGGATGGCGCCTTTCGGCGGCAGCTGGTCGAGATTGCAGAGGCTGGCGAGGCCGTAGCGATTGGCCTTGTGCATCAGCGTGTGCGCCGGGAATGGCGGCTCCATGCCGCCGGCCTTGCCGGCATCGGTGCCGATCGTCTCCGAGCCCCAGCCCTTGATGTCCTTGGCGATCAGGTACTGGATGGCCTCGGCCGTCGGGCCGGGCGTGTGCGGGCCGGTCTCGTTGGCATTGAGGAACTCGGCTTCCGAGCCGTTGCGCTTGTACCAGTCGGTGCGCATCACCACCCATTCGCCGGCGTTGATGGCGCCATGCTTGGCTTCCCACGCCTTGATGTGGTCGACGGTGAGCAGGAAATCATGGTCGGCGGCGGCTTCCTTGGAGCAGTCGATGACATTGACCGGTCCGACGAAATTCTGCGCCGGGATGGTGTCGGTGGCGCCGTCCGGATAATCCTTGCCGGTGATCCAATGCTGCGGCGCATCGAAATGCGTGCCCGAATGCTCGCCGAGCTTCAGCCAGTTCCACGCCCACCACGGACCGTTCTTGTCATAGCGGGAGATCGAATGGATCTCGACCTTCGGCGTGTCGACGGCGAGTTCCGGCGGCAGCTTGATCAGCGGCGTGTCGGGCCCGAGTTGCGCCGAAAGGTCAACCACCTTGATGGCGCCTGACAGCAACTGGCCGGCGACTTCGCCGAGGAGTTTTTGGGTGTCCATGGTCTTCTGTTCCCTCTTTTCGATGATGATCAAGGCTCGTCTCGGCCCTTAATATCCTACTAGACGAAAACATATGCATCTGCAATTATCTTTAAGCATAAAGGAAATGGGAACGGGGCGTGAGCGAGTTCGACGCCATCTTTGTCGGGGCGGGCCACAACAGTCTGGCATGCGCCGCGCATCTGGCGCTCAAAGGCTGGAAAACCGGGATTTTCGAACGCAACGCAACAATCGGCGGCGCCGTCCAGACCCGCGAATTCACCCTTCCGGGCTTCCGGCACGATTTTGGCGCGATGAATCTGAGCCTGTTTGCCGGCTCTGCCTTCCACCGGAAATATGCAAATGAATTGAAAGCACAGGGACTGGAATTCGCCCCGGTCGCCGACTGTTTCGCCAGCGCCTTTCCGGACGGACGCTGGTTCGGCGTCAGCAACGACCTGGAAAAAACCGCCACGCGGATGGCCGCCTTCTCCGCCGCCGACGCAGCAGCATGGCTCCGGCTGGTTGCCGCCTTCCCGGCCGAGGCCGAACATCTGTTCCGGCTGCTGGGTTCGCCAATGAGCGCCCGCGCGCTGGCCGGCACGGCGTGGAACCTGTGGCGCAAGAAGGGCATGTCCGGCGCGCTCGACACCGGCCGGCTGCTGCTGTCGTCGCCACGCGCCTGGCTGGAGGAGACGTTCGAGTCGCCGCATGTGCGGGCAACGCTCGCCACCTGGGGCATGCATCTCGATTTCGCCCCCGACATCGCCGGCGGCGCGGTGTTCCCCTATCTGGAATCGATGGCCAACCAAAGCTTCGGCATGGTGCTGGGCAAGGGCGGGGCCGATACGATCATCCGCGCGCTGTCGGGCATGGTGACGTCGGCCGGCGGCAAGATCGTCACAGGCGCCGAAGTGGCCGAGATCACCATTTCCGCCGGCAAGGCGACCGGGGTGCGGCTCGCTTCAGGTGAAACGCATACCGCGACCAAAGCGGTTATCGCCGGCGTCGCGCCCAAGGCACTGGCCGGCAGGCTGCTGTCCGGCGGTTCCGGCAATGCCGGCTTCGACACGGCGATGAAAAAGTTTCGGTACGCGCCAGGCACGATGATGATCCACCTGGCGCTGGACGACCTGCCGGACTGGCGTGCCGGGGCCGAGTTGCGGCAGTTCGCCTATGTGCATCTGTCGCCGTCGCTCGACGCCATGTCGCGCACCTATCAGCAGGCGATGGCCGGCACCCTGCCTGACGAACCGGTGCTGGTCGTCGGCCAACCGACCGCGATCGATCCGACCCGCGCGCCTCAGGGCAAGCATGTGCTGTGGGTGCAGGTGCGCATGCTGCCTGCCGAGATCCTGGGCGATGCCGCAGGCAAGATCGCGGCCGGACATTGGGACCAGGTGAAGGACACCTACGCCGAGCGCGTGCTCGGCATCATTGAGACCTATGCGCCCGGCCTGCGGAGCAAAATCCTCGGCCGCTCGGTGTTCTCGCCCATCGACCTCGAGCGCGAGAACCCGAACCTTGTCGGCGGCGACCAGGTCTGCGGCAGCCACCATCTGGCGCAGAACTTTTTGTTCCGCCCGGCGCGTGGCTATGCCGGCTGGAACACGCCGGTCGGCAATCTGCATCTCACGGGAGCCGCGACATGGCCGGGCGCCGGCACCGGCGCGGCCTCGGGTTTCATGCTCGCGCAACAGCTTGGCGGGAGGTAGGCTCCGACGATTTTATCGAGGCGACGAGAGGCAAGGCGCTGCTGCCCACGAAGCCTGAACCAACGAACGGATAGTGCCGCGCAAAGACAATAACCAACAAGGGGAACGACCATGAAAATCAACAGACGCGAATTGCTGGGATACAGTGCCGCGGCACTTGGCGTGGCCGCGGTTGGCCTGCCCAAAATGGCCAAGGCCGCCGCCGGTGAACTGACCATCGCCTACAATGTCAACCTGCCGTCCTGGGATCCGACAACCGGACCCTCGGCCGTCAATCCGACGATCCAGGGTCTCTACCAGTCGGTGTTCGACCAGATCATCCCGCAAAAGCCCGACCTGTCCTTCGCACCCGGCCTGCTCACCGAATGGGGCTGGAACGACGACCGCACCAAGGTGATGATGACGGTGCGCGAGGGCGTGAAATGGCATGACGGCTCACCCTTCACGCCCGAGGACGTGGTCTGGTCGCTGCAGCGCGCGGGCGACGAAAAGACCGGCAACCCGATCCAGTTCGTCTGGAAGAACGTCAACAACTTCAAGATCGACGGCAACAAGATCACGGGCGACGTGGTGCAGTTCGACCCGGTCTATTTCAAGTGGATGTCTTTCCTGACCGGCTACATCCTGCCGAAGGCCTATTACGAGAAGGTGGGTGCGGAAGGTTTCGAGAAGGCGCCGATCGGCACCGGCCCCTACATGGTGGAGAAATTCGAGCGCAACGCCTTCCTGCGGCTGAAGGCCAACCCGCACTACTGGGGCGGCAAGCCGGCTTTCGAGAATGTGACGATCAAGTTCGTCACCGACGCGGCGAGCCGTGTCGCCGAGATCGAATCCGGTTCCTCGCAGGTGACGCTCGAAATCCCCTATGAGGAATATGACCGGCTGATCGCCAAGGACGGACTTGCCGGCTCGATCAAGAATGTCTCCGACATCGGCATGATCTTCTTCAACAACAAGGACGCCATGCTCGACAAGAATGTCCGCCAGGCAGCGGTCATGGCAGTGGACAAGGAGCTTCTGGTCAAGCGGTTGCTGCGCGGCTACGGCCAGCCGATCGACACGCTGGAGACGCCGGAATATGCCGCCTACGATCCGTCGATCAAGGTCGAGCACAATCCGGAAAAGGCCAAGGAATTGCTTGCCGCCTCCGGCTATTCGACCAAGAAGCCGGCGAAGTTCACCATCCAGACGACCAAGGGCTTCAAGCCCAAGGATTACGAGATGGTGCAGGCGATCGTCGGCATGTGGCGCAAGGTCGGTATCGAGGCCGAGATCGAGGTCTACGAGATCGCCAAGCACTACGAACTGCGCGCCGCCCACAAGCTGGCGCCGGCGGCGTTCTACAACTGGGGCAATTCCATCGGCGATCCGACCACGTCGACCGGCTTCGCCATGTTCGGGCCCTCGCCGCACTCGTCCTGGAAGACCGACGACCTCGACGCCAAGATCGGCCCGCTGTGGGGCGAGAAGGACGAGGCCAAGCGCATCGCCGGCTGGAAAGCGGTCGACAAGTACATCGCCGAACAGGCCTATGTGCTGCCGCTCATCCAGTACGCACAGCCGATCGTGCACTCGAAGAAGGTCAATGTCGTGCAGCACATTTCCGGTGCGCTGCTGCCGGCCCTGATGACCCCGGCCTGATATCGGCCTGGCTTGCCGCGCGCCGTCCATAGCGACGGCGCGCATATTCTACCAGGCATACGAGCCAGTGGGCTCCTGCAAAGATTTACATGCTCCTGCAACGATTCCTGATCCGTCTTCTGACGATGCTGATCACGCTGTTCGGCGTGGCCGTCGTCGTCTTCGTCGTGATCCGCGTCGCGCCCGGCGATCCGATCGCCATGATGCTGCCGCCCGGCGCGACGGATGACGACATCGCCCGGCTGCGCGCACTCTACGGGCTCGACAAGACCATCGTGCAGCAATTCTTCATCTGGTTGTCCGGCGTCGTCAGGGGCGATTTCGGCACCTCGATTTCGCTGCGGCAGGACGTGCTCGGGCTCGTCTTCAACCGGCTGCCGGCGACGCTGGAGCTGGCCATCGTCGCGTTGATCATGGCGGTGGCGCTTGGCGGCACGACGGCCGTTCTCGGCGCGCGCGAACGCGGCACGGCGGTGGAAGCCGGCATCGACATCGCCAGCGGCGCGGCGCTCTCCATTCCCGATTTCCTCTGGGGCCTGGTGCTGATCCTCTTGTTCGGCGTGCTGGTGCCGATCTTCGACATTTCGGGCCGCGTGTCGCCGCAGCTCGACCTGCCCTTCGTCACCCAGTTCTATTTCTTCGAAAGCCTGCTGCGGCTGCGCTTCGACCTGACCTGGGACCTGTTGAAACACATGCTGATGCCGGCGGTCGCGCTGGCGCTGCCGCTGGCGGCGATCATCTCGCAGCTCTTGAAACAGTCGCTGAAGGAAGTGCTCGACCTCGACTATGTCGTGCTGGCGCGGGTGAAGGGCTTTTCCGAGACGCAGGTCATCCTGCGCGAGGCGCTGAAGAACGCGGCTTTGCCGACGCTGACCCTGGTCGGCGTGCAGTTCACTTTCCTGATCGGCGGCACCGTCATCGTCGAGCGGCTGTTTTCCTATGAAGGCCTCGGCAACATGGCGATCGATGCCGTCATCAACCGCGACCTGCCGCTGATCCAGGGCATCGTGCTGGTCTTCGCGCTGCTGTTCGTGCTGATCAATCTCGTGGTCGACATGATGTACGCGCTGCTCAATCCGAGGCTGCGTCATGGATAGGGCCTCACGACGTGGACTGAGCCCCAGGCTGTGGCTCGCCGGCGGCTGGCTGCTGCTGGCGCTGCTGGCGGCGATCTTCGCGCCGCTGGTCGCGCCGCAGGATCCGCTGGCGCAGGATCTGATGCTGGAGCGGCTGCCGCCTTTGTGGCTCGATGGCGCCGAGCCTGGCTATTGGCTCGGCACCGACAGCCTCGGCCGCGACCTGCTCTCGCGGCTGATCTTCGGCGGCCGCATCGCCTTCATCGTCGCTTTCGCGGCGGCCATCGCCGCCTGCCTCGTCGGCTCGACGCTCGGACTGATCGCCGGCTATTTCGGCGGCTGGGCCGACCGCATCATTTCGCGCATCGTCGACATCTGGATGGCGTTTCCGCCGGTGCTGTTCGCCATCCTGCTGGTGGCGGTGCTGGGCACCGGCCTCAGTTCCGTCATCCTGGCGATCGCCATCATCGACTGGACGCGCTTTTGCCGGGTGATCCGCGCCGAGGCGATGGGCCAGTCGCGCATGGATTATGTCGAGAACGCCCGCATCGCCGGCTATGGCCGCATCGGCATCATGCTGCGCGAAGTGCTGCCCAATGTGGTGCCATCGATCGTGGCGCTGCTGTCGCTGGAAATGGGCATCGCCGTCATCGTCGAGGCGATCCTGTCCTTCGTCAATCTGTCGATCTCGACCGACGATCCGACCTGGGGCGGCATCATCGCCGAGGGCCGGCTGTCGATCCACCAGGCCTGGTGGGTGCTGGTGTTTCCGCTGATCACGCTGATCCTCACCGTGCTGTCGTTCAGCCAGTTCGGCGAAGCGCTGAAAGCGCGTTTCGATCCGGTGCTGCGATGAGCGCCTGTCTGGACATCGCCAATCTCAGCGCCGTGCTGCCGAACGGCCAGCGCGTGCTGCGCTCTGTGTCGCTCTCCGTGCAGCCTGGCGAGGTTCGCGCGCTGGTCGGCGAGAGCGGCGCCGGCAAGACGATGATCGGCAAGGCGGTGCTCGGCGTGTTGCCGTCGAGCGTGCGCATCGTCGAAGGCGACATGCTGCTGGAAGGCGAAGACCTCGGCAGGCTGCAGCCCAAGGCACGCCGCACGCTGATCGGCGCCCGCACGGCGCTGATCCCGCAGGATCCGCTGACCGCGCTCAACCCGTCGCGCCGCATCGGCCCGCAGATGACCGACCGGCTGGTGCGCATCCTCGGCTGGAGCGGCGAGAAGGCCGACATGCGCATCCGGCAGTTGCTGGATGAGGTGCAGATCCGCGACCCAGAGCGCGTGCTGAAGAGCTATCCGCATGAGCTCTCCGGAGGCATGCGCCAGCGCGTGCTGATCGCGGCCGCCTTCGCCGCGGAGCCCCGGCTGATCGTCGCCGACGAGCCGACCACGGCGCTCGACGTCACGGTGCAGAAGCAGATCCTGCGCCTGATCGCCGCGTTGCAGCGAGAGCACGGCACAGCGATCCTGTTCGTCACCCATGATCTCGGCGTCGTCGCCAAGATCAGCCAGAAAGTGTCGGTGCTCTACGCCGGCAAGGTGGTGGAGGAGGCCGATGCGGCCGCGCTCTTCGCCGCCCCACAGCACCCCTACACGCGGGCGCTGATGGCGGCGACGCCGCGCTACACCGACCCGTTTGCTTCGCTGAAACCCGTGGACGAAGCGGTGCTGGCTGGGCTTGCCGCCGAGATCGCGGCAGCAGACCTGGCGTGGAGGCGGCCGCATGGTTGAGCCGCTGTTTTCCGTGCGCGGGCTGAAGGTCGCGCTGCCTGACATGACGCGCAAGCCGCTGATCGGCCGCGCGCCGTTGGCCGAGATCCTGAAGGGGCTCGACTTCGACCTGCCGAAGGGCTCGGTGACCGGCATTGTCGGCGAATCCGGGTCCGGCAAGTCGACGCTTGGGCGCGCGCTGGTCAGGCTGCTGGAGCCGAGCGCCGGCAGCATCAGCTTCGAGGGTCGCGACATCACCCATCTGCCGGAAGCGGAGCTGCGGCCGCTGCGCCGCGACCTGCAGATGATCTTCCAGGATCCGATGTCGTCGCTCAATCCGCGCCGCACCATTGCCAGCATCATCGCCGCGCCGCTCAGGCAGAACGGCCTTGGCGACAATCTGAAGGCGCGCGTCGCCGAGGCGCTGCAGCGGGTCGGGCTGCCGCAGAGCTTTGCCAGTCGCTACCGCCATGAACTGTCGGGCGGCCAGCGCCAGCGCGTCGGCATTGCGCGCGCGCTGGCGCTGTCGCCGAAATTCGTGCTGGCCGACGAGATCGTCTCCGGTCTCGACGTCTCGACGCAGGCGCAGATCCTCACGCTGCTGGAGAAGCTCGCGGCGGAGATGGGCCTGACCGTCGCCTTCATCAGCCACGACCTGTCGGTCATCCGGCGGCTGTGCCGGCAAGTCATCGTCATGCGCGAAGGCGTGATCGTCGAGGTCAGCGCCACCGACGCCTTGTTCGACAATCCTAGAGAGGCTTACACGCGCGACCTCATCGCAGCCATTCCGCTGCCCGAAATCGACGCCGGCTGGCTGGACATTCCGGCCGCCGCCAAGGCCCCGACATGAATGCATACGCATGCCGAAAAGCGGGTTTCGGACATGCGACCGCAAAGACCCAGGTCCCGCCAAATGGAGAGGACTGACATGAAGACGATACTTCGAAATGCAGCGCTCGCCGCCGCTGTCCTTGGCAGCGCCGGCATTGCCTCGGCGGATTCGATCCCCGGCATGCGCGGCCACGACCACACCGGCATCACCGTTCCTGACATGAAGCAGGCGGTCGACTTCTTCACCGAGGTGGTCGGCTGCAAGAAGGCTATGTCGTTCGGCCCATTTGCCGACGACAAGGGCACCTTCATGCAGGATCTTCTGGGCGTCGATCCGAAGGCAGTCATCGAGCAGATCACCATGGTGCGCTGCGGCTATGGATCGAACATCGAGCTGTTCAAATACACAGCGCCCGACCAGAAGGATCTGACGCCGAAGAACAGCGACATTGGCGGCTTCCACATCGCCTTCTATGTCGACGACGTCGCCGCCGCCAAGGCCTATCTCGACGGCAAGGGCGTCAAGACGCGCATGGGGCCATTGCCGGTCAAGCAAGGACCCGCCGCCGGCCAGACCATTCTCTATTTCCAGGCGCCCTGGGGCTGCAACTGGAAGCGATCAGCTATCCCGACGGCATGGCCTATGAGAAGGGTGCCGAGACGGTGCTGTGGAGCCCGAAGAACCCGGAGAAGTGATCCTTTGGCGCGCTTGCGGGACGACCCGCAAGCGCTCTAGCCGGCATCAGCACAATGATTTCGATATAAAACTTTAAGCTTGAAATATTTTACCGCCGGCGCGATACTCACGAGGCAGCAAGCGAAGAGGAGATCGCACGGATGAAGGTTGCGGTTCTCGGCGGCGGTCCAGCCGGCCTCTACTTTGCCATTTCGATGAAGCTCAGGGACGCCGCGCATGACGTGACGGTGTTCGAGCGCAACCGTGCCGACGACACGTTCGGCTGGGGCGTCGTGCTGTCGGCCGAAACGCTCGAGAACCTCGCCAAGAATGATCCGGTCAGCGCCGTCTGGATCAAGAAGCATTTTGCCTACTGGGACGACATTGCCGTCATCCATGACGGCGTGCGCACGGTCTCGTCGGGCCATGGTTTTTGCGGCATCGGCCGCAAGCGTTTGCTGATCCTCTTGCAGCGCCGCGCCCGCGAACTCGGCGTCAAGCTGATGTTCGAGACCGATATCGCCGATCCCAAGCCTTATATGGAGACTCATGACCTTGTCGTCGCCGCCGACGGGCTGAATTCGAGGGCGCGTAACACCTTCGTCGACATCTTCAAGCCCGACATCGACACCCGCAAATGCAAGTTCGTCTGGCTCGGCACCAACCAGAAATTCGACGACGCCTTCACCTTCATCTTCGAGAAGACCGAGCATGGCTGGGTGTGGGCGCACGCCTACCAGTTCGACAGCGAGACCGCGACCTTCATCGTCGAGTGCAGCGAACAAACCTGGGCGGCCTTCGGCTTCGGCGCGATGACGCAGCAGGAATCGATAGCGGTGTGCGAGCGCATCTTCGCCAAGCATCTCGGCGGCCATGCGCTGATGACCAACGCCAACCACATCAGGGGTTCGGCCTGGATCAATTTCCCGCGCGTGCTGTGCGAGCGCTGGTCGTACAAAAACCTTGCACTGATGGGCGATGCCGCGGCCTCGGCGCATTTCTCGATCGGTTCCGGCACCAAACTCGCCCTGGAAAGCGCGGTGGCGCTGGCCGAGTATGTGGAAACGGAGCCGGACCTCGATGCCGCGTTCCGCAAATATGAGGACGCGCGCCGCACCGAGGTGCTGAAGCTGCAATCGGCGGCACGCAATTCGCTCGAATGGTTCGAGGAGGTCGAACGCTATCTTGGCCTCGATCCGGTGCAGTTCAACTATTCGCTGCTGACCCGCTCGCAGCGCATCAGCCACGAGAATTTGCGGCTGCGCGATGCCGAATGGCTTGAAAGCGCGGAAGAATGGTTCCAGCGCCAGGCGGGCGCCGGCGGCAACAGGCTGCGCCGGGCGCCGATGTTCGCGCCGTTCAAGCTGCGCGACATGAGGCTGCAGAACCGCGTCGTCGTCTCGCCGATGGCGCAGTACAAGGCCGTCGACGGCTGCCCGACCGACTGGCATTTCACCCATTATGCCGAGCGCGCCAAGGGCGGCGCCGGGCTCGTCTATATCGAGATGACCTGCGTCAGCCCGGAGGGCCGCATCACGCCCGGCTGTCCCGGCTTCTACGCGCCCGAGCACGAGGTGGCTTGGAAGCGGCTGGTCGATTTCGTCCATTCCGAGACCGAGGCCAAGATCTGCGCCCAGATCGGCCATTCCGGCGCCAAGGGCTCGACCCGGCTCGGCTGGGAAGGCACCGACGTGCCGCTGGCGTCGGGCAACTGGCCTGTCATGGCGGCATCGGCTGTCGCATGGTCGGCCGAAAACCAGATGCCGAAGGCGATGGACCGCGCCGACATGGATCTGGTGCGTGACCAGTTCGTGGCCTCGGCCGAGATGGCTGACCGTTGCGGCTTCGACATGCTCGAGATCCATGCCGCGCATGGCTATCTCCTGTCGTCCTTCATCACGCCGGTCACCAACCGGCGCACCGATGAGTATGGCGGTTCGCTTGAAAACCGCATGCGCTATCCCCTCGAAATCTTCCATGCGGTGCGCGCCGCATGGCCGGCACAAAAGCCGATCTCGATGCGCATTTCGGCCAATGACTGGGTCGGCATCGAAGGCGTCACACCCGCCGACGCGGTCGAGATCGCGCGGCTGCTGCACGAAGCCGGCGTCGACATCTGCGACGTCTCGGCCGGGCAGACCTCGGTGCTGGCCAAGCCGGTCTATGGCCGCATGTTCCAGACGCCGTTTTCCGACCGCATCCGCAACGAGGTCGGCATGGCGACCATGGCGGTCGGCAACATCTACGAGCCGGACCATGTCAATTCGATCCTGATGGCCGGCCGCGCCGATCTGGTGGCGCTGGCAAGGCCGCATCTGGCCGATCCCTACTGGACGCTGCACGCGGCGGTGACGCTCGGCGACCGCGGCGTCAAATGGCCGGATCCCTACCTGCCCGGGCGCGACCAGCTCTACCGTCTGGCGGAGCGTGACGCGGCAGCGGGACTGAAAGTATGACGGCCGCAACAGCGATCACCGGCAAGCACGCGCTGGTCACCGGCGGCGGCTCCGGTGTCGGCCGGGCCATAGCGCTGGCGCTGGCTGGTGCCGGCATCGACGTCACCATCTGCGGCCGGCGTGAGGCGGAGCTCGCCAAGGTGGCCGGCGAAAGCAAAGGCATTTTCGGTATCGCCGCCGATGTCACCAATGAGGCGTCCATGGCCTCGCTCTACCAGGCGGCGGAAGCCGCGCGCGGGGCCATCGACATCGTCATTGCCAATGCCGGCATGGCCGGCAGCACGCCGGCGCACAAGACCACGCTCGCCGACTGGCAGAAGACGCTCGACGTCAATTTGACCGGCGCCTTCCTGACGGTGAAGCCGGCGCTGGCCGGCATGGCCGCGCGCAAGGCGGGACGGATCGTGTTCATTGCCTCCACGGCCGGGTTGAAAGGTTATGCCTATGTCGCGCCTTACGTGGCGGCCAAGCATGGTGTCGTCGGGTTGATGCGGGCGCTGGCGGCGGAAACCGCGAAATCCGGCGTCACCGTCAACGCGGTTTGCCCGGGTTTCGTCGAGACCGACATGCTGGAAGAATCCATCCAGCGTATTGTCGAAAAGACCGGACGCTCGGCCGGCGAGGCGCGGGCTAGCCTTGCCTCGACCAACCCGCAGGGCCGCTTCATCCAGCCGCAGGAAGTCGCCGCCGCCGTGCTGTGGCTGTGCGGCGATGCGGCGGCATCGATCACCGGACAGGCAATTTCCATCTCAGGAGGCGAAACATGGTAGCCGGCCCCCTGCCCGCACCGTCGGGACCCGGCAAGGACCGACTGCGTCTGTGGATCAGGCTGCTGCGTGCCTCGCGCACGATCGAGGCCGAACTGCGCGAGCGCCTGAAGAAGGAATTCGATACGACGCTGCCGCGCTTCGACGTGATGGCGGCCCTCTACCGCGTGCCGGAAGGCATGCTGATGAGCGACCTGTCGCGCTTCCTGCTTGTCTCCAACGGCAATGTCACCGGCATTGTCGACCGGCTGGTTTCAGAAGGGCTGGTCGCTCGGGCCCGCCGCAATGGCGATCGCCGCACCTCCATGGTGCGGCTGACCGAGGAAGGCACCAAATCCTTTGCCATCATCGCTGCCGCGCATGAGGGCTGGATCGGCGAATTGCTGGGCAAGGTCAGCGAGGAGGATGCCCGCAGGCTTACCGGCATGCTGACTTCGTTCCGCAGCAACTGGGAGGGACGCGAATGACCGGGATGGCCGGGCTGAAGCCGAAGCATTTCCTCTGGGAGGTCGAGGGCAGGATCGCCAAGGTCCGGCTCGACCGGCCGGAGCGCAAGAACCCGCTGACCTTCGACAGCTATGCCGAGTTGCGCGATACGTTCCGCGACCTCGTCTATGCCGACGATGTCGACGCCGTGGTGTTCCTCTCCAATGGAGGCAATTTCTGCTCCGGCGGCGATGTCCACGACATCATCGGCCCGCTGGTCAAGATGGACATGAAGCAGCTTCTCGCCTTCACCCGCATGACGGGCGATTTCGTCAAGGCGATGCTCAATTGCGGCAAGCCGATCATCGCGGCGGTCGATGGCGTGGCGGTCGGCGCCGGCGCCATCATCGCCATGAGTTCCGATATCCGCATCGCCACGCCGGAGGCCAAGACGGCCTTCCTGTTCACCCGCGTCGGCCTTGCAGGCTGCGACATGGGCGCCTGCGCGATCCTGCCGCGCATCATCGGCCAGGGCCGCGCCGCCGAACTGCTGTATACGGGCCGCACCATGACGGCGGCGGAAGGCGAACGCTGGGGGTTTTACAACAGGCTGGTCGATGCGGCCTCCCTCGAGGCGGATGCGCTCGACATGGCAGCGCGCATCGTCTCCGGCCCGACCTTCGCCCACGGCATCACCAAGACGCAGCTCAACCAGGAATGGTCGATGGGCCTCGACCAGGCGATCGAGGCGGAAGCCCAGGCACAAGCGATCTGCATGCAGACGCGCGATTTCGAGCGCGCCTACAAGGCATTCGTGGCCAAGGAAAAGCCGGTGTTCGAGGGGAATTGATGGCTGACAAGAGTTTCCTCAACTGGCCGTTCTTCGAAGACCGCCACCGCGAACTGGCCGAAAGCCTGGAAGCGTGGTGCCAAAAGAACCTCCCCGTCGATCACCATGACGTCGATGCCGCCTGCCGCGAGCTGGTGCAAAAACTCGGCCGGGATGGTTGGCTGAAGCCGACCGCTGTCGACACCGACAATCCCGGCCCGCTCGACGTGCGCACCTTGTGCATCACGCGCGAGACGCTCGCACGCCATGACGGGCTCGCCGATTTTGCCTTTGCCATGCAGGGGCTGGGCACCGGCGCGCTCAGCCTGTTCGGAACGGCGGACCAGCAGCAATGGCTGGCAAGGACGCGGGCCGGTAAGGCGATATCGGCCTTCGCCCTGTCGGAGCCGCGCTCCGGGTCGGATGTCGCCAACACCGAGATGACGGCGACCCGCGACGGCGACAGCTATGTTCTATCAGGCGAAAAGACCTGGATCTCCAATGGCGGCATCGCCGACCTCTACATCGTCTTTGCCCGCACCGGCGAGGCGCCGGGCGCCAAGGGGCTTTCGACCTTTATCGTGCCTGGTGACGCCAAGGGCCTCGGCATTGCCGAACGCCTGGAAGTGATCGCGCCGCATCCGCTGGCGCGGCTGTCCTTCGATCAGGTCCGGCTCCCGGCTTCCTCCTTGATCGGCAAGCCGGGCGATGGCTTCCGCATCGCCATGTCCGTGCTGGACGTCTTCCGTTCGACTGTCGGCGCCGCAGCCCTCGGCTTTGCCCGCCGCGCCCTAGACGAGAGCATCAAACGGGTGGCCGAGCGCAAACTGTTCGGCGCACCGATGGCAGAATTGCAGATGGTGCAGGGCCACATCGCCGACATGGCGCTCGACATCGATGCGGCGGCACTTCTGGTCTACCGTGCCGCCTGGACCAAGGACATGGGCGCGGCGCGGGTAACGCGCGAGGCGGCGATGGCAAAACTGTTCGCCACCGACAAGGCGCAAGAGGTGATCGACAGAGCGGTGCAACTGCATGGCGGCGACGGCGTCCGCAAAGGCCACATCGTCGAAAGCCTGTATCGCGAGATCCGTGCGCTGCGCATCTATGAGGGTGCGTCCGACGTGCAGAAAGTGGTCATCGCGCGGCAAGTGATGGGCGCGGCCTGACGGCGGGAAATTGACGGGCATTCGATTTTGAGACTTGGTTTTCAGGAATACCGGGAGGCTTCAAATGCATGAGATTCTGCAGCCGGAAGGCTGGGCCAAACCGGTCGGCTACGCCAATGGCGTCGCGGCGCGTGGACGGCTCATCTTTGTCGGCGGACAGGTCGGCTGGAACGCGCAGTGCCAGTTCGAAACCGACGATTTTGTCGGCCAGGTGCGGCAGACGCTGCAAAATATCGTCGCGGTGCTGGCCGAGGCCGGTGCCGAGCCGCGGCACATCACCTCGATGACCTGGTATTTCACCGACAAGGCCGAGTACCTCGCCAACCTCAGGGGTCTCGGCGAAGCCTATCGCGAGGTGATCGGCCGGCATTTCCCGGCGATGGCCGCCATGCAGGTGGTGGCGCTTGTCGAGGACCGCGCCAAGGTGGAGATCCAGGCGACCGCTGTGATACCCGACGAACTCGTTCGTCCGGACTAAGTCACCCGAAGCCCCGCCTTCCTCAAGATCGGCAGCACGTGGTCGCAGAAATAGGGCAACTCCTGCGTGTAGTTGACGAAGGAGAGCGCGATGCCCTGATAGCCCTGCCCGGCAATGGCGGCCATGTCGGCGGCGATCGTTTCCGGCGTTCCGATCAGCGGATAGGTGCCGGCGCCACCGGCGAAGCGTTGGCGGTACCGGTCATAGGCGTGCGGGTCGTGCGACTGCGAGAATTCCTTCTTGCCGGCCATATGGGCGTCGACCGCGTCATGGTCCGCCAGATCGACCGCGTAACGCGTGTAATAGGCCTGCGCCTCTTCCATCGTCGGGCGACAGACGACATGCGCCACGGTGTAGACGCCGACATCACGGCCGACCTTTTCGGCCCGTTCGCTTATGTCGGCGACATGCTTGCCGGCATCGCTCATCTCGGAAAAGGTCGTGAACAGATAATCGCAACGGGCGGCGGCAAAATCGCGGCCCGGACCGCCGAAAGCGGCATTCATCGTCACCGGGCGCGGAGCCTGCAGGCTGGCCGGCCGGCTCACCGCTTCCTTCAGGCGATAATAGGTGCCTTCGTAGTCGAGCGGCTCGGCCGACGCATAGAGCTTCTCAAGAATCTCGATCCACTCGGCTGCCTGGTCATAACCCTTCTCGACCAGCGGTGTGCCGAACATGCCGAATTCCTTCGGGTTCCAGCCGCAGACGATGTTGAGGCCGGCGCGGCCCTGGCTGATGTGGTCGACCGTCGCCAGCGCCTTGGCGGCATAGAGCGGATGCACCAACGGCACGTGCACGGTCATGAACAGGCCGATCTGTTCGGTGGCCACCGCCAGAGCCGCCGCCCAGGTGAAGGTCTCGAACGACCATTCTCGCACCTTGTTGCGGCCACCAAAGCCGCGCCAGCGCGCGATCGGCAGCATGAACTCCAGCCCGGCGCGGTCGGCAATTTGCGCCGCCGTCAGATTGTCCTGCCAGCTTGCCGTCCAGCGTTCCGGCACATCGGTGATGGCAAGCCCGCCATCGGCATTGGTCGAGAAGACGCCGAGCTTCAGTTTGTTCGGGCCGTGCAGGGGATGCGCTTTGATCATTTCGGGAACTCGCGGCGGGAGGCTATACGCTAGGCCCGCGGCAAAATATTTCAAGCATGAAATAGCTTCGCCTCGCCGCCGGTTGCGGATATGAATTTGGGCGACGCCAAAAAGGGGATCGGCATGAGCGAATTCCGCCAGAAATGCATCGGCAAGGCAAACCTCGTCGGTTCGTTTGCCGCCATTCCCCATCCGGTCGCTGTCGAAGTGATGGCGCTGTCGGACCTCGACTTCCTCTGCATCGACTGGGAACATGCGCAGATCTCGCGTGACATGATCGAGACCATGGTGCGTGCGGCCGACGTGCATCGTGTGCCGGCGCTGGTGCGCGTTCCCGGCCATGCGCCGGAAGCCATCCAGGCGGCGCTGGATAGCGGCGCGCAAGGGGTGCTGGTGCCGCGCGTCTCGACCGCCGACCAGGCGGCGATGGCGGTCAAAGCCTCGCGCTTTCCGCCGCTGGGCGAGCGTGGCGTCGGGCCCGGCCGGGCCGCCGGCTATGGCTATCGCATTCCTGAGTATCTTGCCGGCGCCAATGACAGAACCGTCGTCGCGGTGCAGGTCGAGACAGCGGAGGGGCTCGCCAACATCGAAGCGATCGCGGCCGTCGGCGGCGTCGACCTGATCTTCGTCGGCCCCGGTGACCTTTCCGTGTCGATCGACGCGATCGGACCGCAAGGCGCCGACAAGCTCAATGCGGCGATCCGGACGATCATTGCTGCCACGATCGCACATGGAAAGACATCCGGCATATTTTGCGCTAGCCCACAGGCCATCGGCCGGTGGGCTGCCATCGGCGCGAGTTTCTTCGTGCTGGCCAGCGACACGATGTTTCTTGGCGCCGGCGCCGCGGCCAACGCTGCCGCGGCGCGAGACGAATTGGCATAAACAGGCGCGGCCAGACAAAAAAGCGTATCGCCGGAGCAACACGTAAGCCAAGCTTTTTAAGCTTAAAACTTTCGCCTTGAAATGTGCCCCACTTTGGATAGCATTCAAGTTCGATGACGCCGTGCCGCAGGGGTTGCCGGCCAGTCCATCGTGGTGCTTCGGGGGTTCGGTCCTTGTCGTTCATGCTGCCCCAGTCATCATCCAGCGCGCGCTGTGCTTTCGGCGGCGTGCGCGGCCAAATCCGTGATCCGCATACAGAGACCATCGCGAAGCGCTTATGGTCGCTGCTATGAATTGACGCCCCGCTGGGAGGTGGGACGGCAAGAAACCGTGCGGGGCGAGCCCGCCCGATCAACAACCAGAGGGGATACCCCAGAGGGAACACCAAATGAACCTGACACGTCGCAATCTCATCCTGCTCGCCGCCGCCATCGGCATCGCCGCCGGCCCGGCAACCGCCTACGCTGCCGATGTGCTCAATGTCGGCGCCTATCCGACCAATCCGCCCTTCGAGTACAAGAACGAGAGCGGCACCTTTGAAGGCTTTGAAGTCGACATCGTCAACGAAGCGGCCAAGCGCATCGGCATGACCACCGATATCGCCGATCTCGGCTTCCAGGCGCTGTTCGCGGCCACCACCTCGAAGCGCATCGACGTCGCCATCTCGTCGATCACCATCACGGCGGAGCGGCTGAAGTCGCAATCCTTCACCCAGCCCTATTATGATTCCGACATGGGTATTGCGACAAAGACGGACAGCGCTGTCAACACCGAGGCCGACCTCAAGGGCAAGATCGTCGGCGTGCTGTCAGGCTCGACCGGCGAGACCTGGGTCAAGGCGCATCAGGAAGTCGACGGCTTCAGCGACGTGAAGGGCTATGACACGCAGCAGAACCTTTTGCTCGACCTCAGCGCCGGCCGCGTCGACGCCGCCGTCAGTGACATTCCGGGCATGGAATACTCCTTCACCAAGATGAAGGATCTGAAGGTCAAGCAGCGCATCAAGACCGGCGAACAGTACGGCCTGATGATGACCAAGGACCACCCGCTGCTCGGCAAGCTCAACGACGCGCTGACGGCGATGAAGAAGGACGGCACGCTGGCCGCGATCCACAAGAAGTGGTTCGGCAGCGACGCGCCGGCCGATTCCTCTACGGTCAAGGAAATGCCGCTGCCAAAGGCCTGAGCGGAGAAGCACTGAAATCGTGCCGGCTTACCAGGCCGGCACGATTCATTTCCTGCTCCGGCGCCGCTGCCGCGCGGGCCGTCTCGCGATTGGCGAGGTCGATTGGTTTTAACTTTGAGCACCCCTTTGCTTGGGGTTCGGGAACGCTCCCATGTCGCTGATCGACACCTTCTTCAATCCCGACGTCATCATGTCCAGCCTGCCGGCGCTGCTGCGCGGCTTCCTGAACACGCTGCTGCTTGGCATCTTGAGCATCGGCATCGGCATTCCCATCGGTCTGGTGATCAGCCTGTTGCGGCTCTATGCGCCGAAGCCGGTGCGCTGGCTGGCGGTTGGCTACACCGACATCTTTCGCGCCCTGCCGGTACTGGTGGTGCTGATCCTGATCTACTACGCGCTGCCCTTTCTCGGCATCCGCCTGTCGTCCTGGGCCTCCGCCGTGACGGCGTTCGCCTTCATCATGTCGGCCTATTCGGCGGAAGTGTTTCGCTCCGGCATCGAGAGCATTCCGAAAGGTCAGTTCGAGGCGTCGCAGGCGCTTGGCCTGCCCTTCCTCTTGACCCTCCGCAAGGTGGTGCTGCCGCAAGCCATCCGCGTGGTCATCCCGCCGATGACCAGCAATTGCGTCTCGATGTTCAAGGACACCTCGCTGGCCTCGACCGTGGCGCTGCCGGAACTCCTGAAGGAAGCGACCAACGCGCAGTCGCTCTACGCCAACCCCTCGCCGCTGATCGGCGCCGCACTGGTCTATCTCATCTTCCTCTGGCCGATGGTGCGCCTCGTCAGCCTGCTTGAAGATCGCTTCAAGACCGAGAAGGCGCGCTGACCTCGCCAACCGATCTCCACCGCCAATTCTTCGCAGGAGCCTGCCCGTGAACAAGCACCAAACCGACAATGCAAACGCCGCCGCGTTCCCCGTCGACACCATCCGCGCCATGTTTCCTGCCCTGCAGCGGGCCGGCGACTTCATCTTCATGGACAATGCCGCCGGCGCGCAAATCCCGCAGAGCGTGCTCGACGCGGTGACCAACCATCTGGTTTCGCACAATGTGCAGCGCGGCGGCCGCTATGGCCGCAGCGTCACCGTCGACCAGTCGGTCGCCGATGCCCGGACAAGCGTGGCGCTGCTGATCAACGCCTACAGCCCGGCGGAAATCTGCTTCGGCATGAACGCCACCTCGTTCATCCGCCTCGTCAGCCTCGGCATCGGCCAGATGCTCGCGGAACGCGACGAGATCATCATCACCGACATGGACCACGACGCCAACATAGCCACCTGGCTGGCTCTGGAAACCGCCGGCGCCAAGTTCAAGTGGTGGCGCATGCGCGAGGACGGCAATCTGCATGTCGACGATCTCAAGCCCCTGGTTTCCGACCGCACCCGCCTCGTCGCCTGCACGGTGACGGCGCATTCGATCGGCTCGATCGTCGATGTCGCATCCGTTGCCGAGATCGCGCATGCGGCCGGCGCGGAAGTGTTCCTCGACTGCGTGCATTACGGGCCGCACGGGCTGATCGACGTGCAGGCCTGGGGCTGCGATTATCTCGTCTGCTCAGGCTACAAGAATTTCTCGCCGCATATGGGTTTCCTCTGGGGCCGCTTCGAAACGCTGAAGCGGCTGCCGACCTTCCGCGAGGATTTCATCCCCGACGAGCCGCCCTACAAGGTCGAGGCCGGCACCTTCATCTACGAGAATGTCTCGGGCATGGATGCGGCCGTGCAGTATCTGGAACTGATCGGCCGCAATCTGGCCCCCTCCAACAACCGCTCGCGGCGCGAAAATATCGTCGCCGGCATGGGCGCCATCCGCGACTACGAGCTGGTACTGGCGCGCGAGATGCTTGCCGTGCTGAAAGGTTGCGGCGCGACCATCTATGGTGTCGCCGACGAGGCCCGCATCAATGAGCGCGTGCCAACCTTCTGCTTCAACATCGGCAAACTGTCGCCGCAGCGGATCGTCGAGGAGATGGCCGAGATGCAGATCGGCATCCGCGACGGCCATATGTACGCGCCGCGGCTGATGAAGCGCCTCAATCTGTCGATGGACAGCGGCGCCATCCGCGCCTCGCTGGTGCATTACAACACGGTCGAGGAAGTGCACAAATTCGGCGAAGCGTTGCGCGCCATCATTGCCAAGCTGTCCTGATCGACGAGGGCGGCCTGACGGCTGCGGCCAGCAGTCTCAGGCCGCCGCCTTCTTCTTCGCCAGCCTCGCCTTGATCGAGGCAACGTCGGCGCGCGGCGTCGCGGCGAACAGCGTCTTCGTGTAGCTGTGCTTGGGGTCGGAAAAGACCTCCTCGCGAGAGCCGTATTCGACCGCCTCGCCGAAATACATCACCATCACGTCGTCGGCGATGTAGCGCACCACGGACAGATCGTGGCTGATGAAGACATAGGTCAGCTGGAACTCGTCCTGCAGGTCGGCGAGCAGGTTGAGCACCTGCGCCTGAACCGAGAGGTCGAGCGCCGAGACCGGCTCGTCCAGCACCAGCAGGCTCGGATTGAGCATCAGTGCGCGGGCAATCGCGATGCGCTGGCGCTGGCCGCCCGAGAACATGTGCGGGTAGCGGTTGTAGTGCTCCGGTCCGAGGCCGACCTTCTTCAGCATCTTCATGGCGAGGTCGCGCCGTTCCTCGGCCGGCTTGCCGGTGTTGATGAGCAGCGGTTCCCCCAGCACGTCGCCGATCTTCTGGCGTGGATTGAGCGAGCCGTACGGGTTCTGGAAAACGATCTGCACCTTGCGGCGCATCTCCTTGGTCAATCCGCCCCTGGCGATGTCGACCTTGTTGCCGTCGATTAACAGTTCACCCGACGTCGCCGGGTCGACCAGCGTGATGATGCGCGCGAGCGTCGACTTGCCACAGCCGCTTTCACCGACGATGGCCAGCGTCTTGCCCTTGTCGACGCTGAAGGAAACGCCCTTGACCGCATGCACGGTGCGCTGCGCGCGAAAGAGCCCGCCACCGACATGGTAGTCGCGCACGATATTCTTGCCTTCGACGACCTTGATGCTCATGCTGCGGCTCCCGACGGCGCCGGCTCGAACAGCATGTCGGAGACGGTCGGCAGCCGGTCGCCGACGGCGTTCTCCGGCAGCGCCGACAAAAGCGCGCGGGTGTAATTGCTCTTCGGCGATTCAAACAGCGACAGCACGTCGGCCTCTTCCATCTTGCGGCCCTTGTACTGGACGATGACGCGATCGGCGGTCTCGGCCACCACGCCCATATTGTGGGTGATCATGATCAGGCCCATGCCGTATTTGGCCTGCAGCGAGACCAGGAGATCGAGGATCTGCTTCTGGATGGTGACGTCGAGCGCGGTGGTCGGCTCGTCGGCGATCAGAAGCTTCGGATTGCAGGCGATGGCGATGGCGATCATGACGCGTTGGCACTGGCCGCCCGACATCTGGTGCGGGAACGAATTCAACCGTTCCGCCGGCTCCGGAATGCCGACCTGCCGCAGAAGTTCGATGGCGCGTTCCCGGCGCTGCGCACCATCCATGCCCATGTGGAAGCGCAGCACCTCCTCGATCTGGAAGCCGACGGTGAAGCAGGGATTGAGGCTGGCCATCGGCTCCTGGAAGATCATCGACATGTCCTTGCCGACGATCTTGCGCCGCTCGGCCGGGCTCAGCTTCAAGAGATCGCGGCCATTGAAGCTCATGCGGTCGGCCGTGACCTTGGCTGTCCACGGCAAAAGGCCCATCACCGCCAGCATCGAGACCGACTTGCCGGACCCGGATTCGCCGACGATCGCCAGCACTTCGCGCTCGTCGACATGCAAGGAAACGCCATCGACCGCCCGGAACATACCTGCTGCGGTCTGGAATTCGACGACGAGGTTCTTGATGTCCAGCAGCGCCATCACGACCTCCTCAGTTTCGGATCGAGCGCATCGCGCAGACCGTCGCCGATCAGATTGATGGCGAGCACGGTGATCAGGATCGCCAGGCCGGGGAACGTCACCACCCACCAGGCGCGCAGGATGAATTCGCGCGCCGTAGCAAGCATGGTTCCCCATTCCGGCGTCGGCGGCTGGGCGCCAAGGCCGAGGAAGCCAAGGGCGGCCGCCTCGAGGATGGCGTTGGAGAACGACAGCGTGCCCTGGACGATCAGCGGTCCAAGGCAATTGGGCAGGATGGTGCGAAGCATCAGCCTGACATGGCCGGCGCCGGCGACCTTCGCCGCCACGACATATTCGCGGCTCTTCTCGGCCATCACCGCGGCACGCACAAGGCGCGCGAAATGCGGCTGCAGGACGAGCGCGATGGCGAGCATCGCATTGAACAGGCCGGGACCCAGGATGGTGACCATCACCAGCGCCAGCAGCAGCGACGGGAAGGCCAGGATGAGGTCCATGACGCGCATGATCGCCACGTCGACCCAGCCGCGGAAATAGCCGGCCAGCAGGCCGAGCGTGATGCCGCCGATGAGCGCCAGCGAGACCACGACCGCGCCGATCAGCAGCGAGAAGCGCGCGCCGTAGAGCAGGCGTGAAAGGATGTCGCGCCCGACCGGGTCGGTGCCGAGCAGATATTGCGAGCTGCCGCCTGCCTGCCAGGCTGGCGGCCGCAAGAATGCGGTCTTGTCCTGGACGTCCGGCGCGTAGGGGGCCAGCAGCGGCGCAAAGAGCGCCGCCAGCACGAGGAGGATGAAGATGAACAGGCCTATCACGGCACCCCGGTTCACCGAGAAATAATACCAGAAGGTCCTGAGTCCGGTGAGGCGATCCGGGTTGCCGGCGGCCATCGGGGCGATTTCGGTCGACTGGCTCATCACGCCGCCCTTATGCGTGGGTTGATGACGGCGTAGAGCACGTCGACGATCAGATTCACGGCCATGACGATAAGCGCGATCAAGAGCAGGCCAGACTGCACGACAACATAGTCGCGCTTGGATATGGATTCGACCATCCACCTGCCTATGCCCGGCCACGAGAAGATCGTTTCGGTAAGGATGGCGCCGGCGAGCAGCGTGCTGACCTGCAGGCCGATGGTGGTGACCACCGGGATCAGTGCATTGCGCAGGGCATGCACGCCGATGACCCGGGCCGACGAGAGGCCTTTGGCTCGGGCCGTCCGTACATAGTCCTCGCCCAGCACCTCGAGCATGGCGGAGCGCGTCTGGCGCGCTATCACAGCCAGCGGAATGGTGCCGAGCACAATTGTCGGCAGCACCAGATGGCGCAATACCGAGCGAAATGCATCCCACTTGCCGTAGATCAAGGTGTCGATGGTCATGAAGCCGGTGATCGGCTTGAAGAAGTACTGCAGGTCGATGCGGCCGTTAACCGGCGTCCAGCCGAGATAGCCGGAGAAAAAGATGATCAGCAGCAGGCCCCACCAGAAGATCGGCATGGAGTAGCCGACGAGCGCCGTGCCCATCAGCGACTGGTCGAACCACGAGCCGCGTTTGACGGCCGCGAAGATGCCGGCCGGAATGCCGAGCACCATGGCGAAAATCATGGCGAAGAACGACAATTCCAGCGTCGCCGGGAAGAGCGTCTTGAACTCTTCGAGCACCGGGCGCTTGGACGAAATCGAGACGCCGAAATCACCGGTCACGACCTCGCCGACATAGCGGGCATATTGCTGCCAGATTGGCAGATTGTAGCCGAACTGTTCCTTGAGTTCCTCGTAACGCGCGGGCGCCACGCCGTGTTCGCCGGCCATGGCAAGAATAGGATCGCCAGGCAGCAGCCTGACGAAGGCGAAGGCACAGATAGTGATGCCGACAAGCGTCGGGATCAAAAGTGCAATTCTGTGAAGAATATATTTGAGCATGGCGAAGGGGACGGCGCTCTAGAGCGCCGTCCCACTCAATATCTTATTCGGCTTTGTCGACGCCGTCGAAGCGGTGAATGCCGAGCGGGTCCATCATGAAACCGCTGACATTCTTGCGCACGACCGCGTAGACCTGACTATGTGCCAGCAGGAAGGCCGGAGCCTGCTTCTGGAAGACGACCTGCGCCTCTCCATAGAGCTTGGTGCGTTCGGCCTGGTCGTTGGTCTTCTTGGCCTTCTGGATCAGGTCCTCGAAATCCTTGTCGCACCAGCTGGAGTAGTTCGAGACGCCGATGGCGGAGCAGGCGAACAGGGTGGCGAAGAAGTTGTCAGGATCGCCATTGTCGCCGGTCCAGCCGATCTGGAACGCACCGGGACGGTCCTTCTTCTTGCCTTCCGAGCGATACTTGGTCCACTCGTAGTTGACGATCTCGGCCTTGACGCCGACCTTGGCCCAGTCGGCCTGGATCAGTTCGGCGGCGCGCTGGAAGTTCGGATTGTAGGGACGAACGCGATCGGAAGCCCAGAGCTGGATTTCCTTCAGCCCGGCAGCCTCAAGCACCTTCTTGGCCGCTTCCGGATTGTAGGCGTCGGCCTTCACATCCTTGTTCCACGACCACATGGTCGGCGGGATCAGGTTTTCTGCAGGCGTGGCGCCGGCATCCTGGAACAGCGACTTGATCAGCGCTTCCCGGTCGATCGCCTGGTTGAGCGCATGGCGCACCTCAGGCTTGTCGAGCGGCGGGATGGTGGTGTTGTAGCTCATATAGCCGATGTTCAGGCCGGCCTGATCCATCAGGGTCACGTCCTTGTTGGCCTTGATCGTGCCGATGTCGGCAGGATTCGGATAGGGAGCGATATCGCACTCGCCGGCGAGCACCTTCTGGATGCGCGCGGTCGCGTCAGGCGTGATGGCGAAGACGAGATCGTCGATCTTCTCCTTGCCCTTGAAATAATCCGGGTGGGCCGCGTAGCGGATGACCGAATCCAGCTGGTAGTCGACGAACTGGAACGGACCGGTACCGATCGGCTTGGTCGAGAAATCGGCCATCTTGCCGTCCTTCGCCAACTGGTCGGCATATTCCTTCGACACGATCGAGGCGAAGTCCATGCCCAGGTTGGCCAGCATCGGCGCGTTCGGCTCGGTCAGCGTCAGCTTGACGGTCAGGTCGTCGACCTTTTCCCACTTGGCGACATATTTCGGCATGTCCATGCCGGTGTAATAGTCCCAGGTCAGGTTCGGCAGATACTTGTCGCCGTTCCAGGGGTTCGCCTTGTTGAACTGGCGGTCGAAGGAGAAGACGACGTCGTCGGCGTTGAGGTCACGCGTCGGCTTGAAATAGTCGGTGGTCTGGAACTTCACGCCGGGATGCAGGTGGAAGGTGTAGACCAGGCCGTCGTCGGAAATCTCCCACTTGTCGGCAAGGCCGGGCTCGACCTCGGTGCCGCCATGCTTGAATTCGACCAGACGCGAATAGACGGTACGCGACGAGGCATCGAAGTCGTTGCCGCCGGTCGTGGTACCCGGATCAAAATTGGCAGGCGACGCTTCCGAGCAATAGACGAGCGTCTTTCCATTGGCCATGCCGCTAAGAACGCTTGCGGCCAGCAAAGCGGCCGCAAAAGCGAGTTTCTTTTTCATTGAGCACTCCCTGATGTTCTTCCAAGCCCCTCTATCAGGCTCGCGAAGCGCGCATATAAGCACCGTTTTTCCGGCTTTGGAACACCCCGTTTGCTTACCCCGCGGGAAGCAGGAAAAAAATCCGCCATTTTGCTAAATGGCAGAAAAAATTAGCAGTTTTTTCCACTCACGAGATTATTAACGACCGCATTTTTTTATTGATCTGACATCTGGCGACATAAATGCGGCGTCCGCCTTCATCCGATCATCGATGCGGAAAGATGCCGGTTCCAAGTGTCGCCGGCGGGAAAGATTTTCGACGGCAAATCTTTCGGCGGCTTGCCGCAAGGGCAAGACTTGCACCACCGCCGATAGAGGCAATACATAGATGGATATGCTGGCGGCACGGAGGACGTCTCTGTCAATTCGGAGGCGGGCGCGGCATGGGCGACCGAAACGGGCGAACAGGAATTGTCGAGGAGGAACGGGTGGCAAAAGCATCAAAGGCGCCGGTGAAAGCGTCGGCAAAGGCGGTCTCGAAACCAGCCGCCGCCGACGGACAAGGCAAAGCTGGCGCCAAGGCCGCGACCGCCGGGACAGGCGCAAAGCCTGCCAAGACTGCACCGGCGGCCAAGGCGGCCACCGCCAAGGCCGTCGCGCAGCCGGCGGCAAAAGCCGCTCCGGCAAAAACCTCCGCAACGAAGACTTCTCCGACGAAGACTCCAGCAAAGACTCCTGTCGCAAAGACTGGGGTAGCGAAGGCCGCATCGCCGGCAAAGGCGGCGCCACCATCGAAACCGGCGACGGCTGCCACCAAGCGGTTGCCGAAGGCGCTCACGGAACTTGCCGCCGGCCTGCCCGAAAAGCCCTGGCTCAAGAGCTATCCGAAAAATGTTCCGGCCGAGATCGGTGCGTTGCCCTACAGTTCGATCGGCGATTTCCTCGTCGCCGCCTGCAAGCAGTTTTCCGCCCAGTCGGCCTTCACCTGCATGGACAAATCCATCAGCTACGCCGATGTCGAGCAGCTGTCGGCGGCCTTCGGTGCCTATCTGCAATCGAAGGGGCTGCAAAAGGGTGCGCGCGTCGCCATCATGATGCCTAACGTCCTGCAATATCCGGTGGCGATGATGGGCATCCTGCGCGCCGGCTATGTGGTGGTGAACATCAATCCGCTGTACACGCCGCGGGAGCTGGAGCACCAGCTCAAGGATTCCGGCGCACAAGCCATCGTCATCCTGGAGAACTTCGCCAACACCTTGCAGGCGGTAATCGCCAGGACCGCGGTCAAGCATGTCGTGGTGGCGGCCATGGGCGACATGCTCGGCGGCCTCAAGGGCACGATCGTCAACTTCGTGGTGCGCCGCGTGAAGAAGATGGTGCCGACATGGTCGCTGCCCGGGCATGTCAAGTTCAACGCGGCGATGAAGGCCGGCGCCGGCCTCGGCTTCAAGCCGGCCAAGGTTGCGGCCGACGATGTCGCCTTCCTGCAATATACGGGCGGCACCACGGGCGTGTCGAAGGGCGCCACGCTGCTGCACAGCAATGTGCTCTCCAATGTCGTGCAGAACGCGCAGTGGATGGAAGACGCCTATACGATCAAGCCGAAACCCGCGCACCCGAACTTCATCTGCGCGTTGCCGCTCTATCATATCTTCGCGCTGACGGTGAACGCGCTGATGGGCATGCAGCAAGGCGCCCGCAACGTGCTCATTCCCAATCCGCGCGATATTCCAGGCTTCGTCAAGGAACTGCAGAAGTATCCGGTCCACATCTTTCCCGGCCTCAACACGCTGTTCAACGCGCTGCTCAACAATGAGGACTTCCGCAAACTCGACTTCAAGCCGCTGGTGCTGACCCTGGGCGGCGGCATGGCGGTGCAGAAGGGCGTCGCCGAACGTTGGAAGGCGTTGACCGGTTGCCCTGTCACCGAAGGCTACGGCCTCTCGGAAACATCGCCGGTGGCGACGGCCAACAAGTTCAGTTCCGGCGATTTCACTGGCACGATCGGCCTGCCGCTGCCCTCGACGGAAATCGCCATCCGCGACGATGACGGCAACAATTTGCCGCTCGGCGAGGTCGGCGAGATCTGCATCAGGGGACCGCAGGTGATGGCGGGCTATTGGAACCGGCCCGACGAGACCGCCAAGGTGATGACCAAGGACGGCTACTTCAAGTCCGGCGACATGGGCTTCATGGACGAGCGCGGCTACACCAAGATCGTCGACCGCAAGAAGGACATGATCCTGGTCTCGGGCTTCAACGTCTATCCGAACGAACTCGAGGAGGTCGTGGCGATGCATCCGGGCGTGCTCGAGGTGGCGGCGATCGGTGTGCCGGACGAGCATTCTGGCGAAGTGCCGAAGCTGTTCATCGTCAAGAAGGATCCGGCCCTGACCGTGGAAGCCATCAGCGCTTTTTGCCGCGAGAACCTGACCGGCTACAAGCGGCCTAAATATATCGAGTTCAGGACCGAATTGCCGAAGACGCCGGTCGGCAAGATCCTGCGGCGGGCGCTGCGCGCCTGATGCATGTCGCCCAAAAGTGCCTCGGTTTTGGGAGAACGACATGCATCAAAACAAAGAGCTAAGGGGCAGCGCGCTTTAGTGGCGGAAGATGCCGTCGGCGACGATGCGCCAAGTAGGGATTCGTCCAGCCGCCGCCCGCGCCTCGACCCCGCGGAATTCATCAAGGCGAACATGCGCCTTGTCCCGCTGACCGCGCTTCCCGAAATCCGGTTCTACACCGCCCACCCGGGCAGCGGGTTGAGACGCCTCGTAGACCCTGAAGACGATATTGACGCGGACGACACGCCAGAACCGCAGCCGCCCTACTGGGCCTATGCCTGGGCCGGCGGCGCCGTGCTGGCACGCCACATCCTCGACCATCCGGAGACGGTGGCGGGCCGCCGCGTGCTGGACCTTGGCGCCGGTTCAGGCATTGTCGGCATCGCCGCCGCGAAGGCCGGTGCAAGCGAGGTGATCGCCGCCGAGATCGACCGCAACGGCGTTGCCGCTATCGGCCTCAACGCGGCGGCGAACGGCGTCGCCATCACCATTGTCGACAAAGACATCACCACGGGTCCGCCGCCGGCGGTCGACCTCGTGCTTGCGGGCGACGTGTTCTACGGCCACGAGGTTGCCCTGAGGGTCACCCCGTTCCTCGATCGCTGCCTGGCGGCCGGCATCGAAGTGCTGGTCGGCGATCCCCGCCGCCATGACTTGCCGCTGTCCCGGCTGCGGCTGCTCGCCGAATATCAGGTGCCGGATTTCGGCGAGGCAAAAAACGCCGCGCTGAAGCCGAGCGGCGTCTTTCGTTTCGAGGCCGAGATCGCACCTGCCCTGGCGGGAGCGATCAAACTGTCTCCTTGACCCGCGTCGACAGGAAGTCCGGCAGATCGGCGACGGAATCGAGAACGACGTCGGCAATGCCTGCCAGCGATTCACGCGTGCCGGTGCCGGAGAGCACGCCTACCGCCAGGCCGCAGCCGCCAGCGCGCGCCATTTCGAGATCGTGGCGGTTGTCGCCCACCATGGCGATCTCCGCCGGCTTCAGGCCGGTGAGGTCGCAAAAGGCCTGGATGGTGTCGGGCGCGGGTTTGGGATTGGCCACCGCGTCATAGCCATACGCGGCGTCGAACAGCTGGGCGACGCCCAGCGTGGCCAAGGTCTTTTCCGCGCCGCTGGTGGAATCGTTGGTGGCGACGCCAAGCCGGTAGGATCTTTTGTGCAGCACCACCAAGGTGTCGACGATGCCCGGCAGCGCAACCGCCATCGCCGAGCCCTGCACCGAGGTGATCTCGTTGAAGCGGGCGACGGCCAGCATCTGGTCCTCGTCGGACAGACGCGGGAACCACAGCTCGACGACGTCCATGTTGGTGCCCGAGGCAAAGATCGAATCGGGCTTGAAGCGGCGGTTGGCGAAATCGAAGCCGGCGGCCGCGAGCAGCCTGTCGGCCTTCCAGCGGTCGCCATCGGAGGCGTCCATGGCCATGAAGTCGGCGACGCCGAGCCAGGTGGCGTTGAAGTCGACAAGTGTCCCGTCCTTGTCGAACAATATGCCTTTGATGTCTGCCAAGTCAGTCACTCCGAACCACGCAATTGGTGGATGCGTTCCACAAGGCCCCTGGTCGAGGCGTCCCGGTTTGCGGCGCTTTCCTTGCCTTCCACGACAGGCAGCAGGCCGGTCGCCAGTTCCTTGCCGAGCTCGACGCCCCACTGGTCGAAGGAATTGATGTTGAACAGCGTGCCCTCGACGAAGACACGATGCTCATAGAGCGCGATCAGCCGCCCGAAAGTGCGCGGGTCGAGCTTGCGATAGAGGATGGTCACCGAAGGCCGGTTGCCGGAGAAGACACGATGCGGCGCTATTTTGTCGACATCGGCCGGCTTCATGCCCTTGGCCAGCATCTGCGCGCGCGCCTCGTCCAGCGTGCAGCCCTTCATCAGCGCTTCCGACTGCGCGAGGCAATTGGAGAGCAGCAAATCATGCTGGTGCTTGAGCTCCGGCTCATGGCCGACGGCCGCGGCAAGGAACTCGACCGGGATGAAGTCCGTGCCCTGGTGAAGGAGCTGGAAGAAGGCGTGCTGGCCATTGGTGCCCGGCTCGCCCCAGACCAGCGGCCCGGTCGGCGTCGCCACGGGCGTGCCGTCAAGGGTGACACCCTTGCCGTTCGATTCCATGTCGAGCTGCTGCAGATAGGCCGGCAGCCGCGACAGGCGCTGGTCATAGGGGATGACCGCGCGGGCCGGATAGCCGCAGATCACGCGATGCCACCAGCCGACCAGCCCCAGAAGCGCCGGCAGATTCCCGGCAAGCGGCGCGGTGCGGAAATGCTCGTCCATCTCGTGCGCACCATCGAGGAAGGCGCGGAAATTCCTTGGACCGACGGCGATCATGACAGGCAGGCCGATCGCGCCCCAAACCGAATAACGGCCGCCGACCCAGTCCCAGAAACCGAAGACGCGATCCTGCTCGATGCCGAACTTGGCCACAAGGTCGAGCGCGGTCGAGACAGCGGCGAAATGCTTGCCGACCGCCTGCTTGCCGAGCGCCTTCTGCACCCAATCGCGCGCCGTCTGCGCGTTGGTCATCGTCTCGACCGTGGTGAAGGTCTTGGAGGCGACGATGAACAGCGTGGTTTCGGCGGACAGGCCCTTCAGCGTGTCATGGATATGGGCGCCGTCGATGTTCGAGACATAGTGCGCGCGCGGCCCGTCATGATAGGGCGCCAGCGCCAGCGTCGCCATGGCCGGGCCGAGGTCGGAGCCGCCAATGCCGATGTTGACGATGTCGGTGATCTTCTTGCCGGTGGCGCCAACAGCCTTGCCGGAACGGATGGCATCGGCGAAGGCGCCCATCGCGTCAAGCACGGAAAGGACGTCCGCTTTGACGTCCTGGCCATCGACAGTGACGCCCTTGCCGCTGAGATTGCGCAGCGCTGTGTGCAGCACGGCGCGGTCTTCGGTGATGTTGATCTTCTTGCCGGCGAACATGGCGGCGCGGCGGCCTTCGAGATCGGCGGCGCCGGCGAGCTTTTCCAGCAAGTCCATGGTGGTTGCGTCGACGGCGCATTTCGACCAGTCGAGCAAAAGGTCGCCGTCGGTAGCGGAGAATGTCTGGAACCGCTGCGGATCTGCGGCGAAGGCCTGACGCATGCTGGCAGGTGCCGCAGCGCGATGATCGCGCAAGGCGGCAAGCTGTTTCTGGAAGGCTGACTTATCCAATGGCGGGGAGCTCCTGGCGTTTTTCGACGTACTTTATCAGACCGGATGTTTCCGGCGCGTGTCGTCGCGACAAACCTATTGAGCCGAATTCCGTGCGGTCAATACGCGGTGATGCCGCATCGCATCACGATGCGATGACACAATGTGTCACTTCGAGCGGCCGCAGAGCCGATTTCGGCTGAAGGATCACTGGCATAAATCCCAAAGATCAGAAAAATTGATTGGCGCAACCCCTTGTGCCACCCATACACTCGACTGGTCCAGCCAAATGAAAATGGCTGGCCATCCGAGGAAGATTTCCCATGCCACAGCGCAACGACACGGCCATATGGTCCGGCCTGTTCCGGATTTCGGCCGAATCCGGCCAAACCCTGCAGGCGCAGATCCGCCAGGCCATCGTGGCCGCCATTCTCGACCGGCAGATCGCCGCTTCGATGCCGCTTCCCTCCTGCCGCATCCTGGCCGAAAAACTCGGCGTCGCACGCGGGACGGTGGTGCTGGCCTTCCAGCAGCTCGTCGACCAGGGGTTCCTGGTGGCGCGCGAGCGGCGCGGCCATTTCGTCAATCCCGACGTGCTTGCGACACCGGCCAAGCCGCACCAGAAGGCGCCCGACCAGGCCAATGAGATCGACTGGAAGGCACGCCGGCAGATCGCCGCCAGCGACATGCCGCCGCCGGCCAAGCATGAGAACTGGATCAAGTCGTCCTATCCCTTCGTCTACGGCCAGTTCGATCCGGCGCTGTTCCCGACCGCCGAATGGCGCGAGTGCAACCGCATGGCGCTGGCGGTGCTCGAAATCCGCAACTGGGCGTCGGACATGGTCGACCGCGACGATCCGCTGCTGATCGAGCAGATCCAGGCGCGGCTCTTGCCCCGGCGCGGCATCTTCGCCAATCCGGACGAGATCATCGTCACGCTTGGCGCCCAGAACGCGCTCTATATGCTGGCTTCGCTGCTGATGACCAAGGGCTCGAAGGTGGCGATGGAAGACCCGGGCTACCCCGACGCACGCTCGATCTTCCGGCTTGCGGGCGCCGACATCCAGCCTGTGCCGGTCGACCAGTCCGGCATCGTAACCTCTTCTATCCCCAATGATTCCGGCTTCGTCTTCGTCACGCCCAGCCATCATTGCCCGACCATGGTGCCGTTGTCGGCAGAGCGGCGGCAGGATCTTCTGGCGCGCGCCAACCGGCACAACCAGATCATCATCGAGGACGGCTATGACAGCCAGCTTCTCGACGAGGCGCCGCAGCAGGCGCTGAAGAGCCTCGATCGTTCCGGCCGCGTCGTCTATGTCGGCTCGATGTCGAAGACGCTGGCTCCAGGCCTGCGGCTTGGCTACATCGTGGCCTCTGCTGGACTAATCTCGGAGTTGAGGGCACTGCGCCGCTTCATGCTGCGCCATCCGCCGGCCAACAACCAGCGTGCCGTGGCGCTCTTCCTATCGCTCGGCCATCACGAAGCATTGGTGCGACGTCTGTCCAGCGCTTTCGACGAGCGGCGCAAGCGTCTGGTCCATGCGATTTCCGCTTTCCTGCCGGAATGGCGCTCGACCGACTCCGCCGGCGGCACGTCGCTCTGGCTCGAGGGCCCGCGCGGCACCGATTCCCGCGGTTTGGCCGAGGCCGCGGCCTCGCGCAGCGTGATCATCGAGCCGGGAGACCGTTTCTTCGACCGCACCGAAAAGCCCTCACGTTTCATGCGTTTGGGCATTTCCTCGATCGCCCTGCAGCACATCGAACCAGGCATCCGCGAACTGGCCACCGCCGCCGGACGAAGGCCCGCCGCCGCCTGATCCACGTACCCGATCCTTTGAGCGGAGCCGCACGATCGCGGCTCCGTTTCCTTTGGCGCTGGCATATGCAACCACACCCGCTGGCCCATGGTCTGTGCCAATGCCGGCGGCATAGTCGTGGCACAAAGGCAAACAAGCAGCCGATGGTGGACCAACCGCCGCCCTGTTTCCGTGAAAAAGTGGAGTGCCTCCATGTCAGTGGTTCTTGAAAAGCAGGAAGCGGCGGCGGATCAGCGCTCGCGCCGCTCCGGTGGACGCGAAGCGCGCCGTGCCATGCGGGCAGCGCCGCTCGCCGACGACATCAGGCCGGTGCGCGCCGGCCTCGAGGGCGGCAGCTACGGACCGTTGCGCGGTAACGACCAGGAACGCATCCACGAGGCGGTGCTGACGCTGCTGGAAACGGTCGGTTTCGCCAATGCCATCCCCTCATGCATCGAGGCACTGACCAAGGCCGGCGCCACCTATGGCGACGATGGCCGCATCCGCTTCCCGCGCGCGCTGGTTCTCGATACCATCAAAAAAGCGGCGCGCAATTTCACCTTGCACGGCCAGGACCCGAGACATGACATGGTGATCCAGGGCAAGCGCGTGCATTACGGCACGGCCGGTGCCGCCGTCCATCTGGTCGATGTCGAGAAGCGCGAATACCGCGAATCGCTGCTGCAGGACATCTATGACGCCGCCCGCATCGTCGACGGGCTCGACAACATCCATTTCTTCCAGCGGCCGATGGTGCCGCGCGACATTCCCGATCCGCTCGAAATGGACTTCAACACGCTCTATGCCTGCGTGATGGGCACGTCCAAGCATGTCGGCACCTCGTTCACGGTGCGCGAGAACGTGCAGCCGGCGCTCGAAATGCTCTATGCCATTGCCGGCGGCGAGGAGAATTTCCGCGCCCGGCCGTTCGTTTCGAACTCCAACTGCTTCGTCGTGCCGCCGATGAAATTCGCCGAGGACGCCTGCGGCGTGCTCGAGGCCTGCGTCGAAGGCGGCATCCCGATCCTGCTTTTGTCGGCCGGCCAGGCCGGCGCGACCGCGCCGGCGGCGATTGCCGGCGCCGTGGTGCAGGCCGTGGCCGAAGTGCTGGCCGGCCTGGTCTATGTCAACGCCATCAAGCCGGGACATCCGGCGATCTTCGGCACATGGCCGTTCGTGTCGGACCTGCGGACCGGCGCCATGTCGGGCGGCTCGGCCGAGCAGGCGGTGCTGACCGCGGCCTGCGCGCAGATGGCGCAGTTCTACGATCTGCCGGGCGGTTCGGCCGCCGGCATGACGGATTCGAAACTGCCCGACATCCAGTCCGGCTACGAAAAGGGCATCACCGACGTGATGGCCGGCCTTGCCGGGCTCAACCTGGTCTATGAATCGGCAGGCATGCATGCCTCGCTGCTTGGCTTCTGCCTGGAAAGCCTGATCATCGACAATGACATGCTTGGCCATTGCCTGCGCTGCGTGCGCGGCATCGAGGTGACCGACGAGGCGCTGTCGATCGACACGATCGCCGAAGTCTGCCTGAATGGGCCGGGCCACTATCTCGGCAACGAGCAGACGCTGCGGCTGATGCAGACGGAGTATTTCTATCCAGCCGTCGGCGACCGGTTTTCGCCGAAGGAATGGAACGAGAAGGGTCGGCCCGACATATTGCAGCGCGCGATCATCGAGAAGAAGCGCATCCTTGCCGAGCGTTTCCCACGCCATGTCCCAAAGCTGCTCGATGACAAATTGCGCGCCCGCTTCGGCGACATGATCAAGCTGCCGCGCGCCAATATGGGTGGATAGCCGGTTTGCAGACCGGCATCATCGCCTGAATACCAACATGCCCTAGTCGGTGCCCAGCCGGTAGCGCTCGACGACCTCTGCATTGATCAGCTTGGCGTGCAGTGCCATCAACACGATCTGGGCGTCGAAACTGTCGCCGGCTTCCACCGCGGCCTCGATCCGGCGCTCGACGTCCTGCCGTTGCTGCAAGCCATGCGCGCTTTCGAAGGTTTCCGGCCCAGCGATGCAATAGCTGAACAGCCGCGCCACGTCCGGATAGGCCTGCGGCGGCGGCTCGTCGGGCCAGCGATCCTTCATCAGATTGACGATTGTGAGTTTCACGCCCTCCGGCACGAGGGCGGGATGCAGGTCGGCGCCGCGCAAGGCGGTATCGAGCTGCCTCAGATCACCCGAGCGGCCGAACATGCCGAGAAAACCGAGGGAAGAGCGTCGTTGCGCCATGATGTTCCAATCCGTTTCCGACCACTTAAGTGGTCGGAAAGCGGAATACAAAGCAGATAGACATCTAGCCACCCGCCGCCAGCAGCAAGACGCCAGCCAAGGCTGATCCGGCGAGCGTCGGCAGCATGCCGATCTTCAGCTTCAGGATGGCGATCATCGCGGCCAGGGAAAGCAGCGCCGCACGCCAGTCGATCGACGAAAGCACCGGCACGTTCATGCCGAGGCTCATTGCGTGCACCTCTCGGAAAACGACGTGCAAGGCAAACCACAAAGCGAGATTCATGATGACGCCGACAACAGCGGCGGTAATCGCGCCGAGCGCCGCCGACAAGGCCCTGTTGCCGCGCAGGGCCTCGATATAGGGGGCACCGAGGAATATCCAGAAGAAGCAGGGCGTGAAGGTCGCCCACAAGGTCAGCAGCGCTCCGAGCGATCCGGCAAGCAATGGGTTCAACGAGCCGGCGTGGCGGAACGCCGCGATGAAGCCGACAAACTGCAGCACCAGGATGAGCGGGCCAGGCGTCGTTTCGGCAAGTCCAAGCCCATCGACCATTTCACCGGGAGCCAGCCAGCCGAAGGACTGGACGGCTGCCTGCGCGACATAGGCCAGCACCGCATAGGCGCCACCGAAGGTGACGACCGCCATCAGGCTGAAGAACCGGCCGATCTCCGTCCACACACTGGCAGAACCGGTGAACCACCAGATCAGGAGAACAGGTCCGAGCCAGATCGGCAGCCAGATCGCGACAGTGCGCGGCGCATGCCATCTGGTCGGTTTGACATGGGTCAGTTCGCCGCGTTCGAACATCAGGTCGACGGCGCCCTTGACATCAGGGCCATCACCCTTGCCATGCGCCGAACCGGAGAAGAGGCCCGGAGCGAGGCGGTTTCCCAGCCATCCTGTCAGGCCAGCAAGCAGGATGATCAGCGGGAACGGCACATTCAACGCGTAGATGGCGATGAAGGCCACGACCGCGATCGACACCATGGCCGGGTTCTTCAGGGCGCGCCGTCCGATGCGGATCACCGCCTCGATGACGATGGCAAGCACCGCCGCCTTCACCCCGAGGAAAAGCGCCTCGACGAGCGGCATGTCGCCATAGAGCACATAGAGGCTGCTCAGGATCAGCATCACGAGCGCGCCGGGCAGGACGAACAGGATGCCGGCGACAAGGCCGCCGATCGTCCTGTGCAGCAGCCAGCCGATATAGATGGCGAGTTGCTGGGCTTCCGGGCCAGGCAAGAGCATGCAGTAGTTCAGCGCATGCAGGAAACGCTGTTCGCCGATCCAGCGCCGCTCCTCGACCAGTTCCCTGTGCATCAGGGCGATCTGTCCCGCCGGCCCGCCGAAGCTGAGCAGTCCGATCTTCGCCCAGAGCTTCACGGCTTCGGCAAAGGTCGGCACAGCCGGCGCCTCGACGTTCCCCGACTTGTGTGCAGGCGCAACGGCGATCATGACGGCTTACCTGCGCTGGGCCAGTTGTGCGTTTCCTCGGTGGCGTCGCGGCACCAGCGGAAGAACGCATCGTAGAGCAGCATGCCTGCTTCCAGTTGTTCCAGATCGTCGCGGAACATCCGCGACAGGCCAAGAGAGGCGGCCAGAAAGCCGGCCGCCTGGGGCACCAGATCGAGCCTTGCGGTGTCGGCCGCGCGCACGATCGCGGCGAGGCGGTCGAGTGCGATGGATTCCAGCCCGAATTCCTCGATCATCGTGTCGAAGGTGCAGCGTTCACCACGATGGCTCCAGAACACATTGTCGATGTCGAAAGGCACGGCCTGAAAGCGGTCGGCGACAGCAGGCACTTCGGCCGCCTCGACAAACAGGAAGACCGCATGAGGATCGACGAAACGCCGGATCAGCCAGGGGCAGGCGATGCGGTCGACCTTCGGGCGTGCCCGCGTCACCCACACGGTGCGCCCCTTTTCGTCGCGCGCCGGCAATTTGTGGGTGCTGACCAAGAGCCCATCTGCCTCGCGCCAGGCTTCGAACCCACCTTCAAGGGATTCGGCGGGAATCCCCTCATGGCGCAGCCATGCGGCGACACCTTGCGAGAGCTTCAGGCCTTTCTGGCAGACGACCGCCACAGGCCTGCCGGCGAAATCGGGCCCCCAGGTCGAAACGGTTTTGAAGTCACGCCGGATCGAGGCCGGCAGCAGGCGCGGATCGGCGTCGAAATCCTCATCGATGCGAACATCGATGATTACCGGGGCTCCCGGCAGGCCGACCAGACGGGACAGTTGCGATACGGTGATAGCGGTTGTTGACGGCATGGCGTCCACCTCCTGATAGAGAAGCCTGGACGCGAACGTTGGGCTGACGCCTCACGGGGTCGTCGCGATGCACCCCTTGGCCGCAATGGTGGATTTGTTGGGAGCGCTTGTCAAGGATCGTGACCAGCCTCGACCGGGACGAACCATGCTGAAGGGAAAACAACGGCGGCCCGATTGACCAGGCCGCCGTCGATTCAGTGTCAGTGATTGTCCCGGAGCAATCCGTGATTGTCCCCCGGAGCAATCAGTGATTGTCCCTGGGCACGCCCCTGGTGTGAGCGACATCCTGGTATTTCACCGCCGGCTTCAGCACCATGCCCTGGTCGAACTGGTCGACCATGCCGCGCTGGATTTCCTGCCATGGCGTCTGGTGCTGCGGATAGTGGTAGCCGCCATTGCCCTGCAGCGCCGCGCGCCGCTTGGCGATCTCCTCGTCGCTGACCAGAATGTTGGCGGTGCCTTTGTTCAGGTCGATGCGGACGCGGTCGCCGGTCTTGAGCAGCGCCAGTCCGCCGCCAATGGCGGCTTCCGGCGAGGCGTTGAGGATCGACGGCGAGCCCGACGTACCCGACTGGCGGCCGTCACCGATACAGGCCAGCGCATGGATGCCCTTCTTGATGAGGTAGGCCGGCGGCTGCATGTTGACGACCTCGGCGCCACCGGGATAGCCGACCGGGCCGGCGCCGCGCATGAACAGGATCGTGTGTTCGTCGATGCCTTGCGCCGGATCGTCGATGCGGGCGTGGTAATCCTCCGGCCCGTCGAAGACCATGGCGTTGCCTTCGAAAGCTTCGGGATCCTTTGGGTTGGACAAATAGCGCTCGCGGAATTCCGGCGAGATGCCGCTGGTCTTCATGATCGCCGAATCGAACAGATTGCCGCTGAGGTTGATGAAACCGGCATTGATCTTCAACGGCTTGTCGACGCTGCGGATGACGTCGGCGTTTTCGACGACCGCCGCCTTGCAATTGTCGCCGATCGACTTGCCATTGGCGGTCAGCGCATCGGGATGCGGCAACAGCCCGCCCTTCATCAGCTCGGCCACCACGGCCGGCACGCCGCCGGCGTGATGATAGTCCTCGCCGAGATACTCGCCCGTCGGCTGCAGGTTGACGATGAGCGGCACCTTGAGGCCGATCTCCTGCCAGTCGTCATTGTCGAGCGGCACGCCGAGATGGCGGGCAATGGCGTTGAGATGGATCGGCGCGTTGGTCGAGCCGCCGATCGCCGAATTGACGACGATGGCGTTCTCGAAGGCCTTGCGCGTCATGATGTCCGAGGGCTTCAAATCCTCATGCACCATGTCGACGATGCGCTTGCCCGTCTCGTAGGCGATCTGCCCGCGCTCACGGTAAGGCGCCGGGATGGCGGCCGAGCCCGGCAGCTGCATGCCGAGCGCCTCGGCCAGCGAATTCATCGTGGTGGCGGTGCCCATCGTGTTGCAGTAGCCGGTGGAGGGCGCCGAGGAGGCGACGATGTCCATGAACTCGTCATAGTCGATCTCGCCGGCCGACAGGCGCTGGCGCGATTCCCAGACGATGGTGCCGGAGCCTGTGCGCTTGCCCTTGTGCCAGCCGTTGAGCATAGGGCCGACCGACAGCGCGATGGCCGGGATGTTGACGGTGGCCGCCGCCATGAGCAGCGCCGGCGTCGTCTTGTCGCAACCGATGGTCAGCACGACACCGTCGAGCGGATAGCCGTAGAGAACCTCGACGAGGCCGAGATAGGCAAGGTTGCGGTCAAGCGCCGCGGTCGGGCGCTTGCCGGTTTCCTGGATCGGATGGCAGGGGAATTCGAAGGGAATGCCGCCCATCGAGACGATGCCTTCGCGCACGCGCTTGGCAAGCTCGATATGGTGCCGGTTGCAGGGCGACAGATCCGAGCCGGTTTGGGCGATGCCGATCAGCGGCTTGCCTGACATCAGTTCGGCACGCGTCAGTCCGTAATTCAGGTAGCGCTCCAGATAGAGCGCCGTCATGCCGGGGTTGTCGGGGTTGTCGAACCACTCCTGCGAGCGGAATTTTTTCTTCTTGGTGGGGGCGCCGGCCATCACGGTCTCCGTATTTGTATGACAAATCGATATGACAACGCGTCAATGCAAGCAAGGGGCACGCGCGCTCCCAACCCGCACTTTGGTGCGATAGACACAACAGCACCTCTGCGCTAGGGCTTTGAACCATTGTTTCCGGGAGGTTCTTGATGGCTTTGGTGATCGAAGGCGAGGAACGCATTGCCGCACCCCTGCAAAAAGTCTGGGAAGCGCTGAACGATCCCGAGGTTTTGAAGGCGACCATTCCCGGCTGCCAGAGCCTCGATATGAAGTCGCCGACCGAGATGGCCGCAACGGTGGTGCTGAAGATCGGGCCGATCAAGGCGACCTTCAACGGCGAAGTGACGCTGAAAAATCTCAAGCCGCCGCATTCCTACACCATCCAGGGCGAAGGCAAGGGCGGCATTGCCGGCTTCGCCAAGGGCGGCGCCGACGTGACGCTGACCGAGGATGGGCCGGATGCCACGGTGCTCAAATACGCGGCCAAGGCCGATGTCGGCGGCAAGATCGCCCAGCTCGGCAGCCGGCTGATCGAATCGACGTCGAAGAAACTGGCCGGGCAGTTCTTTTCCAGTTTCGGCGAGAAGGTCGGCGGCTGACCCCTCTGCTGCGGGGTCACTCGAAGACGATGCTCGGCACCGCCGCTTCGGCCGCGCCGCGTTCTTCATTGACCCTGTCCCAGACCTTGGCTGCGATGTCGCGATAGGTTTTGGCCTCGGCGCTATCGGGCTTCGAGACAACCACTGGCGCCCCGGCATCCGAGCTTTCGCGGATTCCCATTTCCAGCGGCACTTCGCCGAGGAAAGTGACGCCGAGGCGTTCGGCCTCGCGGCGCGCACCGCCATGGCCGAAAATGTCGTAGCGCTTGCCGGTGTCCGGGGCGATGAAATAGCTCATGTTCTCGACGATGCCGAGCAGCGGCACGTCGACCTTCTTGAACATGTTCAGCCCCTTGCGGGCGTCGATCAGAGCCAGGTCCTGCGGTGTCGAGACGATGACGGCGCCGGCCAGCGGCACCTGCTGCGCCATGGTCAGCTGCGCGTCGCCGGTGCCGGGTGGCATGTCGACGACGAGCACGTCGAGCCGGCCCCATTCGACCTCGCGAAGCATCTGCGTCAGCGCCGACATCACCATCGGCCCGCGCCAGATCATCGGCGTCTCCTCATCGACGAGGAAGCCCATCGACATCACCTTGAGGCCGTAATTCTCCATCGGCTTCAGGATCTTGCCGTCAACCGTCTGCGGCCGGCCGTGAATGTTGAGCAGCTTCGGCATGGACGGGCCGTAGATGTCGGCATCGAGCACGCCGACGCGCAAGCCATTGGCGGCAAGGCCGAGCGCGAGGTTGACGGCGGTGGTCGATTTGCCGACGCCGCCCTTGCCCGAGGCAACGGCGATGATCGCCTCGATACCGGGTACGCCGCGCTTGCCCGAACTGTGCGAAGCGGGGGCATGCGGCGCGGGGCGCTGCGGAGCCGCCGGCGGTGCCGGCCTGGGCGCCGGGCGCGCTGGGACCGGTGCCTCCATGCCGCCGCCCTTCTTTTCCGCCGTCAGCGCCACCACGGCGCCGGCAACCCCTGGAATTGCCTTGACGACGCGCTCGGCGGCGGCGCGCAGCGGTTCCATCTCCTGCGCCCTGGCGGCGGGAACGGTGATCGAGAAGAACACTTTCGAATCGGCGATGAAAATCTCGGAAACCATGCCGAGGTCGACGATGTTGCCGGTAAAGTCCGGCCCGTTGACCGTCTTCAGGCGCTCGGTGACGATTTCCTTGGTGACGGACATGATCTTTCCTCGGCGTTTGGCATCCAGATAGTGCAGTTTCCGGCGAGAACCAAGCCGTGACGCAAAGGCTTGCGCAGCGTGCCACGGAAAACGACCGATGCTGTCGCCGGATGACGCTTCCGGCCGATTGCCGATGGCCAAACGGGCGGCGTGCCCTATTTCGGTTGCCTGGATGAGGACACGATGGTCCGGGAAGGAGACGGTCATGCTCGAAAACAGCAACGCAACGGCCAATCTCGCCGTCAGGGACCTGACAAAGGCAAAGGCCTTCTATGAAGGCACGCTAGGCCTCAGGCAGGTCGACGATATGGGCGGCGAGCTTGTCGTCTACAAAAGCGGCGACACGCTCATCAATGTCTACCATTCGCAATTCGCAGGTACCAACAAGGCGACGGCAGTGACGTGGACGGTGGGCGATCAGATCGAGACTGTCGTCAAATCATTGAAATCGAAAGGCGTTGTCTTCGAGCATTACGAAATGCCCGGCCTGACGATCAAGGGCGACATCCATGTCGGCCAAGGCATGAAGGTCGCCTGGTTCAAGGACCCGGACGGCAACATCCTGAACCTCGTCGACAAATAGGCTTCGGCGCTCCGCGTCAGCCTGCCAGGTTCGTGACGAAATAAGTGAGGGCCGAGATCGCCGCCGTCGCCGGCAAGGTGACGATCCAGGCAATGACGATGTTGCCGGCGATGCCCCAGCGCACGGCCGAGACGCGGCGGGCCGCGCCGACGCCGATGATGGCGCCGGTAATCGTATGGGTGGTCGATACGGGAACGCCGAGCCAGGTGGCGGCGAACAGCGTGATGGCACCGCCGGTTTCGGCGCAGAAGCCCTGCATCGGGTTGAGCCGGGTGATCTTCGAACCCATTGTGTGGACGATCCGCCAGCCGCCCAACAGCGTGCCAAGCGCCAGCGCCGACTGGCAGGTCAGGACGACCCACAGCGGCACGTAGAATTTCTCGCCGAGCATGCCTTGCGAATAGAGCAGCACGGCGATGATGCCCATGGTCTTCTGGGCATCGTTGCCGCCGTGGCCGAGCGAATAGAGCGAGGCGGAAAAGAACTGCAGGACGCGAAAGGTGCTGTCGACGGCGAACGGCGTCTGGCGCACGAACAGCCACGAAACCACCAGGATCAGGACGAGCGCCAGGACAAACCCGGTCGCCGGCGAGAGCACGATCGCGGCGACCGTCTTGCCAAGTCCCGACCAGACGATGGCACCGATGCCCCCTTTTGCGACGCCGGCACCGACCAGCCCGCCGATCAGCGCGTGCGAACTGCTCGAGGGGATGCCGGCGATCCAGGTGACGATGTTCCAGACGATGGCGCCGACGAGGGCCGAGAAGATCACCGCCGGCGTGACGATGCTGACGTCGACGATGCCTTTCCCCACGGTCTCGGCGACATGAAGGCCGAAGAACATGAAGGCAATGAAGTTGAAGAAGGCCGCCCAGAGCACCGCATATTGCGGCCGGAGCACGCGGGTGGAAACGATGGTGGCTATGGAATTAGCCGCATCGTGCAGGCCATTGAGAAAATCGAAGAATAGCGCGACGGCGACGAGGCCGGCCAGCAGGGGGAAAGCGATCGCGACGTCCATCGCCTAGACGTTCTCGATGACGATGCCGCTGATCTCGTTGGCGACGTCCTCGAAACGGTCGACCACCTTCTCCAGCTGGCCATAGATCTCGCTGCCGATGAGATAGGCCATCGCGTCGCCGCGGCCATGGCGCCTGAACAGATCCTTAAGGCCCTGCTCATGCAGATCGTCGGCCCGGCCTTCGGCGCGCATCACCTCCTCGGCAAGGGCATTGAGGCGTGCGCTGTTGGCGCCGACCTTGGCAAGCAGCGGGATTGCTTCCGCGACCAGCCGGGCGGCGTCGACGATGACGGCGCCCATTTCCTGCATCAGCGGATCGAACTCCCTTTTCTCGAACAGCCTCACCGTCTTGACGGTCTTGTGCATCATGTCGATGGCGTCATCCATCGACTGGATCAGATCCTTGATGTCGCCGCGATCGAAAGGCGTGATGAAGGAGCGCCGCACGGCAAGCAGGACTTCCGCGGTGATATGATCGGCCTCATCCTCGAGATCGACGATCTTCTGGCACCAGCGATCGATGTCCTTGCCCTGGAGAAGCTGCTGCAGCGCTTCCGCGCCCCCGACCACGGTGCGGGAATGCCGCTCGAACAGCTCGAAGAAACGATCTTCCCGCGGCAGCAGCTTGCGGAACCAGCCCAGCATGTCAGTCTCCCATCGCGCCCGGTTCACGACCGTTTCATTGACATAGCGCCGCATGACGCTGCGGGAAACAGTAAGCCGGCTGAAAGATGTGGATGCGGAACGATTACGCGTGGTGCTTGCGGCAAAGGAGAATTTCCCCGAGCCTGCGCGTGACGACCGGAAGGATGGCATGATCGACAAACTCGAATTCTTCATCGCATTGGCCAAGGAAGAGCATTTCGGCCGGGCGGCGGAAGCCTGTGGGGTCACCCAGCCGACCCTGTCGGCCGGCCTCAAGCAGCTGGAGGGGCAGCTCGGCGTCATGCTGGTCAATCGCGGGTCGCGTTTCCAGGGGCTGACGCCTGAGGGCAAGCAGGTGCTGGTCTGGGCGCGCCGCATCGTCGGCGATACAAGGACCATGCGCGAGGAGATGCGCGCGGCGCGCCATGGCCTTTCCGGGCGCATCCGCATTGCCGCCATCCCGACGGCACTGGCCATGGTGGCGCGGCTGACGACGCCGTTTCGCGAAAAGCATCCGGGCGTCACCTTCTCGGTGCTGTCGCGCACCTCGATCGAAGTCTTGTCGCTGCTCGGCAATTTCGACATCGACGCCGGCATCACCTATCTCGACAACGAGCCGCTCGGGCGGGTGACCAGCGTGCCGCTCTATGACGAGCGCTATCGGCTGATCACGGCGGTCGGAAATCCCTATTCCGACCGCGACAAAGTGACATGGGCCGAGATCAGCCGGTTGCCGCTGTGCCTGCTGACGCCGGACATGCAGAACCGCCGTATCATCGACCAGCATCTGGCCGAGGCCGGCGTTCAGGTGCGGCCGACGTTGGAATCCAACTCGATGATCGTGCTGTTCTCGCACATCCGCACCGGCAAATGGTCGTCGATCATGCCGCTCAACCTTGCGGAAACATTCGGCTTTTCAGAACCGATCCGGGCCATTCCGATCGTCGAGCCCGACGCCAGCCACACGGTCGGCCTGGTGGCCGCGCCGCGCGAGCCGCACACGCCGCTCGTCCAGGCGCTGCTGGACGAGGCAATGGCGCTGGCAGACGATTTCCGCGCCCACCGCTAGGGTAGAGAATGGCGGCTGAGCGTGCTCGATAGAAGATTTCTATCAAGCGACGGATCAGCTTTATTGATTTCGCTGGTTTCCTCTGTTTTTGTAACGACTTAGCGCTAGAACGCTACCGACCAGGGAGGGCGCTGCATGACGATGCAGCCTGCAAGTACCGAGATCGCATCGCGCACGGCGGCGATTATCCAAGAGTTGAAGGGCCTCGAAGGCCCGTTGCTGCCGATCCTGCACGAGATCCAGGAAGAATTCGGCCATGTGCCGCAGGCGGCGCTGCCGGTCATCGCCGATGGGCTGAACCTCTCCAGGGCCGAGGTGCACGGCGTCGTCACCTTCTATCATGATTTCCGTGCCCGGCCGGCCGGGCGGCATGTGCTGAAGCTCTGCCAGGCCGAAGCCTGCCAGTCGATGGGCTCGGATGCCGTCGCCGCCAAGATCAAGCAGTTGCTAGGCATCGGTTTCCACGAGACCACCCGCGACGGATCGGTTACACTCGAGCCGGTCTATTGCCTCGGGCTTTGCGCCTGTTCGCCGTCGGCGATGCTGGACGGCGAGGTGATCGGGCGGCTCGATGACGAGAAGATCGACGAGATCCTTGCCGAGGTGCGCTCATGATCCCCCGCATCTACATTCCCGGCGATTCCGGTGCGCTGGCGCTCGGCGCTGAAAAGGTCGCCAAGGCGATCGCCAAGGAACTAGCAGAGCGAGGCATCGAGGCCAAGATCGTGCGCAACGGATCGCGCGGCGCCTATTTCCTCGAGCCGATGGTCGAAGTGGCGACTGCCAATGGTCGCGTCGCCTACGGACCGGTCAAGCCTTCCGACGTCAAGAGCCTGTTCGACAGCGGCTTCCTCACCGGTGGCCACCACAAGCGCTGGCTCGGCGCGCCCGACAAGATCCCGTTCCTGGCCAAGCAGACCCGGCTGACCTTCGCCCGCTGCGGCATCAACGACCCGCTGTCGCTCGACGCCTACAAGTCGCTAGGCGGGCTCAAGGGGCTGCAGAACGCCGTCGCCATGGCACCGGCCGACATTGTCAAGCAGGTTACGGATTCGGGCCTGCGCGGCCGCGGCGGCGCCGGCTTCCCGACCGGCATCAAGTGGAAGACGGTGCTGGATACGACATCCGAGCGCAAATACATCGTCTGCAACGCCGATGAGGGCGATAGCGCCACTTTCGCCGACCGCATGATCATGGAAGGCGACCCCTTCGTGCTGATCGAAGGCATGACGATCGCCGGCGTCGCCACCGGGGCGACCAAGGGCTTCGTCTATATCCGCTCGGAATATCCGCATGCGGTGGCGACAATGAACAAGGCCGTCGAAATCGCCCGCAAGGCCGGCGTGCTCGGCGTCAACGTGCTGGGTTCGCCCAACGCATTCGACATGGAAATCCGCGTCGGCGCCGGCGCCTATGTCTGCGGCGAGGAAACCTCGCTGCTGAACAGCCTGGAAGGCAAGCGCGGCGTGGTGCGCGCCAAGCCCCCGCTGCCGGCCATCCAGGGCCTGTTCGGCAAGCCGACGGTGATCAACAACGTCATCAGCCTGGCCTCGGTGCCCATCATCATGGATAAGGGTGCGGCCTTCTACAAGGATTTCGGCATGGGCCGCTCGCGCGGCACCATCCCGATCCAGATCGCCGGCAACGTCAAGCAGGGCGGCCTGTTCGAGACCGCTTTCGGCCTGACGCTCGGCGAGATCGTCGACGACATCGGCGGCGGCACGGCAACTGGCCGTCCGGTGAAGGCGGTACAGGTCGGCGGTCCGCTTGGCGCCTATTTCCCGCGCGCCCTGTTCGACACGCCGTTCGACTACGAGGAATTCGCCAAGCGCGACGGGCTGATCGGCCATGCCGGCATTACCGTGTTCGACGACACCGCCGACATGCTGAAGCAGGCGCGCTTCGCCATGGAATTCTGCGCCATCGAAAGCTGCGGCAAGTGCACGCCCTGCCGCATCGGCTCGACGCGCGGCGTCGAGACCATCGACAGGCTTGCCGCCGGCATCGAGCCGGAAAAGAACCTCGCTCTGGTCACCGACCTCTGCAACACGATGAAGTTCGGTTCGCTGTGCGCGCTGGGCGGCTTCACGCCCTATCCGGTGATGAGTTCGATCACGCATTTCCCCGAAGATTTCAAGCCCGCGCCGGCGCGCGTGGCTGCTGAATAGGAGCTGGCAGATGAACATCAAGGCCGACTTCCCATCGCTGGTCGAAGAGATCGACTACGGAACCCCGGAGTCACGGGCGCAAAAGCAGGTCACGCTGAACGTCGACGGCCGCAGCATCACCGTGCCGGAAGGCACCTCGATCATGCGCGCGGCGATGGAAGGCGGGGTCGAGATTCCGAAACTCTGCGCCACCGACATGCTGGACTCCTTCGGCTCGTGCCGCGTCTGCCTGGTCGAGATCGAAGGGCGTGGTGGCACTCCGGCGTCCTGCACGACGCCTGTCGGTGAAGGCATGGTGGTGCGCACGCAGTCCGATCGGCTCGACGCCATCCGCCGCGGCGTCATGGAGCTTTACGTCTCCGACCATCCGACCGGCTGGAACGAGAAGGCCGGCACCGGCGCCAGCGAATTCGACACGGTGGCGAAGTCGGTCGGCCTGACCGAGAACCGCTACGGCGTCGAGGGCCGCAACCACGTCAAGCAGGAAGACGGCGTGGCGCCTGGCCATGGCTCGCTGGCGGTCGACTACATCGCCCGCGACGAATCCAATCCTTATTTCACCTATGATCCGGCGCAGTGCATCGTCTGCTCGCGCTGCGTGCGGGCGTGCGAGGAGGTGCAGGGCACCTTCGCGCTGACCATCGAGGGCCGCGGTTTCGAATCGCGCATGGTCGCCGGCATGCATGAGGATTTCATCGCTTCAGAATGCGTGTCCTGCGGCGCCTGCGTGCAGGCCTGCCCGACCGACGCGCTGCGCGAGAAGACGGTGCTCGAGAAGGGCATGCCGGAACGCTCGGCCGTCACCACCTGCGCCTATTGCGGCGTCGGCTGCTCGTTCAAGGCCGAAGTGAAGGATGACGAAGTCATCCGCATGGTGCCCTACAAGGACGGCAAGGCGAACCACGGCCATAGCTGCGTCAAGGGCCGTTTCGCCTATGGCTACGCCACCCACAAGGACCGTATCCTGTCGCCGATGATCCGCGAGAAGATCTCCGACCCGTGGCGCGAAGTGAGCTGGGAAGAGGCGATCGCCCACACGGCCAAGGAATTCCGCCGGATCCAGTACCAGTACGGCCGCACCTCGATCGGCGGCATCACCTCCTCACGCTGCACCAATGAGGAGACCTATCTCGTCCAGAAGCTGGTGCGGCAGGGTTTCCGCAACAACAATGTCGACACCTGTGCCCGCGTCTGCCATTCGCCGACCGGCTACGGGCTCGGCCAGACCTACGGCACCTCGGCCGGCACGCAGGATTTCGACTCCGTCGAATTCACCGACGTCGCCGTCGTCATCGGCGCCAATCCGGTTTCCGCCCATCCGGTGTTCGCCTCGCGCCTCAAGAAGCGGCTGCGCCAGGGCGCCAAGCTGATCGTGCTCGATCCGCGCCGCACCGAGATGGTCAAGTCGGCGCATATCGAGGCCGACTATCATCTGCCGCTGAAGCCCGGCACCAACGTGGCGGTGCTGACGTCGCTGGCGCATGTCATCGTCACCGAAGGGCTTTTCGACGAAGCCTTCATCCGCGAACGCTGCGACTGGACGGAGTTTCAGGACTGGGCGTCCTTCGTTGCGTTGCCGGAGAACAGCCCCGAGATCGTCGGCAAGCTTTCCGGCGTCGACCCGGAACTGATCCGGGGCGCCGCGCGGCTCTACGCCAAGGGCGGCAATGGCGCGATCTATTACGGCCTCGGCGTCACCGAGCACAGCCAGGGCTCGACCACGGTGATGGCGATCGCCAACCTTGCAATGGCCACCGGCAATATCGGCCGGCCGGGCGTCGGCGTGAACCCGCTGCGCGGCCAGAACAATGTGCAGGGCTCGTGCGACATGGGCTCCTTCCCGCACGAATTGCCCGGCTATCGCCATATCTCCGGCGAAGCCGTGCGCGACATCTATGAGAGCCTGTGGGGCGTGAAGCTGGACGACGAACCCGGCCTGCGCATCCCCAACATGCTGGACGCCGCCGTCGACGGCTCCTTCAAGGGCATCTACATCCAGGGCGAGGACATATTGCAGTCCGACCCCGACACCAAGCATGTCGCGGGCGGTCTCGCCGCCATGGAATGCGTCGTCGTGCACGATCTCTTCCTCAACGAGACGGCGAACTACGCGCATGTCTTCCTGCCGGGTTCGACCTTCCTGGAAAAGGACGGCACCTTCACCAATGCCGAGCGCCGCATCAACATGGTGCGCAAGGTGCTGGAACCGAAGGCGCGCTATGCCGACTGGCAAGCGACGCAGGAGCTTGCCCGCGCGATCGGGCTCGACTGGAACTACACGCATCCGTCGCAGATCATGGACGAGATCGCCCAGACGACACCGAGCTTCGCCAATGTCTCCTTCGAGTTGCTTGACCGCGTCGGCTCGGTGCAGTGGCCGTGCAACGAGAAGGCCCCGCTCGGCACGCCGATCATGCACATAGACGGCTTCGTGCGCGGCAAGGGCAAGTTCATCCGCACCGAATATGTGGCGACGGACGAAAGGACCGGGCCGCGCTTCCCGCTGCTTTTGACCACCGGCCGCATCCTCAGCCAGTACAATGTCGGCGCGCAGACGCGGCGCACCGACAACGTCATGTGGCACTCGGAAGACCGTCTGGAGATCCACCCGCACGACGCCGAGAACCGCGGCCTGCGCGATGGCGATTGGGTGCGGCTGACCAGCCGTTCGGGCGAGACGACGCTGCGGGCGCTGATCACCGACCGGGTGTCGCCAGGCGTGGTCTACACCACCTTCCACCATCCGGACACGCAAGCCAACGTCATCACCACCGACTTCTCGGACTGGGCGACCAACTGTCCGGAGTACAAGGTGACGGCAGTGCAGGTCGGTGCCTCGAACGGCCCGTCTGACTGGCAGCGCGAGTACGATGAGCAGGCCAGGAACAGCCGCCGCATCGCCTCGCTGCAGGCGGCGGAGTAGCCGTGGCCGCGCGCCGCAGAGCAACGACCGAGACATCGCGGCTGGCGCACCGCGCCGGCGGTACGGCTATTGCCAACCGCATGGTGCCGGAGGAGACGCCGGTGGCGTTTTCCTTTGCCGGCACCACCCATGCGGTGATGATGGCGAGCCCCGCCGATTTCGAGGATTTCGCGCTCGGCTTCTCGCTGACGGAAGGCATCATTGCCGACCCCCAAGAAATCGAGGCGATCGAGGTCGAGGATCATGGCGCCGGCGTCGATATCCAGATCCGGCTGAAGGACCGGGCCAATACACGCTTCGAGGCGCGGCGGCGCAGGCTTGCCGGGCCGGTTGGCTGCGGGCTGTGCGGCATTGAATCCATCGAGGAAGCGATGCGCTCCGTCGACGCCGTTGGTGCGTCAAAACTTACGCTTGATGCCGACGACATCGTCCGCTCCGTCAAGCTATTGTCGAAGGTGCAGCCGCTGCATCAGGAAACCGGAGCCGTGCATGCCGCCGGCTTCTATATTCCCGGCAAGGGCATCGTGATGGCGCGCGAGGATGTCGGCCGCCACAATGCGCTGGACAAGCTGGCCGGCGCGCTGGCCAAGGCCGGCATCGACGGCGCGTCGGGCGCCGTCGTGGTGACGTCGCGCGTGTCGGTGGAAATGGTGCAGAAGACGGCGGCGATCGGCTCCGCCTTCATCATCGCCGTCTCGGCGCCGACCGCGCTTGCCATCCGCACGGCCGATGAGGCCGGCATGACACTGGTGGCGCTGGTGCGCGGCGAGGATTTCGATGTTTTCACCCACCCCGACCGGGTGGTTTTGGGAGTTGCCCAGCATGTCGCATGACGAAGATCACATCACCAGCACCCGCGAAAAGCTGGTGCGCATGGCCAACCAGATCGCGGCCTTCTTCCATTCCAAGTCGCGCGAGGAAGGTGTTGCCGGCGTCGCCGAGCACATCAACAAATTCTGGGAACCGAGGATGCGGCGGCAGTTCTTCGAACTGCTCGACGCAGGCGAAGGCTTCGACGAACTCGTCGTGGCCGCATCGGCCAGGATCAAGCGGCCGATCACGCCAGCCGAGGCCGATCTGAAGCTCGGGCTCAAGCCCTTCCCGGCCGACGTCGCGGCGTCGCAAAAGTAGCCGCAACGGGCCGTCCACGCTTACATTCACTTTCGCTAAAGTTTGAGCTGCCGCTGTTGGCGCGGCTCTGCTATGGTTGACGATCAGAAATCGTCAGGCCGGGCGGAAGAAACTCGTGAGGCCGATCGAGACCCGATATGCCCTCAGTGGCGAGGCGCGGATCGCCTATCAGGTGGTCGGCCAGGGTTCGTTTGATCTTGTCTTTGTCCCGGGCTTCATTTCCAATCTCGACCTGCATTGGGAAGACGAGGGCTATACAAGGCTCTTGAGGCGGCTTTCGGCGTTCTCGCGGCTGATCCTGTTCGACAAGCGCGGCACCGGCCTTTCCGACCGTGTCGATGCGCACAACCTGCCCAGTCTTGAAACGCGCATGGACGATGTGCGCGCGGTGATGGACGCCGCCGGCAGTGGTCGTGCCGCGCTGCTTGGCGCTTCAGAAGGCGCGCCGATGGCAATGCTGTTCGCCGCCACCTATCCCGAGCGGACGCGGGCGCTGGCGCTCTATGGCGGCTATGCGCATTTCCACAAATGGGTGATGCCGCCCGAACGCCTCAATGCCTTCATCGCCACGGCCGAGACGGCCTGGGGAACCGGAGCCACCTTGCCGAATTTCGCGCCGGGCCGGGTCGACGACGCGCATTTCACCCAGTGGTGGGCGCGTTTCGAGCGGCTGTCGGCGAGTCCGACGGCAGCGGCGGCACTGGCGCGAATGAATGCGGAAATCGACGTGCGTGGTGTGCTGGCGGCGATCAGCGCGCCGACGCTGCTGATCCATCGCCGCAACGATGCGCGGGTCGATCCCGACGCCAGCCGCTTCCTGGCCAAGAAAATCCCGAATGCGCGGCTGGTCGAGATTCCGGGGCGCGACCATCCGATCTGGACCGGCGATGTCGACCGGGTCGCCGACCTGATCGAGGAGTTCCTGACCGGCGAGCGCGCCGTCGCCGAAGCGGACCGCGTGCTGGCGGCACTTCTGGTGACGCGTATCTACGATACGACGCGGATGGGCGACCGTATGTGGAGCGAACGCAGCGAGCGCTTCCAGGAAACCTGGCGGTTGCTGGTCGGGCGCCATGGCGGCCGAGCGCTGGGTACGCAGGGCGAGATGATGATTTCGCGTTTCGATGGACCGGCGCGCGCCATACGCTGTGCGGCGGCGCTGCGCGAGGCAGCGCAAGGGATCGGCGTGGCCAGCGCGCAGGGCGCGCATGTCGGGGAGATCGAGTTGCGCGGGCCGCCAGTGGGGCTGACGGCCCGCGTGACGATGCAGATCGCCGCGCACGCCAGCCGGGGCGATATCCTAGCGTCGCGGCTGGTCGCCGATCTGGCAACCGGCTCGGGCCTGCATTTCGAAGACGCCAGCCGGGTCACGCTGGACGATCTGGACGAGCCGATGGCGCTGGTGCGGGCAATGTCGGAACAGCATCTGGAGCCTGACTGCCGCGCCAGGACCAAAGCGACCGAACCGGCCGTGCTGACTGCGAGGGAAAGCGAGGTGGTGAGCCTGATCGCCGACGGCAAGAGCAATGCCGCGATTGCAGCCGAACTCAGGCTGAGCGAACACACGGTCAAGCGCCACGTCGCCAACATATTGCTCAAGCTCGACCTGCCGTCGCGAGCGGCGGCGGCGGTATTCTCGGTCCGGCACGCTGGCCCGGATGGGCCATGAGGGCCATGGCGCTTTCGGGCGAAGCGGGCGCGCCGATGCAAGCGCTATCAATTCCCTCATGCAGGCCAAGGTGGATATCGCCGGGAAGGGCACTGCGAACGGAGGATGAAATGCTCAAGTCAAAACTGAACGTCAGATCATCTGTGATCGCGGCAGGCATTGGCGCGCTGTTCACGATCACTCCCGCAAAGGCCGAGGATGCGTCGGCGACAGCCGCCTACAAGGACATCCAGGCGACGCTCGGCTCGGTGCCGGACATGTTTAGGACACTGCCCGACGTGGCGGTCGCCGGCGCCTGGGCGGAAATCAAAGGCGTACAGCTCAACCCCAAGACCGCGCTCGACGGCAAGACCAAGGAACTGATGGGCCTTGCGGTGGCTGCGCAGATACCTTGCCAGTACTGCATCTATTTCCACACCGAGGCGGCCAAGCTCAATGGCGCGAGCGACGAGGAAATCAAGGAAACGATCGCGATGGCGGCGATCGTGCGCCACTGGTCGACGATGCTCAATGGCAGCCAGGTCGATCTCGCCACTTTCAAGAAGCAGACCGACGACGTCTTCGCGGCCGTCAAGGCGAAGTCGCAGTGAAAATCCCTGCCTGGCGGTGAGCGTCGGGCAGCGCCTGCTGAATATCAACCGCCCGATCGTGAAGACGGGCACATGGAGGATGAAATGCTGACCAAGACACAAGCCGTGGATGGCGCGGCAATCAAGAAGGCGATCGAATCCCGGGACGGCAAGATGCTGTCGAGCTTCTATGCCGATGACGCGCTGGTGCGGGTGATCGACCGCAACAACCCGCCGAGCAAGCCGCGCGAAGTCCGCGGGCGCGCGGCGATCGCCACCTTCTGGGACGACATCTGCAGCCGGGCGATGACCCACAAGGTCGACACCACGATCGCCGATGGCGACAGCCTGGCCTTCACGCAGGCCTGCGCCTATCCGGACGGCACGAAAGTGTTCGCCGCCGCGATGCTGGAGCTGAAGAACGGGCGGATCGCGCGGCAGACCGTCGTGCAGGCCTGGGACGAGTGAGGCAGCCATGTTCAGCGCCAGATGGCAGATCGACGCCAAGTTTGGGCATAAACAGGCCGTGCTCGACCTGTTGAAGAAATGGGAACGCGAGATCGGCTCGCAGGTCGGCCTCGCCGAGTTGAAGTTCCAGATCATGACCGGATCGATCGGCGCACGCGAGGCGACGATCGAAACGCATCACCAGGTCGAAAGCCTGGCCCAGTTGGAGGCGATGTTCGCCAAGATCGGCAAGATCGACGCACACGCCAGATGGGGCAAGGAGATGGAGCCCTATGTCGTGTCGGGCAGCAGCCTGTGGAACATCTATCGCATCGTCGAATAGCGGTCTTCTCCCCGTTCATGGGGAGAAGACGCCGGCAGGCAGATGAGGGGCGGAGCCAGCCTTCGCAAGGTTTGCGCCGCCCCTCATCCGGCCCTTCGGGCCACCTTCTCCCGTGAACGGGAGAAGGAATGCGCTACGCGTGTGCCACCATCACATGCCGCACGGCGGTATAATCTTCCAGTGCATAGAGCGACATGTCCTTGCCGTAGCCGGACTGTTTCAGACCGCCATGCGGCATCTCGTTGGTCAGCATGAAATGGGTGTTGATCCATGTGCAGCCATATTGCAGGCGCGCCGCCGTCGCCATGGCGCGCGAGACGTCCTTGGTCCACACGGATGACGCCAGGCCATAGTCGCTGTCATTGGCCCAGTTCACCGCCTCGTCGACTTCGGTGAAACGGGTGATCGAGACGACCGGGCCGAACACTTCGCGGCGCACGATCTCGTCCTCCTGCAGCGCGCCGGCGACGACGGTCGGCTGATAGTAGAAGCCGGTGCCCTCCCCCGGCTTGCCGCCGGTGGTGATCTCGATATGATTCAATTCCGAGGCGCGTTCGACGAAGCTCGAAACACGGTCGCGCTGGCGGCGCGAGATCAGCGGACCGATCTCGTTTTCGGTGTCGTCCGGCTGGTTGTACTTGATGGTCGAGACCGCCGAGGACAGATCGGCGACGAGCTTGTCGTAGATCTTCTTGCCGGCATAGATGCGGCAGGCGGCGGTGCAATCCTGGCCGGCATTGTAGTAGCCGAAGGCGCGCAGGCCGTTGACCACCGCGCCAAGGTCGGCGTCGTCGAAGACGATGACCGGCGCCTTGCCGCCGAGTTCGAGATGCGTGCGCTTGACCGATTTGGCGGCCGCCTGCAGCACCTTCTTGCCGGTGGCGACGTCGCCGGTGATCGAGATCATGTTGATCTTGGCATGGTTGATCAGCGCGTTGCCGACGCTGTCACCGCGGCCGAGCACGACATTGACCACGCCTTGGGGCAGGATGTCTGCCAGGATCCTGGCCAGTTTCAGCGCCGTCAGCGGCGTCTGCTCCGAGGGTTTAAAGACGACGGTGTTGCCGCCCCCGATAGCCGGCGCCAGCTTCCAGGCCATCATCATCAGCGGGTAGTTCCAGGGCGCGATCGAGGCGACGATGCCGATCGGGTCGCGTCGCACCATCGAGGTGTGGCCGGGCAGATATTCGCCAGCGACAACGCCCGGCATCGAACGGACCGCGCCAGCGAAGAAGCGGTAGCAGTCGACGATCGCCGGAATCTCGTCATTGAGCACAGCATTGATCGGCTTGCCGCAGTTCAGCGCCTCGAGCGCGGCGAACTCCTTGGCCTCGGCCTCGATGCGGTCGGCAATCTTGAGGAGATAGCCAGACCGCTGCGCCGGCGTCGTGCGCGACCACGAGACGAACGCCTTCTCGGCGGCCGCCACCGCCGCCTCGATCTGCGCCTGGCTGGCCTCGGGCAGGTTGAGAATGGTCGCCCCGGTCTTCGGATTGAGGATCGGCTCCTCGGTCTCTGCGCCGTTCTCGAATTTCGAGCCGATCAGCATCTGGGTGTCCATGGACGTCTCTCCCTTACGAACTGCCGTTATTTGCCCGAACCGGCGATCTGGTCGCCGTCGCGGGTGAGGTAATAGGCAAACAGGATGGGCAGCAGCGTCACCAGCACCACGACCATGGCCACGACATTGGTGACCGGGCGCTGGCGCGGGCGGATCAGTTCCTCCAGCATCCAGATCGGCACGGTCTGCTGCTGGCCGGCGGTGAAGGTGGTGACGATGACTTCGTCGAAAGACAAAGCGAAGGCCAGCATGCCGCCGGCAAGCAGCGCGGTGGCGATGTTGGGCAGCACGACGTGGCGGAAGGTCTGAAAACCGTCGGCGCCGAGATCCATCGAGGCCTCGATCATCGAACCGGATGTGCGGCGGAAACGGGCGACCGCATTGTTATAGACGACGACCACGCAGAAAGTGGCGTGGCCGAGCACGATCGTCCAGAACGAAAAGGGGATGTCAGCGAGCGAAAAGGCCGAGCGGAGCGCGATGCCGGTGATGATGCCGGGCAGCGCGATCGGCAGGATGACCAGCAGCGAGATCGTCTCGCGGCCGAAGAATTTCGTCCGCGAGACGGCGGCCGCACACAGCGTGCCGAGCACCAGCGCGATCGCAGTCGAGATGGCTGCGACGCGCACCGACAGCGACAGCGCCTCCCAGACGTCGGGCCGGTTCCATGTGACGGCGAACCATTGCGTGGTCAGCCCCGGCGGCGGCCAGACGAAACTCTTCTCCTCGGTGGTGAAGGCATAGACGAAGATCAGCAGGATCGGCAGATGCAGAAAGAGCAGGCCGCTGGCGGCGGCGATCTTCAGGCCGAGCGGAGCCGATTGACCACGGTCAGAGCGCATCGAAGGCCCCCATGCGCTTGGCGCCCCAGAGGTAGAATCCCATGATGACGATGGGCACCACGGTGAAGGCGGCGGCGAGCGGGATGTTGCCGGCGGTGCCCTGCTGCGAATAGACGGCTTGGCCGATGAACAGGCGCGAGGTGCCGATGATCTGCGGGATGATGTAATCGCCCAATGTCAGCGAGAAGGTGAAGATCGAGCCGGCGACGATGCCGGGCAGCGCCAGCGGGAACAGCACGTTGCGAAAGGTTTGGCCGGGCGAAGCGCCGAGATCGGAAGAGGCCTCGACCAGATTGCCGGGCACCCGCTCGAGCGCCGCCTGAACGGGGAGGATCATGAAGGGCAGCCAGACATAGACGAAGACGATGAAGGTGCCGGTGAACGACACCGACAGCGAGTTGCCGCCGACGACCGGCAGCGACAGCCAGCCATCGAGCAGCCACAGCAAATGCAGCTTGGCGAAGAGCCAGGTGAGGATGCCTTCCTTGGCCAGGATCAGCTTCCAGGCATAGATCTTGACCAGGTAGCTCGACCACAGCGGCAGCATGACGCCGAGATAGAACAGCGCCTTCCAGCGGCCACGGGCATAGCGCGCGGCATAGTAGGCGATCGGAAAGGCGACGACAGCCGAGGCCAGCGTGACCAGTGCCGCCATGGTGACCGTGCGCAGGATGATGTCGAGATTGGCGGCCTGGAGCAGATCGCCATAGGTCTTCAGCGTGAACTGGCGGTTGATGAGGCCGGAATACTCGTCGATGGAGAAAAAGCTCTGCGCCAGCAGTGCGAAGAGCGAGCCGATATAGACGATGCCGAGCCACAGCACCGGCGGCAAAAGCATGAGCAGCAGAAGCAATTGCGGCCGGCGCCAGAACAGGTCCGACAGCGCGCCGCGCATGCCGCCGCTGCCGGGCAGGATGGCGGGGGCCGTGGCGCGCGGCATGGTGACGTCGACGCTCATGCCGGCTCGTCCATCAGGTGCAGGTGCTCGCGATTGAAGGTGAGCATCACCGCCTCGCCTTCGGCAGGCAGCGCCGTGCCGGCCGGCACAACGGCATGCAGCTTCAAGCCATCGGCATCGAGCGCCAGCCTGGTGGTGGCGCCGAGATAATTGGTCGAGACGAGGCGGGCAGCGACGCCCTCGCCGCTCGCGGCGCGGCTGACGCGAATGGATTCGGGGCGCAGACTCCCCCAACGGTGCTGGCCGGAATAACGCTGGACGAAATCCGGCGGCAGCACGTTGGAGGAGCCGACGAAATCGGCGACGAAGCGGGTTCTCGGCCGTTGGTAAATATCCTCCGGCGTGCCGATCTGCATGATTCTGCCGTCGTTGAAGACGGCGACGCGGTCAGCCATCGACAGCGCCTCCCCCTGGTCGTGGGTGACGAAGACGAAGGTGATGCCGAGCGCCTTCTGCAGCGATTTCAGCTCCTCCTGCATGTTCTCGCGCAGCTTCAGGTCGAGCGCGCCGAGCGGTTCGTCGAGCAGCAGCACCTTGGGCTGGTTGACCAAAGCGCGGGCGAGCGCAACGCGCTGGCGCTGGCCGCCGGAAAGCTGGCCGGGGCGGCGGGCGCCGTAGCCTGGCAGCCGCACCAGCGACAGGGCTTCCTCGGCCGCCTTGTGCCGTTCGGCCTTGCCGACGCCCTTGACCATCAGCCCGTATGCGACGTTATCCAGCACATTGAGATGCGGAAACAGCGCGTAGTCCTGGAAGACGGTGTTGACGTTGCGGCGATAGGGCGGCACGCCCTCGGCGCGCTCGCCGAAGATCGAGATCGAACCCGAAGTCGGCTGCTCGAAACCGGCGATGAGACGCAGGCATGTCGTCTTGCCGGAACCGGAGGGACCGAGCATGGCGAAGAACTCACCCTGCGCAATGTCGAGGTCGACTGCGTCGACGGCGCGCACGCTGCCGAAATGGCGCGAGACTTTCTGGAAGGAGACGGCTGATGTCATGGGACTGTCAGTCTGTTGCCGGTTGATCTTTTGACGTCGCCTGCACCGCACTGAGGCGGGCCGCGAAGTCGCGCGGCGCCCTACCTCCCCTTGTGGGGGTGAGAAGTGGTTCGCAAAGCGGACGAAAAGCCAATTGCTTGGCTTTTCGAGCTTCGAACGCCCTGAGCCTCGCGAAGGGCCGGGGTTGGGTTCCGGCATGAACGTCCGCGCTGTCCCCGCCCCGACGCTGCGCGTCGACCCTCCCCACAAGGGGGAGGGTAAGCGAAATCACCGTCCGCCGATGACGCCGATATAGTCCGACACCCAGCGGTAATAAGGCACGCACTGGTCGTTCTGGGTGGCGCATTTCGAAACCGGCGTCTTCCAGAACTTGATCTTGTCGAAATTGTCGTAGCCGTTGGTCTTGCAGCCTTCATCGGTCAAAAGCTCGTTGCCCTTGCAGGCGGCGGGCACCACGGGGAGCGAGCCGAACCAGGCCGAGACATCGCCCTGCACCTTCGGCGACAGCGAATGTTCGAGCCACATATAGGCGCAGTTCGGGTGGGCGGCGTCGGCTTCCATCATGGTGGTGTCGGCCCAGCCGGTGACGCCCTCTTCCGGCACGGTGGAGGCAACCGGCTTCTTGGCGGCGACCAGCGTGTTGACCTGATACGGCCACGATCCGGAGGCGACGACGCCTTCATTCTGGAAATCGTCGACCTGGATGGCGGCGTCATGCCAGTAGCGGCCAACCAGCGTGCGCTGGACGCGCAGCAGTTCGAGGGCTGCCTTGTACTGGTCCTCGTTCAATTCGTAGGGATCCTTGATGCCGAGTTCCGGCTTGTGGAACATCAGGTAGTTGGCGGCGTCGGCGATGTGGATCGGGCCGTCATAGGCCTGGACGCGGCCCTTGTTGGACTTGCCGTCCGGCAGCTTCATCTCCTCGAAGACGACGTTCCAGCTCTTGGGCGCTTCCTTGAACACCTCGGTGTTGTACATCAGGATGTTCGGTCCCCACTGGTAGGGGACGCCGTAATGCACCTTGTCGACGGTGAACCAGGGGGCGTCCTTCAGCCGGTCGTCGACCGTCTTCCAGCTCGGGATGAGATCGGTGTTGATCGGCTGCACGCGCTTGCCGGCGACGAGGCGCAGCGAGGCATCACCCGAAGCCGTGACGAGGTCGAAGCCACCCTCGTTCATCAGCGAAACCATCTCATCGGACGTGTTGGCGGTCTTGACGTTGACCTTGCAGCCGCTCTCTTTCTCGAAGGCGGTGACCCAGTCATAGCCCTTGTCAGTCTCGCCGCGCTCGATATAGCCCGGCCAGGCAACGATGTTGACCTGGCCCTCGCCCTTGCCGAGTTCCTTGACCTGGGCGATGGCCTGACCGGAGAAGGTCAGCGCGACCGTCAGCGCCGTGCATGACTTCAGGAATGAATTCATCATCGATCTCCCATTTTGGCGCATGCCCCCGAAACCGCTCCGGTTTTCGCCAGATCACGCGCGGACTGAAAAATATCAGTTCGAACTATGGACTTGATGCCCCTCTGATGGCGGCTTTGGTCCCTGAAACCGAAGGTGCTTGGAAAATTCCGGTTTCGCAAATTCATTTATCAGAAAGGCGATATCGGTTTTTCCGATAGACAGCCACCGCTTCAGGCAAGCGCCGTCACCAGCCAGCAGGCGGCGTTAAAGCGAGCCTCACCGTCCTCAACGAAAGGCGCGAACGCGGTTGGCAACACCGCAGTGATCTTTTCGGCCGTTGCCCGGTCAACCTCGCGCAGCGCGGCGCCGAGCGGCCCTAGCCGGGTGGCATACGTCATCAGATCGCGTTGGTCGATCCGACACGGGAGGTCCGCCTGTTCGACTTCGATTGAAGCCCAGCCGCTCGCGTCCAGGATCCGCTTCACCTTGGCGCTGTCAGCAAAGGCAAACTGACCCGGCGCATCGGGGTCCGGCGCGGGTGCGGGCGGCAGGAACGGCGCAGCCGCTCGCGCGGCGGTCGTCATGAAATCATTCTCGAGCGGACTGCGCCAGGCAACAAAGGCGAGTTTGCCACCGCGCCTCGCTGTCCTTCTTATATTGGCGAACGCGGCCACGGGATCATCGAAGAACATGACACCGAAGCGCGAGATAACAGCGTCGAAGTGTCCCGATTCGAACGCATATGTCTGGGCATCGCCCACTTCAAAACTTGCGTTTTCTGCCTCTCCCAGCTTCGTGCGTTCCGTTGCCAGGGCGACAAGCGGCTGCGAGATGTCGAGCCCCACACATCGTCCGCCGTTGCCCACGCGGCGCGCCATCGCCAGGGTTGTAGCGCCGGCGCCGCAGCCGAGGTCAAGGACATTACCCCCTTCCCCGGGATAGCCGGCGTCGACCACCAGCCGCTCGAACGGCGCCAGTATCTCATCGAGGATCGGCTGCATCTCGACCCAGGCCTTTCCGCTGACATCGTTCCAGAGCGCGGCTTGGCGTGTGTTTGGCGGTGCGGATTGCGGCATAACGGACCTCGCTTTCGTGTTGCTCTCACCGATCGTCGCGAGCACTCTACGAGTTCAAGCCGACTTGAGGTCAAGCATGAAAGACATGGACATTGCCGAAGTGTCGCGCCGCACCGGCGTGCCCGCCTCGACACTTCGCTACTACGAGGAAAAGGGCCTCATCGCCTCGACCGGTCGTCGCGGCCTGCGCCGCCTGTTCGACCCGGCCGTCCTGGAACGGCTCGCCTTGATTGCGCTCGGACGCGCCGGTGGATTCGCATTGGACGAGATTTCCGCGATGCTGGCGCCCGACGGCCTGGATAAAATGGATCGAGGGCGCCTGGATGCCAAGGCGGACGAATTGGACCGCACCATTCAGCGCCTCACCGCGATCCGAGAGGCTTTGCGTCACGCCGCCAGATGTCCGGCCGCCCGGCCAATGGAGTGCCCGACGTTCCGCCGCGCCATCAGGCTTGCAGGCGCCGGCCGCTTCGACGTTGCGCCGATCGGGCCGTTCAAGGCAGAGGCGGTTTCCGTCACAAGGCGCAAGCGCGAGCCTGGTAACGTCCGCCTGGAGTAGGCCAAGCTAGATCAGTTCATCGTTTCACGGAAACGGCGAACTGCTCCAACTCTTTGTTTTGACGCAATTCCCAAGGGAAGGTGCTATGCGCTTTTCCCGGGAAAACCGCTCACACTTCTCCCGGAATTGCTCTAGCGACGGACCGTGCGCTGCGACTGGGCAAGGCCGATGAAATCGCGCGCCGCCTGCGGCAGGCTGGAGCCACGCCGCCACACCATGCCGACCTGCACCACCGGCAAGGAGCCCGAAATATCGCGCGATTCGATGCGGTCGCCTTCGAGCGACCATGGCCGATAGACGAGATCGGGCAGCAGCGCCACGCCGGCGCCGGTGGCGACCAGGCTGCGCACGGCTTCCACCGAACGGGTGCGGAAGGCGACATGCGGCTTGGCGCCGATCGCCGTCAGCAGTTTTCCCGTGTTCTCCTCGATCTCGTCGACAGTGAGCATGATCAGCGGCTCGCCGGCGATATCGCCAATGCTGATGATGTCGGCGCCGACGAGCGAATGGCCGAGCGGCAGCCACAGGCGGTAGGCCGAGACTTCGAGGATTTCCGACTGCAGCGCCGTACGATCGCGCAAATTGGAGGTGACCATGACGGCGATGTCGAGCTTGCCGCCAATCAGCAGGTGTTCGAGGTAGTCGCCATTGTCCTCGATGGCCGAGACCTCGACGCCCGGATAGGCGCGGCGGTAGCGGGAAAGCAGATCCGACAGCACATAGCCGGCGACCAGCGAGGTGACGCCGAGTTGCAGCCGCCCTCCAGCCACAGCCTGCTCGCCGGAAAAAGAGCGGCGGGCGTCGGACACGTCGGCAAGGATCTTGGTCGCGTGGCGCAGGAACTGGTGGCCCTTATGGGTGATGTTGAGGCCGCGCGGATGGCGTTCGAACAGTTCGACGCCGAGATCGCTTTCAAGCTCCTTGATCGCTTCGGTGACCGACGATTGCGAAATGGAGAGGTTCTGTGCGGCGCCCGACACCGTGCCTTGTTCGGCAACGGCGATGAAGAACTGCAGCTGGCGGATGGTGAAGGCCATGGCCGGACTAAACACCGGCGGCCGGGCGAAGGAAAGCCGATGGCGGAACTTATCCAATGACCGGAGACTGGTGCCATGCGCTCAGCCGAGCGCCAGCCTGATGCGCCGCCGCCATGCGGGGCCATAGCGCAATGCAAGCATGAAGGCCGTCTCCAGCGCCACGACAATGACGATGATGCGCAAGCCCACCGTGAAGGAATCCTGGCCACTGCCGCGCAAGAGATAACCGGTCAGGAGGAAGCCTGTATTCCAGATGGTGGCGCCCAGCAGTGTCGCCATCGCGAAGGGCAGTGCCGGCAGACAAAGCGCGCCGGCCGCGATCGGCAGATAGTTGCGCACCGTCGGGATAAACTGCGCCAGCAGCGACACCCGGACATGATTGCGGCGATAGGCCTGGCCAAGCTTGCGGTAGGTTGCCGGGCGCAGGAAGACATACCTGCCGACCCGTTCGATCAGCCGATCGGCACGGTCGAATCCGATCCGGCGGCCAACGCCATACCAGACAAGGCAGCCGGCGAAGGAGGCAAGTGTCGTCACCGCCAGCAGGATCGCCAGCATCGAACTATCCGGCGCCGCCGTCATGCCGAGGAACAGCAGCAGCACATGCGAGGGCGGAACCGGCAGGATCTTCTCGGTGAAGGCAAGGCAGAAGACACCGAACAGGCCGAAGCCGAGAATGGCCGACAACGGACCCGTCATGCGAAGCGCCAGTCATAGGTCCCGAGCGTCTTGACCCTGGTGACGCGATAGACCGTCGCCGGCGGGAAATTGCGAAAGGTATGGCCGACCCGCGTGACTTCGAGATCGAGCCGGTCAAGAAGCGACTGGTCGAACGGGCAGCGCCGGCCGAGCGTGAACTGGTAGAGCGCCGCGCCCGGGCGCAGATTCGCAAAGACGCCTTCGAGAATGGCAAGCGTCTTGCGCGGCGAAATCAGGCGGAAGGGCAGCCCGCTGACGGCAGCGCCAACCACCGGCCCAGGGAAGAGCGACAGATGGCGCAGACCGACGGCATCCATCTCGACGATCCGGGCGGCGGGAAAGCGGCGCATGAGAAGCGCGGCAAAATCCGGATCGGATTCGATCAGCGTCAGATCGTCTTCCCTCACCCCGCGTGACAGCAGCGCCCGTGTGAACGGGCCGGTTCCGGGACCGAGCTCCAGCACCGGGCCTGTCTGGGGACCGATATCGCGTGTCATCAATGCCGCCAGGGTGGAACTGGACGGCGTGACGGAGCCGACCCTGAACGGCGCAACGGTCCACGCCATGAGAAAAGACAGGGCATCATGTGCAGGCATAAGCAACCTCAATCCCGGACAACGGCACGCCAACCAATTTGGCGCGGCCGCTTGATTTCGTTTCGGCGTCGGACCCGAACCTGTTGCATCGTCGAGCCCGACGCCTTGACGCCGGCATGGGCGGTTCCTGCCGACCGGCGCTGTTTGCCGTGGCTGGATTGCATAGACATTGCGCAATAGCTTGGACGCAAAGAAAGAACTTGCCGGCCTCGAGCCATTCGGCTTTGCCATGTCCACGCAATGTTGGCGCGGTAGCGCCCGATGTGGTGTGTTCGTTGCCGGGGAGTGTGGATGCGGATCTTGCTGGTCGAAGACGAGCCCGAGATGGTCTCGGCGCTGCGTGCCGCGCTGAGGCGCCACGACATGGTGGTCGATCACGCCGGCACGTTGCTCGAGGCGGAAGGCTTCGTTGCCGTCGACAGCTACGACGCCATCCTGCTCGACCGCCAGTTGCCTGACGGCGACGGGCTGTCGCTGGTGCCGAGATTGCGCTCGGCGGCGAACACGACGCCGGTGCTGGTGCTGACGGCGAGAGGCGACACATCAGACAAGGTCGATGGGCTGGACATGGGCGCGGACGACTATCTGGCAAAACCGTTCGCCTTCGAGGAACTGCTGGCCCGCTTGCGCGCCTTGCTCAGGCGGCCGGCGCCGATGCAGTCGCAATTCATCCGCGCCGGCCATCTGGTGCTCGATGTCGGACATCGCGAGGCGGCGATCCGCGGCGAGCCGCTCAGCCTGCCGCGACGTGAATTGCTGGTGCTGGAAGCGCTGATGCGGCGCACCGGGCGCATGGTGCAGCGCGAGGCGCTGATGGAAGCGGTGTTCGGCCTCGACGACGAGATTCAGTCCAATGCGCTCGACACCCATGTCTCACGCCTGCGCCGCAAGCTTGCCGACGCCGATGCCGGGGTGACGATCAACGGCATTCGCGGCGTCGGCTATCTGCTGCGCGAAACGACGTGAGCCTCAAGCAATGAGCCTCAAACGCCCGCGTTCGCTCAAATGGAGCCTGGTGCTGCGCATCGCCTTGCTGCAATGCGCGATGCTGACGCTGATCATCATCGGCATTCTCGGCGCGTTGCTCGCCACCGGCCTCATTCCGCACGACTATGAGGACGGCACGATGGACGTGCTGGCGGATGCGGTGGCGCGTGACGCGGGCAGCAAGCTCGTGCTGCGCGAGACCTCGGATCTGACGAAGCTGCGATCCGACGTCCCCGGCCTCTGGTTCATCATCCGCGACAAGCAGGGACAGCGGCTGCAGGAAGGTACGGTTCCGACCATCTTCCAACCTTTCGCCGGGCTGCTGGACACGATCAGCGACGCGCGTATCGACCATTCCATCGGCGAGAGCGCGCCGCCAGATGCAAAGATCCGCTGGACCGAGACGGCCGCGGGCAACGTCCAGATCTTCACCGGCACCAAGGGCGGGCTTTCGCTGCTGCGCCTGCTCGGGCAGGCGCCGGCATTCTTCCTGCAGGGCATATTGCCGCTTGCCGGCCTCATGGCGCTGGCCACGCTGTTCGCGACGCCCTGGGTGGTGCGCGGCGCGCTGTCGGGTCTTGGCCATGCGGCCGCCGAGGCCGAACGTATCGACATCGACCAGCGCGGCGTGCAATTGCCGCTGAAGGACGTGCCGACGGAAGTGGCACCGCTGGTGAAAGCAGTGAATGCAGCCCTTGCGCGCCTCGACAAGGGCTACGAGCGCCACAAGCGCTTCCTGACCGACGCCGCCCATGAGCTCCGGACTCCGGTCGCCATCCTCAACACGCGCCTGGCCTCGCTGCCGGCGACACCGGAGCGGGCCCGGCTGCTGCAGGACGCAGCACGGCTTTCGACGCTGACCGACCAGTTGCTCGACCTGCAACGCCTCGACCGGCAGACCTCGCCTTTCGAGAAAGTCGATCTCGTGACGATCGCGCGCGGCGTCATCGTCGATCTGGCGCCGATGGCGTTTTCAGCCGGATACGAGATGTCGTTCGAGCCGGAACGGGAAACCGTTTTTGCCACCGGCGACCGCACGGCGATCGAGCGCGCGGTGACCAACATCGTCCAGAACGCCATCGAGCATGGCGGCAGGGCTGGCAAGATCACCGTCAGTGTCACCGCTCCCGCCGTCATCGAGGTGCGGGACGAAGGCGACGGCGTGCCGCCAGCCGAGCGCGAACGCATCTTCGAGCCCTTCTACCGGCTGCGCCCCCAGGATCACGGCGCCGGGCTCGGCCTCAACCTGGTGCAGGAGATCATGCAACTGCATGGCGGGCGTATCGATATCCTCGACGGCAAGCCGAGCGGCGCCTGCTTCCGGATGAGTTTTCGCGCCTTGTCGGCATAGCACCGTCCTTAACGACAAAATTGCGTTGGTGTGTTTGACATCGACGAAATCGTAACTAATTAAGTTACATGAAACGCAACAGCCGACTGTCCTCCACCTTGCACATTCTCGTCCACATGGCCGAGAAGCCAGAGCACGCGCTGACCTCCGAGCAGCTCGCCACCTTCATCCACACCAATCCGGTGGTGGTGCGTCGCACCATCGCCGGCTTGCGCGACGCCGGCATCGTCACCTCGTCGCGCGGGCATGGCGGCGGCTGGCTGCTGGGACGCGCGCCCGAAAACATTTCGCTGGCCGAGATCGGTGCCGCGCTTGGCGAGACGCTGCTGCCGTTCAGCACCGAGCCGGAAAGCCCGGGTTGCCTTGTCGAACAGGCGGTGATCGCCGTGCTCGACGATTTTCGCATCGCGGCCGAAAAGCTGCTGGCGGAGAAGCTCAGCCGCATCACGCTGGCCGACCTGACCGCCGACTTCCGCCGCCGTTACGACCTCATTGGAGTTTCCAGCCATGCAGTATGATCTTGCCGTCGTCGGCGGCAGCTTTGCCGGCCTGTCAGCCGCCATCCAGGCCGCGCGGGCCCGGCGCAACGTGCTCGTGATCGACGCCGGCCAGCCGCGCAACCGCTTTGCCGCGCATTCGCACGGCTTCCTCGGCCAGGACGGCCGCGCGCCCGGCGCCTTCCTCGACGAGGCAAGGCGACAATTGCTGGCCTATCCCACAGCCAGGTTTGCCCAGGCACGCGCCGACAAAGCCGTCGCCAACAGCAGCAGCGATTTCGAGATCACCACCGATGGCGGCGAGACATTCGGTGCCGCGCGGCTGGTGCTGGCCACCGGCGTGCGCGACATCCTGCCGAAGGTTCCCGGGCTTGCCGAGCAATGGGGCAAGAGCGTGCTGCACTGCCCCTATTGCCACGGCTACGAGGTTTCCGGCGGGCCGCTTGGCGTGCTGGCGACCGGCGCGATGTCCCTGCATCAGGCGCAGTTGATCGCCGATTGGGGTGACGTCACGCTGTTCGGCAACGGCCAGATCGAACCCGACGCCGAACAGATGCTCGCTTTGGAGAGCAAAAATGTCAGGTTCGAACCCGCGACCGTCAGCGAACTCAGGGGAGACGGCTCCGGCGGCCTGATCGTCCACCTCGACGGCGGCCGAAAAGCTGGCGTCAGGGCGATGTTCACCGCGCCGCGCAACACGATGGCAAGCCCGCTGGCCGAGCAGCTCGGCTGCGGCTTCACGGACGGCCTTCTCGGCCCGATGATAGCAGTCGACGACCGGCAGCAGACGACAATTCCCGGCGTCTATGCCGCCGGCGACGCGGCACGCGCGATGCACAACATCGCCTTCGCCGTATCGGGCGGAACCTTCGCGGGCGTGTGCGCCCACCAGTCGCTCGTCTTTGGCTAGAACCCGGCTTCGCCGCCGGCAATGCTGAGCCGCGCGCCGGCCTGTGCCAGCGCCGCTTCTATGTCGTGCGGCGGCGACCGGTCGGTAGCGAGTTCGGAAAAGCCGTCGAAGCCGCAGACCTGGACCAGGCCCTGACGGCCGAATTTCGTGTGGTCGGTGATGACGAGCGAACGCTGGCCGCGCGACAACACCATGCGGGCGAATTCGGCCTCTTCCAGATCATAGTCCATGACACCCGTCACCGCGTCGACGGCGCCTGTGGAGATGATGGCGTGGCTGACCGAGAAGCGACTGACGAACTCGATGGCCGAAGTGCCGAACGCGGCGCCTGAATCGCTGCGCAACTCGCCGCCGGCCATATAGACCTTGTTGCCGTTGATGGTGGCCAGCGTGCGGGCGATGTCGGACGAATTGGTGACGACCGTCAGGCGCCGATGGCCGAGCAGTTCCCGGGCTAGGAACGAGGTTGTGGTGCCGGTGTCGAGCATGACCGATTCCCCGTCACGGATGGTGGCCGCGACCATGCGGGCAATGACGCGCTTGGCATCGGCATTCTCGCGCATGCGCCGTTCGAACGGCGCCTCGCCGACAATGGACGGCAGGCCGATGGCGCCGTGCATCTTCAGAACCGAGCCGTCGCTGCTGAGCGGCTTGACGTCGCGGCGAACGGTTTCCAGCGAAACACCCAGCCGATCGGCCAGGCTGGCGATGGTGACGGTTCCCTCTTCCTGCAGCAGACGCAGGATCTCGCCGTGGCGTTTGGAGTGGACCATTGGGTTTCCCGGCTTAGGCTTTTGACCGGTTTTAAGGTAATTCAAGCGCTTTTAAAGGGATTGACCTTTGGTTTCGGGCAAAACACCCAAAAAAAGTCACATCTTTTTATTGACAACCGGGCAACCCTGGCGTGAAATCTGAGTATTAGCAGGGGTTCGGAGCTGCAACGGGAGGGCGATGGCAGAGCCGCAACTCACTGGCCAGACAGTCTTGAATATGTCTGGCGCAAGGAATTTTCAAATCCGCGGGGGCGGATGCCGGGATCAAAATCCTGGCCAAGGGGCTCGTCGGTGCGGTGCGGGATACCGATCCTGGCGTCTCGCACCGACGAGGTTATTCGCGTTTCTCCACGCTCTCGTCGCGCTTTCCATGGCGCCTCATGCATGTCGCCCAAAAGTGACCTCGGTTTTGGGAGAACGACATGCATAAAAACAAAGACCTGAAGCGCGTCGCATGGATCCGTTTCAACGCGACGCGCTTTAGTCGAAGCCCAGCAAACCAGGGATGATCCCGTGATTGCCGAAGATCGCATCCGCGCCCTGCCCTGCTGGACCGGCGCCATCGAGATCGCCCCCCTGCCTGGCGGCCTGAGCAACGCCAATTATGTGGTCAGCGACGCTGCCGGCAAACATGTCGTGCGCTTCGGTCAGGACTACCCCTTCCACCATGTCTTCCGCGAGCGCGAGGTGATGACGGCGCGGGCGGCGCATGCGGCAGGCTTCGCGCCGGCCGTGTACTATTCCGAACCCGGCATCCTGGTGACGCAGTTTCTCGGCGCCAAGACCTTCCTCGCAGAAGACGTGCGCGCCAATCTCGGCCGCGTGGCGGCTCTGCTGCGATCCTTCCATCGCGAGATGCCGAACCATGTCTCCGGCGCCGGCTTCATGTTCTGGGTGTTCCACGTCATCCGCGACTATGCGCGCACGCTCGAGGAGGGCAACAGCCGCAAGCGCAACGACTTGCCGCGCCTGCTGACGCTGGCCGACGAGCTGGAGCGGGCGCAGAAACTGCTGCCGATCGTCTTCGGCCACAACGATCTTTTGCCGGCCAATATTCTCGACGACGGCAACAGGCTGTGGCTGATCGATTTCGAATATGCCGGCTTCAACACGGCAATGTTCGACCTTGCCGGTGTCGCCTCGAATGCCGGCATGAGCGACGAGGAATCCTTTGCCTTCCTGACCGCCTATTTCATGAAGGAACCGGACGCGGCGATCCGCCGCTCGCACGCCGCCATGCAATGCGCCTCGCTGTTGCGCGAGGCGATGTGGAGCATGGTGTCGGAACTCTATCTCGACGCACCCGGCATCGACTACGTCGCCTACACCGAGGAAAATCTGGTGCGGCTCGACGCGGCGCTGGAAAACTACCGGACAAAATACGGGATCCTGAAATCATGACCTTGCCCAGCCAGGCCGCCATCGTCGTCATCGGTGGCGGCATCATCGGCTGCTCGACGGCCTATCATCTGGCGCGCGACCACAAGGCCGACGTCGTGCTGCTCGAACAGGGCAAGCTGACCTCGGGCTCGACCTGGCACGCTGCCGGCCTGGTCGGGCAATTGCGCTCGTCTGCCTCGATCACCCGGGTGCTCAAATACTCGGTCGACCTCTACAAGGGGCTGGAGGCCGAAACCGGCCTTGCCACCGGCTGGAAAATGACCGGCTGCCTGCGGCTCGCCACCAATGCCGACCGCTGGACCGAGTACAAAAGGCTGGCGACCACGGCGAAGAGTTTTGGCATGGACATGCATCTTTTGTCCCCGGCCGAGGTCAAGGCGATGTGGCCGCTGATGGAAACCGGCGACCTTGTCGGCGCCTCCTGGCTGCCGACCGACGGCCAGGCCAGCCCCTCCGACATCACGCAGTCGCTGGCCAAGGGGGCGCGCATGCATGGCGCCAAGCTTTATGAGAATGTCCGCGTCACCGGCTTCGAGATGAGGAATGGCCGCGTCACGGCGGTGAAGACCGATCAAGGCGACATCGCCTGCGACAAGGTGGTGAACTGCGCGGGGCAATGGGCGCGGCAGGTCGGCGCCATGGCCGGCATCAACGTGCCGCTGCAGCCGGTGAAGCACCAGTACATCATGACCGAGAAGATCGACGGTCTGGCGACCGACGCGCCGACGTTGCGAGACCCTGACCGGCGCACCTATTTCAAAGAAGAAGTCGGCGGGCTGGTGATGGGCGGCTATGAGCCGAACCCGCAGGCCTGGGCGACCGATCTCCCTGGCGGCGACGTGCCCAATGATTGGGAATTCCGCCTGTTCGACGACGACTACGACCATTTCGAGCAGCATATGACGCAGGCGATCGCGCGGGTGCCGGCGCTGGAAACCGTCGGCGTCAAGCAGATGATCAACGGGCCGGAAAGCTTCACGCCGGACGGCAATTTCATCCTCGGCACGGCGCCGGAATGCGCCAACATGTTCGTCGGCGCCGGCTTCAACGCCTTCGGCATCGCATCTGGTGGCGGCGCCGGCTGGGTGCTGGCGCAATGGGTGGTCGACGGCGAGGCGCCGCTCGACCTCTGGGTGGTCGACATCAGACGCTTTTCCAACCTGCACCGCGACCGACAGTGGGTGCGCGAGCGCACGCTGGAGGCCTACGGCAAGCATTACACGATCGGCTTCCCGCATGAGGAGTATGCCAGCGGCCGGCCGCGCATCGTCTCGCCGCTTTACGACAGGCTGAAGCAGCAGCGTGCCGTGTTCGGCTCGAAGCTCGGCTGGGAGCGGCCGAACTGGTTCGCGCCGGAAGGCGTCGAGCCGCAGGACATTTATTCCATGGGCCGGCAGAACTGGTTTTCGGCGGTCGGCGACGAGCACCAGCATGTGCGCGAGAAGGTCGGCATCTTCGACCAGTCGTCCTTCGCCAAATACGAATTGAGCGGGCCTGACGCCGCCAAGGCATTGGACTGGATCTGTGCCAACGACGTCAGCAAGCCGGTCGGAAGACTGACCTACACCCAGCTTCTCAACACGCGCGGCGGCATCGAGGCCGACCTGACCGTGGCACGGCTGGCCGAGGAAAAATTCTACATCGTCACCGGCACCGGCTTCCGCACGCATGATGCCTCCTGGATCAGCGACCATATCGGCCAGGGCCTCGATGCGGAGTTGAACGATGTCACCGAGGATTTCGGCACGCTGTCGCTGATGGGTCCCCGGGCGCGCGACGTGCTCTCCGCGGTGACCGATGTCGATGTGTCGAATGCTTCGTTCCCGTTCGGCCATGTGCGCGAGATCGCCATCGCCGGCCACGCGATTCGGGCGCTGCGCGTTACCTATGTCGGCGAACTCGGCTGGGAATTGCACGTGCCGATCGCGGCGACCGGCGAAGTCTTCGACGCGCTGATGGCGGCCGGCAAGGCGCACGGCATCCGCCCGGTCGGCTACAGGGCGCTGGAATCGCTGCGGCTGGAAAAGGGCTACCGCGCCTGGGGTTCCGACATAACGCCCAACGACACGCCGCAGGAAGCCGGGCTCGGCTGGGCGGTCAAGCTCAGAAAGAACACCGATTTCGTCGGGCGGCGCGCGCTGGAGACGGCTGGCGGCGCGCCTCTGAAGAAACGCTTTGCCGGCTTCACGGTCGACAGTCCCGAAATTGTGCTGCTCGGCCGCGAGACCATCCTGCGCAATGGCGAGCCGGTCGGCTATCTGACCAGCGGCGGCTATGGCTACACGCTGGGCAAGAACATCGGCTACGGCTATGTGCGCAACGCCGAGGGGGTGAGCGATGATTTCCTCGCCGCGGGCGACTATGAGCTGGTTGTCGCGATGGAGCGGACGCCGGCCAGAATCCATCTCGAGCCGATGTACGATCCGACAGCGGAGAAGGTAAAGGCCTAGCTAGTTCACCCGCAGGACGAGGCCACGGCTGGGCACGGTGTCGGCCTCGCCCGGCATCGAGACGTAAGGGCGCGTTTCCTCGACGCGGGTAACGACGTCTTGTGCTTCGAGTTCGGCGATGCGTGCGGCAAAACCCTGGTCCCACAGCGTGTTCTTCACCGTCAGCACGATCACCCCGCCCGGCCGGCAGATGCGGATCAGCTCGTCCAGCCCTTCGACGCCGACATGGCCTGAGGTGAAGACGCCGGCCGAGACGATCCCGGCATAGGCATCGTCGGCAAAAGGCAGCGCGCCGCCGAGCGCGAGGCAGTGCAGTGCGGAATAGACACCCTTGCGGGCGGCCTGGTCCAGCATGCCTTGCGAGATGTCCAGCGCCTCGACTTGCGGATAGCCTGATATATCGAGCCATTCGCCAATGAGCCCGGTGCCCGCGCCGGCATCGAGCAACGGCGCCGCGCCCCGCGGCAGATGGCGGGCGATCAGAGCAAGGCAGATTGTCGGATGACGATAACCGGCGGCCGACATGTCGGCGTCATAGGTCTGCGACCAGCGGTCATAGAGTGCGGCCACCTCCTCCGGGCGCTTGGCTGCGTAGGCCGCGCTGAGCGCGTCCAAATGTTTACCGTCCGTCATCGCTGCTGTGTCACCTGCTCGAGTTGCCTTCGATCCGATGATAGCCAAACGGCGAAAATTGTGGAACCGTTGCGGTGAGAAATAACGGCGGGGGCGCGGGCATGGCGACAGACGAGGCGCGGGCAAAACTGGCCGCCATTCCCATGCTGGCCGGCTATACCGGACCGCTGGAGCGGCTCGGCGGCCTTACCAATCTCGTCTTCAGAGCCGGCGATCTCTGCCTGCGCATCCCAGGCAAAGGCACCGAGGAATATATCAACCGCGCCAACGAAGCGATGGCCGCGCGCGAGGCTGCTAAAGCCGGCGTCAGCCCCGAAGTGCTGCATGCCGACGCCGATACCGGCGTGATGGTGACGCGCTTCATCGCCGGCGCTGTGACGATGTCGCCGGAGAAATTCAGGGAGAGGCCGGGCAGTCCGGCCCGGGCCGGCGAAGCCTTCCGCAAGCTGCACGCGTCCGGTGCGGTGTTCCCCTTCCGCTTCGAGCTGTTTTCGATGATCGACGACTATCTCAAGGTGCTGTCGACCAAGAACGTCGCCCTGCCTGCCGGCTATCACGACGTGGTGCGCGAGGCCGGCAGCGTGCGCTCGGCCCTGGCCGCCCATCCGCTCCCCCTCGTCGCCTGCCATTGCGATCCGCTGTGCGAGAATTTCCTCGATACAGGCGAGCGGATGTGGATCGTCGACTGGGAATATTCGGGGATGAACGACCCGCTCTGGGATCTCGGCGACCTCAGCGTGGAAGGCAGGTTCGATGCGGGCCAGGACGAAGAGCTGATGCGCGCCTATTTCGGCGGCGAGGCGCGGCCGGCGGAGCGCGGCCGCATCGTCATCTACAAGGCCATGTGCGATCTGCTCTGGACGCTGTGGGGCCTGATCCAGCTTGCCAACGAAAATCCCGTCGACGATTTCCGCGCCTATGCCGACGGCCGCTTCAGCCGCTGCAAGGCGTTGATGGAAACGCCGGAGTTCTCACGACACCTGGCGGCTGTGCGTATAGGTTAAGGGCTCCAGTCTACCTGAAAACCCTCTCAATTTCAGTCAACGTCACCGTATCGTCAGATTTTTTGCAATACCAAATGATCAGCGCGATGGTGCCGATGGGGAACAACCCCGCAAGCAGTTGATGCCAGCCGCTTCTGTTGATGTCATGCAGCCGGCGAGCGGTCATGGCAAGCGTCGGCAGAAGGATGGCGAGGTTCCAAATCGACGAGATGATTTCATTCTTCACAATGGCATCGACGATGAAAAGAATGACGCCGACTATGAAAATGAAGAGGTAGGAATACCAGAACTCCGAGCGGCTGGCCCTGCCGGAAAAATTCACATAATTTCGAAAGAAGCTTGAAACGGCTTCACCGAAATTCATCGGATGCGGCATTTCTCCGAACCGATTCGCACCGGCTGGCGCTGCTCTTAGAACAAACACCAGCGGCAAGCCGATCAGGATCAAAACGATCAGCCAATGCCATATGGAAAAACTACCCATCATCACCCCTCTGTCGCAGTTTTCTTGAGACGTTGATCTTGCCTCTCCCGGGCAAGAATCAATCCCGTATTGCTCTGGAAAGGGCAACGTACACCGCACAATATCGATGTAAATATCGGATCTTCTGACTGGAACCTTCAAAAATTCTGGATGATAGCCTTCGGTCACTAGACGTTGAGCTTCGAAAAGCCGTGTGTGACGTGCTGGATGCTTTGTTTGTCCGTGCTTGCGGACGGAAAGCCGCCTCACACTTCCTGGAACCGCTTTAATTCACGCCCTTCGGCACGTTTTCGGGCGGCACAGTGGTGTCGACCACCTTCTGGCGATGGAAAATGAACAGGCCCGCCAGCACGACGATGCCGGAGCCTATCAGGATGCGCGGACCGGGGACGTCTCCGAAGAACACCAGGCCGAACACCACGGCCCACAGGAGGAGCGTGTAGTGCAGCGGCGCCAGGGTCGAGGCCGGCGCCAGCTTGAGTGCCCGCGTGATCATCAGATGGGCGCTGCAGGAAACGATGCCGAGCAGCAGCATGGCGCCAAAATCGAGCGCCGAGGGGGTTTGCCAGGCGCCGATGGTCAGCACTCCGCCGACCAGCAGCGTGCCGATCGTCTGCCATGTCACCAGATTCGTGTCGCTGGTGCCGCGCAGCCGCCGGTTGAGGATGATGGCGAAGGCAAAGGCGATGCTGCCGGCAAGCGCGAAGCTCGACGACAGCGAGAACGCGGCAGACGAAGGCTTCAGCATGATCACCACGCCGCAGAAGCCGAGCAGGATCGCCACCCAGCGGCGCCAGCCGACCTTTTCGCCGAGCAGCAGGTGCGAAAGCGCCGCGACATAGATTGGCCCCGCCATGTAGAAACTCATGACGTCGGCAAGAGGCAGATAGACGACCGCCGCATAGAAGAGCGCGGTGTCGAGCGTGGTCATGACGACACGCAAGATCTGCAGTTCAGGGCGCTCCATGCGAAACAGCCTGGCGGTGCCCTGATGCGCGATCATCGGTCCGAGAACGAAGAAGGCGCCGATGGAGCGGATCAGCACCACCTGGCCGACGGAGAAGCTGGCGACCAGCCACTTGCCCATCGCATCGTTCAGCGCAAACAGGAAGTCGCCGGCCAGCATCAGCAGAATGCCGGCCAGAAGCACGTTCCTGATCGTGGAATTCTGCGCAACGGGTTGCGTCATGCCGATCCCGATTCCTCCCTCGCTTAAGTCGCGTCGTAGACGGAAGCAGCGGCTTTGACGAGAAGAATCCGGCAAATCGCGAGACCAGGACCGGGAATCGGCTGGGCCTAGGTGGCTTTGTGCCTGCGGTTGACCAGTGGCGGCCTGCCCGGGATGGAAAGCCTTGTATCCTGCCGCGTCCGTTCCGCCACCACCTTGCCCCTGGCGATGACGCAGATGCGCTCGGCGCGCAGGCGCAGGGCCTCGATCGGGTTGCCGGCGTCGAGGATGACGAGGCTGGCGCGCTTGCCGACGGCGAGGCCGAGATGGTCGAGCCCCATGATGGCGGCGTTGACATTTGTGACCATGTCGAAGCAGCGCGCCATGTCGGCCGGGCTCGACATCTGGGCAACGTGCAGGCCCATGAACGCGACGTCGAGCATGTCGGCGGTGCCCAGCGAATACCAGGGATCGAGCACGCAATCCTGGCCCCAGCCGACACGGATGCCGAGCGCCTGCATCTCCTTGACCCGGGTCAGGCCGCGGCGCTTCGGGAATGTGTCGTGGCGGCCCTGAAGCATGATGTTGATCAGCGGGTTGGGAATAGCCGAAACGCCGGCCTCAGCGATCAGCGGCAGCAGCTTCGAGACATAGTAATTGTCCATCGAATGCATCGAGGTGAGGTGCGAGCCGGCCACCTTGCCCTGCAGGCCGAGGCGCTGCGTCTCGTAGGCCAATTGCTCGATGTGGCGCGACAGCGGGTCGTCGGTCTCGTCGCAATGCAGGTCGACCATCAGCCCACGTTTGGCCGCGATCTCGCACAATTCTGTCACCGAGCGCGTGCCGTCGGCCATGCTGCGCTCGAAATGCGGAATGCCGCCGACGATGTCGACGCCCATGTCCAGCGCACGGATGGTGTTCTCACGCGCCTTCGGCGAGCGGTAGAAACCGTCCTGAGGAAAGGCCACGAGTTGCAGGTCGATATAGGGCGCGATCGTCTTCTTGACGTCGAGCAGGGCCTCGACCGCCAGCAGCCTGTCGTCGCAGACGTCGACATGGGTGCGGATGGCGAGCAGGCCCATCGACACGGCCCAGTCGCAATAGGCCAGCGCCCGGTCGCGCACCGCCTCTTGCGTCAAAAGCGGCTTCAGCTCACCCCATAGCGCAATGCCTTCCAGCAGCGTGCCCGAGGCGTTGATGCGCGGAATGCCATAGGACAGCGTGGCATCCATATGGAAGTGCGGATCGACAAAGGGTGGCGAGACCAGGTTCCCGCTGGCATTGACCTCAGTCCGGGCGGAACCCTGCAATTTGGGCTCGATCGCCGCGATCGTCTCGCCGCTGATGCCGATATCGGCAATCCTGCCATCCGGCAGCGTGCCGCCACGAACGATAAGGTCGAAATCCATCTGTCGTCATCTCGCCTGAAGAATCACTTTGCCATCGTGTCCCAAAAGACAGCATGACGCAGCGGTTTCTTTCCAGAAGCCGCCAATGGTTCCATCCGGCGACAACTCCCTCTATAAGCCGCCTTCGTCATTCCGCTATCAAGGATCAGCCTTTGTTTCGTTTCTTCCGCTCGACGGAAAACCAGCGCCTCGTCGCAAGGCTGGTCAGGGAATCCTTCCGGGAGCACATGTTCGGATATGGCGCGGCCATCGTGTCGATGCTGGTTGTGGCCGGCATGACCGCCGCCAGCGCCTGGATCCTGCGCGAAATCACCAATGAATTCGTGATCGACAAGCGGGTCGACCGCGTCAACATGATTGCCGGGGCGGTCGCCGGGATCTTTATCCTCAAGGGCCTCGCCAATTTCGTCCAGGCCTATTTCATGAGCCGGGTCGGCAATGCCATCATCGCCGACCGGCAGCGCAAGATCTACGACCGCATCCTGGCGCAAGGCATCGAATTCTACCATTCGACCTCGTCATCCGACCTGATCACCCGCATGACCAACAATGCCCAGGCGGCACGCAACGTGCTCGACCTGATCGTCACCTCCTATGTGCGCGATCTGGTGACCCTGCTTGCCTTGATTGGTGTCATGGTCTGGCAGCAGCCGGTGCTGTCGCTGATCTGCTTCGTCGCCGGGCCCGTCGCCATCTATGGCGTCAATCGCATCCTGAAGCGCGTGCGCAAGTTCGCTGCCATGGAGTTCCGCTCGGTTGGCCAGATCATTCAGGTAATGCAGGAAACCGCTATCGGCGTGCGCGTGGTCAAATCCTTCAACCTCGAAAGCTTGATGCGCAAGCGCATGTACAAGGCGGTGGCCGACGTCGAGGATCGGGCCAACAACATTGCCGCGCTGGAAGCGGTGACCAGTCCGGTGATGGAGACGCTGGCCGGGCTGGCGATCGCCGGAGCCGTCATGGTCAGCGGCCTCCTGGTTCTGCAGGGCGGCCAGATGCCTGGCAACATCATGGCGTTCATCGCGGCGCTGCTGCTCGCTTATGAACCGGCAAAGCGCCTGGCGCGCGTGCGCATCTCGCTGGAAAGCGGCATTGTCGGCGTGCGCATGATGTTCCAGCTCGCCGACGAGCCGCTGACGCTGGCCGAGAAGCCCGATGCAAAGCCGCTTCGAGCCGGACCGGGCGAGATCCGGTTCGATGCCGTCAGCTTCGCTTACCAGAACGGTCCGCCGGTGCTCGACCAGTTCGACCTCACCCTTGCGCCGGGAAAGATGACGGCGCTGGTCGGGCCTTCCGGCGGCGGCAAGTCGACGATCCTGAACCTGATCATGCGCATGTACGACCCGAACAGCGGCAAGGTGCTGCTCGACGGCCAGGACATTTCCCATGCGACGCTCGCCTCACTGCGGGAAAAGATCGCCTATGTCAGCCAGGACACGTTCCTGTTTGCCGGTACCATCATGCACAATATCCGGCTTGGGCGGCAGGGCGCGACCGACGAAGAGGTGATCGCCGCGGCCAAGGCCGCCAACGCGCATGATTTCATCATGGCGCAGGCGAAGGGCTATGAGACCGATGTCGGCGAGAATGGCGGCCTCTTGTCGGGCGGCCAGCGCCAGCGCATCTCGATCGCGCGCGCCATGCTGCGCAACGCCGAAATCCTGTTGCTGGACGAGGCGACCAGCGCGCTCGACGCCGAATCCGAAGCGCTGTTCCGCGACGCCCTGCAACAGCTGACCGAAGGCCGCACGACGATCGTCATCGCCCACCGCCTGTCGACCGTGCACCAGGCCGACACGATCGTCGTGCTGGAAGGCGGCAAGGTGGTCGAGAGCGGGCCGCATCGTGCCCTGCTCACGCAAGGCGGGCTTTACCAGAAGCTTTATGAATATCAGCTGATGCCGTAGCACACTCTTTCCTTCTCCCCTGTGGGAGAAGGAAGAAACCTTCACTCCGGCACGTGCCTCACAGCCCCCTTGTCGGCGCTGGTGGCGAAGGCGGCGTAGGCGCGCAGCGCGGTCGTCACCTTGCGCTTGCGCTTTTCCTCCGGCTTCCAGGCCAGGGCGCCCTTGGCTTCCATCGCCGCGCGGCGTGCTTCAAGCTCAGCATCGCTGACAGCGAGGCGGATGGTGCGGTTGGGGATATCGATCTCGATCGTGTCGCCTTCCTGCACCAACCCGATCGTGCCGCCTTCGGCGGCTTCCGGCGACGCATGACCGATCGACAGGCCTGACGTGCCGCCCGAGAAGCGGCCGTCGGTGACCAGTGCGCAGGCCTTGCCGAGGCCCTTCGACTTCAGATAGCTGGTCGGGTAGAGCATTTCCTGCATGCCGGGGCCGCCGCGCGGGCCTTCATAGCGGATGACGACGACATCACCGGCCTTGATCTCGTTGGAGAGGATTGCCTTGACCGAAGCGTCCTGGCTTTCGAACACCCGCGCCGGGCCGGTGAATTTCAGGATCGATTCATCGACGCCGGCCGTCTTTACGATGCAACCGTCGAGCGCCAGATTGCCTTTCAGCACGGCAAGGCCGCCATCCCTGGAAAACGGCGTTTCCGCCGAACGGATGACACCTTTTTCACGATCGAGGTCGAGCTCGTCCCATCGGCGGTCCTGGCTGAAGGCGACCTGCGTCGGCACGCCGCCGGGCGCGGCAAGGAAGAAGTCGCGGACATTCTGGCTCGAAGTGCGGGAAATATCCCAGTGGTCGAGCGCCTCGCCGAGGCTTGATGTGTGCACAGTCGGCAGGTCGCGGTTGATCAGCCCGGCATTGTCGAGCTGGCCGAGGATGGCCATGATGCCGCCGGCGCGATGGACGTCTTCCATGTGGACGTCGGACTTGGCCGGCGCCACCTTGCAGAGCACCGGAACCCGCCGCGACAGCCGGTCGATATCCTCCATGGTGAAGTCAACCTCGCCCTCATGGGCGGCGGCCAGGATGTGCAGCACGGTGTTGGTCGAGCCACCCATGGCGATGTCGAGCGTCATGGCGTTTTCGAAAGCGCCTTTCGAAGCGATGCTGCGCGGCAGCGCCGTCTCGTCATCCTGCTCGTAATAGCGCTGGGCAAGGTCGACGACGAGATGGCCGGCCTCGACGAACAGCCGCTTGCGGTCGGCATGCGTGGCCAGCGTCGAGCCGTTGCCCGGCAGCGACAGGCCGAGCGCCTCGGTCAGGCAGTTCATCGAATTGGCGGTGAACATGCCCGAGCAGGAGCCGCAGGTCGGGCAGGCGGAGCGCTCGATGACCTTGACGTCCTCGTCGGAGATCTTGTCATCGGCCGCCGCGACCATGGCGTCAACCAGGTCGAGCGCCTGCGTCTTGCCTGCCAGCACCACCTTGCCGGCCTCCATCGGCCCGCCGGAAACGAAGACAGTCGGGATGTTGAGGCGCAGCGAGGCCATCAGCATGCCGGGGGTGATCTTGTCGCAATTGGAGATGCAGACCATGGCGTCGGCGCAGTGCGCGTTGACCATGTATTCGACGGAATCGGCGATCAGTTCGCGCGACGGCAGCGAATAGAGCATGCCGTCATGGCCCATCGCGATGCCGTCATCGACGGCGATGGTGTTGAATTCCTTGGCGACGCCGCCGGCCTTCTCGATCTCGCGCGCCACCAGCTGGCCGAGGTCCTTCAGATGGACATGGCCCGGCACGAACTGGGTGAAGGAATTGACCACGGCGATGATCGGCTTGCCGAAATCGGAATCCTTCATGCCGGTGGCGCGCCACAGGCCGCGGGCGCCGGCCATGTTGCGGCCATGGGTGGTGGTGCGGGAGCGATAGGCAGGCATGTTTTTTCCTTGGTGGCTGGCCTCGGCCCAGGAATGGCGCGGCGGAGCTGAATTCGGATCGGTGGCTTTATAGACGCGCAAGTATGGTCTGGCCAGATTTTTGCAATGCGCCACGAAATCCGGATGGACGTTGACGAGCGGCATTCGCTTGTATATAGCCAATCAGGTATATACCCTTTTGGCTATGGACATTCGATGAACCAGCTGGACGCCACTTTTGCAGCACTCGCCGATCCGACGCGCCGCGCCATTCTCGCCCGGCTCATCCAGGGCGAAGCATCCGTGATGGAACTCGCCGAGCCTTTCGCGATGAGCCAGCCTTCGATTTCCAAGCATCTCAAGGTGCTGGAAAACGCCGGGCTGATTTCACGCGGCCGCGACGCACAGCGCCGGCCCTGCCGGTTGGAGGCAAAACCGCTGGCAGAGGCCAATGACTGGCTGGAGCGATATCGCAAGATCTGGGAAGGCAACTTCCAGCGCCTCGATGCGTTGCTCGGCGCGATGAAGGCCGAGAAAGCCCCCGACAGTACCGACCAATAGCCAAAAAAGGTCGCGGCCTGTGTCGGATCGCCGGCCTGCCGCGCGTCCTTTGGCAAACAGGAGGAGGACCATCATGAGCACCACGACCTTGCCCGGTTCGACCGTCGCCACGCTGACGGTGACCACGCCCAGCGACCGCGAGATTCAGATCACCCGCATCTTCGATGCCTCGCGGCCGATGGTCTTCGACTGCTGGACGATACCGGAGCTGCTGAAGGGCTGGCTGCACGGCCCCGATGGCTGGCGGCTGGTGACCTGCGAAATAGACCTCAGGGTTGGCGGCGCCACGCGCTATGTCTGGCAGCATCGCGATGGCCGCAGCATGGGCATGAGCGGCGCCTATGGCGAGATCGTGCGTCCCGCCAGGATCGTCGCCACCGAACTGTTCGACGAGGACTGGACCGGTGGCGAAACCATAGGGACCGTGGTCTTCACCGAACAGGCCGGAAAAACGCTGCTGACGCAGACGGTGCTTTACGCCTCGCAAGCGGCCCGCGACGGCGCGCTCGGCACCGGCATGACCCGCGGCATGGGCGAGAGCTATGCCCAGCTCGACGCCTATCTCGCTTCACTTCAGGACGCCGCCAAGGGCGCCGCCTGACCCTTCCCCAATGCCCCCAAAGAGAAAAACCGAGGAGAGACGCATGCAGAAGATCACCACCTTCCTGTGGTTCGACGGCCAGGCCGAAGAGGCGATGAACCACTACATGTCGATCTTCAATAATTCGAAGGAGCTGAGCGTGACTCGTTGGCCCAAGGGCCACGCTGATGAGGGCAAGGTGCTGGTGGCCTCGTTCGAACTCGACGGCGTCCCGTTCCTGGCGCTCAATGGCGGACCACAATACAAGTTCACCGAGGCGATCTCACTGTCGATCGACTGCAAGACGCAGGAAGAAGTCGATCATTTCTGGACCAGGCTCACGGAAGGCGGCGGCGAACCAGGACCCTGTGGCTGGCTGAAGGACAAATTCGGCGTTTCCTGGCAGGTTGTGCCGGAACAACTGCCGCGTCTGCTTGGGGATGCGGACCGCGCCAAGGCCGGACGGGCGATGAATGCGATGATGCAGATGGGCAAGATCGACATCGCCAAGCTCGAGGAGGCGGCGAAGGGGTGAGAAGCGGTCCGCGTAGCGGACGAAAAGCCAATTGCTTGGCTTTTCGAGCTTCGAACGGTGAAGACCCGGTCCGCCTTTGGCGGATCAAAAGGTCCAGTGGACCTTTTGAAGGGGCTGAACGCCTGGAGGGCTGGGAGCCCGCGAAGGGCCGGGGCACATTCGCCAGTCCTTCAACGTCGGCGCTGCCCCTCATCCGCCCTTCGGGCACCTTCTCCCCGTGAAACGGGGAGAAGGGAAAGGGTGCCTATGCCGCCTTATCGCGGACCTGGTAGTCCTTGATGGTGGCGAAGCGGATGGCTTTCCAGCGTTCGGCTTCATAGTTCAGCGAGAAGGCGTGTTGGGCCAGGAACACCGGGTCGTTGTCGAGGTCCCTGGCAATGTCGCCGCGATGCGCCTCGATGAAGCGGTGCACTTCGGCCTTGTCGTCGGCCGAAATCCAGCGGCAGACGGAAAAGCGCGACATCTCGAACTCGACCGGCAGCGTGTATTCGAAGTTCAGCCGCTCTTTCAACACGTCGAGCTGCAGGGCGCCGACGACGCCGACGATGGCAGGTGAGCCGTCCTCGGGCGAGAACAGCTGCACGACGCCTTCCTCGGCCATCTGGTGCAGCGCTTCCTTGAGTTTCTTCGCCTTCATGGCGTCGCCGAGGCGCACGCGGCGCAGGATTTCCGGGGCGAAGTTCGGCACGCCCCGGAAAAGAATTTCCTCGCCCTCGGTCAGCGTGTCGCCAATGCGCAGCGTGCCGTGGTTGGGAATGCCGACGACATCGCCGGCGAACGCTTCATCCGCCGTGACGCGGGTGCGGGCGAAGAAGAACTGCGGCGCCGACAGGCTCATCGGCTTGCCCGTGCGCACCAGCTTGGCCTTCATGCCGCGCTCGAGCTTGCCCGAGCAGACGCGCACGAAAGCGATGCGATCGCGGTGGTTGGGGTCCATGTTGGCCTGGATCTTGAAGACGAAGGACGTCATCTTGTCCTCGGTCGCCTCGACCTTGCGGGTGTCGGCCTCCTGCGCGCGCGGTGGCGGGCCGAAGGCGCCGAGCGCCTCGATCAGGTCGCGCACGCCATAATTGCGCAGCGCCGAGCCGAAATAGACCGGCGTCAGATGGCCCTCGCGGAAGGCATCAATATCAAGAGGTCGGCAAGCCTCGCGGGCGAGTTCCAGTTCCTCGATGAAGGCCTCGCGCTCGTTCTCTGGCAGCAGCCCGGCGACGCGGTTGGAATCGGGACCGTTGACCGGCGTGCGTTCCTTCTCGTCGTCGCCCTTGCGCACCGCGTTCAACGCCAGGTGATAGGTGCCGGAAAATGTCCTGCCGCGGCCGATCGGCCAAGTAATGGGTGCGGTATCCAGCGCCAGCTTCTGCTCGATCTCGTCCAGAATCTCGAACGGATCGCGGCTTTCGCGGTCCATCTTGTTGACGAAGGTGATGATCGGGATGTCGCGCAGCCGGCAGACTTCGAACAGTTTCAGCGTGCGCGGCTCGATGCCCTTGGCGGCGTCGATGACCATGACGGCCGAGTCCACCGCCGACAGGGTGCGATAGGTATCGTCGGCGAAATCCTCGTGGCCGGGCGTGTCGAGCAGGTTGAAGACGTTGTCTTCATACTCGAAGGTCATCACCGAAGTGACGACCGAAATACCGCGCTCGCGCTCGATCTTCATCCAGTCGGACCGGGTCTGGATCTTGTCCTTCTTGGCCTTGACCTCGCCGGCAAGCTGGATGGCGCCGCCGAACAGCAGCAGCTTCTCGGTGAGCGTCGTCTTGCCGGCGTCCGGGTGCGCGATGATCGCGAAGGTGCGGCGGCGCGCCACTTCCTCTGGTATTGTTTCGGGCATTCTCTGGGATTTCCGTGTGACAGGCCGGGCTTCTAGCAGCGTAGTGCCGGGCTGTCGACCGGTCCGGCGGCGCGGACGCCGCCGGATGCCATGGCTTGTCTCAGGCCAGCTCGCCCGTCCGGCTCGCCAAAACGACCTCCGGGAGCCAGCTGGCGATGGCGCTGCCTATCGCGTCGGCATGATCCTCCTGCAGATAGTGCGCGCCGGGCCCGAGATTGATGAAACCGCAGTTCTTCAAACCGGCCGCGAATTCCTTCGCAGCCTGCGGCCCGATCAGCGCGCCCGGATCCCCCGCGAATAGCAGTTTCGGATAGGGGGACAGGCGCAGCGAGCGATGGTCGTGCGCGCTGATAGCGGCAACGTCGGCGGGCTGGTTCTCGATAGGCATTTCCCGGGGCAGGCGCAGGGCCGGCTTGCGCGATTGCGGCGTGGGGAACGGCGCCCGGTAAGCGTCCATTTCCTTGTCGCTCATCGTGCGCAGCACCGAGGCCGGCAGCACTTTCTCGACGAAGACATTGTCTTCCAGAACCAGCTTTTCGCCGACACCGGCAGTGCGGAGCGCCTTGAACATTTCGCGGGCTTGCGGGCGCTGGTGAAAATCCTCCCAGCGCTCGAAGGGCCGGATGAATTCCATGAAGGCGAGGCCGAGGATGCGCTGCGGCCGCCTTGCCGCGAGATGGAAGGCAAGGGCCGTGCCCCAATCCTGCGCGACCAGCACCACGTCGCTGATATCGAGGGCGTCGAGGAAGGCATCGAGATAGCGGACATGATCGAAGAAGCGATAGTCGATATCGGGCTTGCCGGACTGGCCATAGCCGATCAGGTCAGGCGCGATGCAGCGGCCAAACGGCGCGACATGAGGGATGATGTCGCGCCAGATATGGGACGAGGTCGGGTTGCCATGCAGGAACAGCACGGTCGGTCCGGAGGCTCCCGCCTCGACATAGGACATGGTCGAATCGAGTACGGCAATCTGCGCACGTCTCGGCGCGGTGGCGACGGGCTGAGGCGGGTTGGCTTTCGAACTCATGGGGTCGGCTCCTTTGCGAACACCGTGCTGAAGATGACTTTCTTGAACCGCTCGAGCGGTTCGGGGCTGCGCTCGACCTTCATGCGCAGCATGGCGCCCTGCCAGGACGACAGCAGGAAATCGGCGAGGTCCTCGGCCTCGAAGGTCTTGGCGATGTCGCCAGCTGCCTGGCCTTCCGCGATGCAAACGGCGAATGGCTGGCGCCAGCGCTCGAAGATAGCGACGAGTTGCAAGCGCAACGGCTCGCTGTGCACCGCTGTCTCGAGGCTGAGATTGCCGATCATGCAGCCGCGCGCCCAGTCATGCGCCTCGAGCTTCGAGGTGATGACGTCGAGGTAGCGGCGCAGCCTGCCGATGGGCGGCGTGCCGTCCTGCGCCAGCGCTGCCTCGACCAGCCCACTGACATAGGTGAAGTAGCGGTCCAGCACTTCGCCGACGAACGCCTCCTTGGAGGCGAAATGATTGGTGAAGGATCCCGGCCGGGCATCGGCGGCGGCAACGATGTCGCGCACGCCGGCGGCAGCATAGCCTGAATTCCAGATGGTCCGGAAACCGGCGTCGAGGAGTTTTTCGCGGAGTGATTGTCTAGCCATGGCCGAATAATACGTACGTACGTATTACTGTCAAGCACATATTTTTGCCGTGTCCGATGTTGGCAAGAGACGAATGGGGTGGCACTGCAAGAGCATCCTCGGCGGACCACCAGGTAAAGGAGCGAACATGGCTGCGGCGAAACAAGTGATCGTCATCGGCGCCGGCATCATCGGCGCCTCGATCGCCTGGCATCTGACCAGGGCAGGCGCGCGGGTCACGGTCGTTTCCGAAAGCGGCCCAGGTGGCGTCGCGACACCCAATTCCTTTGCCTGGATCAACGCCAGCTGGGGCAACCCAGAGATCTATTTCCGGCTGCGAACCCGCGCCATGGCCGAGTGGAGGCGACTGGCGAATGAACTGTCTGGGCTGCCGCTCGCCTGGTGCGGCGGCCTGTGCTGGGACCTGCCGGCCGACCGGGTCGAGGCCTACGCGGCCGAACACTCTTCATGGGGCTACGGCATCGAACGCGTTGGCCGCGAGCGGGCGGCGCAAATCGAACCCAACCTCGCCGAGCCTCCTGAATTCGCCGTCTATGTCGCGGAGGAAGGCGTGGCCGAACCGGTTGCGACGGCCAGGGCCCTGCTGGCGGATGCCGAACGGCATGGCGCGCGGGTCGTTGCGAGCACGGTCTCGGCGCTGGTCCAGACCAATGGCAGGACGACCGGCGTGGACACATCGCATGGGCTGATTGCCGCCGACGAGGTGGTGATCGCGGCTGGCGTCGGCTCGCCCGACATTGCCGCGACGGCCGGCATCAAGCTGCCGATCGAAACGCCCCCTGGCCTGATCGTCCATTCGCGGCCATACAAAAGGCTGCTCAACGGCCTGGTGCACGCCGAGAGGCTGCACATACGCCAGACAGCCGAGGGCCGCATCATCGCCGGCTCGGATTTCGCCGGCGGCGATCCCGGCGAGAACCCCGAAGCCACGGCACGCGACTTGTTCGCGGCCACGAAAGCGGCGTTGCGCGACGCCGAAGGGCTGGAACTCGATTTCCACACCATCGGCTACCGCCCCAATCCGATCGACGGTTTTCCGATCATCGGCCGAGCCGAGGGCATGGACGGGCTCTATGTCGCGGTGATGCATTCAGGTATCACGCTGGCGCCGGCCGTTGGCCTGTTTACGGCCAGGGAAATCCTCGATGGTGAGCGCGACCCGTTGCTGACGCCCTATGGGTTGTCGCGCTTCGCTCAATAGCCCGGCGGGCGGCGAAAGCCGCCGGTGAGCGGCTCGATCGCCGCCGCGACACCAAGCAGCCGCGCCTCCGACCAGCGTTTGCCGACCAATTGCAGGCCGATCGGCAGGCCGTCGCGATCTTCTCCGCACGGCATCGAAAGTGCCGGATGGCCGCTGTAGTTGAAGACGGCGCCATAGGCCGGCAGCATCCAGTAGTTTTGGCCCTTGCCGTCAACCTTGATCGGCGTGCCCGGTTCGCAATGCGGAAAGGCCGTGGTCATCGCGACCGGGCAGAGCAGCGCATCCCAGTCGTCGAAGAACCGGTCCCAGGCGAGAATGGATCGGTCGCGGCGGGCGAGCGCTTCGAACCAGCGCGATACCGGTGTCGGTCGCTCCGGCGGCTCCTGCTGCGCCGCCTCCATCATCATGCCGATCAGTGCCCCGCCTTGGGCGAGATCGTCGTGCAAGTCGAGCTTGGGCAGCTTCGCCTGCTCCACGATCGCCCCAGCCGTTTGCAGCTGCCTTGCGAGGTTCTCGACCGTGACGCCGATGTTGCCGGCCACCGGCAAGCCGGGGAAGGACGGCGCGCAGGCGATGCGCAATGTCTTCAGGTCGAGCCTCGGCGTGGTCTCGACCGGCACCGACGCCAGATCGGTGTCGCGTCCATCCGGCCCGGCTATGATTCGATAGATCAGCGACAGATCGTCCACGCCGCGCGCCAGCGGGCCAAGGCAGGACATCAGCCGCACGCTGCGCGCGGCATCGTCAGGATTTGGGAAGGCGCCGGCCAGCGAGACGCGGTGTTCGGTCGGCTTCAGGCCATAGACGCCGCAGAACGCGGCGGGCAGGCGGATCGAATCCTGCATGTCGGTGCCGACGTCGAACGGCGTCATACCGGCCGCCACCGCCACAGCGGCGCCGCCGCTCGAGCCGCCCGCCGTGCGCTCAAGGTTCCAAGGATTGCTGGTGCGCCCGAACAGCGGATTGTTCGACTGCCAGTCGGACAGCATAGTGGCGACATTGGTCTTGGCCATCAGCACACCGCCGGCTGCCTTCAGCCTGGCAACGACCGGGCTGTCGCGGCTCGCCACATAATCGGCGAAGGGCGGGAAGCCGACAGTGGTTTTCATGCCGGATGTCTCGTGCATGTCCTTCAGCGTGAAGGGAACGCCATGCAGCGGCCCGAGCGTGCCGCCGCGCGCGAGTGCCGCATCGGCCTTCCTGGCGCGTTCGTACGCGCCCTCCCTGTCGAGCGAGATGACTGCGTTGACGCCTCCATTGTGCCGGTCGATCTGCGCCAGATGGGCATCGAGCGCTTCGACGGCGGAGATTTTGCGACGGGCGATGGCTGCGGCGAGTTCGACTGTCGAGGAGAAGACAAGGTCCATGGCGAATGCTCCGGCTTGGCCGCGCTCGCTTGGAAAATGGCGGACAGCGACACGACTTCAAGCGGAGTTGAGCATTCGGAGCCTGGTGGTGCTTGATCGAAATTGCGCCGACCGTCTGTCGAGATCAGCGCTTTGCGCCCCTCCGTCCTGCGGCGTTTCCGACTTGGAGAAGGATTTACCCGACTAGGGCCAGCTTCGCCGCCGTCGGCGCAAATGGCCGAATGCTGATCCCATCGCCAGTCATGGTGACGAAACTCGATGGCGGGATCGCCTGCCAATCTCCACCCTCGCGATCGAAAGGTTCGGAGACGATGCAGCGGCCGCCGCCTTTGCGCAAGGAGGAGGTGTAAAGCGTCGGCGCATGGGCGTCGGTGGCGTAGCGTACCGCATGCAGGGCCTGCCCGTCCGAGAAGGCGGCGGTGAGTTTCAGTGCCGGTTCGAGACCGGCGCGGCGCGAGGCTTCGAGCACACGGGCAGTGGCGCGCGAGACCGCGCCTTGCGGGTCGCCGGCCAACCCCTCGTCGATCATCAGCAGAAAGAACAGTTCGGAATCGGTGGTGCCTTCGCGCTGGTCGAAGACGGCGTCGGACAGCGAATTCTCCAGCGCGCGGCGGATCTTCTCGAAGCCGCCGATCTGGCCATTGTGCATGAACGACCAGCGGCCGGAGATGAAGGGATGGCAGTTCATGCGGCTGGTGGCGCCCCCGGTGGAGGCCCGCACATGGGCGAGGAACAGGCCGGATTTGATCTGCCGGCACAGGCTCTTCAGATTGGGATCGGACCAGGCCGGCAGGATGTCGCGGTAGAGGCCGGGCTCCGGCCGGTCGCCATACCAGGCAAGGCCGAAACCGTCGCCATTGGTCGGCGACTTGGCTTCCTGGGCGCAATGGCTCTGAGCGATCAGCGAGTGGCAGGGAGCCGTCAGAATGTCTTCAAGAAAGACCGCTTCACCGAGATAGGCCGCCCACCGGCACATCGCTTCTGTCGTCCTCTAGGCGCGATCCGGAAGAGCCGCCGGCTCCTTGGTCGCGTGTGTGCCTCTGTTGTGCGTCCGTTCGTAAAGCTCGCGGACGATTCGGCTGGCGGTAGTCTCGAAGAGAAATGGCAAGAAAGCGTGAACGAGGGCGGCGCTGGCCGCCAGCAGCAGGCGCGAGGAGAACCAGGCGGCAAAGGCCATATGGCCGAAATAGGTTTCGCCAACCTTAGCCGGATGAGAAGTGAATATCCTTGCAACCGACATTGAGGTCCCCTTCAGCGCTTGCTTGCCGATATGAGTATCCTGGCATGCTTCGCCGGTTCATCGGTCTCAAAATATCCTTGTGTTTTACCATTTCATGAGACAAGCATCCCAACATGGCGCTTGATATCGACGAAATAGACCGGAAACTGCTTACCGAATTGCAACGCGACGGCACGCTGTCGGTCGACCAGCTGTCGGAACGGGTGGCGTTGTCGCGCAATGCCTGCTGGCGCCGGGTCAAGCGGCTGGAGGAGGATGGCGTCATCACCGGGCGCGTGGCGCTGGTCGATGCCGACAAGCTCGGGCTTGGCCTTTCGGTGTTCATCCTGATCCGCACGTCCAATCATGATCCCGACTGGTTGCAAAGGTTTCGGGCGGCGGTGACCGGCCTTCCCGAAATCACCGGCGTCTACCGCATGTCCGGCGATCTCGACTATGTCCTGCGTGCCCGGGTCGCCGACGTGAAGGCCTATGACCGGCTCTACCAGCGGCTGATCGCCAAGGTGGCACTGTCCGATGTGTCCGCCTCCTTCGTCATGGAGGAGATCAAGGAGACGACGGTTGTTCCAATGGAAGTGCGCTAAGGCGTGCTCAGGTCATAGTGATGCCTGAAAGAAAGCCGTTGATAGCGGCGCGCGCGAATTGACCGAATCGGCAATCGCGCCGATAGGATCGATTTTATGCGCGCAGCCTTCCAAAACTCCTCCGTCATCGGTCCGACCGTCGGCTTCGTCAGATTGCCGCATGCTGAAGGACTTCCCCTCCCCGCCTACGAAAGCGCCGGCGCTGCAGGCATGGATCTTCGCGCGGCGGTGCCCGACGACCGGCCGCTGCTGATCCTGCCTGGGAAACGCGCCTTGGTGCCGACCGGGCTGATCCTGGAAATACCCGAAGGCATGGAAGGCCAGGTGCGGCCGCGCTCGGGCCTTGCCTTCAAGCATGGCCTCACCGTCCTCAATTCGCCCGGCACGGTCGACAGCGACTATCGCGGCGAGGTGAAGGTGCTGCTGGTCAATCTCGGCGACGAGGATTTTGCCGTGACGCGCGGCATGCGCATCGCCCAGATCGTTTTCGCCGCTGTGACGCAAGTGGCTGTCGAAGAGCGTTCGCTGGCCGGTGGCACGGCGCGTGGTTCGGGCGGGTTCGGATCGACCGGCACCGCCTGATGCGAGTACCTAAACTCGTTATCTTCGACTGCGACGGGATCCTCGTCGACACCGAAAATCTCGCCAATCGACGCCTTGCCGAATGGCTGAGCGCGGCCGGCTATCCGACGAACTTCGAATATTGCCGCAAGAATTTCTCCGGCCGCAGCATGGCCTCGGTGCAGAAGGAGATCGAGGAGACAACAGAGGTCAGGCTCGGCGTCGATTTCGTCGATCGCTGGAATGCCGGCCTGCCCGACCTGTTTTCCCATGGCGTCGAGGCGATCCCCTATGTCCGGGAGTTCATCGAGGCGGTCCGCGCGGCCGGCATTCCCTATTGCGTCGCCACTTCGGCACGGGTGTCGAAGATGCACATCACGCTTGGCCAGACCGGGCTGTTGCCGCTGTTCGAACATGCGATGTTTTCCTCGACCATGGTCGGGCGCGGCAAGCCATTCCCGGACCTGTTCCTGCATGCGGCCAAGACAATGGGCTTCGCGCCCGCCGATTGCATCGTCATCGAGGACAGCGTCGCCGGCACGCAGGCCGGCATCGCCGCCGGCATGCGGGTGTTTTCCTATCATGGCGATCCCTATTCCGACCGCGATGGTCTGATCGAGGCAGGCGGCATCCTGTTCGACGACATGCGCGAACTGGCCGGGCTTGTGCCGATCCACTGATCCGGTTCCAGCACGGCTGCGCGGTGCTGGAACCCGTGCTAGAGCGTTTCACCGTTTCATGGAAACGGCGAACCGCTCTAACTCTTTGTTTTGACGCAATTCCAGACGGAAAACCGCTCACACTTTTCCTGGAACTGCTCTAGCGTGAGCGGCCTGATCTTGGGGGGCGCTCATGCCAACGAATTCTTTTCGCTTCATCCTCGCCGTGATGCTGCTGCCGTTCTTGTGGACCGCGGCCGGCGCGCAAGCCGTCAGCTTTCCGGACCTGGGCAGCCCGCTGCCTGGCCGCGGCGATGTCGCCTATCTCGACCTGGCCAAATTGATCATCCCGAGCCTCGCCGCGGACGGGAACGGTTTCTACAAGGGCGGGCCGCCGATCGAAATGCGCCACATCGAGGGGCCGGATAGCGGTGGCTCGCCGCCCGAGACGACAAGCCTGCCCAATGCCGCCGTGCTTCCCATCAAGGCCGGCGGCAAGGACCGGCTGGCCATTCTATTCGACCTTGGCGATTCTCCCGACAGCGCCGAGGGCTATGCGGTGCTGGCGCTCTACGACGTCACGGCCAGGCCGAAACTGCTCGATGCGGCCAATGTCGCGGTCGACCGCAGCACCTATTTCCGCGAACCGAACAAGCTTCCGATCGGCGCCGGCGACGACATGCTCATCACCATGAGCACGCATTTCAATTCGAGCCAGGGCTATGTGATCACGCCGCTGATCATGGTTAGCGACGACAAATTCGAGCTGATCGACATGATCTACACGTTCGACGAAAGGCTCTGCGCCTACAGCCGCAAGCAGGACATGGCTTTCGAGACCATCGCCGACGGCCAGCCCTATGCGGCGATCAAGGTGACGGTGACCGACAGCACCGTGCCGAGCGATGAAAGCTGCGATGACGCGCCGCCCGATGCGGCGTCACACGACATTTCCGTCACCTATCATTGGGACAAGAAGACATCGCGCTACCTCAAGGATTCCGACGCATTCGAGAAATTGGCAGCAGAGAACGAGAAACGCTTCTGAACCAAGCGCATTTATTTGCCCGGCCGAAGGCGGCGCGATAGCATCCGCCCCCAAACACTTGTGATGGGGAGCATTCATGGACAAGGGCAAGATCTTTCGCGACCTGCATGCCTCGACCTTCGTCATGCCCAATCCCTGGGATCCGGGCACGACCAAGCTGCTCGGATCCTTCGGCTTCAAGGCGCTGGCGACGACCAGCGCCGGCTTTGCCTTTTCGCGCGGCCTGCCGGACGGCGCGGTGACCTTCGAGCAGATGATCCATCATTGCCGCGAGGTGACGGCGGCGACCGACCTGCCGGTCTCGGCCGATCTCGAGAAAGGCAAGGGCGACAGCGCCGAGCGGGCCGCCGAAACCATTTTCGCGGCGGAAGCGGCCGGCCTTGCCGGCTGCTCTATCGAGGACCACACCGGCGATCCCGACAGGCCGATCTATGATTTCTCCCACGCGGTCGAGCGCGTCGCCGCGGCGGTGGAGGCGGCGCGAGCCTTGAAACGCGATTTCGTCTTCACGGCGCGGGCCGAGAATTTTCTGTGGGGCAAGTCCGATCTCGACGACACCATCAAGCGGCTGCAGGCCTTCGAGAAGGCCGGCGCCGACGTGCTCTATGCGCCTGGGATCGGCGATGTCGAGATGGTGCGCACCTTGTGTTCGGCGGTCAGCAAGCCGGTCAACGTCATGGCGAAACCCGGCTTCACCATCGCCGATCTCTCAATGGCAGGAGTGAAGCGCATTTCGCTCGGGCCGTGGCTGACCAATTTCGCCTATGGCATGCTGGAGACGGCGACGCGCGAAATCCAGCAGGACGGCACGTTCGGCTTCACCCGCGCCGCCATGCCGTTCGGCAAATTGCAGGCGCTGTTCGGCAAGTCCCCGGATTAAACGGCCGCCGCCGCATGGCGACCGCGGTCACCGGCGGCTTTCGCGGGCCGAGATTGCCTTGTGCAGATGCACCATCATGGCGGCGGCGAAGAGCGGCGTCAGCAGATTGAGCAGGGGCACGGCAAGGAAGGCCGCAATGACCAGGCCGGCGAGGAACACCGTGCCGGCATACTGCCGGCGCAAGGCCCTGGCTTCGTCCTCGGGGCGAAAGCGCATCGCGGCGAATTCGAAGAATTCGCGACCGAGCAGATAGCCGTTGACGACGAAGAAGGCGGCGATGTTGACGCCCGGCACCAGCAGGAGCATGAGCGCCACGATGTTGCCGAGGATGACGACGCCGAGGAATTTTATCGCCAGCACCAGCGAGCGCAATGCCGGCATGGCGCGCCCGACCGGGTCGCGGGGATAGTCGGTGCGTTCGACCACTTCGGCGACATCGTCGAGGAACAGGCCGGCGATCACCGCCGTGACCGGCGCGACGAGCAGCGCCATGCCGAAGGCAAGCACTATCGCCGCGATGATGCCGCCCAGCCAGCCGGCCCAGGACGGTATGCCCGGCAGCAAGGTCTGGAGCCATGGCAAGGCCAGCCATTCGACAAGGCTGGTCAGGCCGAACCACAAGGCGACCAGCGCCAGCACGGTCAAGCCCAGCGTCTTGATGAACACGGCGCGAAACGGCGGCGAGAGCAGCTCAAGGGCCGCAATGCGGGCAGCGTCGAAAATCACCGTGCTTCAACCCCCAAGTCAGCGGACACCGCCGACAGGCGGGACGCTCACGAGATAGGCAGCGCGGGTCGCGAACACAAGTAAATCGGGGCGTCTAACGGGCGAACGCCGGCTTGCGGACCGGGATGGTCATGGCCGCGACGCCGGCCACGACAAAGGCCATGCCCAGCCATGCCGTCGGTCCCAGGCTTTCACCGAGGAAAACAGCGCCGATGCCGACACCGATCGGTACGCGCAGATAGGCCTGCGACGTCGTACCGACCGAACCCAGCGTGTGGATGAGGCGGAAATAGATGATGAAGGCGAGCGCCGTCGAGAACACCGACAGGCCGAGTAGGGCCAGGATCGACGCCGTCGATGGCGTGAGCGTCCAGGGCTGGTCGACCACGAGGCTGAGCGGCACCAGCATGACCGCGCCACACAGCATCGAACCCGCCGCCGGCAGCATCGGATCGAGACCCTTGAAGCCACGGCCGAAAATGGCGGCGCCGGCATAGCAGATCGTTGCCGCGACGATGGCGACCTGCGCCCACAATTCGTGACCGATGCCACCCAGTGCCTCGGTGCCGACGATGAGGCAGATGCCGGCTATGCCGGCGCCGACACCGATGAGCTTGCGCACCGTGACCGGTTCATGGCGGGTGATCAGCGCGGTGAGCAGGAAGGTGAAGATCGGCGAGGTCGCGTTGAGGATGGTGGCGAGACCGGCGTCGACCGAGCGCTCGGCGGCGGCGATCAGCGTGAACGGTATGACGCTGTTGAGGCAGGCCTGGAAAGCGAAGCGGCGCCAGGTGGCTGCGTCACGCGGCACGGCAAGTCCGCGCCAGCGGATGATGGCGAACAGGATGCCGCCGGCGATCAAGGTGCGGGCGGCGATGAAGGTGACCGGCGGGATGGTCTCGACGCCGATCTTGATGAAGGTATAGGAGGCGCCCCACAGCACCGCCAGCACGCCGAGCAATGCCAGGTCGGTTGTCGTGTCGTTCTTTGTAGGCATGGGGACTGGCTCGCCTGTGATGGGTGATCGGCAGAGCCAGCTTGTAAGCGACGGCCAGACGAAATGCTTCGTCCACGGTCGAATTGTCATAGCGCCTGGCGTGTCGCGCTCCAGGGTTCATTGCAATTCGGGTCAGGCCGGCATTAGCTGAATAGCAACATGCTCTAGGCAAAGCCGCCGCGAATCGCTAAACCCGCGCCCGGCCAGCGTGGCAAGAAGCCGGCTCGGGTTTTTGGCGGAGACATTGATGCCGGATTATGACGTGCTTTGCATCGGCAATGCCATTGTCGACATCATCGCCCAGTGCGAGGAGGAATTCCTCGAAACCAACGGCATCATCAAGGGCGCGATGAATCTCATCGACACGCACCGCGCCGAGCTGCTCTACAGCCGCATGGGGCCGGCAATCGAGGCCTCCGGCGGCAGCGCCGGCAACACGGCGGCCGGTGTCGCCTCCCTCGGCGGCCGCGCCGCCTTCTTCGGCAAGGTCTCCAACGATGCGCTGGGCGAAATCTACGCGCACGACATCCGCGCGCAGGGCGTCGCCTTCGACACCAAGCCGCTCACGGGCGAGCCGCCGACAGCGCGCTCGATGATCTTCGTCACACCCGACGGCGAACGCTCGATGAACACCTATCTCGGCGCCTGCGTCGAACTCGGACCGGAGGATGTCGAGGCCGACAAGGCCTCTGGGGCCAAGGTCACCTATTTCGAGGGCTACCTGTGGGACCCGCCGCGCGCCAAGGAGGCGATCCGGCAGACCGCCAGGCTGGCGCACGCCGCAGGCCGCGAAGTTTCCATGACGCTGTCGGATTCGTTCTGCGTCGACCGCTATCGTGACGAATTCCTCGAGCTGATGCGCTCGGGCACGGTCGACATCGTCTTTGCCAACAGCCACGAGATCAAGTCACTCTACCAGACATCGTCCTTCGACGAGGCGCTGGCCAAGATCCGCAAGGACTGCAGAATAGCCGCCGTCACGCGCTCGGAAAAAGGCTCGGTCATCGTGCGCGGCGACGAGACCGTGGTCATCCAGGCAACGGCGATCCGGGAGCTGGTCGACACGACGGGCGCCGGCGATCTCTATGCCGCCGGTTTCCTGCATGGCTACACGCAAGGCCGCGACCTCAAGACCTGCGGCGACCTCGGCTCACTGGCCGCCGGACTGGTGATCCAGCAGATCGGCCCAAGGCCAAGGCAGAACCTGCGCCGCGAGGCGGAACTGGCAGGGCTGCTTTAACTGAAAGCCCGGCGCTTCTGTTGTGAACAGCAGGCCGCGCCACGGCCCTTCGCAGGCTCAGGGCGCGTTCGAAGCTCGAAAGGCCAAGCAATTGGCTTTTCGTCCGCTACGCGGACCGCTTCTCACCGTCGCGCAGCTGTCACATATCGCTCCTACACGGAATCGAGAGCGCCCCGTGACTGACATTTCGGGGCGCGCCCGCAGCCAGATGGGATGTTGAAAAGATGCAAGACAGCAAGCTGTCGGGCGGCGCGATCCGTTGCCGCCATGATTTCCGTTTCCCGCAGTAAAAATTCAGCAGTCGGCCGCGGCTGAGGGAGGAGCGCGCGCGGCTGGAAGACATGTACATGAGCAGATTTCAGACAACCGGTCTTGGACAGGACGACTTCGCGGAGATGGTCGCGGAAGACGTCGAGCGCGCGCTTGCCCATTATGACGAAGCCATAAACCAGTCGACCGTGGTCTCTGTCGGCAAGATCGCCGGCAGCATAGCATCCGCCGTCACTCTGCTGTCGCCGAAGCACCAGCGCGCCATCGACGCCATCCATGCCGACCTTCCCGGCCTTGCCTCGAAATTCGTGCGCGCGCTGGCGGCGGAAGCCGCGCGCCGCAGCGAAGCCGGCGTCACCGATATGCCGGGGGCTTTGCCGGCCGATGAAGCGCTTGCCGCGCCGCCACGGTCCGACGACCTCGAATCGATGCTGATCGAGGACTGGGCCGGCCGTGTCGCCGGCTCGACCTATCTGGAGGAAAACCTGCGCATCGCCCGCTCGACCCTGCACCGCTGGCAAAGGCGCGGCGACGTCATCGCCTTGCGCAAGGGCGGACGCAAGCACGTCTTTCCACTGGCGCAATTCGTCGACGGCAGGCCGGTCGCCGGCATAAGCGACGTGCAGTCGCTGATCGGCAATCCGCGACTGGCCTGGCTGTGGCTGACGCGCCCGGCGGCGCAGCTCGACGGCCGCGTTCCGATCGACCTGCTGCGGCTGGACCAGATCAATGAAGTGGTCGAAGCGGCACGGGTCTTCGCGCCGGGCTGAAGCCGGCGCGGTCAATCCTCGGTTCCAGCGTCGATATAAGTTCGCGCCGATGGCTACGCCGTTTTGCGAAGGCGAGGCCTGGATGACGGCTGTTGCGGCGCCATTTCGCTCGCGGTGACCAGCCGGTTGCGGCCGCTCTTCTTGCCGATGTACATCAGTCGGTCGGCGAGCGCGATCAGCGCTTCGGAGTCAGCCGCTTCCGCCGGATACATGGCCACCCCAACTGTGCACCCAACCTGGATGGCGCCATTCGGCGTCGGAACCTTGATCCGCAACCTTTCCAGGATGCGTTCGGCGACGCGCACGGCCTTCTGCCGTGCCAGTTCGGGGTCGGCAGAGAACAGGAAGGCGAACTCGTCGCCGCCGAGCCGGGCGACGAAATCGGCGCTGCGCAGGATCGAGCGAAGCTGGGTCGACACGCGCTGCAGCAGCGCATCGCCGGCCTCGTGGCCGAGCGTGTCGTTGACTTCCTTGAACCGGTCGAGGTCGATGAACAGCAGCCCGGCCGCCTCGCCGTTTGCGCCGCAGCGGGCGACCACCGATTTGAGCTCGTTGTGGAAGGCACGCCGGTTGGGCAGGTCGGTCAAGGCATCGTGGTTGGCCGAATGGTCGCTCTGCTGCTTGGCCACCTCGATCTCGCGCTTTTGCGCGGACAGCTCCTCGTTGGCGGTCTTCAGATCCAGGACCAGCTGGGCGTTGAGGTCCTCGACGACCTTGCGGTCGCTGATGTCGACGACGAAGCCTTCCAGGAATTCGAGTTCGCCGGCTTCGTCCCAGACACCGCCGCCGATCTCGCGGACCCACAGCGGTTCGCCGGCTCTCGGCACGATGCGGTAATCGACGTTCCAGTTGCAGCGCGCCTCGAGCGCGGCGTCGACGGCGGCATAGACCGACGGCAGGTCATCCGGGTGGATGGCCGAGACGTAGTCGCGCACCGCATTGTGGATGAAATCGCTCGGCCGATAACCGCTGACGGTGAAAATGCCGTCGCTGATATAGAGCATGGTGTAGGACGCGTCGTTGCGGCAGCGGTAGAGATAACCGTCCATGCGGCCGGTGATGCTGAGCAAGGCGTCCAGCCGCTCATCGTGGTGGACCACTGGGCCGACCGCGGATACGGAAACTCCGTCATGCTTCATGGCCGCACCCCCATTTAGCGGTCTGAGCGCGCCGTGGATGCCGTTACGGCATGTCGGCAAGAGTTTCAGTATATCAGCTGAATCTTATCAATGTCTTATGGAGAGCCTGCGGCGTTTCAAGCGCCGCCGGGTTCGAAGAGCCAGATCGTTGACTTCCGCCTTCGACGCGGACCGCTCTCAAGTCCCCGCCGTATAAGCCGCGATCGCCGCCATGTTGACGATATCGCTGTCCTTGGCGTTCAGCGAGACGATCTGCACCGGCTTGTTGAGGCCGACCAGCAGCGGGCCGATGACCGTCGAGCCGCCGAGTTCCTGCAGCATCTTGGTCGAGATCGAGGCCGAGTGGAAGGCCGGCATGATCAGCACGTTGGCCGGGCCGGTGAGCCTGATGAACGGATACTGCGCCATGGCGCGCGCATTGAGCGCGACATCGGCGGCCATTTCGCCGTCATACTCGAAATCGACGCGGCGCTTGTCGAGGATGCGCACCGCTTCCTGGACGCGCTCGGAGCGCTCGCCCTGCGGATGGCCGAAGGTGGAATAGGCGAGCATGGCGAGCCTCGGCTCGTAGCCCATGCGGCGGGCAAAGCCAGCCGCCTCCTCGGCGATGTCGGCAATCTGCTCGGCATTCGGCATGTCGTGCACGGCGGTGTCGGCGACCAGCACGGTCTTGCCGCGCGCCAGCACGATCGACACGCCGATGACGCGGTGGCCGGGCTTGGCGTCGATGACGCGCCTGATATCGTCGAGCGCGGTCGAATAATTGCGGGTCACGCCGGTGACGATGCCGTCGGCGTCGCCCAGCGCCACCATGCAGGCGGCGAAGTGGTTGCGGTCGTTGTTGATCAGGCGCTGGCAGTCGCGGAACAGGAAGCCTTTGCGCTGCATGCGCTCGTAGAGATAGTCGGTGTAGATGCCGTTGCGGCGCGACAGCCTTGCATTGATGATCTCTATGCCTTGCTTGTTCAGATCGATGCCGGCGAGCTTGGCGTTTTCCTTGATGACATCGTCGCGGCCAAGCAGGATGGCGGTGCCGAGCTTCTGGTTCACATAGGAAACGGCAGCGCGCATCACCTGTTCCTCCTCGCCCTCGGCGAAGACGATGCGCTTGGGCTGGCGCCGCACGCGGTCGTAGATGCGCTGCAAGGTCGAAGCGATCGGGTCGCGGCGGGCCGACAGTTCCTGCGCGTAGCGGTCGAGATCGAGGATCGGCTTGCGGGCGACGCCCGACTCCATCGCCGCCTTGGCCACCGCCAGCGGAATGGCCGAGATCAGGCGCGGGTCGAACGGCACCGGGATGATGTAGTTGGGGCCGAATTTCGGCCGGTTGCCCTGGTAGGCGGCGGCAACGTCGTCTGGCACGTCCTGGCGCGCCAGTTCGGCGAGCGCGCGGGCCGCGGCGATCTTCATGTCTTCATTGATGGTGGTCGCCCGCACATCCAGAGCGCCGCGGAAGATATAAGGAAAACCGAGCACGTTGTTGACCTGGTTCGGATAGTCCGAACGCCCGGTCGCCATGATGGCGTCGGTGCGGATCTCGGCCACTTCCTCCGGCGTGATTTCCGGATCGGGATTGGCCATGGCGAAGATGATCGGGTTCTTGGCCATGGACTGCACCATGGCGGTGGTCAGCGCGCCCTTGGCCGAGAGGCCGAGGAAGACATCGGCGCCGTCGAGCGCCTCGGCAAGGCTGCGCGCCTCGGTCTTCACCGCATGCGCGGACTTCCACTGGTTCATGCCTTCGGTACGGCCCTGGAAGACCACGCCCTTGGTGTCGCACAAAATGATGTTTTCGGGCGCGAAGCCCATCGCCTTCATCAGTTCGATGCAGGCGATGCCGGCGGCGCCCGCGCCGTTGCAGACCATCTTCGTGGCCTTCATGTCGCGGCCGGTGATTTCCAGCGCGTTGATCAGCCCGGCGGCCGAGATGATGGCGGTGCCGTGCTGGTCGTCGTGGAAGACCGGGATGTCCATCAGTTCGCGCAGGCGCTGCTCGATGATGAAGCACTCCGGCGCCTTGATGTCTTCCAGGTTGATGCCGCCGAAGGAGGGACCGAGGAAGCGCACGCAGTTGATGAACTCGTCGGCATCCTCGGTGTCGACCTCGAGATCGATGGAATCGACATCGGCGAAGCGCTTGAACAGCACCGCCTTGCCTTCCATCACCGGCTTGGAGGCCAGGGCGCCGAGATTGCCTAGGCCAAGGATGGCGGTGCCGTTGGAGATGACGGCGACCATGTTGCCGCGCGTCGTGTAGTCGAAGGCGCGGCTGGGGTCCTCGGCGATGGCGCGCACCGGCACGGCGACACCAGGCGAATAGGCGAGGCTCAGATCGCGCTGCGTCGTCATCGGCTTGGTGGCGACGATCTCCAGCTTGCCGGGCCGGCCCATCGCGTGAAACTCCAGCGCTTCCTGCGCGCTGACGGACGGACCGTTGTTCTCGGTTTTCCTGGCCATGATGCTTTTGATTTCCTCGCCGGTGCAGCACCTCCTTGAAGCGGGTGCTTTGTTTCGGTCCGAATTAAGACCACGCGCCGCCGCGTGTAAACCGCCAGCGCGCGGGAATCGCAGGCCGAAGCGCAATTGCGTGCAAACGATCGCCTCGGTCTTCCCCTGCTTTTCGAAGCCCCGGCATTAAACCCGGCCATCACATCTGCTAGCGTGCCGCGCCATGAACATGCATAGCCCGAACGAGCCCGACGACCCCGAGGTGATGACGCCGCCGCAGCCCGGCACGGCCGCCGTGACGCCGATGATGGAGCAGTTCATCGAGATCAAGGCGGCGAACCCGGATTCGCTGCTGTTCTACCGCATGGGCGATTTCTACGAACTGTTCTTCGACGATGCCGAAAAGGCGAGCCGCGCGCTGGGCATCGTCCTGACCAAGCGCGGCAAGCACCAGGGTCACGATATCCCGATGTGTGGCGTGCCGGTGCATGCGGCCGACGATTATCTGCAGAAACTGATCGGCCAGGGATTCCGCGTCGCCGTCTGCGAGCAGATCGAGGATCCGGCCGAGGCCAAGAAGCGCGGCTCCAAATCGGTGGTGCGCCGCGACGTAGTGCGGCTTGTGACGCCGGGCACCATCACCGAGGACAAATTGCTGGCGCCGTCGGAATCGAGCTTCCTGATGGCGCTGGGGCGGGTGAAGGGTGGGGCCGACCATTCCTTCGCGATTGCCTGGATCGACATCTCGACCGGCGCCTTCCGTGTCGCCGAGACCACGGCCGACCGGCTGCTCGCCGACATCTTCCGTGTCGACCCGCGCGAGCTGATCGTCGCCGAGCCGGTGTTCCATGATCCCGAACTGAGGCCGGTGTTCGACGTGCTCGGCCGCGTCGCCAATCCGCAGCCGCCATCGCTGTTCGATTCTGCTTCGGCCACCGGGCGCATCGCCCGCTTCTTCGATGTGGCGACGCCGGACAGCTTTGGTACGTTTTCGCGCGCCGAACTGTCGGCGATCTCCGGCGCCATCGCCTATGTCGAGAAGACGCAGAAGGCCGAGCGGCCCCCTTTGTCGCGACCCGAGCGCGAGGAACAGGGCTCGACCCTGTTCATCGATCCGGCGACGCGCGGCAATCTCGAACTCTTGCGCACATTGTCGGGCAGCCGCGAGGGGTCGCTGTTCAAGGCGATCGACCGCACGGTGACCGGCGGCGGCGCAAGGCTGCTTGCCGACCGGCTGATGGCGCCGCTGACCGACCCGGCGGCGATCGGCGCGCGCCTGGACTCGGTGTCGTTCTTCCGCACCGAAACGCGGCTTTGCCAGGCGGTGCGGACGAGCCTGAAAAGCGTCGCCGACATGCCGCGCGCGCTGTCCCGGCTGGCGCTCAACCGCGGCGGCCCGCGCGACCTCGGCGCACTGCGCGCCGGCTTCGAGGCCGCCGGCGCCATCGTCGAAATCTTCGCCGCGACCGCCCTGCCCCAGGAATTGGCGGAGGCGATGGCCGCCATCCAGGCGCTGCCGCAGGCGCTTGCCCAGCACCTGATGCAGGCGCTGGGCGAGGAACTGCCGCTTTTGAAGCGCGACGGCGGTTTCCTGCGCGGCGGCTACCACCCGGAACTCGACGAGATGCGGGCGTTGCGCGACGAATCGCGAAAAGTGATCGCCGGGCTGGAGCGCTCGCTGATCGAGGAGACCGGCATCCGCTCGCTGAAAATCCGGCACAACAATGTGCTCGGTTACTACATCGAGGTGACCGCCAACCACCATGCGGTGATGACCGGCAGCGATGGCGCCAAGGCGCGCTTCATCCACCGCCAGACAATGGCCAATGCCATGCGCTTCACCACGACCGAGCTTGCCGAGCTCGAGACCAAGATCGCCAATGCCGCCGACCGGGCGCTCAGCATCGAACTGGCGGCCTTCGATGCGCTGACGGCGCAAGCCGTCGGCGAGGCGGAAAAGATCCGCGCCGGCGCAGACGCGCTGGCAGCGCTCGATGTGTCGGCGGCACTTGCGCTGCTTTCGGAAAGCGAAGCCTGGTGCCGGCCGGTGGTGGATTCCAGCCTCGCCTTCGAGATCTCAGGCGGCCGGCATCCGGTGGTCGAGCAGGCGCTGCGCCGTTCGGGCGACGGGCCGTTCGTCGCCAATGATTGCGACCTGTCGCCGGAGGGCAGCGCCAAGAACGGTGCGATCTGGCTGCTGACCGGCCCGAACATGGGTGGTAAATCGACGTTCCTGCGGCAAAACGCGCTGATCGCCATCCTGGCCCAGACCGGTTCCTTCGTGCCGGCGGCATCGGCCCATATCGGCGTCGTCGACCGGCTGTTCTCGCGCGTCGGCGCTTCGGACGATCTGGCGCGCGGCCGCTCGACCTTCATGGTCGAGATGGTCGAGACGGCGGCCATCCTCAACCAGGCCGGCGAACGGGCGCTGGTGATCCTCGACGAGATCGGCCGCGGCACCGCCACCTTCGACGGCCTGTCGATCGCCTGGGCGGCGGTGGAGTATCTGCACGAGAAGAACCGCTGCCGGGCGATCTTCGCCACCCATTTCCACGAAATGACCTCGCTCGCCGGCAAGCTGGCACGACTGCACAACGTCACCATGCGGGTCAAGGAATGGGAGGGCGACGTCGTCTTCCTGCACGAGGTCGGCAAGGGTGCGGCCGACCGCTCCTATGGCGTGCAGGTGGCGCGGCTCGCCGGCCTGCCGGAAGCGGTGGTCGACCGGGCCAAGCAGGTGCTGCACCAGCTGGAGGAAGGCGAGGTTTCCGGCAAGACCAACCGGCTGGTCGACGACCTGCCGCTGTTTTCCGTGGCGGTGAAGCGGGAAGCACTGAGGCCGGTGAAGAGCGACGCGCTCGGCGCCGCCCTGGGCGAGATCAACCCCGACGAAATGACACCACGGGAAGCGCTGGAAGCGCTTTACCGGCTGAAGGGGCTGGCGGGGAAATAGTCAGATCATCTCCAGGCCGCGTTTGCGCGTCGGCGGCGGAAAGGCCCTGTCGAGATCCGAGAGGTCCTGCGAGGTAAGCTTTATGTCGAGCGCCGCAAAATTCTGGCGGACATGTTCCTGGCTGCTGGCTTTCGGAATGGCGATGACGCCGTCCTGATGCATCACCCAGGCCAGCGCGATTTGCGCAGCGGTCGCATTGTGGCGGGCGGCGATGGCATCGAGCCTGGCATTGCGCGCCAGCGCGCCCTGCTCGACCGGCGAATAGGCCATCAAGGGGATGCCGCGCTTGCGGCTCCAGGGCGCCAGATCGAATTCGGGGCCGCGCCGGACCAGATTGTACAGCACCTGGTTGGTCTGGACGTTGCCGCCACCGGGCAAGCCGGCCAGGTCCTCCATGTCCTCGGTGTCGAAATTGCTGACGCCCCAATGGCGGATCTTGCCGGCCTTCTTCAAGGCCTCGAAGGCTTCGACCGTCTCGGCCAAAGGCACGCTGCCCGGCCAATGCAGGAGGTAGAGATCGATGCGGTCGGTGCGCAGGCGCTTGAGGCTGTTCTCGCAGGCGCGCTGCACGCCCGCGCGCGACGCGTTCGATGGCAGAACTTTCGAGACTACGAAGACCTCGGCGCGGCGCCCGGCAATGGCCTCCGCCACCACCTCCTCGGCGCCGCCGCTGGCATACATTTCGGCGGTGTCGATCAGCGTGATGCCAAGATCGAGACCGAGTTTGAGAGCGTTGACCTCATCGGCACGGCGACGCCTATCCTCACCCATCTTCCACGTGCCCTGGCCGAGCACTTGGATGGCTTCACCAGAAGGCAGCGTGGTGGTTCTGATGGTCGAGGGCATGGCAGGCTCCGTTTGAGGCCGAATCGCATCACAAGGCGGGCGAGAAAACCAAGAGGCGTTCTCGCCCAAATCTCCCCGCCGCGAAAGGCTCACTTCACCGGATGCGCGGCAAGCCAGTCCTGCATCTGCTTGATTTCGGCTTCCTGCGCGGCGATGACGCCTTCGGCGAGCTTGCGGATTTCCGGGTCCTTGCCGTTGGCAAGCTCGACCTTGGCCATGTCGATGGCACCCTGATGGTGCGGGATCATGCCCCTGACAAAATCGACATCGGCATTGCCGGTGTATTTGACCATCATGTCCTTGTGCATCTTGTCCATCGCCTTCTTGTAACCAACGGTGGCAGGGCTTTGCGCCCCCATCGACATGCCCGCCATGTCGTGTTTCATCTCTTCGCTCTGCGCCGGAACGCTTTCGAGGAAGACGGCGAGCAGCATTCCGGCCGCCATCAGCAAAAGCACGAGTTTCTTGGCCAAGGTCATTCATGATCTCCTGTTGATTAGGTTTCGTATTTGGGGGTTTGGATCAGAGTTTCAACGTTCGCAGCCGCAATGCATTGGCGATGACCGAGACCGAAGACAGGCTCATCGCCGCCGCCGCCAGCATCGGCGACAAGAGCATGCCGGTAAGCGGATAGAGCACGCCGGCGGCGACGGGCACGCCAAGCACATTGTAGAGGAAGGCGAAGAACAGGTTCTGGCGGATGTTGCCGATCGTCGCCTGAGCCAGCGTGCGAGCCCGCACGATGCCGTTGAGGTCGCCCTTGACCAAAGTGATGCCGGCGCTTTCGACCGCGACATCGGCGCCGGTGCCCATGGCGATGCCGACATCGGCACTGGCTAGGGCCGGCGCATCGTTGACGCCGTCGCCGGCCATGGCGACGCCGGCGCCCCTGCCGCGCAGTTCCTCGACCAGGGCTGCCTTCTGTTCCGGCAACAGGCCGGCGCGAACCTCGTCGATGCCGAGGCTTTTGGCGATTGCGTTGGCCGTGCGCTCATTGTCGCCGGTCGCCATGATGATCCGCAAACCGCTGTCATGCAGCGCCTTGATCGCCTCGGCGGTGGTCGCCTTGATCGGATCGGCGACGGCGACGATGCCGGCCAGCTTGCCGCCGACAGCGACGAACATCGCCGTCTTGCCGTCGCCCTGCAGCGCTTCCGCGCTGGCGGCAAGGAAAGAAACGTCGACGCCGAGATCGGCCATCATCGCGGCATTGCCGAGCGCGACGGCCTTGCCCGACACAGTGCCCGAAACACCCTTGCCGGTAACCGCCTCGAAATCGCCGGCGTCGGTGACGGTTGCACCGCGCGCCGTGGCGCCCTCGACGATGGCCTCGGCCAGCGGATGTTCCGAGCCCTTCTCCAGGCTCGCGGCGTGCCCCAGCAATTCGCCTTCGGAAAAGCCGTTTGCCGCGACGACGTCCGTCAGTTTCGGCCGGCCCTCGGTCAGCGTGCCGGTCTTGTCGACGATCAGCGTGTCGACGGAGGCGAAGCGTTCGAGCGCCGCGGCTTCCTTGATCAGCACGCCGGCATGCGCACCGCGCCCGGTGGCGGTCATGATCGACATCGGCGTGGCGAGGCCAAGCGCACAGGGACAGGCGATGATCAGCACCGAGACCGCCGAGACGATGGCGAAGATCAGGCTGGGCTCGGGACCGAATACGGCCCAGGCGATGAAGGCCACGACGGCGACAAGGACGACGGCCGGGACAAAGTAGAAGGAAACGCGGTCGGCCAATCCCTGGATCGGCGCGCGCGAGCGCTGTGCCTTGGCGACGAGCTCGACGATGCGTGCCAGCGTGGTCTCGGCGCCGATCCGTTCGGCGCGCATGATCAGCGAACCTTGCCTGTTGAGCGTGCCGCCGGTGAGAGCATCGCCCTCGGCCTTCTCGACCGGCAGCGGCTCGCCCGTGATCATCGATTCGTCGATGGAGGAGCGGCCTTCGAGCACGGTGCCGTCGACCGGCACGGCGTCGCCCGGCCGGATACGCAGGCGATCGCCGGCCTTGACGCTGTCCAGCGGCACGTCGGTCTCCGAACCGTCTTCGGCGATACGCCGCGCCGTCTTCGGCGCCAGATCGAGCAAGGCACGGATCGCCGATCCGGTCTTTTCGCGGGCACGCAGTTCCAGAACCTGGCCGAGGAAGACCAGCGCGACAATGACGGCGGCGGCCTCGAAATAGACCGGCACAGCACCGCCATGACCGCGGAACTGATGCGGGAAGATGTCGGGGAAGAGCGTGGCGACGACGCTGTAGAGGTAGGCCGCGCCGACGCCGAGCGAAATCAGCGTCCACATGTTGGGGCTGCTGTTGAGGACGGACTCCCAGCCACGGTGGAAGAAGGGAAAGGCGGCCCACAGCACCACCGGGCTTGCCAGGACCAGCTCGATCCAGACCTTCGTGCGGTCATCGACCCAGCCCTCAAACGACAGGCCGACCATCGGCCCCATCGCGACGATCAGAAGCGGGATCGACAGGACCGCGCTGACCCAGAAGCGCCTGGTGAAATCGACCAGTTCGGGATTGGGCCCTTCATCTCCCGATGGCACGCCCATCGGCTCGAGCGCCATGCCGCAGATCGGGCAGGAGCCGGGCTTGTCGCGGACGATTTCCGGATGCATCGGGCAGGTGTACTGCGTGCCCTTGGGCGCGGGCGGTAGCGCCGGCCTGTCGCCGAGATAGGCCTGCGGTGCCGCCTCGAATTTCGCCTTGCAGCCGGCGGAACAGAAATAGAAGCCCTGGCCTTCATGGCGGACGAAATGCTTCGCCGTCGCGCGGTCGACGCTCATGCTGCAGACGGGGTCGGTGGCCGTCAAATATTGTTCCGGCTCGGCCTGGAATTTCGAACGGCAGCGCTCGCTGCAGAAATGATAGAGGCGGCCGTCACGCTCCGATGTCGGCTTGCCGGCGACGGGGTCCACGGTCATGCCGCAGACCGGATCGCGCAGCACGGCCTCCGCATCGGCCCCCTTCGGCGCGCAACAGCTGTCGTGCGCGCCATGGGCGTGGTGATCATGGTCTGAATGCGTCATTCCAAAATGCCTCTGTGCGTCTGTCCGATGCGGAGGTAGTGCTTCCAGTAACTGGAAGGTCAAGGCCTGTTCTGATTTTTCGCGTTTCGGAGCCGCCGATTGACCGGATGGCAAAAACCGTACACAAGCGCGCGCCTGGGCGAAGATTTCCCTTGCCAATGTAAAGCTTGCCCCCGTCCCGCTGGACCGTTTTACAATGAAGTGCCTGGTCATAAACCTCGATCGGTCCGCGAATAGGCTTGCCCACATAGCTGCCGAGTTCGACCGTATCGGTATCAAGTTCGAACGGGTCGCGGCGGTCGACGCGCGCAGCCACCCCGAACTCGAGCAGCAGCCGCAGCATCCGATCTATGGGACCCGGCGCCTGCTGGGCAGCGAGATCGCCTGCCTGCACAGCCACCGCGCCTGCTGGTCGATCCTCGTGCAGGACGAGGCCCGCTTTGGCGCCATCTTCGAGGATGACGTGGTTTTTTCGGCCGATGCCGGCCCACTGCTTTCCGACAGTGGCTGGATCCCGGCGGATGCCGATGTCGTCAAGCTGGAGACGTACTTCAAGAGAACCCTGATCGATCGGCGAGGGGTTGCTGCCGGTCACGGTTTTTCGGCGTTCAGGCTCTACAAGAACCATCCGGGAACCGGAGGCTACATCATCTCCAGAGAGGCGGCGCGCGATCTCCTCGAGGCGACCGAAAAGATCAATGTGACCGCCGATGATCTGATCTTCACCCCGGCATTCCCGACCTCGTCCAGCAAGACGATCTACCAGCTCGTCCCGGCGCTTTGCGCGCAGGACCAGTTCGTCGGCGACCGATTGCCAAGCCTGCTCGCCGAAGAGCGGCTCGCTGTATTGGGCACGTCCGGGCCCGCGGCAAAAACCAGAAAGCCGGTCGGCGAGAGAATCATGAAAGAGGCCGGACGAACCATGCGGTGGGTCGTCGATTTCTGTCGATTCCGGCGACATATCATAGTCCCCTTCGATCCGATCGGGACGAACGACTAGGTCGTGGTCCGGACTGTCGACCCGCCCCATACCCAGCGCCGCGAAAACGCGCTATAGACGCCGCCCAAAAGGCAAGGCCAACCGGTACCAATGGCGAAAATCTCCCTGAAGCTCGATGAACTGATCGACGGCGAAGCCTTGCGCCGCGAGATGACCGCGCTGACGGCGGCCACGGCGGGTGATGGTTCGGGACCCGCCGCACGCGCCGGCGTTCTCCAGCTTCTCAAGGCCCGGCTCGCCGAAGGCCGAAAGATCGCGGAGGCGCTGCTGAAGGAGGATGGCGGCGGCAATGCGTGCGCCGAGCGGCTGTCGCATCTGATGGATGAGCTGATCCGGGCGCTCTACGATTTCGCGGCGACGCATGTCTACCGGGTGAAGAACCGGTCGTCGGCCGAACGCATGGCCGTCGTCGCGGTCGGCGGCTATGGCCGCGGCACGCTGGCGCCGGGCTCCGACATCGATCTTCTGTTCCTCTTGCCCTACAAGCAGACGCCGTGGGGCGAACAGACCGTCGAATACATGCTCTACATGCTGTGGGATCTGGGCCTGAAGGTCGGCCATGCCACCCGCAACATCGATGAGTGCCTCAGGCTATCGCGCACCGACATCACCATCCGCACCTCGATCCTGGAGGCGCGCTTCCTGTGGGGCGAACGCAAGCTGTATGACGAGCTGATGCTGCGCTTCGACCATGAGGTGGTGCGCACGACCGGCCCGGAATATGTCCAGGCCAAGCTCGCCGAGCGCGACGAGCGCCACGCCAAGGCCGGCGAGAGCCGCTACCTGGTCGAACCCAACGTCAAGGACGGCAAGGGCGGCCTGCGCGACCTGCAGACGCTGTTCTGGATCGGCAAGTACTTCTACCGGGTGCGCACCGGCGAGGAACTGGTCGAAAAGGGCGTCTTCACCGAGGCCGAGTACCGCGAGTTCCAGAAGGCCGAGGACTTCCTGTGGGCGGTGCGCTGCCACATGCATTTCCTCACCGGCAAGGCCGAGGAGCGGCTGCATTTCGATATCCAGCGCGAGATCGCCGAGCGGCTCGGCTACACCACCCATCCCGGCTTGTCGGCGGTCGAGCGCTTCATGAAGCACTATTTCCTCGTCGCCAAGGACGTAGGCGACCTGACCCGCATCTTTTGCGCCGCGCTCGAGGAGGAACAGGCCAAGCACGTTCCCGGCTTCAACCGCATCTTCCTCACCTTCCAGCGCCGCAAGCGCAAGCTTGCCGGCACGTCCGATTTCATTGTCGACAACCACCGCATCAACATCGCCGACGACCAGGTGTTCGAGCGCGATCCGGTCAATCTGCTCAGGCTGTTCTGGTTCGCCGACAAGCACGGGCTGGAATTCCACCCCGATGCGCTGAAGCTGCTCACCCGCTCGCTCGGCCTGGTCAACAAATCGCTGCGGCGCGACGAAGAGGCCAACCGGCTGTTCCTCGACATATTGACCTCGGACCGCAATGCCGAACTCAATCTGCGGCGGATGAACGAGGCCGGGCTGCTGGGCAGGCTGATCCCCGACTTCGGCAAGATCGTCGCCATGATGCAGTTCTCGATGTACCACCACTATACGGTCGACGAACACCTGATCCGCTGCATCGGCGTGCTGGCCGAGATCGAGCGCGGCGACGGCGAGAAGGTGCATCCGCTGTCGCATTCGCTGATGCCCGGCCTGAAGAAGAGCCGCGAGGCGCTCTATGTCGCCGTCTTGCTGCACGACATAGCCAAAGGCAGGCCGGAAGATCATTCCGAGGCCGGCGCCCGCATCGCGCGGCGCATCTGCCCGCATATGGGGCTGTCGGTGGCAGACACGGAAACCGTCGCATGGCTGGTCGAGAACCACCTCGTCATGTCGATGACGGCGCAGACCCGCGACCTCAACGACCGCAAGACCATCGAGGATTTCGCCTCGATCGTGCAATCGGTCGAGCGGCTGAAGCTGCTGTTGATCCTCACCGTCTGCGACATCAGGGGCGTCGGGCCGGGTGTGTGGAACGGCTGGAAGGGCCAGTTGCTGCGCACGCTCTATTACGAGACCGAGCTGCTTTTGACCGGCGGTTTCTCGGAAGTGTCGCGCGCCCAGCGCACGGCGGCGGCGCGCGAACGCCTGGCCGAGGCACTCGCCGGTTGGCCCGACAAGGACCGCAAGCGCTATGTCGGGCTGCACTACGAGAACTACCTGCTGACCGTCGACCTGCCGGATCAGCTGCGCCACGCCGAATTCGTACGCGAGGCCGACGCGGCCGGCAAGAAGCTCGCCACCATGGTCAAGACCCACCAGTTCGAGGCGGTGACCGAAATCACCGTTCTGGCGCAGGACCATCCCCGTCTTCTCTCGGTCATTGCCGGGGCATGCGTCGGTGCCGGCGGCAATATCGTCGACGCGCAGATCTTCACCACCGCCGACGGCCGCGCGCTCGACACCATCCTGATTTCGCGGGAATTCGACCGTGACGAGGACGAACGCCGGCGCGCCGAGCGCGTCGGCCGGCTGATCGAGGACGTGCTGTCGGGCAAGAGCTGGCTGCCGGAGATGATCGAGAAGCGTACCAAGCCAAAGCGCGGCGCCAAGGTGTTCAAGATCCCGCCTCGCGCCGAAATCCGCAACACGCTGTCGAACAGGTTTTCGGTCATCGAGGTCGAGGGGCTCGACCGTCCGGGCCTGCTGTCGGAGATCACCGGCACGCTGTCCGACCTGTCGCTCGACATCGCATCGGCGCACATCACCACTTTCGGTGAAAAGGTCATTGACACCTTCTATGTCACGGACCTCACCGGCCAGAAGATCGACAGCCCGTCCCGCATCGCCACCATCCGCAACCGGCTGATGGCGACGCTCGAAGGCATCGCGCCCGAGCGCGGCGGCAAGTCCAAGGCGGCCGCCGAGTGACTGCCATCCTCACCTTGTCCCTCTCTCCAAAGCTGTTCACCGTTTCATGGAAACGGCGAACCGCTCTAACTTTTTCTAACGCAATTCCGAAGGGAAAGCGCTACGCGCTTTTCCCGGGAAAACCATTTCACACTTTTCCTGGAATTGCTCTAAGGCAGTCTTCGTACGCATGAGCCTCGTCAAGAAATTCGCCACCGTCGCTTCCGGCACGCTGATGAGCCGCGCGCTCGGTTTCGGCCGCGAGATGCTGATGGCGGCAGCGCTCGGCACCGGACCGGTGGCCGACGCCTTCAACGCCGCCTTCCAGTTCCCCAACACCTTTCGCCGGCTGTTCGCCGAAGGCGCCTTCAACGCCGCCTTCGTGCCGCTGTTTGCCAAGGAGATCGAAACGCACGGCACCGATGGCGCCAAGCGTTTTTCCGAGGAAGTGTTCGGCGTGCTGTTCTCGGCGCTGCTGGCGCTGACCATCGCCATGGAACTGGCGATGCCGCTGATCGTGCGCTACCTGGTGGCGCCGGGCTTTGCCGACACGCCGGGCAAGTTCGAGACGACCGTCCTGCTGGCGACGATCATGTTCCCCTATCTCATCTGCATGTCGCTCGCGGCCATGATGGCCGGCATGCTGAATTCGCTGCGCCGCTATTTCGCGGCGGCTATCGCGCCCGCTTTCCTCAACATCATCCTGATCAGCGTGCTTGGCTATGCCTGGTATCGCGGGCTGGATGCGCATGCCGTCGGCTTCAGCCTGTCCTGGGGCGTGCTGGCGGCGGGGCTGGTGCAGCTCGCCATCGTCTGGGTGGCGGTGCGCAATGCCGGCATCTCGATCGGCTTCCGCCGACCGAAGATGACGCCGAACGTCAAGCGCCTGCTGATCCTGGCCCTGCCGGCGGCGATCACCGGCGGCATCACCCAGATCAACCAGCTGATCGGCACGGCGATCGCGTCGGCGCAGGACAGCGCGGTGTCCTCGCTGGCCTATGCCGACCGCGTCTATCAGCTGCCGCTCGGTGTCGTCGGCGTGGCGGTGGCGATCGTACTGTTGCCCGAGCTGTCGCGGGCGCTGAAATCGGGCAATCTCATCGAGGCGGCCAATCTGCAGAACCGCTCCGTCGAGTTCACCTTGTTCATGACGCTGCCGGCGGCCGCCGCGCTCTGGGTGATGGCGGAGCCGATCGTGCGGCTGGTCTATGAGCGCGGCGCGTTCGCCGCCAACCATTCGACGCCGACCGTGGCGGCGATCCTGGCGATATTCGGCCTTGGCCTGCCGGCCTTCGTGCTGATCAAGGCCTTCACCCCGGGCTATTTCGCCCGCGAGGACACGCGAACGCCGATGATCTTCGCCGCCATCTCGGTGGCGGTGAACGTCGCCACCGCGCTGACGCTGTTTCCAAGGATGGGCGCGCCCGGCATTGCAGTGGCCTCGGCCGTGGCCGGCTGGGTCAACGCGCTGATGCTGCTTGCGGTCCTGATCCGGCGCGGCCATTGGGGCCGCGACGTGCCGCTCCTCAAGCGCATTCCCCGGCTGGTGCTGTCGGCGGCGGTGATGGCGGTGGCGCTGTATTTCGCCGAGCACTGGCTTGCCGTCAGGCTTGGTCCCGGCTCGCCGCTGGTCGTCAAGGCAACGACGCTGCTGGCGCTGGTGGCCGGCGGGGCGGTGCTCTACTTCGTCACCGCCTTTGCCACCGGCGGCGCCGATTTCGGCATGATCCGGAGAAACATCGGGCGTAAGGGATCGCCGCCCGTCGGCTGACGATCACCGGACTCTTGATACTGCCGCCGCTGAGGCCGAGCGACCGCCTTGGACCCTGTGGATATGCGAGTGCCGAGGCGCCATTGCCTCTTCGTGTATTGCCTTTGGCACCGACTGAAAGCAGGACAAGCCTAGAGTTGCGTTGACACTACCGTTGGAGGGCTCGATGGGAACACTGTCACTCGAAGATTTTGTTGATGACCAGCCTTGGGGAGACGACCTTCCGCTTCTGGAAGACATTCCCAGTGAAAATCCCATGCCGGGCGTGCGGATCCAGCGGCTGGTTACAAGAGGCGACAAGCGTGGCGAGCTTACGGTCCTCATGTCGGCACTGCTGGAGCCAATAGCCCCGCCGCCACATGTCTATCAGGTATCGGCCGAGGCGGGATCGATCAGGGCATGGGTCTATCACAAACGACAGTTCGACCGGCTCGCCTACACAAATGGCGACCTCAGGGCCGTACTCTACGATTTGCGCGAGGATAGCCCGACATACAAAAAGCTGGAGATCCTCGACGTCGGCGCGGCGAACAAGATCCTGCTGACGATTCCGCCCTATGTCGTTCACGGGATTCAGAATCGGGGCAAGAGCACCGCGACATTCATCAACATGCCGACAGCCGTCTACGATCCCAAACATCCGGACAAATCACGAATCCCCTTCGATCATCCAGGCGTCCCTTACAAATTCGAATGACATGACCACGTTTTCCGTCATCATGGCCACCTACAATCGCGGCAGGCATATTCTTCCGTCGATACAATCGGTGCTGCGCCAAAGCTGCCGGGACTTCGAGCTGTTGGTGGTGGGCGATTGCTGCACGGACGATACCGCGGATGTTGTCCGGGCGCTCGCGTCTCCGCAAATCCGCTGGTTGAACCTGCCCGAGCGCGGCGGCAGCCAAGCCTTTCCCAACAATGCGGGCATGGAGATGTCGCGTGGGCAATACATTGCCTATCTCGGTCATGACGACATCTGGGCTCCGGACCATCTCCAGGCACTGGCAGATCTTTTCGGGCACAACCCGCAGCCGGACTTTGTCGTGAGCGGCGCGATCTTTCACGGCCCCAGGGCAAGCAATTTTCGGTGGGTGACCGGCATCTTCGACGAATCGGACACCGCTCTCAAGCACTTCTTCCCGCCTTCCAGTTTCGGTCACCGACGCGACGTCGCCGATCGAATTGGGAAATGGCGCCATCCCAAAGAGATCACGGCGCCCGTTGACGCGGATTTCCTTTTGCGGGCGGCAAGGTCCGGGATGAATTTCGTCTCGACACAGCGGGTCACTGTCCAGAAGTTCGCGGCCGGCCACCGCTACCTGAGTTACACGAGCCACACGTCGGACGAGCAGGAACGAATGGTCCGGCGAATGGCCCGGCCGGGATATAACGACTATCTGGCGTCCGAGCTGGCCAAGGCCAAGGCAGCCGGCGGTTACATGGTCGTCGTGCATCCGGACTACGAGCGCTATGAAAATGGTCAGGTTTCGGCTCAGAATGCGATGGCCAAGGGCGTCGTCCGCCCGGATCTGCGCGACCTCAGGCAGCGCGAGGTCATCAAGCAGGACAACTCGCCGAAAGCGCTCGATTGGTTTCCGCACCAAGCGGGCGACGACTGGGTATTGTGGGTCGGCTGCAATCCACGCCCAAAGCTGCTCGTGCCGTTCAAATATGCCGGCAAGGCGCGGATTCGCCTGGACGTCCGGCACTCTCTGCGCGAGGCGCTGACCAAGCTCAAATTGTCCGTAAACGGCCAGCCGGCTGCGGCACGCCTTAGCAAGGTGCGCCAGGAGGGCGATCTGTGGAAAGCACAAGCGACGTTTGAAACGGCGCTGCGAAGGGACGATCCGACGATCCTGGAGCTTCACCTCACCAGATTGCAAAGACCCGCGGGACGCAACGGCATCGGCGTTGCCGACATAGAGGTGACCCCGCTGGGGTGGCAAAGCATTGTTGCAAAGGGCGCGCGGCTGCTCGCAAAGTTCCGTCCGGCCCGCTGATACCTCTTGCCGGTTTTTCACCCTTCGTCCATAAGCGCGCCATCGCAAGACTTTCGCCGCGCGCGGTTTCCAGCCGCGTGATTGGCTCCAAAAAGTCTGCAACTTTTTGGAATCATGCTTATACGGCCCTCCACAAGCCACGAGGAAACCCATGTCCGCCTTCAAGCCACTCGTCTTCTCCGGCGTCCAGCCGACCGGCAATCTGCATCTCGGCAACTATCTCGGCGCCATCAAGAAATTCGTCGCCCTGCAGGACACGTCCGATTGCATCTACTGCGTCGTCGACCTGCATTCGCTGACCGCGCAGCTCGTTTATGACGACCTCGCCGACCAGACGCGCTCGATCACCGCCGCCTTCCTTGCCTCCGGCATCGACCCGAAGAAGCACATCGTCTTCAACCAGTCGCGGGTGATGCAGCATGCCGAGCTCGCCTGGATCTTCAATTGCGTCGCGCGCATCGGCTGGATGAACAAGATGACGCAGTTCAAGGACAAGGCCGGCAAGGACCGCGAGAATGCCTCGCTGGGCCTGCTCGCCTATCCCTCGCTGATGGCTGCCGACATCCTGCTCTATCGCGCCACGCATGTGCCGGTGGGCGAGGACCAGAAGCAGCATCTGGAGCTGACCCGCGACATCGCCCAGAAATTCAACAATGATTTTTCCGACCGCATCGCCCGGCTTGGCGTCGGCGTCGAGATGCAGGTCGGCGAGGAGACGGTGAACGGCTTCTTCCCGATCACCGAACCGGTGATCGGCGGCCCGGCGGCGCGCATCATGAGCCTGCGCGACGGGTCGAAGAAGATGTCGAAGTCGGACCCGTCGGACCTGTCGCGCATCAACCTGACCGACGATGCCGACACCATCTCGAAGAAGATCCGCAAGGCCAAGACCGATCCCGAGGCCTTGCCGAGCGAAGTCGACGGGTTGGAAAGCCGGCCGGAAGCGGAAAACCTGGTCGGCATCTATGCCGGCCTGGCTGAAATGTCGAAGGCCGACGTGCTGAAGGAATTCGGCGGCCAGCAGTTTTCCGTGTTCAAGCCGGCGCTGGCCGACCTTGCGGTGGAGAAGCTGGCGCCGATCGCCGGCGAGATGCGCCGCATCGAAGGCGACCGCGCCTATGTCGACGCGGTGCTCAGGGACGGCGGCGAACGCGCCGGCGTGCTCGCCGAAGCGACGATGAAGACGGTGCGCGATATTGTCGGCCTGCTGCAGGGCTGATCCCTGTCGTCAGGACACCGCACCTACTGGCCGCAAGATATCTGGCCCCAGGATATCTGCCCAAGAGATACCGGCCCAGGAGCCGGCGGCTTGCCGCCGGTCCGCTGCGGTGGCAGATTGCGGCCGCAATAGCACCGAGTAGATAGACATGGTCTCCAAACGCCTCAGCCGCGAAGCCGGTCATCGCAGGAAATTCCTGACGATCATCGACGATACGCCCGAGTGCGAGCGCGCCGTCGCCTACGCCTCGAAGCGGGCGCAAAGCACCAACGGCACGCTGGTGCTGCTCTATGTCATCGTACCGGACGATTTCCAGCATTGGCTGGGCGTCGAGAAGATCATGCGCGAGGAGGCGAACGCCACGGCGCGCGCGGCTCTCGACGGCTACGCCAACAAGGTACGCCAGAAGCTCGGCATCGAGCCGGAGATGGTGGTGCGTGAAGGCAAGCCGACGGAAGAGATCCACAAACTGATCGAGGAAGACCAGGACATCGCCATTCTGGTGCTGGCGGCCGGCGCCGGCAAGGAAGGTCCCGGGCCGCTGGTCGGTGCCGTGGCCGGCAAGGGCGCCGCCTTCCCCATTCCGGTCACGGTGGTGCCGCAGAATCTGTCGGACGAGGAGATCGACAGCCTCGCCTGAAGCCCGCCCGGGATTCTGTCCCCAGCCAGCAAAAACATTCCGGCAGCCAGCCGTTCGGGCGACGCGTTTCGCTTGAATGTCCAGCCGATAAGGCCTATTTAGAACTATTCCAAACTATCTGCCCGAAACGGGCACGGAGACGGCCATGTTCATCCAGACCGAATCGACGCCCAATCCGGCGACGCTGAAATTCCTGCCTGGCAAGGAAGTGCTGCTGGAAGGCACCGCCGACTTCCGCGACGCCGACAGCGCGGCAACGGCCTCGCCGCTGGCCGGCCGGCTGTTCGAAATCCCCGGCGTCACCGGTGTCTTCTTCGGCTACGATTTCATCACCGTGACCAAGGACGGGCCCGACTGGCAGCACCTGAAGCCGGCGATCCTCGGCGCCATCATGGAGCATTTCATGTCCGGCGCGCCTGTCATGGCGAAAAGCGGGCCGGCCGCTGAGACCAGCCAGACCGGCGAGTTCTACGACAAGGCGGATGAGGAACTGGTCATCACCATCAAGGAACTGCTCGACACCAGGGTGCGCCCGGCGGTGGCCCAGGACGGCGGCGATATCACCTTCCGCGGCTTCGAGAACGGAACGGTGTTCCTGCATATGAAGGGCGCCTGCGCCGGCTGCCCGTCATCGACGGCGACGCTGAAGCACGGCATCCAGAACCTGCTGCGGCATTTCGTGCCTGAGGTGCAGCAGGTCGAACAGGTCGCCTGACCTCCCCCGTTGCCAGCACAACCTCAATCGTAAACAACAAAAAACCGGGCCGAACTGCCCGGTTTTCTGTTTGGGACGTCCGTTGTTGCCTAGACGGTCCGCGTACGAAACTTGTCTTCCCGTTTGATCATGATCCCGCGAGGGATCCTGATCCTCACATCACGATGACCTTGGCGCCGACCGAGGCGCGGTCATAGAGATCGATGATGTCCTGGTTCATCAGCCTGATGCAGCCGGACGACATCGCCTTGCCGATCGAATTCCATTCCGGGCTGCCGTGCAGGCGGTAGCCCATGTCGCCGCCCTTGTTGAAGAGATACATGGCGCGCGCGCCAAGCGGGTTCTTCAGGCCCGGTTCCATGCCATTGGCAAACTTCGCCAGTTCTGGCTGGCGCCTGATCATTTCGCGGGGCGGCGTCCAGGTCGGCCATTCGCGCTTCAGCGCGATATGGGCGGTGCCGTGCCACTCGAAGCCTTCGCGACCAACGCCGATGCCGTAGCGGATCGCGAGGCCGTCACCCTCGACGAAGTAGAGGAACTTGTTCTGCGTATCGACGATGATGGTGCCCGGCTTTTCCTTGGTGTCGTAGTTCACTTCCTGCCGGTGATACTGCCTCGGCACTTTTTCGATCGGGATGCGCGGCAGTTGGTAGCCAGCGTCGGTCACTGCGCCGTAGTCGTTGGAGAAGATCTGCCCGCCGATGGTGCTGCAGCCAGAGATGGCCGTGGACAGCGCCAAAGCGGCAATTATTGCAAGCGACTTCATGCGCATGAGATGATCCGGTGCCCTGCCCAAACGTCAGCGGCACGAGTCGACCGCTTTCTTGCCATCATTCATGCTGGCATTTGCTTTGCTTGCCAAGCGCACGATGCCTATATGCTGGGACTTACGTGCTGGTAAGCGTATCACTATGGCATTTCAGCAACAGCCTTCACCGGATTGTGAAGGAAATTCAATGGGCCTGACTCGCGGGCTCCGCAAAAACGAGGACAACGCCATGAATGTCGGCGACGCCGCCCATCGTTCAGGCCTGCCGGCCAAGACCATCCGCTACTACGAGGAGATCGGTCTGATCGCGCCGGCGCGCGCCGCCAACGGCTACCGCGACTATTCCGGTGACGACATCCATCGGCTGACCTTCCTGCGCCGCGCGCGCAACCTCGGCTTTTCCATCGACGATTGCCGCCAGTTGATGGCGCTCTACCAGGATCGCGGCCGCGCCAGCGCCGACGTGCGCGAGATCGCCGCCGCCCATGTCACGGCGATCGAGGAGAAGGTGCGCGAGTTGCAGTCGATGCGCTCGACCCTGCAGAAACTGATCCACGCCTGCCATGGCGATGAACGGCCGGATTGCCCGATCCTGGATGACATGGCAGGGGCCGCGGCGCCTGGCGGCAGGACCGTTTCGGCGAGACCATAGCTGACCCTGGCGGAGTGAGTTGGCTTTCCGTCAGGCACCGCAATGGGCGCCGTTGTTCGCCTTATGCCGGCCGGGACGGCGCGCCAGTAAATTAGACAATACTCATGGACTCATCGCCACAACGGCCGCATTCTCCCGTCGGGAGGGGGAGTGGACAAGTCTCGCTACGACAATCGTTCCGACCGCTGGCGAAGGCGTGCCAGGCGTCGTTGGCGCTGGCGTCCCTCGCGCAAAACCATCTGGTGGACATTGATTGCCGCGGCGATCGCCATCCTTGCCAGCCTGATCGCAGTCAAGGCCGGACCGCCTCTCGTGGGCTGCAACATCAAGGGCAACATCAGCTACAATACGGGCGAGCGCATCTATCACGTTCCCGGGCAGCAATATTACAACGAGACCCGGATCAGCCTGTGGAAGGGCGAACGCTGGTTCTGTTCGGAACAGGAAGCCCGGAAGGCTGGCTGGCGAAGATCAAGATTATGAGGACGTCCGGCCAGGTCCGATGGAACCAGGGACTTCAGTCTTATTTGCGCGATTGCTAATATACATATAGGCTGATCGATGCGGGACAAACACACCCAAAAGCCCAGACCCGCAATGGCCGGTGCAGCCCCCCTTTAGACCCAAAGCCTGACTGCGCCGGCCATTCCGCCGGCCATATCCCCCACGCCATCCTTTATATGCCGACTAACTAAAGTAATGGAACGTCCAAAGGACATTTGTGGAACCTAAAAGGTCCCCTCGGACCTTTGCACACCAGCACACAAGACTTTAGTCCTGCCGCTCTCTAGTGAAGAACGCAAGTTGATCACCACGACATAGGGCCACTCGGCAAGGATGAATACCAGACCGCCCTCAGCTGGATATTGCGCGATCGCGGTGGGCCTCATCGGGCTAGGCCGAGGCTTGCAGACCCTGCAGTCGGCCGGCATGGAGCGATTGCATATTTGACAGACCCGTCGTTCCGTGAGCGGTCGCGCCTTGGGTGCGCCGCTTGCCATGCCCTGTAGGAACGACCCGGCACGCTCGCAAGTCGGGGGGACGTGGGGTCGTGCCGGGTCGTTGCGGGTCAGGCTTTTGGGATCGTCTCCGCACTGCCTAAGCTATACGCGTATTAGCTACAGCTCAATTGAGACTGAAGTCCCGCCGACAGGCTGCCCAGTTGTAGAGAGCAGAACCCGCCCGTGCTGTTTCACGGGATGACTATCCGACAGGGCCGATACACCCAAAAGAAGTCAGGATCGGTTCTTGAAGGCTTGATTTGATGGGCATACCGTCAGCTCAATGGGCTTGGTGACGCCATGTTGAACGACGACAAAGACAAGCAGTTTTGGGCTTTGGACCTGGACGCTCTGCGCAAGGCCTTCGGCACCTACGTTCAAGAGCACAAAACAACGGCTGCGGAGTGGGGGGAACACGCCAAGCGGTTCCTCGAAAAACAACGCATTCGTCAGCGCGAATCGAACTGATTCCCAGCCGCAGGGCCGCACCGGTCCGCTGGATAGATTCGACGTCCTTCCTACCGATTACCACTGATGCTGCCGCAAGACGATTGGCATTCGCTTCATCTCGCGGTCCGCTTCCCGTCTCGCCAGTTTCGTATCCAGCCGGCTCCTGGGCGTAGAGCTGTCTCGTGTGCCCCGAAGCATGGAGTGAATTGGCGTACAGCCATCCTTTGAATTTGCCGGGTCTGACGAGGACTTTGGAGTGGGTGAATTGACGCCGGCGACATCTCTCCGCCTTGGACGCTTCAAAAGCCGTATGCCACTCTTTCCCAAGTCGCCGGCATGTCGTCGGCATCCTTCAGGGTTGCCGCGCTGGCCCGGTTCGTCCCATTGAATGAAGACGACTTCCTTGGCGATTATGCACGTTCGCAAAATACATAATCACCCACCACAAGGCGATTATATCTTTGACGAACCCGGTCATCGGTAGGAATGTATGCCTGACAGGCCGGCATACTGACAATTAGTCATTGCTAATATACTATACCCCTCAAAAGCGAGGGGGCATCATTGAGACAGCCACGAGGATGGATTGCGCTGGCATGGCTTCTCTTGCCCGGCGACGCAGATGCCCACGATTGGTATACCGGCAAAAAAGATCCGGTTCTGCAATACGATTGCTGCGGCAACAAAGATTGCCATCTGATAGACTCTCGCGCCGTGAGGGAGACCAAAGACGGCTATTACATCCGCCTTCCCCGTCCTGCCTATCTGAATGAGCCACAAGAGTCGGAGTGGTTTATCCCCAAGGAGCGCGCCCAAGCCTCCCTTGATAACCACTACCATATCTGTGAGCGTTTAATGACGTTCTATCGAACGATCATTCCCCATATGAAGTTCGAAGCCTACCAAAGATTCAGATGGACGTGTTTCTTCGTGCCTAAGGGCACGAGTTAATTTCGAGATGGGGCCTACCCAGCCGTAGTGGAATGGCTACATGACCATGTAACGGCCCCCTCCACAAGGCGACCTGTTCGCGCTATGACTTAGCTCCTACTCGGGGAATAGGGAGCTAAACGCGAGCTGTCGACGCGATACTATTAATTGCCGTAGTACCGGCAGGCATGGGATTTGTCGTTTGCTTTTTTCTGCAACAGAGATTCCGGATCAGACCGATTATGCTCATGCGCATATTCGCTCTAGTCATGGCTATGATGGGTTACTTGGATATTCGGTTAGCGGAGGCTGTCGGCGGGAAAAGTAATCCTTTGCCCGCTACTTCGATCCAACCTCAAGCCACCGGATGAAGGCGGCATCCTTCCCGGTCACGTCCCGCACCGCGACCTTGGAATTGATGTTGAAAAGGACGTAAACGGCATTGAAATGGGCGTGCTTGAAAATGGCATGGCCTATCTCACTTAACGCGGCCTTGCCGCCATATGCGGCGCCGCCCCACCACAAGGCGATTATCTGGTTGACAAACCCAACCTGATTACGTAGGGTAAGGGCATAGGAGATTTCCATGTCCGTTCTGTCCCGCCCCGAATTCCATGACGAAGCCAAGGCTTTCGAGCATGTCGAATCCATACTGTGGCCGAACGGTCCTGTTTGCCCGAAGTGCGGTAGCATTGATCGCCACTACGCATTGAAGGGCGTCCGCACCAAGCCTTCCAAAAAGAACCCCCACGGCGTCGAACGTCATGGCCTGTACAAGTGCAGCGCTTGCCGCTCGCAGTTTACCGTTCGCATGGGATCCATTTTCGAGGAAAGCCATTTGCCGCTGACCAAGTGGCTTCAGGCTATCCACCTTATGTGCGCTTCTAAGAAGGGCATTAGCGCCCACCAGATGCACCGCATACTCGAATGCACCTATGAGGCGGCTTGGTTCCTGTGCCACCGCATTCGCCTTGCAATGGCTTCTGGTGACTTCTCCCCGCTTGGTGGCAACGGCAAGACCGTGGAAGTTGACGAGACGTACATTGGCCGTCTTGCCGGCACCCCTGTGAAGCGTGGCGGCGGCGCTCACAAGAACTCTGTCGTTACGCTTGTCGAGCGTGGTGGCCGCGCCCGTTCCTTCCACGTCGATACCGCTCGCATCGGCACCGTGATGCCTATCGTCCGCGCCAACATCGCCAAGGAAAGCGCCTTGATGACGGATGAGGCTGGCATGTATCGCCGCGTGGGCCAGGAATTTGCCACGCACGATGTCGTCACGCATTCCAAGGACGAATACGTCCGCTACGAAGGCACAAAGACCATCCACACCAACACCGTGGAAGGCTTCTATTCGATCTTCAAGCGCGGCATGAAAGGCGTCTATCAGCATTGCGGCGAGCATCACTTGCACCGCTATCTCGCAGAGTTCGATTTCCGCTACTCGAACCGCATCGCGCTTGGCGTTGATGACGGCACACGCGCTTTCATCGCCTTGAAGGGTGCCGCTGGTAAGCGCCTCACCTATCATAGACCTGCTTGACGAGAAGCGGACGCACTTCCGAAAGCCGGTTCAACTCGAATTGCCTTACTGGTGATACGCAAGGCAAAAGCGCGGGCGCAAAGGCAAAAGCGATTCATAAACAAAGGGTTAACGTAATATTGCGTAACCATATGATTTAACTTGCTTTTTCCTCGGCGAACCCCTATATTTTAGTCTGCGGTAATCGATCCGGTTGTAGTGGCCGGGGTAGGTTCTGCTTAGAGGCCAAGGTAACCCCTTGGCCTCTCGTCATCTTATGATACCGTATGGGTCTCGCAGGTTGCATTCGCGGACCAACGTCCCGTCCAACTGCTCAAACGATTTATGGATTCCGTAGCGTTTGGTCTTTGGTGTTGGACGCTCCTTCCTCAGCAGACCGTAAGCCAGAAAATCGCATTGCTGAATAAAGTAGCTACGAGCTGAACTTTTGAATTGCGGATCCTCAATTATGCGGTCGAGCGTAATGTTTCTGGTGAGTGACCCAGTGTCGTCCCAAATGCCTCGGTTGCTGGGTATAGGGTTGAACACTCTCATCCGTCGGACCATTTTCGTATAATGCTCCTCCTTGCCTTCGTCGCAAATTAGATGCGCGTAAGAGCCCCAAGCATGCATGGTCCGGTTTATCCGATTCAGAAGTCGTTCGAATGCCCAGTCTTGTCTATCGTCGTTCAGGCATACGTTGAAAACGCGCACATCGAAGCTCAACAGCCATTCCGTGACTGCGAACGATGTATGAAAAATCTGTGCGCGCTTGTGGCGACTAATGGTATTTAAGGCGCCAAGCGAACCCCGGCCTGAAAGGAATTGATTGGCGTGAAGCTCGTATGACGTGGAAATCCCATGTATGGTACGAAGATGCGTCCGCCATTGCTTAAGGCCAAGGAATGTTTCGTTCCACCGACTTACAGGAACGGCCATCGCGGAAAAAATATGCGTCGGACGTTCACTTGAATCATCAATGTAAATGAAATGCATCCTTAGATGACAAAAGCCAACCATCCAAAGAGTCAAGTAGACAAGTTTCGAGAGGCGGCGCGCGAACTGAAAACAGATCAGTCAGACGCCGCCTTTGAGGCCGTGGTGGACAAGATCGCCCGCGCGCCCAAGCTGACTCACGAGCAGATAAAGGCACTCGCGCGACGGAAACGGGATCAAGACAAGCCTGGCGGGGGTCTGGACAAGTCGAAGCCTGATTGACTCTTTCTTCCTACGCCGTAATGTCCCTCCCAAGTATTGGGAGGGGATAGGGCATGACAACAGAACGGCGACTTTCAGAAATTGTTGAGGATATTTTGGTGGATCGTCCTAATGGCGAGGCGCCAATAGCAGCACTCATACAGGAAATACCAAACCGCATAAATCTCACGGCAGACGATTACCTGGGGTCTCAAACTAGGCCAAACGAAGCAATTTGGGAACAGCGGGTGCGCAACATCACTTCCCACAAAGGTTCTAGTAGAAACTTCATCTACCGTGGCTATCTAGAGCAGATAGATGGCGGACTTCGGATTACAGCCGCCGGCAGGCTGCACCAGAAAGCTAGGCATGCGGTTTAGAGGCTACCGAAATTTAGCCTTGTAGCCGGGCTGGAACCACCTCAATTCGGTCTTGGCGGGGCTACCTTTGTCCCAGACAAACCACGCGTAGGCCGTTGTGCCGGACCCGGCTTGGACCGCGCCCGCCGGATAGAACGTGATCCGCTCGCTGAATACCCAAACGCGCGCTGGCGGACATTCGGCGAAGATCGTATTGGCTCGATTTGCCCCCTCCAGAAACGCCAGCCGAAGAAGCAGGGCGAACTTGTTGCGGGCCAATTTGACGCCAGACCGAACGAAACTTTCAGCGCTGTTGTAGGGCGGGTTGGTCACAATGTTGTCGGCTGGCGTCTTTGCGGTATTGAAGTCGATACCGGATGTGCCGAAGCCCCGGTCAAATAGGTCCGAACTGCGTACTGCATTGCCACGGCTCGCGAGAACTCGGGACATTGCGCCGTCGCCGCAAGCACATTCCCATATCTCTCCGGTGAAGATCTCATTTTCCATGAGCGCATGTGTCGCCCATGCTGGCGTCGGAAAATAATCAGGGCCGGCGAGATCGGCAAACCGCTTCATGGTGGGCTTGAAGCCACCGTTGAGGTTATAGGTAGCGTCCATATGATTCGCCCTCCAGTAAGGGAAAAATCATTAACAGAATCATATGGTTAAATAAGAGTTAACGGGTGCGACGGATTGACTCAGGGCTAGCCATTCCCCTACGGCTGGGTAGCGCCTGCGGGCCGAGCAAGATCAAGTATGGCCTTCGCCATCTTAGCCGCGTCGTCCCGACCCTTGACCCGACTTAAACACCGCCTGTGAGAATATGTCATTAAGTCAGCATGTTAGGCGCG
>NZ_BSNY01000035.1 GCF_030160235.1 Mesorhizobium huakuii
TTTCGGAATCCCCCAAAACGAGCTTTATCGATTCAGCAATTTATCGACGTGTCCTTAGTTAGCCGGCACGGAAGGGCGAAGCGCGACGAACACCTGAACTTCGTCGGTCGCGCCCTACGGCGATGGGGACCCGTCCGCTACCCAACCATCTCCAGCCGCCTCGGCAGCCGGTTCATCGGCCTTGGCCCATCGGCCGTGATCAGGAACTGGTCTTCCAGGTTGAAGCTGGCGAGGCCGTCTATGTAGAGCGGGATTTCGAAGGCCAGCACCATTTCGGGCTCGATGGCGACATCGCTGTCGGCCGCGATAAACGGCCATTGCTCGGAAAACACGGACTGGCCGACGCTGTGGCCGAAATGGCCGCGACGGAAGCTGCGCAGGCCTTGCCGCGCCAGGCTCTCGGTGGTGACGCGGTGGACATGAGCGAGCGTATTTCCGGGGATCAGCGCCGCCAGCCCCTCCTCGAAGGCGCGCTCGGCGATCGCATGCAGCTCGGCCTGGTCCGGGGAAGGCGGCCCGAAGGTGAAATTGCGCGACATGTCGGAAGCGTAACCACCGACCGTGCAGACCATGTCGCATTTCAAGGGATCGCCGGTCACGGCCCTGGCGTCGGCACCCTTGGCGCGGGCGCCCAGCGTCACATATTCCGCCGTCACGACCGGATGCGACAGCCCGGCGGCCGCGTCGGCGACGCCTTTGCGGTAGAGCGCGACGAGATCGGCCTGGCGCATGCCGGTCATCGCGTCCACCTGCAGCCGCTCCAGCCCGGCTTCCGAGAGGAAAATGCCTTGCTGGAGCAGGTCGATCTCGCGCTGCGATTTGACGGTCCGCAGCCTGTCCAGCACGGGGGAGCCGTCGACCATCGGGCAATGCGGCAGCAGCGCCTGGATGGCCGCGAAATCGGCTGCCGGGACGAAGTCGAGGTCGATGCCGAGCGTCGCGTGCTCCAGTCCGAATTCCTTGAGCAAGGCCTGCAGCTGGCGCACCGAGCCGGCAAGATCGAAAGTGGCGGGACGGGAGAAATCCGGCGCCCGGCCAAGCGAGGCAAGGCCGGCCTCGATGCGTTCGGCCAGGGCAAGCCCGTGCGCTGCCTCGACCGGCGCGGATTCGATCCAGATCGGGTGCGACCGCACAGTCGCTTCGGGCGCGGCGAGCCGCAGCTGCGCGGCGTTGAAGTCGGCGACGACGACGCCGATCGGCAAATCATGCCGGGCCGGGATGACGACGAAGCCGCCGCCGCCGCGCCGGAACAGTCCCGCCGGGCCGATCCACGCGCCGGTCGCATAATGGAAGGCCTCGGGTGCGCAGAGCACCAGCGCGGCGATGCCGGCGCGTTCCATCAGTTGCGCGGCGCGCTGGCGGTCGACAAAGCCTGTCATGGGGTTCTCCGGATGACCGAAGCGACAACGGAGCATTGCGGGCGCGGACAATCAAGTCGGCTGCTTGCTATGTTGATGCACGGCATTCTCGAAGAGCAGCGGAGACGCCCCACGACTTCGTCATCCACGGGCGGAGCAAGGAGCGCAGCGACGCAGCGCAGACTCCTGGAGCTGCTTCGCCCGTGGATGACGAAGTGATAGGCCGTCGGCCAATGGTTGCCGGCGAACCCTACTTGATCGATTCCAGCTTGGCCACCGCGGCGCCGAAGCCTTTGAGGGAAACCGGGATGGTCACCGGCTTGCGCGTCACCGATTCCATGCCGATGTTCATCGACGTCCCCGACTTCATCGCCTTGGCCAGTTCCGGCGCCACCGGCACCGCGGCATAGGCGCCGTTCTGGTCGCTGGTCTGGATGGCGACGGTGACTTTCTTGCCGCTGTCGACCTGATAGCTGACGCCCGACGGCAGGAACAGGCCGTGCGGCAAAGCGAGCAGCATGGCCAGACTGCCATTGGCGTTGTCGCGGCGCACGGTGACAGTCAGCACGCGCTGCCCGGTCTTGGCCTCGGTGAGGTTCTGCGACACCTGGCACTGAAGCTCGCCGGCCGCCGAGTCGCTGGAGCAGTTCACCGCCCATGCATTGGCGTCGGACGGCTTGGGTTCGGCCTCCTTGGGTTGAGACTGTTTGGTCTGGGGCTCTTTGGCGGCGTCCTCGGCAAGCGCCGGGCCGACACAAGCCGCCAGCAGCCAAAGGGCAGCCGACACCGCTATGCCACTTAGATTAGTCTTGGCTAAAGTACTTGCCATATTCTTGACCCCCCGCAATTTTCCTTGCCCCGGCAGGTATTCTCCTGGCAAAGGCTTGATACAACAATGGGGACTGCTCCGAAAGCCGAGTCCCCCGTGAAGCAAGCCGGCAAATCTACTGTGGCAATATCGTCACAGGACAGAACTTTGAGGTCCAACAACAACACTCACAACGTTGCGGACTCGCTATACAATAGAATTCGCGTAAGAATTAACACGCGGGACGTGTAGTCCCAGAAGGACTCGCCAGGGATGGGAACTACCGAGACGTCTCGGCAGGTTGGTGGGATGGTGGCGCGTGGGGAGGCTTTCCGCGTGCGCGCCGTCTATCGCCGTTCGCGTATTGTAAGCCATCTTTGGAAGACGACGGCGCTGACGACGCTGGCGCTCGGCCTTTCGGGCGTGGTTGCCCATGCCGACCCCGACGGGCTCTGGCAGCCGCAGATCCGCGCCATCGTCGGCGCCGACAACAATGGCGGCAATGCCGCGCTCGAAGGCTTCATCCCGATCAAGCAGACGGCGGAGTCGGTGCTGTTCCTGGATGTCCGGGCCAAGCACGATTTCAAGGATGCTTCCGGCCAGGACATCGGCCTCGGCATCCGCCGCATCGTCAATCCCGACCTGATGCTCGGCGGCTACGCCTATATCAACCTCGAGAACTACAACAGCACGCAGTTCACCGCGGCCACGCTGGGTGTCGAGGCGATCACGCCGAACTTCGACGCGCATGTGAACGTCTTCGTGCCGATCAAGGGCGACTCGACCGATCATTCGACCGGCTCGACCCTGTCGATGGTCGGCAACCAGCTGATCGAACAGATATCGGTGCTCGACCATCGCGACTACGCGGCCTGGGGCATCGAAGGCGAGATCGGCGCAAAGGTTCCGGTCAACCTGCCCGACAAGCATTCGTTGCGGCTCGACATTGGCGGCTACCATTTCGAGGACCCGCACGGCGACGACGGCAGCGTCACCGGCGCCAAGGCCGGCTTCGAATACACGATCGGCGATGTCTTCGGCAGCGGCACCGAACTGGTCTTCGCCGGCGAGGTCCGCAACGACAATCGCGACGACACCCAGTTCGCCGGCAGCGTGCGGCTGAACATCCCGTTCAACCCCGGCCATAACTCGGACAAGACCGCCGCCATCGGTACGGACCCGGTCTATCCGGTCAGCGAAGGCCTGCGCAAGCGCGTCAACGAGCGCGTGCGCGGCGATATCGGCGTCAGGGTCCAGTCGCAGGAGACTGACGGCGGCTCGACGACGCGCGTCGCCATCAACGCCGCCACCAATGCGGCGTTCGGCAAGTTCTACTATGCCGATGGCGGGCTTGCGGGCGCCGGCACGCAGGCCGACCCGACGACGCTGGACGACGCGGTCACCAAGGCCGGCAGCGGTGGTTTTGTCGTTGCGCTGGGCGGCAACGGCAATCTGACGACTGCCGGCGTCACACTTGCCAATGGCCAGACCGTGATCGGCGGCGGCGAAAGCGTTACCGCGAAACTGTCCGGCGGCGGCACCGCCACCTTCAACCTCGGCGGGAGCGACGGCACGATCCAGGGCACCAATGTCGCCAACAACGTCATCGCGCTCGGCACAGGCAACACGCTGAACGGCATCACCATCACCGGCGGCGCCAACGGCATCTTCGGCAACGGTGTTGCCGGCACGACGCTGACCAATTTCACGGTGACGGGCACCGGCGCCAATGGCATCCTCGGCAACAATCTCACGAACACGACGCTGACCAATGTCACCGTGACCAGCGCCGGCGGCAACGGCGCCGAATTCACCGGCAGTTCGACCAATGTCAAGGCGTCCAATTTCACCGCGACCGGCAATGGCCTCGACGGCCTGCATATAGAAGACAACGGCACCTATAATTTCACCGGCACGACGCTGCTGCAGGGTAACCACGACGACGGTCTGGATATCACAGGCCAGGGCACCTACACCTTCGCCACCGTCAACGCGCTTGATAACACCGATCGCGGTATAACCGTGCAGGGTACGTCGAGCGGCGGCAGCTTCACCACCACCGGCGGCACCGTGTCGGGCAATGGGGGCGTGGCCGTCTTCATCGACCCGATCACCGCGCATGTGGTGCTGGATTCGATCAGCCAGACCGGCGGCACGTCGGGTGTGGTGCTCGACCACGTTTCGGGCAGCTTCATCGTCAACGGCGCGGCGACGATTTCCAACACGACGGGACCGGCGATCGCCATTTCCGCTTCGCCGGCGACGATCCGGTTCGGCGACATCAACATCACCAATCCCGGCGCCGGCGGCATGTCTTTCAGCGGCGTCAACGCCGCCGTGGTGGCCGGCAACATCGTCATTTCCGGGCTGGGCGTCGGCTCTGGTCTCGATTTCTCCGGCAGCCAGACCAATTTCGCCGCGCAGTCGCTCAACATCACCGGGCCGGGCGCCGCTGGCACCATCGGCATCGATCTCGCCGACACCACTGGCGGAACGATCGTCGTCACCAATGGTGGCTCGATCTCGGGTGTCGACACCGGCGTGCGCCTCGGCATCTCCGGGTCGCTGGCCCATTCGGCCAATGCCGAATTTACGTTCGGCGGCGGTTCGATTGCCGGCAACACCGCTTCGCTCGACGCGCGCGGCCTCAACCAGACGCTCGGCCACTACGCGTTCGGCTCGACCACCTTCAGCGGCTTGCAGCTGTTCGACCAGCAGAACGTGATCTTCGTCGGCTCGACGGCGACGGGCCTAGCGGACGGATCCTCGCTGTCGGACCTCGCCTCGTTTACCACGGCCAACGCCATCACCGACAGCGACGCGATCTTCGTGCTGGTCAACGATGGTACGCCCATCAATGCTTCGGGTGGTTTCTCGCTCAGCGACGGACAGACGCTGGCGTCCTTCGGCAATGGCCGAAGCTTCTCGCTCGGCGGTATCCCGGTCAACGTCACCGGCGACAACATCCAGCACGACCAGATCGTTTCGGATCCCGGCGGCGGCGCGGCGACGCTGACCAATTCCGGTGCCGGCGATGTCGTGACGGCCGCCAATGGCAATTCGCTGCTCGACTTCAACATTTCGGGCGGCAGCGCCGCGGGGATCAACGCCTCCGCGATCGACGGCCTGACGATCCAGGGCGTGACCGTCAGCAATGTTGCGGTGGGTCTTGTCCTCGACGGCGTGACCGGCACTATCACGGTCGCCGATCTCAATGTCCAGAACACGAGCCAAACCGGCATCGCGCTTGTTCATTCGAGCGCGACCGTCAATTTCACCGGCAACACGACGATCGGCAATGCCACCAATGTCGGGCTGTTCGCCAACAATTTCGACGGCACTGCCACTTTCGACGACCTCGATATTACCGGCGGCGGCATAGGCGTCGGTATCGTTGCCGGCTCGAGCGGAACCCTGACCTTCGGGGCCGGAAGCTCCATCGCCGGCACGAGCAGCAACGCCTTTTCGATCACCAACTCCACGCCCAACGTCACCTACAACGGCACCATCAGCCAGACGAGCGCCGCAAGTGCGGTGAAGATCTCCAACATGACCGGCGGCACCGCCACCTTCGGCGGCAAGATCACCGCCAGCACGGGCGCGGCCAATGCGATCGACCTGACCGGCAATGCGGGCGGCAAGATCAATTTCACCGGCGGTCTCGATCTGACCGCCGATGGCGGCTTCGCCTTCAGCGCCGTCGGTGGCGGCACGCTGACGGTGACCGGCTCGGGCAATACCGTGGCGACCGGTCTCGGGCCGGATGAAAAGGGCATCCAGATCGCCGGCATGACGATCGGCGCGGCCGGGGTGAACTTCTCCAGCGTCACCGTGGACGGCTCGGGCGGCGGCGTTTCGACCGGCATCGCCATTTCCAACACCAGCGGCGGCAACGTCACCTTTGGTGGCGTCGACCTGTATCGCATCAGCGGCATCGCCATCAGCCTCAACAATGTCACCAGCGGCACCTACAGTTTCAGCGGCACGACCAAGGTCGACACCGTGGTGGGCGGAGTGCCCGGCTTGCTGGTTCAGAACAGCGCAGCGACAGTCAATGTCGGCAACCTCGTCAGCACGAATATTGCCGGCGCCGATGTCAGCCTGGCCAACAACACCGGCACGATCGGCATTGGCGGCACCATCACCAATTCCGGCACCGGTGACGGCGTCGTCGTCTCGGGCGGCAGCGCGGCGATCACGGTTTCGGCCGCCATATCCAGTTCGGCAGGCGCGCCGGGCACGGCGGTCAAGGTCGACGGCATCACCGGCGGTTCGGTGGCCTTCAGCGGTCCGATCAATTCGACCGGCACCGGGACGGGCGTATCGGTTTCGAACACCGCCGCCGGCAGCAGCGTCGGCTTCGGTGCGGTGACCGTGTCGGGCGCCAGCGGCAACGGCATCGACATATCAGGCAATGCCGGCTCGGTCACGTTTACGGGCACGAGCAATATCACGCTGGGCTCGGCGGCCAACGCGGCCGGCATCAATTTCAGCGGCACCAATGCCAATGTGCTGTTCGGCACAACCAACGTGACCATGGGCGCCGGCGCCAACCAGACCGGCATCGATTTCAGCGGTTCGGCCACAACGGCCGATTTCGGCGTGACTTCCATCACCGGTACCGGCGACCTCACCTCGCGCGGCATCGACCTGTCGTCGACGACAGGCAACAAGACCATCACCTTCCTGCGCGGCTCCAGCATCACCAATCTGGGCATCGGCGTCGACCTGTCGTCGGGCGGCACCACCGCGACCTCGGCCAACGCCAACTTCACCTTCGGCGACGGCATTTCGGCCGACGGGCTGCAGTCCTCCATCAGCGCCACGGCCGTTGGCGCCTACACCGTCAACACGATCGGGCTCGATCCGACGCTCGGCAACTACAATTTCAACGACGTGTTCTTCACCGGCAGCGCGCATCTGGCCAGTGCCGTCGGGGGCGTCACCATGGTGTCGCAGAACGGCGGCGTCATCGCCGCCGGCACGGACGGGCTCAGCGCCGCGGTGACGACCATCTCGCTCGCGCAGGCCGATGCCATGCTCGGCACGCAGACCTTCGCCTTTGTCGGGACCGTCGATCTCGGCGGCACGCCGTTCACGCTCGATTCGGGCCAGTCGATCACCGGCTTCGGCAACAACACCTCCATCACCGTCTCCGGCACGATCCAGCCGGTCAATGTCCAGGGCAATCTCGGCGCCACCGGCGGCAACGTCACCGGCAATGAAGGCGTGGTCACCGGCACGGGCGACTTCCTGCATCTGCTCGGCAGCAACCAGGTGCGCAACACCGCCTTCGACTTCAGCGGCGCCAGCGGTTCGGTCTTCACCGTCGACCAGAGCGCGGGCGGCTTCAACAATGCCGGCGGCATCGTCATCGAAGGCGTTACGGTCAGCAATGTCGCCGCCGGCAGCACGGCGTTCAAGGTCGCCGGCCTCGACAGCAATCTGTCGATCACCAACAACAACATCAATGTTGCCGGCACGCTGCTCGACGTCAATGGCGGCACCGGCAACATCACGGTCACGCGCGGCACCTTGCCCAACAGCGGGCCGGCAGGCACGCTGACGGGCGGCGGCATCTCGATCGCCAACCGCACCGGCGGCCTGGTCAACTTTACCGACAAGGTGACCGTCGGCGGCAATGGCGTCTCGCTCACCGGCAATACGGGCTCTACGGTCACCTTCGCCGATCTGGACATCACCACCAACGGCGTGACGGCGTTCGCCGCCACCGGCGGCGGCACGGTCAATGTCGTGACCGGCACGATCAACGCCACGTCAGCGCAAGCGGTGGCGCTCGACGGCATCACGGCCGGTACCACGCCCGGTGTCGATGGGATCCACTTCGCCTCGACAAGCGCGACGTTCAGCTCCGGCAACGGCATCGACCTGCAGAACCTGAGCGGGACGGCGAGCTTCGGCACGGGCACGCTGACCAACACCGGTCCGGGCACGGCCTTCAATGTCGGCTCGGCGACCAACGCCAGCGGCGGCAATGCCATCATCTCCTATGGCGGCACGATCGCCAGCAATGGCACCGGCGCCGCGGTTTCGATCCAGGAGCTGACCGGCGGCTCGGTGACGCTTTCGGGCAATCTGACGGACGGCCTTGCGGACGCCGGCGGCAACATCGTCGTCACCGGCATCGACAACGGCACGGCGGCGACGGTCACCTTCTCCGGCTCGACCAAGCAGATCGACTCGGGCGCGACCGACGGCGTGAGCCTCGGCATCGCGGGCAATTACCCCCTTGGCGCGCCGGCACCCAATACGAATGGCACGGTCAACTTCAGCAATGGCGGCCTCGCCATAAAGACGACGACCGGGACAGGTTTTGTCGCGGCGTATGGCGGCACCGTCAGCGTGTCAGGCACTGGCCCGGTTACCGGAAACACGATCGATTCCGGCAGCAATGGGTTGGTCATAATCTTCGCCGATGTCGGCAGCGCCGGCGTCACCTTCGACAGCGTCAAGGCGGACTCCGCGATTCCTGCCTTTGTCGGCGATCCCGGCGGCGCCGGCGTGACGTTGTCGGGCTCCAATCTCGCGGGCGATGTCAACATCGGTGGCCTGAGGGACACCGGATACACCGGCGCCTCGCTGTCGGCCCTGAGCGGCACCGGGGTGGTTAACTTCACCGGCACGATCGATCTCGACGTCAGCTACGCCGGCTTCAACATCGGCGGCCCCCAGGTCGGCACCGTCAACATAGCCAATGTCGCCGGATCCACGCTGACCATCGATGGTGGCCAGTACGGCATCATACAGACCTCGCAGGGCGGGACCGTCAACGTCGGCGTCAACGGCAGCGCCAGCATCACAAACACCACCCTTGCGGCCTTCAGCCTCGGCGGCGGCAATGACCTGGCCTTCACCACGCTGACCTATAAAGGTTCGGTCACGATCGGCGCGGGCTCGGTGATAAGCGCCAGTGGCGACGGAACCCGCCTGAACATGAGCGGTTCGGTCAATTCCACGACGTCGTCGACTGCCTTCGACTTCTTTGGCCACGCCGACGGCATATACAATATTTCGAGCAGCATCGATCACAGCGGCGGCAAAGGTGTCGCTATCGGCGGCTCGGCCAACGGCACCGTTACCTTCTCTGGTACGTCGAAGAAATTCAACACCGGCGCCAACGATGCCATCGTCAAGGCACCCGCGTACGTGCCGGATCCGCAGACCAAGGGCACGCTCAACTTCACCAATGGCGGCCTCGTCATCACCACCACCAGTGGCGCCGGCTTCACCGCCAGCACCTTCGGTCCGGGCACGATCAGCGTCACCGGCGCCGGCAACACCATCACCACCGGCACGGGCACGGCGCTGAAGCTTGGCGACGCGACAGCGGTCCTGGCGGGGGCGACAGGCGCGACAATCGGTGTCGATGGCATCAAGTTCGATACGATTTCGACCAATGGCGCGACGACCGGCATCTCGCTCAATGATGTCAGCGGCGGCGCCCTCGATCTCGGCGCGGTCAACCTGTTGGGCATCACTGGCGCCAACGCGCGCGGCGTCGACATTTCCGGCACGCTCGGCTCGACGGTGAGCTTCGACAGCCTGAACATGGTGATCGCGGCCGGCGCCACCAATGCTGTCAGCCTTGACCTCAACGGTGCTTCGCTTGGCGCCAGCAATATTACCGCAGGCGATTTTGACGTTGACGGCGGCGGCGCTGTCGGTTCGATCGGCATCGACATGGCCGGCACGACCGGCACCGGCACGATCCAGCTCGGCGACACCGTCAACAACAACCTGACCGGCCAAACCTCGACCATCGCCAATGTCGGCTATGGCGTGCAGTTCTCCAGCGCCACCAACGCCAAGCTGGTGTTCGGCGACGGTCAGGGTCCTGCCGAATCGTCGATCAAAACCACCGGCGGCCAGGTCATCCACGCCACCGACACGCTGCCGACATCGGGCGACTACAATTTCAACGACGTCAATTTCACCGGCGACACCGCCAACCTGTCGTCGATCAGCGTCTACTATGTCACATCAGGCGGCACCGGCGACGGCAGCCTCGCCAATCCAGGCAGCTATGTCGGAGCGCAGGCGTCCACCGCCAATGTCGTGGTGCTGATCGACAAGAATATCGACGGCAGCCAGGAGACGATCGACCTAAGCGGGACTTCATACCAGCTCCATGACGGGCAAGTGCTGCTTGCCTTCAAGAGCGGCGACGCGGCCGTCGATGTTTCGCAGCTTGGCGTCGATGCCAGCGGCGGCGCATCCGCGGCTTTCCACTTCACCACGATCCAGAACAGCCCGATCGTCTCGGCACCGGCCGGTATCGACACGCTGCGGCCCGTGCTGCAGAGCAACAACGCGACCTCGGTGATCAACTTCGCGACATCAGGCACCAGCATCTTCACCGGCGGCCTCGAGAATTTGATCGTCACCAATGTCGGCAGCGGCGCCGGCGTTGCCGTCGATGCGACGGGCGCCTCCAGTTTCTTCCTCAGGAACAACACCATCACCGCCGGGGGCAATGCACTCGACTTCTCCACGACCGGTGCGCCGGCCGATACGCTTCTGCTTTCCATCGACGGCAATACGCTCAGGTCGACCGCGTCCGGGCTGGCGGCGTCCTTCTCTGGCCAGAACATCAGCACGACGGACAACTCGATCGCGATCAGGTCGTTTGCCGGCAATAAGGTGACCGGCGGCGCCGGCAGCGGCGGCATCGTGTTCAACAATGTGCGCTTCGATTCCGATGGCGCCGGCGGCACCGTCAGTGCCGGCACGCTCGGCATGGGCACTCCCGGCACGCGGGTCCAGAGCAATGGCCTGAGCTTCATCAACACCAGCGGCACCCTTGATCTGGGCACGCTCAGCCTCGCCAACAATGGCGGCACGGGCGTCCTGGTCAACACCAAGGGCGCCGGCACGATCTTCACGCTGAACAACAGCGCCGGCGTGGTCACCACCCTCAACGGCGCGGCCTTCGATCTCGATCCGCTGACCGTCAACATGACGTTCTCCAGCGTCAGCGCCGTCGGCGGCGCCAGCGGCATCATCTTCGACGGCGTTGCCGGCACCTTCACCGTCACCGGTACGACGTCCATCAGCAACACGACGGGCTTTGGCATCGATGCCATCAACACCAACACCGGCACCTTCAACTTCAACACGGTGACGGTGAACAATGTCACCGTCCCCAACACGGGCGGCGGCATCCATGTCGCGACGGGCACGCTCAACGTCACCGGCCTCGCCAATATCGACACGACGAGCGGCACGGGCCTCTCGCAGGGCGGCGGCACGACCAGCTTCACCGGCGGCCTGACCATCGACACCACCACCGGTACCGGCATCGCCGGCACCGGCGGCACGATGGGCATCACCGACACTGGCGGCGCCGAGACGGTCAATTCAGCCGGTGGTACAGCGATCAAGCTCTCCGGCGTTGCCGCCACCATCGCGCTGGACTCGACCTCGTCGGGCGGCGGCACCAACAATATCAGCCTGACCAGCGTCACCGGCACCATCGGCCTCGGCACCGGCACAATGACCGGCGCGACGGGCACATCTTTCGAAGTCGTCGGCGGAACGGCCACCGTCATTTATGCCGGCAACATCACCCAGGCGAACAACGCTGCCCTGGTCGGCGTTTCCAGCGGCAACGCCGGCACGCTGACCTTCAACACCGGCACGCTGTCGGCGACCAATGGCACCGGCCTGCAGTTCGACAATGCCGACGGCAACTACAATTTCAACGGCATCACGACGCTGAATGGCGGCGATGCCGGCATCGACATCCTCAACGGGTCGGGCGGCACGTTCAGCTTCGGCATCGGCACCTCGATCACCAGCCCGAGCGGCACGGCGTTCAATGTGGTTGGCGGTACCGCCGCTGTCACCTACAGCGGCAGCATCACGCAGGCCAACAACGCCGCGCTGGTCGCCATCACCGGCCACACAAGCGGCACGATCACCTTCCAGACCGGCACGCTGTCGGCGACGAACGGTACCGGCCTGCAGTTCAACAATGCCGACGGCACCTACAATTTCATCGGCACGACGACGCTGAATGGCGGTGACGCCGGCGTCGATATCATTAACGGGTCGGGCGGCACGTTCAGCTTCGGCACCGGCACTTCGATCACAAACCCGAGCGGGATAGGCTTCAATGTGGTTGGCGGCACCGCCAACGTCGCGTACGCCGGCACCATCAACAAGACCGTTGCCGGCAAGATCGTCGACATCTCCGGCGTCGCCGCCGGCTCGATCACGCTGTCCGGCAATCTTAGCGCCACTGGCGGCGTCGATAACGGTATCTTTGTCCACGGCAACACCGGCGGAACCTTCATTTTTGGCGGCGCAACGGAGACGCTGACCACCGGCACCTTTACGGCTGTCGACCTGGTGGCCAACACCAATGCCACGATCACCTTCGGCGCCGGCAGCCTGGCGATCAACACCAGCACCGGCATTGGCTTCAATGCCACGGGCGGCGGCACCGTCAACGTGACGGGCAGTGGCAATACAGTTCAGACGGCGGGCGGCCAGATCCTGAACTGGAACGGCATGACCGTCGGCGGCAGCGGCGCCACCTTCGCCTCGCTGCAATCGACGGGTTCGATCACGGGCCTCGACGCGATCAACCTGACCGGGGTCAGCGGCGGCACCTTCAACGGCGGCGCGGTGAGCGTTGCCGGCACCACGACCAGCGGCGACGGGATAGAGATCAACGGCTCGAGTGCGGCATTCAACTTCACCTCGGCGACCATCGCGGCGACAGCCGACAACGGCATCTTCCTCAGTGGCGCCAACGGCGCGGTCACCTTCTCGACGGTGGCGATCAACAACACAGGCCAGGCCGGCATCAGGATCGACAACAACACCAATGCGGTCGCCGTGAATGGCGGCTCGATCGGCGCGACCAACGACCCGACCGGCAACGGTGTCGACATCAATGGCGGCACGGGCAACGTAACCATCGCGGCGTCGGTGACGAAGACCAGCGCCGGCAACATCGTCAACGTCAGCGGCCGCACCGCCGGAACCGTCGCATTCAGCGGCAGCCTCAGTGCGACCGGCAGCTTCGCCAACGGCATCGACGTCAGCGGCAATTCCGGCACGGCGGTGATCAACTTCTCGAATGCCACCAAGACGCTGACCACGGGCGCCAACACGGCGGTCAACTTGACCAGCAACACCGGAGCGACCATCAACTTCACCGGCGGCGGCCTGGCCATCAACACCACCAGCGGCACCGGCTTCAACGCCACCGGCGGCGGCACGGTGACGGTGCAGGGCACCGGCAACGCGATCGTGTCCACCTCCGGCAGCACCGCGCTCAACATCTCCAACACGTTGATCGGCTCGGGCAACGCAACGTTCCAGAGCATCACATCGAATGGCGGCAGCGCCAACGGCATCATCCTGGTCAATACCGGCACTGGGGCTGGAAATGGCGGATTGCATGTCACGGGTACAGGCTCAGCCGGCACTGGTGGCACCATCGCCAACAAGACCGGCGCCGACGGGTCGACCACACAAGGCACCGGCATCTTCCTCAACGGCACCAAGGATGTGCAGCTCGCCTGGATGCAGCTGAACGATTTCAGCAATTTCGCGATCCGCGGCAACAACGTCACCGGCTTCACACTAGACCACAGCGTCATCAGCGGCGACAGCGGCACCAGCAACAGCCTGTCCGACGGACTAGCGGCCTTCGCCAATGTCGGCGAGGATGCCATCCGGCTAACCAATCTGCTGGGTAGCGGTTCGATCACCAATTCGAACATCAGCGGCGGCTACACCAACACGGTCAATGTCGAGAACAACACCGGCACGTTGAACCGGCTGACAATCGACAGCTCCACCATTGGCGGCAGGAGCGACAACGGCACCGGGATGAACGACGGCATCCACTTCCAGGCGGATGCAGGCAGCACGGCGATGAACCTGACTGTCAGCAACAGCGTTTTGACGACTGCACGCGCCAACCTCGTTGCCGCGACGGGCGGGGTCGGGACCAACATGGATGTTCAGCTCACCGGCAATACCGTGACCAACAACCATCCGCTGACCGTCAGCGGCGGCACCGCCTTCGACATCGCCAGCCTCGGCAATGTCACCTTCAATATCTCCAACAACACGTTCGACATGCATGCCGCCAATGGTGGAACCGGCATCAAGTCGCACGTCATCGAAGTGAACAAGGCCACCGGCAGCGGCAATTCGACATTCGACGGCACGATTTCGGGCAACACGATCGGCGTTGCAGCCACCGCCCATTCGGGCAGCGGCATCGGCTCCAACGACATCGATATCAACAGCCAGGACAACGGCACCTTCACCATTGCCATCCTGAACAACATTCTCACGCACTACGACACGGCCGGCATACAGATCTCGCAGATTTCCGGCAGCAGCACGATCAATGCCACGGTGCAGGGCAATACGACCAGCAATGGCGATTCCAATGCCTTCACCGGCCTCTACGTCGTCGCTGGCTCGGGGCTGGCTGGAGACAATGGCGTCATCAACCTGCTGGTCGGCGGTTCCGGGACTCAGCGCAATGACTTCTCCAATGGCGATCCGGCGAACGGCAGTGACGTCTTCCTGGCGGTATCCGGCGGAGCCAGTACCTCGACGATCAACCTTTCGCGGGGCGTTTCCGCGGCGGGAACGGCCAGCCAGGTTGTTCTGGACAACAACCTCAATCCGGGCGCGACAGCCGTTGCTACGTCTGGAACGATCAATCTTGTCAATACGGTGCCGCCGCTGCCCTGATCAAGTTCAGCATTAGTTTTAGCAGTCGCTAATACGAGAGATTCATGTCGACATTTCTATCTGATCTGTCATGTTAGCGGCATCGGATAGAAGCTGGAGGGGCCCCATATGGCAGAGCCATATCTATCGGAAATAAAACTCGTATCGTTCAACTTCCCCCCCAAAGGCTGGGCGTTCTGCAATGGTCAGTTGCTGCCGATAAACCAGAACCAGGCGTTGTTTTCTCTTTTGGGAACGACTTACGGTGGCAATGGGCAAACTAATTTTGCGCTGCCAAATCTGCAGGGCCGGGTGCCGACGCATATGGGCGGCGAGGGCTTTTTCCTTGGTCAACAAGGCGGCGAGCCGTCGCATACGCTCAGCATCCAGGAATTGCCATCCCATGTGCATGGCGCCAGCGCCTCGACGGTGGACGGTGATCAGGTGATTGCCACCAACAATTATCTGGGCCCGGCCAATCAGCTCTACGGTGCACCGGCGAATCTGACGACCATGATCCCAACCGAAGTCAGCAGTGTCGGCGGCAGCCAGCCGCACGAAAACATGCAGCCATACCTGACCTTGAATTTCTGCATCGCCCTGCAGGGCATCTTTCCCTCGCGAAATTGAAGGAGTTCCAACGATGGCAGCCTATGTGGGCGAGATTCGCATGTTCGCCGGCAATTTCAATCCGAACGGCTGGATGTTCTGCCAAGGCCAGACATTGCCTATCTCGGAGTATGAGACGCTGTTCCAACTTATAGGCACCACCTATGGCGGTGATGGGCAAGAGACGTTCAATCTGCCGAATCTGTCGGGCCGGCTGCCGCTGCATCAAGGGAGCGGGTACCTGATCGGGCAGATGGCGGGGGTCGAAGAGGTTACGCTTACAACGCAACAGATCGCCTCGCACTCGCACCCGTTCATGGCGACAACCAATATCGGCGGCGCTAGCGCCCCGGGCAACAACGTGCTTGCCCAGTCGTCCACGATCAAAGTCTATTCCGCGATCGCACCCACTGCGGCGCTGGGGCCGTCGTCGATGACGCCCACGGGCGGCAGTCAGCCGCACAGCAATTTGCAGCCCTATCTTTGCATCAATTTCATCATTTCACTGTTCGGCGTTTTCCCGAGCCAAACATAGGACAGGACCATGTCGGACCAATTCGTCGCGGAAATCCGAATTTTCCCGTTCAACTTCGCCCCCACGGGCTGGGCGACCTGCGACGGTCAGCTCATGCCGATCTCGCAAAACACGGCCTTGTTCTCGCTGTTGGGCACAACCTATGGCGGCGATGGCAAATCGACCTTTGCTTTGCCGGACATGCAGGGCAATGCGCCGATGCAGCCCGGCCAGGCCGCCGGCGGATCGGATCACTTCTTGGGTGAAACCGGGGGATCGACGACGGTAGCGCTTCTACAGACCGAGATGCCGCAACATGTGCATTCGCTGATGGCCGCCGTTCCTCCGGCGCTGCTGTTCGCGCCATCGGCCTCCACCGGACTGGCGCGGTCGGCGGGCGGACCGGTCTACCAGACCAGCAACGCCAATTTGACGCCGCTGAACAGCAATGCGGTGCAGCCAACGGGCGGCGACCTGCCGCACAACAACATGATGCCGTACCTGACACTCAACTTCTGTATAGCGTTGCAAGGCATTTTCCCGGCCCGCCCCTGATCTGTCGATGTCCGGTCTGCAGGTGTTTGAAGCGGCATCAATCGGCTGGATGCGGGCGGTTGGCGCCGGGCTGTCGTTTCGCCCAGCCACGGATGCAGATCTGCCGTTCCTGTCACGGCTCTATGCGTCGACCCGCGCCGAGGAACTTGCGGTGACGTCCTGGACCGACGAGCAGAAGGCGGCCTTCCTCGACATGCAGTTCCGGGCGCAACACGCGCATTACATCAAACACTATCCCGCGGCCGACTGGCTGGTGATCATGCGTGACGGAGACGATATCGGTCGCCTCTATATCGAGCGCTGGCCGACCCAGCATCGCATCATCGATATCGCGCTTCTGCCGACACATCGCCGCAGAGGGCTCGGCGCGGCACTGCTCGGCGACCTTGTCGACGAGGCATGGTTAGCCGGCAAATCAGCGTCAATTCATGTCGAGAAGAACAATCCGGCCAGACAGCTCTATGCCAGGCTCGGTTTCGCCGTCGCCGAGGACAAGGGCGTTTACGACCTGATGGTGTGTCCTCCTCGATAAAGCGCCCGTGCTCTCACGCGCCGCGATACCACGACACTATGGTGAAACGTTCATTGCGCGTGACCGGCGTGACTTCGTGCGTCGTTTCCGAACGGAAGGCAACGAGTGAGCCCGGCAACGCCGGCATGGTGACGCGCAGGTTCGGACCGCTGTACGGCCCGTGCAGGGTCAGCGAGCCGCCGGAATAGCCTTCGGGCGAAGGATCGTCCGATTGACGGTTGAGAAAAATCACCGCCGAGATCTTTCTGAATCGCGACTCGTCGTGAATCAGCGGCGTGTTGCCATCCTGATGCGGTACGAAGAAATCACCTTTCCGATAATGAAGAAACTGAGGCTCCTCGCAAATGCCGAGCGCCAAGGCGAAATGCCGTTGCAGAGCCGCCTTCTGCTCAGCCAACAAGGCACTTATAAGATCTTTCGTAGCTTGGGAGACCTCGGCGCGCCTAGTTCTGCGAACCTCCGGCCATGCCGCCTTCTGGTCGGCACGACCCATCAGGCCGGCCGCACGGCCGCCGGACGCCCGAATTTCTGCGCACAGCGCTCTACAGCGAGCACCGTCAAGTATGTCCGCGATCTCGATATAGTCGATCATGTCGAGCCGCCGTCCTCCCGAATCGCCCTTGCCGACAGGCGGCCAAAAGTTCAGTTGAAGACGGCCTCATAAAGCCGCCCAGACGCATCAACCGAAATCGGCACGATGAATATGTCATCGGCGATGGTATCGCCTGCAAGGTGGTAAATGGCCTGCGGCAGCGCGATGTCGCGTGGCCCTTCGAACGTCAGCGTGAAGCCGCCACCAGGGCGTAGGCTGTTGGCGATTTGCTGAACGGCGGTCAGTTTGAGGAAAACCGCCGTATCGCCGTAGGCTGCTCTAAAAGCCGACCCAACCGCCTGCCTAAAATCCGATATCGACGCCATGCCATCCGCCTCAATCCGCTAGCTTCTTTGTTTCTCGCAATTCCCAAGGGAAAGCGCTTGGCGTTTTTCCCGGGAAAACCGCCAAGCATCTTTTTCCTGGAATTGTCTTGCGGGGCGCAATTTCGCCGCTTCGCGGCGGGCTGTCCATAGGGCCGGCAGCAGCCCAAGCGCCGGCGAGACAAATTCGCCGGGGCAAACCGCAAAATACCGCGGCGGCCGTGCTTTTATGCGCGCCACGGACACTATAGTACTTTGTCCCTGCGCCGGAGTCTTGGTCCAACCAAGATCAGCGCAACAAGAGCAGATGCCAGTCTTGGGGTCTGATGCGGAAAGCGGGCCTGATCGGCCGGCGGGAGAAAGGGACGGACCATGGCTGATATCGGGGCAAAGACGGAAGCGGCGCCGGCGGATGCCATGCCGCTGTTCTATTCCAGGCCCGAAGCGCTCAACCCGGCGCGGCATGGCTCGCTCGGTTTGACCCAGCGCAGCGACTTTGCCTTCGCGCGCACCGCGCATGCCATCCCGGTCGTGGCGTCGGAAATGCCGGCGGCGATGCGTTCCTACCCGATCGTGTTCATCGGCCCGGCAAAATCCCCCGTCATCATCACCGGCGTGCGCCAGGGCGAGAACCTGTTCGTCGATGCCGACGGCCGCTGGACCGCGCCGCACTACGTCCCCGCCTATGTCCGCCGCTATCCCTTCATCCTTGCCGAGGACCCGACCACGGCAGGCCGGCTGACGCTGTGCGTCGACAGGGCAAGCGAGCGGGTGATCGACCAACTCATGGCGCCGTTTCGCGAAGACAAGATCGCGCCGTTCTTCAGCGGCGCCGAGCCGACCGAGGCGACGAAACAGGCGCTCGCCTTCTGCAACGAGTTCCAGATCGACTTCAGGGCCACGCGCGAGATGATCGACAGGATCGACGCGCATGGCCTGTTTTCGCCGCGCCAGAGCAAGGTGACGCTGGAAGGCGGCGAAGTGCTCAACCTCACCGATTTCCAGGTGATCGACGAGCCGGCCTTCAACAAATTGAGCGACGAGGCCTTCCTCGACCTCAGAAAGTCCGGCGCGCTCGGCCTGCTCTACTGCCACCTCGCCTCGACCAACAGCTGGACATCGCTGGTGCACCAGGCGTCGCTGCGCAAGGTGGATGGGGTGAAGGGCGGCTAAGAACGAAACAATCGCGGGCCAGGCTGCGGCCTTCCGTCCGTGCCGGCCTTCCCTGATTTCCTCGGTTCGCCTGCCGCAAGCCGCTGCCCTGCAGCCTTTATCCTCGAGGCGTAGCAACCAAGTCGTCAAGTTGTTAACAATTCGTGCAGCGTGGCGCGGATAGTGTTGATCCGCAGCAACTTGAGAAGTGGGCCGTTCCATTGCGCAATATTCCTACGCAGGCAATCGATTTGCAGCTTGTCATTTACAATGACGACCAGACACCGTGGGAGTTTGTCGTCGATCTCATTCGCTCGGTCTTCGACCGATCGGAAGCGGAGGCGGAAGCTTTTGTCGCAACAGTGACGCAGCAGGGAAAGGCCGTATGCGGCAGCTATCCGATCGCGATCGCCAAGGCGATGCTGGATACGGCGCAGCAGCGCATCAAGGCCGCCGGTCACCCGCTTCGCATAACCGCCGTTCCTGGCGGAACCGAAGGCGCCAGCGACCCTCCGGCACAGGCTTCGCGCAACAAGAAGTTCAAATATGCCCATGAAGCGATCGCCTGGCATTTCGCGGGACTGGCGCATGACGAGGTCATCGCAACGTCGCGCCAGTTTCCGGGCCATATGCGCGCCGACGTGCAGGTGGCGCTCAACAAACTGTTCTCAGCCTCGCCTGTTCGCTTCTTCGGTCTCTACGAGCAATATCGCTACGAGACGCTGACCTATGCCGCGTTGACAAAAGAAGGACAGCACGCCGTCACCATCTCGGCCGCGCAATACCAAGATGTCGACATCGGCGAGAGCGCGCCGATAAAGTGTCTCGGCAACGGCTTGTGGCTCGACCGGGACGGTGATCTGCACTACGCGGTCGTGCTGTCCTTTCACCGCGAATACGGTCGCGAGTCCGGAACCTGCGTCGAGATTGCCGTGCCGGCCGGCGAGGATGGCGTGGCCCTGGTGGATCGCTGTTTCTCGCAGCTGGAGGCTGCCATCAATGCCGCGCGATCCTACCGCGGCAAGGTTCTTTCGCTCGAAACGGAAGGGGATTATCAGGGCCGCTCCAAAGGCGTCATGGTTCATAGCCTGCCGCACGTACGGCGCGAGGCGATCATCCTGCCGGAACAGACGCTGAAGCTTCTCGACCGCAACGTGATCCGGTTCATCGAGAGCCGGGAAGCGCTGAGACGGCTTGGGCAATCGACGCGCAAGGGCATCTTGCTCTACGGCCCGCCGGGCACCGGCAAGACGCACACCATTCGCTACCTTGCCGCGAATCTCCCTGGCCATACGACACTCATCATAACGGCGGGCCAGATGGGCCTTCTGCCGCAATATATGACCCTCGCGCGCCTGTTGCAGCCGGCGACGGTGGTGATCGAGGACGTGGACCTCATTGCCCGCGACCGCGAGACCATGGGGGGCCCGTGCGAGGAATCCCTCCTCAACACCTTGCTCAACGAGATGGACGGCTTGAAGGACAATGCCGACATCCTGTTCATCCTGACAACCAACCGGCCCGAACAACTTGAAGCTGCGCTTACGGGGCGGCCAGGGCGTATCGACCAGGCCATCGAGGTGCCGCTGCCGGATGACGATTGCCGGGAAAAGCTGGTGCGCCTCTATGGCGGCGGGTTAAAACTTTCCGACAAGGTCGTGGGGGAGGCCGTGGCGCGCACGAGGGGCGTCAGCGCGGCGTTCATCAAGGAACTTATGCGCCGTACCGCCCAAACGAGCATCATGCGGGGTGGCGAAGAGACTGTGACCTCCCAGGATCTCGCCGAAGCCCTGGACGACATGCTGTTCACGGGCGGCCGGCTCAATATCAGGCTGCTTGGCGGGGCAATCGACGGTCATCAGGCTGCCGAGCCGAACTCATGATCCCGGATTCGCAGTCTGCCGTTACGCCTGATCTCGCCGGCACGGAGCGTCGTGGCTTGAAACGCCTCCGTCTATCGCCCATCGCGATTTAACCGCCCAGAACGCGAAAAAGCCGCGGCGGACCGCGGCTTTTCGATGCTTGATTCCCCTTGAGGAAATTGGAGCGGGTGAAGCGATTCGAACGCTCGACCCCAACCTTGGCAAGGTTGTGCTCTACCCCTGAGCTACACCCGCTCACACGGCGTCTTGGCCGCAAGCCGGGCCTATATGGCTTAAGAGCGCGGCGATTGCAACAGGGAAATCGCAGGCTTTTTTCAACACGCCAAACGATGCCGGCAAACCGCCCGCAACGCGCGGATTTCATCAGCCTGTCGTGCGATGGCCTTGTGTCGGCCACCGCATTGGCCGTAAACGGCAAGGCGGAAAAAACCACGAAGAAGACAATCGATGCCGAAGACCGAAGCCGAACTTTTTGCCTTTCTCGCCGAACTCGGCATTGCCGTTTCGACGAAACGCCACCCGCCGCTCTATACGGTCGCCGATTCGCAGGCGCTGCGCGGTGAGATCGCCGGCGGGCACACCAAAAACCTGTTCCTGAAGGACAAGAAGGACAATTTTTTCCTGGTCACCGTCGGCGAGGACGCGGTCGTCGATCTCAAGCAGATCCACCAGCTGATCGGCGCCGCCAGCCGTGTTTCCTTCGGCAAGCCGGAGATGCTGATGGAGCTTCTGGGCGTCTCGCCGGGCGCCGTCACCGTCTTCGGCGTCATCAACGACACGGCCAACCGCGTCAAGCTGGTGCTCGACGAGGATTTGATGGCGCATGCCGTCATCAACGCCCATCCGCTGACCAATGAGGCGACGACATCGATCGCCGCGGCCGATCTCGTCAGATTCGTCGAGGCAACCGGGCACGATGCTGCTATCTTGAAAGTCTCGGCTTGATCGCCACATGCATGGCGAAACCGACTTCCAATGACATGGCGCCGGCCCGCTGGCCGGCGGCGCGACCGAAAGGGTGACGAGATGAGCGACAACAAGCCGTTTGGCGGGTCATTCGGCAGCAGTGGCGGCCAGTATGCCACCACCGTTCAGTATGGCGGAACGGCAGCCGCGCCGGCGAAGGTCTCGCTTGGCGATGCCGCTGTCACTGCCGATGTCATCAAGGACACCACGACCGCCGCCTTCGCCGCCGACGTCATCCAGGAATCGCGCCGCCAGCCGGTGCTCGTCGATTTCTGGGCGCCGTGGTGCGGCCCCTGCAAGCAGCTCACGCCGCAGCTGGAAAAGGCGGTTCGGGCCGCCGGCGGCAAGGTCAAGCTGGTCAAGATGAACATCGACGATCACCCCTCGATCGCCGGCCAGCTCGGCATCCAGTCGATTCCGGCGGTCATCGCCTTCAAGGACGGCCAGCCGGTCGACGGCTTCATGGGCGCCATCCCGGAGAGCCAGATCGCCGAATTCATCACCAAGGTCGGCGGCAAGGGCAATGGCGCTCCGGCCGTGGCCGAGGCGCTGCAGGCTGCGACCGAGGCGCGCGAGGCCGGCGACATGCAGACCGCCGCCGACATTTTTGACGCCATCCTGGCGCAAGCGCCGGAAACGATCGAGGCGATCGCCGGGCTGGGCGAGCTGCTGTTCGAGGCTGGCGACACGCAAGGCGCCGAGGCGTTGCTGGCAACGGCACCCGAGGCCAAGAAGGACGCGCCTGCTCTCGCCGCCTTGCGCGCCAAGATGGCGCTGGCCGCGCAAGCGGCGGAACTGGGCAATCCGGCCGAGTTCGAGCGCCGCCTGGCCGAAAACCCCAAGGACCATCAGGCGCGTTTCGACCTGGCCATGATCCAGAACGCCAGGGGCGAGCGCACGGCGGCGGCCGACAACCTGCTGGCCATCATCAAGGCCGATCGCGGCTGGAACGAGGATGGCGCCAGGACGCAGCTGCTGCAGTTCTTCGAAGCCTGGGGCATGACGGACGAGGCGACGCTGGCCGCGCGGCGCAAATTGTCGGCGCTGCTGTTTTCCTGAGCCGGCGGCTGTTTCGTCGCACGGACTTGTGGTCGGCGGCGGCCGCGCCAGATTAGGAAGCTGACTTCGGCCAAGCCGACGATCCCGGCGGCGGACGGCGCAAGAAGTCGATCGGAGGAATGTGGTGCAAGCGGGAAACGCGCATTATCGGCTGGCCAAGGATCTGCCGTCGACGATCCCGATCTTTCCGCTCGAGGGCGCGCTTTTGCTGCCGGGCGGCCGCATGCCGCTCAACATCTTCGAGCCGCGCTATCTGCAGATGGTGGACGAAGCGGTCGGCGGCTCGCGGCTGATCGGCATCATCCAGCCCCGTCTCGACGGCGCGCTGCGCGAGGACGGCGAGCCGGAACTGTGCAATGTCGGCTGCGCCGGCCGCATCATCGCCTTCTCCGAAACCGGCGACGGCCGTTACCTGATTTCGCTGCAGGGCGTGTTCCGCTTCCGCATCGCCCATGAACTGACGGTCAAGACGCCGTTTCGCCAGGCAAAGCCGGCGCCCTTCCTCGCCGATCTCGATGACGATCCGGCGGCCAACGAGATCGACAGGCCGGCGCTGCTCAAGGCGTTTCGCGCCTATCTGCAGGCCAATGATCTCGAAGCCGACTGGGAAAGCGTCAGCCGCGCCGAAAATGCCATGCTGGTCAACGCGCTGTCGATGATGGCGCCCTACGGTCCGGCCGAGAAACAGGCGCTGCTCGAAGCCGCCGACCTGAAGACGCGGGCCGAAACGCTGATCGCCATCACCGAAATGGCGCTGGCGCGCGAGAATGAGGACTTTGGTTCGAGCCTGCAGTAAGATATGCGGATATTCAAGTGATGCCGGCCTGCAAATGGCGGCTTCCGGTGCTCACGTACGAAAGTACGCTCCGCTCCGGTTCTCGGAAGCCACCATTTTCGACTCGGCCTACCTGGATCTCAGCACATCTTCGATAGTTGGTAGGAGGCAACATAGTGGCGGCGGATGGGCGTGACGGGAAGAGGATCGATGTCGATCCCAAGCTGCTGGAGCTTTTGGCCTGCCCGCTGACCAAGGGGCCGCTGGCCTGGGATCCGGAGCGCGGTGAACTGATCTCGCGGGTCGCCAAGCTCGCTTATCCGGTGCGCGACGGCATCCCGATCATGCTGCCCTCCGAGGCGCGGACGCTGTCGGCGGAGGATGTGCTGGCGCCGCCGAGGCTGAGTGGGCCGGCGTAAGAGGCGGTGTCATTCATCGCGTCGTCATCCCAGGGCGGAGCAGCCGCGCAGCGGCGTCGTGGAGACCCTGGGATCCATGCCGCGACGTATGTGACGCGCGAAAACGGGCCAGAACCAGGTGCATTTCTTCCCACGGTAGAGACGCAATTCTGGACCGTGGCACTCTTCGGTTGATGTCGCGGCATGGATTCTCGGGTCTGCGCGACGGAGCTTCGCTCCTGCTCCACCCGTGGATGACGAAGCCGCGTGTGGCGCTGCCTACTGAAAATTACGGCCCTTGGGCATGACCTGTTCCGCTTCTTCCGACAGCATTGCAATATCCTGCCCGATCGGCGCGTTGCGTGGCGTGGGTCGGCTGTCGCGATCCGTGGCTGGATGGGAGGCACCCGGCATTCCTGCCCCGCTGACCTTCTCCAGCAGCACGGTCAGCCAGGGCGTCAGATCCTCGATCTTTTCGGCGACGATATGGATGACGCCGGATTCCGACTGCAATTTCCCGGTCACCTTGACGAAGCGCGCGCCCATGACGATGGGCCGGAAGCGGGTAAAAGTCCGCTCCCAGAAGATGACGTTGGCGACCGCCTTGTCGTCTTCCAGCGTCAGGAAGATCGCATTGCCCTTGCCGGGGCGTTGGCGCACCAGCACGAGGCCGGCGACGGAAACGCGCCTGCCGTCGCGCTGGGATGGCAGGTTGGCATTGGGCGTGACGCCGGCGCGGTCGAGCCGCTCGCGCAGGAAGGCGACGGGATGGGCCTTCAGCGACAGGCCGAGCGAGCGATAGTCGTGGATGACATGCTCGCCGAGCGGCATTTTCGGCAGCTTCGTCTCCGGCTCCAGCTCGCGCAGGCGCAGCGCCGGCTGGTCGAACAGCGGCAGCTTTTCGGCCGCACTCCTGGCGCCCAGCGCGCGCACTTCCCAAAGCGCGGCACGGCGGTCGAGGCCGATCGAACGAAAGGCATCGGCCTGCGCCAGCCTCTCGATCTCGTCGACATCGAGGCCGGAGCGCAGCCAGACGTCACGGACGGTTTCGTAGCCTGAACCGCGTCGCGAGACGAATTGCTCCATGCGTTCCTTGGAAAGTCCCTTGATCTGCCGAAAGCCGAGCCGCACGGCATGGTTTGTCTCGATGACACCACGCATATCGGCATGGCGCGGCAGGATGCGGGCCGGATCGAACGGCGTTTTTTCCAGGGTGCAGTCCCAGACGGAGAAGTTGACGTCGACCTCGCGGATGTCGACGCCATGGTCGCGCGCGTCGCGCACCAGTTGCGCCGGCTGGTAGAACCCCATCGGCTGCGAATTCAGGATCGCGGCGCAGAATACGTCGGGATAGAAGGTCTTGAACCAGCAGGAGGCATAGACGAGCAAGGCGAAGGAGGCGGCGTGGCTTTCGGGAAAGCCATATTCGCCAAAACCCTCGATCTGCTTGAAGCAGCGCTCGGCGAAGTCCTTGGTGTAGCCCTTGCCGACCATGCCATTGATCATTCGGTCGCGGTAATTGCCGATGGTGCCGGTGCGCTTGAAGGTGGCCATGGCGCGGCGCAGTTCGTCGGCCTCGCCCGGCCTGAAGCCGCCGGCGACGATGGCGATCTTCATCGCCTGTTCCTGGAACAGCGGCACGCCGAGCGTCTTGCTGAGAATCGCCTCGAGCTCCGGCTTCTGATATTCGGGTTTTTCCTTGCCTTGCCGGCGGCGCAGATAGGGATGCACCATATCGCCCTGGATCGGGCCTGGCCGCACGATCGCCACTTCGATGACAAGGTCATAGAAATCCTTTGGCTTGAGCCTTGGCAGCATCGACATCTGGGCGCGCGATTCGATCTGGAAGACGCCGAGCGTGTCGGCGCGGCCGATCATGTCGTAGACGCGCTTGTCTTCCGGCGGCAAGGTGGCGAGCACATAGGGTTGGCCATAGGGATCCCGGGCTTCTGGATAGTGGTCCGTAAGCAAGGTGAAGGCGCGCTGCAGGCAGGTCAGCATGCCGAGCGCCAGCACATCGACTTTCAGGATCTTCACCGCGTCGAGATCGTCCTTGTCCCATTCGACCATCTTGCGCTCGTCCATCGCCGTCTTGACGATGGGGACGATCTCGTCGAGCCGGTCCCTGGTGATGACGAAGCCGCCGACATGCTGGGAGAGGTGGCGGGGAAAGCCCATGATCTCATTGGCCCGTTCCATCACATGGCGCGATGTCGGGTCGCTCCGGTCGAGGCCGCCGGCGCGGGCTTCCTTCTCGCCGAGTTCGGAGGTCGACCAGCCCCAGATCGAGCCGGACAGGGATGCCCGGACATCCTCCGACAGGCCCATCGCCTTCGACACTTCGCGCAGCGCCGAGCGGCCGCGATAGCTGATGACGGCGGCGGCGAGCGCGGTGCGCTTGGAGCTGTATTTCTCGTAGATGTACTGGATGACGGTCTCGCGCTTCTCATGCTCGAAATCGACATCGATGTCGGGCGGCTCGTTCCTCTCCTCGGAAATGAAGCGCTCGAACAGCGTGTCGATCCGGTCCGGCCCGACTTCGGTGATGCCGATGCAGAAGCAGACGATCGAATTGGCGGCCGAGCCACGCCCCTGGCAGAGAATGTCCTGGCTGCGGGCGTATTTGACGATGTCGTAAACCGTCAGGAAATAGCGGGCGTAGTTGAGGCGTTCGATCAGGGCGAGCTCTTCCTCGATGCGCTTGATCACCGAGTGAGGCACGCCCGAGGGATAGCGCCTGGCCGCCCCCTCCCGCGCCAGCCTTTCCAGCTCTGCCTGCGGCCCGAGGCCGGATTCCGTCGGCTCGTCGGGGTAATTGTACTGGAGGTCGCTGAGCGAGAAACTCAGTTCCTCGGCGAAGCGCAGGGTCTCGGCCAGCGCCTGCGGATGCCTGCGGAACAGGCGGGCCATCTCCAGTGGCGGCTTCAAATGGCGCTCGGCATTGGCGCTGAGTTCCAGCCCGACCTCGGCGACGGGCGTGTTGAGGCGGATCGCGGTCAGCACGTCCTGCAGCGGGCGGCGTTCGGCGGTGTGGTAGAGGACATCGTTGGTCGCCATCAGCGGGATGCCGGTAACCTGGGCCAACGCGGCCGCCTGCTCGATGCGGAAACGGTCATTGCCCGCATAACAGGGCGAGACACCAAGCCGCAGGGCCTTGCCGAAGCGGTCCTTGAGCTGGCCAAGCAGTGCAATATCGTCTTCAGCGCCCGCCGCCAGATCGGGCAGGACCGCCAGCGACATCAGATCCCCCCATTCGAGCAGATCGCCGCGCCGGAGAAGGGTGGCGCCCTTCTCGGTCTCGTCGCGCAGATTGGCCTGCGTGAGCATGCGGCACAGATGCCCCCAGCCCGCGCGGTTCCTGGGATAGGCGAGAGTGTCCGGCGTGCCGTCGCCAAAAACCAGCCGGCAGCCGGGATGATAGGCAAGCTTTTCGACCTTCGCCTGCTGCCAGGCGCGCACCACGCCGGCCACCGTGTTGCGGTCGGCAAGGCCGATCGCCGAGAAGCCGAGCTGCTTGGCCGCGACCACCAGCTCTTCCGGCTTGGAAGCACCGCGCAGGAAGGAGAAATTCGACTGGATGCCGAACTCTGCATAGGGAATGACGGTCAGCGCGTTCATGCGAAGACCCCGTGCATGAACCAGCGCGGCGCGGCTTGCGAGCCGCCGTAAAGCCCTTGCCGGTAGAGCCAGTAGCGGCGGCCTTCGGCATCCTCGATGCGGAAATAGTCGCGTGTCGATGCCGCCGCGTCGTCGGGTGCCTCGCGCCACCATTCGGCGGCGATGCGTTCGGGACCCTCGGCGCGGGTGACACGGTAGAGCGCGCGTCGCCAACGGAAATTGAGCGGCGGTCCCTCCGGCATTTCGGTGGCCGGCACGTCGATGGGCTCGGGGGCGCGGAACAGCCGGATCGGCCGTTCCGGCGGAAAGATGGTTTTGGGCGCCTGCATCTTTTCCGGTCTTTTCGGCGGCGTGGTCCGGCGCGGCGCCTCGCTGAAGGGGACGATGGCGACGGCGCGCTCCGGCAGATGGCTTTCCACCGCGACCGGCTGCAGCACGGCGCCCTCGCCGAGCCGGGCGCGGATGCGGTCGGCGAACAGCGCGATGTCGGCGCCGTCATCGGTCACCTCGCCCGTCAGATCGGCCTGCGCCATGTCGAAGGCGGCCGCCGCCAGCACCGAAAGCCGCACCAGGTCGAAGCCGTAACCGGCATCGATGTCCTGATCGAGGGCGGCCAGCCTTTCATGGAACAGCTTCTGGATCAGCTGGGGATCGCGCATCGGCCGCGAGGTGCCGAGCGCGATGCGGCTGACGGCGCCGTCGACACGAAAGAGCAGCAGCGCCAGCGTCCGGGCGCCCTCGCCGCGGCGTTCGAGATCGCTCTTCAAGGTCGTTGCCAGCAGGCCGACCAGGCGTTCGATGTCCTCGGTCAGGGTGACGGGTTCGGCGAGATGGCGTTCGACCGAAAGCGGCGCCACGGGAAGGCGCGGCGAGACCGCCTCGTCGAGACGGCCAAGCGCCTGGTCGAGGCGCAGCAGCAAGGTTGCGCCGAAGCGGCGGGCAAGCGGCGCGCGCGGCGCCGCCATGACGGCGCCCGCCGTGCGCAGGCCGACACTTTCCAGGCTGGCGCGGGTTTCCGGCGCTATGCGCAGTGCGGCGAGCGGCAGAGGCGCGAGCAGCGCTTCCTCCTCGCCTGAAACAACGATGCGGTCGCCGCAAAAGCGGGCCGCCGCCCAGGCCGCGCCCGGCGTCGGGGCAAGGCCGGCGCGGACATCGAACCCTTGCTGCAGGAAGCGCCACAGGATGTCGTCCAGCATGGCGCGTTCGCCGCCGAACAGATGGGTGCAGCCGGTGACGTCGAGAAACAGGCCGTCCGCCCCGTCCAGCGCCACCAGCGGGGTGTAGCGGTCGCACCAGTCGGCAAGGCCTTCGAGCAGGCGCCGGTCCGCCTCCGGATCGGCCTCGACAATGTCGATCGAGGGATGCATGGCGCGCGCGTCGGCAATGCCCATGTCGCGCTTCAGGTGCAGCGCCTCAGCCCGCTCGTCGAGGGCTGAGATGCGCTGGGCGTTGCCCTGGCGGTGGCTGATCACCAGTGGCGGATGAGATGGCGTCGGATGATCTTGGGGCCGGGAACGCCAGGACCGCCCCAGACGCTGCCGCAGGATCCTTTCGGCCGCCAGATAGGGAAACCACAGGGACAGGATTCTTTGCCCGTCTCTCTTCGCCCCTTCTTTCGTCGAATACGCGTTCATCGGGGTTCCACTCCAGTGTGAATTGTCCAGGCAGGGCCGTGCGGCTCTTGCCGATGCTGATGGTGAAGGTCGGGCGGCCGATCGATCCGGCGAGCGGTCCGGCGACGGTTTCGCGCGGCACGGCCGGCGCCGGCGAGACGATGAGGCGGACAGGCGCCGCCGTCGGTTCGGGTTCGGCCGCCTGCCGCAGCAGGAATACGGGGCGGCCCGCACTTTGCGCCCGCGCATGCAGCCGTCGCGTCGCGGTCAGGTCGAGCCGTTGCGGATTGCCGCGGATTTCGAGGATGACGGCGGCGAGCGCCGTCATCCGCGCGGCTTCCTCGGCGACCCACAGCGCATCGACGAGCTTCGGCGCCTCGGAAAACAGCAATTGTCTCGGTTCGATGCCGAAGGAGACCTGCAGTCCCCTGGCATAGGGAAAGCCCGCCTCGCGGAAGATTTCCGTGGTGCCGATCCACAACACCGGCAGCCCTTGCGCCTGCTTGAGGATCAGGCTGGTGAGCGACAAGGCAAAGCCGGCGACGGCTCCGGCATCGCGGGTTTCCAGGCCATGGATTTCGCTGAGCGCCGCTTTCGGCAGCCCACCGCTCAGGGCGGCATCGAGGGGTTCGACGCCGATCGGCAGGAAGGCGTCCGGCAAGGCCGCGGCAAGACCGCGCCGCACGATCGTGAGATCGGCATCGGCGTCGGCATCAAGCGGCGCCCCAACCGGCGCCTGCAGGCGCTCGGGCAGCGTTCCCTCGATCTTCGCGATCTGGCGGCGCAGGGCAAAAACAGTCTCCCGCGCCACGGCTGATATCGCCATGACGGTCAGTGTCCACTCACAATTGTTCCTGTTATGTTCTCTAGGATTCCAGAGCCGACCCGAAGAGTCAAGGAGAGTCATAAGGAATTTATTCCTGCAAACCCTGTGCGGTGTGGGCGTATCGGCCGCATCGTTTGCCTCGACCGGTGCGAAAGCCTATATGCCGGGATCAAAGGACAAAGCATGGCCCGCATCTACAAGACCCGCACCTGGCATGGCGAACTCGCGCCCTCGATGGAGGAGATGGAGTTCCTGGCGCTGGAGGCGTATGCCCATCTGCCGGAGGATTTTCGCAAGCTGACCGGCGAGATCGTCATCCAGATCGCCGAGTTCCCGACCGACGAGATCATGGACGATCTGTCGCTGGAGACGCCGTTCGACCTGCTCGGCCTGTTCGAGGGCCGCGGCATCGCCGAACGCTGGAACCCGCAGACCGGCGAAGGTCCGAACCGCATCACGCTCTACCGCCGTGCCATGCTCGACTACTGGGCCGAAAACGAGGAAACGCTGGGCGACATCGTCACCCATGTGCTGATCCACGAGATCGGCCATCATTTCGGCCTGTCGGATGATGACATGGAGAAGATCGAGGAAGCGGCTGAGTAGGCTCAGAGACGCCGCCATTCCTCAGAGTTGATGACGAAGAGAGAAGGCAGCCGGCTCCTACCAGTCGCTGAGCTTGGTGTCCGGCCCATATTCCTGGCCGTCGACATCCTTCACCACCGCCTGGCCGCAACGCATGGTCTTGGCCTTCTTGTCGTAGGCGTAGGTCGGCGAGCCGAACAGGTGCCAGCCCTTGTTCAGCGCCGCCGTCACCTTGTGGCAAAAGCTGGCGTCGTCCGGGCCGGTCAGAAAGCGGTAGAGTTTCATGTCTCAAGTCCTGTCGTAATTGCCATAGCCCGCGAGCATGGGGCTATATCATGCGCCGATGGCGGCCGCCTTCGCCAGCAGTTTTTCGGCCTGCGCCAGATGCAGTCGTTCGACCATCTTGCCGTTCAGCGCGATCACGCCCTTGCCAGTATTCTCGGCACGGGAAAAGGCGTCCCTTATCAGGCGTGCCTCGGCAATCGCCTCCGGCGGGGGCGCGAAGGCGCGGTTCGCCGCGTCGATCTGGGCCGGATGGATCAGCGTCTTGCCGTCGAACCCCATGGCGGCGCCTTCCGCGCACTCACGGGCAAAGGCGTCGAGGTCGCGAAAATCATTGGCAACGCCATCGAGCATGTCGAGGCCGCCGGCGCGCGCGGCCAGCACCATCTGCATCAGCCATGGCACGAGGTAGCGCCGGTCCGGCGTCGCCAGCACGCCGGTGTCCTTGGCCAGGTCATTCGTTCCGGCAACGAAACAATCGAGCCGTGAGGCCGGATCGCGGCCCAGTTCGGCAATGGCGCCGATGTTGAGCAGCGCCTTGGGCGTCTCGATCATTGCCCAGAGTTTCACGCTGTCGGGAGCAAAATTGTCGTCGAGCACGTCGCCGACTTCGAGGATATCGCGCGGCGTGGCGACCTTGGACAACAGAATGCCGTCGGGCTCGACTTTCGCCACGGCCAACAGATCGTCGGCGCCCCATTCGCTGGCCAGCGCATTGACGCGCACCACCATCTCGCAGCGGTGGCCGAGATTGTTGGCAGCCGGGCGGTTGGCGAAGATCGCGGGCAGCTTTTCGCGGGCGGCAATCTTGTCGGCCGGCGCGACGGCGTCCTCGAGGTCGATGATGACTGCATCGCAGGACAGAAGCGCGATCTTGGCCAGCGCCTTGTCGTTGGAGGCCGGGACGTAGAGGACGGAGCGGCGCGGGCGGTAGGATTCCATTGGTGATCTATGCCGCCTGTGGGTGATCGAGGCAAGCCGGGGCAGGATGTACGCCCACCCTCCCCCTTGTGGGGGGGTCGCTGCGAAGCAGCGGGGTGGGGGTCGGCGCCAGCACCCCCACCCGGACCTTCGGTCCGACCTCCCCATAAGGGGGAGGTAGAAGCGCGGCGCCCAGCCTCTGCACGAAAACTGCACGGGCCTGCGGAAAAGCTCCTCGGATCCGCCCCGACGTCTCCCTGCCGGCCTGCCAAACAGGCGGCATGCACAAGCGAGCAAAACCCCGTTGGTCCGTGCCACAGCGCCTGCGCAGCGAAGGCTGGTGGCTGGTCGATCCGCCGCGCGCCAATCCCCAGGCGATCCTCATTCCCTTTGTCCGCAAGAGGCCGCCATGGCGACCGGACGCGATCAGGCCAGATGCCATCAGGAAGGTCAGCCCATGACATCGTTTTTCACAGCGGCGCCAAGCTATTGCAGCCGCTTCGGTGTTGCCGTGCTGCTGGTCGTGCTGGCGGATTTCCTGTTCTACGGCCAGCCCGCCGGCGTCACGGTGTTCCTGTTCGCCATCCTGATCGCCGCGGCGGTCGTGGCCGTGCATCCCACGGCCTTCAGCGACATCAGGGTCTGGCTCAAGCCGGCCGCCCTGCTTGTCGCGCTGCTGCCGCTCGCCGAAAATGTCAGCCCTCTGTCCGTCTCGATCGCGCTCGCGGCGCTTGTCGTCTTCGCGCTTTCACTGAGCGGCCGGCTGCGGCACGGCCTGGCGCGCATTGCCGGCCAGATCGCGTTGTTCGGGCTCGCGGCGCCATTCCGCTTCATCAGCGATTTCATCCGCTGGCGCAAGACGGCGCGCCGCTTCGGCGGGCGACGCCTGCGGCTGGCGGCGATCGCCGTCTGGGTGATGCCGCTGACGCTGGGCGCCGTCTTCCTGTCGCTGTTCGGCGCCGCCAACCCGGTCATTGAATACTGGCTGTCGCTGATCGATCTTCTAAAACTGCTCGATCTGATCCAGCTGGCGCGGATTACCTTCTGGCTGTTCGTGCTCGCCGGCGTCTGGGCCTTCCTGCGGCCGCGCCTGCCGCGCTTTTCGCGGCGCGGCCCCCCGCCAAACCATCACCTTGCCGCTGCTCAACCGGCGATCAATCGGCAAAGCCACGTCGTCGAGGACATCGTGTTCGGCAAGGCAGCCATCCTGCGCGCGCTGATCGTCTTCAACGTACTGTTCGCGCTGCAGACCGGGCTCGACGCCACCTATCTCTGGGGTGGTGTCGCCCTTCCCGACGGCTTGAGCTACGCCGCCTATGCGCATCGCGGCGCCTATCCCCTTATTGTCACCGCACTGCTTGCCGCGGGCTTCGTGCTGGCGGCGCTCAGGCCGGGGAGCGAGACCTCGGACGATCCCGTCATCCGCCGGCTGGTCTATGCCTGGGTGGCGCAGAACATCATGCTGGTCATCTCGTCGATCCTGCGGCTCGACCTCTATGTCGGCATCTATGCGCTGACCTACTGGCGCATCGCCGCTTTCGTCTGGATGGGGCTGGTGGCGGCAGGCCTTGCGCTGATCATCGCCCGCATCGCGCTGCGAAAATCCAATGAATGGCTCTCCTCCGCCAATCTTCTGACGTTATCCCTGACGCTTTATGCCTGCTGTTTCATCAATTTCGCCGCGACGATCGCCAACTACAATGTCGACCACTCCCTCGAAATGACCGGCCAGGGCATTCCCCTCGACGCCTGGTATCTGCGCTCGCTCGGCCCGGGCGCGTTCCCGGCGCTCGACCGCTTTTTCGATCATCAGGGCAAGACGGCTGACGCGGGCGCTGTCCGCGAACTTGCGAGACTGCGTGGCGTCGACGAAGGTTGGTACCGAACCGTCCAGGCAAACTGGCGGGCCTGGAGCTTTCGCGACTGGCGCCTGCTTGCCTATCTCGACAGCAAGGGGTCGCTCGTGCTTCCTCAGCCTTCGCAACCTTCCTTGCCGGGCCGCTGACCGATGCCGCATCACATCCTCGTCGCCGACGATGACCCGCACATCCGCGAGGTGATCTGCTTCGCGCTGGAAAAGGCCGGCATGAAGACGCTTGGCGTGGCCGACGGCGCGGCCGCCTTGCAGGAGATCGGGCGCCGGGCGCCGGATCTGGTCGTGCTCGACATCGGCATGCCGGAGATGGACGGGCTGGAGGTCTGCCGGCGTCTGCGCCACACATCCGATGTGCCGGTGCTGTTCCTGTCCGCGCGCGATGAAGAAATCGATCGTATCCTCGGGCTCGAAATGGGCGGCGACGACTATGTGACGAAGCCGTTCAGCCCGCGCGAGCTGGTCGCGCGCGTCAACGTCATCCTGCGCCGTGCCCGCCCGGCGGCGCCCGAAGCGGCCGACGACCGGCAGTTTTCGCATGGCAAGCTCACTCTGGCGCCGGCCAGCCACGCCGCCGTCTTCGATGGCAAGCCGTTTGCCCTGACGGGGATAGAGTTCTCGATCCTGAAAGGGTTCCTGGCGCGGCCCATGCATGTGCTCGACCGTGACGCGGTGATGGCAAACGCCTATGCCGGCAAGGTCCATGTCGCCGACCGCACCGTCGACAGCCATATCCGCAACATCCGCGCGAAGCTGTCGGCGGTGGGCTGCCTGGATGCCATCGAGACCGTGCATGGCGTCGGCTTCCGGCTCGGCCGATGCGGCTGACGACTTCAAGCAAGTGGATCGGCCGCAAATGGCGGCCAAGGCTTGCCACGGTCGTTGTCGCCATCCTGATCATGGTGATGGCGCTGCCGCTGGTCGGCCTGTTCTTCTTCCGCCTCTACGAAAACCAGCTGATCCGCCAGACCGAGGCGGAACTGATCGCGCAAGGGGCGGCCATCGCCGCCATCTATGCGCAGGATGTGCGCGATGCCGGCATTCCCCCGGACAAACTCGGCGCGCCGATGCCGCAGGCCATTGGCAGCGCCAGCCGAGCCGCCAACCCCGACGGGCCGTACCGGCCGATCGAGCCGCGCCTCGATCTCGCTTCGGACTATGTGCTGCCAATCCGGCCGGCCGCCACGCCCGCAACCGCCGATCCGGCCTTCGCCACGCTCGGCGCGCGCCTGTCCGGCATTCTCGACGCCACGCAGAAAACCACGCTGGCCGGCTTCCGGCTGCTCGATCCCCGGGGCGTCGTCATTGCCGGCCGCAACGAGGTCGGGAAGTCGCTTGGCGAGGTCGATGAGGTGCGCACGGCGCTTGGCGGCCACTATGCCAGCGCGCTCAGGCTGCGCATCCCCGACCAGCCGACGCCACCGCTCTATTCGGTCAGCCGCGGCACCAAGGTGCGCGTCTTCGTCGCCCTGCCGGTGGCCGTCGACGGCCAGGTCGCCGGCGTGGTCTACGTCTCGCGGACACCCAACAACATCATCAAGCATCTCTACGGCGAACGCGGCAAGGTAACCCTGGCGGCGATCGCCATCCTTGGCGGGACGCTGCTCATCGGCCTGGTTTTCCTGCGCACCGTCAGCCGGCCGATCTATGCGCTGATCGACCGCACCCAGCGCATCGCCGCCGGTGAGCGTGACGCGATGCGGCCGCTCGATCACCATGGCACCTATGAAATGGCGGAGCTGTCCGCCGCCTTCCTCGACATGGCTGAAAAACTGCAGGCGCGCTCGGATAGCATCCAGACCTTCGCCACCCATGTCTCGCACGAGCTCAAATCGCCGCTGACGGCGATCCAGGGCGCGGCCGAATTGCTGCGCGATTCCGGCAGCACGATGGATGATGAGGAGCGGCGGCGCTTCTCCAACAATATCGTCACCGATGCCGGGCGGCTCAATCTGCTGGTGCGGCGGCTGCTCGATCTGGCGAAAGCCGAAAACCTTGCACCCAGCGGCGAAAGCACCTCGATCGGTGCCGCGCTGGCGCTGCTGCCCGCCGACACCAGGCTGGCGGTCCGCGTCGAGGCGGGCGGAGATCTTGCCTTGCGCATCTCGGCCGAGAACGCGGCGATCGTGTTTGCCAATCTCATCGACAATTCCGCCAGGCACGGCGCGACGCTGGTTTCGATCGCGGCGGCAAGCGCCGGCGGCAAGGCGACGGTGCTGGTCGGCGATGACGGCGCCGGCATTTCGCCGAGCAACCGGGCACGCATCTTCGAGCCGTTCTTCACCACGCGGCGCTCGACCGGCGGCACCGGCATGGGCCTCGGCATCGTGCTGGCCCTCCTGAAAGCGCACGATGGCATGATCCGGCTGGTTGACAGCGAGCGCGGCACGCGCTTCGAGATCACTTTGCCTTTATCAAGCTGAGCATGATCTTATCCGAAAACCGGTACCCACTTTTCGGGATCATGTTCTGGAAGCCGGAGCCGGAAAAATGCGCTACGACATCGTCATCATCGGCGGGGCCATCGTCGGGTCCTCCATTGCCTACTATCTGCGCGAGGAAGGGTTTTCGGGCTCCATCGCGCTGATCGAGCGCGATCCGCAATTCGCCCATGCGGCGACGACGCTGTCCATGGCCTCGATCCGCCAGCAATTCTCCATCCCGGAAAACATCCGTCTGTCGCAATTCACGCTGAAACTGTTCCGGCGGCTGAAGGAAGAATTTGGCACCGATGCCGATATCGGGTTCCGCGAGGGCGGCTATCTCATCCTGGCCGGTGAGAACGGCCTGCCGGTGCTCAAGGCAAACCATGATGCGCAGGTCGCCGAAGGCGCCGACATCGTGCTCGAGGATGCCGAGCAGCTGACGCGGCGCTTTGCCTGGCTGTCGACCGAGGGCATTTCGGCCGGCGCCTACGGCCGGACCGGTGAAGGCTGGTTCGACGCGCATGCGATGCTGACGCTGTTCCGCAAGGCGCTGCGCGACAAGAAGATCGATTTCATCGCCGCCTCTGTCACCGGCATTGCGCGCGACGGCAACCGCGTCACCGGCGTCTCCCTCGACAATGGCGAGATCTTGGAGGCCGGCATCGTCGTCAACGCCGCCGGGCCGAATGCCGGCAAGGTCGCGGCCCTTGCCGGGCTGGCGCTGCCGGTCGAGCCGCGCAAGCGCAACGTCTTCGTCTTCGAAGCGCGCGAGAAATATGCCGACATGCCGCTGCTGGTCGATCCCTCCGGCATCTATGTGCGCCCGGAAGGCTCGGTCTACCTCACCGGCGGCGCCGAGCCGGAAGAGGGCGACGGCCCGGCCGACCCCACCGATTTCGAGGTCGACTGGCCGCTGTTCGAAGAGGTGATCTGGCCTGTGCTGGCGACCCGTATTCCCGCCTTCGAGGCAATCAAGGCGACGCGCGCCTGGGCCGGGCACTATGACTACAACACGCTCGACCAGAACGCGGTGATCGGGCCGCATCCGGAGGTCGGCAATTTCATCTTCGCCAACGGTTTTTCCGGCCACGGCCTGCAGCAGGCGCCGGCAGTCGGCAAGGCGCTGGCCGAGTTCCTGGTGCATGGCCGGTACCGGACGATCGACTGCTCGGCGTTTGGCTATGAGCGTGTGGCGGAAGGAAGGGCTTTCCGGGAATTGAACGTGATTTGAGCAAGGCGGGCTACGACCCTCGGTATTTGCCAAGGCGTCCCAATTTCTCGTCATTCCAGGGTCTGCGCCGCGTCGCTTCGCTCCTTGCTCCGCCCTAGAATGACGAAGTTCCGGGTATCACCGCATCAACGCTGAGAGCATTGCCAAGCGCATGGCCTGACGCCGTGTTGTCGAAAATCCCCCAGGCCTCCGAACCGGAAGCAACCGCTGCTTGCACTTGCCGGGCGATCCGGCCGAGCGCTTCGGCGTCGTAGTCCGAATAATAGACGCGCGGCATGCCGTGCCAGCGGAAATAGGCGAGGCCGGCCCAACCGCCCGGCACCGCCGCGGCAGGCACCGGAGCGGGGTCGGCGGCAACACGCGCGATCCTGCGGCTTGCCAGAAGCGCTTCCGCCTCCACTTCAAACCAGCTCGGATGGCGCGGCTCGCATGCCAGTCTGACGTTTGTTCGCATGCTCAGCATATCGAAGAACCCGTCCGCGACATCGGGTTCGAACGGCAGGCTCGGCGGCAGCTGCACCAGAAGCACGCTCAGCTTTTTGCCCAGGCCTGCGACCTGTTGGAGAAATGCATCGGCAAAAGCCTCGCAGCCCACGAGGCGATTTTCATGGGTCATTGCCCTGGGGGCCTTGGCGGCGAAGCGGAAGTGCTCCGGCACGGAACGTGCCCAGCGTTCATAGGTCTCGCGACGATGCGGCTTGTAGAAGGACGTGTCGATCTCGACGATCGGAAAGCGCCTGGAGTAGCGCTCGAGGTGCGAGCCGGGGTGCGGGAAGTCTTGCTTGTATCGGGTTGGAATGCCCCAGCCGGCCGTGCCTATGAAACATCCCTGCTTCTCCATGCATGGGATGTGGACCAGACAAGGGTTAGGTCAAGGCGGGAGGTGCGACCGTCGCTCAGGCCGCCGCCAGTCTCTCGGCTTCGAGATAAGCCTGCAGCCAGGCCAACACCCGTCCCCAACCCTCGGCATGTTCGGTCGCCGCATCGCCCAGGCCGGCAAAGCCGCCATGGCAGATGGTGAGGCGCGTGCCCCTGGCGGTCGGCGCAAGCAGCCACGCGACCGTGGTTTGCCGCCGGCCAAGCGTCGGATGGTCCCAGCCATAGGCCCGCGTCTGCACGATCCGGCGCGGCGATTCGATCTCGAGGAATTCGCCGCCGGCCGGCAGGTCCCTGCCGTCGGCCATGCGGACGACGACCGTCCAGCGACCGCCGATGCGAAGGTCGGCCGACCAGTCGGCCATGCGGTAGGTGTCGGCGGACCCCCACCATTGCTCGATTTCTCTCTTAACCAGCGCACTGAAGATGCGCTCCACAGGCGCTTCGATCTCGGCCGACGCCATGATCGTCTCGCCATTGGTCATGCTCTGTACCCCGAGGAGGTGCATCATCGGTGCCTCCGCATTCGTTTTGTTTCGGTATCGAAACGAGCCTTTCACCCTTTTGTTGGCGGGCGCTCGAAACCCTTGCCGGTCTCGAGCAGGCTCTTGAGGCTCGCCAGAACCAGCGGCCAGCCCTTGCTGACATTCGGGATCAGCCGGTGCGGGCCGTCCGCCTCGTGGGTGACGGCAAGCTTCATCAGCTCGCCATCCTGTTCGATGGCGAAGGTGCAGCGCGTGTAGCCGTCCTCCTTGATCTCCGGCATCCATTCATTGCGCCATTTGATGACCAGGCGTCGCGGCGGGTCGATCTCGAGGATCTCGCCCGAGTCGGCGACGCGGCCGTCGGGGAAGATCAGTTTCCAGCTGGAGCCGACCTTCCACTCGCTCTCCTGATAGGAGCAGAGGAAGAACTGCCGGTTGAACTCCGGGTCGGTCAGCGCCTCCCAGAGTTTTTCCGGCGTGGTGCGGATGTAGGTCACGTAAACGAAGCTGTTGCTCATCAGTCCTCCCTTTCGAGGCGTTTCTTCAGATCACTCAATGCATCCAGCCGATGGCGCTCGAACTTGCCGATCCAGCGCTCGGCGATCTCGTTGATCGGAACCGGGTTGAGGTAGTGCTGCTTCTCGCGCCCCTTGCGGAGCGTGGTGACGAGGTTGGCTTCCTCCAGGATCGCCAAATGCTTGGTCACCGCCTGGCGTGTCATGTCCATCTCCGCGCACAGCGCGTTCAGCGTCTGCCCGTTCCGGGCATGGAGGTTGTCCAGCAATTGCCGGCGTGTCGGGTCGGCCAGGGCGCGAAAGACTGCATCCATGCTCATGGCCTTAATATGCAACCATTTGGTTGCATGTCAAGCGGCAAGATCGCACGTCCTCGGCGACGGGCGCGGCCACGGTAGAAAAAGTCAGCTCTTGCGGGAGAACCAGAAGGCGTCGGCCATGCGTTTCATGCCGATGCGTTCGTAGAAGCCGACGGCGTCGGGCATGGAAATCAGGCTGATGGCGACCGACGGCCCGAGCTGCCGTCGCGCCTCGTCCATCAGGCCCTTGCCGATGCCGAGCCCCTGCGCCGATCGGGAGACGGCGAGCTCGGAGATGTAACAGACCCAGGAGAAGTCGGTCATGGCCCTGATGACGCCGATCAGCGGTTTGCCCTCGATGTCGAGGCGCGCGGTCAGCAGAAGATCGGCGCAGGTCAGCATCGCCCGCAGCCTGGCGGGATCATCGACGGGCCGTGTCTCGCCGAGGCCGGATTCCACCAGCACGCGGCGGAATTCGCCAATGTCGAGAGCGGGCTCGCTTGCGTAGAGGACATGGGAGTTTTGAGCCATGCCGGCAAGACTGCACCATCGCCTCGCGAATTCGAAGCCGTTTGTGGCACCCCTTGTGCCAGCGCGCACGAACAGTTGCCTTTTATTTGCCCTCGGCTTTGTGTAAACGGGGCTTCAGCAAATCCCCCGCAACGAAAACACGGGCCAAAGCCATGGAAAAATTCACCAAGCTCACAGGCGTCGCCGCTCCGATGCCGATCGTCAATGTCGACACCGACATGATCATCCCGAAGGATTATCTCAAGACGATCAAGCGCACCGGGCTCGGCACCGGCCTGTTCGCCGAGATGCGCTACAATGACGACGGTTCGGAAAATCCGGATTTCGTGCTCAACAAGCCGGCCTACCGCAAGGCGCAGATCCTCGTCGCCGGCGACAATTTCGGCTGTGGCTCGTCGCGCGAGCACGCGCCGTGGGCACTGCTCGATTTCGGCATACGCTGCGTCATCTCGACCTCGTTCGCCGACATCTTCTACAACAACTGCTTCAAGAACGGCGTGCTGCCGATCACCGTCAGCCCCGAGGATCTCGAGAAGCTGATGGACGACGCCTCGCGTGGCTCCAACGCCACTTTGTCGATCGACCTCGAAGCCAAGGAAATCCGCGGCCCCGATGGCGGCGTGGTCAAGTTCGATCTCGACGACTTCAAGCGGCACTGCATGCTCAACGGGCTCGACGATATCGGCCTGACCATGGAGAAGGCCGGCGCCATCGCCTCGTTCGAGAAGCGCAACGCCGAACAGCGCCCCTGGGCCTGAGGGGCACCATCCGACGATAGGCCCGGCCGCTTTCCGGCCGGGTTCGGTGGCGACTGAAGGGAGGGACAGTCATGGCACGTTCGCTTCTTGCCGGCGTTTGCGGCCTGGCCTTGTTGCTTGTGCCCGGCGTGGGTGCTTTTGCGCAGACACAGACGCCAGCCGCGCAGCAGACGCCAGCGGCAGCCCAGAAGCCGGCCGACCAGCCGGCCACCGACCAGGGATCGTCGAGCACCAGCGATGCGGCGCCCACCGACGACGACAAGCAGGCGCCGATAGCGTTCGAGGGCGGCCAGCTGACCATCACGCAGCCGGAGCAGGACGGCGAGAAGGTGCTCGCCTATGACGGCAAGCAGCTGGCCAGCAACTACGATGTCTTCTTCGACAGGATCGTGAAGATCGGCGACGTCAACGTGGCGCTGGTCGATGTCGGCGACGGCGGCAATCAATGCGGCCCGGCCAAGGTCATCGTCTGGAAGCCGAAGGACGGCGAGATCAAGACCACGACGGTCGAGCAGGACGAATGCGGCGCGCCGCCGGCGGCTGTCTCCGACAGCGCCATCTATTTCGTGCCCTATCTGCTGCCGGGCGACGAGAAGCCGGCCCTGCAGTGGTCGCCTACATCAGGGCTGACCACCTCCGGCAAGCTGACCTACATGCCGGAACCAGGGACCGACTGGAAAGACATCGACCCGTCGACATACGACAACATCATCGACGCCTTCCACAATGAGGCGGTCTACAAGGAAGCCGAAAGGCTGCTCGGCAAGGACATGCCCGACATGGCGACCAGCCTGCTGGTCGGCGGCGGTACGGAAAAGACCGCATCGGGCGCCTTCTACGCCAGCGGCTGCGTGCCGCATGATTGCGGCGGCAATGACGGCTTCATGGCGGTCGACCCGGCCAAGCACAAGCTCTACTTCGCCCGCCGCGGCGACAATGGCGAGCCAGCGGCCTGGCCACCGACGGCGACATGGCCGGCCGACGTCAAGGAAGCGCTGGACAAGGCGCTGTCATCGGGAAATTAGGGCGGCCCCCCGCAGCCCCATGGGCGCCGCGTAGCGACGCGGCGCAGACCCTGGGGATAGACGACCGGAGGGAGCCTCCGGTCAATCTCCGCGGCCGCGTCGTGGCAATGGTCCGCCCTGCTTGGCCCACGACCCGCGCCGCGTCGCCTGCTAGATGCGGGTCCACAAACCCAACGAGGCCCCAATGCGCAAACTGATCTCCACAGGTTCGCCCTTCGAGAAGACCGCCGGCTATTCGCGCGCGGTGGTGCAGGGCGACTGGTGTTTCGTGTCAGGGACGACCGGCTATGATTACGCGACGATGACGATGCCGGAGACGGTCGAGGCGCAGACGCGCAACTGCCTGGCGACGATCGGCAAGGCGCTTGCCGACGGCGGCTTCGAGATATCAGATGTGGTGCGGGCGCATTACTACATCACCGACCAGGCCTTCGCCGACGTGGTCTTCCCGATCCTCGGCGAGACGTTCGGCGACATCAGGCCGGCGGCGACGATGATCGTCTGCCAGCTCAACAAGCCGGAAATGAAGATCGAGATCGAAGTCACGGCGCTGCGGCGCTCGGCTTCGGAACGCTGAGGCCAAGCCCATGAAGGTCCGGCGCATCGTGGCCAATATCGAGACGCAGGATGCGGCGGCGGCGAAACGCTTCTACCATGACGCGCTTGGCCTCGACGTGCTGATGGATCAGGGCTGGATCGCCACCTACGGCTCCGAGGAGCAGATGCAGGTGCAGGTCTCCTTCATGGCGCAAGGCGGCTCCGGCACGCCGGTGCCGGACCTGTCGATCGAGGTCGACGATGTCGAGGCAGCACTTCAAGGCATGAAGGCCGCCGGCTTCGCCATCGAATACGGCCCGGCCGACGAACCGTGGGGCGTGCGGCGCTTCTATGTACGCGATCCCCTGGGCCGGCTGGTCAACATTCTCTCACATCGGTGATCGTGGTTCCGAACCGCAGGCTTGCGCCGCAAGCGCTTGGCGTTTAGCAAGGCCGCGGTTCAAATCTTTCTGGGACGGTTTCTCCATGGCAACGAAGCATCTTTTCCTGCTCCCCGGCGACGGCATCGGCCCCGAGGCCATGGCCGAGGTCAAGAAGCTGATATCGGCCATGAACGAAAAGCTCGGCAGCGGCTTCGCCACGGATGAGGGCCTGGTCGGCGGCTGCGCCTACGACGCCCATGGCGCGGCGATTTCCGACGCCGACATGGCCAAGGCGATGGCGGCGGACGCGGTGCTGTTCGGTGCGGTCGGCGGGCCGAAATGGGATGCCGTGCCTTACGAGGTGCGCCCCGAGGCCGGCCTGCTGCGGCTGCGCAAGGACATGGAGCTGTTCGCCAATCTGCGCCCCGCCATCTGCTATCCGGCACTCGCCGCATCCTCCTCGCTCAAGCAGGAGGTGGTCGAAGGCCTCGACATACTCATCGTGCGCGAGCTGACAGGCGGCGTCTATTTCGGCGAGCCCAAGCAGATCATCGATCTCGGCAACGGCCAGAAGCGCGGCATCGACACGCAGGTCTATGACACGTTCGAGATCGAGCGCATTTCGGGCGTCGCCTTCGAGCTCGCGCGGACGCGTCGCAATCATGTGACCTCGATGGAAAAGCGCAACGTCATGAAATCGGGCGTGCTGTGGAACGAAGTCGTCACCCAGACGCACAAGGCGCGCTACTCCGACGTCAAGCTCGACCACATGCTGGCGGACGCCGGCGGCATGCAGTTGGTGCGCTGGCCGAAACAGTTCGACGTCATCGTCACCGACAATCTGTTCGGCGACATGCTGTCCGACATCGCCGCCATGCTGACTGGTTCGATCGGCATGCTGCCGTCGGCCTCGCTCGGCGCGCCCGACGTCAAGACCAAGAAGCGCAAGGCGCTCTACGAGCCGGTGCATGGCTCGGCGCCCGATATTGCCGGCAAGGGCATCGCCAACCCGATCGCCATGATCGCGTCCTTCGCCATGTGCCTGCGCTATTCCTTCGGCATGGTCGATGAAGCCGACAGGCTGGAAGGCGCCATCGCCGCCGTGCTCGATCAGGGCCTGCGCACGAAGGACATTTTCTCGCCGGGCATGACCGAGGTCGGAACGGTCGAGATGGGCGACGCAATCATCGCCAGGTTCCTGGGTTAACCCGGGACACTCAGCGTATCTCGCCGGCCAGCCGCTGCAGCAGGCCGACGAGCTGTGCTTCGTCCACCGGTTCGAAAAAGGCCGCGTCGGCGGTCTCCACGGCAACGATGGCGCGCTGTGCCGCGGCGGCCCCGGCCGGGGTGACGCGGATCACCTTGGCGCGGGAATCCCTGGGGTCGGCCTCCCGCACGATCAACCCTTTCGCCTCCAGCCGGGCGACGACATCCGAGGTCATCTTCACCTCGGTGCCGGCCTGGGCGGCGAGCTGCACCTGGTTGGGCGGCTCGCCATCGCGGCCGAGCCACATGGCCGAGGCCAGCAGCACGAACTGGACATGTGTCAGGTCGAGCGGCGCCAATGCCGCCGTCATGACGCGCTGCCAGCGCATGGTGGTTCGCCACAACAACAAGCCGGGGCTCTCCGAAGGTCCGCTGAAGCGCGTCTTCAAGTCCTGTCCATCAGCCACGGTTCGCCAACGCCTTTGCCTGCTCGAACAATTTAGCCATCGACACGTCGAAATCGCCGCTGATCTGCGGGCCGAGCTCGGGTCCGACCTCGGCTGCCGAAGGGCCGGAAATTTCCAGCCGGTGCGTCACCTGCGTGCCGCCCTCGACCGGGACCAGCGTGTGCCGGAACAGCAATTTCGTGTCACCGAACGTGGTCTCGTCGGCATAGGTGAAATTATCGACGAGATCGACGATGGTCGATTCGAACGTGTCCTGCCCGACCGGCGTCACCGAAACGCGGGTGCCCTTGGCGAACGGGCCGTGCAGCACGAACGTGTCGGACCCTTCATAGGTCAGGCGGCCCTCGTGCAACGCCTGCAGCGCGTTCCAGATGGCTGCCGCGGGAAGGGAGGAAATGGCGGTGTATTCATTGCTCCACATTGTCTCGGCTCCATTCGTCCTGCCCGATCGACCATTCGATCTGTGCACAGACTATCTGTGCACAGACTAAATTGCAAGAGGAATCTTGCTGATCCGTCTGCATGGTGCCAACTCCTTGTTTTTATGCAGTTTCGAACGGCATGCCGCCGACGTTGCTAGATCCTGACTCCGGCCGGCACCGGCCCCCACTGGTTTTCGCGCCCCTGTGTCGGAATGAGCGCAAAGACCAGGATGATCAGGCTGCCGAAGGTCGGGATGAGGATGAGCAGGCAGAGCCAGCCCGTCAGGCCGAGGTCGTGCAGGCGGCGCACGATCATGCCGAGGCTGGGCAGGAAGGTGGCCAGCAGGAAAAGGCCGAAAAGCCCCACCGTCATCGCCGGCATCTCGGCGCTATCGAAATTGCCCATCTCGAAATCGGCGAAAACGCCGATGCCGACGATCACCAGCAACGCGATCGTCCAGAACAGGCAATAGCCCCAATACTCCTTGCGCCGGGCGCGGCCGGCGAAATTGAAGTAGTTTTGGGTCACCCCGCGCCAGAAATAGCTCCAGAGGTCGGTGGGCTCGGCCGGCTCGGCCGTCCGGCCGAAATGCTGTGCCGGCGATGCGATGGCCGCGGACGCGGAGCTGGCTTGAGCCGGTGCGGCGCTCGTGCCGGCGTCGGCGGCCGGGCTAGCCGGCTGGGCGGCTATCGCGAAAACGTCGCGCGCCTGGCCGCCGCCCGGCTGGAACTCGACCGCCGTGCCCTTGGGCATCGCGGTTTGCCGGCGAAGGTTCTCGCGGGTAAATGTGTAGCGGCTGCCATCGGCCCCGGTGATGAAGCCGAAACCCTGATCCTCGTCATAGTGAAGCACTTCGCCACGCATCGCCCACCCCCCTTTACCGCCACGTCGATCGCCGCGTCCCCGCCAAGGTGTGGCACAGGGCCGATCCCGCGGGCAAGACCGTGCGGCATGGCTACCATATCAGCGGCAAATCAAGCATAAGGCTTCACGTGCAGTCGTCTTCGCCAAAGCAGACCATGACAGTCGAGCATTCCGATGCCAGCGCCGGGACCGGGGATGGGCAGGTCGCAAGGCCGCCGGGGCTTGCCCCTGCACTGGCCATCGATGCCACCGGCCTGATGTTCTGGCCGCCCGGCAAGGGCCTGGCGGGCATTCCGCGGGTGGAGAGCTTTCTCGTCAACGCGGCGTTGGCCGATCCCGACCCCGACGTGGAAGTGGTGGCGTTCAGGCCCGGGGAAGGCCGGTTCCGGCCGCTTGCGCCTTTCGAACAGGACCATGTCGCGGCGGGCGAGATCTCACCGCATCGTGTCAAGCGGTGGCCGGGGAGGCGCATGGCGCTGTCGCGGGCTTTCGAGGCGGTGCGGCAACAGCCCTGGGACAAGCGTGACGCGGACCGCCATCTGGCCAGGACGGTGACCAATGGCGGCATGGGGATCGCCTGGCAGGCGACGCGGCTGTTGATCCGCGCCTATCGCCTCTACCAGCGGGCGCGGGTCCGCCTTGGCTTGCGGGAAGATGCCCCGGCCCGGCCGGTCGAGACGGATCCCGGCCTTGTGCTGATCAGCCATCACATCCTGACCCAGGAGGACCGGTCCGCCGTTTCGGGCGACGCCGGCAAGCTTGCCTTCCTGTGCCACGATATCATCCCGGCATTGCGCCCTGACCTGATCGGCTCGAACACAGGCGAGCGCCGTTTCGGCTCCGATCTCGAGCAGCTCGTGCGCGCCGGTGCGCCGGCTTTCTGCGCCTCAGACGAGGTCGGCGCGACGCTGACCGAATATATGCGCAAGGCCGGCATCGGCGCGCCGGTGGTGTACCGCTTTCCGATGCCCTCGATCCTGCACGAGACGGCATCGGGCATGGGCGCGACCTCGCGCATCGAGGCCGGCGAGCCGTTCGTGTTCTACTGTTCGACCATCGAAGTGCGCAAGAACCACATCTTGCTGGCGCGGATCTGGCAGCAGGCGCGCGAAGAGGGCGTCAAGCTGCCGAGGCTCGTCTGCGCCGGGCGCTGGGGCTGGATGATCGAGCCCCTGCGCGCCTATCTCAAGGCGCATCCCGAACTGCTCCAGTCGGTCACCTTCACCGGGCTGGTCAGCGACGAGCAGCTCATCGGCTATTATCGCAGCGCCACGTTCGGCGTCTTTCCCTCGCATATAGAGGGCTGGGGCTACGGCGCCTCGGAATGCCTCGATTTCGGCGTTCCGGTCATCGTGTCGACGGCGCCGTCATTGATCGAGGCGAGCGGCGGGCTGATGCCGGCGATCGATTCCGAAGACCAGGCCGGCTGGTACGCCGCCATCCGCAGGATGGCCGAGGATCACGCCTGGCGCTCCTCATTGGCGGAGCGCATCGCCCAAAACCATCGGCCGACGCCGGCGGCCGCAAGCTGGGCGGCCATCAAGGCCGGGCTGCGGGACAGCGCCTCCCGGCGTTCATAAGGGTTAGGAAGGCCGCTTCTTCGGCTTCTTGTGCTTCGGCGGGCCGGCATTGTCGAATTTCGGCTTGCCCGGCTTCTTCGCCCACGGCTTTGCCTCATGCGCGGCCGCGGGGCGCTGGTCGACCGAGGCCGGTGCACGCTTTTCGAACTTCCGCTTCGGCGCGCTCGGGTCGAATGGCGCCTTGCCGCGATGCGGCTTCTTGTCCGGGCTCGGCGGCTGATAGCCGGCCCGCGACAGGTCCGGCGTACCGTCGAGCCGCTTCACCACGATATTGCCCTGCAGTTTGCGGTCGGGCCCGATGGCGGCGAGAAAACGGTCGGCCCAGTCCTCGGCGATCTGCACGAAGGTTTCTTCCGGCTGCATCTTGATGGCGCCGATCTCTCGCTTCGAGATGCTGCCGGTGCGGCACAGCATCGGGATCAGCCAGCGCGGCTCGGCATTCTGCCTCCGTCCGACCGACAGCGAGAACCAGACGCTGGCGCCGAAATCGTCGCGGCGGCTCGGCGCCTCGTCGCGCTGCGCGAACTTTTCGCCCGCCGGTCTTTCACGCGCCAATCCTTCACGCGAAGGCGTGAACGGCGCGACGTCCATGAGATCCTCGGGCGCCGAGCGGCTGGCGCGGCACTGGCGCACGAAGGCGGCCGCCACCTGTTCGGGGCCGTGCCTGGCAAGAAGTGCGTCGATGAAGCCGCGCTCGTCATCCTTCACCGGCTCGTCGAAGGCCGGATCGGCCAGGATGCGCTCGTCGTCGCGGCGGATCACGTCGTCGGCGGAGGGCGGGCTCGCCCAGGTCGCCTTGAGGCCGGCGTTCTGCAACAGCCGCTCGGTGCGCCTGCGCGCGCTGCCCGGCACGATCAGCGCGCTGACGCCCTTGCGCCCGGCGCGGCCGGTGCGGCCGCTGCGGTGCAGCAGCGTCTCGGGATTGGTCGGCAGGTCGGCATGGATGACCAGTTCGAGATTGGGCAGGTCGATCCCGCGCGCCGCGACGTCGGTGGCGATACAGACTTTCGCGCGGCCGTCGCGCATCGCCTGCAGTGCATGGCTGCGCTCGTTCTGGCTGAGCTCGCCCGAAAGCGCCACGACCGAAAAATTGCGGTTGTTGAAGCGCGCGGTCAAGTGGTTGACGGCGGCACGCGTGTTGCAGAACACCAGTGCGTTCTTCGCCTCATAGAAACGCAGCACGTTGATGATGGCGTTCTCGCGGTCGGCCTGGGCGACGTTGAGCGCCCGGTATTCGATGTCGAGATGCTGCTTTTCCTCGCCGGCGGCGGAGATGCGGACGGCATCGCGCTGGTAGCCCTGGGCGAGCGTGGCGATCGAACGCGGCACCGTGGCCGAGAACATCAGCGTGCGGCGCTCGGCCGGCGCGGCGTCGAGGATGAATTCGAGGTCTTCGCGAAAACCGAGATCGAGCATCTCGTCGGCCTCGTCGAGCACCACCGCCTTCAGCGCCGACATGTCGAGCGATTGCCGTGTGATGTGGTCGCGCAGGCGTCCGGGCGTGCCGACGACGATATGGGCGCCGCGCTCCAGCGCGCGCCGCTCGGTGCGCATGTCCATGCCGCCGACGCAGGACGCCACGGTGGCGCCGGTCGGCTCGTAAAGCCATTCCAGTTCGCGCGTCACCTGCAGCGCCAGTTCGCGCGTCGGCGCCACCGCCAGCGCCAGTGGCGCCGTCGCATGGCCAAAGCGCTCGGCGCCGTCGAGGAGCGTCGGCGCCATGGCAAGGCCGAAGGCCACGGTCTTGCCGGAGCCGGTCTGCGCCGACACCAGCGCATCGGCGGACCCAAGTTCCAGCACCGCCTTCTGCACCGGTGTCAGTTCGGAATAGCCGCGTTTTTCCAGCGCCTGTGCCAGCGCCGGGACGATACCTTCAAAGTTGGACATCTCGCTCTTTCGGAATTCAGGGTTCTGCGCTCATCATGGAGCACATCGGGGCCGGCGACGCGCCAGCCCAACAATCTTGGCCGTTCGTACTTCCTGCGGCCGCTCTTGTACAGGGCGCGCCATGAAGGCCATGCGACGCGCCGCGCATTGACTCCTGCCGCAAACCGCGTAAAAGCCCGCTTCGAACGGGATCGTTTTTCGATGCGCGGCCTTTTGATGGCTCTTCTTGCATTCGATGCCCCCAGCCTCAATGCGAACCATTGGGCGGGGCGTGTCGGCGCGTCCCCTCGTTCCAGCAAAACCATGGCCAAAACCACCACCAAAACGGTGTGATTCCCTTGGCCTAACCACCCTCTCCCGGGTTCGGCCCGGGGGACGGAACCCGCATTGGCCGGCGGGTTTTCTCCAAAAACCAAGCGGAGAGGGACAGGAGATCTTTATGAGTTTCAAGGTTGCAGTCGTCGGCGCCACGGGCAATGTGGGCCGGGAAATGCTCAACATACTGGAAGAGCGCGGCTTTCCGGTAAGCGAGGTCGTGGCGCTCGCCTCGCGGCGCAGCCAGGGCACGGAAGTGTCGTTCGGCGACCGCACGCTGAAGGTCAAGGCGCTGGACAGCTATGACTTTTCCGACACCGACATCTGCGTCATGTCGGCCGGCGGCAATGTCTCCAAGGAATGGTCGCCGAAGATCGGCAAGCAGGGCTGCGTCGTCATCGATAATTCGTCGGCCTTCCGCTATGACCAGGACGTGCCGCTGATCGTGCCGGAAGTGAATCCGGACGCGATCTCGCTGTTCACGCGCAAGAACATAATCGCCAATCCGAACTGCTCGACCGCGCAGCTGGTCGTGGCGCTGAAGCCGCTGCACGATTTCGCCACCATCAAGCGCGTCGTCGTCGCCACCTACCAGTCGGTGTCCGGCGCCGGCAAGGAAGGCATGGACGAGCTGTTCACGCAGACCCGTGCGGTGTTCGTCGCCGACCAGGTCGACGTCAAGAAGTTCACCAAGCGCATCGCCTTCAACGTCATTCCGCATATCGACGTCTTCCTCGACGACGGCTTCACCAAGGAAGAGTGGAAGATGGTCGCCGAGACCAAGAAGATGCTCGACCCCAAGATCAAGCTGACGGCGACCTGCGTGCGCGTGCCGGTGTTCATCGGCCATTCGGAAGCGGTCAACATCGAGTTCGAGAAGCCGATCACCGCCGACGAGGCGCGCGACATCCTGCGCGATGCGCCGGGCTGCCAGGTCTTGGACAAGCGCGAGGACGGCGGCTACATCACGCCGCTGGAATCGGCCGGCGAGGACGCCACCTTCATCTCGCGCATCCGCGAGGATTCGACCGTCGACAACGGCCTGTCGATGTGGGTCGTCTCCGACAACCTGCGCAAGGGCGCGGCGCTCAACGCGGTGCAGATCGCCGAGCTTCTGGTCGAGCGCGGCCTGATCCAGCCGAAGAAGAAGGCGGCTTAATCTCGCTCGCGGGCCGCACCGCCGCTGCCGCGGCTGGCCCTGCGCGGGCGCGCCGGACGACCGGCGGCCCGCGGTCGCGGGCTCGGCCTTCGGCCGGGGCGCTTCTTCCTTCTCCCCCTGTGGGAGAAGGTGGATCGGCGCGAAGCGCCGAGACGGTTGAGGGGTGTTCCAGCGGAGTGAGACGTTGGCGTTCCCTTCATGACTAGCACTCAGCCCGTAGGTACCGTACTGCGCCCTGCCACCGGCTCAGACGCCGCCGCCATCGCCCGGCTCATGCGGGCGGCGCTCGACGCCTTCGACTGGATGCCGGTCATCCACACGCCGGCCGAGGATCTCGCCTTCATCCGCGACATGGTGCTGCCACGGCAGCAGGTGACGGTCGCCGAAGCCGGCAGCGAGATTGTCGGCTTCATTGCCGTCAGCGGCGATTGGGTGGAACAGCTCTACCTTCACCCGGCATGGACCGGGCTAGGCATCGGCAGCCGGTTGCTGACGGACGCCACCGCTGCTTTGTCGGTCACGAAACTCCATTGCTTCCAGGCCAACACCGGCGCCCGGCGTTTCTATGAGCGCCACGGCTTTCGTGCCGAGTCGTTCGGCGACGGCACCACCAACGAGGAAGGCCTGCCGGATATTCTATACGTCCGCAGGCGCTGACAGCTTACTCAACCCGACCGCTCTCGGCCGCCAGTCCTCGCAACAAGACCAGCGCCTCCTCCGCCCGCTCCGCCGGCACGAACAGATGATCATGATAGAATGCCGAGACCGGATTGACGCCCATGCCGGCGGCGGCGAGCCGCGTGGTGATGGCGGCGAGGAAGCCGACCGCTTCCAGCGAGGAATGGATGTTCAACGTGATCATCCGGCAACGGAACGAGGCGGCCAGTCCGGCCGCCTTTGCGGCGTCCTCTGTCACGATCAGCGTCGTGCCCTCGCGCTCGCGAAACAGCATGACCGGGTCGAGGCCCTCGGGTCGGGAAACCCCGGGCGCCAGCGTGGCGAAGACATGGATGCCGTCGAGCAATTCCGGCGTCATCGACGCCAACAATGTCTTCAGATCGGTTTCGCCGGTCATTTCTCTCGCCTGAACTGGGACGGGCAACAGGCTCCTATTATCCGCAACCGGCACATGCCGATAGTCCGCGCACCGCGCACGACATGGCGATGTCGCTGGCGGCCGGGCTTGCGGATCCCTCCCGTCGCACAATAGGGGGAGGTGAGGGCCGATGCCGGTCCGTGAAAGGCCTGTCCATGATCGTTCGCCCGCGCCCCAACTTCCTGCAGCTGTTCTTCATCATGCGCGGCTCCGTGGTGCCGCGCATCCTGCCGCAGATTTTCGGCTTCGCCGTCTATTCGGCGGTCATCCTGGCCCTGGCGCGGTGGTTCAAACTCGATCTCGGCGTCTTCAACATCACGCCGTTTGGCCTGGTCGGCGTGACCCTGTCGATCTATCTGTCCTTCCGCAACAACGCCGCCTATGACCGCTGGTGGGAAGCGCGCAAGCTGTGGGGCGCGCTGGTCTTCGAAATCCGCAACCTGTCGCGCGCGACGACCACCCTCATTCCCGACAAGGCCGAGCAGCGCGCCTTGCTGATGGAGGCGCTGGCCTTCTGCCATTTCCTGCGCGGCCAGTTGCGCAAGATCGACAGCATCAAGGACGCCCGTGCCTTCATCGAAACCGAAGCGGAGGCGGTCGCGGCTTTCGCCAATCCGGCCGACGAGATGGTCCGGCGCATGGGGCGGCGCGCCAATGCGCAGCGCCAGGCGGGCGACGTCGATCCGATCGGCTTCCGCATCCTCGATGAAAGGCTGGCCTCGATCACCGCCATCCAGGCCGGCTGCGAGCGGATCGCCGGCACGCCCTTGCCTTTCGCCTATACGCTGCTGGTGCACCGCACGGCCTATATCGTCTGCCTGCTTTTGCCCATCGGGCTGATCTCGACCACCGGCTGGGCGACGCCCCTGTTCACGGCGCTGATCGCCTACACCTTCTTCGGCCTCGACGCGCTTTCGGAAGAGCTCGAGGACCCGTTCGGCACCGAAGCCAACGACCTCGCGCTCGACGGCCTGTGCCGCGTCTGCGAGATCTCGGTGTTCGAGGCGCTGGGCGAGGCGCCGCCAAAAATGCTGCCGGCCGAGAAGTTCTATTTCTCCTAGAATCCGGCCCGGCTTGCCTGCCGGCCAGAGGACGGATCGAAAAAAGCCCAGCCCCCTGTAGGATTGCGGCCTCATGCCGCGTCCTTGGTTCGACCCCGGAGAAAAGGGCTCGAACCATCAGGAGGAACACCGATGAGCATTTCCGAAACCGCGCCCGTCTCGTCCGGCGCCTTGTGGACCGGCCGTGTGCTCAGCGGCCTCATCGTCCTGTTCATGATCTTCGACGGCGCCATCAAGCTGCCGCCGCTCGACGTGGTGACCCAGACGATGGTGCCGCTCGGCTGGCCGGCCGACGCCAATGTCGCGCGCCTGCTCGGCGTCATCGGCCTGATCGCGACCGCGCTCTACGCGCTGCCGCGCACTTCGGTGCTCGGCGCCATCCTGCTCACCGCCTATATGGGCGGGGCCATCGCCACCAATGCGCGGATCGGCAATCCGCTGTTTTCGCACACGCTGTTCGGCGTCTATCTCGGCATCATCCTGTGGGGTGGCCTTTATCTGCGCGACCCCAGGGTGCGCGCATTGATCCCGTTCAACCGCTAGTTCTCAGGGAGAGAAAAATGTTCAGCACCATCCTCATTGTCCTGCTCATCATCATTGCCGCGGTGCTTGTCTATGCCGCGACGCGGCCCAATGATTTCGTCGTCACCCGCACGGCCACCATCAAGGCGGCGCCCGAGGCGATCTTCCCGTTGATCAACGATTTCAGCCGCTGGCCGGCATGGTCGCCCTACGAGAAGCTCGATCCCGACATGAAGCGCACGCTCTCCGGCGCGCAGAGCGGCAAGGGCGCCGCCTATGCCTGGGAAGGCAATGGCAAGGCGGGCAAGGGGCGCATGGAGATCGTCAGTTCGGTGCCGTCCTCGCAGGTCGCGCTCAAGCTCGATTTCGAGAAGCCGTTCCGCGCCAACAACAGCGTCGACTTCACCTTGACGCCATCGGGCGACACCACCGCCGTCTCCTGGGCGATGCGCGGCAGCCGGCCCTTCATCGCCAAGCTGTTGGGCCTGTTCATGAATTTCGACACGCTGATCGGCCGGGATTTCGAGACCGGCCTCGCCAATCTGAAGCGCAACACCGAGGCATGACTCGACTGGGCACGGCCGCTCTCCAGAAGTCGCCTGAGCGAGCGGCGCCAAGATCTTCATCCTGTGCGGGATCAAATTAGCCGTCCGCGAGTTAAGCCCTTGGCGGAGCGATGGCGATCCCCCTGTGAGAGGAACAAAAATGAAGAAAATCATGACCATTCTGGTGCTGACGATGGCGTTGGGCGCGTGCTCGCAGACGGAAAAAGGCGCTGCCGTAGGCGGCCTTGGTGGTGCCGCGATCGGTGCGGCCGTGGCCGGAGATCCGGTCCAAGGCGCCGTCGTCGGAGGCGCGGTTGGCGCGGTGGCGGGCGCCCTGATCGGGCACGCCAGCGAAAGTGGCCAGTGCCGCTACCGCGACCGTCATGGCCGTGTCTATGTCGACCGCTGCCCAAGCGGCTATTGAGCGGCGACCAGCACGGAAAACAGCAAAGCGGCGGGCACATGCCCGCCGTTTCGTCTGAAAACGCCTACAACAGGCCCCGGATCAATTCCCAGGCGTCGCGGCCGAGGCGCGCATCGGCATGATCATTGCCGCCATGGGCGTGCAATGCGGACCGTGGCGTGGTTTCACCCGGCAAGAGAATGCGGTGGCCGGCGTCGGGGCTCGAAACGAGGCGCGTGGTCTTTCCGGCATCTTCTCGACGCCGAACGATCGACCGGGCACAATCGAGGGATGGCCACAGCGCGTCGTCGCCGCCCGCGACGAGCACAAGTTTCGCCGAGATGGCCTCGACCGGAATGGCGGCCCTGTCCGCCTCCTGTTCGAAGCTTGCCAGGCAGTGCTCGAAAAGCCCCCTGTAGGACACAAGACCATCGACATGGCTCGCGCGCCAGTTCGGCTCGGTCGGAACGAACGGGAGCGGGACCCCCTTCAGCGTCCATGACGACCGCTCGGGCCAGCTGATGCCGTCGCGGCCCGGCCCGATATTGCCCCAGACCACCGATGTCGGGCTGATCGCGGCCACGGCGTCGATGCGCGGGTCGTGAACGGCCGCGAGCAAGGCCGCCTCGGCGCCTTTGGACGTGCCGACATAGACGATGCGCCGGCAGCCCAGTCCGGCAAGATGGTCGGTCGCCGCGAAAAATGTCTCGAGTGGGATTTCGCAGATGCCGGGAACCTGGCCTTCGCCGCCGAACCATCGGAGCGCCAGCGCGGACGCTCCTTCCCTGGCAAACAGGCGTGCGCGGGCGACGTCGACCCGGCCGCTGGATCCGCCCAGCACCACCACGCCCGTCATGGCGTCAGCGCGTCGCAGCAGCGTTCCGGCAACACCGCCGGACAGGATTTCCTCGATGATTGCCGGTTCGTCCATCCGACCCTTCCGCGCTTCAGCGAGGCGTGGTGGGCCGGGACCTATCCGCACAGAACCGCGCTATGGCCAGCCAAATCATCGAACGCTGAAGGGCGCCGAGTCCGCAACCGTTCCGTCGATAGACAGATCAACGCGATAGGTGCCAGCCGGCCACCCCGCCGTGGGCTTGCTGAGTTGCGAATCAGCCTCGGTGTTCTCTCCGACATGGAGGTCAACCTTGTCGATCGTATAGTTGGCTGGCGCAACGCCATGAGAATCGATCGAAATCCAGGAGAATGTGATCGTCGACGTGGCCGGGATGTCCACCAGGTCAGCCGATAGATAGATGACCGGTGTGTCCGCGGGAAACTCGCTCTGGGGCTCGCCTCCCTTCGTCGCTGAGACCACGATGTTGTCAAAACCGGCCGCTTGGGCTGGCATGGCCAGGGTTAGCGCCGCCAGGGCCGCGATGGCCAGAACCAGAACTGATTTCAAGACTCACACCCCTCTGAAGCCGGAAGGAAATCAACGTCGAGGTCCTTCGTCAAGTGGGATGCAGGCGATGCAGGGGCGAGATAGGGCTGAACAGCAAAACGGCGGGCACTGGCCCGCCGTTCTGTCGATGCGATGAAGCGATATTTATTCGGCGGTGGCGGCTTCCGCCTCGGCCGGCGCGGCGGCAGCGGCCGCAACGGCGGCGGCAGCGTCTTCCTGCGCCTTCTTCAAAAGGGCAGCGCGTTCCTGCGCCTTCTTGCCCGGCTCGGCCTTCTTCGGGTTGGAACGGGCGTCACGCTTGGCAAGGCCGGCCTCGTCGAGGAAGCGCAGCACGCGGTCGGTCGGCTGGGCGCCGTGCGACAGCCAGTGCTTGACGCGGTCGGCGTCGACCTTGACGCGCTCGCCATCCTTCGGCAGCAGCGGGTTCCACGAGCCGAGCGACTCGATGAACCGGCCGTCACGCGGCGAACGGGCGTCGGCGACGACGACGTGGTAGTAAGGACGCTTCTTCGAGCCCGCACGGGCCAGTCTGATCTTCAGTGCCATTTCTTTTCTCCTAAAAGCTCTGATTTCGTTGATTGGGTTGTGGCTGGGTTATTCAGCCGGTTTTCGTCACGCCGTTGGCAGCGGCGATCTGTTCGTGGTGACGGATCACTTCGCGGACGACGAAGTTGAGGAATTTTTCCGCGAAATCGGGGTCGAGATGCGCGTCCTTGGCCAGCTGACGCAGACGGGCGATCTGCTGCTGCTCGCGCGCCGGGTCGGCCGGCGGCAAGCCATGCTCGGCCTTCAGCACGCCGACCGCCTTGGTGCAGCGGAAGCGCTCGGCCAGCATGTGGATGAGGGCGGCATCGATGTTGTCGATCGAAGCGCGGTAGCCAGCCAGGATGGTGCGGGCGTCGGCCATGTCCTTTTCTTCGTTCATGCGTATTCTCACTTCTTCTTGCCAAGGCCCGGCAGTCCGCCTCCGCCGAGGCCGGGAAGCCCCGGAAGTTTCATGCCGCCGGGCAGGCCAGGCAGGCCGCCGCCGGGGAGCCCGCCGGGCAGGCCCTTCATGCCGCCGAGGCCGGCGGCCTGCGCCTGCTTCTGCAAGGCTTCGAGCTGCTTGGGATCCATCTTGGAGAGATCGGGCATACCGCCCATGCCGCCCATGCCGCCGGGCATCATGCCGCCGAGGCCCATCTTGGAGGCAAGGCCACCCATCATGCCGCGCATCAGGCCGCCGCCTTTGCCCTTGCCGCCCATCGCCTTCATCATGTCGGCCATGCCGCGATGCATCTTCAAGAGCTTGTTGATCTCGGCGGCATCGGTGCCGGAGCCGGCGGCGATGCGCTTCTTGCGCGAATGTTTGAGAATATCGGGATTGGCGCGCTCGGCCTTGGTCATCGAGGAGATGATGGCGAGCTGGCGGCCGAACATCTTGTCGTCGAGGCCGGCGGCGGCCATCTGGTCCTTCATCTTGCCCATGCCGGGCATCATGCCCATGATGCCGCCCATGCCGCCCATTTTCGACATCTGCTGAAGCTGCTGGGCGAGATCGTTCAGGTCGAACTTGCCCGACTGCATCTTCTTGGCCATCGCCGCCGCCTGCTCGGCGTCGATGTTCTCGGCGGCCTTCTCGACCAGGCTGACGATGTCGCCCATGCCGAGGATGCGGTCGGCGATGCGCTTGGGGTGGAATTCCTCCAGCCCGTCCATCTTTTCGCCGGTGCCGATCAGCTTGATCGGCTTGCCGGTGACGGCGCGCATGGAAAGGGCGGCACCGCCACGGCCGTCGCCGTCCATGCGGGTCAGCACAAGGCCGGTGATGCCGACGCGCTCGTCGAAGCTCTTGGCCAGGTTGACGGCGTCCTGGCCGGTCAGCGAATCGGCGACCAGCAGGATCTCGTGCGGGCTCGACACCTTCTTGATGTCGGCCATCTCGACCATCAGCGGCTCGTCGATATGGGTACGGCCCGCGGTGTCGAGGATGACGACGTCGTGGCCGCCAAGCTTGGCCGCCTGCACGGCGCGCTTGGCGATATCGACCGGGTTCTGGCCTGCAATGATCGGCAGCGTCGCGACCTTGGTCTGCTCGCCGAGCTGGCGCAGCTGCTCCTGCGCGGCGGGCCGCCGCGTGTCGAGCGAGGCCATCAGAACCTTCTTGTTCTGGCGCTCGGTCAGCCGCTTGGCGATCTTGGCCGAAGTGGTCGTCTTGCCGGAACCCTGAAGGCCGACCATCATGATGACGACGGGGGCCGGCGCATTGAGGTCGATGGCGACGCCCTCGGCGCCCAACATGTCGACCAGCTCGTCATGGACGATCTTGACGACCATCTGGCCGGGCTTGATCGACTTCAGCACCGCGGCGCCGACGGCCTTCTCGCGCACCTTGTCGGTGAAGGAGCGCACCACTTCGAGCGCCACGTCGGCCTCGAGCAGCGCACGGCGCACCTCGCGCAGCGCCGCCGAGACGTCAGCCTCGGAAAGCGCGCCGCGGCCGGTGAGGCCGTTCAGGATGGAGCCAAGACGCTCCTGCAGCGATTCAAACATCTATCGTCCTTCGATCTCGGTTCGGGGTTCGATCCGAGAAGTAATGCGTTCGCGCCAAGTGTCCAAGCAAAAGCCCGTGCAAGAGCAAAGCCAAAAAGCACCCGGGGGCGCATTGCGCTGCCGGGTGTTGGCCTCCAGGATCTGTTTACAGCACTTGGCCTCAAAGAGGCTTCGGCGTCCTGGTCGGCTTGCTCGGAGGGATACTCGTCGCGGAATTCGAGGCGTGTAGACAGGAAATCGGCCGCGGAGTCAAGACAAAGGGCCGGGGGCGCCCCTATCAGGCCGCGCTCGTGGCGTCTGCTGACCGTCCAATTTGTCGCCAGCGGCCGCCGAAGCGGCCGCTCGTTTCCATCAACGCACCACGTACATGATGCGCCGCGTCTGCGGGTCGATCAGTGCTGGCTGACCATTCACATAGACATAGCGATAGTTGTAGTCGGGAATTTCGCGCAGCTCGACCGTGTCGGGCAGGGTCGCGCCGGTCACCACCTCGCCGTCGAGATAGACGGGGTCGAGGCGATGCGTATCGACATAGGTGCGGACTTTGGCCGGAGGCGGCGGAAAGACATCCTCGGCCGGCTGGCCGGCGACGATGGCACCGGTATAGTCGGTTGAATAATTGCCGATGTCTTCCGGCGGCGAGACGATCGCCACGCTGGAGCCGTGCGGGCGCTGCGTCAGCACCACCCGGCTGCCGCTGAAATCGGCGGTCACATAGTCGGAATAGACCCAGCCCTGGCCGCCGGCTTCGGCGATGGTGCACCATTTGCTGTTCTCGATGCAGCCATTGAGCGTCGCCGACTGGCCGGCGGCGAGCACGCCGATGACAGGGTATTGCGGGCCGGGGCCGGCGCGGACGTTGAGATCGGTGACGGCCGAGACGGCGGTGTCGGCGAAGGCGGCACCCGACATCACGGTCATCATCCCGGCAATTGCGGGAAACAATAGGGGTTTCATGTTTCTCTCCGTTTTCGTGGACCCTCGGCGGTGAAAACGGGGCAGCGGCACATGCGTTCCGGCTAAAACGCCCGCGCCAACTCACGATTTGTTCCCGCGTCTTTCGGCAGGCCGGTCAAAAGCTCGTGAACGAAGGCCAGTTTTCGCGCCGTCACGTCCGAAATGACGAAGGGATAGAGGTCGGGCAGGCCCATGCAGCGGTTGATCGAATTGGAGGCTTCCGACAGCACCAGCCATCGGGCCAGGACCTTTTCGAAGGGCTCGGGCGCGTTGGCAGGTTCCGAAGGGGCCGCCTGCGGTTCGCCGCCGGTGTCGCCTCGCGGCAAATCATTGGCCTCCACCGTCTCCAGCCGGCCGAGCGGGAAGTTCAGCGCATGGACCATCTCCAGCGTGTCGGTGATGTGCAGATGGTGGGCCCAGGTCTCGGCCCAATCCTCCCACGGATGCGAGGTGGCATAGGCCGAGATGTGGTTTTGCTGCCAGTCGGGTGGCGCGCCGGTGGCGTAGTAGGTCTTCAGCGCCTGTTCGTAGTCGGCGCGATCGTCGCCGAAGAGAGCGCGGAAAGCGTCGAGCCTCTGGGCATCGTCGCGGATCAGGCGGTCCCAGTAATAGTGGCCGAGTTCGTGGCGGAAATGGCCGAGCAACGTCCGGTAATTCTCACCCATCTCGACGCGGCGCTTCTCGCGCTCGGCTGAATCGGCCTCGGCGACGTTGAGCGTGATCAGGCCATTGTCATGGCCGGTCAGGATGCGTTCGCCGCCCGGCCCGCCGCCGATCGGATCGGCGAGGAAGTCGAAGGCGAGGCCCACCTCGTCCGCGGGCGCCTGCTTGGGCGCCACCGGCAGGCCGAAGGCGAGCAGCGAATAGATGGCGCGCTTCTTGGCCGCCTCGACCCGGATCCAGCGGCGGCGGTTGCCGTCGACGGAGAGATCGGGGATCAGCTGGTTCAGCGCGCAGGCGCGGCAAAACCCCTGTCCCGGTTCGGCCATCCAGTTGCAGGCGCATTCATCGGCATTGGTGCACTGGAAGATGCCGTCGTCGCCCGACAGGGCGAAGCGGGCGTGTTCGGGATCGTAGAGCACGAGGCTGGAGCAATTCAGGCATTGCGCGTTCTCGAAGTAGAGGCGGTGGCCGCAATGCGGGCAGTCGAACAGTTTCATGTCGGTCTCAAAACCTCAGAGCCAGCTTGTGGTGTCGGGCGGCAGGTGCCCAACGCCAATCACCGACCGGCGTTCCACGTGTTTCGATGCTATTTCGCCGCAAGCGGCCCATCGCCCAGGGGGGTGCTGGCGTGGCAAGCCCCGCCGCGCGCCGCCGATGATCACGCCGCCGCTGTCGAAAGGCACGCCGAAATGCCGGGCGTTGGCCCAGGCGCGGCCGCCGATGCGACATCAACGTCTTCCATGGCTATTTCGACCCCGCCACAATAATCACTTGATCGTAGGCAAATTCCCCGGCATTCGCCAGCGTTGTGCCGCGGACGGTGACAAATGCTCGTTTCGCTGGCAAATTCGCAGATGGGACGTGAATCAGGCAACCAGGAGAACAATATGGCATTTCTTGCCAAGGGTAGGATTTTAGCGGCCGCGGTGGTGGCCGTACTCGGGCTGGCGACGGGCGCACAGGCGGCGGCCAGCTGTGGCAGCACCGGTGCGGGCTTCGATGCCTGGAAGCCGGGCTTTGCCGCACAGGCCAAGTCCGAAGGTGTCGGCGCCAAGGGCCTGGCCGCTTTGGCCGGCGCCACTTACGCGACAAAGACAATCTCGGTCGACCGCGGCATTCACAAGGCGTTCAGCGGCTCGGTGGATGCCTTCATGAAGCGCCGTGGCGGCGCGGCGATCATTTCCAAGGGCCGTTCGCTGAAAAAGGCGAACGCGGCGCTTTTCAGCCAGATCGAAAGCAACTACGGCGTGTCGCCCGGCGTGTTGCTGGCCATCTGGGGCATGGAGACCGGCTTCGGTTCGTCCATGGGCAATCAGAATACGGTTTCGGCCATTTTGACGCTCGCCTATGATTGCCGTCGCCCGGAATTCTTTCACCCGCATGCCATCGCGGCGCTGAAGCTGGTCGATCGCGGCGCCCTGAGCGCCTCGTCGGTCGGCGCCGCGCATGGCGAGATCGGCCATACGCAGTTCCTGCCCGGAAATGTCCTGAAGTACGGTGTGGGCAGCGGCAACCTGCGCGACAAGGCCACGGCACTCGCTTCCACCGCCAACTTCCTCAAGGCCCATGGCTGGCGGCGGGGCGCGAGCGCGGCGGACAATATCGGCGCTATCGCCGGCTGGAATGACGCCAACGTCTACCAGCAGGCCATCGTGCGCATCGCCACGGCGATCGACAGCGACTGATTGAAGTCTTCATTCGAAAAAGCCCGGCCATGCGCCGGGCTTTTTTGTTGGTGAGCAAAGGATCCGGCCGCGTCCTATTTCAGGTCGAACGCGTAGGAGCAGCCGGCCAGCGTCGAGAGAGGCGGGTCATAACCGTTGGCTTTGGCGACAGCCAATGCGGGTAGCAGGCCGATTCCGGGAATTGCCGATCGCCTGGGCACATCACTCTCAATAATGCGCGTAGCCGCTCGCTGGGCATTTCTGGGAAGCGGGAACCTGAAAAGTGCCGTCAATGCCGCTGCAGTTGCGGAATCTGGGGTTCTGCGGCGCCGGGGTAACCGCCCTTCGCTTGCCCTCGATGGCCGTGGGGACTCCGGAATTTTGCGCGTAGCCGCTCGCCGGGCATTTCTGGGAAGCGGGTACCTGGAAGGCGCCGTCAATACCGCTGCAGTTGCGGAAGTCGGGTGATCGCGGAGCCGGGGCTTGCGTGACCTTGGCGGGCCTTGGCTTGCCCTTGAGGACCATCCAGATTTCGGTTGGCTGGTCGAGCTGCAGATTGTTTATGTCGGAATAGCTGATGCGGCCGCTGCGTATCCCATCGGCAATGCGCTGGCAGAACAGGGCCGGCATGCGCTCCTGCGAGACCCCCATGAACAAAGCCATGTCATGCTTGAACGCAAGGTCCGCGCGAGCTGAGGCGATACATTCGTTCATATCCGCCTTCGGGTCACGCTTGGCGCCTGCCTGCGAGGACTGGCACACCGCCAAGACGACGACCGCGCCAAGCAGAAGAGAAATGCTATTCTTCACGGTCAAACCCCCAAAGCCCGCAAATGAACCTAAATCAAGCCGCCAAAAAGTCAAACAGGAACTGGCTGCGGGTGGTTTCATTTCATCTATATTAGAAGTTACAAATAAAAACCCGGCGTCTCCGCCGGGTTTCTTAGGCATGATTGATGGCGCCAGGCCGTTGTCTGGATATCAGCCCTTGCGGTTGCGTGCCGCCAGCGTGCGCAGCCTGAGCGCATTGAGGCGGATAAAGCCGGCGGCGTCCTTCTGGTCGTAGGCGCCTCGGTCGTCCTCGAAAGTGACCAGCGCGTCGGAATAGAGCGTCTTCTTCGACTTGCGGCCGGTGACCATGACATTGCCCTTGTAGAGCTTCAGCCGCACCGTGCCTTCGACGTCTTCCTGGCTCTTGTCGATCATCGCCTGCAGCATCAGCCGCTCGGGCGAGAACCAGAAGCCGTTGTAGATGAGTTCGGCATAGCGCGGCATGAACTCGTCCTTGAGGTGCGCGGCGCCACGGTCGAGCGTGATCGATTCGATGGCGCGATGGGCGACGATCAGGATGGCGCCGCCGGGGGTTTCGTAGACGCCGCGCGATTTCATGCCGACGAAGCGGTTCTCGACCAGGTCGAGCCGGCCGATGCCATTGTCGCGGCCAAGATCGTTGAGGGCGGCCAGCATGGTCGCCGGCGAAAGCTTCTTGCCGTTGAGCGCTACGGGATCGCCCTTCAGGAATTCGATCTCGATCTCGGTGACCTTGTCCGGCGCGTCCATCGGCGAAACGGTGCGCTGGTGCACGAATTCCGGCGGCTCGCTCCACGGATCTTCCAGCACCTTGCCCTCGGAAGAGGAGTGCAGCAGGTTGGCGTCGACCGAGAATGGCGCCTCGCCCCTTTTGTCCTTAGCCACCGGGATCTGGTGCTGCTCGGCGAAGTTGATCAGGTCGGTGCGCGACTTGAACGACCAGTCGCGCCATGGCGCGATGACCTTGATGTCGGGGTTCAGCGCATAGGCCGACAGCTCGAAACGAACCTGGTCGTTGCCCTTGCCGGTGGCGCCATGCGCGATCGCATCGGCGCCGGTCTCCCTGGCGATGTCGACGAGGTGCTTGGAGATCAGCGGCCGCGCGATCGAGGTGCCGAGCAGATAGGTGCCTTCATAGACGGTGTTGGCGCGGAACATCGGGAAGACGAAGTCGGCGACGAATTCCTCGCGCACATCGACGATGCGGATGTCCTTGATGCCCATCATCTCGGCCTTCTGGCGTGCCGGCTCCAGCTCGCCGCCCTGGCCGAGATCGGCGGTGAAGGTGACGACTTCGGCGCCGAGTTCGGTCTGCAGCCATTTCAGGATGATGGATGTGTCGAGGCCGCCGGAATAGGCGAGCACGACTTTCTTGACGTCTTTGGTCTTGGACATTTCTGCTCCGTCGGTAGCGGACGCCTGGGCACGGACGTCACGCATTGTCGGAGCGCCTTTTAGCAGGAACGGCAAAGCGAGCAAGCGCGCGCGGCGCCAGACCGCTGATCCAGTGCGCCGGCGGCGATGCGTCAGATCAGGAAGACATCCCGGAGGATCGCCATCCTGACGCTCTTTTTCGAAAACCGGTTCCCACTTTCCGCGATCATGCTCGCGGAAAACAACCTGCTACAATCATGGGCTGCATTTTTGCCGAGGATTTAAGCAAGTTTTCATGTCCTGCCGCTAAACCAGCGACATTGAGCTGCCTGGCCACGCAACCGTGGCAAAGCGGCCTTTGCCCGTTTGTCACGGGCGTCCTCGGGCTTGGACCATTCCTGATGCGCGTCATATCATGCATCGTCACGGAGCATAATCTGTGGCTCGTCCTGCTGGCGGCGCTGATGTGCGTCACCGGCTGCTGGGTGACGATCGGCCTCCTGGACCGCGCCCGGAAAACCGTCGGCGTGCAGATGCGGGGATGGTTGTTCCTGACCGCGGTCGCGGCCGGTTCCTCGATCTGGTGCACGCATTTCATCGCCATGCTGGCCTATCGGCCCGGCGCGCCGATCACCTTCGATCCGGCGCTTACCATGATCTCCCTGGTCATCGCCATGGTCGGCACCGGGGCGGGCTTCGGCCTTGCGCTCGACAAAGGCCGCGGCCTGGCGCCGGAATGGGGCGGATGCCTTGTCGGGCTGGCGATCTCGGCCATGCATTACACCGGCATGATCGCCTATCACGTGGCCGGCATCGTCGAATGGGACGCCTTCTACGTCGTCGCCTCGGTGTTGATCGCGATGGCATTCGCCGCCGTGGCGATCGGACAGGCGGTGCGCCGGCCGTATCGCTGGTCGCACTATCTCGGCATCGGCCTTCTGGTGCCGGCGATCGTCGGCCTGCATTTCACGGCGATGGCGGCTGTGGCGGTGACGCCGCTTTCCTTCATCACCACGGGCACCAATCCCGATATCCTCGAGGCGATGGCCGTCGCGGTCGCCGTGGTCGGCCTGATCGTCGCCGCCACCGGCTTTGCCAGCTATCTGATCGACGAACGCGGCCGGCTCGAAAGCTTCGAGCGGCTGCAGCATCTTGCCCTCAACGATTCGCTCACCGGTCTTGCCAACCGGGTCGCCTTCAACGATCGCCTCGACCATGAGATCGAGCGGGTGCGCGAGGATCAGGACATGATGACCGCCGTCATCGTCATCGACCTCGACCGTTTCAAGGAAATCAACGATCTCAGGGGACACGCCGCCGGCGACCAGGCGCTCAAGATCATCGCCCGCAGGCTGGCGAAGCTGACCGGCGACGGCGAGTTCGTCGCCCGGCTCGGCGGCGACGAATTTGCCGCCATCAAGCGCTTCAAGGACCAGAACGACCTGCTCGGCCTGGTGTCGCGGCTGGAGAAATCATTGTTCGAGCCGTTGCGGATCGACGATTTCGAGAGCGTCACCGGCGCCAGCATCGGCGTTGCCGTCTATCCGCGCGACGGGGCCGACCGGGAGAGGCTGGTCAGCAATGCGGATCTGGCCATGTACCGGGCCAAGAACGACGTGACGCGGGCCGTCTGCTTCTACGAATCGGCGATGGACGAGACGGCGCGGGCGCGCCGCGCGCTCGCAACCGACCTCCGCCAGGCGATCGAACGCGGCGAGCTCTCGCTGCATTATCAGGTGCAGACTTCGGTGCAGACCGGCGCCACGTGCGGCTACGAGGCGTTGCTGCGCTGGACGCACCCCGTGCACGGCATGGTCCCGCCGGCCGAATTCATTCCGATCGCCGAGGAGAACGGCTCCATCCTGGCGATCGGCGAATGGGTGCTGCGCACCGCATGCCGCCAGGCGGCCTCCTGGGACAATGGCCACAAGATCGCGGTCAACCTGTCGCCGGTGCAGTTCGCCCATGCCGATCTCGCCACGCTCGTCCACCAGATCCTGGTCGAGACCGGCCTGTCGCCGAAGCGTCTCGAGCTCGAGCTGACCGAATCGACGATCGTCGCCGACAAGGTGCGCACGCTGCATGTGCTGCGCCAGATAAAGGCGCTCGGCGTGACGATCGCGATCGATGATTTCGGCACCGGCTATTCCTCGCTCGACACGCTGCGCTCGTTTCCGTTCGACAAGATCAAGCTCGACCGTTCCTTCATGGCCGATGTCGAGCGCAGCCCGCAGGCCAAGGCGATCATCCGCGCCGTGCTGACGCTGGGGCGCAGCCTCGACATTCCCGTGCTTGCCGAAGGCGTCGAGACCCATGTCCAGCTCACCATCCTGCAGGTCGAAGGCTGCAACGAGGCGCAAGGCTATTTCCTTGGCCGGCCCAAGCCGATCGATCAGATCGTGCTCATCGGGGAACCCGATGCGCAGGATGGCCGACCCACCTTCAAGCAACCTGCCAGGATGCGGACTACCGCCGGCTGATGCTCCCCGCCACAGGCTGGGAACTGTTCGTTGCCGAAGCGATTGCCATGCTGGATCAACGCTTTATCTGGCGCCGGCACAGCGCATCCTGTATAAGCCTGCGCGTTCCCTGGGGCCTGCCATGTCCTTCATTCCCGACACCGCCACGCTGATCCAGTTCGCCATCGCCACCGTGATCCTGGCGATCACGCCTGGTCCCGACATGACCTTGTTCGTCTCGCGCACACTGAGCCAGGGGCGCGCCACAGGCTTTGCCTCGATGGCGGGCGCGCTGTGCGGCACGCTGATCCACACCACGCTGGTGGTGGTCGGCGTCTCGGCGCTGATCGTCGCCTCGCCGATGGCCTTCTTCGTGCTGAAGATCTTTGGCGCGGGCTATCTCGTCTTCCTGGCCTGGCAGGCGATCGCCAAGGGCTCGGCCTTCTCGCCGGAGAAGAAGACGGGTCCGCAAATCTCGCTGCTGCGGAGCTGGGCGGCCGGGCTTGGCGTCAATTTGCTCAATCCGAAAATCATCCTGTTCTTCATGACCTTCCTGCCGCAGTTCGTCTCCGCGCATGATCCGAACGCGCCGGGAAAGCTGTTCTTTCTCGGTGCCATGTTCATCGTGCTGTCGATCCCGGTCACCGTGCCGATGGTGCTGGCGGCGGAGAAGTTCTCGGCAGCGATGAAAGCCAGCCCGCGCGTCACGCGGGTGGTCGACTATCTCTTCGCCGGTGTGTTCTCGGCCTTCGCGCTCAAGATCCTGACGGCCCAGGCGAAATAGAAGCGTTGTCGTCCCTCCACCAGCTTCCGGCCCAGCGCCCGGCGCTCAGCCAATAGAAGATGCCGCCGACCATGCCGCCGCCGATCACCGCCATGATGGCGCTGGTGTCGGTCACCGCGAAGGTGGAATCGGGCGAGTGGTCGACCAGGCCGAGGAAGACGGCGGCCACCACCGCGCCCGCCAGCGCATAGTACAGCCAGTCGCGCCGGCCGAGGATTTCGGCGAGCAGGATGACGAGCACCGCCGGCAGGAAGGCGAAATAGGCAACGAACAGGGCGACGAAGGGGATCGAGAAATACAGCGAAGCCGTTGCCGTCGGATGCGTGTGGTCAGGCGTGTAGCCGAGCGAGGCCAGGAACAGGACGTTGAGGAAGGCGCTCGCCGCCAGCGAGGCGACGGCATAGCCGAACAGGATCATGGCAAAGCGCACGAGATAAGCGACGAGACGGGTCATCCGGGATCTCGCGGCATCAGACGGCCGGACCTGCGCCCGGCCAACAGCCAGTAGACCGAACCGGCGATGGTCCCGGCCGTGGCCAGGAAGCCGAGAAAGCCCGGATTGAACACAAAGCCTCCGGCCGAGCCCGGGACAAGAACGCCAAAGGCTATTGAAGTGATCGCGCCCGTGACCGCGAAATAGAACCATCCCCGCAGCGCCAGCCATTCGGCGACCAGGATCGCGGGGCCGACGATCAGCAGCGCGCAGACCGCCACGGTCAGCACGGCGAGCGGAAACGACCCCAGCCAGTCGAAGGTGAAAACCAGGGACCAGTTGCCATATTCGATGCCTTCCAGCAGCGTGATCAGCAGGACGGGCACCAGGATCGAGGTCAGCACGCCGGCTATATAACCGACGGCTATGATGGCGATGCGTTTGAGCCCGGCGACGAGACGGCTCACGCCTCCCCGTGCCCCGCGATCATCATGGCTTCCAGCGCCAGCCGGTCCACTTTTCGCATGCGCTCGGATTCCGATTTCAGCTGGCCGCAGGCGGCGAGGATGTCGCGGCCGCGCGGCGTGCGGATCGGCGAGGCATAGCCGGCATTGTTGATGTAGTCGGCGAATTTCTCGATCGTCTCCCAGTCCGAGCACTGGTAGTTGGTGCCCGGCCACGGGTTGAACGGGATCAGATTGATCTTGGCCGGAATGCCCTTGAGCAGCCTGATCAGGCCCTTGGCATCCTCGATGGAATCGTTGACGTCCTTCAGCATCACATATTCGAAGGTGATGCGCTTGGCGTTCGACAGGCCGGGATAGGCGCGGCAGGCGGCGATCAGTTCCTTCAGCGGATACTTCTTGTTGATCGGCACCAGGAGGTCGCGCAGATCGTCATTGGTGGCATGCAGCGAGATCGCCAGCATGACGCCGATCTCCTCGCCGGTGCGGAAAATCTCGGGCACGACGCCGGAGGTCGACAGAGTGATGCGGCGCTTGGACAGGGAAAGCCCGTCGCCGTCGGAAGCGATCAGCAGCGCCTTCTTCACCGCCTCGAAATTGTAGAGCGGCTCGCCCATGCCCATCATGACGATGTTGGAGACTTTGCGGCCCTCGGCCGGCACGATGGCGCCGTCGGGCGTGTCGCGGTCGGGGAAGTCGCCGAGCCGGTCGCGGGCGGTGAGCAGCTGGGCGAGAATCTCTTCCGCCGTCAAATTGCGGACCAGCTTCTGCGTGCCGGTGTGGCAGAACGAACAGGTCAGCGTGCAGCCGACCTGCGAGGAGATGCAGAGCGTGCCGCGGCCTTCCTCGGGAATATAGACGGTCTCGATCTCCACCGGCCGGCCGGCGCCGCGCGGCGGAAAGCGGAACAGCCATTTGCGGGTGCCGTCGGAAGAGATCTGCTCCTCGACGATCTCGGGACGCGCGACGGTGAAATGCTTGTCGAGTTCGGCGCGCAGGTCCTTGGAGATGTTGAACATGCCGGCGAAATCGGAAACGCCGCGCACATACATCCAGTGCCAGAGCTGCTGGGCGCGCATCTTTGCCTGGCGCTCCGGCACGATGCCGGACGCGACGAGCGCTTCCGCGAGCTCGGCGCGTGTCAGGCCGATCAGCGACGGCTTCTCGGGCGCGGCGCGGGCGCGCAACGCGTCACGGGCACCTTCAGTGGTGAGGTCGAAGGAAAGGGTCATGGTCGCACTGATATAAGCGGTTTGCGGCCGATTTCATCCATCGTGCCGGGAACTGAAGCGCGGCGCATAGCACAGGTTGAGGGCAGAGTCATGCCGGGGTAGGGGAATAGGAGAGTAGGGAATAGGGAATAGGCAGTGGGCAGTAGGCAGTAGGGTAAGTCCAACTTCCTTATTCTCCTGCTGCCTATTCCCTACTGAAGAGGACAGACATGGCCCCTCAATCGCGAAAATATCCCATGCTGCGGCGCTCGCGGGCTATGTGGGGCTCGCGGCGCGTGTGGCAGCCGCGGCTGGTGTTCTGGGCCGGCGCGGTCTCTATCGGCGTCATCAGCGTGCTGTTCGCGGTGCTGGCCGACAAGGCGCAGGCGCTGTTCCATATGATGATCGGCGATAGCGGTGACCGCCGTTTCTATCTGCCGCTCGCGGTCACGCCGCTGGGGTTCGTGCTGTGCACCTGGCTCGCCCACGCCTTCTTCCCGGGCGCGCAAGGCAGCGGCATTCCACAGGCGATCGCCGCGCGCCATCTGCGTGATGACGACGATCGCAGCCACCTTCTGTCGCTGCGGCTGGCGGCGGGCAAGATCGCGCTCACCGTCATCGGCCTGTTCTGCGGCGCTTCCATCGGCCGCGAGGGGCCGACCGTGCAGGTCGGCGCCTCGCTGATGCTGCAGGCGGCGCGCTGGGGCGGCATGGCCCAGGCGCGCGGCCTGATCCTGGCCGGCTCGGCCGCCGGCATTGCCGCCGCCTTCAACACGCCGCTGGCCGGCATCGTCTTCGCCATCGAGGAGATGGGCCGCACCTATGAGGCGCGCACCAACGGGCTGGTGCTGACGGCGGTGATCCTGGCCGGCCTCGCCTCGCTCGGCCTGCTCGGCAACTACACCTATTTCGGCGTCTCGAAGGAGACGATCGCGTTTGCCGCCGACTGGCCGCTGGTGCTCGGCTGCGGTGTCATCGGCGGCGGCTTCGGCGCGCTGTTCTCGCTGCTGGCGCTGAAGATCACGCGGCGGATCCGGCGCTGGCACACGCAGCAGCCTTTGGCGCGCGCACTGCTGGTGGCCGCCGTCTGCGGGCTCGGCGTGGCGGTGATCGGCATCGCCTCGGGCGGGCTGACCTTCGGCACCGGCTACGCGCAGGCGCGCGGCGCCGTCGAAGGCACGCCGCTGCCATGGTTCTTCTTCCTGGAAAAATTCCTGGCCGGGCTGCTGTCGATGGTCTCGGGCATTCCCGGCGGCATCTTCGCGCCGTCGCTGGCGGTGGGCGCCGGCATCGGCAGTTCGCTCGGGCTGCTGTTCGGGGCCAGCGCGGGGGCCGCGGCGCTGCTCGGCATGGCCGGCTATTTCGCCGGCGTCGTGCAGGCGCCGATGACGGCCTTCGTCATCATCCTGGAAATGACCGGCAATCACGACAATGTCATCGCGCTGATGCTGGCCTCGATGCTGGGCTACGGCACGGCGCGCATGATCTCGCATGAGCCGCTCTACCACGCCCTGTCGCGCGTCTTCATCGCCGAGGCGATACGGCGGCGCAGGGCGGAGACCGTGCCGGAACCAGGTCAGGGCTGAAAAAGCAAAGGGCCGGGCTTTGCCGCCCGGCCCTTTCGCTTCAAAGCGAAGTTTTGCCTATTTGCACTTGGCGATCGACGACAGCGCCGCCGAGATGCCCTTCAGCGAGAAGACATAGGAGGTGGGATTGCCGCGGCCGGACTTTGCCGTCACCTTCATGTCGGTGCCGGTCTTCATGGCGGCGATCAGTACCGGTTCCTCGGCGGCATTCTCGACCCAGGCCGACTTGCCGCGCGTGAACATCGAGAAGGACTTCTTGTCGATGGTGACGGTTGCCTTCGAGCCTTCCTGGAAATTGTAGCCGGCGATGAATTGCGGCTCGTAGGACACCTGCTGGCCGGGACGCTGGCTGACGAAGAAGAACATGTCGCCATGGTCGAGCGTCGGCGGCTGCTTGTCGGTCGGCACGGTGAGCACGTAGCAGACCTTGCCGCCCGATGCCTGGTAGCTGTAGGTGCCCCAGGCATTGTGCTGGCCGATCTTGGTCGCCTGCTGCGCCAGAACAGGCGCTGCCGAGGCCACCAGGACCAGACTTGAAACCAGTGCTATCAATCCGCGCATCGTCTTTCCCGTATTCCAAATGGTGCGGAGGCGGGCCGCGTGGCGTCCTGCCGTCGCTTCATTTTGATTTAATCTGGGTTACCAAACGGTGAATTTCCCTCAAGAAAAGGACGCTCACCCCAGGAAACCACCGCCATTCCCGCGCCGCCGCCTTGTTAGCGGCCGGCGCGACGTCCCTTGGGCGACTTGGAGGCCACGAAAGCGGCAAGAGTTTGACTTTTCAGCAGGGCCTGCGAACGCCTCTGTCCACAGGCCAAGCGCCGCGTGACGGCACTCAGCCCTTGTCGGCAATGGCGTCCCTGGCGGCCTGGCGATGTGCCGGCGTGATGTGGGCGCTGACGGCGGTGATCGCGGCGGTCAGCACGGCGATGTCGTCGGTGAAACCGAGGCCGAAGATGAAGTCGGGGATAAGGTCCACCGGCAGGACGAAATAGCCGAGCGCGGCCACCAATATGCCCTTGGCCCGCAGCGGCGTGTTCTTGTCCATGGCGCAGTAATAGGCAGCGACGACGTCTTCCATGAACGGAATCTGTCGCGCGGCCTTCTTGGCCGTGCGCCAGAATTTCTCGCGCACTTCGCCCTCGCCGCCCAGCCTGTCGCCAAAGCCGAAGAAATCAAAACCGGGTTGTTGCGCCATCAATCACTCCTTGCGGGTTTCATGCGCGTCCAGGCGCATGCCTCGCGAGGCAAAATGTGGTGAAAGCCGGACCCGGCTGCAAGATGCCGGTGCCGATTTGGGGCGCCGCTCACGACCAAGCGCACACTCAGCCGCCGAAATAGTGATTCATCTTCTTGGCCAGCGCTATGTCGAGCGCCGTGACACCGCCGGCGTCATGGGTGTTCAGAGTCACGTCGACGGTCTTGTAGACATTCGACCAGTCGGGGTGATGGTCCATCTTCTCCGCCGCCATGGCGACGCGGGTCATGAAGGCGAAGGCTTCGGAGAAATTCCTGAAGACGAAGCTGCGCTTGATCGAGGCGCCGTCCGCGGCCAGCGACCAGCCGCCGAGTTCGGCAAGGGCGGCGGTGATGGCGTCCTTGCTGAGTTTTTCTCTCGTCATGATGATTTCCCGTGCTATTTCGGATTTGACCCTCACCATAGAGCAAGTCGCCCCGAAGTGCTTTGCGTTTTGGGGTTCCAAATGCACAAACGGCGCATATCGAATGAGCATAAGGCCGATAAATTCCATTCTGTTCGTTTGCCTTGGCAACATCTGCCGCTCGCCACTGGCCGAAGGCGTCTTTCGCGCCGTCTTGGCCGAGCGTGGCCAGGGCCGCGACATGCTCCTCGATTCGGCCGCCACAAGCGGCTGGGAGGTCGGCTCGGCGCCTGATCCACGCTCGATCGCGGTCGCGATGCGTCATGGGATCGACATTTCCGGACAGAGGGCACGCAAGGTCACGCCGCAGGATTTCTCCCGTTTCGACCTGGTCCTCGGTATGGACCGCTCGAACGTCGCCGATCTCAAGGCGCTGGCGCCCGCGCGGGATCGGGTGCACCTTTTCTTAGAGTTCGCGCATGGGCAGGCGCGCGACGTGCCCGATCCTTATTATGACGGGCCGGAGGCCTTTGCCGAGGTCTACCGCATGATCCGCGAAGCGTCGGAGGCGCTGGCGACACGGCTGGCGGCGCGGGCATCGTTGCCGGACAGCGGCCAGGCTTCCTCGACGATATAGGGGCCGCCGCCGACCGAATCGCGCGACGACATCAGGACGAAGCGGCCGATGCGGAAGGGCAATGTCGAGAAATTGCCGCGCGCCGACAGATATTGCGCGACATCGAGCGGGCTCGAATTGCGAAGCCGCGCCAGTGTGACATGCGGCATGAACTTGCGCGGATCAGCTGGGATGCCGAGCCGCTGGCAGATGCGCTCGATCTCGCCCTGAAGCGCTGCCAGATCGGGCGAGGCGGACGCCCCTGCCCACACCGCATGCGGCTTTTTCTGGCCGAAAGCGCCGACACCGGACAAGGTCAGCGAGAAGGACGGTCGGTGGACGCGGTCGAGCGCGTTGGCGATCTCGTCGGCGACGTGGCCTTCGACATCGCCGATGAAGCGCAGCGTCAGATGGTAGTTTTCGACATCGATCCAGCGAGCCCCGGGCAGGCCGCCCCGGAGCAGGGACAGCGAAAGGGCGGCATCACGCGGAATTTCGAGGGCGGTGAAAAGACGCGGCATGAAGAGCCTCCCTTCCTCGAATCGAACTGTCACCTATAGCGAATCATCGATAGCCTGATGGAGCAAGAGGTTTATTGGTCACAGGCTTCGCTAAAAATTTCCCTAACGGAAAGCGGTTCCGGCCGGCCTCACGCGCCTCCGGGCACCGCCGCGATGGCCTTCTCGACCGTCGGCAGGATGCGCTCGACCATCACGTCGACCCCCCTGGCGCTCGGATGCAGGCCATCCTCGAGCTGCAGGCCGGGCTGGCCGGCGACGCCGTCGAGGAAGAACGGGTAGAGCGCGACATCGTATTTTTTCGCCAGCTCTGGAAAGATGGCGTCGAAGGCGGTCTGGTAGTCGGCGCCGAGATTGGGCGCGGCGCGCATGCCGGCCAGAAGCACGGCGATCTTGCGCTGCTTGAGCCTGGCCAGCATCTCGTCGAGGTTGTTCCTGGGAATAGCGGGCGAGACGCCGCGCAGCATGTCGTTGGCGCCCAGTTCGAGGATGACCAGACGGGTTCCGTCCGGCACCGACCAGTCGAGCCGCGCCAGGCCGCCGCTGGTGGTGTCGCCGGAGACACCGGCATTGGCGACGGCCACGTCACGGCCCTTGGCGCGCAGGGCGGCCTGGAGCTTGTCGGTAAAGCCCTCGCCAGGCCCGAGACCATAGCCCGCCATCAGGCTGTCACCGAAGCCGACGATCTTGAAGGGCTCGGCCCGCGCCGACGAAATGGCTCCGCAAAGAGCGAGGAAAAGGATCAGGCCTGCGGCTATCTGGCGTTTGAAAGACATGCGGCAGGCCCCATATGACCAGAGGATTCTTCCGGGCGACGGCTTCCGGCAAACAGAGCCTTCACGTTCCATATAGGACACTTTCATTTTGACAGAAGCCGTCATCGCGCTGAAAGACGTATCCCTGACGCTCGGCGAGGGCGCTTCGTCGGTCCATGTGCTGAAGGGCGTCAGCCTCGACGTGCCGCTTGGCGAGGCGACCGGCATCGTCGGCCCCTCGGGGTCCGGCAAGTCGACACTGCTGATGGTGCTGGCCGGTCTGGAACGGGTCGATTCGGGTACGGTACGAATCGCCGGCGAACTGCTCAATGGCAAAAGCGAGGACCAGATTGCTTCGTTTCGTGGCCGAAACATTGGCATCGTCTTCCAATCCTTCCACCTCATCCCCAACATGACAGCGCTCGAGAATGTCGCGGTGCCGCTGGAACTCGCCGGCCATGCCGATCCGTTCGCGGTGGCGGCGCGGGAGCTGGCAGCGGTGGGGCTGAGCGACCGCGTCACCCATTATCCCGGCGAACTCTCCGGCGGCGAACAGCAGCGCGTGGCGATCGCTCGCGCGCTGGCGCCGTCGCCGCGCATCCTCATCGCCGACGAGCCGACCGGCAATCTCGACCAGGCGACCGGGCGGCAGGTCGCCGACCTTCTGTTCGCAAAGGCGGCCGAACGCGGCATGACGCTGGTGCTGGTCACGCACGATCCGGCGCTCGCGGCGCGCTGCTCGCGCCAGGTCTCGATGCGTTCGGGCCGGATCGAAACACCGGCGCCCCTGAAGGTCACCGCCTGATGCCGCTGGCGCAGACGCTGAAGCTCGCTGTCCGCTTCTCGCTCAGGGAGATGCGTGGCGGCCTGTCGGGCTTCCTGATCTTCCTTGCCTGCATCGCGCTTGGCGTCGCGGCGATCGGCGGCGTCAATTCGGTTGCCCGCTCGATCAGCGCCGGCGTCGCCGACCAGGGCCAGACGCTGCTCGGCGGCGATCTCCGCTTCCAGATCAACCAGCGCGATGCCAGCCAGGCCGAGCGCGGCTTCCTCGACGGGCTCGGCACCGTTTCGCGCACCGCCAGCATGCGCTCGATGGCGCGCCTGGCCGACGGCTCCGACCAGGCGCTGGTCGAGGCCAAGGCGGTCGACGACGCCTATCCGCTCTATGGCGCGCTGGAGACCGAGCCCAAGCTGTCGAAGCAGGAACTGTTCGGCGAAGAGTTCGGCGTCTTTGGCGCGGCCGCCCCCGATCTGTTGTTTGAACGGCTGCATCTCAAGCCCGGCGACCGGCTGAAGCTCGGCACCGCCACCTTCGAATTGCGCGCCAGGCTGATCACCGAGCCGGATGCCGTGTCCGACGGTTTCGGCTTCGCGCCGAGGCTGATGATCTCGACAGAAGGTCTGGCCGCCACCGGGCTGGTGCAGCCGGGCAGCCTGGTCGAAAATGCCTACAAGATCCGGCTACCCGCCGACGCCGACGCGGCGCGGCTCAAGGCCATCCAGGATCAGGCGGCGAAGGATTTTCCGGAGGCCGGCTGGTCGATCCGCACGCGCGACAATGCGGCGCCGGCGCTATCGTCCAACATCGAACGCTTCTCGCAATTCCTGACGCTGGTCGGGCTGACGGCGCTGGTTGTCGGCGGCGTCGGCGTCGCCAATGCGGTGCGCGCCTATCTCGACGGCAAGCGCGGCGTCATCGCCACCTTCAAGAGCCTCGGCGCTTCCGGCGGCTTCGTCTTTGCCGTCTATCTCGTGCAGATCCTGATCATCGCCGCCCTCGGCATCGTGCTCGGCCTCGTGCTCGGCGCGCTGATGCCGTTCGTGGCGAGTGCCGCCCTCCAATCCGTCATCCCGGTGCCGGCGCAGGGCGGCTTCTATCCCGGCGCGCTCGCCATGGCGGCGCTGTTCGGCCTGCTGGTGACGCTGGCCTTCGCGCTTTTGCCGCTCGGCCGCGCCCGCGACGTGCCGGCGACAGCATTGTTCCGCGAGATGGGGCTTGAAGGCCGCGGTCAGCCGCGCCTCGTCTATGTCGCATCGGCGCTCGGCATCGCGCTGCTCCTGGCGGCACTCGCCATCCTGTTCTCCGGCGATCAGCGCATCGCCTCGATCTTCGTCGGCGCCACCATCTTCGCCTTCCTGGTGCTGCGTCTCGTCGGCGCGCTGGTGCAGTGGGCGGCAAGAAAAAGCCCGCGCGTGCGTTTCGTGGCACTCCGGCTCGCCATCGGCAACATCCACCGGCCGGGCGCCCTGACGCCATCGGTGGTGCTGTCGCTGGGGCTCGGGCTGACACTCCTGGTGACGCTGGCGCTTATCGATGGCAATCTGCGGCAACAGATCTCCGGCAGCCTGCCGGAACGGGCGCCGAACTTCTTCTTCGTCGACATCCAGGGCAGCGATGTCGATGCGTTCTCCGCGCTGATCGGCAAGGAGGCGCCAAAGGGGACGCTGGCCAAGGTGCCGATGCTGCGCGGCCGGGTGATGGCGCTCAACGGCGTCGATGCCGACAAGGTCAAGGTGCCGGCCCAAGGCGCCTGGGTGCTGAAGGGCGATCGCGGCCTGACCTACGATGCCAGGCAACCGGAAAACGCGACGCTGACCGAGGGCAAATGGTGGCCGGACAATTATGCCGGCGAGCCGCTGGTTTCCTTCTCGGCTGTGGAAGGCAAGGAGATCGGACTGAAGCTCGGCGACACCGTCACCGTCAATGTGCTCGGCCGCAATGTGTCGGCGAGGATCGCCAATTTCCGCCAGGTCCAATGGGAAACGATGGGCATCAACTTCGTCATGGTGTTCTCGCCCAACGCATTCGCTGGCGCCCCGCATGGCTGGATGGCGACGCTGACCGAAAAGAGCGCCTCGACGGCCGACGACGCGCGCATCCTCAATGCCGTCACCCGCGCCTTTCCCGCGGTGACGACCGTGCGGGTCAAGGATGCGCTCGATGTCGTCAACCGGCTGGTCGGGCAGCTCGGCACGGCGATCCGCGCGGCGGCCGGCGTGGCGCTGATCGCTTCGGTGCTGGTGCTGGCCGGTGCGCTCGCCGCGGGAAATCGGGCGCGCATCCACGACGCGGTGGTGCTGAAGACACTCGGCGCCACAAGGCGAACGCTGATCACCGCGTTTTCCCTCGAATACATGCTGATCGGATTGGCCACCGCCATTTTCGCGCTTGCCGCCGGCGGCATCGCGGCCTGGTACATTGTCGCCCGCATCATGACCCTGCCGTCGCATTTCATGCCGGAGGTGGCGGTGGCGACCATCGTCTTTGCGCTGGTGATCACCGTCGGCATCGGCCTCGCCGGCACCTGGCGGGTGCTCGGCCACAAGGCGGCGCCGGTGCTGCGCGACCTCTAGAGCGTTTCACCGTTTCATGGAAACGGTGAACCGCTCTAACTCTTTGTTTTGACGCAATTCCTGACGGAAAACCGCTCACACTTTTCCTGGAATTGCCTAGTGTCAAAAACCATTGTGACTGGTACGAATCCCTGGGCGACGGACGATCAATCCCTGGGAGTCGGATAAATCGACACGCCAGTCAGCGACTCGGTAATGTTCGGTGGGTAAGGATCGAAATTGCCGCTCGATATAGGACTGGGCTCCATGCAAGAAGATGAGCTTCCGTCCGATTTGCTCTCGAACTGTGCCGACCACTGGCAAAAAGTGGCAATGGTCATTGTCCGAACCACCAAAAAACGGGGCGAGACAATTCGATCGAGCCTGCTTTTTGGACCGCTTGGTACGGGCGACGAAGATGTCAGGCTAGAGTCCTACGTTGCTGCCATTCAATCGCTTATCGACAATCAGCGGCTGGACGTTCAAGGCGACCCCGCCAATCCTCGGTTCGGCGAAATACGACTAAGGAGCTGAGCGAATCTGACCCTGGTGGACCCGGTTTCGGATTAAATCTTGGTAAGGATGAGGGGCGGAGAGCCCGGGAATCGGCATTTCGGCCTCTCACGAACCGTTACATCCGGTTACGGTCTTGTTCTTGACGCGAATAACCATCATATTTCGCCACAGGCATGCTGGAGCCCCGCCAGCGGCGCCTGGGTCCGCAAGAGGCCCGACACCGGACGGGGCAGAAGCAATAGAGGATTCCAATGGCTGATCCCATTCGCAACTATCAGACGTCGGCGGTGCCCGGCGTCCGCGCCGACATCGATCAGGGTCTGCGCGCCTATATGATCAAGGTCTACAATCTGATGGGGCTTGGCCTCCTCATCACCGGCCTTGCCGCCATCGGCACGATCATGCTGGCCACCACCACCGATCCGGCCTCGGCCGTCGCAACGCTGCCGAGCGGCGAGATGCTGACGTCGTTCGGCTACGCGATCTTCGGGTCGCCGCTGCGCTGGGTGGTGATGCTGGCGCCGCTGGCCGCCGTGCTGTTCCTGTCGTTCCGCGTCCAGTCGATGAGCGTTTCGGCGGCGCAGACGACCTTCTGGGTCTATGCCGGCCTGGTCGGCCTGTCGCTGTCGTCGATCTTCCTGGTCTACACCACGGCCAGCATTTCGCAGACCTTCTTCGCCACCGCCGCCGCCTTCGGCGCGCTGTCGCTGTTCGGCTACACGACCAAGCGCGACCTGACGGCGATGGGCTCGTTCCTGATCATGGGCGTGTTCGGCATCATCATCGCGATGGTGATCAACATCTTCCTGCAGTCGTCGGCGCTGTCCTTCGCCGTTTCGGCGATCGGCGTGCTGGTCTTCGCCGGCCTCACCGCCTATGACACGCAGAAGATCAAGGAGATGTATTTCGAGGGCGACGCTTCCGATGTCGCCGGCCGCAAGGCCATCATGGGCGCGCTGACGCTCTATCTCGACTTCATCAACCTGTTCATGTTCCTGCTGCAGTTCATGGGCGATCGCCGCTAGAGCAGCTCGCCGTTTCACGGAGACGGCGAACCGCTCTAGATTATTTGACTGAACTGGACCATCGCTTTGGAAAGGGCGGCCCAACGGCCGCCCTTTTCTTTTGCGCCGACGTTTGCTGTTATCAGAGGCAAACAGAAGGCTTGCATAAAGAATGAGCAATATCGTGATTCGGGCGGCCGGCGCCGCCGATCTCGACGCCATCACCGAAATCTACGCCGACGCGGTGACACACGGCACGGCGAGCTACGAGCTGGAGCCGCCGAGCCGCGCCGAGATGGGCACGCGATTCGCCACGCTCACGGCCGGCGGCTTTCCCTATCTGGTGGCGGAGAAGGACGGCGCCGTGCTCGGCTATGCCTATGCCGGCGCCTTCCGGCCGCGCCCGGCCTATCGCTTCATCGTCGAGGATTCGGTCTATGTCGCGCCTGACGCCAAGGGCCAGGGCATCGGTGTCAAGCTGATGCAAGCCTTGATCACGGCGGCCGAAGCGGCGGGTTTCCGCCAGATCATCGCGGTGATCGGCGACGGCCATGCCGACAGCGCCTCGGTCAGGCTGCACGAAAAGCTCGGCTTTCGCCATTCAGGCCGCCTCGAAGGCTCCGGCTACAAGCACGGGCGCTGGCTGGACACGGTGTTCATGCAGCTGTCGCTGAATGGCGGCGCGTCGTTGCCGCCCGATCCGGCCTCGCTGCCGGAGCGGAAGTTTCGCGAGAGTCTCAGGGGGAATTGAAGAATTGATGAATTGAAGAAGACGGCTGCTGCATCACGCGCCGAGTGCCTTCTCCTCAATTCCTCAATTCAAATTTCTCGCTCAAGCCTCGACCACTCTCAGCTTGCTGTCGAAGACGCCGAGCACGCGGCCAAGCTCCTGGCCGCGTTTGAGGATGCGGCCGCCGGCGGCGATGACGGCGAAGGCGCCCTGTTTGCGGGCCAGTTTCGGATCCTTGACGATCTGGAACAGCGGCACTTCGCTGGCGCGGCGGAAGACGGAAAACACCGCCCTGTCGGTCAGATGATCGATGGCGTAGTCTCGCCATTCATTGGCGGCGACCATGCGTCCATAGAGCTTGAGTATCTGGTCCAGTTCACGCCGGTCGAAGCGAACCGGCTGGTCGAGGCGTGCGCTGCGTGCCTCGTGCAGCGGGATCAATATTGCGGATGCGTCACCATCCCCCGTCCCGCCGCTGTCGTCAGTCATGCCTCGATCCTTCAAAATGAATCTTTGCCAGCCAAAATTGGCCCCTCCGCGCCGCAATTGCAAGAGCCGGCGACGCAGCGCCAGCGGTGCGCCGTTTCGGTCACGTCCAGTCACGTTTGCAAACCGCATGTTGGAATTGGTGATGCTTCGCCACATTTCTGCCTTTTTTTATCCGCGCTCATGCCCCAATGTCCGACGAATTTACCGGCGTTGCCTGAGACGGTTCGGTCCGGCACCGGCTCGTAAACCCCAAGCCCCCCGCCCACGGGTCTGCGTCGGATCGAACCAACCTCGGTTTTTCCTTGGAAAAATCGGGTGCGACGATCCCAAAACCTAAATGACCGGCGTCAGAAGCAAGCTGACGTCGGTTTTTTCATGCCTGAAGGCCCGGATCGGGACAGACCTTACCGGCGCTTGCGCCCCAGGATCCCATTTCGCATAAGTCGTTGTCCCAAACGACTGTATACGGATGACTGCATCGAGCCGTGCCTCCCGGAGCCATCGTCGTGTGGATCGGGGCCATCACATGGCATCGGCCTGTTCTACGCCCTCACGGCCGCATTGTGGTCGCTGGTAGGCCGGTTATCAGGCATGATTGACTTGAGCACCCGGAGCTGAGTTTCAGGCTTTTCCTGTCGAACATTTTTGCCGGCGTGCGGCCGGCATGCACGGCACTCGCCGGAACATGGTGAGGCTATCCGGCTCGCCGGAGATGGTTATAGGTCCTGGGCCCCGTTCGAGGGCTTGTGGATGAAGGCAGCGCCGAGAATGGGGCCTGGCATGCCGTCCTTGCCGACAGACTGCAAAAGCACGGCGCAGCCGCCCTTCTTGGTGATCTCGCTCATCGGCAATTCATAGCGCTGCGCCTTGCCGTGCCACATGCCGGCGGTCTGGATGCCGGTGACGGCGTTCCAATAGGTCATTTTGCGGCCGGAGTTCTCGCCCTGGGCGATCTTGACCGTCTGCGGCGGCTCGAAATAGACGATGACGACATGGGCGTCGTTCGGGCCGGCGCCGGCATCGCCGGCATCGATGATCACGCGGTCGCTGGTGCGGCTGACCTTGACCGACACACGCATGCCTTCGCCGGATTTCGCCATGCGGGCGAGCGCGCCGTCGACCTCGCCGCGATTGGCGCCGTTGACATGCGCGCGGCCATTGAGGACCGCTTGCGGCGTATAGACGGAACGACTGCCGAAGGCGCGCATGTAATCATATTGCCGCTCGGTGTTTTCCTTGCGGCTCAGCGTGTCCTTCCAGCCGAGATAGTCCCAATAGTCGACGTGATAGGAGAGCGCGACAATGTCTTCCCTGGTCGCAAGTTCGGCGAAGAAGGCATCGGCCGGCGGGCAGGAACTACAGCCCTGGCTGGTGAACAGCTCGACCACGCCGAGCGGCCTGTCGGGCGAGGGTTTTTCGGCCTGGACTCTTTCGGTCTCGCCGGCATGGCCGGCACCGGCAACCGCCGAGAAGGCCAGCGCGAAGGCTGCCAGCCAAAGTGATCTTCGCCAGGCCATGACCATTCCAATTCCCGCCGGTGGCGCCGGCTTTGTTCTGATTGTCTGAAATATGTGGCAGAAGCGGAAGTCAACGGGAAGTCACGTTGCGGTGAAATTTTGCCGTTGCAGCCGCAGGTAAGGCCGCAATAGGAGAGACACTGCATTTCGCGACCTGGTTCGATTCGGGAGTGGCATCAACACCATGTGGCAGATTCTCCTGACCCCGGTCGATCTCTATTGCGAGCGGACCGGGCCTGGACTTTGGGCCGAGCCGACGAATGCTTTGACCAATCTCGCTTTCATTGCCGCGGGATTATGGGGCGTGCGGGAAGTGCGCCGATGCAAGGCCGGCACCTTCGCCGAGGTGCTGGCCTGGTGGGTGGTGGCGATCGGCATCGGCTCGACGATCTTCCATACCTTTGCCACCAGGGGCACGATCTGGGCCGATATCCTGCCGATCGCCGGCTTCACGCTGGCCTACACGTTGTTCAATCTGCGCCGCTTCCTCGGCATGGAATGGGGCAAGGCGATCGCGGTCTTCGTCGTCTTCTACGCGGTGGCCGGGGCGATTGCCTTCGCCGTGCCGGACTGGCTGCGCCAGGCATCGAACGGCACGACGAGCTACCTGCCGCCGTTCCTGGCGCTCGTCTTCTTCGGCATCTGCGTGGCGGCAAGCGGCAACCGGGCCGGCTGGTACAATCTGGCGGGGTCGGCAATCTTCGTGGTGTCCGCCATCTGCCGGATGATCGACCCGATGGTCTGCGCCGGCTTTCCGCTCGGCACGCACTTCCTGTGGCACGTCTTCAACGCGCTGATGCTGGGCGTGCTGCTGGCGGCGACGGCGCGATTTGGGGCGCCGAAGGGGAAGGCAGTAGGCAGTAGGCAGTAGGCAGTAGGCAGTAGGCAGTAGGCAGTAGGCAGTAGGGATCCTGTTCCCTACTGCCTAAGCCCCATTCCCTGGCTGCCTTAGGCAGCCAGGTCGCGCAGCACGTACTGCAAGATGCCGCCGTTCTTGAAGTAGTCGAGCTCGTCCAGCGTATCGATGCGGCAGGTAATCGGCACGTTCTTCACCGTGCCGTCGCCATAGGTGATCTTGGCGGTCATCGTCTGGCGCGGCTTGATGGTGCTCAATCCGTCGATCTCGACCAGTTCGTCGCCCTTGAGGTTGAGCGAGGCCCAGGACGTGCCTTCCTCGAAGACGAAGGGGATGACGCCCATGCCGACCAGGTTCGAGCGATGGATGCGCTCGAAGGACTGGGCGATGACGGCGCGGACGCCGAGCAGATTGGTGCCCTTGGCCGCCCAGTCGCGTGACGAGCCGTTGCCGTATTCGACGCCGGCGAAGATGACTAGCGGCACGCCTTCCTTCTTGTACTCCATCGCGGCGTCGTAGATCGATTCCTCTTCCTTCGACGGGTAGTGGATGGTGTAGCCGCCCTCGCGGCCGTTCTCGCCCAGCATGTGGTTGCGGATGCGGATGTTGGCGAAGGTGCCGCGCATCATCACCTCATGGTTGCCGCGCCGCGTGCCGTACTGGTTGAAGTCGGCGACGCCGACGCCATGGTCGGTAAGATACTTGCCGGCCGGCGAGGCAGCCTTGATCGAACCCGCCGGCGAGATGTGGTCGGTGGTGATCTTGTCGCCGAACAGGCCGAGCACGCGCGCGCCCTTGATGTCGCCGATCTTGCCGAATCCTGATGTCATGCCGGCGAAATAGGGCGGGTTCTGCACATAGGTCGAGTTGTCGTCCCAGGCATAGGTCTGGCCTTCCGGTGCCTGCACCTTCTGCCAGTGCTCGTCGCCCTTGAAGACGTCGGCATATTTGCGGGCGAACAGCTCGCGGGTGACGTTCTTCTCGATGAACTCCTGGATCTCGGCCGAACTCGGCCAGATGTCCTTGAGGTAGACCGGATTGCCGTTCTTGTCCTCGCCGAGCGGTTCGGTCGTGAGGTCCTTGGTGACGGTGCCGGCCAGCGCGTGGGCCACGACCAGCGGCGGTGACGCCAGGTAGTTGGCCTGCACGTCGGGCGAGACGCGGCCTTCGAAGTTGCGGTTGCCGGACAAGACCGCGGCGGCAATCAAACCTTTGTCGTTGATGGTCTTGGAGATCGGCGCCGGCAGCGGGCCGGAATTGCCGATGCAGGTGGTGCAGCCGAAGCCGACCAGGTTGAAGCCGATCTGGTCGAGCTCCTTCTGCAGGCCCGACTTCTCCAGATATTCGGCGACCACCTGGCTGCCGGGGGCGAGCGAGGTCTTCACCCACGGCTTCTGCTTGAGGCCGAGGCGGTTGGCGTTGCGGGCCAGAAGGCCGGCGCCGATCAGCACGCTCGGGTTCGAGGTGTTGGTGCAAGAGGTGATGGCGGCGATGACGACGTCGCCATGGCCGAGATCATGGTCGGTGCCTTCGACGGCGTAGCGCTTGGAAATCTCCGCCGCCTTCTTGTATTCGGTCTCCATCGCCTTGGCGAAGCCGGCCGGAATGCCTTCCAGCGCGACGCGGCCCTCGGGGCGCTTGGGGCCTGCCATGGACGGAACGACGCTGCTCAGTTCGAGCTCAAGCAGGTCGGTGAAGACCGGATCGGCGGAGCCGGCCTCGCGCCACATGCCTTGCGCCTTGGAATAGGCTTCGACCAGCGCGATGCGGCTTTCCTCGCGGCCGGACATCGTCAGGTAGCGGATGGTTTCCGAATCGACCGGGAAGAAGCCGCAGGTGGCGCCATATTCCGGCGCCATGTTGCCGATGGTGGCGCGGTCGGCGAGCGTCATGTTGGAGAGGCCCGGGCCGAAGAACTCGACGAACTTGCCGACGACGCCCTTCTTGCGCAGCATCTGGGTGACGGTGAGCACCAGGTCGGTGGCGGTGACGCCCTCTTTCAGCTTGCCGGTCAGGCGGAAGCCGATCACTTCGGGCAGAAGCATGGAGACAGGCTGGCCGAGCATGGCGGCCTCGGCCTCGATGCCGCCGACGCCCCAGCCGAGGACGCCAAGGCCGTTGATCATGGTGGTGTGCGAATCGGTGCCGACGCAGGTGTCGGGATAGGCGGTGGTTTCGCCGTCCTCGGTGTTGGTCCACACCACCTGGCCGAGATATTCGAGGTTGACCTGGTGGCAGATGCCGGTGCCGGGTGGCACGACGCGGAAGTTGCGGAACGCCTGCTGGCCCCATTTCAGGAACTTGTAGCGTTCCTCGTTGCGCTCATATTCGAGCTCGACATTGCGGGCAAAGGCCATCGGCGTGCCGAATTCGTCGACGATGACGGAATGGTCGATGACGAGGTCGACGGGCACCAGCGGGTTGATCTTCTGCGGATCGCCGCCGAGCGAAGCCATGGCGTCGCGCATGGCGGCAAGGTCGACCACGGCCGGAACGCCGGTGAAATCCTGCATCAGCACGCGGGCCGGGCGATAGGCGATCTCGACGCCGGCGGTGCCCTTGTCGGTCAGCCAGCCGGCCACCGCCTGGATCGATTCCTTGGTGACGGAGCGGCCGTCCTCATTGCGCAGCAGGTTCTCCAGCAGCACCTTCATCGAATAGGGCAGCTGGGCGATGCCGGTGAGGCCGTTCTTCTCGGCCTCGACGAGGTCGAAATAGGCATATTCGGTGCCGCCCGCGGTCAGCGTGCGATGGCAATTGAAACTATCGAGGGATTTTGACACGTGCGATCCGTCCTTGTCTGTTCAGCCTGAAAGGGAACGGACGCCGATGGCATGCAATCACGCGCAAAGGTGCGGGTACGGCCATTTCCGCTGTCCGTTCCCAAGCAACCCGAGCCGTTCAAGGCGGCGCGTGCGCTGGTTCGGCGCTAATTCTGTTCCCGCGCCGACCGCTGGCACGGATGCACCGCATATAGAGAATTTTCTGGAATAGTTCTAGACAGTCAAAAAGCAAATTTGTGCGATGCGGCAGCGGCCGCTGAACATTGTTTTCGGGGCAGGCGAGGGATGCGGCTTATCGCCGAAGATCTGGGCGGCGAACGCGGCGGCGAGGCGGTTTTTTCCGGCATCGGCTTTGCGCTCGATCCTGGCCAGGCGCTGGTCGTCACCGGACCGAACGGATCGGGCAAATCGACCCTGCTCCGGATCATCGCCGGGCTGCTGCCGAAGGCCGAAGGCCGGCTGCTGCTCGAGAACGGCGGCGATGACTTTCCGTCTGTTGCCTCGGCCTGCCATTATCTCGGACACCAGAATGCGATGAAGACGGCGCTCAGTGTCGCCGAGAACCTGCGCTTCTGGCGCGATTTCAATGGCAGAGGCGATTCGGGCGTCGAAGAGGCGCTGGAGACCGTTGGGCTCGGTGGAATCGGCCATCTGCCGTTCGGCTATCTCTCGACCGGACAGCGGCGGCGCGCGGCGATCGCCAAGCTTTTGGTCAGCCATCGGCCGTTGTGGCTGCTCGACGAGCCGACGGCGGGTTTGGACAAGGCGTCGGAGGCGCGGTTTGCCGGGCTGATGACGAAGCATTGCGTGGCAGGCGGGATGATCGTAGCGGCGACGCATTTGCCGCTGGGGATCGAGGCGGCAGAGTTGAGGATGGGGGAAGCCACAGAGCGCCTTCTTCAACAAGGGACCCCATCGTAATGTGGTCCCTCTTCGCCCGTGACATCCGCCTCAACATCCGCGCCGGCGGCGGCGCGTTGACCGGCGTGATCTTCTTCCTCGCCGTCATCGCCACCATCCCCTTCGGTGTCGGGCCGGACCTGAAGCTGCTTTCCCGCATCGGCCCGGCGATCCTGTGGATCGGGGCGCTGCTTTCCTGCCTGCTCGGGCTCGACCGGCTGTTCCAGGCCGACCGCGAGGACGGCTCGCTCGATCTGCTGGTGCTGGGCAACGACCGGCACATGCTGGCGCTGACGGTGCTGGTGAAATGTCTGGCGCATTGGGCAGGCAGCGTTTTGCCGCTGGTCGTCGCCGCCCCCTTGCTCGGCCTGTTCATGAACATGGAGCCGCTCGGCATCGGCGCGACGGCGCTGACGCTGCTGGTCGGCACACCCGCCATCACCTTCATCGGCGCCGCGGGTGCCGCGGTGGCGGTGGCGCTGCCGCGCGGCGGCCTGTTGATCTCGGTGCTGGTGCTGCCTTTGACCATTCCGGTGCTGATCTTCGGCGTTTCGGCGAGCTATGGCGCGACGGCCGATCCCGATCCTTTCCTGCAGCCCTTCCTCATTCTTGCCGCGCTGACGCTGTTTCTTGGCGTGCTGGGGCCGGCCTCGGCAGCGCTGGCGCTGCGCCACGGAACCGATTGAGCGAGGTTTGGCATGGTTTGCGCGACATCAAGGGCGGCGGCGCGGCGGCCGCGTATGTTTGAAACCACGGTGCGTTGCGCAGCCATGGGCATGTCGCTAAGGGAAAGCATGATCGAACGAGGCAGACGGCTGGAAGGAGGCGCGCCGATGGAGCGGCAGGCATGAGTGCGCATGCGCTCTATGTCACGGCCGCCTATGGCATCACGGCGGTTGTTCTGGCCGGGCTGATCGGCTGGATCCTGCTCGACCAAAAGGGCCGCAAGCGCGATCTTGCCGAACTGGAAGCAGCGGGCGTGCGGCGGCGTTCCGACAAGGCGGAGGCGGAGAAGCCGTGAGCAGCGAGACCGAAACACCGACGCGCGGTCGCCGCCTGTTCGTGCTGTTGCCGCTGCTGGTCTTCCTCGGCCTGGCGGGCCTGTTCCTATGGCAGCTTCTGTCGGGGCGCGATGTCTCGGAAGTGCCTTCGGCGTTGATCGGCCTGCCGGCGCCGCAGACCAATCTGCCGGCGCTGGAGGGATCAAACCTGCCGGGGCTTGATTCCAAGGCGTTTGCCGGCAAGGTCACGCTGGTTAACGTGTTCGCATCATGGTGCGCGCCGTGCCGGGAAGAGCATCCGGTGCTCCTGGCGCTGTCGCAGGACAAGCGGTTCACGATGGCGGCGCTGAATTACAAGGACCGGCCGGAAAACGCCCGCCGGTTCCTCGGCGATCTCGGCAATCCGTTCCAGGCCATCGGCGTCGACGAAGCCGGCCGCACGGCGATCGACTGGGGCGTCTACGGCGTGCCGGAAACCTTCGTCATCGGCAAGGACGGCAGAATTGCCTACAAGCATGTCGGCCCGCTGACGGCAGAGTCAGCGCGGGATCTGTTGCTGCCGCAGATCGACAAGGCGCTTGCGGCGCACTGATATTCAGGTGATGCCGGCCTGCAAACGGCGGCTTCCTACGCTTCCCAGTTCTACTGCGTCGCAGTAGAACTGAACTCACGTACGAAAGTACGCTCCGCTCCGGTTCTCGGTATCAACCGTTTTCGACTCGGCCTGACCTGAATCTCAACGCGCCTAGCGGCGCCAGCTCAAGCTCAGCCGTAGATCTGCTTGTGGATCTGATAGAGCATTTCCGAGCGGTCGGCGCGCATGTCGGCCAGATCGCGGCTGGAGAAGCTGTCGATTTCGGCGACGAGGCGGTTGTAGTGCTTGCGCTTGGCGATGTTGTTGCGAGCGCGGGTCATGAGATCGTTGAAGATCATAGCAAGGGTCCTTCTGTGCCGCATTCTCGCGGCGGTTTCTTCCTCCCTTGGTCAATACGAAACATGACATAGGATTGGTGCGTTGCAAAAAGAAGATGTTGCAATGCACCATTGCGCGCAGCGCATAGCCGGTTAATCGAGTCCTAAAGGCGCTTCCTGCGTTACCGGTCGTAGGCCGGCCTGGTCGTACGTCCGTTCCTCTCCGTTTTGTCATACAAATTGCGAAGGGCGTGTCTTGCCAGATCGATCGCGGGCTGGCTTGATCCGGCATCACGTGATGCCGGGAGGAAATGCATGGCGGCCGCAGACTATTACGAAATTCTCGATCCGCGCTTCGCGCGGCTGTTCAACGGCAACGCGCAGGTGGAAAAGCTGTTCACCGGATGTCGCTGGGCGGAGGGGCCGGCCTGGTTCGCCGCCGGCCGTTATGTCGTCTGGTCCGATATCCCGAACAACCGCATGTTGCGCTATGACGAGACGGACGGCAGCGTCAGCGTCTTCCGCCAGCCCTCGGGCAATTCCAACGGCAACACTGTCGACCGGCAGGGCCGGCTGGTGACCTGCGAGCATTCGGGCCGCCGCGTCAGCCGCACCGAGCATGACGGCTCGGTCACCACGATTGCCGCCAAATGGAAGGGCAAGCGGCTGAACTCGCCCAACGACGTGGTGGTGAAGTCCGACGGCTCGATCTGGTTCACCGACCCGACCTATGGCATCGACACCGACTATGAGGGCGACAAGGCCGAGAGCGAGATCGGCGCCTGCTACGTCTACCGGGTCGATCCCGACAGCGGCGACGTCGAAGCCGTCATCACCGACATGGTGCGACCCAACGGGCTCGCCTTCTCGCTCGACGAGAGCCTGCTCTATGTCGTCGACACCGGCCGCACGCATGGCGCTGAGAACCCGGCGCATATGCGGGTGTTCAACGTCGGCAAGCACGGCAAGAAGGTTTCGGGCGGCAAGGTCTTCGCCGACTGCACCGCCGGACTGTTCGACGGCTTCCGGCTCGACGCCGACGGACGCATCTGGACCAGTGCCGCCGACGGCATCCATTGCTACGATCCCGACGGCACGCTGATCGGCAAGGTCAAGGTGCCGGAGGTGACCGCCAATTGCGTGTTCGGCGGCGCCAAGCTGAACTGCCTCTACATCGCCGGCACCACCTCGCTCTATTCGGTGCGGCTGATGGTGAACGGGGCCAAGACTTTTTGAGACTGCTCGACACGCTCCTCTGGCGGCCGTTGATGGCGTTTCTGCGTATTACCGAAGCGCCTGCCGCGCTACGGTTGCCGGCACCGCCGCCATGCGATTCGCCAGAGCGAATGTCTAGGCAGCCGGCTGGCGGGACCAGACACAATTCAAGGGGAGGGCGTCATGCCATTCGTCAACATCCGCATCGTCAAGGAAGTGATCGCCGCCGATCCGGCAGGCAAGAAGGCTGACATCGCCAAGAAGGTCACGGCGGCCATCATGGACGCCACCGGGCTCGGCAATGACGATGTCTGGGTGGTCTTCGAAGAGGTCAATGCCCGCGACTGGTATGTCGGCAAGACCGATGTGGAGACGCTGCGGAAGGGGTAGCTCTTTCCCTTCTCCTCTTGTGGGAGAATGGAAAGACTGTGCCGCTCAATGCGAGCCGATGAAATCCGCGAAGGCCGTGAGGGCATCGCGCAGCGCCAGCACATTTCCCGGCTCGGCCAAAATAACCTCAACCTCCGGCGGCTTCTTGCCCAGCAGGGCAATCTCCAGGCCGCCCTGATAAAGCGCGAACGACATCGTCCGCATGATCTCGGCCAAAGCGGCGCGCGCAAACAGCGAGCGCGGCGAGGCGTGGGCCAGCATGGCCGGCTTGGCGACGGCCGCGTCGCGCGAGACCAGCCAGTCGAGCGCGTTCTTCAGCCCGCCCGGCACGCCATGGGCGTATTCGGGGCAGGAGACGATGATGCCGTCGGCGCTGGTGACGGCGTCGATCAGCTCGGTCGCTTCGCGCGGCGTGCGCTCGTCCTCGTCGTCGGGATTGAAGATCGGCAGGCGGCCGAGCCCGTCATAGACGGTGACATGGCAGTCGGAAGGCGCGTTGCGCGCCAATGCCGCGACCAGGGCCGAGTTGGTGGAGGCGGCGCGCAGGCTGCCGGAGATGGCGAGGAGGTTCAGCACAGTGTGGGGACCGGTCCAGCGAGAATCGAGCCGGGGAAACCTACCACATCGTCTTCTTGTATTCCTCGTCGAGCCAGCTGTCGGTCACCTCGGCTGAATCGGCAACCGCCAACTGGTCGCGCAGGATCTGGCCGAGCGTCGGCAGCGTCGCGCGGTCGTACCAGCTCTCCGGCTTCCACAGATCGGAGCGCATGAAGGCTTTGGCGCAATGCATGTAGGCCGCCTTGACCGTGACCACGACGACGCTTTGCGGCTCCTTGCCGTCGACGGCGAGGCGCTCGCGCAAACCGGCGTCGACGGTGATGCGGGCATCGCCATTGACGCGCAGCGTCTCGTTCATGCCGGGGATGAGGAAGAGCAGGCCGACCGAGGGATTGCGCAGGATGTTCTCCAGCGTGTCCAGCCGGTTGTTGCCGGGCCGGTCCGGGATGGCGATGGTCCTGTCGTCGAGAATGGCGGCGAAGCCGGGCTTGTCGCCCTTGGGCGTCACGTCGGCATTGCCTTCGCCGTCCGAGGAGCCGATCAACACGAAGGGGCTCTTGCCGATGAAGGAGCGGCAATGGCCGTCGAGTGCCTTCAGCTCCTTGCGGATCGAGCCGTCGGTCGGCCGTGGCGTCTTGTAGATCGTCCGCAATTCCTCGTGCGTGGTGACGAATTCCATGGCTCCCCCCGTTTGCCTACTTGCCGGCCTTCTCTTCCCCGCTTGCCTTGTCGTCCAGCGAATGGCGCAGGATCAGCGGCATCTGGCTGAAGGTGAACAGAAGCGTGATCGGCATGATGCCCCAGACCTTGAAGGTAACCCAGGCGTCGGTGGAAAAATTGCGCCACACCACTTCATTGACGATGGCCAGGAACAGGAAGAACAGGCCCCAGCGGAAGGTGAGCTTGCGCCAGCCTTCGGCGTCGAGCTTGAAGGCCGAATCGAAGACATAGCCGAGCAGCGACCTGCCGAAGAACAGGCCGCCGAGCAGCACGCCGCCGAACAGCGTGTTGACGATGGTCGGCTTCATCTTGATGAAGATGTCGTCCTGCAGATAGAGCGTCAGCGCGCCGAAGATGAAGACGACGACGCCCGAGACCATCGGCATGATCGGCAGAGTGCGCGTCAGCAGCCACGAGGCGATCAGCGCGATGGCCGTGGCGGCCATGAACAGGCCGGTGGCGACGAAGATCGGGCCGCCGAATTCGCCCAGAACAGGGAATTTCCGCACCAGCCATTCGCCGCGCGCATTGGCGAAGAAGAACACCAGCAGCGGCCCAAGCTCCAGCACCAGCTTGAGCACGGGATTGACGCCTTCCTTCTTCTCTTTCTGCGGGTCGGACGGATCGCGTTCGAGAATGGGTGGGTTCATGATCTTCCTTCTTACGCACGATCCCGTTGAAACGGGATCATGCCGTTACGCCACTCCAGCGATCGCCCTGGCGAATTCGCTTGCGGAGAAAGGTTCGAGGTCGTCGACCTGTTCGCCGACGCCGATGAAATAGACCGGCAATTTGTGCTTTGCGGCGATCGCCACCAGAATACCGCCGCGCGCCGTGCCGTCCAGCTTGGTCATCACCAGGCCGTTGACGCCGGCGATGTTGCGGAAGATCTCGACCTGGTTGAGCGCGTTCTGGCCGGTGGTGGCGTCGACGGTCTGCAACACGGTATGTGGCGCTTCCGGATCGAGCTTGCCCAGCACGCGCACGATCTTTTCCAGCTCCGCCATCAGTTCGGTCTTGTTCTGCAGGCGGCCGGCGGTGTCGATGATCAACACGTCGGAACCGGCTTCCTTGGCCTTTTCGAAGGCGTCGTAGGCGAGGCCGGCGGCATCGGCGCCGAGCTTGGAGGCGATGACGGGCGATTTCGTCCGTTCGCCCCAGATCTTCAGCTGTTCGATCGCGGCGGCGCGGAAGGTGTCGCCGGCGGCGAGCATCACCGACAGGCCGCCATCGGTCAGTTTTGCCGCCAGCTTGCCGATGGTCGTGGTCTTGCCGGTGCCATTGACGCCGACCACCAGGATGACATGCGGCTTGTGCGAGAGGTCGAGTTCCAGCGGCATGGCGACAGGAGTCAGCACCTTCTCCACCTCGGCCGCCATGATGGCTCGCACTTCGGTGTCGGAGACATCCTTGCCGTAGCGGCTGGAAGCCAGCGCATCGGTGACGCGAAGTGCTGTCTCCATGCCGAGATCGGCGCGGATCAGCACGTCCTCCAGGTCCTGCAGCGTGTCCTCGTCCAGCTTGCGCCGGGTGAAGACGCCGGCGATGTTGCCGGTCAGTTCGCGTGACGAACGGGCAAGCCCGTCCCGCATGCGCTGGAACCAGGAGCGCCGTGGCGCCGGCTCCGGCGCCTTGACCGGCTCGGCCTTCTGCTCGACCTTTTTGGCGACGGTCACCTTGCCGGGAGCGGGCTTCGGTTCCGGCTTCGGCTGTGGGACGGGCTGCGGCTCGGGCGCGATCTCGGCAATGACGGGCTGCGTCTCGACCGGCGCCGGCTGACGAATCGGCGGGGCGATTTCCGCCGCCGGGGCCTGAGGCGCGGCAGTCGCTGGCGCGGGTTCGGCAGCGGGTGCCAAATCTTGCGTGCGCTCGCGCTGCCCCTCGCACTTACCGTCTCCCCGTGAAGTACGGGGAGACTGGGGTGTCGGCGTCGAGGCTTCTTCTTCAATGTTTGCGAGAGAAGGCGCGGCGTCACTGGCAGCTTCCTTCTCCCCGTCTTTGTACGGGGAGAAGGTGCCGGCAGGCGGATGAGGGGCGGCGCTAACCTTCGAAGTTGGCTGTACTGCAGGAGCCGCCGGCGGCGGCACTTCGACCGGTGCTGGTGTCTCGACCGGAACCTCGGCAGGCGGGGCCGGTACTTCGATCGGCGCCGGTTCGGGCTGCCTTTCCGGGCGCGGCGGCGCAATCTCCGGCTCGGCAGGCGCCGGAGCAGGGACTTCCTGCGGCCGCGGTTCGGGGGCAGGCTCCGGGGCGGGGGGAAGCGGAATTTCCTCGGGCGCCGGCGGCTCCGGCGGTTCTGGCGCGGGTGCCGGTTCCTCTTGCGGCGCGGGCTGCGGCAGAGGTTCCGGCTCGGCGGGAATCGTCGGCTCAGGCGCCGGCGGGATGGCCGGAGCGGGTTCGGGTGCCGGTTCTTCGACAGGCGATGGTTCGGGAGCAGTTGCTTCCGGTTCGGCGGGTGAAAGCGCGACCTCCGCCTCGGGCAGGGGTTCATCGCGCTTCAGAAATTCCGGAACGACCTGTTCGGCAGCCGGCTTCAGCGCATCGAGCTGGTCCCATTTGATCGGCGGCAGCGGAGCGGTCTCGTCAACGCGCTCCTCGACAACCTCTTTCTTGCCGAACGAAAATATCTTCTTGAAAAAACCAGCCATGCTTTGCGTTTCTCAGGCGGCGCGTGCGGCAAGCGGCACTGCGTTGAGCCGGGCGCCATTGTGGCCAGTAATTTTCGCTTCGACGATCTCGCCCGGCGCGCCGGTGCCGAGTGCGGCGAGGGTAAATCCTTCGGTGCGGCCAAGCCCGTCGCGCTCGATCAGGATCGACTGGCGCGTTCCAGGCAGTGAAGACAGATGGCGCTGATACGCGGCTTCGCCGGCGGCGCGCAGCCGGGCGGCGCGCTGCTTGACCGCCTCGCGGCGGACCTGCGGCATGCGCGCGGCGGGCGTGCCTTCGCGCGGTGAAAACGGGAAGACATGGAGATGGGTCAGGCCACAGTCCTCGACGATTTTGATCGAGTTCTCGAACATGGCGTCGGTCTCGGTCGGGAAGCCGGCGATGATGTCGGCGCCGAAGACGATCGCTGGGCGCAATTTGCGCACATCCTCACAGAAACGGATCGACTGGTCGCGCAGATGCCTGCGCTTCATGCGCTTCAGGATCATGTCGTCACCGGACTGCAGCGACAGATGCAGATGCGGCATCAGCCTGGCTTCGGTGGCGATGGCATCAAGGAGATCGTCGTCGGCTTCGATGGAATCAATCGAGGATAGCCGCAGGCGCTTCACGTCGGGCACCTGCTTCAAAATGGTCTTCACCAGTTTGCCGAGTTTCGGCGCGCCCGGCAGGTCGGCGCCGAAGCTGGTCATGTCGACGCCGGTCAGCACGATCTCGGCATAACCATTGCCGGCCAGCCGCTTGACCTGCTCGACCACGGCGCCCATCGGCACCGAGCGCGAATTGCCGCGGCCATAGGGAATAATGCAGAAGGTGCAGCGGTGGTCGCAGCCATTCTGCACCTGGACGAAGGCGCGCGCCCGGCCCTCTATGGCGTCGACCATGTGGCCGGCGGTCTCACGCACCGAGAAGATGTCGTTGACGCGGGCCTTCTCGGTGTCGTTGACGCCGAAATCCGGCAGCGCGCGGTAGGAATGCGCCTTCAGCTTCTCCTCATTGCCAAGCACGAGATCGACCTCGTCCATGGCGGCGAATTTTTCCGGCTCGGTTTGCGCGGCGCAGCCGGTGACGATGATGCGCGCCCGCGGATTGTCGCGGCGCGCCTTGCGGATCGCCTGTCTGGCCTGGCGCACCGCCTCGCCGGTGACGGCGCAGGTGTTGAAGATCACGGCGCCGCCTTCCAGCGCACCGAGCCCGGCGCTTTCGGCCTCGCGACGCATCACTTCGGATTCATAGGTGTTCAGACGGCAGCCGAAGGTTACCACATCAATGCGGCTGGGGGTCTCGGAAAGGGAGCCGTCGACATCCGGGCTCCTGGACAGAGCAACCGACATCAGGCCGCGCTTTCGGTGTCGCGGGCCCAGGTGCCGGTCGAAGGATCGAAGCTGCCGGAAAATTCCCACTCGGCCGCACCGGTCAGGATGACGTGGTCGTCGTCGCGCCATTCGACATGCAGCGTGCCGCCGCCGGGGGTCAAAAGGCTGACGCTGCGGCCGGTGCGCCTGGTGCGGGCCGCGGCCACCACCGATGCGCAGGCGGCCGAACCACAGGCCTTGGTCATGCCGGCGCCGCGTTCCCAGGTGCGGATGATCATGCTTTCGGGCGACGTCACCTGGGCAATGGTGATGTTGGCGCGCTCGGGGAAGATCGGGTGGTTTTCGAGCAGCGGGCCGAAACGCTCGAGCTCGTAGGACCAGACGTCGCGGTCGACCCAGAAGATGGCGTGCGGGTTGCCCATCGACACGGCGGAGGGCGAATGCAGCACCGGCGCGTCGATCGGGCCGATCTGCAATTCGATCATGCGGGTGTCGCGGAACTCCTCGGCCAGCGGAATCTCCTGCCAGCCGAAACGCGGCACGCCCATGTCGACCGAGATCGTGCCGTCGGCATGTTCCCTAGCGTTGAGAATGCCGGCGCGGGTCTCGAAGGTGAACGTCTTCTGGCCGGTCTCGGCGGCGAGCGCCTGGACGACGCAGCGCATACCGTTGCCGCAGGCCTGCGCACTGGTGCCGTCGGAATTCAGGATGTCGACATAGTAGGCGGTGCCCGGCGTCTTCGCATCATGGATCGCCATGATCTGGTCGAAGCGGGTCGCGGCATCAGCGTTCAGCGCAAGGGCGGCGGCCGCCGTCACCTGATCGGCACGGCCGCGCATATCGGCGACGATGATCTCGTTGCCGATGCCGTTCATCTTGGCGAAAGGGGCAGTGCTTGCCATAGCTCCGCGAAATTCCGTGTCCGTTTGGCGCTATATGGCGGAAACGGGCGGGAATTACCAGTGCGCAGGCGTCTTCAGCACGGCGAAGGCGTCGGACTTGGTCACGGCGAAGATGCCGGACTGGTCACGGCGAAGGCGCCGGACTTAGGTCACGGCGAAGATGCCCAGCACCACCAGCAGGAAGATGACGAGAACGATGCCGATGAGGATGCGCGCGCCTGTGGCGGCGGCTCCGGCCAGTGCCGGCATGCCGAGCAGGCTCGCCGCGGCGGCGACGATGAGCAGGATGATGATCCATTTGATCATGGGAATGCCTCGCAAACCGACAGATTTGAAACCGCATGAAGAACGCTTCTGTCGCCCCTGGGTTCCCGCGGTTTGCGAGGCGAAAAATCTAGCCGGCGATCTCGATATCGGTGCTGAACGGCGCCGTCTTGGTCGAGTTCTGGTCATGCATGAGGAAGTTGCACTTGTATTTGCCGGGCGGCAGTCCATCGAGGGACAGGTCGAGCTTGAAGAAGAGTTCGCGGTTGTGCGAGCGCGAAGCGACCTGCACGCTCCCGATCTTCTCGAAAGTGCCCAGAGCTTCGCCCGTGTCGGAAAGCACGGTGAGGTCGACGGAAAGCGCGATCTGGCTGTTGCCGAGGCCGTCCGAGCCATAGCCATAGCCGACCGGTTCCATATAGAGCACGACCTTCTCGCCTGGCTTGTAGATGTGGTTGGCACGCTCGCTGTAGATGCCGAAGCCGCCGGCCGAATCGACCTGTTTGACATTCTGCACGGCGAGCGGCATCGCTTGCCATAAGGCCTCCTCGGCGCCGCGGAATTTCTCCAGAGCGCCGGCTCCGTCACCTGCCTGCAGCGCCTTTTCGGCATCGGCGGCGCGATCAGTGATTTCACCCGCGAAAGCCGCCGGCACCGAGATTGCCAGCACCATCAGCGCTGCAAGGATAGATTTCATCTGCATTCCCCTTTGTCTTGAGGGCGGACCATCGGCGAAAATGATGGTGCCGTAAATGGCCAATGCGGACTTCAGCCGTGCTCGATCTCCGGCACATGCCAGACCTCGCCGGGTTGCAAGGCGCGAAAGCGCTCCCGCGGCAGGCCCTCGGCGTCCAGCGCCTCGGCCAGTTTCCGGACCGGCTCGTCCATCGGTTCGTCGGTGAGCTGAAAAGTGCCCCAGTGGCACCCGGCGGCGAAGGCGGCCTTGCACAGCTTCATGCCTTGCACGGCTTCCTCGGGGTTCTGGTGCTGCGGTGCCATGAACCAGCGCGGCTCATAGGCGCCGATCGGCAGGATGGCGAAGCGGAAGCCGCCATGCTTGTCCGCCATCAGCCGGTAATTGATGCCATCGTGGAAGCCGGTATCGCCGGCGAAATAGAGTTTGCCTCCCGGCGTCTCGATGACGAAGCCGGCCCACAGCGCCATGCGCCGGTCGCGGGCGCCGCGCGCCGACCAGTGATGCGCGGGCTCGATGTGGATGGCGGCGCGGTCAGCGATATCGATCCGGTCGCCCCAGTCATGCGCCGAAAGCCGCATGCCGCGAACCGCCTCGCCGATCAGCACGTCGTTGCCGAGCGGCGTCGCCACCAGCGGATCGTGTCTTTCCTTCAACCGCTTCAGCGTGGCGAGGTCGAGATGGTCATAATGGTTGTGGCTGACCAGCACGAGGTCGATCGGCGGCAGATCGTCGAAGGCGATGCCCGGCGCATTGACGCGTTTTGGCCCGGCGAAGGAAAACGGCGAGGTGCGTTGCGACCAGACCGGGTCGGTGAGGATGTTCAGCCCGGCCGTCTGGATCAGCAAGGTCGAATGGCCGACCATGGTTACGGTGAGATCGGTGCCTTCGACCTTTGCGGCGGGCCTTGCCGGCGGAAAGGGGCTCGGACTGGTCGCCGGCCATTTCGCCCGCTGGCCGTTGAACTGCCATTTCAGCAGATCCGTGAAGCGGCCGGGCATCCGGCCGCCGGGATTGAAGAACAAGGTGCCATCGAAATGATCGCTGGGCGGACCGCTGTAATAGCGGTTGGCGGCTTTCTTTCTCGCGGCCAAGGTATGCTCCAGCGGGTTTCGGCTCCTAGACATAGGCGTTGCGCCGGTTGGCGCAAGCATTTGCAGGGCGAATGCGCGATCGCGGCCGAGATCCACGGATTTGAGCGACGGGCAGGCACGGCACGTTGAGATTGCGATAAATTTGCAACAATCTTGCCGCAAACCCTATTTTAACCATATCGGGTTGAAATTTCGCCACCTTCTCCATCTTGGTGGAGGGTGATATTGCGCGGACGGCTTCCCCCCAGCCGGATCCGACGGAGGTTGTAATGAATTTTTCGAAAAGCGGTCTGGTGGCCGTATCGCTGGCGGCGCTCGTTGCGAGTGGCTGCTCAACCTCGCGCTTCTCGTCCATGGACGACCAGCAGCCGGCGCCACTGCAGCCGGCGCCGGCCGGCCAGGTGACCTCCAACCAGCTGCCGCCGCCGGCCTCGCCCGGCACCACCGACCCGTCGCAGTTCCCGACCGCGCCGGCGAACACGCAGGTTGCGTCCTTGCCGCCCGACGGCCAGGCGCCCGCCGGAGCTTCGGATCTCAGCGCGGCAAGCGTCGCCGGCGTGTGGAACGCCAGCGTTTCCGGCCAGACCTGCAAGATCGCGACCCCGCAGACCAAGTTCGGCGCCGGCTTCCGCGCCGGACCGCTGCATTGCCCGGCCCCGATCGACGGCATCAAGTCGTGGAACGTCGCCGGCAAGCAGCTGACGCTTTACGATGAGAATGGCGGCTCGCTGGCGCGGCTCTATTCGTCGGGCGGCACGAAATTCGACGGCCAGACTTCCAACGGTCAGCCGATTTCGCTTACAAGGTAGCCCGACCTCCCCGGGGTATGTCGCCCAAACTGGGGCCCCGGTTTGGGGCAACGACATGCATGAGAAGAACGACGTGACCGATGCATCTGCGTGACGGCCTCCAGACCCATGCGACCGTCAGGCAGCGCTACGACCATCTGGTGGATACCGGCGCGATCGAACGCGACCCCGCGCAGGAACACGTCGCGGCGGCACTCGACCGGCTGACATCGGAAATCTCGGCAAAGCGGCTGGCGCACAAATCCAGTGCGCTGGGCTGGCTGTTCGCCCGCAAGCGCGAGACACGGGACGTCGTCAAGGGCCTCTACATCCATGGCGGCGTCGGCCGCGGCAAGACCATGCTGATGGACATGTTCTTCGAGCTGCTGCCGGTCCGGCGCAAGCGCCGCGTCCATTTCAACGACTTCATGGCCGATGTGCAGGACCGCATCCAGAAGCACCGGCAGGCGCGCAAGAATGGCGACGTCAAGGAAGATGATCCGATCCCGCCGGTTGCCAAGGCGCTGGCCGAGCAGGCCTGGGTGCTGTGCTTCGACGAATTCTCGGTCACCGACATCGCCGACGCAATGATCCTGTCCAGGCTGTTTTCGGCGCTGTTCGCCAATGGCGTGGTGCTGATCGCCACCTCGAACGTTGCGCCGCAAAATCTCTACCGCGATGGGCTGAACCGCCAGCTGTTCTTGCCGTTCATCGGCATATTGGAACGGCACGCGCAGGTGCTGTCGCTCGATAGCGACAAGGACTACCGGCTGGAAAAGCTCACCCGCACGCCGGTCTATGTCACGCCAGCCGACGACACGGCCGACCGGGCACTCGACGAGGCGTGGCGGACGATGACGCGCGGCGCGCCGACCGCCGCGACATCGCTGACGCTGAAGGGCCGGCAGGTTCTGGTGCCGGCTGCCGCGGGCGACGCGGCGCGGTTCTCCTTCGCCGATCTGTGCGAAAAACCGCTCGGGGCGCGTGATTTCCTGGCTATCGCAGGACGCTTCTCGACCGTCTTCATCGACCACGTCCCAGTGCTGGGCGAAGGCAAGCGCAACGAAGCCAAGCGCTTCATCCTGTTGATCGACACGCTTTACGACCATCATGTGCGGCTGGTGGTGAGCGCCGAGGCCGCGCCGCAGGAGCTCTATGTGGCCAAGCGCGGCGTCGAAGTGTTCGAGTTCGAGCGCACGGCCTCACGCCTGATCGAGATGCAGAGCCGCGACTGGCTGGAGGACTGGGCGGAGCGGCGGAAGGCGAAGGCGGCGCCGGCGGAGGCGCCGCGGGCTCAAGCCCTACCTTCGTCGTTCTAAGCAGATGGACCCAAAGCAGAGCGAAGACCCCGGTCACTACAGCTCGTATGCATACATGACGAAACTCTCCGCTTCCCCATGCGGCTCCGCGCGCGACTCATAGAGCGCGCGGGCCGGGAGGTTGTCGGGTTCGGTGCCGACCCAGGCCTCCTCGCAGCCATTCTCCCTGCCGATCGAGAACATCGCGTCGAGCATTTTGCGCGCGATACCCTTGCGCTGGAAGGCGGGCGATACGCCGACCTCGTCGATATAGAGTTCGCTGACCTTGTCGGGATGGCGATGGATGACGGCGGCACATTGGCCGACGACCACGCCATCGACGAGCGCCACGACCATGAAATGGCCGGGTTGTCCGAGATAGGCTGCCAATCGCTCCGGCCTGACCGGTTCGTCGAACACTTCCTCGGCGATCCGCATCACAAGGGCGTCATCGCCGGCCTCAAGCCTTACGATCTCCATCTTCATTGTGTAAATTCTCCCAAGTCGACTTACAAAATTTGACGTTTACGTAAATCCCAATCCATCTAACCGATTGAAAATGCTCACTCCAAAATAATCGTTTGAATTTATCTCGCACCGAGGCTATTGGGTGCGGCGAAATCTCGCGGGTTTCCTCAGCATTCCGGCCTCTTCCTCGACGCCGTCATCAAGTCGTCAAAGATTTGGGCGCAGTCACAGACAAAGGGAAAACATCCTCACATGGCACGCAACAAGATAGCGCTTATCGGCTCGGGCATGATCGGCGGCACGCTGGCCCACATGATCGGCCTCAAGGACCTCGGCGACGTGGTGCTGTTCGATATTGCCGAGGGTATTCCGCAAGGCAAGGGGCTCGATATCGCGCAGTCGTCGCCGGTCGATGGTTTTGACTCCCGGCTGACCGGCGTCAACGACTATGCCGGCATCGAGGGCGCCGATGTCTGCATCGTCACCGCCGGCGTGCCGCGCAAGCCTGGCATGAGCCGCGACGACCTGCTGGGCATCAATCTCAAGGTCATGGAGCAGGTCGGCGCCGGTCTGAAGAAGTACGCGCCCAAGGCCTTCGTCATCTGCATCACCAACCCGCTCGACGCCATGGTGTGGGCGCTGCAGAAGTTTTCCGGCCTGCCCAAGACCCATGTCGTCGGCATGGCCGGCGTGCTCGACAGCGCGCGCTTCCGCTATTTCCTGGCCGAGGAATTCAAGGTCTCGGTCGAGGACGTCACGGCCTTCGTGCTTGGCGGCCACGGCGATTCCATGGTGCCGATGATCCGCTATTCGACGGTGTCGGGCATTCCGCTGCCCGACCTCGTCAAGATGGGCTGGACCTCGAAGGAGAAGCTCGACCAGATCGTGCAGCGCACCCGTGACGGCGGCGCCGAGATCGTCGGCCTGCTCAAGACCGGCTCAGCCTACTACGCGCCGGCGGCCTCGGCGATTGCGATGGCCGAAGCCTATCTCAAGGACAAGAAGCGCGTGCTGCCTTGTGCTGCCCACCTCTCCGGCCAGTACGGCGTCAAGGGCACCTATGTCGGCGTTCCAGTGGTAATCGGCGCCGGCGGCGTCGAGCGCATCATCGAGATCGACCTCAACAAGAGCGAACAGAAGATGTTCGAGAGTTCGGTGGCGACCGTGCAGGGCCTGACCGAGGCCTGCGTCAAGATCGCGCCGCAGCTCGCCTCGAAGTAAATCCCGCCAAAAACGTCCACCCCGGCAAAACGACCTGGAGATAGTTCCCGATGAACATCCATGAATATCAAGGCAAGGCGCTGCTGAAGAGCTTTGGCGCGCCGGTGGCCGAAGGCGTGCCGGTGTTCAAGGCGAGCGAGGCGGAAGCCGCGGCACGCGCGCTGCCCGGCCCGCTCTATGTGGTGAAGAGCCAGATCCATGCCGGCGGCCGCGGCAAGGGCAAGTTCAAGGAACTGTCGCCCGACGCCAAGGGCGGCGTGCGGCTGGCGAAGTCGGTCGCCGAGGTCGTCGCCAACGCCAACGAGATGCTCGGCCACACGCTGGTGACCAAGCAGACCGGCCCGGCCGGCAAGCAGGTCAACCGCCTCTATATCGAGGACGGCGCCGACATCGAGCGCGAGCTTTATCTGTCGATCCTGGTCGATCGTTCGGTCGGCCGCATCGCCTTCGTCGTCTCGACCGAAGGCGGCATGGATATCGAGGCGGTCGCGCACGACACGCCGGAAAAGATCATCACCGTCGCCATCGACCCGGAAAAGGGCGTGACAGTGGATGATGTGAAGGCGCTCAACACGGCCCTCAAGCTCGACGGCGACGCTGCCAAGGATGGCGGCACGCTGTTCCCGATCCTCTACAAGGCCTTTGTCGAGAAGGACATGAGCCTGCTCGAGGTCAATCCGCTGATTGTCATGAAGAACGGACGGCTGCGCGTGCTCGACGCGAAAGTGTCGTTCGACAACAACGCGCTGTTCCGCCACCCCGACGTGCTCGAACTGCGCGACACCACCGAAGAAGACGAGAAGGAAATCGAGGCGTCGAAATACGACCTCGCCTATGTCGCGCTCGACGGCAATATCGGCTGCATGGTCAATGGCGCCGGCCTCGCCATGGCGACGATGGACATCATCAAGCTCTATGGCGCCGAGCCCGCCAACTTCCTCGATGTCGGCGGTGGCGCGTCCAAGGAGAAGGTGACGGCGGCGTTCAAGATCATCACCAGGGACCCGGCGGTCAAAGGCATACTGATCAACATCTTCGGCGGCATCATGAAGTGCGACATCATCGCCGAGGGCGTCATCGCCGCGGTCAAGGAAGTCGGCCTGAAAGTTCCGCTGGTGGTGCGCCTGGAAGGCACCAACGCCGAGCTCGGCAAGAAGATCATCAATGACAGCGGCCTCAACGTCGTGTCGGCCGACGATCTCGACGACGCGGCCAAGAAGATCGTGGCGGCGGTGAAGGGCTGAGCCTGTGCCCCCGCGCAAGATAAACCTCGTCGAGGCGGCGGATCAGAAGATCAGCAAGGTCTTCGATCCGCATATCGCCGGCGACGTCAATGACAGCCAGGCCAAGGTCGCCAAGTTTGGCGAGATCTTCGACTGGCACGCTCATGAGCATGAGGACGAGGCCTTCCTCGTGCTGCGGGGCAGGATCGCCATCGATTTCCGCGACGGGCCGATCGAACTCGGCGAAGGTGATTTCATCGTCGTGCCGCGCGGTGTCGAGCACCGGCCGCGCTCGCTCACCGCCGAGCCCGTGGTGCTGATGTTCGAGCCGGCGACGACGCTCAACACCGGCAACGCCAAGAGCGACCTTACCGTAACCGACCTGAAGCGGCTCTGATCGATGAACGCTGCCTCCTTCTCCTCGCTTTCCGCCGATCACCAGCGCCTGCAGGTGCTGGTCGGCGCGTGGCGCGGCGAGGAAGAGGTCGCTGCCACGCAATGGACCGATGCCGGCACGGCGACGTCCGAAGTGCTGGCAGAGGCCCAGTTCGGCGGCCTGTTCGTGGTGCAGCGCTATCGCCAGCGCCGCGACGGCACGATTTCCTTCGGTTCGCACAATGTGTTCGGCTTCGACCAGCCAAACCGCCTCGTCACCATGCACCAGTTCGATTCGATGGGCTTCGTGCCGGCCTCGCCGGCCACGGGCACGTGGAACGGCAGCGAGCTCAATCTGGAGCGGTCGTCGCCGCGCGGCACGGCACGCGTGACGTATGTTTTTGACGATGCCGACACCTACCGCATGCGACTTCATTTCAAACCCGCCGGCAGCGATGGCTGGCAAGACATGGTGAGCGGCGTCTACCGGCGCGTCTCGCCTTCCTCGATCAACAGTCTTTAGAAAAGGGCTCCGATGTCCATTCTCGTCGACAAGAACACCAAGGTGCTGGTGCAGGGCCTGACCGGCAAGACCGGTACGTTCCACACCGAACAGGCGCTGGCCTATCACGGCACCAAGATGGTGGGTGGCATCCATCCCAAGAAGGGCGGCGAGACCTGGACCGGCTCGAAGGGCGAGAGCCTGCCGATCTTCGCCACCGTCGCCGAGGGCAAGGCAAGGACTGGCGCCAACGCTTCCGTCGTCTACGTGCCGCCGGCGGGTGCTGCCGAAGCGATCCTGGAGGCGATCGAGGCGGAAATCCCGCTGATCATCTGCATCACCGAAGGCATTCCGGTCATGGACATGGTCAAGGTCAAGGCGCGGCTCGACCGCTCGACCTCGCGGCTGATCGGCCCGAATTGCCCGGGCGTGCTCACTCCCGACGAATGCAAGATCGGCATCATGCCCGGAAACATCTTCCGCAAGGGCTCGGTCGGCGTTGTTTCGCGCTCGGGAACACTTACCTATGAGGCCGTGTTCCAGACCACCAATGTCGGCCTCGGCCAGACCACCGCCGTCGGCATTGGCGGCGACCCGGTCAAGGGCACCGAGTTCATCGACGTGCTCGAGATGTTCCTGGCCGACGACGAAACCAAGTCGATCATCATGATCGGCGAGATCGGCGGTTCGGCCGAGGAAGATGCCGCGCAGTTCCTCAAGGACGAAGCCAAGCGTGGCCGCAAGAAGCCGATGGCCGGCTTCATCGCCGGGCGCACGGCGCCGGCCGGCCGCACCATGGGCCATGCGGGCGCGGTCATCTCCGGCGGCAAAGGCGGCGCCGAGGACAAGATCGCGGCGATGGAATCGGCCGGGATAAAGGTATCGCCGTCGCCGGCACGGCTGGGCACGACGCTGGTCGAAGCCATCAAGGGCTGAGCGTCAGCGCCGGTGGTGGAATGAGAGCCAACGGCGGTTCGTTGGCTTTGAGGGGACAAGAAGGGCGGGTGAACCGCCCACTATCGCGGCCCTGCCGCAAACGTAAGGAGACGGAGCCAGGCTCCGCTGAAACGACATGGCAAGACAAGATCAGGCCAACGACCAATTCTCGCTCACCTCGTTCCTTTATGGCGGCAACGCCGACTACATCGACGCGCTCTATGCCGCCTATGAGGACGATCCCGCCTCGGTCAATCCCGAATGGCAGGAGTTCTTCGCCGGGCTGAAGGACGATGCCGGCGATGTGCGCAGGAACGCCAAGGGCGCTTCCTGGGCCAAGCCGTCCTGGCCGCTGCAGGCCAATGGCGAATTGGTGTCGGCGCTCGACGGCAATTGGGGCATCGTCGAGAAGCACCTGGAGAAGAAGGTCAAGGACAAGGCGGTCACCAACGGCGTCGTGCTCTCCGACGCCGACGTGCACCAGGCGACGCGCGATTCGGTGCGCGCCATCATGATGATCCGCGCCTACCGCATGCGCGGCCACCTGCACGCCAATCTCGACCCGCTCGGCATCGCCAAGCCGCTCGAGGACTACAACGAATTGTCGCCGGAGAATTACGGCTTCACCGAAGCCGATTACGACCGGCCGATCTTCCTCGACAATGTGCTTGGGCTCGAATTCGGCACCATCCGGCAGATGCTGGAGATACTCACCCGCACCTATTGCTCGACGCTCGGCGTCGAATTCATGCATATCTCCGATCCCGAGGAGAAGGCCTGGATCCAGGCGCGCATCGAGGGCGCCGACAAGGAGATCTCCTTCACCACCACCGGCAAGAAGGCGATCCTGCAAAAGCTGGTCGAGGCCGAAGGCTTCGAGCAGTTCATCGACGTCAAGTACAAGGGCACCAAGCGCTTCGGCCTTGACGGCGGCGAGGCGCTGATCCCGGCGCTGGAGCAGATCGTCAAGCGCGGCGGCCAGCTCGGCATGAAGGAGATCGTGCTTGGCATGGCGCATCGCGGCCGCCTGAACGTGCTCAGCCAGGTGATGGCCAAGCCCCACCGTGCCATCTTCCACGAATTCAAGGGCGGCTCTGCCGCCCCCGACGAGGTCGAGGGCTCGGGCGACGTCAAGTACCATCTCGGCGCCTCGTCGGACCGCGAGTTCGACGGCAACAAGGTGCATCTGTCGCTGACCGCCAACCCCTCGCACCTGGAAATCGTCGATCCGGTGGTGATGGGCAAGGCGCGCGCCAAGCAGGACTACCTGTTCGGCCGTGGCCGCGAGGAGATCGTGCCGCTGGAGGAGCGCGCCAAGGTGCTGCCGCTGCTGCTGCACGGCGACGCCGCCTTCGCCGGCCAGGGCGTGATCGCCGAAATCCTCGGCCTGTCGGGGCTGCGCGGCCACCGCGTTGCCGGCACGCTGCATTTCATCATCAACAACCAGATCGGCTTCACCACCAATCCGCGCTTCTCGCGCTCGTCGCCCTATCCGTCGGATGTCGCCAAGATGATCGAGGCGCCGATCTTCCACGTCAATGGCGACGACCCGGAAGCCGTGGTGCACGCCACCAAGGTGGCGATCGAGTTCCGCATGAAGTTCCACAAGCCTGTTGTGGTCGACATGTTCTGCTACCGCCGCTTCGGCCACAATGAGGGCGACGAACCGGCCTTCACCCAGCCGATCATGTACCGCAACATCCGCACCCATAAGACGACGGTGCAGATCTATGGCGACCGGCTGATCGCCGAGGGCCATATCACCCAGGCCGAACTCGACCAGATGAAGGCCGACTGGCGCGCGCATCTGGAATCCGAATGGGAAGTCGGCCAGCACTACAAGCCCAACAAGGCCGACTGGCTGGACGGCGCCTGGTCTGGCCTGCGCACGGCCGACAACCAGGACGAACAAAGGCGCGGCAAGACCGCCGTGCCGGTCAAGACGCTGAAGGAAATCGGCAAGAAGCTGACCGAGGTGCCGAAAGGTTTCGAGGCGCACAAGACCATCATCCGCTTCCTCGAAAACCGCCGCGAGGCGATCGAGTCCGGCGAAGGCATCGACTGGTCGACGGCCGAGGCGCTGGCTTTCGGCGCCATCCTGCTGGACGGCAACCCGATCCGCCTGTCGGGGCAGGATTCCGAGCGCGGCACCTTCTCGCAGCGCCATTCCGTGCTCTACGACCAGCGCGACGAGACCCGCTACATCCCGCTCAACAATCTGTCGGCGGCACAGGCCGGCTACGAAGTCATCAATTCGATGCTGTCGGAAGAGGCGGTGCTGGGCTTCGAATATGGCTACAGCCTGGCCGAGCCGAAGGCTCTGACCTTGTGGGAAGCGCAGTTCGGCGACTTCGCCAACGGCGCCCAGGTGGTGTTCGACCAGTTCATCTCGTCGGGCGAGCGCAAGTGGCTCAGAATGTCGGGCTTGGTCTGCCTGCTGCCGCATGGCTATGAAGGCCAGGGCCCGGAACACTCCTCGGCCAGGCTGGAGCGCTTCCTGCAGCTTTGCGCCGAAGACAATATGCAAGTCGCCAACTGCACCACGCCGGCCAACTACTTCCACATCCTGCGCCGGCAGCTGAAGCGCGACTTCCGCAAGCCGCTGATCCTGATGACGCCGAAGTCGCTGCTGCGCCACAAGCGGGCGGTGTCGACGCTGCCGGAAATCTCGGGCGAAAGCTCGTTCCACCGGCTGTTGTGGGACGACGCGCAGCTGTTGCCCAACCAGCCGATCAAGCTCACCAAGGATTCCAAGATCCGCCGCGTCGTGCTGTGCTCCGGCAAGGTCTATTACGACCTCTACGAGGAGCGCGAGAAGCGCGGCATCAACGACATCTACCTCTTGCGCGTCGAACAGCTCTATCCATTCCCGGCCAAGGCGCTGATCACAGAGCTGTCGCGTTTCCGCAACGCCGAGATGGTGTGGTGTCAGGAGGAGCCCAAGAACATGGGCGCCTGGTCGTTCATCGACCCGTATCTGGAATGGGTGCTGGCGCATATCGACGCCAAGCACCAGCGGGTGCGCTACACCGGCCGGCCGGCGGCCGCGTCGCCGGCGACCGGATTGATGTCCAAGCACCTTGCCCAACTCGCCGCCTTGCTCGAAGACGCGCTCGGCGAATAAAGCAGGCGAATAGAACAGAACCGACAAGAACGGACAGGCACAATGGCTACCGAAATCCGCGTTCCCACTCTCGGCGAATCCGTCACCGAGGCGACCATCGGCAAATGGTTCAAGAAGGTCGGCGATGCCATTGCCGTCGACGAGCCGCTGGTCGAGCTCGAAACCGACAAGGTGACGGTGGAAGTTCCGGCCGCCGCCGCCGGCACGCTGGGCGAAATCGTCGCCAAGGAAGGCGAGACGGTCGGTGTCGGCGCTTTGCTGGGCTCTATCTCGGCAGGTGGCGCCGCCGCGCCGGCGACCAAGCCGCAGGCGGTGTCGCAGGCCTCGTCGCCGGATGCGGCGTCGACCAGCAAGCAGGCCGCGGCCGAGACCGCCAAGATCGCCGGCGATGCCGGCGCGGTCGAGCCGCGCTCGATGCCGCCGGCGCCGGCTGCCGCAAAACTGATCGCCGAGAACAATCTGTCGGTCGACCAGCTGTCCGGTTCGGGCAAGCGCGGCCAGGTGCTGAAGGGCGACGTGCTCGACGCCATCGCCAAGGGTGCGCCGTCCCAGCCGGCCGAGACGCCAAGGGCGGCGCCGATTGCCGTGCGTGCGCCATCGTCCGGTGACGACGCCTCGCGCGAAGAGCGCGTGCGCATGACGAAGCTGCGCCAGACCATCGCGCGCCGGCTGAAGGAAGCGCAGTCGACCGCTGCCATGCTCACCACCTTCAACGAGGTCGACATGTCGGCGGTGATGGCGCTGCGGACCAAGTACAAGGACGTGTTCGAGAAGAAGCACGGGGTGAAGCTCGGCTTCATGGGCTTCTTCACCAAGGCCGTCACGCACGCGCTGAAGGAAATCCCGGCGGTCAATGCCGAGATCGACGGCACCGACATCATCTACAAGAATTTTGCCCATGTCGGCGTCGCCGTCGGCACCGAAAAGGGCCTCGTCGTGCCGGTCGTGCGCGATGCTGACCAGATGTCGATCGCCGAGATCGAGAAAGAGATCGGCCGGCTGGGCATCGCCGCGCGCGACGGCAAGCTGTCGGTCGCCGACATGCAGGGCGGCACCTTCACCATCTCCAATGGCGGCGTCTATGGCTCGCTGATGTCGACGCCGATCCTCAACGCGCCGCAGTCGGGCATTCTGGGCATGCACAAGATCCAGGACCGGCCTGTCGTGGTCGGCGGCCAGATCGTGATCCGGCCGATGATGTATCTGGCGCTCAGCTACGATCACCGCATCGTCGACGGCAAGGAAGCCGTGACCTTCCTGGTGCGTGTCAAGGAAAGCCTGGAGGATCCGGAACGGCTGGTGCTCGATCTTTGAGCGGAGCTGATCCGCAATGAGCGGCTGGCCGGAATGGTTCGGGTTCAGGCTGGGCCGCCTACTACGAGTGTTTCGGCCGGCTACCCCGACTGCTATTTCCTCGCCGACAACATCGACTGAATGGGATTCGGAGCCGACGAGCAGCAATTTCGGCGTATTCGCCCTCAGCGAAGCCGAGATGGCAGAACGGAAAATCATCGTCTCCACGATCGGTGAACTTGAGCTCCCGACTGGCGAAATCGTTGCTTGCGATCCACTGATTACAGGGTTGGAACGGCCCGTGTTTAGCCGCAAGGTCAAGCCGGGCCGCTACCCGGTCACGTTGCTTGAGGCGCGGAGTTACGTTGCTGCGGCAGTCTTGCGGTTTGGTCCCGGCCTGCCGGTAAGCTGGGAATTGGCCACCTTCACCAGGAATGGTGGATCGACTTGGAAATCCGGATTTATGGTCGACGATGCTGTCGCTTCGTTCATGGACAAGTCGGTTCTGACGCTAATGTCCGACCTGGAGGAACTCGACGGCTACCTTGCTGACGTTGCATGCTCGTTCGACCGGTTCCGCATGGATAATCCGGTTGAAGGAAATCCGCTTAATATAGCCATGTTCAGTACGGGCTGGGGTGATGGAATCTACTATTCCTTCTGGGGACTGGACGCCGCCGGCGAGCCGCTGGTCTTGATGACCGATTTCGAAGTGCTCGAAGACGCCGATGGTCGAGGGAGCGACCAAGCCAACTGATGACAAACGTTGCTTCGCCAATGATCGGATTTATGGCAGGCTCGCTGTTTTTTCTGGCAGCGGGTTCCGATGCCCATGCCGCTTGTCCGATCGAGCTCGCCGTCTACGGCGATAGCCAGAGCGGCAGCGAGATTGATTTTACCCCGACCGGCACCTCGGCAACCGTCACCAACACGTTCCGCATGATCCTCGACAACAATGTGGTGCTGAACGGCATCGTCATGTGGAACGAGGGCGTGGCACGGCCGAACGGCGCGCTGATGTACAAATGCCCGGAGGGCGACACCACCGGCGCCGAGCTCGCCGCCTGCACGCCCTGGCACGGCGTCATCTACACGTCCGACGACAAGGGCAGCATCGGGCTCTTGCCGGCGGAAGGCGTCGAGGCGCCGAAGACGCTGATCCTGCCGGATCTCGGTCCGGTGTTGCATCAGTCCTCGGCCTATGGCGGCAGCGGCTTCTCGAAAGTGCCGTCGGATGTGTTCACGCTGAAGGGATGCCAGGAATGAGCGAGGCGCAGAAGGTCCTGCTGGTCACCGGCGGCAGCCGTGGCATCGGCGCCGCCGTCTGCCGGCTCGGGGCGAAAGCCGGCTATCGCGTGGCGGTCAACTATGCCTCGAACCAGGCCGCCGCCGCCGCGCTGGTCGGCGAGATCAAGGCGGCCGGCGGCGATGCTTTCGCGGTCAAGGGCGATGTCGGCAGCGAGACCGATATCCTCTCCATCTTCGAGGCTGTCGATCGCACCTATGGCCGGCTCGACGCCTTCGTCAACAATGCCGGCATCGTCGACGCCAAGGCGCGGGTCGACGAGATGAGCGCGGCACGGCTCGAGCGCATGATGCGCATCAATGTCGTCGGTTCCATCCTGTGCGGCCGCGAGGCGGTCAAGCGCATGTCGACGCGCCATGGCGGCAAAGGTGGGGCGATCGTCAACATCTCCTCGGCGGCAGCGGTGCTGGGCGCGCCGGACAATTATGTCGACTATGCCGCCTCCAAGGGCGCCATCGACACGTTCACCATCGGGCTCGCCCGCGAGGTGGCGCTGGAAGGCATCCGCGTCAACGCGGTGCGGCCGGGTATCATCGACACCGACATCCATGCTTCCGGCGGACAGCCGGATAGGGTGGCACTGATCCAGGATACGCTGCCGATGAAAAGAGCGGGCACCGCGGATGAAGTCGCAGGTGCGGTTCTCTATCTTCTATCCGACGCCGCCTCCTATACGACAGGCGCGATCCTGAATGTCAGCGGCGGCCGCTGAGCGCCAAGCAAAGGGAAACAAACATGGCTTATGACGTCGTTATCATCGGATCGGGACCGGGCGGCTATGTCTGCGCCATCAAGGCGGCGCAGCTCGGGCTGAAGGTCGCGGTGGTCGAGAAGAACGCCACCTTCGGCGGCACCTGCCTCAACATCGGCTGCATCCCGTCCAAGGCGCTGCTCCATGCCTCCGAAATGTTCGCCGAGGCCGGCCATTCCTTCGACACGCTGGGCGTCGAGATCCCGGCGCCGAAGCTCAATTTGAAGAAGATGATGGCGCACAAGGACGCGACGGTTTCGTCCAACGTCAACGGCGTCGCCTTCCTGTTCAAGAAGAACAAGATCGACAGCTTCCGCGGAACCGGCAAGGTGGTGGCGCCCGGCAAGGTGTCGGTGACCTCCGAGGACGGCAAGGTCGAGGAGATAGAGACCAGGAACATCGTCATCGCCACCGGCTCCGATGTCGCCGGCATTCCCGGGGTCAAGGTCGATTTCGACGAGAAGATCATCGTGTCGTCGACCGGCGCGCTATCGCTGGACAAGGTTCCGGGCCACCTCGTGGTCGTCGGCGGCGGCGTCATCGGGCTCGAGCTCGGCTCGGTCTGGGCGCGGCTCGGCGCCAAGGTCACCGTGGTCGAGTTCCTCGACACGATCCTCGGCGGCATGGACGGCGAGGTCTCGAAGCAGTTCCAGCGGCTGCTCTCCAAGCAAGGCTTCGAGTTCAAGCTCGGTGCCAAGGTCACCGGCGTCGCCAAGGCCAAGAAGGGTGCGACCGTCACCTTCGAGCCGGTGAAGGGTGGCGCCGCCGAGACCATTGCTGCCGATGTCGTGCTGATCGCCACCGGACGCCGCGCCTATTCGGACAGTCTCGGGCTTAAGGACGCCGGCGTCGAGGTCGACGAGCGCGGCCGGGTCAAGACCGACGGACATCTCAAGACCAACATCCCGGGCATCTATGCCATCGGCGATGTCATCGCCGGGCCGATGCTGGCGCACAAGGCCGAGGACGAGGGTGTGGCGGTGGCCGAAACCATTGCCGGCCAGGCCGGCCACGTGAATTACGAGGTCATTCCGAGCGTCGTCTACACCAGCCCGGAAATCGCCTCGGTCGGCAAGACCGAGGAAGAGCTGAAGAAGGCCGGCATCGACTACAAGGTCGGAAAATTCCCGTTCAGCGCCAATGGCCGTGCGCGCGCCATGCTGCACACGGACGGCTTCGTGAAGATCCTCGCCGACAAGCAAAGCGACCGCGTGCTCGGCGTGCACATTGTCGGCTTTGGCGCCGGCGAGATGATCCACGAAGCGGCGGTCCTGATGGAGTTTGGCGGCTCGTCGGAAGACCTCGCCCGCACCTGCCACGCGCATCCGACGATGTCGGAGGCGGTGAAGGAAGCGGCGCTGGCCACCTTCTTCAAGCCGATCCACATTTAACGGCCCCTCATAAACTCTGCTCCGGCGGCCATCTGGCGCGACCTTCTGCGCTTCTCAAAGCGCCGCGCGCCTCTTGGACGCGCAAAGGACGCTGTGACTTTTGACTGGCGCATGATCCCGAAAATCGGATCGATTTTCGGGGTCATGCGCTGCTCACGGACCTGCATGTCCGCTCCGCTCCGGTTCTCGAAAGCCACGCCAGCTGACTCACCGGAGCGAGTTTCTGGAAAGCCTTTCGGGGCTATCGCTAAAGCAAAACGGCCCGCCTTTCAGCGGGCCGTTCGTATTTGATGTCGAGCCGATCAGTTGGCCGGAGCAGGCGCCGGTGCTGGAGCAGGCGCGGGTGCCGGGGCAGGAGCCGGGGCGGGTGCCGGAGCTGGCGCGGGTGCCGGAGCGGGTGCCGGTGTAGCGGGCTTCATCGGTTCAGCCGGGGCAGGAGCCGGGGCCGGTGTGCTGGCCGCTGGCGGTTCGGCGGGTGCCGGATGCTGGCCGCTTCTGCCGAAAACGTAGTACGCGACAATCGCCAGGATAACGACGACCAGAGCAATCAGCCAGGGGCTGCCGCCGCTGCCGCCGCTTGGCCTGTCGTTTGATGGATTCGCCATAAAAGTGTCCTCCGTGGATGAAAATTATCAATCAACAGCCATCAACGTGCAACCGTTGAATGGGTTTCACGCTAGGGAAGGAAAGCGCCGAAAACACGGCGTTTAGGGCCCCCCACTGCCATCCGACTCAATTGACGGCGGTGACAGTATAGCCGGCTTTACGAAAATCCTCGACCAGTCCCTCTCCGGGCTGGCGACGTTTCGCCACGCGGTGTCCCAAACCAACCGATGCTATCGTTGGTTGCGAGGGATTTGCCGATATGACGCCCACTGCACAGACTTTTCCCGATCCCGAAGGCGTTCTCGCCGGCGCTCAGTTCGCCGACCGATACGCGCTGACAACCGATGGTCTCGCCCTGACCGCCATTGGCGCGGCCGAACGCGTCCTGGGGCGGACACCGAGATGGGTCGGCCGCCTTACGCAGCTGCGCAACCTTGCCATGAGGCCATTCGGGCTGAAAACGGGGGCGGAGCCCGACGCGCCGCCGGAAAGCAGGATCGGCATATTTCCACTCATCAGCCAGGCGCCCGACAGGGTCGTCCTTGGCCTGGACGACTGGCATCTCGATTTCCGCGTCCTGGTGGAGGTGAACGATCTCGGCGCGGGCCGGCAGGAGGTGGCTGCGTCGACAATCGTGAAGACGCACAATCTGTTTGGGCGCACCTATCTCGCCATCGTCATGCCGTTTCACCGGATCATCGTCCCGGCGATGTTGGCTCAGGTCTTGACCAAGTAGGGGTTAAAGCCCGACGGCGGTGACGGTGTAGCCGGCCTTGCGGAAATCCTCGACCAGTCCTTCGGGACCGGGAAGATGCAGCGCGCCGACAGCCATGAAGGCGTTGCCCCTGGCCAGGATCGGCCCGGCATGGTCGACCATCACCTTGTTGCGGCTGGTGATCATGGTTTCCTCGAAGGCGGCATAGCCCGAGGGATCATTCTGCTCTTCCGGCATGGCGGCGCGGAACAGCGGCCAGAACATGCCGGTGTCGCCGCGCTGGTAAAGCACGATCATGGTTTCGTTGATGTCGTTGACCTTGTCGCCGAGCTTCAGCGTGTCGACCAGGCCCTTCATGTGAAAGGCGAGCGGCAGCGAGGCCATGGCGCGCAACTGGCTCTCGGCGGTTTCCAGGCCCTCCACCGGCTTGCCGGCCGCCTTGGCGCTCTCGGCCAGCTTGACGTCGAGCACCGGCGCCCCGCCCGACTGGCGGGCGAGTTCGCAGGCCGGCAGCGCCATCATCGCCGACAGCATCCACGGCTTCATCTTGGCGACCGTTGCGGGCGGGATGCCGCGCGCGTCGAGTGCTGCGTTCATCGCCGCCGCTTCGTCCGGCTTCAGCAAGGAGGACAGCGTTGTGGAGTCGGTGAACATCATCAGGTCCGGCTCCTTCAGCATCGCCGTCATCATCTTCTGCTTGTCGAGCACGTCGGTGGTTTCGATGATGAGGGTGCCGGCGGCGTCAAAGGCCTTCTGTGCTTCCGGCGGCAGCGTGGTGACGCGCGGGTCGGTCATGTGCATGGTGCCGAAGAGGTAGGACGGCTGTTCGCCCGATTTCTCCAGCTTCCACAGCAGGCCCTTGCCATTCTGCGTGGCGGCGGCTTCCGCCTCGATCTTGCTGTAGGTGGCGGGGTTGCTCTTCTGCAGGGCCGACAGCATGTCGGCGCCGCTGCAGGTCGGGATTTCCGCATGCGCCCTGCCGGCCGCGAACAACAGGACGGCAAGGAAGGACAGGAAAAACAGCACGTTGAGCGCAACGAGCAGCTTCAGCGAGATGGAAGCTGCACGATCGGCGATGGCAAGGACGCGTTTCATGGCCCCTTTCTAAGGGTGAAAAGCGGCAAAACGGTTAATCGGCAGATCGAAATTGAAGGGGTTACGCCCTTGGATGGGCCGATTCGTAGATTTCGAGCAGCCTTGCCGTGTCGACGCCGGTGTAAATCTGCGTCGTCGACAGGCTGGCGTGGCCGAGCAGTTCCTGGATGGTGCGCAGATCGCCGCCGCGGCCAAGCAGATGGGTGGCGAAGGAATGGCGCAGCGCATGCGGCGTCGCTGTGTCGGGCAGGTTGAGCGCCGAGCGCAGTTTGGCCATGGCGCGCTGGATGATGGCCGGGTTGAGCGGGCCGCCGCGCGCGCCGCGAAACAACAGGCCTTTCGGATCGAGATGGTGGGGGCAGAGCCGGCGGTATTCGGCGATTGCCTTGAGCGCCACCGGCAGCACCGGCACCAGCCGCGTCTTGCCGCCCTTGCCGGTGACACGCAGCACGGTGTCGGCCTCCGACGCCAGATCGGCGCCGGCGAGGCCGAGCGCTTCGGAAATGCGCAGGCCGGAGCCATAGAGCAGCGTCAGCACGGCGGCGTTGCGGGCGGCGATCCAGGGCTCCTCGGCCAGCTGGCTTTCCACCGACACGACCTGTTTGGCGTCGCTCGCAGTCAGCGGTTTTGGCAGCGATTTGGGCTGGCGCGGCGCGCGCAGCGCGGCAGCGCCGGCCGCGTTGGCGAGGCCACGGCGTTCGAGGAAACGCAAAAGCGAGCGGATGCCGGCGAGACCTCGGCCCAGCGTGCGGGGGCCGGCGCCGGCGTTGCGGCGGGCGGCGAGAAAGCCGCGCAGATCGGCCGGGCGCAGATTGGCGATGTCGGAAATGCCGGGCGAGCCGCCGCAATGGCCGGTGAGGAAATGCAGGAACTGGCGCGTATCGCGCTCGTAGGCTTCCACTGTCTCGGGTGACAGGCGACGTTCACGCGCGAGCATCTTCAGCCAGCTTTCGCGCGCTGCCTGGAGATCGGGTTTCGCCGGGATGAGGAATTCCTGCATGGCGGCATTTTCTTGTATCCGGGTTAGGAAGCGGTGAAGAGCCCGTCATTGAAATGACAGCCGCGTGGGGTTAGAGCAGGCCAAAGGATATTCGCGATGAGCAAGCCGCAAAACCCTGTCCAGATGGCCGTGATCGGCGCCGCCCATGGCATCAAGGGCGAACTCAGGGTGAAGACCTTCACCGGCGATCCGATGGCGCTTGCCGACTATGGGCCGCTCTATGCCAGGGACGGCCGCGCCTTCCAGATCACAGACATCAGGCCCGCCAACACCGTCGTCGTGGTGCGGTTCAAGGGCATCAGCGACCGCAATGCCGCCGAAGCGCTCGCCGGCACGGAATTGTTCGTCGATCGCTCGATGCTGCCGGACGATGGCGAGGAGGATGAATTCTACCATGCCGACCTGGTCGGACTGGAGGTTCGGGATGATACGGGTGCCGCGCTGGGCAAGGTGGTCGCGGTGCACAATTTCGGCGGCGGCGATATTCTCGACGTGACGCTTGCCGGCCGCAAGGGCGTGCTGATCCCGTTCACGCAGGCCGCCGTGCCCGCAGTGTCGATCGCAGAGGGCTTTGTCCGCGTCGACCCGGTGGCGGCCGGGCTGGTCGAGGACGAGGATGGCGATGCGCCGCGCGAGGAAGACTTCGACCCGAAGGGCAGGCCGCGCGGACCGCGCGACGCCGGGGGCAACCGGTGACATTCAAGGCTTCGGTGCTGACGCTCTATCCCGAGATGTTTCCGGGCGCGCTCGGCCTGTCGCTGGCCGGCCGCGCGCTCGAGGCGGGCACCTGGTCGCTGGAAGCGGTCCAGATCCGTGACTTCGCCACCGACAAGCACCGCACCGTCGACGACACGCCGGCCGGCGGCGGTGCGGGCATGGTGATGCGCGCCGATGTCTTGGCCAGGGCGATCGACCATGCCTCGCCGCCGGGCGATGCGCGTCCGCGCCTTTTGATGAGCCCGCGCGGCAAACCGCTGACGCAGGCGCGCGTGCGGGAACTTGCCGCCGGGCCGGGGGCCGTCATCCTGTGCGGCCGCTTTGAGGGCGTCGACCAGCGGCTGATCGAGGCGCGCGGATTAGAGGAAGTCTCGATCGGCGATTTCATCCTCTCCGGCGGCGAACCGGCGGCGCTCGTGCTGCTCGACGCGGTGGTGCGGCTGCTGCCCGGTGTCATGGGCAATGCGGTGTCGGGCGAGGAAGAGAGTTTTGAAAACGGCCTGCTTGAACATCCGCATTACACAAGGCCGCAGGAATTCGAAGGGCACGCGATCCCCGAAGTGCTGACGTCCGGCAACCACGCAAGAATAGCGAAATGGCGGCGAAGCGAGTCCGAGAGATTGACAGCGGAACGAAGGCCCGATTTGTTGGCCGCGCTGCCGGACTTGCCGCGAAAGTAAGCCACGCGCAGAGCTCGTCATAAGAAGGGGTGACCATGGCGTTTGTCCTCGGCGTTGTTGTTTTCGCTGGCATATTCGGCTTCTTGGACAGATACATTGCCTGGCCGGCTGGCAGCCCGGACCACGCTCGATGATCGCCGGTCATTTCGGACTTGCCGCAGCCGTCAAGGCGCGTCGCCCAAACGTGCCGCTCTACGGGTTGATGCTGGCGACGGCATGGCTGGATATCGTGTTCGTGCCGCTGCTGCTGACCGGGGCGGAGGGTCTCTCCAAAGCGCCTGACGCGCAGGCGGCCGGATATGGCGCTGCCTTCATCCATGCCTGGTACACGCATTCACTGCTTGGGGCGCTCGTGCTCTCGGCGATTTTCGGCGCCTTCTTTGCACCGCGATACGGGCGCTCGGCGGCAGTCGTCGTCGGCGCGGTGGCGTTTTCGCACTGGCTCCTCGATCTGATCGTGCATCGGCCCGACCTGCCCTTGCTGCCGGCAAACGCCTTCAACCTGCCGCTGCTCGGCTTGGGCCTGTGGCGCTATCCGCTGGTTTCGGCGGGCCTGGAACTGTTGATCGTGCTCACAGGCTTCGGGCTCTACTGGCAGGCCGCCGTAGCGGCCAATCGCAGGGCTGCGAAATCAGTCAGTCTGGCGCACGCGATCGGCGGCGCGGCACTTGCCGCCGGCATCGTCGTGCTTGCTATCGACTTCCTGTCGCCAGGCTGAAGGCCACTCAGCCCTTGCCGAAATAGTAAAACGCCAGAAACAGGCCGACGGCGACGACGAAGCCGCGCACCACGTTCTGCGGCACGCGCCTGGCGATCCACACGCCGGCATAGCCTCCAAGCGCACCGCCCGGGATCATGACGATCGCCTGCGGCCAGGCGACGACGCCACCCGAGACGAAGACGACGATCGCCACCGCGGCGACGACCACGGCCAGCATGTTCTTCAGAGCGTTCAGCCGGTGGTAGTCGCCGGCCTGGGTCAGGCCGAGCGTCGCCAGCATCATCACGCCCATGCCGGCGCCGAAGAAGCCGCCATATATGGAGGTGACGAACTGTGCCAGCAAACCGGCGAGCGAGCCGACCGCCGCCTCATGACCGGGTTTTGGCGCTGGCTTCAGCCACGGCCCGGCGGCAAACAGGGCGGTTGCGCCCAAAAGCAGCCACGGCACCATGACGCGGAAGGACGGGTTTGACAGTGCCAGAAGGATGAAGGCGCCTGCCAGCGCGCCAGCCGCCGAGATCAGGCAGAGCAGCAGGGCACCGCGCCAGAAGTGTCTGATGTCGGTCCAGTAGGCGAGCGTCGAGGTGATGTAGCCCGGGAACTGCGTGACCGAGGAGGTGGCGTTGGCGACGATCGGCGGCACGCCGACCAATGTCATGGCGCCGAAGGTGATGAAGGTGCCGCCGCCGGCAACCGCATTGGCGGCGCCGGACAGGAAGCCCGCCAGGAACAGCAGGATGGCGTCGAAGACAGACATGGGATGCCACCGCGAAAAACTCTGTTATGTCAGGCTTAGAAAGGCCTGAGGATCGACGCAACCCGGCACGAAACGATTACGATGGTGCCATGCCGGCAAAAAAGACTCGTGCGCGGGCGTGACAAAGCGCCGAAATAGCTGTATGTGCGCGCCGAACCGGAAGAAAAATCTGCCGGACCCGTCAACAATGACGGTGTAGTCGTCCCTGTCCGATGTCTTGCAGACGAATGTCTCTGAGGCAAAGGACATAGCCGAGCGGTCAATGGAACTGCAAGGCGAGTGTCGGACGCTCTGACTGTCGGAAGAACAAGAAGTGGATTACCCAAGATGGATCTCATCCGTCAGCTCGAGGCCGAGCAGGCCGCCAAGATCGAAGCCAAGCGCAAGCTCCCCGAATTCCAGCCCGGCGACACCGTGCGCGTCCAGGTCCGCGTGACCGAAGGCACCCGCACCCGCGTCCAGGCCTATGAAGGCGTCGTCATCGCCCGCGCCGGTTCCGGCTTCCAGGAAAATTTCACCGTCCGCAAGATCTCCTACGGCGAAGGCGTCGAGCGCGTGTTCCCGGTCTTCTCGCCGATGGTCGAGGGCGTCGAGATCGTGCGCCGCGGCAAGGTGCGTCGCGCCAAGCTCTATTACCTGCGCGATCGTCGCGGCAAGTCGGCCCGTATCTCGGAAAACACCGGCGTGCGCGCCCGCAAGCTCAACGATGAGGAGCGCGACGCGCTGAACGCCGAGAAGGCCCGCATCGAGGCCGAGAAGGTCGCGGCCGCCCAGGCGCTGGCCGCCGAGACGGCCGCCAAGGAAGCCGCCGAGAAGAAGGCCGCCGCCGAGGCAGCCGCCGCCGCTGAGGCAACCCCGGCCGAATAAGGCTTTCGACGAACGAGTTCTGAAAAGGCGGCTTCGGCCGCCTTTTTTCGTTTCACCAGACTGTGAACGCTTCCGGCCCGGAAACCGTATCCGGTTGTTGACCACGTATTATCTTGTGTACTAAATAATCGTGCACAAGATAATTGGAGATTTGAAAAATGGCACTCTACACCACACAGGCTCACGTCACCGGCGGCCGCGCCGGCCATGGCGAGACCAGCGACGGCCTGCTCAAGGTCGACCTGGCGATGGCCAAGGAGCTCGGCGGGCCGGGTGGCGCCACCAATCCCGAGCAGCTTTTCGCCGTCGGCTACGCCGCCTGCTTCGAAAGCGCCATCCGCTTCGTGGCGCGCAAACAGAAGCTGCCGCTTACGGATGCCTCGATAACCTCGACCGTCAGCCTGCTTCCCAATGGCGAGGGCTTCAAGCTCGGCGTCGCGCTCGCGGCGGAGACGAAAGGCCTTGATCAGGCGGCCGCGGAAGCGCTTGTATCGGAAGCGCACAATATCTGCCCCTATTCGAACGCCATCAGGGGAAACGTCGAGGTGGCGCTTTCGGTAAAGGCGGCATGACGGGAAAGACCACAAGGAACCACAGCGACGTCCCGGCGGAGGCGGCCGGGACGGTAAAGGTGCCTCGACTCGACCAGCAGCTCTGCTTCGCGCTCTATTCGGCGAGCGGGCTGATGACGAAGCTCTATCGGCCGTTGCTCGATCCGCTCGGCCTGACCTATCCGCAATATCTGGTCATGCTGGTGCTGTGGGAGCACGCGCCGAGCACCGTGGGCGCGCTTGGCGAGGCGCTGGGCCTCGATTCCGCGACGCTGACGCCGCTGCTGAAGCGGATGGAGGCGGGCGGGCTCGTCACCCGCCGTCGCGATGCCGCCGACGAGCGCCGCGTGCTGGTCGAGCCAACGGCCAGGGGCCAGGCGTTGCGCACGCGGGCGCAAGATGTTTCCGCAGCATTTGCTTGCAGCGTGCCGCTGGAGCCTGGTGAAGCGAAAGCGCTGCATGCTACGCTCACCCATCTCGTTGCCGGCATGCGAAATGTTGTTGCGGAAGACGCCTCGGCGGATGCGGAAGCGTTGGTTTCTGGTTCGACATAGCCAGATCATCCCGAAATTCCTTGATACAGGGCATCCGAATCTCTTTTCACGCGCGCTGACGCGGCGGACCGTCTTGCATGGCGCATGCGGAAAGCTAAAGTCGGCGCCGGATTTCCTGTAAGCCCATCCGGGCGCCTTCAATTTTCCGGGAGTGTGTCATGACCAAATCGAAACTGCTGCTGGCCGGCCTGCTGGCCCTCGTGCTGGCGCCCGTTGCCGCCTTCGCGCAGGCGCTGCCCGATCTCGGCGGCAGAAAAGTGGTGGTGGTGACCGAAAACGCCTATCCGCCGCTGCAGTTCATCGATCCCAAGACGGGCAAGCAGATCGGCTGGGAATATGATGCGATGAACGAAATCGCCAAGCGGCTCAATTTCAAGGTCGAGTACCAGAACACCTCCTGGGACGCGATGATCCAGGCGGTTTCCGACAAGCAGTACAACATCGGCATGACCGGCATCACCATCAAGGATGACCGCAAGGAGAAGGTCGATTTCTCCGACCCCTATATGCGCTCGGAGCAGTTCATGCTGGTGCGCGGCGACGAAAGCCGCTTCACCGACGCCAAGACCTTCGGCGCCTTCAAGGACGGGCTGATCGGCGCGCAGCCCGGCACCACGCCCTTCTACACCGCCGTCTACAGCGTGCTCGACGGCAATGAGCAGAACCCGCGCATCAAACTGTTCGAGACTTTTGGCGCCACGGTGCAGGCCCTGAAATCGGGCGACGTCGATGTCGTGCTGACCGACGGCACCGCCGGCAAGGGCTATGTCGATGCTTCCGAGGGCAAGCTCAAGCTGATCGGCGGTCCGCTCGGCACCGAGGACTTTGGCTTCATCTTCCCCAAGGGATCGGACCTGGTGAAGCCGGTCAACGCCGCGATCGCGGCGCTCAAGGCGGACGGCACGCTCGATGCGCTGAACAAGAAGTGGTTTCTTGACTACAAGATGGGGCAGTAAGCCCTGTTGTCGCGCGTGCGGGGTAATGCGCACGAATTCGGGCAGAGTTTGCGCTTGAACGCCTCCCTCTGCCCTGCCGGGCGTTCGTCGTTCGGCAAGCCAAGCAATTGGCTTCCCGTCCGCTGCGCGGACCACGTCCTCAACCCCCTCAAGGGGGGAGATCGGCTGTTTCTTCCGCTTTCGCCAATCACCAACGCTGCAAGACCAGAGGGGGGTGCCTTGGCGCGATCCTTTTGATGGGGGGTCCTTCCCCTAAAGCCGAATTCCCCTGGTGGCTTGCAACTGCCGCCGTGCTTGCACTGGTGGCGGCCTTGTTCATCGCTGCCAGCGATCTCTATGCCCAGGTCTTCGCCACGGTCGCCAAGGGCATCGGCATCACCGTCTTCGTCACCGTCGTCGCCTTCGCCATGGCGTCGATCATCGGTCTCGGGGTTGCGCTGATGGGCTTGTCGGGGTCGTCCTGGCTTCGCCAGATCGCGCGCTTCTATGTCGAGATCATCCGCGGCGTGCCGATCCTGGTGCTGTTGTTCTGGATCGCCTTTGCCGGCGCACCGGCCTTCGTCGCCGCCTGGAACGCGCTGACTTCGCCGCTGCAAAATGCCGGCTATCTCGGCGAGCTCCTGGTGCGCGACGTGTCGCTGCTGTGGCGCGCCGTCATGGCGCTGACCATCGGCTACTCCGCCTTCATCTCGGAGGTCTTTCGCGCCGGCATCCAGGCGGTCGAGAAGGGCCAGATCGAGGCGGCCAAGGCGCTTGGGCTGAGTCGTACGCAACGTTTCCGGCTGATCGTCTTTCCGCAGGCGATCCGCACCATATTGCCGCCGCTCGGCAATGATTTCGTCGCCCTGGTCAAGGATTCCTCGCTGGTCTCGGTGCTCGGTGTCGCCGACATCACCCAGATGGGCAAGATCTATGCCGCCGGCTCGTTCCGCTTCTTCGAGACCTATTCGATCGTGGCCTATATCTATCTCATCCTCACCGTCGGCCTGTCGCTGGCGCTCAGGGCGCTGGAGCGGCGCCTGCGCCACCAGCACGAGGAATAGTTTTCGGGTGAGGAGAGGGTTACGATCCCGTCGATACCGAGGGAGGTACTCATGATCGTCGACAAGGCCAATGCGGCGCTGGATTCCGTCTATGGCGCCGACACGCCGGAAACGCTGGCGCAGGCCTATGCCGCCTGGGCCGCGACCTATGACAGCGAGACGGCCTCGCTCGGCTATCTCCTGCCGTTCCTGATCACCGCCTGGGTGGCGCGCTATGTTCCGGCTGGCGAGGGGCCGCTGCTCGACGCTGGCTGCGGCACCGGCCTGTCGGGTCCGTCGCTGAAGGCGCTGGGCTATGGCGATATTGCCGGGCTCGACTTGTCGGACGACATGCTGAAGATCGCCGGCAGCCGCAATGCCTATGGCGAGCTGAGAAAGGCGATGCTGGGCGGACCGCTGCCCTGGCCGGATGGTCATTTCCGCGCCTTCTTCTCGACCGGTGTGTTCACCATCAGCCATGCGCCGGCGGCGGGCCTGCACGAACTGGTGCGCATTACCGGGAAGGGCGGCCACGCCATCTTCACCGTGCGCGACCAGGTGTTCGAGAGCGGCGGTTTCCAGGCCGTGTTCGATGAACTGGAGCAGGCAGGCAAATGGCGGCTGGTCGAGCAAAGCCCGTGGTTCAGGTGTTACGCCATCGCCGAGCCGGACGCGCTGGTGAAGACGTTTGTGTTCGAGGTGATGTGAGTGCCGCGTTCTTCCCTTCTCCCACAAGGGAGGAAGGAAAGCCGCACCGCCACGCCGCAATTGCCGAAAAGCCAAAACATTGATATGAGCCACGCCATGGAAGAGCTTTTTGGCGATCCGGCTTACAAGGGGTTCGTGCTGCAGGATAGAAAACGCCTGCCGTCGCGCTTCTCCGCGCGCGTCTGTGGCGCTTTGACCAGCCGACTTAGCTAGGCCGCTTTCGCCGGGCCAAGGGCTTGCGGCGTTACACTCTTCCCATTCTCATATCGACGGATTTACGCACATGAGCGCACCGCGCACCCTCTACGACAAGATTTTCGACGACCACGTCGTCGACCGCCAGGACGACGGCACCTGCCTGCTCTATATCGACCGCCACCTCGTCCATGAAGTGACCAGCCCGCAGGCCTTCGAAGGCCTGCGCATGAGCGGCCGCAAGGTCCGCCATCCGGAAAAGACGCTGGCCGTAGTCGATCACAATGTCTCGACCTCGCCCGAGCGAAAGTTCGGCATCAAGAACGAGGAAAGCCGCATCCAGGTCGAGGCGCTGGCCAAGAACGCCAAGGACTTTGGCGTCGAATATTATTCCGAGAACGATATCCGCCAGGGCATCGTCCACATCATCGGACCGGAACAGGGCTTTACCTTGCCCGGCATGACCATCGTCTGCGGCGACAGCCACACGTCGACGCATGGTGCGTTCGGCGCGCTGGCGCACGGCATCGGCACGTCGGAAGTCGAGCATGTGCTGGCGACACAGACGCTGATCCAGCGCAAGGCCAAGAACATGCTGGTGCGCGTCGACGGCCAGCTGCCGGAAGGCGTCACCGCCAAGGACATCATCCTGGCCATCATCGGCGAGATCGGCACCGCCGGCGGCACCGGCTATGTCATCGAATATGCCGGCGAGGCGATCCGCGCGCTGTCGATGGAAGGCCGCATGACGATCTGCAACATGTCGATCGAGGGCGGCGCGCGCGCCGGCCTGATCGCCGCCGACGAGACCACCTTCGCCTATGTCAAGGACAAGCCGCGCGCGCCGAAGGGCGCTGCCTGGGATGCCGCGCTCGCCTACTGGAAGACGCTGCAGTCCGACGAAGGCGCGCATTTCGACAAGGTCATCGTGCTCGACGCGGCCAAGCTGCCGCCAATCGTCTCCTGGGGCTCCTCGCCCGAGGATGTGGTCTCCGTGCAAGGCATCGTGCCGAACCCGGACGATATCGCCGACGAGAACAAGCGCACTTCCAAGCAGCGCGCGCTCGATTATATGGGGCTGACGCCGGGTACCAAGATCACCGACATCGCGCTCGACCGCGTCTTCATCGGCTCCTGCACCAATGGCCGCATCGAGGATCTGCGCGCCGCCGCCAAGGTGATCGAGGGCAAGACCGTGAATCCGCGTGTCAACGCGATGATCGTGCCGGGCTCCGGCCTGGTCAAGGAACAGGCGGAAGCCGAGGGTCTCGACAAGATCTTCCGCGCCGCCGGTTTCGACTGGCGCGAGCCGGGCTGCTCGATGTGCCTTGCCATGAACGACGACCGGCTGAAGCCGCATGAACGCTGCGCCTCGACCTCGAACCGCAATTTCGAGGGAAGGCAAGGCTTCAAGGGCCGCACCCATCTGGTGTCGCCGGCCATGGCGGCGGCGGCGGCGATCGCCGGCCACTTCGTCGACATACGCGACTGGAAATAACCTCCGGTCCACATATTCCAACGACTGCCGGACCCCGGACCGCATTGCGGCTCCGGGGTCTTTTTCATCCGCGCGGTCCGCATATTCGCTCGGGCTTAACCGCTTGTTTGGGCTTGCGCTCTATGCTCTTCCCTGACGTCAAGCGAGGGGAAGTCACCGTCCTTTGGACACCGGCCTGTTGATAGCGCTGCTCAATCCGACGATCGCGCTGGCCCTCGGCGCGGCCTTCTTCGTGCTATGGGCCCATCAGCGCCACCGGCCCTATCTGGCCGTGCTGGCGCTCAGCTACTGTGCTTCGGCGCCCGGCTTCCTGTTCCAGTATTTCACCTTGCCTATCGGCATGGTGCTGACCAAGCTGGTGTCCAACATCTGCTTCGCCATCGCCGGCTGCTGCCTGTCGGGCGCCATCGTCGCCCGCTATGGCCGCAAGGTGCCTTATGTGGCGATCGGCGTGCTTGCCGGTGGCGGGCTGGCCTCGTTCTGCTGGTTCCTGTTCGTCGCGCCGGATCTCACCTGGCGTATCCTGGCGATGAATTTCGCCTTCGGCGGGCTCAGCCTTCTGGTCGGCGCCGAACTCAGGCCGGTGCGCAACAACGGCCCGACCGAGAAGATCCTCTTCGTGCTGTCGCTGCTGTCGGGCCTGAACTTCTTCGTGCGCACTTTGATCGTCGTCATCGCGCACGGGCCGTTCACCAGCTATGATGGGTTCTACGGTTCGTCCTACTGGACGACGGCACTGCTGTCGCATGCGCTGCTGTCGCTGCTCATCGCGCTTTGCCTGTTCACCGCCGCGGCCCTCGACGTCATGAAGGCCCTGAAGGCCGAGACGCATACCGATCCGCTGTCGGGCCTGCTCAACCGTCGCGGCTTCGAGGAGCGCGCGGCCCAGCTTCTGCGACACTGCGCGGTGGCCAGGTTCCCGGTGGCGCTGGTGCTGGCCGACCTCGATCATTTCAAGGCGCTCAACGATGTGCACGGGCATGCCGCCGGCGATCGTGTGATCGCGGATTTCGCCGCCAAGCTCCGGTCGGCCACCGGCGCGCGCGGCGCTGCCGGACGCATCGGCGGCGAGGAGTTCGCCGTGCTCCTGCCGTTGAGCGATCTCGCCGCCGCGCGGCTGTTCGCCGAGGCGGTGCGCACGCTCTACTCGGCGGGCGGCATCGACGGGCTTCCCGCCGACACCAAGGTCACCGCCAGTTTCGGCGTGGCGGCCCGCAGCGGCGAGGAAGCGCTGGAGCCGTTGATGCGCCGTGCCGACGAGGCGCTTTACAAGGCCAAGAAAAACGGCCGCGACAGCGTGCGCCTGTCCTACGAACGGCCCGAAGCGCTGTTCGTGCCGGAGCCGTCCAGGGCCGGCTGAAGCCACACATCCCAGCTCACGTTAACGTCTTTTTCGCCCGTCGGTGTTTAGGTGAGGCACGGGGTGCGAAAGAGATGAGCGGCGCGAACTTCATCCTGCTGATCAATCTGTCGGTTGCCGGCCTGCTGGCGGCATCCTTCATGGCGGTCGCGTTTCATGATGTCGGTCGCACACCGGCGCGCTGGTTTGCTTCTGGCTATGTCCTGGGCATGGTCTATTCGGCGATCGAATTCAGCATTCCCGCCTTCACCGATGCCCGGCTGCCGGTAGTCACCGCCTTCGCGGTCTTCCTTGGCGCGACAATAGCCCTCAACGTCGGACTGGCCCGCAAATACGGCGTGGCGCCGCCATGGTCGCCGATGCTGTTCTTCCTGGTCGCCGCCACCATCGTCGTCTATTTCGTGCAAGACCTGCCGCGCCAGTCGCTGGTGCGCATGATGGCCTACCAGCTTCCCTACGCCGTCATGCAATTCGCCGGATTGGCCATCGTCTGGTCGTCCAGGCAGAGGCGTGGCCGGCTCGATCGCATCCTGATGGCGGTGCTGGCCGCCAGCGCCGTGCAGTTCGCGTCGAAGCCGTTCATCGCGCATGCGCTCGGCGGCTGGGGCGCCAATCCGCAGGCCTATCTGCAAAGCAACTACGCGCTGGTGTCGCAATCGCTCGGTACCGTCTTTGCCCTGGCCATGGCGCTGCTGACGCTGGCCATCCTGGTCCGCGATGTGCTGGCCGAAGTGACGTCGAGATCGGAGACCGACACACTTTCCAGACTGCTCAATCGCGGTGCCTTCACGCGCCAGGCCGAGCAGGCCGTGCTTGGCGCCATGCGGCAAGGCGTGCCGGTCGCGCTGGTCATCGCCGATCTCGATCACTTCAAGAGCATCAACGACAATTTCGGCCACGCCTCCGGCGACCGGGTGATCGAGACCTTTGCCGGTTTCCTGCGCGAAGCCGCCGCCGGGCACCATGTCGCGGGCCGCATCGGCGGCGAGGAATTCGCCATAATCCTGCCGGGAACCAATCTGGCCGCAGCGCGGCTGTTCGCCGAGGGCACGCGCAGCGCATTCGGCGCACTGCCCATCGACGGGCTGCCGGCGAACGTCAGCTGCACGGCGAGTTTCGGGGTTGCCGAACTTCATCCCGGCGAAACCATCGCCGATCTCATGCGGCGCGCCGACGAGGCGCTCTACCTGGCGAAGAATGCCGGGCGCGACTGCGTACGTGTCTCGGCCGGGCCGGGAGGCGAGTGGTCGTCCAGCGCAGTCGTCATCAATTCCAGATCAGCATGACGTCTGGTGGATCGTCATTCCGCTCCATCTCTTCGCCGTTTCCATGAAACGGCGAAGAGTTCTAGCGGCAAGGGCTGAGTTCGGGCATCTCGCCGTCGGAAAGCCCGTACATGTAGCTGCGGCCTTTGACGAAGACCGGCGGCCGGTAGCAATCGCCGTAGCTCGAAATCTCGTCGGATTCGTTCTGGTAGATCACCTTGGGCTGGCCGGCGCTGGTGTAGTCGGACAGTTTCTTGGCCAGCTTGCCTTCGCCGACGATGATGCGTTTGTAGCCGGCAGCGCTGTCGATGACGAGATTGCCGAAGGAATCGGCATAGACGCGATCCTGGTGGCGTCCATCGGCCAGCGTGGGCGTCGCCAGGCCGGCGACCGAGGCCGCTACAATGAGCGCAGCAAGGCGCAATTTGCTCGAGTTCATGCGCATGGCGTTTTCCTTTTTCGAGGCCAAAGCGCGTCGCGACGCGCTTTTATCTCTTGTTTGGATGCATGTCGTTTGTCCCAAAACCGCTGACGCACTTTTGGGCGACATGCATGCCTCCTCGAATCAGAAATTAACTCTTTCTTAACCTTTGTTAAGAGGCCGGCGCGTTGCACGGCGATGTCTCGTCAAACATGGTTAATTTCCGACTGGAGGAAAAACCCGACAGCCATCATTCGGCCATGCTTGGCGGCACCATCGCGCCGGCACCGAATGGATCCGAAGGTGACTTCGAGGCAGCCTTGATCTTGGCGCAGCATCGTGGCTAGTCTGCCGCGGGGGGAGGACAGCATATGGCGTTACGCCGGACGGTTTGGGTGTCCGTTTTCCCTTTGCTTGCCATCGTTGCGGCCTGCGTGCCGCAGGATGGCGCGCCGAAGGCGGCCAATGTCGTCTCGCCTGCGCCGGCTCAGCAGTCCATCGCAGCCGCGTCACCGCCGGCATCCTCGCCTCCAGCACCGGCAACCAAGATCACCACCGATCTCACCGCGCCGCGATCCGCAGTGGGTACGGCAACCTATGGATGCGGCAATGGCAGCGCGATCACCATCCAGAATCTCGGCTCGTCGTTGCGTGTGATCGAGCCGAACGGCGCGACCGAAGAGTTCGCGGCGTCGCCCGCCAACCAGTCAAGCCGCTACCAGGAAGCCGCCACGCATAACGCAATCGTGATCGACGGGCGTGAGGCGCTGGTGATGAAGAGGGGCTCGACGCCGCAGACCTGCAGGCGCTAGGTCGCACGGCCGAGAAGTCGCGTATGCTGCACTGCAGCGATATCGAGCCGGCTTTGCGTCCTCCACCCCTAATCGATTGAAGCCCGAGCCTGCCTTTTTGTCAGACTAAATGACGTTTTCAAAACGATTTTCTGGCTTTGACGCGGTGCAAAAAGAGCATTAGAAACCGGCTGTCCGAAGTCGCAATCGAAAGCGGCAATGCCGCATTTCCACCTGAGGCTAAAAGCGCGTCGCGCCGAAACGGATTCATGCGACGCGCTTTGGATTCTTGTTTGTGCATGCCGTCCTCTCAAAACCGAGGTCACTTTTGGGCGACATGCACGAAGACGCCGAACCTGGGGGAGCCATGAGCAAATCACCAGCCACCCGCGAATTCGCCAGACGTGAACGGCCACTTTCGCCGCACCTGACGATCTACCGGCCGCCGATCACGATGACGATGTCGATCATCCATCGCATCACCGGCGGGGCGCTTTACTTCGGCACGCTGCTGGTCGCGGTCTGGCTGATGGCGGCGGCGAGCTCGCAGGCGACCTTCGACTGGGTCAACTGGGCTTTCGGCACCTGGCTCGGCCGACTGATCCTGTTCGGCTACACCTGGGCGCTGATGCACCACATGCTGGGTGGCGTGCGCCACCTGGTCTGGGATACTGGCGCCGGCCTCGAAAAGCACACTGCCTCGAAGATCGCCTGGGCGACGCTTGTCGGCTCGGTCCTGCTCACCTTGCTGATCTGGATCGCCGGCTACATGGCGCGGGGAGCCTGATCATGAGCGGCAAGAACAACACCGATATGCGCACGCCGCTGGCGAAAGTCCGCGGTCTCGGCTCCGCCCGCGAGGGCACCGGCCATTTCTGGCGCCAGCGCCTCACGGCCATCGCCAACATCCCGCTGATGCTGTTCTTCGTCGGCTTCCTGATCGCGCTCAACGGCTCAGGCTACGCGGAAGTGCGCGCGGCCCTTGCCAATCCGTTCGTGGCGCTGGTGCTGGCCCTGGTGCTGATCTCCGGGTTGATCCATATGCGGCTCGGCATGCAGGTGATCATCGAGGACTACATCACCAGCGAAGGCCTGAAGCTGGCGACGATCGCGCTCAACACATTTTTCACCGTAGCGGTCGGCGTCGCCTCGATCTTCGCCCTGCTCAAGCTGGCATTCGGAGGCTGAGTTGGCCAAGGACGCGAAATCAGCCAAAATGGCAGGCTATAATTTTGTCGACCACAAGTTCGACGTGGTGGTCGTCGGCGCCGGCGGCGCCGGCCTGCGCGCCACGCTCGGCATGGCCGAACAGGGCCTGCGCACCGCCTGCATCACAAAAGTGTTCCCGACGCGCTCGCACACGGTGGCCGCGCAAGGCGGCATCGCCGCTTCGCTGTCCAATATGGGTCCCGATTCCTGGCAGTGGCACATGTACGACACCGTCAAGGGGTCGGACTGGCTCGGCGATGTCGACGCCATGGAATATCTGGTGCGCGAAGCGCCGGCCGCGGTCTACGAGCTCGAGCACTATGGCGTGCCGTTCTCGCGCACCGAAGAGGGCAAGATCTACCAGCGGCCGTTCGGCGGCCACATGATGAACTACGGCGAAGGCCCGCCGGTGCAGCGCACCTGCGCGGCGGCCGACCGCACCGGCCACGCCATCCTGCACACGCTCTACGGCCAGTCGCTGAAGAACAACGCGCAGTTCTTCATCGAGTATTTCGCCCTCGACCTGATCATGGAGCCGGATGGCACCTGCACCGGCGTCGTTGCCTGGAACCTCGACGACGGCACCATCCATCGCTTCTCGGCCAAGATGGTGGTGCTGGCCACCGGCGGCTATGGCCGCGCCTATTTCTCTGCGACCTCCGCGCACACCTGCACCGGCGACGGCGGCGGCATGGCGGCCAGGGCCGGCTTCCCGCTGCAGGACATGGAATTCGTGCAGTTCCATCCGACCGGCATCTACGGTGCTGGCTGCTTGATCACCGAAGGCGCCCGCGGCGAGGGCGGCTATCTCGTCAATTCCGAGGGCGAGCGCTTCATGGAGCGCTACGCGCCGTCGGCCAAGGACCTTGCCTCGCGCGACGTCGTCTCGCGCTGCATGACGCTGGAGATCCGCGAGGGCCGTGGCGTCGGCAAGAACAAGGACCACATCTTCCTGCATCTCGACCATCTCGATCCGGCCGTGCTGCACGAGCGGCTGCCCGGCATTTCGGAATCTGCCAAGATCTTCGCCGGCGTCGACCTGACCAAGGAGCCGATCCCGGTGCTGCCGACGGTGCACTACAATATGGGCGGCGTGCCGACCAATTACTGGGGCGAAGTGCTGAACCCGACGACGCGCAGCCCCGACAAGGTGTCGCCTGGGCTGATGGCGGTCGGCGAGGCCGGCTGCGCCTCGGTGCACGGCGCCAACCGGCTGGGCTCGAACTCGCTGATCGACCTGGTGGTGTTCGGCCGCGCCGCGGCGATCCGCGCCGGCCAGGTCATCGACCGCAAGTCGGCGATCCCGTCGCCCAATGAAGCCTCGGTCGAGAAGATCATGGACCGCTTCGACGGACTGCGCCACGCCAATGGCTCGACGCCGACGGCGGTGCTGCGCGAGAAGATGCAGAAGGCGATGCAGGAAGACGCCGCCGTGTTCCGCACGCAGGAATCGCTGGAGAAAGGCTGCAAGCGCATTTCGCAGATCTGGGGCGAACTCAAGGACATCAAGGTGTTCGACCGTTCGATGATCTGGAATTCCGACCTGGTCGAGACGCTGGAGCTGGAGAACCTGATGGCCAATGCCATCACCACCGTCTACAGCGCCGAGGCTCGCAAGGAGAGCCGTGGCGCGCATGCGCGTGAAGACTTTTCCGCGCGCGACGACGCCACCTGGCGCAAGCACACGCTGGCCAGGGTGAGCGAAGACGGCAAGGTGACGCTTAGCTACCGGCCGGTGCACACCGAGCCGCTGCTGGCCGAGAAGGACGGCGGCATCAGCCTCGCCAAGATCGCGCCCAAGGCCAGGGTGTACTGACAATGGTGCTGGCGGCCACGGGATATGCCAGCAAGCCCCTTCCGGCCAAGCTCGGCCTGAAGGACGGCATGACTGCCGCCTTCATCGCGCTGCCGCCGGAGCTCGACGACCTGGCCGGCGCCGTCGATTTCGCAGAGGTCGACCGGCTGGCCGATTGGTCCGACATTTCGGGCCGCCATCAAAGATACGACGCCGTCCACGCCTTCACCCGGCAGCGCGCCGAGATCGAGGATCGCCTCGGCGATGTCGAGGCGGCGATCAAGCGTGACGGCATGGTCTGGGTGTCGTGGCCGAAGAAGGCATCGAAGGTGCCGACCGACGTCACCGAGGGTATCGTGCGCACCGAAGCGCTGAAGCGCGACCTTGTCGACGTCAAGGTCGCAGCCGTGAATGAAGTCTGGTCCGGGCTGAAGCTCGTCATCCGAAAGGACCTGAGGTAATGGTCGAACTGACGCTCCCCAAGAATTCGAAGATCCAGCAGGGCAAGACCTGGCCGAAGCCGGAAGGCGCCACCAATCTGCGGGAATACCGCATCTACCGCTGGTCGCCGGACGATGACGAGAACCCGCGCATCGACACCTATTTCGTCGACATGGACGATTGCGGACCGATGGTGCTCGACGCGCTGCTGTGGATCAAGAACAAGATCGACCCGACGCTGACCTTGCGCCGTTCCTGCCGAGAAGGCATTTGCGGCTCCTGCGCCATGAACATCGACGGTTCCAACACGCTGGCCTGCACCAAGGGCTGCGACGACATTTCCGGCGCCGTGAAAGTCTATCCGCTGCCGCACATGCAGGTGGTGAAGGACCTGGTGCCCGACCTCACCAACTTCTACGCCCAGCATGCCTCGATCGAGCCGTGGCTGAAGACGGTGTCGCCGCAGCCGGCCAAGGAATGGCTGCAGAGCCATGAGGATCGCGAGAAGCTCGACGGGCTCTATGAGTGCATATTGTGCGCCTGCTGCTCGACCTCGTGCCCGAGCTACTGGTGGAACGGCGACCGCTATCTCGGCCCCGCGACGCTGCTGCAGGCCTATCGCTGGCTGATCGACAGCCGCGACGAGGCCAAGGGCGAGCGGCTCGACAATCTCGAAGACCCGTTCCGGCTCTATCGCTGCCACACCATCATGAACTGCGCGCAGACCTGCCCGAAGGGGCTGAACCCTGCCAAGGCGATCGCCGAGATCAAGAAGATGATGGTGGAGCGGCGGGTCTGAAGCTGACGTTACCCGCCGACTTCTCCCTGGATGCCGTCGCGGCGATCCGGGCGCGACTCGATCTGGTGCGAAGCCAGGGCGTAAAAATCCTGTTCGCCATCGAAAGCGGCAGTCGCGCCTGGGGGTTTCCGTCTCCCGACAGCGACTATGATGACTGCCGGTTTGTCTATATCAGGCCCGTGTCGGATCACCTCGTCCTGCAACAGCCGCGCGACGTTATCGAGTTTCCGATCGAAGGCGAGATGGATGCCGGTGGCTGGGATCTGCGCAAGGCCTTGCTGCTGGCGCTCGGTGGCAATGCGGTCATCGTCGAGTGGGCAAAGTCGCCCATCGTCTATGAGGAAGTCGCGGGATTTCGCGCGCGCCTTCTCGACCTGTTGGGCGAGATCGTCGATCCAGTAAAGGTATCCCACCACTATCTCGGCCTGGCGCGCTCGCATGTCGCCAAGATCGGCAGTTTCTCAGGCGAGGTGAAGCTGAAGAAACTGTTCTATCTGATCCGCCCGCTGGTGGCTCTCGACTGGATGGATCAGCGCAGCTTTGCCTGCCTGCCGCCTATGAACCTTGGCGAATGCCTGGACCAGACGGACGTGCCGGCGCCGGCAGCCGAGGAAATCCGCAGCCTGATCGAGCGGAAAAGCCGGACGCGGGAGATGGGGTCCGGTCCCATCCCGACCGCGATCGCGCGCTATCTCGAAGCGCGCTACGGTCATCACGCAATGAACCTTGCCGCCCCGGTGCGGGATGATGCTCACCAGGCGCGCAGACACGCCCTTGCAACTGCGTTTTATCGCCGCGAGGCCGAACACCTTCCATGAGCCAAGACCTTCTCTCGCATCGAAGCCCGCGTGCTCGGTTGCTGAAGGAAGCAACCGACGAACCGCCCAAGCTGCTTGCGCAGAAGGGCTGGTGTGGCCGATGTTCGGCTCGTGAACGCTGTCAGCCCAGATTGCCCGGCAGTTCTTGCTGATCGCGCCGCGGTCCAGCTGGCCAGGCGGCCGACCGCGCCCGATCTCTTTTCAAACATGTCGCTTGCCGGTCTGGCGTGCCGAGTGAATCCTGGCGACTAATATTAGCGCGCTCTCAAGTAACTGATTGCTGGATACGCGTAGTTGCTGGTATTGCCTTAGTATAGTTTTAAACAGTCATCGATATTCACTTTCGAGATCGCGGTTCGAGTGCAAATCAGTGCGCGGCTTCATCGTGAATGGGTATTCAGTATCTGGGCCATTGATCAGCGCCACGACAGTGGGATCACTCACCTGGCTTGTGTCGCTGATCTATTTTCAGGACAGGGGACTGCTCGCGGCTCTCGGCCTGGGGATTTTGATCGCGCTTCTCTGGCTTGACGGCTTCCGGGACAAAAAGGCGGATCAGCAAGGAAGCAGGTGGTTCAGGCTCTATTTCTCGCTCTTCCCCTGCCTTCTGTTCCTCGTCTATGTCTATCTGGAAAGCGTCTTCGGCTATTTTGACCCGACTTAAACACCGCCTGTGAGAATATGTCATTAAGTCAGCATGTTAGGCGCG
>NZ_BSNY01000036.1 GCF_030160235.1 Mesorhizobium huakuii
CCGCGCATGAACTCGCCGTCGCCGGCATCGCCATGCGGCGCCTGCGGACCCGGCCGGCGCGCGCGGCGCTGGAATGGGCGCGCAACGCCGCCCGGCAGGCCGGCATTCCCGGCCTCATGGCCGAGGTCGCCACCGCGTCGCTCGCGCTGGAAACACCGGCGGCGCGGCTGATCACCCAAGGCACGGAGCGGCCGTTGCTGCTCGAAGAGGTCGAGGCGCTGCAGGAATCGCCGGCGCTGGTCGTCGATGCCTTTCGCTACACCGTGCGTGCCGGCGACAGAACGGTCTCGCTGGCGAGCCGGCCGGTGCTGTTCGCGCTGGCGCGGGCACTCGCCGAAGCCTGGCCCGGGGATGCCTCGCGCGAAGAACTCGTGGCGCGGGCCTTTGGCGGCAGGCATGCCGATGAATCGCACCGCGCCCGGCTGCGCGTCGAGATCGGGCGGCTGCGCGCCGAGCTCGCAGCACTTGCCGACATCAGCGCCACCAAACGCGGTTTCACGCTGGCGCCGCGCCAGGCGCGTGCGGTGATGGTGCTGGCGCGGCCGATCGAGGAACGCCACGCCGCCGTGCTGGCCTTGCTCGCCGATGGCGAAGCCTGGTCGAGCTCGGCGCTCGCGCTGGCGCTCGGAACCGGCCAGCGCAGCGTGCAGCGGGCGCTCGAGCCGCTCGCCGAGGCCGGCAAGGTGCAGTCTTTCGGCCACGGCCGGGCGCGCCGCTGGATGACGCCCCCGGTGGCCGGTTTCACGACCACCTTGTTACTCCCGGCGCCGCTGCCGAACGGCTAAGGACGTGTCGATAATTTATCGCGCTAATTTTTGGGATTGCGGCTTGATTGTAT
>NZ_BSNY01000037.1 GCF_030160235.1 Mesorhizobium huakuii
GCGCGCGCCTAACATGCTGACTTAATGACATATTCTCACAGGCGGTGTTTAAGTCGGGCTTGGCAAGACCCATCTGTCGGCGTTCCAATGCTCGCAGCGCGGTGGCCATTTGCTGTGCGAGCTTGCGGGTGACCGCGTGCTGATCAGCGGTCGCGCCAAAACCTTCATGAAGGCGGAAATCTATTTGCCTGAATGAGGTCTCACTGCCTCAACCAGCCTTTTCGGTGCGCACAAAGCTCCGGCGGGTGGCGATGCGTGAATACCAGTCCTGGATACCGGTGAACCGTGCCAACAGCTTTTGCCCCTCGCTGACCTTGACGAAATAGCCGATGACCGGCGCTGCGTGCAGGTCGGCCAGCGTCAACTGATCGCCGAGCAGCCAAGGTCCATCTGCCTTCAGTGAGGTCAGAACTTTCAGCACGGTCTCCGCCTGGCTCAGGCCGCCGGCGATCAGGGTCTCGTCCGGCTCCGCCTTTTCCAGCCGCTCAACGGCAACGTCCCACACCATGGCGCGGTAACCATAGGCGTCGAGCATGCCTGTCATCTGGCCCATCCTGGCGCGGCCGCGCGCATCGGCGGGCTGCAGCGCCGGGCCGTCGAAGGCCTCGTCGACATAGCGCGCGATCGCGTTTGTCTCGAACAGCCGGAAACCGTCATGCTCGAAGGCCGGGATGCGGCCGAAGGGGTGATGCTCCAGATACCAGGCCGGGATGCCGTCGGCGGCGAAGATGTCGAGCGGCACCAGCTCGTAGTCGACGCCCTTTTCCTCCAGCGCCATGCGCGCGATGCGCACATAGACGCTGTAGTCTGCGCCGTAGAGGATTGGCTTGGTCATGCTGTCAGCCCGTCGCTTTCGCTGGCCCAAAAAAGCGAAGGCTCCTTTCGGAGCCTTCGGCATGTAGGACTGTGGGTGCTTAGGCCATCGCCTTCTGCAGGTTCTCGTCGATCTTGTCGAGGAAGCCGGTGGTCGAGAGCCAGGGCTGGTCGGGGCCGATCAACAGCGACAGGTCCTTGGTCATGAAGCCGGATTCGACGGTCTGGATGCAGACCTTTTCCAGCGTCTCGGCAAAACGCTTCAACTCGGCGTTGTCGTCGAGCTTGGCGCGGTGGGCGAGGCCCCGCGTCCAGGCGAAGATCGAGGCGATCGAATTGGTCGAGGTTTCCTCGCCCTTCTGGTGCTGGCGGTAGTGGCGGGTGACGGTGCCGTGCGCGGCTTCGGCTTCCACCGTCTTGCCGTCCGGCGTCATCAGCACCGAGGTCATCAGGCCGAGCGAGCCAAAGCCCTGCGCCACCGTGTCGGACTGCACGTCGCCGTCGTAGTTCTTGCAGGCCCAGACATAGCCGCCCGACCATTTCAGGCTGGATGCCACCATGTCGTCGATCAGGCGGTGTTCGTACCACAGCTTCTTCGACTTAAACTCGGCCTCGAATTCAGCCTCGTAGACTTCCTGGAAAATGTCCTTGAAGCGGCCGTCATAGGCCTTGAGGATGGTGTTCTTGGTCGACAGATAGACCGGATAGTTGCGCAGCAGGCCGTAATTCAGCGAGGCGCGGGCAAACTCGCGGATCGACTCGTCGAGATTGTACATGGCCATGGCGACGCCGGCGCCGGGCGCGTCGAACACGTCATGCTCGATCACCTGTCCGTCCTCGCCGACGAACTTGATCGTCAGCTTGCCCTTGCCGGGGAAGCGGAAGTCGGTGGCGCGGTACTGGTCGCCGAAGGCGTGACGGCCGACGATGATCGGCTTGGTCCAGCCGGGCACAAGGCGCGGCACGTTCTTCATGATGATCGGCTCGCGGAAAATGGTGCCGCCGAGGATGTTGCGGATGGTGCCGTTCGGCGACTTCCACATCTTCTTCAGCTTGAATTCCTCGACGCGCTGTTCGTCGGGCGTGATCGTCGCGCATTTCACGCCGACGCCGTATTTCTTGATGGCATTGGCCGAATCGATCGTCACCTGGTCGTTGGTGGCGTCGCGATGCTCGATGCCGAGGTCGTAATATTCGAGCTTGAGGTCGAGATAAGGGTGGATCAGCTTGTCCTTGATGAACTGCCAGATGATGCGGGTCATCTCGTCGCCGTCGAGTTCGACGACAGGGTTCTCGACTTTGATTTTTGGCATTGGGGAAGCCTTTCGCTACTACGGGACGCAGGTGAGATACCGGCCTATAGCAAAGGCAATGGCCGGACGCCAAGGGTTCACCGAAGGCTCGTTCTCACCTGTCATCGACTACAGTTCTGTGACGCTTGTCTTGCTGTTCGTGAGCGGGCGCTCTTCGAATACCATGAACCGGCGTCAGCGCATTTACGACCTTTGGGAGCAGGGCCGAGATACTTGCACAGCGGCCGGCAATCACGGTGTTTGTAGCGAAGTTAAATATTCTCCTTCAAAAGCCAACGTATCCCGTCGACGCTCTGTCATCCGCCGAGCAGGGATCCCGGCATAGTTCGTCCAAGCTTTCATCGGCCTGCTGATTCGCGACATGGCTCCCAGTATCGACCCTTCATCGAATCGAGCTCCGGGGAGGACGAGGCTCCCATGGCCAACGAGTGAATGACGGCCAAAGATGATCGACGCCGAACGGGCGCCTCCACCTGGGACGGTAGGATGGCTCAATGTCCTCCCGCTAGTGTCCTCGTTTGATGTGTATATGCCCACGTGGTGAGATATGTTGACGAAATCTCCCAGTCGTATCTCACCTGCGCCTGCCAACACCGAGTGGCTGCCTATGTGGATGTTGTTCCCGAACTCCACCCCGCCCCGATTAGAAATAACGACGAATGGATCGACCCTTACTCGTGAGCCAAGAGATATTCGAGAGCAATCAACAATAACAGCCGTTCTGTGGATCAGAACGTCATCGCCAATTTTTGAAAATCCTAAATTTTCTAATTGTTCTCGTGTGAGAAAATCGCTGTTTAGCCCAAAAGACATACCAAGCTCGATTTAGATGTTTCAGTTCAAATTCCGGTATTCGCGAACCAGGTCTTGCCAGACAATATTCGCAGGATTGACCAACTTGCGCGCAAGCATATCGTCAATGAGAGCAGGCTGCAGTTCGCGGCGGTCGATTTCGTCGTTCCGGAGGAAATGTAGAACACGAATTTTGTCCGCCGTTAGTTTGTTCGCGTTGAGATGCCTAAGGTCGTTGGCCGCGTTGTACTCCGCAGGCAGGACGTCAACGATACATCCTGTTTGATGTGCAGCGAGTGTAAGCGCAATCTGACATTTAAAGTAACTATCGCCGATGGCGTCTGTCAGACCACGCATCGTCGCCCATATCTCGGTTGCTAGAATGTCTAGGGCCTTCGGATTCATGGCCACAAACCCCATATTGAAATAGGGCGGCGAGATTGGAAGGCGGTGATCGGGGTCGATTGAATAACGATAAGTTTTGGCCGGCCAAGGCAAACTGAATATCCGGAACAGGGCTGGCCAAAACTCAGCACTATGCGGTTGAGGGACAATAGGGTTAGCGCCAAGACCCGGCGGAAAATGCGCCATATGTCCTTTTACTGTAGGCGCGTACGAAGTAAATTCGTCCACGAGGGGATCAATGTCACGAAGTAACACAGTGTCGGCATCGCAATGTACGACAACATCCGCAGTGGCTGGCGTACAAAAACGCCAGATAGCTGTTCCAGCCCAATTGAAATCTGCAAAAACGTCGTCGGGTGTTCGTTCCCAATTGATGTTGAAATTCTCGCTCCATCGGTTTTCGCGCCGCACCACATCGAGATCGCATCCGTCGCCCACCGTAATCGATAGGCGGGCATCGCGATACCTCCGATCGGAAAAGCGCCGGAGTGCGAAATTGAAGAACCGCACTTGCGAGAAGAAAATCTGTGTCGGCGAGATCGGTATTCTGAACTCTACAGTTTTTGCGGCCTTTGGCATGTCGACATGCAAGTTGCGGTCATGGCTACCGGCTGAGGGATCAATCAAGTGCGACATCGAGTGCCTCAAACACGATTTTCATGACTAGGTCTGCATCCGGTTCGGCGGAACGAATTGGAAGCGCGCACATCCTTTCGGCGAGATCTTCGGCAACTCTGCATGGGCTGAAGATTCGCGTTGAAGGCCAGTCGGAAAGACTGGGGCGATAGTAGCGGCGGATCTCGAGACCCTCGTTTGCCGCTGTCGCGACAAAGCGCTCCGCGATCTGCGGGGTTGGCATAAGGACGGGAAAGAGCTGCCAGGGCGCCGCCTTCGAATCCAAAGGATAGCGAAGGTTGGAATAAGTTGCGAGTCGAGCCAGATAGCGACGAACATAGGCTTGGCGGTGGCGAACAATTCTATCGAAACGCGCGAGTTGGGCGAGGCCGACAGCGGCATGTAACTCGGACATCTTTCCATTAAATCCCCAGAAGGGACCGTGAGCGTTTTGGTAAGATGCAAGGCCAAAATTAAGCGCGGCCCGCAGCGGCATATCTGATTTCAGACTCGCAAAGATCGCGCCGCCTTCCCCAATCGCGAAGGGTTTGGTCGCATGCATCGAGAAAACTTCGAAAATGTTCTCACCATTCCCATGAGGCGCGCGGGGGCCGCCAAGGCCGGCTGCGTTATCGATGATGACTGCGGCCCCGTGCTCTCTGCACGTGGCTATTTCCTTTGTCCAATCGTATGCAATTCCGAACGGCGCCACCAACATGGCGGCGCGAGCGCCTGTCTCGGTCAGCGCCTGATGGAGGAGATCGTTGTCTATCACCCAACTTTCAGGATCGACGTCAACGACGACGGGCGTCATCCCCGCTGCTCGTATTGCTCCCAACGATGCAGCAAACGTAAACGCCGGGACCAGAACTGCACCGGTTACATCAGCTGCCAACAACGCCGCCGACAAGCCAGTCGTTGCGCTTGAGCACGAAACACAGCACTCGGTTGGTCTGCCGAAAGCACCCAACAAGCCGAGTTCCAATCGACGTACAAGTGGGCCGAAATTGGAGTACCAGCCGTTCGCCGTGATCTCATCGAGCAACGCCGAATACTCGGACGGAGCCGGTAAATCTGGAACAACGGAGCGATGCCGGTAGGGCGACTTGAATTTGATCGTCATGTGGCGCGCAGGCGTCCGCCACCTTCAGTCGGCTGATCCAAAGCAGTTCCATCTGTAGGCCGACAATTGATCCATGAGCCGAGCGCCAAGGTCACTGGTTCACCCTTGGCCAGCGGTCCCATTCCAACGTTCACATCCCCTCGTGCCGGCCATCGAAGCGAAAAGCGCGTCGCGCTGAAACAGATTCAGGCGCCGCGCTCTAGGCTATTGCTTGATGCATGTCGTTGTCGCAAAACCGAGGTCAGTTTTACGCGACATGCATCGGTGGAACCTAGAGTTTGACATTTGCGCTGCGATTTATGTCGACTGAGATGCAAATGTCAAACTCGTTGCGGCGTCCCCACATTTTCCCGCCGGACAACGCTTGGCGCGTCAAGCTAAAAAAGGCCCGTGGAGCAGGCCGCCTCGAATCGTCTACTTAAATGGGTTTGTCGTTGTGAACGCGCCCGCGCCCGAAACAACATTGCTTGGGCCGAACGAAGTTGCAGTTGCGCCGCCGGTTAGAATTATTGCGCTAGGGCTTGCATTGAGCACGCTATTTATTACAGCCAGAACATTGCCGGCGTTGGTGGCCTGAAGTGCAAAAGTCGTGTTGCCGTCGACGAGAACTCTGTTTAGAGATGCAATGTTCCCGACGCCATTGCCCTGCACATTCACGCCTCCGCCATTCCGGTTGATGGTCGAGTCCTGGATAAAGACCCTCGCTCCCGATGTGCTGCTGACGGAATTGACACCATTTTGCGTGAAATTTCGGATGTCGCATCGAAGGATGTAGACGGCCTGCCCGCTGAGGATGTGCACGCCATTAAGGCCTGTTCCGAGGCCCTCAATGTCGAGCCCTTCCAACACCACTTTGCCGGTGGCTCCAGCATTGACAACAATCGCATTGGTCCCTGAGACGAGTACGCCTGCCTCGATATGATCGGATCGAATCGTGATGGACTTTGTAATCGTCACGCCGCCAAAACCGCCTGGATCGAGTACGTTGATCTCTCCACCTACCGCCGTCTTGGAAATCGCGCCGGCAAACGTCTTGCAAGGCGCCGTGCGGCTGCAGGGGTTGGCGTCGTCGCCAACACCGGAAACCCATGTCCTGGTCGCTTGCGCGGAAGCTGGCGCAATCAGGAAGCCCGACGCCAGAATCAATATTGCGAATGAAAAGAAGAACCGTAGCATCTTCATTTGCCCCTCCAAAAAAATTAGCCGGCAATCCTGCCGACCGGTGAACCTGCAACATGCTGGGGCATCCACATATTGCACGGACGCAGGGCGCGATCCGCCGCCAAATTACCATTAGCCAATACAGTTTGAACCCCAAGCAACGGAGATTTTATACCTTTCTAATTTGCTTTTCCAGCGATGCGACGCACGGTTGCAAAATAAAAGCGCCCGTGATGCGGATAATCTCCGGACCCGGAAACCCCAAGCGCCGGACTGATCGTCTGTTTCCAGCGGCAGCGCGTATGCGAGCGGTGCACCAGTGCTACGGCGGCCCGCATGCAGCCGGCCAACGGGCGGCGGTGACCTATTTACCAGCGGAGCTGGGACAGCTCTTCAAAAAGCCGTATCGATATGGCAGGACGCGGTGACCTCGTAGCGCAATCATCTGGAACACATGACCGGAACAGACTTTCAGCGTGGCCCCGGCGGTCCGGCGATCATCCTCGTCGAGCCGCAGCTCGGCGAGAACATCGGCATGGTCGCGCGCGCCATGGCCAATTTCGGCCTGTCGGAACTGCGCCTGGTCAATCCACGCGACGGCTGGCCGAGCGAGAAGGCGCGCGCCGCCGCCAGCCGTGCCGACCATGTCATCGATGCCGTGAAGGTGTTCGACGACCTGGGCTCGGCGCTGGCCGACCTGAATTTCGTTTTCGCCACCACCGCCAGGCAGCGCGACGGCTTCAAAGCCGTGCGCGGGCCGGTGGAGGCGGGCAGGGTGCTGCGCACCCGTCACACCATGGGGCAGCGCACCGGCATCCTGTTCGGCCGCGAACGCTTCGGTCTCTATAATGACGAAGTCGGTCTCGCCGACGAGATCGTCACCTTTCCCGTCGACCCCGATTTCTCTTCGCTCAACATCGCCCAGGCGGCGCTGCTGATGTCCTATGAATGGATGAAGTCCGGCCTCGAGGACGAGACCAAGACCAATTTCACCGGGCCGGAGATGAAGCCGGCCAGCAAGGAAGAACTGCACGGCCTTTTCGCCTATCTCGAAGGCGCATTGGAAGCGCGCGGCTATTTCCGGCCGGCGCCGAAGAAGCCGAAGATGGTCGACAATCTGCGCGCAGTGCTGACGCGCGCCGGTTTTGCCGAGCCGGAGCTGAAGGTGCTGCGCGGGATCATCTCCTCGCTCGACAGGTTTTCGCCAGCCATGCCGCGCGGCGACGGCTCGCCGGGCGATGATCCAAGGCGTCTTCCGGCCGCCGCCCGCGCCGGCAAGGCAGAGGCAGAACGCCAGGCGCACAAGCCTGTCGGTGACGACGAGGACGCGCCGCCGCTCGGCGGCAAGGGAACCGACAATGACTGACCAGCCGATCCTGATGTTCGATTCCGGCGTCGGCGGGCTGACCGTGCTGCGCGAGGCGCGCGTGCTGATGCCGGACCGGCGCTTCATCTATGTCGCGGACGACGCGGCCTTTCCTTTCGGCGCCTGGGAAGAACCGGCGCTGCGCACCCATATACTCGATCTCTTCGCCAAATTGCTCGACCGGTTTGCGCCGGCGATTTCCGTCATCGCCTGCAACACCGCCTCGACGCTGGTGATCGATGCGCTGCGCGACAGATTTCCCAGCCATCCCTTCGTCGGCACCGTGCCGGCGGTCAAGCCGGCGGCGGAGCGCACCCGCTCTGGCCTGGTCTCGGTGCTGGCGACGCCGGGCACGGTGAAGCGGCAATACACGCGCGACCTGATCAGCAAATGGGCGCAGAAATGCCATGTCCGCCTGGTTGGCAGCGACAGGCTGGCCGGCCTTGCCGAAGTCTATATGCGCGAGGGCTTCGTCGACGAGGAAGCCGTGCGCGCCGAGATCGCGCCCTGTTTCATGGAACATGAGGGGCTCAGGACCGACATCGTCGTGCTGGCCTGCACCCACTACCCGTTCCTGGTCAACCGCATGCGCAAGACCGCGCCCTGGCCGGTCGACTGGATCGACCCGGCCGAGGCGATCGCCCGGCGTGCCCTTTCGTTGCTGCCGCCCGTCGACGGGGCGCTGCCGCAAGGCGAGCCCGATATCGCCGTCTTCACGTCAGGCAAGGCGGACTTTGCCGTCAGCCGGCTGATGCAGGGGTTCGGGCTGGTCGTGAGGTAGACGGTAGCGGAACGCCAGCCGCTCAAACAGGTTCGAAGACGATGCTGCGTTGATCCGGATCGGCCAAGGCCAGCTTTAGCGTCACGCCGTCGCCCTGTCTGAGACCGGAGGCCTTTACGCTGGCAACGACAGGCATGTCGGCAAGCTGAACGCGCACGCCATGGTCGACGAAGTCGGTGACGACGGCCTTGAACGTTTCCCCCTCGCGTCCCCTGAGCATCACCGCCTCGGCGAGGTCGATGGCCGCATGGTTGATCTGCGAAGCGCGGGCATCCGCGCGTCCCATCACCTTCGGCAGTCCGGCGAACGCATCGCTGACGGGCTGCGGCACGGGCAGGCCGTTGGCGATCGCCAGCGCGCAGCGCACGACATAGCGATCGGCCAATCGCCTGAGTGGCGCCGTTGCATGGGCATAGGTCGCGGCCATCGCCTCATGCCAGGGAACGACGCCTTCCTGGTAGGGCTGGTAGGACGCGCCATTGCCAGCGCGGCGGATTTCCAGCATCAACGCCGCCTGTTTCGGATCAGCCGGATCGAGTGTGCGCTGGTAGTCGCGCAAGTTGGTCGAGGCCGGCCAGGACAGGCCGAGCGCCTGTGCGGCGTTGCGCAGTCTCTGCACCTTGGAAGCATCCGGCCCGGACATCACCCGGAACAGCCCGGTCTTGTGCGCCAGCATAGCATCGGCGATCGCCATGTTTGCAGCCAGTGAAAGCGCGGCGTTGTCCTGCTCGGATTGCAGGATCGGCCTGAACGAAAGCCGGAAGCTGCCATCGGAGAGCCTTTCCACCTCCTGCTCGGGCGGGTCGACGCGGGAAGCGCCGCGACGCTCTTCGTTTGCCGCCATGCGCCGCGCCAGTTCGGCGAAGCCGGCCGGAACGTCGGAGGCCGTCACGCTGTCATAGGCGAGCTTTGCGCGGCTATGGATGATTGCCCGCTCCGCGCCGTCCAACTTCACCGCACCATCCTCAGCGACCCGAACGGTGAAGACAACGGCTGGACGGGGTCCGTCCGGCAACAGGCTCGCCGAACCCTCGGCAATTGCCGGCGGATAGAGCCCGGCCTTGCCGTCCGGCAGGTACAGCGTCTCGCCGCGCGCCCAGGCCTCGCGGTCCAGCGCGTCGCCGTCGTCGACGAACCATGCCACGTCGGCGATGGCGTAATGCAGGAGAAGATCACTGCTGCTCGCTTCGATCGAGAACGCCTGGTCAAGATCGGTGGAGGCCGCCGGATCGAGCGTGACGAAGGGCATGCCGGTTCGATCGGCATGCTGGTTCGGCACACGCCTGGCCGCCAGCTCCGCCGCGGCCATCACCTCAGCCGGAAATCCTTCCGGCACGTGGAATTCGGTGCGGATTTTGGCCAGGCCGGTGGAGAGGGCTTGTGAGGGGTCTGTCAGAGACTTCATTCAGCCGTCCTACACCAGGGCTCCGGAGACGGGAAGGCTGCCGACGAATCGCCAAGGCCGGCCGCCTGATGGGCTGGCACAGTCGGTCGAGAAACTGGACCGCTGGCATCGGAACCGCCGCCGAAGCTTGGCGTTTCTCCTGACAGCAAAGGAGAAACCGCCATGCCAGCAACGTCGAAAGCTCAGCAGAAAGCTGCCGGCGCCGCGCTCTCCGCCAAGCGCGGCGAGACGAAAAAGAGCGAACTCAAGGGCGCTTCAAGAGGAATGTACGAATCCATGAGTGAAAAGCAGCTCGAGGAATTCGCCGAGACCAAGCGCAAGGGGCTGCCGGAAAAGAAGTCGAAAGACTGAGTGTCGTTCGCGAAATGCAGCCTAGGCAAACAAGGCCCGCAGCGGAACTGCGGGCCTTGTTTCTAAAGCAAAGTCTGTGGGCGAATGTTTTTGCCTTACCAGCGATGGCAGCGTCGTATCCGCTCGACGATCACCCTGCGATGACCGTGCCGCCACACCACTCTTTTCTTCACGATGATGCGGCAGACCTGTTTGTGGCCGTGCCAATGGCGCGCCATCGCCGGTTCCGGCGCCACCGCCATCGAACCTGCAAGCACCGCGGCGCCTGCCAAGGTAAGGAAGAACTTCTTCATGCTGATTGGACTCCTCTAGCTCCAGATCCCTTCCTGGTGCCGTTGGCGCAAACCTCCCGCCACATCCGGCATCGCATCAACGTCGCGAAGGCTATAGGGTTGCGTTGCGCCGCGCCACTCACAAGCTTGACACCGGTTAAATCTCGGTTTAACCAGCCGCCAACGCCGGGCAGCGATGTCCGGTGTTTGTTTTGTATGCGCAAGACCGGTTGCCTTGGTTTCTGGTTTTGTTTGAACTGACGTGTCCCGTGGGTTTTCCGCCGCGTTGCGTGGGAAAACCCTGTCAGGTCTCGAAAACGGAGGCCAGAGGAGGGCGCGTTTCCTTCACCCGGACCATGAGGTGCCGGGTGTGTTGTTTTGAAAAGGGAATGCGATGAGCAAGCGCGAATCCGCGAAATACAAGATCGACCGCCGTCTCGGCGAAAATATCTGGGGCCGCCCGAAGTCCCCGGTCAACAAGCGTGAATACGGCCCCGGCCAGCACGGCCAGCGCCGCAAGGGCAAGCTTTCCGATTTCGGCCTGCAGCTGCGCGCCAAGCAGAAGCTGAAGGGTCACTATGGCGACGTTTCGGAAAAGCAGTTCCGCAAGGTCTATGAAGAGGCCGACCGCCGCAAGGGCGACACCTCGGAGAACCTGATCGGCCTGCTCGAATCGCGTCTCGACGCGGTCGTGTACCGCGCCAAGTTCGTGCCGACCATTTTCGCGGCCCGTCAGTTCGTCAACCACGGCCACGTCAACGTCAACGGCAAGCGCGTCAACATCGGCTCGTATCGCTGCAAGCCGGGCGACGTCATCGAAGTGCGCGAAAAGTCGAAGCAGCTGGTCATCGTCCTGGAATCGGTCGGCCTCGCCGAGCGCGACGTGCCGGACTACATCGAAGCCGATCACAACAAGATGGTCGCGACCTTCTCGCGCATTCCCGGCCTGGCGGACGTTCCGTTCGCCGTGCAGATGGAGCCGAACCTGGTCGTCGAATTCTATTCGCGCTAAGCGAACGCTTTTCTGCGATACCGGAAAGGCCGCCCTCGAGGCGGCCTTTTTGTTTGGCGCATCCCGCTTTGCCGTTTCGATTTTCCGGCCGATGCGCTAATCCGGGCGGACACCACATCCCGGGGCCGCCGCGCCATGAACATGCAGCCAGACATCGAGACGCTTGAACCGGCCGCCGAAGGCGGCTCCCATCCGCTGTTCGCTGATGTGCCGTCCTCGGTCGAGTTCAACAAATTGCGCAAGCGGCTGCTGCGTCTGACCCGCCAGGCGATCGAGGATTTCTCGATGGTGGAGCCGGGCCAGCGCTGGCTGGTCGCGCTGTCGGGCGGCAAGGATTCCTACGGCCTGCTTGCCACGCTGCTGGACCTCAAATGGCGCGGGCTGCTGCCGGTCGAATTGCTGGCCTGCAATCTTGACCAGGGCCAGCCGAATTTCCCCAAGCACATCCTGCCCGACTATCTCGACGCCAACGGTATTGCCCACCGAATCGAGTATCAGGACACCTATTCGGTGGTCACCGACAAGCTGCCGCAAGGCAGCACCTATTGCTCGCTCTGCTCGCGGCTGCGGCGCGGCCATCTCTACCGCATCGCGCGCGAGGAGGGGTGCTCGGCGCTGGTGCTCGGCCATCATCGCGAGGACATTCTCGAGACCTTCTTCATGAACCTGTTCCATGGCGGCCGTCTCGCCGCCATGCCGCCAAAGCTGCTCAACGACGAAGGCGACGTCATGGTGCTGCGGCCGCTGAGCTACTGCGCCGAGATCGACCTCGAGAAATTCGCTGCGGCGATGCGGTTCCCGATCATCCCTTGCGACCTCTGCGGCAGCCAGGAAGGTCTCCAGCGCAACGCCATGAAGGCGATGCTGGAAGATATCGAAAGGCGCATGCCCGGCCGCAAGGACACCATGATCCGTGCCCTTACCAACACCAGGCCGTCGCACCTGCTCGACAGGAAACTGTTCGATTTCGCCGCCCTGAACCAGACCCTCATCACAGGACAAGACGCTTCAGATGACATTTGACGACAACGCGATCGACTGGCTGGCCAGCCTGCTGGCCGAGGCCGCCGACACTGAAATCATGCCCCGCTTTCGCCGGCTGGGCGACGGCGACATCAGGCAGAAGACCTCAGCCGCCGATCTGGTGACGGAAGCCGATGTCAATGCCGAGCGACTGATCACAGCCAAGCTGCGCCAGCATTATCCCGGCGCCATGGTCGTCGGCGAGGAAGCCTGTTCCGACGATCCGGCGCTGCTCGACGGACTGGGCGAGGCCGATCTGGCCTTCGTCATCGATCCGGTCGACGGCACCTTCAATTTCGCCTCCGGCGTGCCGCTGTTCGGCGTCATGCTTGGCGTCGTGGTCAAGGGCGAGACGGTCGCCGGCATCATCCACGATCCGGTCGGCAAGGACTGGCTGATCGGTGCCAAGGGCGCCGGCAGTCATATCCGCCATGCGCATGGCAGCCTTGAGAAGGTGCAGGTTGCCGCAAGCGCGCCGATCTCGCAGATGACCGGCGCGGTCTCCTGGCAGTACATGGCCGAGCCCGACCGCACGCGGCTGGCCTGCAACCAGACCAAGACGCTGTCGCAGTTCAATTACCGCTGCGCCGCCCACGAATACCGCTTGCTGGCGAGCGGCCATGGCCATTTCGTCGTCTACAACAAGCTGATGCCCTGGGATCATCTCGCCGGTGTGCTGATCCATGCCGAAGCCGGCGGCCATGCCGCGCGCTTCGACGGCACAGCCTATTTGCCGTCGCATGTCGGCGGCGGCCTGCTGGTCGCGCCCGACCGGGAAAGCTGGCAGGAGTTGCGCCGCGAACTGTGGGCTGGGTAGGATCGCGTCTTGCGGCCAGCGCTTGACCGTCGGGTTAACGCGGCCAACGAATTGGTGCTCTCGCGGGGTTCTCTTGAATGAAATCTCGGTTCGCAATTCTTGCGGCGGCTCTTGCTGCCGTCTTGTTTGCAAGCGCCAACGCGGCAATCGCGCAAGAGCGCCTCTGCCACAGCACCGATCCCGTGACCACCCTCAAGGAGATGTCGGAGGCAATCTATGCCTGCTGGAAGCCGCCGGCGGGAACCGCGGGCATGTCGCTGACGCTGCAGTTCTCGCTTCGCCGCAACGGCACTCTGATCGGTAAGCCTCGCGCCACCTATTCGGATCTGGGGACCGATCCGCAACTCAGCCGGGCCTTCGTGGCATCCATCCTCAAGGCGCTCGACGACGCTCTGCCATTGCCCTTTTCGGACAGTATGGGCGGAGCAATCGCCGGGCGTATGCTCGCGCCTCGCTTCACGGCGGCGCGTGAAGGTGCATCCTGACGCTCATCGTCTAATGCAGGTCGGTGACATGCCCTGAAATGGGTGGATTGTGCGGCTGGAACATCTTGCCGCGCTCGGCGATGAGGATCATCAGCAGCGCCGCGACCGAGACGCTGCAGAAGCCGGCGGCAAGCGGCGTCACCGTGCCGTTGAAGGCCTGGCCGATCAGCGTGCCGAGAATGCCGCCGAGAAACGTCTGCATGAAGCCCAGTATGGACGACGCCGTGCCGGCCAGTTGGCCGAGCGGCTCCATGGCCAACGCGTTGAAATTGGCGCCAAGCGCACCGAAGGGAAGCATGGCGCTGGCAAAGAAGGTTATGAACAGCCAGAGCGGCATCTTGATTTCCAGCGAAACCACCAGCCAGGCCAGGCTGATGACCAGAAACAGCAACAACGCACTTTGCGATAGCCGGCGCATGCCGATGCGGCCGACAAGGCGCGAGTTTAGAAAATTGGAGAAGGCGAGCACGCCGGCCACCCCGGCGAAGATCACCGGGAACATCTCGCCGACGTTGAAGATGTCGACATAGATCTGCTGCGCCGAGGCGATGAAGCCGAACATGGCGGCGAAGATGAAGGTGCTGGCAAAGGCATAGCAGAGCGCGATGCGGTTGGTGAGCACGATGCGGAATCCACCGACGACGGAGGAAACCGTCAGTTGGCGGCGATATTCGGGGCGCAGCGTTTCAGGCAGGCGCAGCAGCGACCACGCCGACACGATCAGCGCGCCGACGGCCATGGTGACGAAGATGTAGTGCCAGGTCGCGAACAGCATGATGAACTGGCCGATGCCCGGCGCAATGACCGGTATGGCCATGAACACCATGAAGATCAGCGACATCACCTCCGCCATGCGCCGGCCTTCGAACGTATCGCGCACGATCGAGACCGCGATGACGCGCGTGGCGGCCGCGCCGATGCCTTGCACGGCGCGGCATATCAGCAGCGTTTCAAAGCTTGGCGCGATGGCCGCGGCGGCGGCCGCCGCGACATAGATGATCAGCCCGGCGACGAGCGGCGAGCGGCGGCCGAACCGGTCGGAGATCGGCCCGAAGAACAGCTGGCCGCCACCAAAACCCAGAATGTAGGCGGTGACCACATATTGCCGGTGGTTTTCATTCTCGACGCCGAGCGAGGCGCCGATCTGCTGCAGCGCCGGCAGCATGATGTCGATGGCCAGCGAATTCAGCGCCATCAGCGCAGCGCACAGCGCAATGAACTCCCAGCGCGGAATAGGCAGTTTGCTTGCCGATTGCGGCGCTGTCGATTGCTGGTCCACGGCAAGTCCGATCTCTCAAACGAAAACGCGCCGGCGGGCCGGCGCATTGGCTCGTCTTGGTCCCGATACCGGGACATAAATTGCCGAGGTGGGGCTGCCCCCGGTGTTCTGTGCAGTCTTACGACATGCCCAGAACCGAAATCAGGCGGCGCCTTTGACGCTGACGCCCTTTTCGACCAGGAAGGTCTGCAACTCGCCGGCCTGGAACATCTCGCGGACAATGTCGCAGCCGCCGACGAATTCGCCCTTGACGTAGAGCTGCGGGATCGTCGGCCAGTTGGAATAGTCCTTGATGCCCTGGCGCAGTTCAGCCGAATCCAGGACATTCACGCCTTTGTAGTCGGCGCCGATATAGTCGAGGATCTGGACGACCTGGCCGGAAAAACCGCACTGCGGGAAACCGGGTGTGCCCTTCATGAAAAGCACGACGTCGTTGCCCTTCACTTCATTGTCGATGTAGTCGTTGATACCGCTCATGGAATATCCTTTCACGCCTGTGGGAGTCAGGCTCGAAGCATGTCTTTCAAATAAACCCATAGGTTGCCCGAAACAAGACATTAGCCGCGCCATGGCCGAAATGGCGCAAAGGATGGGCGGGTTTGGGCCAAGCGGGTGTTGGCCGGAACGGCCTCAGTCGGGAACGCTGGTCTGCAGCGCCAGTGCGTGCAGCACGCCGCCCATATTGCCCTTCAGCGCGTCATAGACCATCTGGTGCTGCTGGACGCGGCTTTTTCCCCGGAAGCTCTCGGCGACGACTTCAGCCGCATAGTGGTCGCCGTCGCCGGCGAGGTCGCGGATCGTCACCTTGGCGTCCGGAATGCCGTCCTTGATCAGTTTTTCGATGTCGTGGGCATCCATTGCCATTGCATAATTCCTGTTTCGGGCGGGCGGCAGCGTGGCCGCCCGTGCGATGAGAGTCGGGTTAAACTAAAGCCTTTCCGGCCGCGATTGAAGCCGTTCCGTCCAGCACCGGCGCGATTGTCGCTAGGACGCATTCCCATCCGGATCGACCGCATCAGCCGCAGGGTCGTCTTCGCGCATCGAGAAAGTGCGGCCAAGGCTGAAGACCAGAACATAGAGGGGGATGTTGACCGCAAGATTGGCGATCGGCAGGTAACTGGTCATTTGCCAGACGGGCGAGAAGAACGGCTGGCCGTAGCCATCGCAGACAAGTGAGGAGCCATACTCCCACAAGGCCCCCAGCACGGCCGCGACGGCGAAAAGCTTGATGCAGGTAACGACCCGGCTTGCCCGCACCGGCTCGGGCAGAAGCCGGTTCCAAAGCACCAGGCAGACGATGGGAACCACGTAGAAGAGGTTCTGCAGCACCAGCATCGGAAGCGCGCCGTTGGCGGCGTGAAGGAACTCGGCACGGGTTTCCAGCCTCGGGCAAACCTCGCTCGAGGTCGTCGACAACAGGAAGAAGACGAACGGCCCGAGGAACCAGAAGAAGAACAGCGACGGCCAGAAAACGACTGCAAGCAGCGCCCGGGCAGCCAGTGTGCTCAACTGGCCTGGTCCATGAAACGGGGGAACCAGCCTTCATGGGCGGCCTTCAGATCGCTGACCGGGATCGCCCTGGCATCGCCGAGTTTCAACGCATCGCCGCCGGTCGAGCCGATCCACGGCGCGAAGATGTCGAGTTCGCCCTGCTGCTTGCGGATGGCGTCCCATTCCTCGCCATGCGGGTCGATCGACAGTGTCAGCAGATAGCGGCCCTGATCCTCGCCGAACCAGACCGGGATCGGATCGGTGCCGACAAGGCCGGGAACGGTCGCGCCGATGCCTGACGCCATCGCCATTTCGGCGAGCGCCACGGCGATACCGCCATCGGAAACGTCATGCGCCGCGGTGACGATGCCGGACGCGATCAGCGAGCGCACATGGTCGCCGACACGCTTCTCATGCGCGAGGTCGACCGGCGGCGGCGGACCGTCGGTGCGGCCATGGATGTCCCTGAAATAGACGGACTGGCCAAGATGCGTGCCCCAGGAGGCGGGCGCGCCGACCAGCAGGATCATCTGACCCTCAGCGGCAAAGCCGGTGCGTACCATCTTCGACCAGTCGGCGATGAGGCCGACGCCGCCGATGGTCGGAGTCGGCAGGATGCCCTGGCCATTGGTCTCGTTGTAGAGCGAGACATTGCCCGACACGATCGGGAAGCCGAGCGCGCGGCAGGCATCGCCAATGCCCTTCACCGCGCCGACCAGCTGGCCCATGATCTCGGGCCGTTCCGGGTTGCCGAAATTGAGGTTGTCGGTGGCGGCCAACGGCAGTGCGCCCGTGGCGGTCAGGTTGCGCCAGCATTCGGCCACAGCCTGCTTGCCGCCTTCATAGGGATCGGCTTCGCAATAGCGCGGCGTCACATCCGACGAGAAGGCGAGCGCCTTGGTCGCATGGCCTTCCACCCGCACCACGCCGGCATCGCCGCCGGGAAGCTGCAGCGAATTGCCCTGGATCAGAGTGTCATACTGTTCCCACACCCAGCGGCGCGACGACAGGTCCGGTCCGCCGAGCAGCTTCAGCAGTGCATCGGCGACATCAGCCTGCGGCACGTCGTTGGCGGCAAGCGGCGCCGGCTTCTTCGGCTCGATCCAGGGGCGGTCATATTCCGGCGCCTTGTCGCCGAGATCCTTGATCGGCAGATCGGCGACCTGGTCGCCCTGGTGCAGCACGCGGAAGCGCAGATCGTCGGTGGTCTTGCCGACAATGGCGAAGTCGAGGCCCCATTTGTGGAAGATCGCCTCGGCTTCCTTTTCCTTCTCTGGGCGCAGCACCATCAGCATGCGCTCCTGGCTTTCCGACAGCATCATCTCATAGGCGCTCATGCGCTCTTCGCGCACCGGCACCTTGTCGAGATCGAGCTCGATGCCGAGGTCGCCCTTGGCGCCCATCTCGACCGCCGAACAGGTGAGGCCGGCCGCGCCCATGTCCTGGATGGCGATGACGGCGCCCGAGGCCATCAGTTCGAGGCAGGCCTCGAGCAGGCACTTCTCGGTGAAGGGGTCGCCGACCTGCACGGTCGGCCGCTTCTCGTCGATCTTGTCGTCGAACTCGGCCGACGCCATGGTGGCGCCGCCGACGCCGTCGCGGCCGGTCTTGGCGCCGAGATAGACGACCGGCAGGCCGACGCCCTTGGCTTCCGACAGGAAGATGGCATTGGTCTTGGCAAGGCCCGCGGCAAAAGCGTTGACCAGGATGTTGCCGTTGTAGCGGGCATCGAAATTGACCTCGCCGCCAACCGTCGGCACGCCGAAGGAATTGCCGTAGCCGCCAACGCCCGAAACCACGCCGGCGACGAGATGCCTGGTCTTGGGATGGTCGGGCGCGCCGAAGCGCAGCGCGTTCATCGCCGCGATCGGCCGTGCGCCCATGGTGAAGACGTCGCGCAAGATGCCGCCGACGCCGGTCGCCGCACCTTGATAGGGTTCGATGAAGGAGGGGTGGTTGTGGCTTTCCATCTTGAAGACGACGCAGTCGCCGTCACCGATGTCGACCACGCCGGCATTCTCGCCCGGCCCCTGGATGACCTGCGGTCCAGTGGTGGGCAGCGTGCGCAGCCATTTCTTGGAGGATTTGTAGGAGCAGTGCTCGTTCCACATCGCCGAGAAGATGCCGAGCTCGGTAAAGCTCGGTTCGCGCCCGACGAGTTCGAGGATTCGCTGATATTCGTCAGGCTTCAGCCCATGCGCGGCAATGAGCTCTGGGGTGATCGGCACGGAATTGGAAATGGTCATGGGCGGCGATTTATGTCCATGGAGCGGGGATTTTGAGTCCCCTCTTATCGCAAGCTTTGCGGCCGATACACCCGTCGATGAGCGAAAAAAGACAGAAAGCAACAAGGTGATGGCCGCGTTAGGCCCGCACCGGGAGCTTTCAGGCGCTCGTCGGGCCAGCGGTGATCCGTGAGGAATGCAAAGCCGAATGGGAACGCTATGGCTATCCCGGCCGTTGGGTTGTAACCCTTCAGGAGATCAGACCATGGCTACCAAGCAAGGCAAGAAAGACAATCGCCTCTCGGACAAGGAGGCTCTGGATATCGCGGAAACCACCGACGTTTCGCCCGGACAGGCCAAGGAACTGGCCGAAAAGCACGGCAAGGACAAGGCCAGGGAGGAAGCCAGAAACTTCAAGGCCGAGGGCTGATCCGTTCGGTTCTCTCAGGAGAAGCTGTCATAGCCGGCGCGGCCTTCGTCGAGCAGGCGCCGGATGACGGCGACGCCGTTGGCGACATCGCCGCGTTGTCTCGGCTGCGAGGTGCCGAAGCGGACGCCGTGAAAGACCTGTTCCGAGCGGCCGGCCTTGAATTCGTCCTCGTCGTCGATCAGCACGCCGTGTTCCAGGCAGGCATTCTTGAAGGTGCCGGAAAGCCATGGGTCGGGCAAAGTCAGCCAGACAAAGGGCACCTTGTCGTGTGACTTGAACGCGAAGCCGGCCAAGGTCTCGCGCACGATCGCGATGCGGGCGCTGATTTCGGCGATGCTGCGCTTGCGGATATCGCTGGCCTGACCGGAGAGCACCAGCCTTGTATTCACCTCCGCCAGCAGGAAGGGCATGCCGCCGGTTATCATCTTGTGGGCGATGCGGATCCGGTGGCGATAGGCGGGAGGGCAGGAGAGCCAGCCGCCGCGGATTCCGGCCGCCACCGATTTCGACAGGCCGCCGGCGACGATGGTTCTCTCCGGGGCATATTCAGCGAGCAAAGGTGTCGGATCGTCGGTCAGGTGGCCGTAAAGATCATCTTCGATCAGGATGACGTTGTATTCGCGCGCGACATGCGCGATCGCCTCGCGGCGCGCGGCGGACAGTGTCGTCAGCGTCGGATTTTGCGCCGTCGGCATCAGGAAGATCATCCTCGGATGCTTTTGCGCGCAAACGCGCTCGAAATCGGCCGGGTCGAGGCCTTGGTCATCCGACGCCACCAGTGCGGTGCGTCGGCCGATCAGCCCGGCACTGCGGGAGATCTGCGAATAGGTGAGGTGTTCGAAGGCGACATAGTCGCCAGGCGTGGTGAGTGCTGCGATCGCCGCCATCACCGCGGCATGGGTGCCGAGAGTCGGAACGATGCTGTCGGCGGCCGGACGAAACGCGTTTCGCGACAGCCAGCGAGCGCCGGCTTCGTACCAGCGGCCAGGAAAATCACGCGTGTAGCTTGAGATTTCATGGGGATGGTCCCGCGCGGTGCGCGACAGCACATCGGCGACATCGGTGCCCTGGCCGACATCGGGCGCCGCCGTGCTGTCGAAACGCAGCTTGTCCTGAGGCGCATCGACATAGCGCGTGCCTTCCACGCTGACATCGGGCGCCTCCGGTTTCACGCCCTCGGCGCGCCGGCCCAGCACATAGGTTCCACGCCCGACTTCGCCGCTCACCAGCCCACGCTCGCGCAGCAATTGGTAGGCCCGGCCGACCGTGCCGACCGTGGTGCCGATGTCGTAGGCAAGATCGCGCTGCGGCGGCAGTTTTGTCCCGGTGCCGATCACGCCCTGGTCGATGCCCGCTTCAACGGAGTCCGCAAGGCGTTGGTAGAGCGGTCCGGCGCCGCCGGTCAGATCTGGAAGCCAATTTGTCATGGTGACAATTTTCTATATTGCACCGAAACATGAGTCAATACATATCAATCGCGCACCAAAAAGGGTGCAATTGAGAGTCTTGGCAGAAAGAAAATGGATACAATCGCGACAATCCGTCATTCCAGAGCTACGTTTCCTGGCGAGGCGCTGCGCCCGTCCGGCCAGCGAGGCTTTGTCGGCCGTCTGGTGCGGGTGGTCGGGTCGCTGGCACGATGCATCGGCCATTTGCTGGAGCGCCGGCGCGGCCGGTTGGCATTGCTGGAGATGACCGACGATCAGCTCAAGGATATCGGCATCTCCCGTTGCGATGCCCATCGCGAGGGCATCAGGCGCTTTTGGGAATAAGGGCCAATCTTATCGGACGCGTTAGGCGCCGCGATGGCCGATGCCGCGATCGATAAAAACGGCAATGATGGAGATCGCCAGGAACAGCGCGGTGATCGCCAATGCCGCAAAGGCGACGCTGGCGGTACCGTTCTTGGCGACATCGAGGAAAGGGTAGGGTACCTCGCCCGCGATCGGTGCCCGTACCAGCGCATAGACAAGATAGGCGATGGGGTAGAGCACCCACCAGGAAATGTCGCTCCACCTCGTTCTGCCCTCGGCCCCTGCTACCAGCCACCACAGCACGAACAGCGCCGGCGTCACATAGTGCAGCAGCACATCGCAGAGCAGGAACAGGCCTTGCGGCTGCCAGAGCCTTGCCAGGACGGTGGCGTAGACAATGAGGACGAGGGTGATCGAAACCGCGACACCCGCACGCATCCGCGGCCCGGCGAAGGCCGGCAGCCAGGCATAACCGGTGGATGACAGTAGCGATGTGTACACCAGCACAGCGCCAATGTTGGTCAGGATGGTGAAGAAGCTGAAGTAGAACACGATCGAGCCGAGCAGGCTGCGGCCCGCCTCCATCGATGCCGGAACGGTGATGCAGAACTGCAGGATGAGGCCGGCCAGACCGATGGCCAGCCCCGCGATCTGCAGGAAACGGCCCATGGTCAGGCGGTCGCGGCGCAGGCGGGATTGCCCGTCTGCCAGCGGGCAATGTCGGAACCGATGCGTGCGCCGAGCGGGTCGTTCATCAGTGGTCCGAACACGTCGACACGGCTCGAATTGCCTTGAGCCTGCACGACCAGAAGCGGCTTGCCGCCATAATGCTTGGCCGGCACCAGAAGGAAACGCGGCGTGCCGCTGAACGAATTCAATTCATTGGCCATCTGATATTGCTTGAAGGCCGGATCCTTGCTGGCGATCCAGCATTTGTGGGCAGATATCGCCACCTGTTCCATGGCCAGCAGTGCCGCACTCTTGCCCGAAGGCACGGGCGTGCTCTTCGGGGTCGATTGGCATGACGTCAGGGCAAAGCCTGCCGCTGCGATGAGAACGATCGTCTTGCTCTTGATCAAGCGGCACCCATCTCGAGTTCGGACAGAAAGATCTTCAAGCCATCGGTCATTTCGCCCCAGACCCGCGACAAGGCCGGATGCTGCGAGGCGATCTGCTCGTAGGCATCGAATTTGGGATAGGCGTCGAGCAGGTCGTGGCGGCCTGTCATGGCGCGGAAATTGTTGAAGATGAACCGGGTCGGCGTCAGCCAGGCGTCGGCAAAGCTGATGTCGTTGCCGAGCGCGAAGGGGCCTTGCGCCATGCGCGCCTCGATCGCCGCCAGCCCGTGGTGCAGGCGGGCGAATTGGGCGTCGATCTCGGCATTGTCGCGCTTCGGCACGAAATGCAGCTCGAAAAGCTTCATCGTCGGCGTCAGCACGTCGAGATCGGTGATGCGGGCGAACATGCGCACCAGCGCGCGATCCTTGGAATCGGGCGGCAGCAGCGCCGGTTCCGGAAACCGTTCCTCGAGATATTCGGCAATGACCACCGATTCGACGATGGTTTCGCCCGAGCCGGTGATCAGCACCGGGATCCGGTTCATCGGCGAAATGGCGCGAAACGCTTCGGGGATCGGAAAACCCGGCGGCGGCGCGATGATCTTGAGCGGCACCTCCTTGATATAGGCCAGGGCCCGCACGATCGACGAGTAGGGCGACAACGGCCGCGAATAGAGTTTCATGACCGTCTCTCTCCCCAGAGCAATGGACGTGATGTCCTTGTAAAGCTTACCGCATTCGCGGCTGAGATCGTCAAGCGGCGATGCCGAGCGCGCCTTCGAACAGCGCACGGCCGTCGCTGCCGCCATGGGCGGCTTCGATCAGGTTTTCCGGATGCGGCATCAGGCCAAGCACGTTGCCTTGTTCGTTGATGATACCGGCAATGTCATTGATCGAGCCATTGGGGTTGGTGCCCTCGGCATAGCGGAACACCACCTGGCCTTCGCCTTCGAGGCGGGCAAGGGTTTCGGCATCGGCGAAGTAATTGCCGTCATGATGCGCCACCGGCGAGCGGATGATCTGGCCCGGCTGGTAGCGGCGGGTGAACATGGTGTTGGCGTTGGTGACCTCGAGCTTGATCTGCCGGCAGACGAACTTCAGCGAGGTGTTGCGCATGAGCGCCCCTGGCAGCAGGCCGGCCTCGACCAAAATCTGAAAGCCGTTGCAGACGCCGATCACCGCCACGCCCTTCGCGGCCTTTTCAGCGACGGCCCGCATCACCGGCATGCGCGCGGCGATCGCGCCGCAGCGCAGATAGTCGCCGAAGGAGAAGCCGCCTGGGATGGCGATCAGGTCGACGTCAGGGATTTCAGTGTCGGTCTGCCAGACGGTAACCGGCGGTTTTCCCGAAATCTTGGTCAGCGCCGCGATCATGTCGCGGTCGCGGTTGAGGCCAGGCAGGAGGACGACAGCGGACTTCACGTTAGGCTATCTCCACCGCGTAATTCTCGATCACCGTATTCGCCAGCAGCTTGTCGCACATGGCTTTCAGATCGGCCTCGGCCTTGGCCTTGTCGCTTTCCGCCAGTTCGACGTCAAACACCTTGCCCTGCCGCACCGCGCCGACGCCGCCGAAGCCCATACCGGACAGCGCGTGTTCGATCGCCTTGCCTTGCGGGTCGAGGACGCCGTTCTTGAGGGTGACGGTAATGCGGGCCTTGATCACGCTGGACATGCTCCTGTTCTAAGTATGGATCGCAAGCCGCTATCAGTGCGGCTTGCCTTTGACGACATCGGTCGAGGCGACAAGCACCGGACCGGTCGGGCGCGGCGGCTCATTCTCGTTCATGATGCCGAGGCGGCGGGCGACTTCCTGGTAGGCCTCGACGAGGCCGCCCATGTCGCGGCGGAAACGGTCCTTGTCGAGCTTGTCCTGCGTCGCCACGTCCCACAGGCGGCAGGAGTCCGGCGAAATCTCGTCGGCGACGACAATGCGCATCATGTCGCCCTCGAACAGGCGGCCGCATTCGATCTTGAAGTCGACGAGCTGGATGCCGACGCCCATGAACAGGCCGGAGAGGAAATCGTTGACACGGATGGCGAGCGCCATCACGTCGTCGATCTCCTGCGGGCTTGCCCAGCCGAAGGCGGTGATGTGCTCTTCCGACACCATCGGATCGTCGAGCGCGTCGGCCTTGTAGTAGAATTCGATGATCGAGCGCGGCAGGACGGTGCCTTCCTCGATGCCGAGGCGCTTGGACAGCGAGCCGGCGGCGACGTTGCGCACCACCACTTCGAGCGGGATGATCTCGACTTCCTTGATCAGCTGCTCGCGCATGTTGAGCCGGCGGATGAAGTGGGTCGGGATGCCCATGCGGTTCAAATGGTTGAAGATGTGCTCGGAAATGCGGTTGTTGAGCACGCCTTTGCCGTCGACGACCTCGTGTTTCTTTTTGTTGAAAGCAGTTGCGTCATCCTTGAAGAACTGGATGAGCGTACCCGGCTCTGGTCCCTCATAGAGGATCTTGGCCTTGCCTTCATAAATGCGGCGGCGATTTTTCATCTGATTTTTTCTCTGGATTTGCGGGCAGGCGGCAAGCGACCAGTTCCTGTCCGTCTGCCTATATTAGTGCGGCGACGGTTGGGTTCAATGCCGGGTCTATCCCAATCACACCGTTTGCTCAATCGGCAAATCCGTCCAATCAACCGCTTTCGGGACTGAAATGCCGCAGCGCAGCATATGACGAAGCGTATTGACCGGCTCGCGACCTTTTGGTTTGTGCTTTGGCAACACACATATCTCTTGCCAACGAATCGGATTTGACCCGGAGGGACGCCATGAGCAGCATGAAAGATCGCGAAGAAGGTTTCGAGCGCAAATTTGCATTCGACGAAGAGCTTCGGTTCAAGGCGTCGGCGCGCCGCAACAAGGCGCTCGGCCTGTGGGCCGCCGAAAAACTCGGAAAGTCGGGTGCCGACGCCGATGCCTATGCCAAGGAAGTCGTTGTTTCCGATATCGAGGAGGCCGGCGATCACGACGTGTTCCGCAAGATCCGCAAGGATTTCGATGCCGCCGGCGTCGAGCAGTCGGACCACCAGATCCGCCGCACCATGGACGAACTGATGGCGCAGGCGATCGAGCAGATCAAGAACACCTGATCCGGGCCGGCGCAGGTTTCGCAAAAGCGTCCCGGTTTTGCGACGGAACCTGCGGCAAAAGGAATGACTGGACCAATCGACCGCCCGGCCAAGCCGGGCGGTTTTTCTTTGCCTTTGCCGTGGTTTCCGGCTGAAACTGTATTAGAGCGACGTGCGTCCTTTTGGACGCACGAAGTACGCTCTGACGCTGTTAGCGTTTTCGCATCGGGCTTTCCGAAAATCGAAGCGATTTTCGGGTCGATGCGATGTCAACGAGGAAAGAGATTAGATGTCCCTGAAGTCCCGCCTTGCCGCCGATGAAACGCTGGTCACCGCCTGGTCCGGAGTGCCGGACGCCCTGACTGTCGAGATCCTCGCCAAACAGGGCTTCGATGCCATCACGCTCGACATGCAGCATGGCGGCCATCACGAGGACAGCGTGCTGCGCGGTCTCTTGCCAGTGCTTGCCGCAAACAAGCCGGCGCTGGTGCGCATCCCGGTCGGCCGTTTCGACATGGCAAGCAGGGCGCTCGATTTCGGCGCCGAGGCGGTGATCGCGCCGATGGTGAATTCGGTGGCCGATGCAAAGCTGTTCGCCGCGGCGATGAAATATCCGCCGCTCGGCGAGCGCTCGTGGGGCCCCACCTACGCCTTTCCGCGCCACGGCAAGGGCGACCATGCCGAGTGGCTGCGCGACACCAACCAGCGCACGATGGCTTTTGCGATGGTCGAGACGCGCGCCGCGCTCGACGCGCTCGACGGCATTCTCGACACGCCGGGCATCGATGGCATCTTCCTCGGGCCGTCGGATTTCTCGATCGCCTGGACCAATGGCGCCACGGTCAGTTCGACGCTGGAAAGCATGATGGAGACGGTGGCGTCGGTGGCCGAGCGCACCCGAAAGGCCGGAAAGCATGCCGCGATCTATGTCGTCGAACCGGCGATTGCCGGTCGTGTCGTCTCGATGGGTTATCGCCTGCTCGCCACCGGCTCCGAGCATGCGTTGATTTCGCTGGGGGCAAGGACTCTGCTGAAGGACATCAAGGATTCGATAGGGGCCTGAATCCGAACCGGACGAACTGCCGTCACCGCGCCGGGCGGTCAGACGCCCGCTGCAGCAGGCGCCGCGGCCATAGGACCGCCGCGCCTGAACCTGTTGAACAGGGCGCCGAGCGCCTGAACCCACCAGTTGTTGAAGGCCATCAGCGGCAACGCCACGAGGATCGAACCCAGTATGGCGGCGGCGGCACCGAGTGCGGTGGAGCCGCTTGCCAACAGCACCCATGACCCCAGCGAGCAGATAACGGGTACATGCACGAGGTAGAGCGGGAAAGACAGGTCGCCCAGGAAACGTGCCGCCTTGCCCGAGAGCCATGATGGCGGCTCATCCACACTCAGCACCGCGTAGACCAACATGATGCTTGCCGGGATGGCTACGCAGGCTTGCCGCAGGCCTTCATCATCGGAAACCGCGGTCTCGAGCAGCGCAAAGGGCCGGTAAATGCCGACGGCACTCCCCGCATAGCCCAGCAGTGCAAGGGAAGCGATCACCATGGCGCCTCTTACCCAGCGGTTCGGACGCAAACCCATGGCGAGAAGAGGATAGAGCATGAGGCTGGCCGGAAAGGCACAGAAAAAGAAACTGACTTGCAGCGCCAGGAACACGGCTGCTGCTGTGCAGACCCAGAAGAGCAACGTCCAGCGGCCCAGGAGAAAGAAGACGATTGGGGCGAGGGCGAAGGTCAGCATGCTCCCCCAGAACTCGACCGTCATGGTCCACAGGCTGCTGTCATAATATTTGTCGCCGTAGATGAACGTGCGCCAGGCCCCTTGCAGGAACGCGTCGGAGAAACTCGCTGTCTCCGGCGACAGCACCTTTGAGGCATTGCCGAATCTGCCCAGCCACTCGGATTGGGTGATCGCAGCCGCATCCTGGAAGAAATACAGATCGAGCTTGAAGATGACACAGGATGCCAGAACCGTGACAAGCACTGGTCCGGCCAGACGAGGCAAACGCTTCATCGCACCCAGCAGTAGATCTTGTGCCTCGCGGGTCTGAAAATAGCGCTTCACAAGCACATAGGAAGACAGGACCAAAAACAAGTAGACGGCAGAGCCGCCATTAAAGGCGATAAACGCCAGACTCGTCCGGAGCGATTGCGCGGCGTTGTCTGCGTCGCCGCCCGCCGCCGACGGCGCAAAGGCACGCAAAATATGCCCATTCAGAACGATAAGCGCCGCGGCGCCTCTCAAGAATTCGAGCGAAGCGTCCTTGCGCAAGCGCTTACCCTCGTTTGAGCGTGACGAATTGTTATTGAGCAACATCGCACTTACACGGCGAACGGAGTTCGCCGCGCGTAAGAAGTATCGCGAGCCGCCTTAAATTATTGTTTATTGGAGCTCGGCGGTTTCTCCAGGGACTCTCCGCGCCGACTTAGGCGGGATTCAGAGATCCGTCAGGAATTTGGCGAAGGTCATCGAGCCTTCGGGCCAGGGACCGAAGCCCGAATCCTGGTTGAGATGACCGGTCTCGCCGGCATCGATGAATAGCGAACCCCAGGCGCCGGCTATGTCCTCGGCGACATCGAAGGCACAGAACGGGTCATTGCGGCTGGCGATCACGATCGACGGAAAAGGCAGCGGCTCGCGCGGGTACGGGCCGAAGGTCATCAGGTGCTTCGGCTTGATCCTGGGGTTGGCGACATCGGGCGGCGCCACGAAGAAGGCGCCGGCGACCGGTCTGACGAATTGCGGGATGGCCTGCACGGCCGCAGCCACACCCAGCGAATGCGCGACGATGACGACAGGCTTCTCGGCCTCGTTGACCGCCTTGGCCACGCTGGCCGTCCAGTCCTCGCGCACCGGCTTTGACCATTCGGCCTGCTCGACGCGACGCGCAGTCGACAGTTTCGACTGCCAGCGGGTCTGCCAATGCTCTGGCCCGGAATTGGTGTAGCCCGGGACGATCAGGATATCTGTGTCTTTGACTTTCATGGTGCTGAGATAGCGAGCGCGATTGCCTCATGCAACCGTTGATGGGCACGCATTGGCTCATAATAGTGAACACCATGTTCGCTTTTCGCCATCTTGTGTGAACGATCGCGATGGACGATCTGTCATGACGAGAGAAACAGCCGTGGAAGACCGGGATTTTGGCGCTGACACGACGTACAATGATCGGCGGCGCCGGGCTCCTGGCATTGGGAGCTTCATCAAGCGTTGCCGCAACGGAGACAACGATGAGCGAATTGCCATTTGCCGCCACCACGCCGGTGAGCGTTGCTCGAGTCGGGCTGAAGGCGCGTGATGCCGAAAGCCTAGCCGCCTATTACCGCAGGGTCGTCGGCCTGCAGGAATTGAGCCGTGCCGACGGCGCGATCACGCTCGGCGCCGGCAGCCGTCCGCTGCTGGTCCTCGAGCCGGATGCCTCCGCCAAGCCTGACGATCCGCGCAGCGCCGGCCTGTTCCACACGGCCTTCCTGCTGCCCAGCCGCGCCGATCTCGGCCGCTGGATCAACCACGCCATATCGGACAAGATCGCCATCGAAGGGGCTTCGGACCATCTGGTCAGCGAAGCGCTCTACCTGACCGACCCTGAAGGCAACGGCATCGAGATCTATGCCGACCGCCGGCCGCAGGACTGGAAGTGGAGCGGTGACAAAATTGCCATGGCGACCGAGCGGCTGAACATTCCTGCCGTCGTCGGCGAAGTGCCGGCGGGTGATGCGGGCTGGCAAGGCGCGCCGGAAAACAGCATTGTAGGCCATGTCCATCTGCGCGTCGGCAGGCCGGAAGAGGCGGAAGCCTGGTGGAACCAGGAATTCGGCTTTGATACGGTGGCCAGGTATGGCGGCCAAGCGGTGTTCCTGTCGTCAGGCCACTACCACCACCACATCGGCGCCAATGCCTGGCAGAGCGCCGGCGCCGGCCGTCGCGATCCGTCGCGCTCGGGCCTCGCCTGGGTCGAGATGCGTTCGGACAATGTGACCGGCGAAACGACCCGTGAGGATCCCTGGGGCACGGTGATCAGGACTGTGCCTGGCAAGGCGTGATTTGACTTCGGTACAGCGTCTTTCTCCCCGTATAGTGACGGGGAGAAGGAAAGCTCGCCTCAAGCCTCCCCAAACACCCGCCTGAAAATCGTGTCGACGTGCTTGGTGTGGTAGCCGAGGTCGAATTTCTCGCGGATTTCCGCCTCGGGCAGCGCGGCGGTCACTTCCTTGTCGGCCAAAAGTTCCTCAAGAAAATCAGCGCCTTGCTCCCACACCTTCATGGCGTTGCGCTGCACCAGCCGGTAGGAGTCCTCGCGCGACAGGCCGGCCTGCGTCAGCGCCAGCATGACGCGCTGCGAATGCACCAGGCCGCGGAACTTGTTCATGTTCTTCAGCATGTTCTCGGGATAGACGACGAGCTTGTCGACGACGCCGGTCAGCCGTGACAGCGCAAAATCCAGCGTCACAGTGGCGTCCGGACCGATCATCCGCTCGACCGAGGAGTGCGAGATATCGCGCTCATGCCAGAGCGCTACATCCTCCATCGCTGGCAGCGCCATGGAGCGCACCATGCGGGCGAGGCCGGTGAGGTTTTCCGTCAGCACCGGATTGCGCTTGTGCGGCATTGCCGACGAGCCTTTCTGGCCGGGCGAAAAATACTCTTCCGCTTCCAGCACCTCAGTGCGCTGCAGATGCCGGATCTCGGTCGCCAGCCGCTCCATCGACGAGGCGATGACGCCGAGCGTGGCAAAGAACATGGCGTGGCGGTCGCGCGGGATCACTTGCGTCGACACCGGTTCCGGCTTCAGCCCGAGCTTTGCCGCGACATGCTCCTCGACATAGGGTTCGATGTTGGCGAAGGTGCCGACCGCCCCTGATATGGCGCAGGTGGCGATGTCTTCGCGTGCATGCACCAGCCGCTCGCGGCAGCGCGAGAATTCGGCATAGGCCTGCGCCAGCTTGATGCCGAAGGTTGTCGGCTCGGCGTGGATGCCGTGGCTGCGGCCGATGGTGACGGTGTCCTTGTGTTCGAACGCACGGCGCTTGAGCGCTGCAAGCAGGCCGTCAATGTCGGCGAGCAGGATGTCGCTGGCTCGGGTAAGCTGGACGGCAAAGCAGGTGTCCAGGACATCCGAAGAGGTCATGCCCTGGTGGATGAAACGCGCGTCCGGTCCGACGAATTCGGCGAGATGGGTCAAGAAGGCGATGACGTCATGCTTGGTGACGCGCTCGATCTCGTCGATCTTCTCGACGTCGAATTTCGCGGCGCCGCCCTTTTCCCAAATGGTTTTGGCCGCTTCCTTCGGGATGACGCCGAGTTCGGCCAGTGCATCGCAGGCATGGGCCTCGATCTCGAACCAGATGCGAAACCGGGTTTCGGGCGACCAGATGGCGACCATTTCCGGCCGGGAATAGCGAAGGATCATCGGTCAGTCCTGATGTGTCTGGAGCAATTCCGGGAAAAGTGTGCAGCGGTTTTCCCACGGGAATTGCGAAAAAAAGGAGTTAGAGCGGGTCGGCGGTTCTACAAAACGCCGACCCGCTCTGGGTTAGCCCGCCTCCTAACAGAGACAGACAAAATGCTCAACGCTGCTGCTGTGCAAACCAGAGGCTGGCGGCGAACAAGGCGATGAACCCAAGCGGAAAATAGAGCCTGATGCCCAACACCACGAACTGGTAGGACGCCACCGCCATCGTGAAGGCGAGCTGAAACCCCCAGGTGAGGGTGAAGACGGGTGCATGCCATTCGGCATAGTAGGACCGGTACTGCAAGGCATAGAGCCCGGTGGTCAGCCCGATCGTCGCGGCGGCAAGGCACACCATTGCCGCTGCGAAGGCGACCTCCCGGCCCCTTCCGAGCGAGACCAGCCGCGCGGCGAACAGGCTGATCGGAAAGGCCAGCGCGCCGCCGCCCGCAAACAGCAGCGACACGGTGCGGATTTTCTCCGGCGTCACCCAATTATCCAGCAACAGGTTGATGAGCGCGCTCATGCCCATCGTTGCTGCCCACAAGAACGAACCGAAAAATGTCGCGCCCCACCCTGGCAAGGCGCGGCGGACGAAGTTCAAATTGCGGCTGAGTATGGCGGCGTGCGGTGTCACAGGCGGCCGGTCACGGCGATCCAGCGGAAGTCAGGACCCTCGAAGCCATATTGGCGTACCGCGATCAGCACCGCATAGGCGCTGAGGCTATCCATGGAAAAAGTCTGGACCGCACCGATGCGGTAGCCGTTCGGGCAGCCGCGGCTCTTGGGGATCGACTTGTCCTCGTGCAGCAGTTTGGTGGTGCCGCCATCCTGCGCCGCGACGCGCAGCAGCCGGAAGCCATTGATCTCGCCCTGGCTGTCGCAGCCTTCGGTGTTGTTCATGCCGATCTCGTCCAGCCGGAACTCGAGCGGTTGGTCGACCGGAGAGAAGATTGGCCGCGGATTGACCACTATCCGGTGCGGATCGGCCGAAAGCTCGGTCACCGGTCCTCGTGCAGCAGTTTGGTGGTGCCGCCATCCTGCGCCGCGACGCGCAGCAGCCGGAAGCCATTGATCTCGCCCTGGCTGTCGCAGCCTTCGGTGTTGTTCATGCCGATCTCGTCCAGCCGGAACTCGAGCGGTTGGTCGACCGGAGAGAAGATTGGCCGCGGATTGACCACTATCCGGTGCGGATCGGCCGAAAGCTCGGTCACCGGATTGAAACCGGCGGTGATGCCGCGATTGGCACTCAACTCGGCCTGGCTGACAATGGCCTCGCCCTTTTGCCGGGCCTCAAGACGCGCCGCGTCCAGTTTGGCTTTCTCGTCGTCGAGCCGGATCCTGATCGGCGTGCCCTTGAGAAAGCTGTCATCGCTCGTGTCGATGTAATAGCGGTTGGCATAGGGAAAGCCCGACCCGTCCTGGACGCCGTATTCCTCGAAGGCGAACACGCCGCCATCCTTGCTGAAGCCAAGGATTTCAAGGTCGGCGACATCGCCGGCCTGGGCGGCGATCGACGCGCCAAGCTGTGCGGCCAGGGAAACGGCAAACAGGAAAAGCATTCGCATCTTTTTCACTCCGGCAGCCGGGATCGATGCAATCCCTAGCACGACGAAATCAAAACGTCGTGCGGGTCAAAAGCCTATGCATCCAATCGGCTCGTCATTTGTTATTGTCGGCAGTCCCAATGGAGAACCACCATGACCGACACCAGCAAAATTCGCGAGCATATGGAAGTCGTCGGCGCCGATGGCGTGCATGTCGGCACGGTCGACAAGGTCGACGGCCAGCGCATCAAGCTGACCAAGGCCGACAGCGGCGAGGGCGCTCACAAGGGGCATCACCACTACATTCCTCTGGCCCTGGTTGCGGAAGTTGATGGCAAGAAGGTGTGGCTGTCGGCGAATTCCGATGTGGCGGTGACGTTCGAGGAAGAAAAAACCGATCCGGTCTGATCGACAGCTTTAACGCGACGACCAGACGGGAAACAGATCGTTGTCGGCTGGCGTCGCGGCAAACACGCCGCGGCTGATGGCGCGGGCCATGGTGGCGCCGGCCGCGGCATAGAGGTCGATTGCCGCATCGGCTTCCAGCCGGATACCGCTCTTACCGGTGGCCAGCGCGAAGACAAGGTCGCCGTCGGCCGGCGTGTGCGTCGGCCAGATGGCGCGCACGAAGCCGTCATGCGCCGACATTGCCAGGCGTTTCGCCGCGGCCTTGGTGAGAACCGCATCCGTGGCAATGACGGCGATGGTGGTGTTGCCGCCGGTTTCCATCTGCATGCCCGCATGCTTGTCGCGGTATTTCAGCGAGATTCTCTTCGCGTCATCAGGCATTGGCAAGGGATAGCCGAGCCCGCCGAATTCGTCGCCGATTTCGAAGGGCGCCGCCCAGAAATGGCGGCTGCGGCTGACGGTCACCGATCCGGTCGGATTGACGGCGGCCAGCGCGCCGATGGTGACGCCGGTGTCCAGCAGCGTCGAAGCGGAGCCAAGGCCGCCCTTCAGCCCGGCGGTCAAGGCACCGGTGCCGGCACCCGCCGTGCCCAACTGGAAATCGGTGGCGGCGGATTGTGCTGCCTGATAGCCGAGGTCACGGTAGGGAGGATAACGGCCCCAGTCCTTGTCGCCGCCATTGCGCAGGTCGAACAGAATCGCCGCCGGCACGATCGGCACGCGAAATCCGCCCACCTCGAAGCCGATGCCGCGCTCGCGCAACGCCGCTTGCACGCCGGACGCGGCGTCGAGGCCGAAAGCCGAGCCGCCCGACAGCACCACGGCATGGATCGTCTCGATCGAATTGTGCGGTTCGAGAAGGTCCGTCTCGCGCGTGCCCGGCGCGCCGCCCAGGATCTGGACACCGGCCACCGCCGGTTCGTCGCAAAGGATAGTCGTCACGCCGGACTTCAGCCGGGCGTCGGCGGCGTTGCCGACGCGCAGGCCGGCAACGTCGGTGATCAGATTGCGAGGACCGGTGCGGAACATCAATGGCTTTCCAAGGGCACGAAGCGCGTGCCGTCGAAGCGGAAGACGCGGTAGGGGCTCTGGCTGAGGTCGCCCTTGGCATCGAAGCGGACCGGCCCTATCGCCGTGGTGAAATCATGCCCGCTCAGCGCCTCGATCAGCGGCTTGTCCGGGGACAAGGCCGATGCGGCCTTGGCGATCTCCACCGCCGCATAGGTCGGCAGCGTGTAGCCGTCCGGCACGATCTTTTGCGCGGAGAAGCTTTCCAGCACCTTTGCGTCGGCGACATCGGCCCATTCGGGCGGCGCGATCATCAGTGTGCCCGTCGCATAGGGCACGTCACCGGGCGGCGTGCGCAGATTTTCGCCGCCGGCAAAGACGATGCCGGCCTGTAGTTGCGCGGCGTCGCGGCCCATGATGGCGATGTCGTCACCGTCGCCGCCGGCAAAGACATGGGTGGCGCCAGCCTTCTTCAGTCGCCCGATCATCCCTATCTGGTTGTCGAGCTGCGGCCGGAACGTGTCCACGAACACCGGTTTCAACGCCGCTTGCTCGGCCGCCGCGCGAAAGGTCTCGGCCATCTCGCGCCCGTAGATGGTGCCGTCGTCGATGATGGCGAACAGCTCCTTCTGCCACAGGTGGGTGAGGGTGGAGGCGACGGCGTTGCGCTCGTCGTCGCCACGCGGCCCGAGGCGATAGACCGGCCAGCCGGTCTTGGCGCGACGGTCGGTGAGGCTTTCGGTCCGCACGCCGACGGTGATGACCGGGATGTTGGCGTCCTTGAGGATCGGCATCGCCGCCTCGATGGCTTCGGTGCAGAGGAAGCCGACCACGAGACTGACCTTGGCCGCGGCAAAAACCCTGGCCGCGGCTGCCCCCCCGTCGGCGGTGCAGGCATCATCCTCGGTCTTGAGTTCGACGCCGTTTGCTTGCGCCGCGAGCCTGGCACCGGCCTCAATCTGCTTGCCGAGGATGGCTGACGGTCCCGACAACGGAGCGGCAACGCCGATCGTCAGCGTCTGGGCGCTGGCGGCGCCGGCCAGGAACAGCCAGGCCAGTGCGGCGGATATCGTTGCCCCGGGTCGCATCCTGCCGAAGAGTTCCTCCCAAGCCCGCGACAACAGTGCGAGCGCCAATTCTCGCCAAGACCTAAAGGCTGCCCGGCCTTGGTGCAACACGCGAATTCGGGGATATGGGCCAAGCACTTCGCTTGTGGCATGTCATGTCTGGCCATATATAGCGGTAGGGTTCTGGCTATGGACGATTTCCGGTGCTGAAGAAGAATGACATTGGACCGCAGGCCTATCGCGACGCGATGAGCCATTTTGCCGGCCACGTCCATGTGGTGACCACCGACGGACCCGCCGGCAAGCGCGGCACGACAGTGATCGCTGCTTGTTCGGTGTCGGACACGCCGCCGACCATTCTGGTCTGTCTCAACCGCGAAAATGCCAAGAATGAGCTGTTCGTGAAAAACGGCCGGTTTGCCCTGAACACGCTGGCTTCGCATCAGGAACCGCTATCGGTCGGCTTTTCCGGCATCACCGGCCTGCCGGTCGATGAGCGTTTCGCGCTCGGCGAATGGGATGTGATCTCCACCGGCGCGCCGACGCTGAAGGGCGCGCTCGCCGTGTTCGACTGCGAACTGATCGACACCAAGGACCTGGCCACCCATCGTGTGCTTTTTGGCAAGGTGACAGGCCTTCGCATGGGCGATAATTTGCGGCCGCTGATCTACCACGCTCGCGGCTACCACGTCCTGGACAGCGGAGCGGCGGCGTTCACGGAGAAAGAATGACCGAACTGGAACCGCGCCCCGTACCGCGGACGATCGACGAGACGCTCGATCTCTTGACCGGTGCGGACTATGTGGCGGACCGGTCGCTGGCGACCGTGCTTTTCCTGTCGCTGCGCATGAACCGGCCATTGTTCCTCGAGGGCGAGGCCGGCGTCGGCAAGACCGAGATCGCCAAGGTGTTGGCGCAGGCGCTTGGCCGCCGGCTGATCCGGCTGCAGTGCTATGAAGGGCTCGACGTTTCGTCTGCCGTCTACGAGTGGAATTACGCCGCGCAGATGATCGAGATCCGCATGGAGGAGGCGGCCGGCAAGGTCGACCGCACCGCCATGGAGCGCAACGTCTTCTCGGAAAAATACCTGATCCGCCGCCCGGTGCTCGATGCGCTGACCGGCAAGACGGGAGCGGCCCCGGTCTTCCTGATCGACGAACTCGACCGCACCGACGAAGCCTTCGAAGCCTTCCTGCTCGAAATCCTCTCTGACTACCAGGTGACGGTGCCCGAACTCGGCACCATCAAGGCGGAAGAGCCGCCGATCGTCATCATCACCACCAACCGCACCCGCGAGATCCATGACGCACTGAAGCGGCGCTGCCTGTATCACTGGGTCGATTATCCCAACGCCGAGCGCGAATTGGAGATCGTGCGCCGCAAGGTGCCGCGGGCCAACCAGCGGCTTTCGGCGGAGGTGGTCTCCTTCATCCAGAAACTGCGCCAGATCGAATTGTTCAAGGTGCCGGGCGTCGCCGAGACCATAGACTGGGCCGGCGCGCTGACCGAACTCGACAAGGTGGCGCTCGACCCGGAAACTGTTTCCGACACGATCGGCGTGCTGTTGAAATACCAGGACGACATTGCCCGCATCGGCACGGGCGAGGGCCGGCGCATCCTCGACGAGGTCAAGGCCGAGCTCGCGGCGGCGGAGTAACGCGATGAAGGCGCCGGGTGCTTACCCCAAGGAGGCCGACCCCAAAGAGGCGACGGCGGACGGACGCATCGCCGACAACATCGTCTATTTCGCCCGAACCTTGCGCAAGGCAGGCATGCGGGTCGGGCCGGCCTCGGTCAAGGATGCCATCGAGGCGGTGCTGGCCGCCGGCATCGGCTCGCGCGACGATTTCTACTGGACGCTGCATGCGGTGCTGGTGTCCAGGCACGAGGATCACCCGGTCTTCGACGAGGCCTTCCGGCTGTTTTGGAAATCGCGCGAACTGATCGAGAAACTGCTGGCGATGTTCTCGCCGGTGGCGCCCGACGTCAAGGAGAAGCAGAAGCCGCGCGCAGCCGAAAACCGCGTCAGCCAGGCGATGTTCGAAGGTCATCAGAAAAACCAGCCGCCTCAGGAGGTCCCTGAGATCGAGGTCGATGCCCGTTTCACCTTTTCCGGCAACGAGGTGTTGCGGGGCAAGGACTTTGCCCAGATGAACGCCGCCGAAATGGCGGATGCCAAGAAGGCCATCGCCGAGTTGCGGCTGCCTTTCGACATGGTGCGGACCAGGCGTTTCAAGGCCGATGCGCATGGCCGCCGCATCGACCCGCGCGCCATGATGCGCTCGGCCGCGCGCACCGGCGGTGAATTGATCCTGCCGAAATTCCGCTCGGCCCGTGAAGTCCATCCGCCGCTGGTGGTGCTGGCCGACATTTCCGGTTCGATGAGCCAATACACGCGCATTTTCCTGCATTTCCTGCACGCGCTGACGGAAAAGCGCCGCCGCGTCCACACCTTCGTCTTCGGCACGCGGCTGACCAATCTCACCCGTCAGATGCGCCACCGCGACCCGGATGCTGCCCTTGCCGACTGTTCGGCGGCGGTCAAGGATTGGTCCGGCGGCACCCGCATCGGCGACACATTGGCCGAGTTCAACCTGATATGGTCGCGGCGCGTGCTGGGGCAGGGCGCGGTCGTGCTTTTGATCACCGACGGGCTGGAGCGCGACGATGTCGCCGGCCTTTCCGAGGAGATGGAGCGGCTGCACAAATCCTGCCGGCGTCTGATCTGGCTGAACCCGTTGCTGCGCTTCGACGGTTTTCAGGCGCGCGCCCGTGGCGTCAAGGCGATGCTGCCGCATGTCGATGAATTCCGCTCGGTCCACAATCTCGATGCGCTCGCCGACCTCTGCGCGTCGCTTGACAAGAAGTCGGCACAGTCCGTCGATCCGCGCCGATGGATGGAAGCTGGCGCGAGGCACGCTGCGTAGCCATATGTTTTCCCGGCTCCCTGGAAAAACAGACCCTGAGAGAAGCAACGATGAACGACAGTCTTTATCTCGATGAGGCCCGCGATCCGCTGATCATCGCGGAAGGTTGGATGAAGGATGGCAAGGATGTCGCCATTGCCACCGTGGTCGAGACCTGGGGCTCGGCGCCGAGGCCTGTCGGCAGCCATTTGGTCATCGACGCCGAAGGCAATTTCCACGGCTCGGTCTCGGGCGGCTGCGTCGAAGGGGCGGTGGTGAGCGAGGCGATCGACGTGATCGACTCAGGCAAAGCCAGAATGCTTGAATTCGGCGTCGCTGACGAAACCGCCTGGCAGGTCGGCCTGTCCTGCGGCGGCCGCATCAAGGTGTATGTCGAGCGGTTGGGCTGATCTCAGATGGATCCATACGCCCTGAAAACCTTGAATGCCGAGCGCCGCGCCCGCCGCGCGGCGATCCTCGTCACCGATCTCGGTGATGGCCGTGACCGCATCGTGCGCGAGGGCGACCAGGTCGCCGGCGATCTTGGTGCGGCGATCGCCAGGGCGTTTCGATCGGGCAATTCCGGTTCGGTCGAGGCAGAAGGGCGAACCTTCTTTCTCAACGCGCATCTGCCGCAACCGCGATTGTTGGTGATCGGCGCGGTCCATATCAGCCAGGCGCTGGCGCCGATGGCGAAAATCGCCGGCTATCCCGTCGAGATCATCGACCCGCGCACGGCTTTTGCCACCCCCGACCGCTTCCCCGATGTCACGTTGCATGCCGAGTGGCCGGAAGATGTGCTGAAGCGCCAGCCGCTCGATAGCTACACCGCACTTGCCGCCGTCACCCATGACCCGAAGATCGACGATTTCGCGCTGAAGGCGGCACTCGACGCCAACTGCTTCTATGTCGGTGCGCTTGGCAGCCGCAAGACGCACGCCAAGCGTGTCGAGCGCCTGTTGGCGCTGGGCGCGAGCGCCGACCAGATCGCCCGCATCCATGCGCCGATCGGGCTCGACATCGGTGCGGCCAGCCCCGCCGAGATCGCTGTTGCGGTTCTCGCGCAGACCATCCACGCCTTCCGCTCGCGCGGCCTCGATGCAAAGGGCGCAGTGGCGTGAAATTCGGTCCGATCGCGATTGAAGAGGCTGAAGGCGCGGTGCTGGCAAACGCCACCACCGCAGGCGAAAAGCGCTTTCGCAAGGCGCACCGGCTGAGCGCCGAAGACATTTCCACACTCAAGCAGGCAGGCATCGTGCAGGTCGTTGCGGCCGTGCTCTCCCCCGATGATCTCGGCGAGGACGCCGCGGCGCAAAGAATTGCCGAGGGCATGAGGTTCAGCGGCATCGAGGTGAGGCCGGCGGCCACCGGCCGGGTCAATCTCCATGCCAAGGCATCAGGCATCTTCACGGTCGATGCTGGGATGATCGACGCCATCAACGCCGTCGATCCCGCCATCACCATTGCCACGCTGGCGCAGCATGCTCCGGTCGAAAAAGGTCAGATGGTGGCGACGGTGAAGATCATCCCCTTCGCGGTCGCCTCCACCTTGGTCGACACCGTGATGGGAATCTGCGCCGGCGGCGAGATCTTTGCCGTCAATGCTTATCGGCCGGTGCGCGTTGGCGTCATCCAGACGGTCCTGCCGGGCATCAAGCCCAGTGTGCTCGACAAGACGCTGCGCGTCACCGAAGCGCGGCTGGCGCGTTCGGGCGGGAGGTTGACGGCGGAGCGCCGCACGCCGCATGAGATCGCGCCCTTGGCGGAGGCCGCCGCCTCGCTGGCGCGCGACAATGACCTGGTGGTGATCTTCGGCGCCTCGGCGATGAGCGATTTTGCCGATGTGGTGCCGGCAGCGATCGAGAGGGCCGGCGGAACAGTTGTCCGCGCGGGCATGCCTGTCGATCCCGGCAATCTGCTGGTGCTGGGTACACTCGGCGGCAAGCGCATCATCGGCGCGCCCGGCTGCGCCCGCAGTCCCAAGGAAAACGGTTTCGACTGGGTGCTCGACCGTCTGGTTGCCGGCCTCGACGTCACCGCGAAGGATATCGCCGGCATGGGGGTCGGCGGGCTGCTGATGGAAATCCCGACGCGACCGCAGCCGCGCGAACCGCTGCCGGCCAGGAGCCGGCTCAAGGTCGCGATCGTGCTTCTGGCGGCTGGCCGGTCGAGCCGCATGGGCGGACCGAACAAGCTCATGGCGCTGTTCGACGGCAAGCCGCTGGTGCGCCGCACGGCCGAGCGCGCGCTCGCCTCGAAGGCGTCGGGCACGATCGTCGTCACCGGCCATCAGCGCGAACGCGTGCGCGCGGCCCTGGCGGGGCTGGATGTCACCTTCGCTGACAATCCCGATTTTGCAGATGGCCTGTCGACCTCACTGAAGGCCGGCATTGCCTATCTGCCCGAAGACAGCGCCGGCGCGATGATCGTCCTGGGAGATATGCCGGGCGTTGTGTCAGGCGATCTCGACCGGCTGATCGATGCCTTCCGTAGGGCCGGAGGCAATTCCGTGGTCCGCGCCTCGCATCAGGGCAAGCGCGGCAACCCGGTGCTCCTGCCGCGCGCACTGTTCCCGGCCATCGCTCATCTCGAAGGCGATACCGGCGCACGCCATCTGGTCGAGGCCGAGGGGCTCGACGTCATCGATGTCGAGATCGGCGAGGGCGCGTCTGTCGATGTCGACACCCGCGAGGCGCTCGAAGGCGCCGGGGGCGTGCTGCAGGATTGACAAACCCGGGCCGAATTAAGCAAGCCTGCGGTATGGCTTTTCGTTTTCTTTCCCCACGTCGCGCCTTTCTGGCAGCATTATTTGTTCTTTGCCTTGCCGGCCGGGCCGATGCGCTCGAACTGAAACCCTTCAAGGACGATCTCTTCGCCTATCCGGCGACATTGTCGACCGGCGACGGCGGCGCTTATACCGTCATCGACTACCGCGAGATGCGCGATATCAACCAGCGCGACGAAGTGCCGGAAAAGCGCGTGCATCCGCAATACACCGACACCGGCGTGCGCAAGGCGCAGCAGGACCTGATGCTGAAGACGGACGCCGGCGATGTCAGGCACATCGCCGTCGGCAAGACGCAAGGTGCCGCCCTCATCGTGCTCTATCTGCACGGCCAGGGCGGCAGTCGCAAGCAGGGCATCGACGACTTCACTTTTGGCGGCAATTTCAACCGGCTCAAGAACCTGATGGCCGGCAATGGCGGGCTTTATCTCTCACCGGATTTCCCCGATTTCGGCGATAAGGGCGCCGCACAGGTCGCGGCCTTGATCGATCATTACGCCGAACAGTCGCCGGGCGCGAAAATCTTCGTCGCCTGCGGCTCGATGGGCGGCGCGCTGTGCTGGAAGCTTGCCGCCCGCAACGATACCGGCCGGCGCATCAACGGGCTGCTGCTGCTCGGGTCTTTGTGGGACGAGAGTTTTCTCGCCAGTCCCGCCTTCAGGCGTCATGTTCCGGTCTTCTTCGGCCAGGGCAGCCATGACGTGGTGTTTCCCGTGGCGAACCAGGAAGCCTTCTTCCGCTCCATCATCGCCAGGTCGAAGGCCTATCCCTATCCGACCCGGTTCGTGCGCTTCGAGACCGGCACGCATGGCACGCCGATCCGCATGGTCGACTGGCGCGGCACGCTGAACTGGATGCTGTCGAAGGCGCCTTGATCAACAAGACAAAAGCTGGAAGCGCATCGCGCTTCAAGGTGCGGTGTTGTAGTCGACAATCGTCTGCGGATTTTCTTCGCCATCATACGACGCGTCGACGTCATACTGGATCAGCGAAAAATCACCGTTTCGGAACAAATATGTGCCGGAGTCGGAGGCATCGCCGACGCCGCGCCATTTGTCGAAAGTGGTGATCGTATGGGCGTTCGGGTCATAATCGGAATTGGTGGCCCATCCCGTGGTCCGGAAGCCGATCACCGTCACGCTCAACAGTTTACCGTCACTATCGTTGTTCTGGTAGCGGATATCGGTCTCCGGTTCGGCGAACTGCAATTGCCGCACGCCGTCCACTTCATCCGTCACATAGTAGACCGAGTTTTCATTGTAGGCGGCGGCCACACAGGAGAAATGAAACAGCCGCGTTTCCTTGTCGGGATCGCCGGGCTGCGCATCCTTGTCCTTGTACTTGATCGAGAAGACCTCCGGCTCATTACCCAGGAACTGCTTGTCGCACTGGTCGCCATAGGTCGCCAGGAAGGCTTTCTTGGCTTGTTCCAGGGCCGTATCCTTCTTCGGCGGCGGCGGACCGTCGCCGCAGCTTGGCGGCAGCGCCGCCTCGAAATCCGCCGTTGAAGGTTTCAACGCGCCTTTTTCGATATGGATCGGATCGAAGGGCGGCGCGGCCTGGATCTGCGCATTCACCTGGCGCAGCGTGTAACAGCCGGCAAAGACCTTTTCGCCGCCGCTCTTGTCCGTCGCACGGATGGCCACCGGGACGTTGTAGAAGATGCTGCCGGCGGCGCCCTCGTCCGAAATGGCACCGGTCGCGACCTCGACCTTGTCGGTACCGTCATAGCCCTTGACGAAACTGTCGAAATCCTTAGCCGGCTTTGTGTCGCCGTAATACCCCCAGGCGCGGGCGAATTCGTGCCGGTTAATGGCGCTGTAGAGCGAGCGGATGACCGCCTCGGCGCTCGATCGGTCGTCGACATAGGGTGCTTCGGGTGTATCTTCTGCGGCCGGCACCGCTTGGCCGGACATGGCAAGGGAGAGAAGGGCAGTCGCTGCGAGAAGGGCGCGTCTCATCGGGAATCTCCGCTCGATAACGGAAATTCTACCACGGCGATTGCGGCGGCGTGGTGACGCGGAGCCCACGGCGCTTGAAGAATCGTGTGCGCAGGCGCTACCTCCCCTGCGCCGGCGTTCCGACCGGACAGGAGATCTGACGTGACGATATCGATGTATGAGGCATCCGTGCCGGTGTTTTCAGCCAGGCTGAAAGCACTTTCCAATGTGCTGGCGGCAGCCGAACAGAATGCGCTTGACCGCAAGATCGACCCGCAGGTGTTTTTGACGGCGCGGCTTGCACCCGACATGTTCGCTTTGACCCGGCAGGTGCAGATCGCCACCGACCACGCCAAGGGCGCGCCGTCGCGGCTAGCCGGTCGAGAGGTGCCGAGATACGAGGACAATGAAGCAAGCTTTGCCGAACTCGAGGCGCGGATCGCCAAGACGCTCGCGCTTCTGGCGACGTTCTCGGCAGCCGATATCGACGGCTCGGACGACAAGGTGATCGAACTGAAACTCGGCGGACGCGAACAGACGTTGGGCGGCATGCAGTATCTGCTGCATGTGGCCATGCCCAATTTCTATTTCCACCTCACCACCGCTTACGACATCCTTCGCCACAACGGCGTGCCGCTCGGCAAGGCGACATTCCTGGGATCGCGTTAAGAGCCAGGCATTGCGAGATGTCCCGGATCCGTCCGGGACATCTCGCGAGGCGCATCTAGCGAATGGACATTTCGCGGGCGACGCGCGGAAAATCGGCGGGCTTGATGCCGATATCGGCACGGTCGGCATTGCTCATCGAATGAAGCAGGGCGAGCGCTGCGCGGTATCGCAGATGTTCCTGCGGGCGCGGGCGGGCGAACATTTCCGTGAAGAAACCCATGAATCAGGCTCCTGGTTGGTCCTCCACGGCCGCCAATATAGGTGAATCGTGACAATTGTGCAGTGCAGCATTTGCATGCCTGCTATGTCCGGATAAATTTCCTAGAATTTTTTGGCTGCCCATTGAAACTTCCGCGCCGCACGAACCGTAGGCTTCGACGCTGGCTCATGGCCAGTTTTCCTCGCCACTCCTGGCGAATTTCCGGACTGCGTGAAAACGCAGTCCGGCTTTTTGCTTTGAGGACTGGTCACCATCCTCGGATGCCTAAATTCATTAAGATCGGTGGCATGTATTTTTAACGAGCCGGTTCTATGGTCTGGAGACCTGACGGACAGGCAAAGGGGGAGGCTGACATCGCTACCAGCGCCAAGCGTGATTTCGCTTCGCTGCTCGACGACCTCTTCGTTGCCTCCCACAAGGGCGACGGTATCGAGGGCGACGAGGCCGGCGCGCGTCCGTCCATTCCGTTCGATTATCTCTCGGTCGCCGATGAGCTCCATTCCGGCCGCATCAAGGTATCCGCAGCCGAATATCGCGAGGCCGGTGCCGATCTGGCGAGCGAATTCGCCGCCTTGCTCGAGCACGCCAAGCTGGCGCTGGCTGCCGAGGATCCGAAGCCTGAGGAAAAACTGCCGCCGATCGATCCGGAATCGATCGCGGCCGAACTGGGACTGAGCCAGCCCAAAAGCGTCGCCGATTTCGGGCGTATGCGCCGCAGCTTTGCTTTCAGCAACCATCCTGATCGCGTCGCCCCGCATCTGCGCCAGCGCGCCATGATCCGCATGCAGGTGGCCAACATGCTGATCGACGAGGCCAAGCGCCGCGCCGTGGCCGGTGCTCGCCGCTAGCCAAACGCCGCTGGTTCACGCAAAAGTCGGCCTGGCGAGGCTTGGAGAGCGCCATGGCTTTCCCTATACATGCAGGCTCCCTCCCGCGCAGACTTCCCCCGGAGCAGAATTCCATGCACAAACGCCGTCTTGGTCGGACCGATCTCCTTGTGACCCAGATCTGCCTTGGTTCCATGACCTGGGGCCAGCAGAACACCGAGGCCGAAGGCCACGCGCAGATGGATCTGGCTTTTTCGCGCGGCGTCAATTTCATCGACACCGCCGAGCTCTACTCGATCCCGCCAAAGGCGGAGACGCAGGGGCGGACGGAAAAGATCATCGGCAGCTGGATGAAGGCCAAGGGCAATCGCGACAAGGTGATCCTTGCCTCCAAGGTCGTCGGCCGAACCGCCAACACCTGGTTTCGCGGCGACAGGCCATCGCAATTGGTGCGCGCCGATATTTTTGACGCCGTCGACAAATCCCTGGCCAAGCTCGGCACGGACTATCTCGATCTCTACCAGATCCACTGGCCGGAACGGGATATCCCCTGGGGTGCCAACCCGACGCGTATCGGCGCCGTGGCGCGCCGGCCCGATGCCGATGGCGCACCGGCCAACGAAACGCCGATCGCCGAGACGCTTGGCGTCTTTGATGAGCTGGTGAAGGCGGGAAAGATCCGCCATTTCGGCCTCTCGAACGAAAGTTCCTGGGGCGTCATGCGGTTTCTCGCCGAGGCCGACAAAGGGATCGGCCCGCGCGTTGCGTCGATCCAGAACGCCTACAATCTCGTCAACCGCACCTTCGAGGTGAATCTTGCCGAGGTCTGCGAGCGCGAACAGGTGTCGTTGCTGCCCTATTCGCCGCTGGCGCAGGGATACCTGACCGGCAAATACGACCATGGCGCCCGACCGCAGGGCTCGCGTTCGCAATTGTTCAATCGCGGCCAGCGCTACGAGACGCCGAATGCAGCCGAAGTGCTGCTCGAATACAATGAACTGGCGCGCTCCTTCGGCATGGAGCCGGCGCTGTTTGCCAATGCCTATGTGTCGAGCCGGCCCTTCGTTACATCCAACATCATTGGCGCGACGACCATTCCGCAGCTCGAAATGGCATTGTCTTCGGTAGATGTGGTCTGGACCGAGGAGATGCAGAAGGCGGTGGACGCGATCCACCAGCGGGTCGGTAATCCCTGTCCCTGATCGGCGGGGATAGAATGATCATGGAATAACAAAGGGGTGGAGAGAATGGTGGGTTTTTCGATCGAGGCCGTGCGTGGACAATTTCCAGCGCTTTCCCTGACCGACAAGGGGCGCCGTCGCATCTATCTCGACAATCCCGCCGGCACGCAGGTGCCGCAGGCCGTCGCCGATGCCGTGTCGCGCTGCCTGCTCACCACCAACGCCAATCTCGGTGGCTTTTTCGAAACGACGATCGCCGCTCAATCTGTCGTCGACGAGGCGCATCATGCGATGGCCGATTTTCTCGGCGCGGCGAGCCCCGAGGAAATCATCATCGGCGCCAATATGACGACGCTGACGTATCACATGTCGCGCACGCTCGGCCGCACGCTGAAGCCCGGTGACGAGCTCATCCTCACCCGCATGGACCATGAGGGCAATGTGTCGCCCTGGCTGCAACTGGCCGAGGATCTTGGCCTCGTGGTGCGCTGGCTGCCATTCGATGAAATGAGCTGGCAGGTCGAAGAGGCGGCGCTGTCAGGCCTGCTGTCCGACAAGACACGGCTGGTCGCGTTGAATTATGCCTCGAACCTGACCGGCTCGATCAACCGGGTCAAAGCCCTGACCGCCATCGCAAAACAGGCCGGCGCCCTGGTCTATGTCGACGCCGTGCAGTTCGCGCCGCATGGCCTGATAGACGTGCAGGTGCTCGGCTGCGATTTCCTGATCTGCTCGGCCTATAAATTCTTCGGTCCGCATATGGGCATATTGTGGGGGCGGCGTGAAATCATCGATGGCCTGAAACCCTACAAATGCCGCTGTTCGTCCGATGGCCTGCCGGAGCGGTTCGAGCTTGGCACGCCGCAGATCGAGTTGATGGCCGGCCTCACGGCGGCGGTCGACTATTTTGCCCAGCTGGGTGCGGCAGGGGGCGAGAGTGGTTCGCGCAGGCAGAAGATCGCCAAGGCATTCGAAACCTGCATCGCCTATGAAAACCCGCTGGCGCAAAGGCTGATCGACGGCCTGTCCGACATTTCAGGCCTGACCATCCACGGCATCACCGATCCGAAACGGCTCGGCGATCGCGTGCCGACTGTCTCCTTCACCGTTGACGGCATCGTGCCGGAGACGATCGTGCGACAGATGAACGCCGAGAACATCTTCCTGTGGTCCGGTCACAACTATGCCTGGGAGATCGTCCACCAGCTCGGCATTCCGGCCGAGCAGGGCGTCGTGCGCATCGGCATCGCGCATTACAACACGGCGGCTGAGATCGACGAGACGCTCGAGAGCGTGCACCGGATCATCGCCATGCTCAGGCAGCAGCGGTCCTGACGCCAGGAGAAGCCGTCACCGCACCTTGCTGCCGAAGCCGGTGAGGAAGGCGGTTAGGTTGTCGCCAAGCGCATCGCAGAGATAGCCGCCCTCCTGGACGATGACGCTGGGCAGGCCGAGCCCGGCAATCGCCTCGCCAATGCGGGAGAAGCCGGGCGTCGTCACTGAAAGCCCGCCGAACGGATCGCCTTCGAAGGCGTCTAGGCCGAGCGCCACAACCAGCGCATCCGGCGAAAAGGCGCGGATACGCTGGAACGCCACCTCGAGCGCTTCCAGAAACGCCGCGTCGGCGGATTTGCGCGGCAGCGGCAGGTTGAAATTATAGCCAAGGCCCGGCCCTTCGCCGCGCTCGTCGGCATGGCCCCAGAAGAACGGGTAGAACCGCACCGGGTCGGCATGCAGCGAGACGGTGAGCACGTCGGGCCGGGCATAGAAGATGCCTTGCGTGCCGTTGCCGTGGTGCAGGTCGACATCAAGGATCGCCACCCGCGCCGCCTGCTTGCGCAGCACCTGCGCCGCAACCGCCGAATTGTTGATGAAGCAGAAGCCGCCGGCGACATCGGCAAAGGCATGGTGGCCGGGCGGGCGGCACAGTGTATAGGCGGCCGGCGCGCCTGCCATCACCGTTTCGGCGGCTTCGACGGCGCTCCACGCGCTCCACAGCGCGCTTTGCCAGGTTTCGCCCGAGATCGGGCAAGCGGTGTCGGCCATATGGTAGCCGGCCTGGCCAACGGCCGAGGCCGGATAGGAGCCGTTGCGCGCGATCGGATGGATGTTGGGGATCACTTCCGCCGAGGCGCCCTCGATGCGCTGCCAGCGCTCAAAAATATGTTCGAGGAAGTCGAGATATTCGGGCGTGTGCACCGCCGAGACCGGGCCGAGCCCGTGATTGCGCGGCCGTTCGATCGCGCAGCCGGCGGATTTCGCGCCGGCTAACAATCTTTCGACGCGCTCGGGCTTCTCCGGATTGGGCTGCGCCGCGCCACTGGAAAGAAAGGCCTTTGGGTCGTGGCGTTTCTGCTCTTCGGCATAAAAGGCCTTCATTCCTGCTCCTCCGGCGCGTCGGCGAAAGCAAAGAACGCCTCGCCGATGATCTTCTGCGTCTGTTCGTAACTCGACCAGGCGATGCCCAGCCTTTCGTAGAAGGCCTTGGCGCCCTCATTGTCGGTGTCGACCGACAGCCTGAGATAGACGCCGCCTTCCTTGCGGCATTCCGCAGCAACACGCCGCAACAGCCGCTCGCCGATCTTGCGGCCACGGAACCGGTCCTCGACATAGAGGTCCTGAACATAGACGCCGGGCCGCCCCATCCAGGTCGAGAAGATCGGGAAATGCAGGCACAGGCCAGCGAATTCGCCGCCCACTTCGGCGATCAGGGTGGAGAAGGCGGGCTTTTCACCAAAGCCGTAGCGGCGGAGATCTTCTGGTGTGGAGGTGATCTCCTGATGCGCGCCGATATGGGTGCCGAGTTTGAGAAGCGCGGCGTGGATGGTCTCGGCGTCCTCGATCCGCCCGGGACGGATGACGGTATCGCTGGTCGCGGTCTGGATCTCATTTGCCATGGATCAGGCCGTGGCCTCAGTTGAACCGGGCTTGTTCAGGAGATCATCAAGGTCGCCGATATTGTCTTCCGAGAAGACGCGAATGCCGTTGGCTTCCAATAGAGCGGCGGTCGTGCCGCGACCGGCTACGCGCTTGCCTGAAAAACTGCCGTCGAAGACGAAGCTGCTGCCGCAGGATGGACTTCCGTCGGTAAGAACCGCATAGCGACATCCTGTTTCCTGGGCGAGTTCGAGCGCAAGCTGCCCGGCTTCGAGATAAAGTGCGGTCACATCGCTCCCCGTCTGCTCGATCACTTGACCCTGGCCGTGAAGCACAGCGTCGGCTGTGCCGTGAATTTCTGCTGCAGGACGCGGCGTGGAGAAGCCTGCGGCGACCTCTGGACAGATTTGCACGACCCGTCCTTCCGCCTGCCAGCGTGTCAGCACGGGATGGCCGTTCAGCCGGTACGAGCCGTTGTAGCGGACATGGCTGCCGAGCAGGCAGGCGGAGACGAGAACCCTTTCCATATCGGCTCCTTCCTTGCTTCTAGAAAGCCACCCGGTCGCCGCCCTTCAGCGCCAGCATCTCACGCGCTTCGGCCGGCGTGGCAACTTCCAGCGACAGGCCGTCGAGAATGCCACGGATGCGGCGCACCTGGTCGGCATTGGATTTCGCCAGCTGGCGGCCGTCGTAGAGGCTGTCTTCCAGCCCGACACGAACATTGCCGCCCATAGCCGCGGCGATCGAGATCAGCGGCATCTGTTGGCGGCCGGCGGCCAGCACCGAGAACTGGTAGCTGTCGCCGAACAATTTGTCGGCGATGCGCTTCATATGGATGAGATTGTCCGGATCGGCGCCGATGCCGCCCAGAATGCCCAGCACGAACTGGATGAACAGCGGCCCCGACACCAGGCCGCGGTCGCGGAAATGCGCCAGCGAATAGAGATGGCCGACATCGTAGCATTCGAATTCGAAGCGCGTGCCGCAGCCCTTGCCCAACCTTTCAAGCACGCCTTCCATATCGGCGAAGGTGTTCTTGAAGATCGTGTCGCGGGTAGCTTCGAGCAGCTTCGGCTCCCATTCGTGCTGCCATTCGCGTGGCTTGTCGAGCATCGGGAACAGCGCAAAATTCATCGAGCCCATATTGAGCGAGCACATTTCGGGCTCCGCCCGCAATGGGGCTGCCAGCCGCTGGTCCAGCGTCATCAGCGACGACCCGCCAGTGGTGATGTTGATCACCGCATCGGTCGCCTGCTTGATGCGCGGCAAGAACTGCATGAAGACGTCAGGATCGGCGGTCGGCCGGCCGTCTTTGGGGTCGCGGGCGTGCAGATGCAGGATCGACGCGCCGGCTTCCGCGGCAGCGATGGCATCCGCCGCGATCTGGTCCGGCGTCACCGGCAGATAGGGCGACATGGACGGCGTGTGCACCGAGCCGGTGACGGCGCAGGTGATGATGACTTTTCGCGGCGCCATTCCCTTACCCCCGGCCTTCGACCGGCAGGTCGAGCTCTGATGCCAGGACCTCCAGCGAGTCACCAATGATGGAGATGATCTCGCCGAGCTGCTCGCTGGTGACGATCATCGGCGGCGCGACCATGAAATTGTCGCCGTCGACACCGCCCTTGACCTTCCGGCCATAGATGATCAGCCCACGCTCGTAGGTGAGGTCGAGCAGACGCTGCGTCGCCTTCTTGCTCTGGTCGATCGGCCGCAGCGTTTCTGGATCGGCAACCATTTCGGCGCCGGTCAGCAGGCCCTTGCCGCGCACGTCGGCGATGAACGGGAAGCGCTTTGCCAACTCCCTCAGTCCGTTCATCAGCACGTCGCCCATGGCCGCCGCGTTGGCGATCAGGTCGAGCCGGTCCATCTCGCCGAGCACGGCAAGGCCGGCGGCACAAGCGAGCGGATTGCCGGCATAGGTATGGCCATGCTGGAAGCCGCCGGAGGCGAGCAGCGGCTGTACCAGCCGCATTGGAGCCGCCAGTGCGCCGAGCGGGGCATAACCCGAACCCAGCCCCTTCGACAGCGCGACGATATCCGGCTTGCAGCTCCAGTGATCGCCGCCGAGGAATTTACCGGTGCGGCCGGCGCCGCACATCACTTCGTCATGGATGAGCAGGATGCCGTAGCGGTCGCAGATTTCGCGAATGCGCGGATAGTAGCTGTCCGGCGCCACCAGCGCGGCGGTCGCCGCACCACCGATAGGCTCCATGATGAAGGCGACGACGCTCTCCGGGCCCTCGGCCAGGATCTTCTCTTCCAGCATGTCGGCATAGCGGACGCCGCGCTGCTCCATCGAAAGATTGTCGCGGTCGCGCCAGGCGGTCGGTGCCGGCACGGTCGGCATCACCCGCATCATTGGCGTGAAGGTCTCGGCCAGAGCGTCGTCGCCGGTGATGGAGAGCGAACCCAGCGTACCGCCATGATAGGAGGGGAAGCGCGTGATCACCTTCCAACGGCTGGCCTGGCCGGTGGCGACAGCCCATTGCCGCGCCAGCTTGATGCAGGATTCCGTCGCTTCCGAGCCGCCCGAGACGAAGAAGATGCGATCCATGCCTTCCGGCAGCTTGGCCGCGAGTTCACGCGCCAGTTCTTCCGCTGGCTCATTCTCGAAATGCAGCCGATAGGCGAAGGTGGCGCGGTCCATCTGCCGCTTCATGGCGTCCAGCACATTGCGGTTGGAATGGCCGATATTGGCGACCATCGGCCCGCTCGATCCGTCGATGAACCGGCGGCCGTCCTGCGTCCACATATAGATGCCCTCGGCGCGATCGATCAGCGGCCGGCGCAGGCTGGAAAGGTAGAACAGATGCGATTGACGCCGGGCCTCGGTATCTGGAGCGGCGGTCTGGGTCTTCGACATGTCAGGACTTTCCAAGGTAGCGATCAAGGACATTTTGGGTGACGCGTTCGACCATCGGGTCTCGTCTTAGCAGGCCGGCGACCCATTCGCAGCTTCCAGCGTGGAACACCTCGCCTTTGCCGCGCGGGAAATTGACGATCATGCCGTTGCCGCGTTTGACTTTTTCAAGATTGGCGTCGCTCGCATCTCCGAACAAAGTCTCGGCGGTGAAGCGGCCATCCTCGTCGGTGAGGAACTGGTCCTCGATCGGGATATCGGCGCTTTCCTCGACCTGGCTCGCCATGCCGACCGCCAGCACTTGCAGCCCGTCCGGCGCGCCGCTGGCCGCTGTGGGATAGGGCAGGCCGCCACGGATCTCGAAGTCGAGCCCGTCGACCTCGTAGCCATAGACATGGCTGTCGGCACCGAGCAGATCGCCATAATAGATGCCGGTGCCCGCGAAGGCCCAGTGTTCCGGCCGGTAGACCGGAAAACCACGCACGCCACGCGGCGCGCAGCCGCCCCAGCCGGCATAGACGCCGCGCGTGGCGTTGAGCCCGAAGGTCGCAGAGCCCGGCCGGCCGATTTCCGGCGCCTCCCAGGAGTTGGTGGCGCGGGTCACGTCGCCACCGCGATAGGCCGGATCCTCGGCGCGGGCGCGGTACTTGTAGCAGACCTGCCGGCGACCCTCGTCTTCCAGCCGCGTTTGCCACATGAAATTGCCGGCAAAGCGCGCCGCATGGCCGCCGCGCTCGACGTAGCTGTCGACCGCATCGCGCATTTCCCAGGTCCAGTATTCGTCGTGGCCGACGAAGACGGCACAGTCGTAGCCGCTGAGAATGTCGGGCGAAAAATGCAGATCGTGCTGGCTCACGAGATCGACGGCATAGCCGGCCCGCTCCGCGAAGCGGAAGAAGTGGCTGTCGTAGCTCGCCCAGCCGGACGAGGCGTATTTCTTCGAATGACCGGTGGCCAGCGCCCACTCCATATGCGGATAACGCGGCACCGTCTTCGGTGGCACGGCGACCTCCAGCGGCACGCGCGGCGCATCCCTGGGCAGCATGACGAAGCCGCGGCACCAGGGGCGCTGCGTCGACACGATGGGTGAATATTGATCGCGGTCCGGCCCGGTGATGCCCTGATAATGGTTGGAGCCGCCCCATGTGTTGTAGGCAAGCCAGGTGCCAGTCGCCGCAACCTGCAGCACACGGCCGGGCTTCTTGCCTGGCTGCGGGGAGACAATGAAAAGATGGTGGCTGTGGATCGGCTTGCCATCCCGACCATCGGCAATCAGCGTTATCCGATAGGCGCCGGACGGCCAGTCGCTGCCGACACGGAATTCGAACGAAGCCTCCCAGCCGCAGCCTTCAGCCGAGCACTGGTCCGGACTGTCTTGCCAGCGCGATGCAACGCCCAATTTCTCGAACATTCTAGTCTCGCTGCCGCCGTCGCGGGCAATCGTCATGCTGAACGCCGACGCTGTGGAGCTGACATGCAGCGTCACCATCTCGCCGGCGCGGTAGGAAAAACGATCCGAGTAGCACCAGATTTCGCCGCGCTCGCCATCCATGCCTGGCCATTCATAGTAATGGCCGCGCACCGCGTGGCGACGCTGCTCCGGCGTCAGCCCGAAATCGGGGAATTCCGTAGGTAGTCTGCTCATCATCGTACTCAGGCGGAAAGATACTTCTTGAGGAAACTGCGGGTGCGCTCCTTCTGCGGCGCGCGGAACATGTCGCCTGGCGGACCTTCTTCCACCACCACGCCGCCATCCATGAACAGCACCCTGTCGGCGACTTCACCGGCAAAGCGCATCTCATGTGTTACGATGAGCATGGTCATGTGTTCGGCGGCAAGCTGTTTCATCACCGCGTTGACCTCGTCCACCCGTTCGGGATCGAGCGCCGAAGTGGCCTCATCGAACAGCATCACCTTAGGTTGCATGGCCAGCGCACGTGCAATCGCCACGCGCTGCTTCTGGCCGCCCGAAAGCCGGGAGGGATAGGTGTCGATCTTGTCGGCGAGCCCGACCTTGGACAACAGCCCACGCGCCAAGCCCCTGGCCTCGGCTTTCGCCATGCCTCTCAGGATCACCGGCCCCATCGTGATGTTCTGGATCACTGTCAGGTGCGGGAACAGATTGAAGTGCTGGAACACCATGCCCATCTGCTGGCGCACCTTGTTGATGTGCCGTTCGAAAGCTTGGCCGCGAAGCGGCTGGTTGACCTGCAGGCCATCGAGCCAGACTTCGCCACCGTTCAAGTTTTCAAGATGATTGATCGAGCGCAGCAGCGTGCTCTTGCCCGAGCCGCTCGGCCCGATGATCGCCACGATCTGCCCCCGCTCGACCGACAAATCTATGCCTTTCAGGACCTCGACGGCGCCAAAGGATTTGCGCGCGCCGCGAACCTCGACCATTGGCTGCCGCAAGCTCATCGGGAAACCTCCACATTGCGTTCGAACCGACGCAGACCTGCTTCGAGCACCAGGTTGAGAATGTAGTAGAGCGCCGCCGCCGTGATGTAGAACTCGAAAGGGCGGAAGGTTTCGCTGATCGCCAGCTGCGCCGAATGGACGAGTTCCGCGATGCCGATGACGGAGACAATCGAGGATTCCTTCAGTAGCGCGATCAGGTTGCTTCCGATTGGCGGAGCCGTGTTGCGGATTGCCTGCGGTATCACGACATAGCGCAGCGTCTGCAACTTGCCGAACCCGATGCTGCGTGCGCCTTCCGTCTGGCCGACATCGACCGCCACGATTCCGGCGCGGATGACGTCCGCATTGTAGACGGCGAAATGCAGGCCAAGCCCGATGATGCCGGCGGCGAGGGCAGGAATGTCGATGCCGATTTGTACCAGGCCGAAATAGATCAGGAACAGCTGCAGCAGCAGCGGCGTGCCCATGAACACCCACATGAAGGCGCGCACGGGATAGGCGACGACTACCGGCGCGTAGAGAACCGTGACCGCGAAGAGAATACCAAAGACGAAGCTGAGCGCGCCTGCAGAGACCGTGAGCAGCGCAGTCCACCAGGCGCCAGTCAACAAGAGATCCCAGTAGGGCACGACGACGCTGAAATCGAGACCTTGCATCGCGCTATCCGATCAGACGATTGCAAAGCGCTTGTCGAGAAAATCGACGGCGCTGGCGATGGCGTAGACGATGATCATGTAGAGCAGGGCAGCGACGCCAAAGATCTCGAACGGCTTGTAGGTCGAGCCGATGAAGCGCTGGGCGGTGTAGGTCAGTTCGACGACGGAGATGGTGGACACCAGCGCGGACCCCTTCAGCAGTGCAATCGTATTGACGCCGAGCGGCCGGATCATCAGCCGCGCGGCCTGCGGCATCACGACCTTTCGCAAGGTCTGGAAACGGCTGAAACCGATGGTGCGGGCAGCCTCGGTCTGGCCCCTGTCCACGGCGATCAGCGCGCCGCGGATCGATTCCGCCATATAGGCGCCGATATTGAGTCCTAGCCCGATCACACCAGCCGCGAACGGGTCCAGATTGATGCCGACCTGCGGCCCGCCGAAATAGAGGACAAAGAGCTGGATCAGGCAAGGCGTGCCGCGAAAGAGGCTGACATAGAGTGTACCTATCGCCTGCAGGATTGCCGATTTCGACATCTTGGCGGCCGCGGCAAGCGCCGCGACCACAAGGCCCAGGATCAGGGCCAGCATCGTAATCTCTATCGTCACCAACGCGGCTTCCACGAAGAACGGGAAGACGCGCTGCATCAAGGAGAAATCCATGGAATAGCCCGGTAGGAGGAGTGGTCGGGCTTCATCGCGGCCTTAGCCGCTGCGAAACCCATGCAGGTCAGCGGATGTCGGTGCCCACCCACTGCATGGAGATCTTCTTGTAGGTGCCGTCGGCGAGCATATCGTCGAGCGCCTTCTGCATGGCAGCCTTCAACTGCGGATTGTCCTTACGAATGGCGATGCCGATGGCGACGCTGCCACCTTCAATGTTCGGTGTGTCGAGCTTGCGGACCTTCTCTCCCGTTTCCTTGACGGCGACCATGACCGGAATGTTGTCGACGACGATGGCGTCGACGCGGCCGGACTTCAGTTCAAGCAGAAGTTCCGGCAGGCCCTTGTAGGTGCGGATGTTCCAGCCGCCATGCTCGCGCGCCCATTTCTCATGGGTTTCGCCCAGCGTCACGCCAAGGGTCTTGCCCTTGAGGTCGTCAAGACTCTGTACCTTGGAGTCCTCGTTGACGAAGACCGCACGGCCGGCGTGGTAGTACGGCCCGACGAAATCGACCACCTTTTCGCGCTCCGGCGTGATCGTCATCGAGCCGACGACGGTATCATATTTGTTGGCCAGCAGGCCGGCGATGATACCGTCCCAGGCCGTGGTGATGATGGTGCCCTTGACGCCGATGCGCTCGGCGATGGCCTTGCCGATATCCGCGTCGAAGCCGACAACCTCGTTCTGGTCGTTGACGAAGTTGAAGGGTGGATACTGCCCGCTCATGGAGATCTTCAGTTCGCCAGCCGCCTTGATTTTCTCGAGGTCGTCGGCTCTGGCCGAAACGGTCGTGAAGGTCGATGCGAGCAGCAGGGCCGCGACCGCGATACCGCAAAATACTCTATTCATCTGGTGTCCTTGTTCCTCTGGATGGAGCGCGAAGTCTTGTTCTTGGGAGGCGTGGGAACGCTCTCCTGAACTCAATGATTGCCTTTGCGCATGCATTGCGCAAATAGATAATGGGAATAGGGAGCATAGATATCAGAAATGGCTTTGCCTCGCCCCGAACGGCTGGTCTGGGATTTGGACTGGAACCTTCTGCGGACATTCGTTGTCATCGCCGAGGTGAAGAGCATCACGCGGGCCGCCGAGCGGCTCACCCTCAAGCAGCCAAGCGTCAGCAATGCGTTGCGCCGGCTGGAAGACCGGGTTGGTCGGCGACTGGTCGAACGCGATGCGACACGCTTCGAACTGACCGAGGTCGGGCGGCTCCTCTATGAGCAGAGCATCGAGGTGTTCGGCACCATATCGCAGCTGCCGCAACTGATGCGGGGCATCAGCGACGATGTCACCGGCCATGTCATGATCGCCACTGCCAGCCATGTCGTTTCGCCGCTGTTTGATCAGGCGCTTTCGGAGTTCCACCGCAACTACCCGCGCGCCAGCATCACCATCTCGGTCGCCGCAAGTACCGAAGTGGCCAAACAGGTGAAGGAGCGCCGGGCCTCCTTCGGCATCTGCCTGGTCAGCCAGCGCGATCCGGCGCTGGAATACGCGATGGTTTATCGCGAGTTCTTCGGCTTCTTCTGCGGTCCTCAGCACAGGCTCTACGGAAAAACCGGACTGACCCTGGCGGATCTGCGCGGCGAGCCCTCGGTATCCTTCCAAACCGACCATATATCGGACGCGCTGCGGCCAGTCGCGCTGCTGCGCAGCGAGGCTCGGCTGAACGCCGATGTCGTCGGTGTGTCCTCGAGCCTGGAGGAGGTGCGGCGCATGATCGTCGCCGGCCTCGGTATCGGTCCGCTGCCATTGCATGTGGCGCGGCGCGATATGGCCGATGGGACGCTTTGGCGGCTGCCTCCCTACGACGCGCCGCCGGCCATCGATATTTTCCTGCTCACCAATCCCGACAAGGCGATGAATCGCGCCGAGAAGGCGCTGCTGTCAGGGATGCAGGCGCTGATCGCCGAAACGCCGTTCGAGGAGCGCATCTACAATGGCTGATCACCTGAAGCTGGCCTATTCGACGAGGTAGGCAGCCGCACGTCCGCGCATCGATTCATCAAGCGCCACCGAGGCACGCGCGACAAGGTCGAAGCGTACGCTGGTCGTCCGGCTCGATGCATGGACGATGCCGTCGAGAGACCCTGACATCACCTGTTCGAAGGTGATGGACGTCCGGCCGATCTTCGCCACATGCGAGCGGATGGTCAGGAGCGAACCAGCCTTCGTTTCATGGCGATAGTCGATCTCGGTGCGCACATCTGCCCATCCGGTTGCCGGGGCCAGGCTGCCGTCCTGTCCGGCGATGTGGCCGAGAAGCTGGAAGCTGGCATCGTCGAACATGGCCGCATAGTGACGCACATTCATGTGTCCCATCACATCGCACATCCAGGGATGAGCGACGCCAACGAAAGTGACGAGGGATTTGCTCATGGGGATTGCTCCGTGCCACGTCGGATCGCGCCTTCCGCGATCGCGCACACGCAATATCGAAATGCGCAATGACAGGCAAACCGGTTACTTGGCCTGGTATTCGTTAGCCGCGCCCTTGGCCGCCTCCAGCAAACCGACTATCTCAGGGGAGGCGGCGTTTCCGCCACTGGAGGCGGCATGCTCAGAGTGCAGAAGGTCAAGGTCGACGACATCTACGTGCCGACGGCGCGCAAGAAGACATTGCACCCAGAGACCGTCCGCCATCTGGCCGAGGATATTCTGGAGAACGGCATGAAGACCCCGATCCAGGTCCGCCACGACGGCAAGCGCCATATCCTTGTCGAGGGCCTGCATCGGCTGGAGGCGGCCAAGTGGCTCGGCGAGACCGAGATCGACGCCTATCTGGTGCAAGCCAAGCGCCATTGACGCACACTCGGTTCGCGGTTCTCACTGCAACGGTATCCGCAATTTTTACCGGGTTTGTCGGGTTGTGTTTTGTCGGCTCGTCCTTGGAACGGAAGCCAGATCAAACCGAGGAGACCACCTTGACCACCAAGCTCGACATCGCCCCCGCCAATGACCGCGAACTGGTTGTCGCCCGCATCATCGATGCGCCGCGCGAGAACGTCTATCGCTGCTGGACCGACACCCGGCTTTTGACGCAGTGGTTCGCCCCGAAGCCGTGGACGACGCCACGCGCCGAGATGGATGTCCGCACCGGCGGATCGAGCCTTGTCGTCATGGCCGGTCCGGACGGCAATGAATTCCCCAACCCGGGCGTCTTCCTGGAAGTCATTCCCGGCAAGAAGATTGTTTTCACCGATGCCTATACACAGGCTTGGGAGCCATCGGAAAAGCCGTTCATGACTGGCGTGCTCACCTTCGAGGATGAAGGCGAGGGCCGGACACGCTATATCGCGCGCGTCCGCCACTGGAGTGTTGCCGACCGCGAACGACACGAGGCGATGGGTTTTCACGTGGGCTGGGGCCAGTGCACCGACCAGCTCGAAGACCTCGCCAGGACGCTTTGATACAGGACAGCTCCGCCGACGATCGCGCCCAGGCTCAGGAGGCCTTGGCGCGGCGCGGCTGCCTGAGATGCTTGATACCGGCCATCTCGACGAAGTTTGTCGCCGACTCCCAGAGATAGTCGCCGTAGAGAAACGGCTCGAAAGGCTCGGCGCCGCTCAGGGGCAGCGGCGCGATCTCGGCGTCGACACGCGGTTCATAGAAAAACGGGATCGAAAACCGCACCGTCTTGGGTGCGATCACGCGGTGCCGCGTCGCCCGCACACGCCCGCCAGTCCAGCGCTCCAGCAACTGGCCGAAATTGACCGCCAGCGTGCCGTTGGCGGGCGGCACGTCGATCCATTCGCCGGCGAGGTTTTTGGCCTGCAGACCCTCGACCCCATCCTGCGCCAGCAAGGTGACGAAACCGGAATCGGCATGCTCGCGGCCGATGATGGTGCGCGTCTCCCCCTTGTGGAGGACCGAGAAGTCAGGCCCGCTGATGTCGACGCCGGCATTGGCGTCGCGCAGGGGATAGCGGATCAGGCGCAAGGTCGAGATGCCGTGCTCGAAATAGGGATCGAAGATCGCTTCCGGCAGGCCAAGCCCGCGCGCGATCGAGCGCATCAGCGCGTTGCCGACCGTCCCCATGGCGCGGTAATAGTCCGCCGCAGCCGCGCGCCAGCCGGGCAAGATGTCTTCAGCCGGCAGCGGCGTCGGCTCGCACAGCGGATCGTCGGATGCCGAAACGCCGACGGCGTCGGCGATATCCGGACCCATGTCGATGCCTTCCTTGTAGGAAACGGCTGTCGGCTGCAGCGGAAACCAGCCGCGATAGACATTCTTCCTGGTGCGGTCGAAATTCCAGCGCAGCAATTTCTGCTTCTCGGTGTCGGGAAGGGCGAAGATGCGCAGCAATTGCGCCCGGCGCTCCGGCGTCAGCCAGGCATCGCCGGGAAAATCCCGAACCGCCATGAAGCCTATTCCGGACGCGGCGGCCATGATGCCGATGTCGGCGCGATCGCGGCCGGGCGAGGGCGGCCCGAACAGATCCGCAATGCCGATGGTTTCGATGTCTTGCGTCACGATCTCCCCATCACGGTAATCGATGAAACTGTATCAAAGCTTTTCAATTGACCCAATCGGTCCCGCCATTTACCTCGACCGCACACTCTCATCATGGATCACGGTGATATGGCTAAACATCGGGGCGGGTGCCTGTGCGGAGCGGTGCGCTACAGCACCGACGCGGCACCCATCAACGAACGCATCTGCCATTGCCGGCTTTGCCAGAAGGCGATCGGCGCCGCCTTCAACGCGCGCATGCTGTTTCGCATCGATGATGTGACCATCGAGGGACCGCTGGCGACCGTGAACACTTCGCCCGATCTCAAGCGCGGCTTTTGCCCGAGCTGCGGCACGACGATGTTTTCGCGCCGCGATTCCGCCGGCATTATCGGCATCACCACCGGCTCGCTCGATGATCCCACGGTCTTCAGGCCGCAGATGCATATTTTCACCGCCTCGAAACAGCCTTGGGTGGTGCTCGATGACGGCCTGCCGCAATATGAAGGCGCTCCCCCGCCAGGCTAGGCCTTTCGTTCTCCCTTGTGGGAGAAGGGAAGGTGAACCATGACCAAAAATTGATCCAAATCATCACGCGATAGCCGGCAAAACGTCATTGGCGGGCCATCATTGTCCTCCTATCTATGCTGCGCGGGCCGGCATCGAGGAGACGACGGATGAACGACAGCATCAGCACCCTGGACGAGCTTTTGAGCGATCCGATGGTCCTGCTTGTCATGGAGCGCGACCGTGTGCGCCCGGAACAGGTGCGCATGCTGCTCGAACGGGTTCGCAGCCGGGCGCCCGATGACGCACGCGGCGATCAGCCGGTCGTTCCGCCGGCCCATATCGTGGCCAGAAGTTGTTTCCAGCAATGGCTGCGCAGTTAGGCGCGGTCAGTTGGAGCTAGGCGACAGATAGCTGTAGTGGCTGCGGAAATAGGCGATCCTGAAGCCCAGGCGCGCGTAGTTGCGGTAGGCCGGGCCGTCGCGTTCCTCGTGCGGCGCCTCGATGTCGGCGACGAACAGTTTCGCGCCGGCCGCAATCCCGTCACGCACCAGCGCTTCTCCAAGCACCGCGTCGAGATCGAAGCTCGGCGCCATGATGCCCGGCACCGGCGCTTCGATGCCGCTCCAGGCCGCGCCGTCGGCGCCGATGAACAGCGAGCGCACCGCCGCCACTGCGCCATCCCGCCTGGCCATATAGTGATGCCAGCCCTGTCGGTCGACCAGAGCCAGCAGCCAGGGCGAGGTGGGCAGCCGGTAGCTTCTGTCGATGAAGCCTGCCCATTCGCTCGCCGATGCCTTCGTGACACGCTCGACTGAAACCCCGTCAACCGTGAAGAGCGGCTCGGACGACAGCGGTTCGGCCTCACGATAAATCCGCTCCCAGCCGCCCTGGCGCTGCAGGCCGCGCGCCTCGAGCCAGCATCTCAGGCGTGATGGTTCGGCGTGTGGATTGACATAGAACCAGGGCCGCGAAATGCCGGCGGCGCGGTAGTGCGCGAGCAGCGCGTCGAGCTGGCCTTCGGAGGCCGGGCTGTCGACGCCGAAATTCTTCACGCAATTGAAATGGACGAACGGGATCGTCGTGCAGGTGGTCCAGGCGAGGTCGCCTTCTCCCGCTATCGAAAGGCCTTGCCTTGCGGCAAAGTCGGCCGGCGCGGCGGCATAGAGGTCGACCCAGGCGTTCACCTCGGCGCGCTCGATAATGCGGCTGACGTCGCGCGAGACATCCTCGATCGCGATGGCTGGCGAGTGCGGTTCTGGCAAGGGCTGTAATTCTGACAGGGCGGTCAGCATGGCTCTCCTCCGTCACTTAACTTACAGTGTAAGATTAGCGGAGAATAATATGAACGGGCGGCTTGTCAAGCGGCGCCTTACAAATCCGTAAATAGGAATCCGCGCATCGCGCGTCTATTCCTCGCGCGGATCGCTCTTCAGGATTCTCCGACGGAAAGGCTCGACATGGCTGACATCTGCACCCAAGGGGTGGACACCGGCTTCGTCGGCCTGGGATTTGCCAAAGTCGCCTTTCTCGGCCTGGTGCAAGGCATCACCGAATTGCTGCCGATTTCCTCGACCGCCCATATGCGCATCGTGCCGGCGGTACTCGGCTGGCAGGACCCGGGCTCGGCCTTCTCCGCCGCCATGCAGCTTGCCGCCCTTGCCGCTGTGATCAGCTATTTCTGGGGCGATGTCAGGGATCTCCTGTTCGGCTCGCTCGACGCCCTCACGCGCCGCGATTTTTCCGACCGGCATTTCCGGCTGGCGTCCTGGATCGTGCTGGCGACGATCCCGATCGTCATTGCCGGCGTCGCGCTATCGGGCATTCTCAACGCCTGCAATTCGCCGCTGCGCAGCCTGAGCGTGATCGGCTGGTCTTGTATCGTCATGGCGATCCTGCTGGCGCTGGCCGAGATTTTCGCCCGGCACAAGCGGACCATTGGCGAGGCGTCTCTCGCCGATGCGCTGCTTGTCGGCGTCGCCCAGATCGGCGCGCTGATCCCCGGCGTTTCGCGCTCGGGCTCGACCCTGACGGCGGCGCTGGGGCTTGGCTTCAAGCGGGCCGAGGCGGCGCGCTTCTCGTTCCTGCTCGGGCTGCCGGCGATCGCGCTTGCCGGTCTCAAGGAACTGTGGGAATTGCACAAGGTTCACCTCGACGCCCATGGCTGGTCGGTTCTCGCCACCGGGCTGGTCGTCGCCTCGATCTCCGCCTTCTTTGCCATCTGGGGCCTGATGCGGGTGCTGGAACGCTTTTCCGCCTGGCCTTTTGTCATCTATCGCGGCCTGCTCGGCGTCGTCCTGTTGCTCGGCCTGGCGATGGGATGGCTGGCTTAGCGGGCCTGGTGTTGCGCGCCGGCAACCAGTTGGGCGCGTGAGTCGCTCCCTCGCAGATGTGATCGCCAGGGTTGATTGACTTCGGAATATAACCGCCCTTAACATTCTGTTAACAAAACGGATGGGTGGGGCCGGATGGCATCCTCGATGGGTTGGCGCCGCAAGGCGAAGGGGCTGGGGCTGGCGGTTCTCGTGACCGCTTTCTGTTCGGTGGCGTGGTCGGCCTATGCCGCGCCCGTTTCCATGGTTGTCGGCGGCTCGACCTCCCAGCCGATCGGCCACTATGATTTTTGCAAGATCCATGTCGCCGAATGCTCGATCCGCTCGTCCGACAGCGTACCGGAACACCTGACCAGCAAGCTGCTGCACGATATCTCGGCCGTGAATCTCTCGGTCAACACGCGCGTCAAGCCGATGAGCGACATGGACAATTACGGCAAGGACGAGTGGTGGGCCTATCCGGACAACGGTTTTGGCGACTGCGAGGATTACGCGCTGGAAAAGCGGCGCGAGCTCAACAGCCTGGGCATTGCCATAGCCAATCTTTTGATGACGGTGGTTCGCAAGCCTGATGGCGAGGGTCACGCCGTGCTGACGGTGCGCACCGACAAGGGCGACTTCATCCTCGACAATCTGACCGACAAGGTCCGCCTCTGGAACCAGACAAGCTATCGCTACCTGAAGCGACAGGCGAGCGACAACACCGGTCACTGGGTCTCCATTCTGGGTGGCGACGAACAGCTGGTCAGCGCCGTCAAATAATCGGGTCGGCTCCGCCGTGTCCGAGCATGAACCTCGATCCGATCCTTTTGGTGCCGGCCTTCCATCGTGCCAGCAAGTGGTGATAACCACGACAGCTGATTGAAGCTGGCATCCGCAGGCGCATGGACTTTCTGACACTTCTGAACTCGGCGCCCCTGCTGCTGGGCCTGGTCAAAGCCGCGCTGCCCCAGGCGGTCGCCAGCACGATGGCATTCAGCCAATGGTTCGTGTCGCTGCCGCCGTGCCGTGACCTCACCTTCGAGGCGACCAGCTATCTCGTCTGCGAGGTCGATCCGAAGCTGTATTCGATCGAACTGTTCTGGAAGGACCCGGCCGGCAAGCCATTTCAGTCGCTTCACAATCTCGACACCGCCCAGCGCGCGGCCGGCCGCACCATGCTGTTTGCTATCAACGCCGGCATGTATCATCCCGACCTCAGGCCGGTTGGCCTCTATGTCGAGCGCGGCCAGGAAATGGCCGGCGTGAAGACGGGATCGGGAAGCGGCAATTTTTCGCTGCAGCCGAATGGCATCTTCTACATCGGCGGCGGCAAGGCCGCGGTCCAGGCGACCAGGGACTTCGTCAGGAAGCGGCCTTCCACCGACTATGCCACGCAATCTGGACCGATGCTGGTGGTCGACGGCCAGCTCCATCCCAAATTCCAGTCCGACGGCACCTCGCGCAAGACCCGCGACGGCGTCGGGGTGCGCAAGGATGGTGTCGCGGTCTTTGCCATTTCGAACGGCACGGTGAATTTCCATGCATTCGCCCGGCTGTTTCGCGATGCACTCGGCTGCGACAATGCGCTGTTTCTCGATGGCACGATATCGAGCCTGTTCGCGCCCGCCATCGGCCGCAACGACGACTACTGGAATCTGGGGCCGATGATCGGCGTGTTCAGGAAGCGCGGCTAGGCGGGGGCGGATCACCTGCTCCGGTGCTTGAGCGCGATCACCACTATGATGATCAAGGCGGCCACGGCGATCGCCGCCAATCCGAACAGGCTGGTCACGTCGAGCTCGGGAATGCTGCCGGCGCCCTTCGCCACCAGCCAGCCCGGCGACAACACGACCGGCGCCCAGATGATCGCCGACAGGATATTGGCGATCTGGAAGCGGCGCCGGTGCATGCCCATCATGCCGGCGACCAGCGGCACGGTGGCGCGGACCGGGCCGAAGAAGCGGCCGACGAAAACCGCCGCGAAGCCATAGCGGTGGAAGAACAGCCGCGCCCTGGCGACCTCGCGGCGGTAGCGGTTGAGCGGCCATTTGTGGACAACGCCCCGCCCCAGCCATCTGCCGAGAAAATAGGAGATGGTATCGCCGAGCGCCGCCCCGATCATCGCGGCCAGAAGGACGGGCAAAGGCTGGACGATACCCGCCCCCACCAGGCCGCCGACGATGATGAGCACCGTGGTGCCGGGCAAGAGGATTCCGACCAGCACGAGCGACTCGCCGAAGGCCAGCAGCCCGACCACGAGGCCGGCCCACGCCTGATGGTTCTCGATGAAACAAACGCTCTGGTTTATGAACGCCTGCAAGCAAGCTCCTGTTTAACAGCGTTTCTCAGCTGCCGCTGTCGAGAAGGCTTCTGAGTTCTTCGAGCTTGTCGTTGACGAGCCAGCCGTAATAATTCTCGACCGGCAGCTTGCGGCCCTTGCCGGTGAGCGCCGCGTGCAGGTCGGCTGCCCGCTGCCGGGGCTGGCCGACATTGTAGAGCGTGGCCGTGATGCCTGGATTGCCTGAGATATCGAAGCCCTGTTCCTTGTAGGCGTCGATGGCATCGCGCACGATCGCGGCGATGTAGACAATGCTGCGGTCGGGATCCATGACATCGCGATAGATCGCCTGCGGGTGATCCGGCGTGAGCTTGTCGTAGCCGCTGACCCTGTTGACCAGATCGGTCACTTCGAGCGCGGTCAGCGGGCTGATCTGGCCGAGGCCGAATGTCTGGCCGGCGAAGAAGGGCTGGAAGAAGGCCTGCTGGAAGGTCATCGCGTCATAAGTGACGCCGTCGACCGTCTTGCCGCGGAAATGGTCGATCCACACTTTGTCGCGGCAGCTCCACAGGGCGGCACTGTCTTTCGCCCCGGCGCAGGCCGTGAATTCAGGCCGCTGGACAAAGGTCTGCACCGGCACGCCCTTGTAGCGGAAGGCGAAGTCGAGGCCGGAATAGGACAGCGCCTTCACATAGTAGGTCTGGACCGAGCCGACGGCCGTCACATTGTAGGTGTGTTCGCCGACCAGCGCGCCGACAATATGGATGGGGTCGATATCGTAGGCCGCCGCGACCTGCTTGATATGCGCCACCAGCTTCTTCTCGCGCTTCAGCAGCGCGACGATCTTCTCGTATTTTTCCGCGTAGGTGGTCTTGAAGGCGCGGGTTCGCGTCGCCGATGCATCCGGGATCTGCGGCTGCGTTTCGGAGCGATTGCCGGGAGGAACGACGATCAGCGCGCTGGCATGCGCGGTCTCAACCAGCAGTGCGCCGCCGCAGGAGAGGGCCGCGAGCAGGGGGACCAGGAGAAGCCGCTGCAACGCAATCATCGGGCGCCTTTTGAGAACTCGTGGAAAATGCCTGCGGCGAAGGCCGCCTCCCGTCTCAACAGCCACATCATGGCACTGTCAAGGCTGGGCCGGCGGCATCGACGGCGAATGTCTGAAACGGGTCACAGTCATGGTAAAAAACTTGATTCAAACTTTATTGGTAATTTCTCATTCATAACTGGCCCGGTTGTCCGTCGGCCGTTGCCTTCGGTCTGTTGTGTTTTGAGTACAGGTCCAGATGCGGTTACCAGGCGCCCTCAGTTTCGTGATCGCATCGCTATGCCTCGCCGGCTGCTCGTCGACATCGGGCATGGACGCGCTCGACATTCAGAAGCCGTCGAATGAAACCACCAGTTCGGTGGTGCGGCCAAGCGCACCGATCGCATCCGTTCCCGTGAGCAAGGCCAGCAATGCGCGCAAGCTGGCCGAGGCCGCGCCCGAGGACGCTCCCGATCGGCCCTTTGGGCTGGCGGAGGAAGAAACCGTGGCGCTCTCGGCGCCCGCTTTGCCGGACAATGTCGATCCGCCCATCGAGCCCGCGGCCCTGGTCTCGCCGCCGAAACTCTTGTCGCGCGCCGCGCCGGCGATGCTTGCCGGGCCGGTCACGCGCTACGGTTTTCGCGATGCCAAGCCGATCAATTTTGGCCGGGGCTCGCCCAGGCACCTTGCCGTGCACGGGGTCGACGTATCGCGCTGGCAAGGCAACGTGAACTGGGAAAAGCTGCGCAGCCAGGGCGCCAACTTCGCCTACATCAAGGCGACCGATGGCGGCGACCATCTCGATCCGATGTTCATGAGGAACTGGCGCAATGCCGATGCGGCCGGGCTGAAGCGCGGCGCCTATCATTTCTTCTACTGGTGCCGCACCGCCGGCGAGCAGGCCGACTGGTTCATCCGCAACGTGCCGAAGGTCGATGGCGCGCTGCCGCCGGTGATCGACGTCGAGTGGAACGGCGACTCCAGCTGCAAGCGGCGCCCGTCGCGGGAAAAGGTGCTGGAGAAGATGCAGGTCTTCATGGACAAGCTTGAACGCCATTACGGCCAGCGTCCGATCATCTACACCTCCCCCGATTTCTATCGCGACAACCTCCAGGGCGCCTTCCTCGACTACCCGTTCTGGCTGCGCGCGGTGGCGCGGCATCCGTCAAAGGTCTATCCCGGCCGCAAATGGCTGTTCTGGCAGTATTCCGGCTCCGGCCTGTCGCACGGCGTGACCGGCCGCATCGACCTCAACGTCTTCCATGGCGACGAGCGGCAATGGCGCGCCTGGGCCGGCGGCGGCGGCCGTCAGATGATGGCCGACGCGGATTAGCGGCCGCGTCGCCATTCGTTCAGGTCCTGCCGTCTATTGGAGCTGGTTGCTCCCGCCATTCCTGTCTTCGCTCAGCCGCAGCTGTCTCCGCAACGCCATGATCTCGGCAATCGCGGCATCGATCATGGTGAGAAGCGTAATCGTATCGTGCTGGGTGGGATCGGCCCTGACATAGGCGAGCTGGTTGACGATGTCGGTGTCGTCCTCGTTTTCGTCGCTCATGGCCGTCTTCCGGTTGTTATCTTCCAGACGTTCTCATTCCATCCGATCCGTCGTCAAATTGCACCTATATCACTTCGTCGTGTGAATGGCCGCCCGACCGCCATCCAACCGGTCCGACCGCCTTATCTTGGATAACGGCGACGCGATTCGTCATAGGTGGCAAAAGCCAGAACCGCGGAAAATGACGCGAAGCTGAGCAGGACTGCGGCGATAACCATGAGGTCGTAAGTCGACACGTTCGTTCTCCTTGGGATGATGGCCGAGGAGACAGCACGGACGATGCGTTCGCGTTGATCTGGATCAACCGATCGGCCGATGCCGGGCCTTGCGCGACACGGGGGACTGGAACCGAGGGCTGAGAGAGGCGAGATTCATATCGTCCCCAATCCTCGGCTCCTATCGGTGCTCTATGAAGCCGACGGCTCGTTGATCATCGCCTCGATGTTGTAGCCATCGGGGTCGAGCACGAAGCAGGCGTAGTAATTCTGCGCATAGCCGGGACGCGGGCCGGGTGCGCCATTGTCTCTGGCGCCGGCTGCCAGCGCTGACTGGTGGAACGCATCGACCTCAGCCTTGCTGCCGACGCGGAAGGCAACATGCAGATGGGTGAGCGGCGGCGCCTCGCCGGTTCGCTGGATCTCGAACAGGCAGCCATTGCCGACATCGAAAGCCCAGAACACACCCTCCTTGCCGAAGGACAGGCGATATCCCAGGGGCGCGAAAGCGCGCTCGTAGAAGAGCTTGCTCTTCTCCAGGTCACCCACTTCGATGGTTATGTGATCGATCATCTGGTCCTCTGTAGCGAGTGAACCCTCCAAGCCTATGTCTGGCGCTCTTCCTGCGCCCGAATCTCCGCGGTCTGGGCCAGCACCCAGTCGCGGAACACCTTGATCTTCGGCACGTTGCGGCGGCCTTCCAGATGTACCAGCCAATAGCCGTCGCCGTCGGATCCGAGGACTTCGAAGGGCTGTATCAACTGGCCCTTCGCCAGCAGGGCGCTGTAGATATTGCGGGTGAGGATGGCCGCGCCCCGATCGGTCAAAGCCGCCATCGCGTCGTAGGCCTGCGAACCCAGCATCGGGCCCGCAATCACGCGATCGGGCTCGAAGGGTACGCCGGCGGATTCGAACCAGATTTTCCACCAGGGATCGTCGGCGCAGCACAGCGGCACCTTGTAGAGATCCTCGGGGCGCCGGATGCCGCCCACGCTTTCAGCCAGTCTTGGGCTGAGCATGGGCGTGTAGTCGGCCTTGAACAGATAGTGCGCGGTCAGACCGGGCCAGTTTCCGGTGCCGGTCCGGATGCCGATGTCCATGTCCTCGCGTGTGAAATCGACGAGCCGGGGCGATGTGTTGACCTTCACGGCAAGGTCTGGATGCATCAGCTGGAATGTTCCAAGCCATACGGCCAGCCAGTTCGTCGCAAAGGTTTCCATGGTCGTGACCGACAGCACGCCGGTCGCTCCGCCCTTGGTGGCGACCCAAGCATCTGCGAGTGCCGAGAACGCGCCGGATGCATGCGGCGCCAGCTGCTGTCCAGCTTCGGTCAAGGCAATCTGCCTTGTTTTTCTTATGAAAAGCGGCGTTCCGGCGCGCTCCTCCAGCACCTTGATCTGATAGCTGGCAGCGGACTGGGTCATGCCCAGTTCTTCCGCGGCCTTGGTGAAACTGCCCAGCCGCGCCGCGGCTTCAAAGACCCTGATGGCCCCTAATGGCGGTAGTTCCCAACTCATGACGCATCAATCCTCCTGATGCATGCTACGCGACGTTCGATTGGAAGCCAAGGCCGCGAGCAGGCATGCTCTGGTCATCAAATCGAACCCGAAAGGACAGGGCTATGACCACCACCCTCTACAGCACGCTTCGTCGTCCGATGCTCGATCTCTTCACCGCGCCGTTCAGGTCCCGCAGGCGCCACCTGCTCGACCACCGTTCGCTGTCGGATCATTTCCTGCGCGACATCGGCGTCCTCGACGGACACGTGCCTCCCGGCACCCTTCACTGACGAAGTTTTTTGACCCACATGGACGCAAGGGAGGGCAAGATGGATGTGTTGTCGCAGGCTCTGGCGAAGAGCCGTCAAACGATCAGCGCCTATGAGGATTATGCGGATCGCTACGATGCTATCGTGCGGCATGTCCCCAACGAGAGGGAGCAGGGATCGCTGAAGCGTCTGGTGGCGATCGCCGGCACGTCAGGCCGGATTCTGGAAGTCGGGTCCGGAGCGGGCTACGATGCGGACTTTCTGGAAGGCCTGGGCGTCAAGGTTCGGCGCACCGACGCGACAAAACGGTTTCTCGAGCTACAGGCGGCGCGCGGCAAGCACGGTGAGCTTCTCGATCTCCTCACCGACGATCTCGGCGGCCCCTATGACGCCGTCCTGGCGCTCGCCGTCCTGATCCATGTGCCGCGCGACCAGATCGACCAGGTGCTTGCCAAGATAGCGCGGTCGCTGCGGCTAGGCGGTGCCTTCCTCGTATCGATGCGCAATGGCGACGGCGAGACATCAGGCAGCTATCATACGGTCCTGTGGCGCAGGGACGACTTCGCGGCCCGTCTCGAAGCCGCCGGGCTGGTGCTTCTCAGGGACGATTTCAACATTGGCCGCAACAGCGAGGAATGGAACACCTTCCTGGCTGTGAGGCCGTCATGAAGGGATCTTTTTCCCTTCTCCCACAACGGGCGAAGGAGAGCCGCGCGTGACGCCTGGCCGCTCATCTCTCGACTTTGCGAATAAGCGAGACATTGCCGCCGCGGTGCTGTCTAGTGCCGGTTCCTGCACTCCGGGGGGATCAGGATGGAGCTGGAACTCAAATTTCTGCTTGTCGGATTTGCCTGCGCGGTCTCCGGCATGCTGTCGCTCATCACCTTCTTGAAATGGCGAGAGGTGCAGGCGCTCAGCCGCTGGTTGCCGACGCCGGGAAAGATCATCTCGTCGCGCGTCGAGGCGCGTGAGGTCAGGAGCTCGGGCGTCGGCTCGGACAGCAGCGATACCACCGAGATGCGCAATTTTCCGGCGATCACCTTCGAATACAAAGTCGGCGGCAAGAAATTTCAAAGCTCGCGCTACAGCGTGAAGGAGAATTTGGGGAATTTCGAAGTCACCGAAACCCTTGCGCAGTTTCCCCGCGGCGCGGAGGTGACCGTCTTCTACAATCCGGCCGATCCGAGCAAGGCCGTGATCGAGCGCACCATGCCGGACGGCGCCTTCAAGTTCATGGTCCAGCTCTCGGCCGGGTTGGTGATCGGCACAGCGGTGCTGGTGTTTTCCGTCGGCGGCGTGCTGGAGGCGATCCGGCCGCATCTGCCCAAGCCGCAGAACCTCGGGGCCGCGGCATTGCTGCTGTTCATGGGGCTGTTTGCCCTGCGCATGGGTTTTGTCCAAAAATCGCTGGCCGGGCAGGCGGCAAAATGGCCGGTCGCCGCCGGCCGCATCGAGTCCTCAGGTCTGCAGGCGCTGCGAAACTATAGCGGCTATCAACGCTGGCGCACCGTCTTCAAATCTCGCATCGTCTACAGCTATGGCGTCGCCGGCCAGCGCTACAGTTCTGACCGCGTGACGTTCGGCGCCACAGTGACGGCTTCGCTGCCCGGCCTCGTCAGCGGCCAGGCCCGAAGCTATGCCGAGGGCAGCAAGGTCGACGTGCACTACGACCCCGCCAACCCTACCTCGGCCGTGCTCGAATGCCGGGTGAGGGGACTTTGGCTGCTGTGGGTCTGTTCGGCGGGCTTTCTCGGTGGCGCGGCTTTGCTGGTCGGGCTGGTGTGAGTGCGGGCTTTCATGATGCTTTTCCGGAGACATCTCGTGATCATCCGCAAACTGGCCTTTGTATTGTTGGGCCTACTCGGCCCGATCCAGGGGGCGACCGCCAAGGAATGTCTGCTAAGCCACGCCACCTACCGCGAGCCGCGCTCCGGCGCGGTCCTGCAATTTCGGCCGCTCGACAATGAGCCGGCGGCGCTGACGGCGCAGGTGTTTTCGCTGAGCGTGCCCAACACGGACAAAAACCTGCCGGCCGACATCACCTGGACCAATGGCAAGAATTCGTTTCCACTCGGCACCATCCGCCACGCCTGCACCGACGACGACCGCGAAGCCGGACTGCAGGATGGCAGCGGACTGTGCAGGATATGGGATGGCCAGGTCTACGCCTTGACCGGCGGCGGCGCCGAACAGTTGAATTCGCGCGAAGCGACACCGGCGCCGAAAGGGCTGTTGCTGCCCGATTTCGGCGTGGCTTTCACGGAATGGGCCGATTTCGCCAAGGCCAATCCGGACGGGTCTGCCTGGGATGCTTTTACTCTGACAGGATGCAGCGATGACTAGCGCCATGCGATCGATCGCTTGGGCCTGCGCCTTGCTTGCATCCGTGACGACATCCGCCGCGGCGGACGAACCCGCGCCATCGCGCCCACCGATCGACAAATGCGTCTGGGAAAAAATGGCCGACAAAACGATCGGCCTTGCCGCCTGGGCGCAGCGCTGCGACTTCGGCTTCCGCCAGATCCATTTCGAATTCGTCGGCAACGCGCTCGCCATCAAATACAGCGATGGCGGCGCGGCCGCCCCGCTGGTCGAAGTGTTCGATATCAAACCAGGCGAAACCGCCGAGGTCGCGTTGCAGCGCCTGTTCCTGGAAAGGACCGACAAGGCCGTCAGCGCCCGCTGCGTGCTGACGCCTTACACCGAGGGAAGTCTGCCCGCCGGCGTCAAGCGCTACACATTCAGCCCCGACGCCGCCTATGCAAAAGAGCTGGAAGCGAAGGCCGACCCCAACGAGATCCCCGACCCGCCCTGCGGCGACTGGGGCGAAATGCCCGACGGCATCCAGTATTTCGAGGTGCCATCGGGCGAGGGGCGGAAAGTGCTGTTTGTCCGGGTGGGGCAAGACGAGCCGCTGTTTGACGAGCAGACGCTGCGGGTGTTGCCGGCGGGATGAGCCGGGACTAGGGTCTTCGGCGAAGCAACCGTCGGACACCTTCTCCCGGAAAAGGGAGAAGGTGGACATAGTAGGCCGCTTATCTAAGTCCTGTCTGACGGGACGCTTCATTGGCTACTAGCCTTGCCCGTATCGATTGCCAACGGTCGGCAATCTCTTGGCACGAGGCCGCGAGCAGTTTTCTGCGCTGGCTGAAGTTGCCGGGCGCGGCGAAAATCTTCTGCGCAAACACATCAACGACGAAACAAAATTCTGCACGAGGCTCTCCTGCACCTTCGAAGAATTCTTCCGCATACCAGTGGAGAAGAGCTCCTTGGAGTGACGAAGTTTCCGTCGTCAGTGGCAGCGTTTTACATAAGTAAGGCTTGATCAAGCCAAGGCCCAATTCCTTATTTCCTATCTGTGCCAGTTTCACTGAGTTTGTGGGCCGGACGCTAACAGAGACGCCGCCAAGGGAGAATTTAGGCTGGGTATCTGAAATGCCGATCAATTTCGCGGCAGCAGGCAGTTTAGCCAAGCTCATAGTACGACAGAGCTCGATTGCATCGTGGGCCGTAAGAAGCCTCTGTTCGTCATGCGAAGTGGCAGGTTGGCGCGACAACAAGGCTCCGTCGAGCTGTGATAGTCGGCTGTCATCACGGCCATGAGTTTCAATGAAATGTATCATCGCGCGCTCAATCTCGTTGTAGCGCGTGTCGAGGAGGAAGTTCTTAGGTCGGATGATTTCTTCAATGATCACAGTTCGACGAGTCGATCGAGCGAAACAATATTCGATCAATTTATTGGCACTAATTTGTGGTTCGGTTTTCATAACGAGAAGGCCTTTCTTGAGCCGTTAAAGTCACGCCAACTACCGATGCCTTCTCGACTCCTTGATCAGAATCTCCATATAATAACCTTGCAACAGGAGATGGGATTCCGATCTCGTCGCCCCGCGTGGGCTTCGGCTTATTCGCGGTACCTAAGGCCGCTCCGGGAGGGGCGGCCTTAGGTGTTTTCAGAGGATGTCACATAAAGACATCCTTATGTGATGTACCCTCTTTGTTCCGTTTACTACTTCGGCCCGATCTTACGACCGGGCCGATGATGTTGCGTTTTGGCGTCGTCGTTTCAGATTCTTAGCTGCACCCGCTCGTGGCACCGCAGGTATCGCACTTCTCACACGTCCCGTTGCGCACCATCGTAAAGTTCTGGCACTCGGAGCAGGAATTGCCGGTGTAGCCTTGCAGCAGTGACTTGGCGCGGCGGTCGGCGGCGAGTTTCTTCGCTTCGGCGGCTTCGTTCGCGGCCGCATCGGTGAACAGCGCCGCCGTGGCGTCCGAGGCTACGGAAGCAGAGCCCGCCGCTTCCTCGAAGGCGATGTCCTCGGCCAGTTCCTTGGCGCGATCCTCATAGTCGCGCTTGTAGGCGACCGCCTCGTCGCTGGCAGGCTTGAGCGCCAGCACATTGGAGCCGGAGAAAGCCGTCGGCGCCGAGCGGGCAGGGGTGCCGGCGCCGGCAAAGCCCTTCGGCTCGTTGCCGATCGCCCTCGACACCAGCTTCACCGGCGAACCGCGCGTCAGGCCCTTGGAAACGGCGTCGGTCTTGCCTTCGCTGATGCCGCGGCCAAGCGCGGTGTTGGAGAAGTCCGACTGGTCGACATGGGCGAGGTCGTTGCGGCCGAGATAGGAGATGGCGAGTTCGCGGAACACGTAGTCGAGGATCGACGTCGCGCTCTTGATGGCATCGTTGCCGATGACCATGCCGGCCGGCTCGAACTTGGTGAAGGTGAATGCGTGCACATATTCGTCGAGCGGCACGCCGTATTGCAGGCCGAGCGAAATCGCGATGGCGAAGTTGTTGAGAAGGCCACGCAGCGTGGCGCCTTCCTTGTTCATGTCGATGAAGATCTCGCCGAGGCGGCCATCATCATATTCGCCGGTGCGCAGGAAGATGGTGTTGCCACCGATCTTGGCCTTCTGCGTGTAGCCCTTGCGACGGCCGGGCAGCTTTTCCTGCTCGCGCGACACGCGTTCGATGATGCGCTCGACGATGCGCTCGGTGATCTGCGCCGCACGCGCGGCTGCCGGGGCCGCGATCAGCTGCTCGACGGCCTCGTCCTCGTCCTCCTCGCCATCGGCGAGCAGCGAGGCGTTGAGCGGCTGCGACAGTTTCGAGCCGTCGCGGTAGAGCGCGTTGGCCTTCAGCGCCAGCTTCCACGACAGCATGTAGGCGCCCTTGGCGTCCTCAACCGTCGCATCGTTGGGCATGTTGATGGTCTTGGAGATGGCGCCGGAGATGAAGGGCTGCGCGGCGGCCATCATCTGGATGTGGCTGTTGATCGACAGCGAGCGCTTGCCGATCTTGCCGCAGGGGCTGGCGCAGTCGAACACGGCAAGGTGTTCGGCCTTGAGGAAGGGTGCGCCTTCCAGCGTCATGGCACCGCAGACATGGATGTTGGCGGCCTCGATGTCCTTCCTGGAGAAGCCCATCGCCGGCAGCATCTCGAACGAGAAGTCGTTGAGCTGCTCGTCGGTGAACCCAAAAGTCTCCTTCACCCAGTCGGCGCCGAGCGTCCACTGATTGAAGACGAACTTGATGTCGAAGGCCGACTTCAGCGCCGCATTGAGCGCGGCGATCTTGTCATCGCTGAAACCCTTGGCCTTGAGCGAGCCGGGATTGATGCCGGGCGCCTGGTTGAGATTGCCGTGGCCAACCGCATAGGCCTCGATCTCGGCGATCTGGCTCTCGGAATAGCCGAGCGTGCGCAGCGCTTCCGGCACGGCGCGGTTGATGATCTTGAAATAGCCGCCGCCGGCGAGCTTCTTGAACTTCACCAGCGCGAAGTCGGGCTCGATGCCGGTGGTGTCGCAATCCATGACCAGGCCGATCGTGCCGGTCGGCGCGATGACGGTCGCCTGCGCATTGCGGTAGCCATGCTCCTCGCCGAGCTCGATGGCGCGGTCCCAGGCGGCTTTGGCATGCTCGGCAAGCGCCTGCTGCTTGAGGTCGGAGGCGACCAGCGGCACCGGGTTGACGGCGAGCTTCTCGTAGCCGTCCTTGTCGCCATAGGCGGCGCGGCGATGGTTGCGCATGACGCGCAGCATGTTCTGGGCGTTGCGGTCATAGTCCGGGAAGGCGCCGAGTTCGGCGGCCATCTCGGCCGATGTTGAATAGGCAACGCCGGTCATAACAGCGGTGAGCGCGGCGCAGATGGCGCGGCCCTCGTCGGAATCATAGGGAATGCCCGAGGTCATCAGCAGGCCGCCAATGTTGGCGTAGCCGAGGCCGAGCGTGCGGTATTCGTAGGAGAGCTTGGCGATCTCCTTCGACGGGAACTGCGCCATCATGACAGAGATTTCGAGGACGATGGTCCACAGCCGCACCGTGTGCTCGTAGGCCGCGATGTCGATCGTGCCGTCGGCGTTGCGGTAGGGCAAAAGGTTGATCGAGGCGAGGTTGCAGGCCGTGTCGTCGAGGAACATGTATTCCGAGCACGGGTTGGACGCCCGGATCGCACCGGCCGAAGCGCAGGTGTGCCAGTCGTTCATCGTCGTGTTGAAATGCAGGCCCGGATCCGCCGACGCCCAGGCGGCGTAGCCGATCTTTTCCCAGAGGTCCCTGGCCTTCAGCGTCTTCAAGACCTTGCCGTCCTTGCGGGCGGTCAGGTGCCAGTCGGCATCGTCCTCGACGGCGCGCAGGAAATTGTCCTTCAGCGACACCGAATTGTTGGAGTTCTGGCCCGAAACGGTCAGATAGGCATCCGAATCCCAGTCGGTGTCGTAAGTCTTGAACGACATCGAGGTGTAGCCCTGCTTGGCGAACTGGATGACGCGATAGATGTAGTTCTCCGGCACCGCCGACTTCTTGGCCGCCTTGATTTCGCGCTTCAGCGCCGTGTTGATGGCCGGATCGAAGCAGTCCTCGCCATTGCCTTCGCAATTGACGCAGGCCTTCATGATGGCTTCGAGATGTTTCTTGACGATCTTGGAGCCGGTCACCAGCGAGGCGACCTTCTGCTCTTCATTGACCTTCCAGTCGATGAATTCCTCGATATCGGGGTGGTCGGCGTCGACGATGACCATTTTCGCGGCGCGGCGCGTCGTGCCGCCCGACTTGATGGCGCCCGCGGCGCGGTCGCCGATCTTGAGGAAGCTCATCAGGCCGGACGAGCGGCCGCCGCCAGACAGCTTTTCGCCTTCGCCGCGCAGCAACGAGAAGTTGGAGCCGGTGCCCGAGCCATATTTGAACAGGCGCGCCTCACGCACCCACAGATCCATGATGCCGCCCTCGTTGACGAGGTCGTCCTGTACGCCCTGGATGAAGCAGGCATGCGGCTGCGGGTGCTCGTAGGAGGACTTCGACTTGGTCAGCTTGCCGGTGAAGGGGTCGACATAGAAGTGGCCCTGGCTCGGACCGTCAATGCCGTATGCCCAGTGCAACCCAGTGTTGAACCATTGCGGCGAATTCGGCGCGACGCGCTGGGTGGCCAGCATGTAGGCAAGCTCGTCGCGGAAAGCGCGCGCGTCTTCCTCCGACTTGAAGTAGCCGCCCTTCCAGCCCCAGTAGGTCCAGGTGCCGGCCAGGCGGTCGAAGACCTGGCGGGCGTCGATCTCGGAACCGTAGCGCTCGGCTTCCGGCAGCTTGGCGAGTTCCGCCTCGTCGGCAACGGAGCGCCACAGGAAGGAGGGGACGTCGTTCTCCTCGACCTTCTTCAGCCGCGCGGGCACACCGGCCTTGCGGAAATATTTCTGCGCCAGGATATCGGCGGCGACCTGGGAGAATTGCGCCGGCACATCGATGTTGTCGAGACGGAACACCACCGAGCCATCCGGATTCTTGATCTCGGAAAGCGCCTTGCGGAATTCGATCTCCGCATAAGCCGATTGCCCTTGCTTGGTGAAGCGACGCTCGATGCGCATTGGTCCGGTCCTTTTGTCTATATATAGCGCTTTTCCCCAGGGATTTCTCCCCCTGATGCGAAACGCGCATGTCCGCCGTCTGCCGGCGTTCGAAAACGGCCGGCTCTCCATTCCGCGATCTTCCCCAGCAATGCTGCCTGGGCTTCTCATGAAGCCTCTGTCACAACACGCCGGCGAACCCCGCGGGTCCCTCAAATCTGATTTTTTCGATTCCCTCACTCGAGGGAAATTCACACTATCTAGCGTCGAACCTACCTGCAAACACTAAATATAGTATTAACAGACAATTTATTCCAGTCCGACAATTCTCCCTTTCGTCGCCCCACCACCCCACAATCCCAACGCTTCCGCCGGCCTCGTAAACAGGCGGAAATGCGGGCAAAAACGCACATAATCCGGGAAAAAGACCGGGCTCAGAACTTTCCGGTCGCGCTCTCAACAGGAGCACATGGCCTATAAAAGGCGACTCGTTTTGCGCCGTCAAGGATTCGTTTGCGTAGCTTTTGTGACCCCAACATCTTGTGTGTCACACATGTGGATAACGGGGATAGAAATGCGCCTTTGCGATTGCCGTTTCGAGCGGCGGGTCCGAGGTCCTTGACCGCCAGGAGGCGTCCGTCGGGAGCAAATCTGGTCGGCCTCGAAAAACCTGTCGGGCCGACATGCCGGATATCAGCCGTAATGCAGCTTCGGCTTCGGCTCGGTGCCGGTGAATTGCACGCCGACCCGGTCGTTGCGGCGCCAGCGGACCTCGCAGCGATAGGCAACGCCGTCGAGCGGCACATAAAGCAGGAAACGGTCGGGCACCCGTGCCTCGAGCGGTATCTTCAATTCGGCGCCGCCCGCATGCTGGTTGCGCAGCATGACGGCGATTTCCGAGTTTTGAATCCCGGTGATGACGGTTCCACCCTTGAGAACGCGTGGACGGTGCTCGCGCTGGGGCTCGCCGGTATGTTGCTGAAGTGGGTCTACAGGATTCGCCATCGATCAAACGCCAGATTGGTCGATTCTTAGCGAAGAAGGATTAGCAAAACATTCATGCTCGGCACATCACAGGGTTGTGAAAATGCCAGTTACGAGAATCTGTGCGGGTCGGCGCAGAAGTAGGCGACGATCTGGCAAAGGTCCGGCTCGTTGATCATGCGCACCGCTTCGCTGGAACTCACCCATTTGCGGGTGCGGGAGCGCTTTTCCTTCCAGCGGTCGGCGATCTTGTCGACATGCAGCGGAAACACCAGCACCTCGCAAGGCACTTCTTCGCCCGAAGCCAGAACCTTGGCATAGAAATAGCGGCCGGCTTCGAGATGCGAGACCGTTCCGCGCAATCCGGCTTCCTCACCCGCTTCGCGCGCCGCCGCCTCGCAGAGCGGCTCCCTGGCCTCCGGCCAGCCCTTGGGCAGCACCCAGCGGCCAGTATCACGGCTGGTGATCAACATGATCTCGACGCCATTTCCGGTATCGCGCCAGGGCAGGGCGGCAACCTGCAGGCGACACGGTGCGGTGCCGAAGAGTCGCCGGACCCTTTCAGCCAGGTGGTTGTGCGTCGTTGGCCTTGTCAACATCGGAGAAGCTAGCCCCAGCCTCCAGAATCGTTTGCCGCCTTACGAATCTTACGGCTAATTCTGGCCAATAAAAGTAAAAACTTTGGTCAGGCTGGCCGATTCCCGTCAACAAAGGTCGATTTCACAGGATATCTTGCCCCGGGGACCCGTCCACGGAAGCAGATATTGTCGTCGGTGGCGGCTTAACTGGAAAAGCGGCGTGTTGCGAATCAGCCGGCGTGGTCGTCGGCGATCGGCTTCTGGTAGGTGAAGCCCATGTCCCAGGGGAAATAGATCCAGGTGTCCTGGCTGACCTCGGTGACGAAAGTATCGACCAGCGGCCGGCCCTTCGGCTTGGCATAGACGGTGGCGAAATGCGCCTTGGGCATCATTGCGCGCACGATGCCGGCGGTCTTGCCGGTGTCGGTCAGGTCGTCGATGATCAGCACGCCGGCGCCGTCGTCGGCGAGCAGTGCGGGCGTAATCTCCTTCAGCACCTGCAACTGCCCCTGGCTGGTGTAGTCGTGATAGGAGGCGACGCAGACCGTCTCGATGATGCGGATGCCGAGCTCGCGCGCGATGATCGCCGCCGGAACCAGGCCGCCGCGTGTGATGCAGACGATCGCCTTCCATTGCCCCTTGTTGGCGCCGGAAAGGCGCCAGGAAAGCGCACGGGCGTCACGATGGAACTGGTCCCAGGAGACCGGGAAGGCTTTTTCGGGAAGGGACATTGTTCGCGCACTCCGCAGCACGCGAAGACCGCGTGCACAAAAACAGGGGAATGCGCGCGGAATTAACTGGAAAACCTCGGCCTTGGCAAGGGCGGCAGGCAGCGATGGCTGTGGACTTATCGCGACAGGAAGGCCGCTACCTGTGCCGTACGCAGCACCGTGCGCGTCACCCCGCCGAACAGCAGCTGGCGCAGCCAGGAGTGGCTGTAGGCGCCAAGAACCAGCAGATCGGCGCCGCTCTCGGCGACCCGGTTCTGGATCATGTCGTCGACCGAAGTGCCGCCCGATTTCTGCACCGACACGCTGACGGTGGCGCCGTGGCGTGACAGCGCCGACGCGATTTCGGCGCCGGCGGCCTCCGGGCTTTCGTCGAACGCATCGGGCGGATCGATGACCAATATGTCGGTCTTCTCGGCCTCGATGATGAAAGGCAGGGCGTCGAAGGCGGCGCGGGCGGCCTCCTTGCTGCCGTTCCAGGCAAGCAGCACGCGTCTGAACGTGGTGACCAGCGGACCGGCACTCGGCACCACCAGCACGGGCCGGCCGGCGTCATAGACCAGCGTGTCGACATCGGCGCTGGGGTCGCCGCCGGTTTCGCGCTGGGCGGCAATGACGAGATCGGCGGCGCGCACGCTTGAAATGCCTGTCAGCGCGCTGTCGCCGGAGAAGCTCTCCAGGCTGCGCCACTCGAAAGAGAGGCCGGAATCCTCGATGCGCCGCAGGAAGACGGCCTCAAGCTTGTCGGCCCGCTCGCGGCTCATGTCGGCCGAGACCTGCAGGAACTCGGTATCGGGAAAACCGGTCGCCGACGTGTAGGGCACCGGAAGCGCCTCGGCATGGATGCCGACCAGGTGGCTCTCGAAGCGGTTGGCGAGCGGAATGGCGCAGTCGAGCACGCGTTCGGCGTCCTGCTCGTTCTGCAGAATGGCAACGATGGTCTTGAAGCGCATGGTGATCCCTCAATCTGGCGAGTGTTCGAACTCGCGTGAAAGCAACGCTGGCGCGCCATGCTTTGTTCCGGCCTGAACCGGCTCAACTCGCCTTGGCGGCGAAACCCGCTACCATCGCCTCTACATCGGCGCGCGCGGCGTCGAGCGCCTGCTGGCTGCGGGCGCGAACGACCAGCTCGGTCCAGAACTTGCCGTCACCATACTTTGGATAGGACCCGATGATCGTATCCGGATGGGCTTTCTGGATCTCGCCCAGCGGCCCGCCGACAAGGCCTTCGCCGAACGGACAGTGCACAGTCGCCGACAGCATCTTCGTGCCGGTCTTGAGCGTCGGCACGACATTGTCGAGCATGGCCTGGAAGATCGAGGGCACGCCGGCCATGACGTGGACGTTGCCGATGCGAAAGCCGGGCGCCACCGACACCGGGTTGTCGATATGGTCGGCGCCGCGCGGCATCCGCGCCATGCGCTTGCGCGCCTCGGTGTATTCGATGCCGCGCGCGGCATAACTTGCCTCCAGCAGCGCATAGGCCTTGGCATCGTATTCGCAGGGCACGCCGAACGCCTTCGCGATCGAATCGGCGGTGATGTCGTCATGGGTCGGGCCGATGCCGCCGGTGGTGAACACGTAGGTGTAGCGCGCACGCACGGCATTCACCGCCGCGACGATCTCGTCTTCCTCGTCGGGAACGATGCGCACTTCCTTCAGGTCGATGCCGACGGCCGTCATGATGTCGGCGAGGTGGCCGATGTTCTTGTCCTTGGTGCGGCCGGAGAGTATCTCATCGCCGATGACGAGCATGGCGGCGGTAACGATTTCGGTCATGGAGGGCTCCGGCAGGACGGGTCGCCTGAAATAGCGCGGCGCATGGCCGACGGCAATGCCATGTCGGCGGTGAACATCCGCCCTGGACGCGCGCGTTTCGATGCGAGGTTGCAGCATCACCGGATGCGGGTAAGCTCAAACGGGTTCTGGTCCGGGTGAACAATGCTGATATCGATCCTGTCATGGCTGCTGGCCCTGTTTTTGCTGCTGGCGGTCCTGGGGATCGCCTGCCTGGTGCTGGCGACGCTGTGGATCGCGGCGAAGGCGCAAAGGCAGGTGCCGCCGGTCGGAAAATTCGTCGAGGTCGACGGCAACCGCATCCACTATGTCGATGTGGGCGAGGGGCGGCCGATCGTCTTCCTGCACGGGCTTGGTGCGCAACTCCATCACTTCCGGCATACGCTGTTGGGACGTTTCGGCCCGGGCTATCGGCTGATCGCGCTCGATCGCCCGGGATCGGGCTATTCGACGCGCGCGAACGGTGCCACTGGCCGCTTGCCTGAACAGGCGGCCCTGGTGCGCCGCTTCATCGAAAAATTGGAGCTGGAAAGGCCGCTGGTGGTGGGCCACTCGCTGGGTGGCGCCGTCGCGCTGACCCTGGCCGTGGAACATCCCGAGGCAATTTCGGGCATTGCCTTGCTGGCGCCGCTGACACATCTGGAAAACAGGGCACGCCAGCGGTTTGACCTGCTCTATATCCCCTCGCGCCTGCAGCGCTGGATCATGGCCTATACCGTGGCGATACCCCTGAGCCTGCGCTATGCGCGGCCGACAATGGAATTCATCTTCGCGCCTCAGGCTTTTCCGACGGACTATATGGTTGAAGGCGGCGGCTGGCTCGGGCTGCGGCCAGCCCATTTCCAGGCGACATCAGCCGATGTCGTGGCCGTCGAACAGGATCTCGGCCGCATCGAGCAACGCTATGGCGAGATCGTCATGCCGGCCGGCATCCTCTTCGGAACCGCCGACCGCGTCATCGACATCCGCATCCATGGCGAGCCGATGCGAGGCAAGATCGCAGGGCTCGATTTCGAACCCGTCGACGGCGTCGGTCATATGCCGCAATTCGTCGAGCCCAGGCGGGTGATCGGCTTCATCGAGCGGATTGCCGCGCGCGCGTTTCCATCACCGCAGCCTCACGACAATTTCAACGAACCAACCGGCTGACTGCCGGGTTTACCCCGTGTCGCACCCAAGGCGACCAAGACACGGAGTAATGCAATGTACAGGAAATTTCTTGCAGCGTCGGTTCTGACGATCGGTCTCGCCACGTCGGCGATGGCGCAATCGTCCGACGGCGCGTATTCAAACCATCACAACTGGTGGCCGTTCGGCAACGAACAGTCTTCCGGCGTCGACCAGAACACGACCGGAAGCATCAATGGCGACCGCTCAGGGCTGGACAGCCTTGGCAATTCGGGCGCCTCCGGACCTTGTGCCTCCAATACGGCCGGTCCTGATGCCAATGCCGGATTGAACGTCAACGATCACTATTGCGGCAAATAATTCAGCCGTTGGGCAGCCGCTGACCGTGGGACGTCGTCTCTCCTGACGTCCGCGGTCGGCGCCCTGCCAGTTCCTTCCGGAAAGTTCTCTTCTGAGGAGGGTCTAGTCGGACACTTCGGTCTGTGGCCGGTCGCGGCCATCGGCCAGTTCCTCGTGCCATTTGCCGTCGGCGTCCTCATACTGGATGCCGTCCGTCGCGCCTGCCACCTGCTGCTCGGCCGAGGCGATCTCGGCTGCGCGCAACGCATCCTGATGGGTGGGAAATGTCTCCGAGAAGGTCGAACCGACCTTGTAGGCCCAGCCGCCGTCATGCTCGACGATCTTGTAAGTCAGCTTCGCCATAAAAACCTCCGGTTGAAAGGTCCGCCTGCTCAATGCAGCCGGTCGTCGGATAGCTTGTCGTCGGGCACCAGCACTTCCGATTCCCTGGCGGCCTCGATCAATGCCCGTCGCGCTTCCGCTGTCGAACGATAACCTTCCAGCACTTTGAGGCAAGTGTCGAGGGCATCACGATGACGCGGGCCGCGATTGAGCGGCCACACCGTCATGAGGCACTCCGCCGCTTCCTGGGTGCTGCGGATATGGCGATATTTGCCGACATGGCCGAGTTCGACCACGACCGGCGTTTCAAAAGGTTTGTTGTCCATCATGGCCGCAACGCAAAGCAGCCAATTTGGTTGCAAAAGTGGCCCGGAACCTGCGCCCAAAGGTCGCGTCGCGTTTTGCGGCGCGTTTTGGGCGACATGCATCGGCGTCTCAGTAGCCGCAGTCGTTGCGCAGCCAGCGTGCATTCGCCCAGCCGGTCGTGCCGCCGATTTCGACCTGATACCAGTTGCCGCGCCGGTCGAAAATCTCGACGTGATCGCCATTGAACAGCTGGCCGATCATCCGCGATGACGAGTTCGGCCGTGTCCGCACGGCGAGAAAGCCGCTGCCGGTCGCCAGATTGTAGCGGCCGGACAGGCCGTGCACAGTCCCCTCGCAATATTGCGCGACGCCTGGCGTCGATGCGCCGAGCCAAAAGCCGGCGACAGCCACAAGCATCGCAGCCGGCAAGAATGCCCTGAATGACATGATCTCCTCCCAAGCCCGGCCGCGCCCGCCGCAGCCTCACCCAGCGTAACAGTTTGCGGCCAGAATTGAAGCGGGCCGTGGCAAACGAGCCGGTCAGGATCGCACTGGTATCGGGAGAATTGGCTGTTTTCAGCCCGCCGCCTTCATCCAGTGCTCCATCGTCGTCACCGAGCGGGCGAGCTGCGGCGCCGGATGGATCTTTTCCTTGAATGTGGCGGCCGCACGCCAGCCCCAGCGCGGGTCGGCGAGGAAGGCGCGCGCCAGTGCTACCATGTCGGCGCGGCCCTCGGCGATGACAGCCTCGGCCTGCTGGGGATCGTCGATCAGGCCGACCGCGCGGGTCGGGATGCCGGCGCCCTTGCGCACGGCTTCCGCCAGATGCACCTGATAGCCGGGGCCGGTGGGCAATTTCTGCAAAGGGGAATTGCCGCCGCTGGAGCAGCAGAGATAGGCGATGCCCTCGGCCTTCAGGACCTTCGCCACCTCGATTGCATCCTCGACGTCGAAGCCGCCGTCGACCCAGTCCTTCACCGACAGCCGCGCGCCGAGCATCAGCTTCGGCACCGCCTTCTTCACCGCCCTGGCGATTTCGACGACAAGACGCATCCGGTTTTCCAGCGAGCCGCCCCAGCGGTCCGTGCGCTGGTTGGACAGTGGCGACAGGAACTGGAAGATCAGATAGCCATGTGCTGCGTGCAGTTCGATGAAGTCGAAGCCGGCGCGTTCGGCCCGCCTGGCGGCTCGGGCGAACCGCTCGATGAGCTGCAGGATCTCGTCCTCATCGAGTGCGCGCGGCACGTTCCAGCCGGTGTCGTAGGCGATGGCCGAAGCCGAGACGGTCTGCCAGGGATCTTCGTTCGGCTGCAGCGGCCCGCCGCCCTCCCAGGGCTTGCGGTTCGAGGCCTTGCGGCCGGCGTGCGCGAGCTGCGTGCCGAATTTCGTGCCTGGTGCTGCGACGCGCCGCGCCGCGTCCAGAGTGCGGCGCGCGGCGGCCTCATTGTCGTCGGAGTAAAGCCCGAGGCAGCCATGGGTGATACGCCCGCGCCGCTCGACATCGGTCATCTCCACCGTGACCATGCCTGCGCCGGACATGGCCAGGTTCATCCAGTGGTAGAGATGCCAGTCGCTGGCCGACCCGTCCTCGGCGGAATACTGGCACATCGGCGCCACGGCGATGCGGTTGGGGAAGGTGAGGCCGTCGAGGGTGATCGGCTGGAAAAGCGATGCGGTCATGAAGTGAGCTCCGGGAGAGGGAACGCTATTTAGGCGACGGATATGTTGCATACCACACACGAGAGAGTGAAACGCTGGACCAATCGCTGCCCCAATTGCGTCGGCGCCGGTTCGCGGCTACGCCTGCGCCCCGCTGCAAATACCGAGGTATCCAATGGAAGATCGTATTCGTATCCGTTCGGAAGAGGTTCTTTCCGACGACTGGGCGGTGCTGAAGAAGACCGTGCTCGACTATCGCCGGCGCGACGGCCAGTGGGAGACGCAGATCCGCCAGACCTATGATCGCGGCGACGGCGCGGTGATCCTGCCCTACGACCCCCAGCGTTCGACGGTGCTTCTGGTGCGCCAGTTCCGCTATCCCGCCTATGTCACCGGCCACCGCGAACCGCTGATCGAGGCCTGTGCCGGGCTGCTCGACGAAAACGATCCGGAGACCGCCATCCGCAAGGAAGCCGAGGAGGAACTCGGCTACCGGCTGGACAAGATTGAGCGGCTGTTTTCGCCTTACATGAGCCCGGGCAGTGTCACCGAGCGGCTGTGGTTCTTCATCGCCCGCTATTCGCCCGCCGACCGCATCTCGGCCGGCGGCGGCGCCCCGGAAGAAGGCGAGGACATCGAGGTCCTGGAAATGCCGCTCGACGAAGCGCTGGCCGGCATCGCCGACGGCCGCATCGTCGATGCCAAGACGATTATTTTGATCCAGCATTTGAAGCTGAACCCGATGAAGGCTTGAGACCACGAGGCTCAGCGGGCAAGCGGCTCACACATCAGGCTGCGGACATGCCGGCACGTCCATTTCACGGATGAAGTTGCGCAATGTCTCCATGTCCCCGGAAAGCGGCCGATCGTCGGACTAGTGCGCGATATTGTCACGCACCATTTGGTAGATGGCGTCGGTACCCCGCGCGCGTGCACCGCGCGCTGCCAGAAAATCATGGGCCTGTGCGGCCGCCATGAGTTCGATGGCCAGGATGTATTCCGCGTTGTCGATGACCGCCAGCAGCTTGTTGGCCGCGACGGTTGGATGCGCCAGGAAATCCTCTTGCAATCCGGATGTGACGCCGCCGTCGGTCGCCGCCGGGGCGGCCAGACGCCGATTGACGTTGCTGAGCGACGTGGCCGTGTACTGGGCGATCATGAAGCCGGAATTGGCTCCGTCCTCGTCGGCAAGGAAGGCCGGCAAATTGTTGACAAGCGGATTGACGAGACGATCGATCCGACGCTCGCTCATTCCGGCAACCTGAGCCAAGGCGATGGTCAGGCCGTCGGCGGCCTGCCCGAGAGCGGGCGCCACCGCATGCGCCTCTGAAACAACCTGAGGATCGTTCAGAGACCCGAATACCGCGGGATTGTCGGTGACGGCAGCCAGTTCGCGGTCGACCAGCGCGGCGGACCGGTCCAGCACCTCCCGGGCGGCGCCATGAACATGCGGCACGGCGCGAAGGCTGAGCGCGTCCTGCGTGCGACTGCCATGGGCCAGCGCGATAAGCTCGCTGCCATGGAGCCAGCCGCGCAGTGATCTGCCCACGTCCTGAATGCCGGGTGAGGGCCTCATCGCCAGGATTTGTTCGCCAAAGGCCGGCATTTGCGCGCCCGCGGCTTCAAGCGTCAAAGCCGCCGCGGCGTCGGCCCACCCCAACAAACGCTGCGCGCGCAGCACGGCGATGCTTGTCAGGCCGGTTGCGCACGCGGTGCCATTGACGAGGCTCAAGCCTTCCTTGGCGCCAAGCTCCAATGGCTCCAGACCCATTTCGGCCAGGGCCTCGAGCCCGCTCATCGGGCGACCCGCCACGGTTGCTCTGCCTTCGCCGATCAGGACCAGTGCCACATGCGCGTTGTGCGTCAAATAGCCTGCCGATCCCCGGGACGGTACGTCGGGAACGCAGTCGCGCTCGATAAAGGTTAGCAAGTTGCTGACGATCGCAGGGCTCACGCCCGAGTGGCCATGCGCGAAATTTGCCACTTGGGCAGCAATGATGGCGCGCACGCCGCGTCTCGGCACCAGGTCACCGACGCCGCAGGCGTGGCTGCGAATGATGTTTCGCGACAACTTCTTTTGCAGGGCAGGCGCCACGACCTTGCTTGCCAAGGCGCCGACACCGGTGTTGACGCCATAGGCGCGGATGCCTTTTTCCACGATGGCCGCCACGATCTGGTGCGCAAAAGCGATCCTCTCCCACGCTGCCTGGCTAAGCGCCAGGGATTCGCCTTCGCTCACCCGCGCGATATCGCGCCAGCTGGCGGTTCCATCTATCGTTATTGTCATTGCCCGTTCCGAAATAGCTTTGCGAATGCGCAGGCGCTGTTGGCTCACTCGAAAGGCGGCGTGAGAACCGCTGCTTCGGCACCGTACCGCCCAACCGCGGGCATAATGGCGATGGAATTGCCGGGTGATGCGACTGTAGCGACGTCGCCGGCAACAAAAGACATGCCGGCTGCGATCCGATGCTCGAAATCCGGCGCCCCGTTTGAAGTCACGTCCGAGAGTGACCTAAGCTCCGCCTCAGGCCTTGGCGCCGAGGCCGCTACCATCCGATGGAGCCCAAAGACGCCTCTAGGGATCATATATTAGCAATAAACAATATATTAATGGCTATAATGCAGCCTTGGCACGGGAGGGAAATACCATCGACGTTCCAACACGCGCCCTGGAGCGCCGGAACGCTTGACCAATGCGGAGCAAAACGCATGAGTGTCGGAACCGCTCTCGAACAATTGCTCCGGCTGATTCATCGCCGAGCCATGAAATTGGCGATGTTGCCGGAGGATGAAAGGGATTCCCACTACGATCGCATCCGCCTGTCATGTTGCGCGGCCGCCGAGCACATTGGGCAAGATCCCGATCAGGCAGCCATCACGGCGAACGATATGGTCGAGTTTGTTCGCGCGCTGGTCGGAATCATTGAAATGGGCTCTGGGCCGGACCATGAGCGAAGCGCCGATCAGCGGTCGCCGGTACTACCTTCGGGCGGCCAAGAGCATGTCACCACGCGCATCTAGCAAACAGGCAAGAACGCCACCTTGGGGCTACGGGAACGAGGCGGCTAAGGCTCGTGCTGTACGATGTAGCTGCTCGTGACGGCGTCGGCGCCGAGGCCGCGCGTTACAAGAACCTTTGTATAGCCGAGCGGCAAGCCATCTGTGACGGTCGCATCAACGAGACGACACCGCCCAACGGTTTCGCCGTTCGGAGCGCTTGCCAGCCTGTCCTTCAGCGAAGCCATGCATGAGTCGAGCGACGCATACGTGGTCGGCCCCATATCGATGGGTTTGCAGACAGAACCCTCAACCGGGCCGCACTGGAGCAAAACCATCACTGCCGCAGTCGCCGGATCCATTTTCAAAAATCTCCCTCGTTTTGACGAGGCTCAACGTGGAAATGCATCCTTTGTTTCGCCTTTGCTCAAAAATCGAATGGGATAGCCGTTCTCGATACGGCTGCCTTGCGGCCACACTGTCAAACCTCGCCATGGCTAGCCGCCCATGCCAATCGGCTAAACTCTGCTTTGATCTCAATCTGCTGCGGACGACGGGAATCGAACCCGTACGATCAGAGATCGAGGGGTTTTAAGTCCCTTTTTCTGCGGTACTTCGGACTCAACAGCCTGAAAAACCGGGACTTCGAGCTGATGGTGAAGTCCGGTTTTCTCCCACATGCGTGGGAAATCCCCACGATGTTTCCCACACAATCAAGTGTGCGAGCCTGCTCCCTTGCTCTTTGCAAAATCCCACACCACGCGTACATGTGCGGGCTCTGCGGGCGTGGTGAAATTGGTATACACACCGGACTTAAAATCCGGAGGCTTCGGCCATGCGGGTTCAAGTCCCGCCGCCCGCACCATGCTTCCCATAGGATCGAACGCATCACGGCATGGAGGCAAGTTAGGCATGGCTAGGCGACCAACGAAAAAACCCGCGAAAAAGGTGTCGGCCGGACCGCACAGCCTGGCACTGCGATTGGATGTCATGGGCGTAACCGCATACATGACCAAAGCGGCAATTGAGGACCTCATCGAAGAGCTAGTCAGGATTAGCGCGTCTGATCCGGAGGAACTCCACGATGTGCATGTTGCGACGCACTTCGGCGGCTGGACGCCCTCAGGCGAGTATATTGCGCCGAGTTTCGGCCATCACCACGGGCTTGGATCAATCCTGACCAAACTGCGCAACGAGCACCTGAAGGACGGCATGACGAAGGTGGAAATCGAACGCGGCATTGCGCCAGATGAGGCTTATCGGGCTTTCGATATTACCATCATGCATGTGTCCCCCGAGGTGGTTCAGCGCGTGGCCATCGAAAACGAAGCGGCCGAAGAGCAAGCCGTCTGAACACGCACCCCAGAGGAGGTGGCGTGGCGATACTGGTGTGATCGCGGAATTTAGCGCGGCGCGCGCAATGCGTAGGGTGTTTGCACGGCGGACTTGATCCGCCGAGGCCGGCGTCTACCAGGCCCAACCCATTCCCCCGCCCACTGGGGGCGCCGGCCGCCCCTGTTGTCGAAATCGCGGATTACGCCACAGCCGTCGCTCGCCGAGCGGTGCTGGCAAGGCTCAGAATTTGTAGCTGAGATTGACGCCGACGGTGTTCAGCTTGGTATCCTGGTCGCGGCCGACGAAGTCGGTGGATCCGTCATAATGCTCGGAGCCGAAATCGTAATAGCGATACTGCGCGCCGACGACGAACTTGTCGGTCAGCGCGTAGTCGACGCCGGCGCCCAGGGTCCAGCCGACATTCGTGCGTGTCTCGGAGAAGGCGGAGCCTGCTGACTGCGAGGTTTCGATCCCGGCGAAGGCGACGCCGCCTATGCCGTAGACCAGCACACGATCCATCGCATATCCGGCCTTGGCGTTGACCGATCCGAACCATTTGATGTCGGCACCGAAATTGTTTCCGGGTTCCGCTTCCACCGTGCCGTTGACCGAGGAATAGTTGAGGTCGGCCTCGGCGCCGATCACCGCCTGGTCGAACTGCCACAGCCCGGCGACATGCCCGCCGACGAAACCGCCGTTTATGTCCGGCGAGACGGAAAACGGCCCGCCTTCCGTTCCTGAGATGTCGGACTGGCCCCAGCCATAGCCCGCCTGCAGGCCGGCGTAGTATCCGGTCCAGTCGAAGCCGGGCGCGGTCATCGGCACGTCGACCGTCGGGTCGGCTGCGAAAGCCGGCATCGACAGGACGGCAAGAAGGCCGGCACTTGCGACGACAAGGCGATACATTCGAACTCCCCAGACGAAGAGTCGGAAAAGTCTTGGCAATCAACGTAGACCGATTTGCGACGAAACGGAATCCTATTTCTGGTTGCAGCCATATGCTGCTCGCATAACCGCCGGCTGCGGCCGAGGGCAGCCGGCATTGCCGGGAAAATGTCCGCGTGCAAAATGCTCGTCTTGCAGGGAAAAATCCTGATGGACAGCCTGGCTCGTCTCATCGCTGGAACAGCCATCATACTGTTCGCCTGTGATCTCGCCATGGCCGAGCCATTGACGCTCGCCATCGCCAAGGCCGCAATCGTATCCGATCAAGCGTCGGGACAGCGGGCACTCGACCTCAAGATGACACCGGACAGTGCAAGGGCGTTCGCCGACTTCACCAGGGCGAATGTCGGGAAGGTGGTCGATCTCAGCGTCGACGGTGCCGTGGTGGCGTCGCCGCGCCTGGTCGAACCCATTCTCGGCGGCGAAGTGACGCTCTCCGGCGCCTTCACCGCCGGCGAACTCCAGCGCCTCGCGGAGCGGATTTCGGCCGGCGGTGCGAAAGTCACGGTCGGGGTCAAGGCTGATCAGCCTTTGTGAAGGCTGGATAGGCCTGTCCGCTGTTTGGCGCTGGTCAAAACCAGGCAGGCTTGGCACAGTCGCGCAAACAGGAGTTCCTTCATGGCAAAGAAGCCGGCGGCGCATGCGACGAAACCAAAACCCTGGACCGAGATGGCGACGCATCTGGTCGACGTCGCCATGGGCCGCAAGCCCGCCGATCTCGTCATCCGCAACGGCCGCTGGGTGAACGTTCACTCCGGCGAGATCATCGCCGGCACCGACATCGCCATTGCCGGTGGCCGCTTCGCCTATTGTGGACCGAATGCCAGCCACGCCATCGGCCAGGGTACCAAGGTGGTTGACGCCGGTGGGCGCTATCTGGTGCCGGGCCTCTGCGACGCGCACATGCATGTCGAAAGCGGCATGGTGACGGTGACCGAGTTCTGCCGCGCCGTCATCCCGCACGGCACCACGTCGATGTTCATCGATCCGCACGAGATCGCCAATGTGCTGGGCTTGCCGGGCGTACGGCTGATGCATGACGAGGCGGTGGCGATGCCCATCAACGTGCATGTGCAGATGCCGTCCTGCGTGCCGTCGGCGCCTGGGCTGGAACATGCCGGTGCCGAACTGACGGTCGCCGACGTCGCCGAAGCCATGACCTGGGAAAACATCATCGGGCTCGGCGAGGTGATGAATTTTCCCGGCGTCGCCGCCAATGATCCCGTCATGTCGGGCGAGATCGCGGCGACGGTTCGTGCTGGCAAGACGGTTGGCGGCCACTATGCCTCGCGCGACCTTGGCCTGCCGTTCCACGGCTATGTCGCCGGCGGACCCGAGGACGATCACGAAGGCACGCGCGCCGAGGATGCCATCGCCCGTGTCCGTCAGGGCATGAAGGCGATGCTGCGGCTGGGCTCGGCCTGGTACGACGTGGCCTCGCAGATCAAGGCGGTGACCGAAGGCGGCATCGATCCGCGCAACTTCATCCTTTGCACCGACGACAGCCATTCCGGCACGCTGGTGCATGAAGGCCACATGGACCGGGTGGTGCGCCATGCCATCCAACAGGGGCTGAAGCCGGTGACGGCGATCCAGATGGCGACGATCAACACCGCACAGCACTTCAGGCTGGAGCGCGAGATCGGGTCGATCGCGCCGGGACGGTTGGGCGACCTGCTGATCGTCTCCGACCTCGCTGCAATGACCATCGACGAGGTCTATGCGCGCGGCGTCAGGCTGGCCAAGGGCGGCAAGCTCGATATCGACATTCCAGCCTATGACTACCCGAAGACGGCGAAGAATACCGTCAAGTTGGGCAAGAAGCTCAGGGCTGGCGATTTCGACATCATGGCTCCCAAGGGCGCCAACGAGGTGAGGGTGCGTGTCATCGGCGTCATCGAGAACCAGGCGCCGACACGGGCGCTGGAGGCCGATCTGCCGGTCGAGGACGGGCTGGTCGCCATGGACCGCCGCAACGACGTCTGCCAGATCGCGCTGGTCGAACGGCACCGGGGCACGGGCGGCGTCACCAACGCCTTCGTCTCCGGCTTCGGCTATATGGGTGATTGCGCCATGGCCTCGAGCGTGGCGCATGACGCCCACCACATCATCTGCGTCGGCACCAACAAGCAGGACATGGCGCTGGCGGTCAACCGGCTGGGCGAGGTCGGCGGCGGCGTCGTGCTGTTCTCCAAGGGCAAGGAACTGGCGCTGGTCGAAATGCCGATCGCCGGCCTGATGTCGGACGAGCGCGCCGAGATCGTCGCCGCCAAGGCGGAGAAACTGACCGAGGCGATGCGCAAGATGGGGTGCTCCCTGAACAACGCCTACATGCAGCACTCGCTGCTGGCGCTGGTGGTCATTCCGGAGTTGAGGATTTCCGACGTCGGGCTGATCGACGTGACGACGTTCCAGAAGGTCGATCTGTTCGTCTAGATATGTCGATATTCAGGTGATGTCGGCCTGCGAACTGCATACGGTGAGGCAGCATGACCACGACCAAAAGAACCTTTGCGCGGCGCGAGCCGAAGCAGCAACGCTCGCGGCAGACCGTGGACTGCGTGCTCGAGGCGGTCCAACTTGTGGTGAAGCGTCACGGGACCCAGGCCATCACCACGAATCGCATCGCGGAGGTAGCTGGCGTCAGCGTCGGGTCGCTTTATCAGTACTTCCCCGACAAGTGCGCAATCTTCACCGCCCTTCATGACCGACACGTCGACGATGTACGGCAGGTCATCGGGCAGACGACGGCTGCCTACGCCGCCGCTCCGCTGCAGGAATTCACGGGCGAACTCGTCCGAGGTCTGGTGAACGTGCACGTGGATGCCGCGGAACTGCACGACATTGTTTCGTCCGCCGTTCCGGAAGGCGCTCTTGGCTTCAGGAACGCGCTGCATCACACGTTTGGGCGAGTGCTGTCACGCGCCGACCAAAAGCGATATAGCCTCGACGAGACGGAGCGAATGCTTTTTGTCCTTCCACGCATGGTGGAATCCCTCGTGCACGGAGCGGTCCACCAGGTGCGCGCGCTCTCGCGTGATGTCGTCAGGAACGAGGCGATCCGTACCGTACAGGTCTATGTGAAGTCTTTTTAGGGCACCGCACCGAAACACTACTGAAACGACGCGGCGTTCTCGGCAGCCCACTGAGCGAACGCGATTGGTTCTCGCCCAGTTACTCGTTTTACCCCGTCCGTCACCGTGTCAAGTCGACCCTCGCGCACCGCGCGCCAGATGTCCACTAGGGCATCGACGTAGGGGCCTTTCCCGGCCCATTCGACGGCGTCGGTGTACGCCTGCCGGTCGGATATTTCCTCGAAGCCGACGGGCTTGCCGATGGCCCGGCCTATCGTGGCCGCCATCTCCCCATAGGACAGCGCCTTACGGCCGGTGATCACCAATGCCTGGCCGTCGTGATCGCGTGTGGTCAGGGCCGCCGTGGCGACGGCAGCGATGTCGTCTGGATGGATGAATGCGATCTTGCCCCAACCCGTGGACGAGCGCAGCACGCCCTCTCGGCGGATGGATTCCGACCAACCGAGCGCGTTGGACATGAATCCGGCCGCCTGAATGAACGTGAACGCCACCCCGCTTCCCCGAATGGCATCCTCGCCGCGCGCATGCCATGGACCGGTGCCAATCCCGGTTCGCACGTCCAAGGTGGACAGCTTGACGACGTGTCGGACGCCTGCGTGGCGGGCAGCGAAGGAGACCGCGCGATCTCGCTTCTCGAGATCCGATCCATCAGTCAGGAGGAATATGCCGTCGACCCCAGCCAGCGCATTGGTTAGCGAGGAGCTTGGCTTTTCGAGGTCTCCGGTATGGATATCGACATGGTCACCGAAAAGGGCTCTGGCCTTATTCGCGCTGCGCACGAAAACGGACGGGCGTGCCCCAGAATCAACGAGGCGCTGGGTTACCCGAGAGCCGATGTTTCCCGTGGCGCCGATGATGAGATGTTTCACTGGAGCTTGCTCCAGCCGCGGACTACCTCGAATGCCATTCGCTTCTGGCCCGCCAGAGTGAAATGTAGACCGTCGTCCATGAGCAGGTCGGGATGAGGCGGACTCCCCAGCATTGAGAAGGCGTCGACAACCGGCCCGTCGCCCTCGCGGACGATCTTGGCGACTCGCGCCAAGTCTTCGTTGCGGAACCGAACCCCGAACCTGGCCAGCCCCCGATGGGCCGCTACCTGCGCTTCATTGACCGCAGGCGGAGTAATCCAGACGCAGTTTGCCGTGGTCTCCGCGGAAACGCGCTCGCGCAACTCGGCGATGTTGCGCGCGGTCTCCTCATGATGGACGAGCGTCTTCGTGGGGTGCGGGCCTTGCGTGCGGGCGTCATTCGTACCGAAGAGGAAGAGTATCCAGTCGGGCCGGGAATTGATGACATTTGCGACCCGCACGAGACCGTGCGTGGTCGTCTCGCCTGCGACTGCGCTGATGGTCAAAGAAATCCCGTCGATACCGCGGCGCCTCGCCAGCATTTCCCTAAGGACGACCGCCCAAGATTGGGGATCGGACGTCAAGCTGTCGCCGAACGCCACTACCTTGTCGCCTTTACGCAGGGGAAGGCGGTCGACCATCGATGCCACGGCCGGGTCAGCAAGCAACGCGCCTGCTGCTTCCGAGGCCTCCTTTTGCATGCGGTCGAGTTCGGTCGCGTAGATCTCAACGGGCAGGCCGAGGAGCCGGGCATGAGCTTCCCGGCTTAGGCCGGCGCCTTCGGGGAGGAGGCCAAGGTCCCCTCGGGCTGGATGACCTTCAAAAGCCAGCGCACTTGCTCGTCCGACATGGGTTTGACCTCACAGTTGGATGCGTTTTGCAGAACGCGAAAGAAGTAGTCGCACCTCGGGAACGTCGCTACTCGCGTTTGCAGGTCATTAAATTATTGTAATTGCTCCGAAATCTCGCGAACCCCAGGATCTTCGTCAGGTTCAAGGGCCATCTGGGAAGGCCTTTCACGTTCGGTGCAGAGAGTCCGCATCCTCGTTCGCGGCGAATGAGGGAGGGGGGCACGCCCAAAGCCGCCATTCAATTTTGAAAGAAATCAAGCCAAACAAGCCGACGTTCCTGCAAAGCAAATACTTGCCGAGCAGTTCAATCGCCCGGAAAACCGAGCCGTTCAGGATATTTCACGGGCGACCAAGCACGTTCTGTTCCGGTTCTCGGAAGCAGCCCTCGCACGCGTTAGTGCTCACCCGCCGGTGACGATGGTCAGCACCTTGAACGGCGTGGTGATGACGACCTCGGCGACCGAACCGACGGCCTTGCCGAGGCCCTGGCCGAGATTGTTGAGCTGTGCCGTATCGGGTTCGTCCGAGGCCAGGCCGGCAGGGGTGCGCAGCCGGTCGCCGAGCAACTGCACCAAGATCGGATTGTCGGCGAATTTCGCGTGGTTGAGGCCACCGTCGCCGCCCTTGATCTTGGTCAGGTCGACCACGGAGACGCCATAGCTGGCGAGGTCGGCCGCATTGCCATAGTCGCCGACACGCGGCTTGTCGCCGGAGATAAGCGAAGACAATTTGAGCGCCCGGTCATCGCTTGAAAGCAGCACTGCAAACGGCTTGTCCGGCTTGCCGTACCGCATCATCTGCTTCTTGAACACGTCGACATCAATGTCGGGCGAAGCCAGGACGACATAGCCGAGCTTGCCGCCGAGATCGCGGTCGCCGGTGATGGCGAGCTGGCGTAGCGCTTCCATGGTCAGCCAGGTTCCCATCGAATGGGCGATGATGTCGATGCTCTTGACCCGCGTCTTGGCGAGCATTCTGAGCGTCGCCTCGAGATCGTCGCGGGCAGCGTTGGCGCTGTCCTTGTCGTAGATATAGCCCGTCGTCTTGGCGCTCGACGCCCAGGAGAACAGCACCGGCGTGCCGGGATATTTCGTATCGTGGGCGATCTGCGTCAGCCGGTAGATGCCGTCGTCGAAGCCGTTGTTGAACCCGTGCACGAAGACCAGTGCGCGATCGCCGCGCATGGCGATGTCGGCGCCGACCGCCTTGGCGAATTGCGGGGCGTCGCCATAGTGGACGACATTGGTGGCGGTGAATTGCTTGGCCGGGTTCGAGTTGGCCGAACCCTTGGCTCGCTCGATGGCGCCGACCTGGTGGACCTTCGGCACGGTGACGTCGACACGGGCGTAGCTGGTGGTCAACGAGCGATCGCCGTCGAACACCTGCCGCGGATCCTTGGTCGCCTGCTGGCGGGTGGTGGCGACGAAAATTTCGTGCGTGGCCGCGATGTCGGAAGCGGGGACCGAGACCGTCGTCTTGTTGAGCAGGTCGTGCGTGTTCTGGCCGGCGCAGCCGGCAACGGCGAGTGCCAACGCGACGACGAAACTGTTCACGCGCAAGTTCAAGCGCCGGCTCCCGTAACGGGGGACGTCAAAAGCATGACGTCGCCGCTATTCCGATAGAGCCAGAGATCGGCGCGGTCCAGTTCAAAGTGGCCCGATACCTCTTGAATGGTGAACAGGCACGGCGAAATCCGCGACGCTGCATCTACTGTCCGAGCAGGCTGATGCGGTCCGTCACGTCCCGGTCACTGGCAAAGCCGTCATCCTCGCGCAGCCGCTGGCCGATCATCTTCACCAGCACCGGATTGTCGGCGAATTTCGTATGGTTGAAGCTGTCGCTGCCCTTGACCTCGGAGAGATCGACCACCGTCACGCCATAGGAGGCAAGATCGGCGGCATCCTTGTAGTCGCCGACGCGTGGCCGTGAACCGGCGATCAGGCCGGAGAGCCTCAGAGCGCGGTCGTCGTCGGACAACAGCAGGATGAACGGCTTGTCGGGTTTGCCATAGCGGCGCATCTGGCTCTTGAACACGTCGACATCGATGTCGGGCGAGGCGAGCACCACGTCGCCGAGCTTGCCGCCGAGATCGCGGTCGCCGCTGATTGCCATCTGGCGCAGCGTTTCCATGGTCACCCAGGTGCCCATCGAATGCGCGACAATGTCGATGCGACGCGCGCCGGACTGCTGCAGCATGCGCAATGTCACTTCGAGCTGGTCGCGTGCGGCGCTGGCGCTTTCCTTGTCATAGACATAGTCGGTGGTCTTGGCGCCCGATGCCCAGGAAAACAACACCGGCGTGCCGGGGTAGCCGGAATCGTGGACGATCTGGGTCAGGCGATAGACCGCGTCGTCGAAACCGGTGTTGTAGCCATGCACGAAAACCATCACGCGGCCGCCGCGCGCCGCGATGTCGGCGTTGAGCGCGCTGGAGAATTTCGGCTGCGTGTCGTAGCCGACAACCTCGGAAGCCATGAAGTATTTGGCCGGATCATCCGACTTGCCGCGCGAGCGCCGTTCGATCTGGCCGGTCTGGTGGAGCCCCGGAACGGTGACGTTGACGCGGGCATAATTCAGCGTCGCCGAGCGCTCGCCGTCGAAAACCTTGTTGGGATCGTCGGATTTCTTGCGCGTCGTGGCGATGAAGATCGAGTGGTTGCCGGCAATGTCCGTCACCGGCGCGGCGACAATGGCGCTGCCAAGCAGTTCCTGCGTTTGCGGGCCGGCGCAGCCGGCGACGAGCAAGGCGAGGCAAACAGTAACGATCTTCTTCAAAGGCACGTCTGAAATTTCCACTCCGGCCAAAAGGCCCATCTACCCCCGCGACACCTCCCGGACAGGGAGAGTGCGGCAGAACTAAGTCGTGTCCAGCCGAAATGTGGTCGGCGCCGGGTTAAGGCCATCCTACTGTTGCGCGAAAGCCAAAGTGGCGGAAGAGATCCCGGGAAAAGGGCCGCCCCCTCCAGCTCGAGGCGGATGCCGGGTACGACGGCCGCGAAGACTCGCGTCCCTTCGATTTCGCGGCCAGTCGACACAAAGGCATGAACAAATTTGTACAAGTGATTGCGAATATTATATGATTTCTGGCTAATGAGAGCTGTGAACGGTCGGACAATGGCGTTGCTGGGCCGGATATGCAATAGGCAGGATCGGCTGTGAGAGAGCAGCGTGCAATAAACAGACGTTGTGCGGCCAGGTTGATGACGGGGGTCCGCGTGGACATGCGGCACAAGGTGGCTTTGCGATGAACAGTTTCTCCTCCCGCGTCGCCACCGCTGCCGCCGCGATCCGCCAGATCTTTCCGCAAACGCCGCTGCAGGAAAACGACTACCTGTCGAAGAAAACCGGAGCGCGGGTACTGCTGAAGCGCGAGGATCTGAGCCCGGTGCGCTCCTACAAGATCCGTGGCGCCTTCAACTTCTTCCGCAAGGCGCTTGCCGCCGGCAACCAGGCTGAACTGTTCGTCTGCGCGTCCGCCGGCAATCATGCCCAGGGTTTTGCCTTCGTCTGCCGCCATTTCGGCAAAAAGGGCGTGGTGTTCATGCCGGTGACGACGCCGCAGCAGAAGATCGACAAGACCAGGCTGTTCGGCGGTGATTTCGTCGAGATCAGGCTTGTCGGCGACTTTTTCGACGACTGCTATCGCGCCGCCTTCGAATTCACCGAAAGCTCCGGCGCCCACATGGTGCCGCCCTTCGACCACAAGGACATTATCGAAGGCCAGGCGACGGTCGCCTATGAGATCGCGGACCAGATGCCGGGCGCGCGCATGCCCGACATCATCATGCTGCCGGTCGGCGGTGGCGGGCTCGCCGCCGGCGTCACCCATTATTTCGCCGATCAGGGCCGCGAGGCGCGTTTCGTCTTCTGCGAACCGGCCGGCGCGCCGAGCCTGCATGACAGCCTGGCGGCCGGAAAGCGGCTGAAGCTCGCCAAGGTCGACAACTTCGTCGACGGCGCGGCGGTGGCCGAGATCGGCCGCGAACCCCTGCGGTATCTCAAGGAGTTCGCCGCCGACACGGTGCGGCTGATCCCGGAAAACCGGCTCTGCGCGACCATGATCGAGATGCTCAATGTCGAAGGCGTCGTGCTCGAGCCGGCTGGCGCGTTGGCCATCGACGCGCTGAAGGATTTTGCCAGGAAGGAGATCCGCGGCAAGACCATTGTCGCCGTGGTTTCAGGCGGCAATTTCGATTTCGAGCGGCTGCCCGATGTCAAGGAACGGGCGCTGCGCTTCGAAGGCCTGAAGAAATACTTCATCATCCGCTTCCCGCAGCGACCGGGCGCGCTGCGCGACTTCCTCGAAATGCTGGGACCGGACGACGACATTGCCCGCTTCGAATATCTGAAGAAGTCGGCGCGCAATTTCGGCTCGGTGCTGATCGGCATCGAAACCAAGGACCGTCGCAATTTCGACCTGCTGAAGGCAAACTTCGAGGCCGAGGGCGTCCAGTATCAGGATATCACCGACAACGAGACATTGGCAGGGTTCATCATATGAGCGCAAAGGTCTTCATCGCCCTGTTTTCCGGCATCAATGTCGGCGGCAACCGCATCGTCAAGATGGCGGAACTGCGCTCGTTCTTTGAGGATCTCGGCTTTTCCGGCGTCGCCACCTATGTGCAGAGCGGCAACGTCGTGTTCCGGGCCGGCAAGGGCGACGCCGCCGCGCTGACCAGGCAGATCGAAACGGCCTTCGAGAAGAAATGGGGTTTTCATTCGCGCATCATGGTGCGCGATCTCTCGTGGTTCGAACGGCTGGTGAGTGAAAATCCCTATCCGGAAGCGGCCGCCGACCACACCAAGCTCCACGCCTACGCGCTGGAGCGTGAGCCGACCACCGAGGAGGTGGCACGGCTGGCTGAAAAATGCACCGGCCCCGAGCGCTTCGAGGTCAAGGGAGACGTGCTCTACCTCAGCGCGCCGGACGGGCTCGGCAAGTCAGTCTTCGCCAACCTCGTTCCGCGCGTTTTGAAGGTGCCAGGCACCGCGCGCAACTGGCGCTCGGTTCTGGCGCTGCTGGAGATGGCCGGTCAGGCCGGCGGGAAAGCATGACCCCGAAAAGCGGGTTCCGGTTTTCGGAAAAGGTCATGCTCAAATAAACACCTACGCTGCCGTCGCCAGCTTCCAGTCGAAGGTCAGTTCTTCGCGGAAGGCAAAGCGCTTGATGTGGTCGGCAACGACACTTTCCAGGCGCTCGAGCAACCCTGCTTCGTCAGTTGATACAACGATGTGCAACGCTGCCGCGTCCGCATCCATGACGGTGCGGCCGAGCGACAGATCGATCGTGCCATGGGAGGGATCGAACTCGACGGGGAATTTGTGCGCCCAGTGCTTGCACAGCTGCTGCAGATAGCGGCTGGCATGTTCGGTGGCGACGTCGGCATGGCTGGATGGCATGAATGACTTCTCCTGGTCTGGGCGCCGGCCCGCCGGCCATGCGCGATGACCGGTCACATAGGTGGCGTGGTGCCAAACGGCAAAGGCGGCCGGCATATCACCCGGCCGCCCACCTTCAACATGGTGTGATCGCTACCAGCTTCCGGTGTTGGCCATCGAAGCCCAGGGTTCGGCCTTGGCTTTCGCCGGGCCCTTCTGCAGAAGCTCGATGGAGATGCCGTCCGGCGAGCGGATGAAGGCCATGTTGCCGTCGCGCGGCGGCCGGTTGATGATGACGCCGTTGTCCATTAGATGCTGGCAGGTGGCGTAGATGTCATCGACTTCATAGGCGAGGTGGCCGAAATTGCGCCCGCCCTTGTAATCTTCCGGATCCCAGTTGTAGGTGAGTTCGATCAAAGGCGCCTTGTCGTTGATGCCGCTTTGCTCGTCTTCGGAGGCGGCGAGGAAGATCAGCGTGAAGCGGCCCTGCTCGTTTTCGTAGCGTCGGACCTCCTTCAGCCCGAGCTTGTTGCAGTAGAAATCGAGCGAGGCATCGACATCGGCGACGCGGACCATGGTGTGCAGATAGCGCATGAGCTTTCCTCGATCTGTTGGGGTGCGGCGCAACATAGGGTCGACCCGGCGAAAGGGCAATCTCTCGCGGCCGGCGATGCCGGCAAAGAACAAATCCGGTATTCCCGCAATGAACCGTGAAAAAAGGCAGGGAAGGTCTTGCACACACCGGAAGCCGCGGTGTTAATCTGGTGTCAAGAATCAGTTGCGGTGTTCTTGAACAAAGGGGGCATTCTTATGGGGGAAAAGGCCTCTTTGACGGGGCGGGCCGGAACCCTTGGCGACGCCTTGAAGCGCGACGAAGGCGGCGACGCCGCCGACCTGACCGAAATTGCCGGCGCCATCAAGTGGTTCGATGTGGCCAAGGGCTATGGGTTCATCCTACCCGATGACGGTGTCTCGGGCGATATCCTCCTCCATGTGACATGTCTTCGACGGGACGGTTTCCAGACTGCCTTGGAGGGCGCACGCGTGGTCTGCCTTGTCAAGCAGGGTGATCGCGGGCTGCAGGCCTTCCGAGTGCTTTCCATGGATGTCACCACAGCCGTCCATCCGGCGGAAATGCAGGAGCAGCGCACCCATGTCGCGGTGACGCCGGAGAGCGGCCTCGAACGCGCCTTGGTCAAGTGGTTCAACCGCACCAAGGGCTTCGGCTTCCTGACGCGTGGCGAAGGCACCGAGGACATTTTCGTCCATATGGAGACCTTGCGCCGCTATGGCATTACCGAGCTTCGGCCGGGGCAGGTCGTGCTTGTCCGTTTCGGGCGCGGTGACAAAGGCCTTATGGCCGCCGAAATTCACCCCGATATGGGCACCTTGCCGGTTTCGCACTAGGACGATTTCGGCCGAGGATCTTGGATGACTCGCAGGAACTGGCTGACGGCGGGCGTGTTTTGCGCCATTTCCGCCGTGATCGTGGCCGCAAGCGCTTTCTTCTATTCGGAACGGCCGACCTCGGCCGACAGCCGGGCGATGATTCTTCCGGTCGACCCGACGCCGCTGGTCGTGGTGACGAAAGATGGGAATCGCTCTTTCTCGATCGAAATCGCCGACACCGACGCGCAGCGCGAGGCCGGCTTGATGTATCGCCAGGACATGGCGGACGATCACGGCATGCTGTTCGTTTTCGAGATACAGCAGCAGGTCAGTTTCTGGATGCAGAACACGCCGATGCCGCTTGACCTGATCTTTGTCGGCCAGGATGGCAAGATCCGGGCCGTCAAGCATGGCGAGCCGCAATCCCAGGCCATCATTTCGCCCGGCGTGCCCGTGCGCTTCGTGCTCGAACTCAAGGCCGGCACCGCCGCCAAATACGGCATCGGGTATGGCGACCTGTTGCGCCACCCGGCAATCGGCACCGTATCCGGGCCCGGCGTGCCACCGCCGGACAATGGCGATGCACCCAACGGCGGCGGCTGAACGCGAGTTGGAGCAGCCGATGCAGTTCTTCTCCCATGACGGGTTCGATCTTGCCTTCCTCGACCGCCAACCGGCGTCGGGGCAGGGCGACCCAGTGATCATGATCCACGGCTTCGCCTCGAGCCACTACGTCAACTGGGTGTCGCCCGGCTGGTTCAAGACGCTCAACGATGCCGGGTATCGCGCCATCGCCTTCGACAATCGCGGCCATGGCTCGTCATCGAAGAGCTATGACGAGGCCGACTATACGCCAGCGAAAATGGCCTCGGATGCCGCCGCCTTGCTCGATCATCTCGGTATCGAACGGGCCCATGTCATGGGCTATTCGATGGGCGCTCGCATCGCGGCGTTTCTGGCTTTGTCCGATCCGCACAAGGTGGCAACGCTGGTCTTTGGCGGCCTCGGCATCGGCATGATCGACGGCGTCGGCGACTGGGACCCGATCGCCGCGGCCCTGCTTGCCGACGATCCGACGGCCACCACCCATCCGCGCGGCCGCTCTTTCCGCGCCTTCGCCGACCAGACCCGCAGCGATCGCCGGGCGCTTGCCGCCTGCATCGCCACATCGCGCGAATTGCTGAGCGAACAGGACCTTGCCCGCATCGCCCAGCCGACGCTGGTCGCGGTCGGCACCACGGACGACATTGGCGGCTCGCCGGACGAACTCGCCGCCCTGATGCCGAACGCCAGGGCTTTTCACATCCAGGGCAGGGATCATATGCTGGCGGTCGGGGACAAGACCTTCAAGCAACGCGTGCTGGAGTTTTATGCCGAATATCCGCTTTGAGCGGTCCGCCGGGGGGCAACAGTGGCACAATGGGGAAGAAGCACGGCTGCCATGCCTGGCGGCGTCGCTCGCAAGACATTCGGCAAACGTTCGGTCATATTGGCATTGGTCGCCTTCACGGCGGGAGCAATCGCCATCGCCATCCTGGTGGCGATGCCGAGCGACGCTTCGCAACGCGTCCAGAACATCGCCACCGGGTACTTCATGGCGGTTTTTCTGCTGGCCGCCCCGCTGGCGCATATCACCGGCGCGGTTTTCGGCGTGATGGCGCTGGCGCGTTCGAACGACAATCGCGCCCTCGGCCTGCTGGGGATTATCCTCAATGGGCTGTCGGTGACGGCGGGGCTGGCCATCCTCGCGGCAATGGCCTCGACCATAGGCGCCTTTACCTGATCTCGCGCGCTCTCGCTTCCTGCACTGACTTCGCCAGCACGCACAGCAATTCGAACATCATCGTCGCCCCCGCCAGCGCCGTCATGCCGCCGAGATCGAACGGCGGCGCCACTTCCACGACATCGGCGCCGACAATGTCCAATCCGTCGAGCAGGCGGACCATTTCCTGCGCCTCGCGGGTGGTGAAGCCGCCGAGCTCGGGCGTGCCTGTTCCCGGCGCCATAGACGGGTCGATGCAGTCGATGTCGAAGGTCACATAGGTCGGGCCGGTCCCTGCGATGGCGCGCGCTTCCTCCATGACGCCGGCCGCGCCGCGGCGGACGAATTCCTCCATGTAGATGATGCGAATGCCCTGGGCGACCGCCCAGTCATGCTCGCCGGGCTCGTAGATCGAGCCGCGAATGCCGATCTGCACCACCCGTTTGGGATCGAGCAGTCCCTCTTCGATGGCGCGGCGGAAGGGCGTGCCATGCGTGTAGGGATTGTCGCCGAAATAACGGTCATTGGTGTCGGAATGCGCATCGAAATGGACCATGCCGACCGGACGATCCTTGGCGACGGCGCGCAGCACCGGCAAAGTCGTCAGATGGTCGCCGCCGGCGGCGAGCGGAATGGCGCCTGCCGCCACGATATCAGCGATGCCGTCCTCGATGCGCTTCAACCCGTCCATCAGGTTGATCGGATTGACCGAGAGATCGCCGACATCGGCGACATTGGCGATGCTGAACGGTTCGACGCCCGAAACATGGTGGGCGCGCCGCATCAGGCTCGATTGGTTGCGGATCTCGCGCGGGCCGTGCCGTGCGCCGGCGCGGTTGGTCGTGCCGCCGTCCCACGGTATGCCGACCAGCGCGATGTCGAGCCCCACAGCACTCGCCACCGCCGGCAGCCGCATGAAGGTCGAGAGCCCGGCAAAACGGGGAACGGCCGAGGCGTCGACCGGCTGGAAGAAATTGCTGCTCATAATGTCGGCACCTCAGGAGAATTCACGTTTGACGATTTCAACGATCCGCGTCTCGCAGTCGTCGAGCAGCCATCGGCCCTTTTGCGCCGACGAACCCTCGGTCAGCGACAGCACGCCAGACGGCGGCACTTCTTCGGCCGGCCTGGGATAACGGTCATAGGGCTTGAACTGCGCTGGACCGTCATGCAGCGCCTTGCCAAGGTCGACGAGTTCGGGGCGCAGCGCCAGCATCATCGAGGTCTCGATCACGCTGGCATGCTCGAGTTCGATGCCGGGGTAGCCGTCCGGGAACACTTTTGTCAGCGTCTCGGCGTGCACCATTTCCCAATGGTCGATGCGCAGGATCGTCAGGTCGGTCGCGCGCTCGCGGCCGATGGCGTCGAGCGCGAGTTCAATGCCCTCGATGGAGGGGCCGATATTCTCGTAGTGGCCGTTGAGGACGACGATGCGCCGGACCTTCTGGCGATAGAGATCGCAGATCACATCCTTGACGATGAGAGAGAACGTGTGCGCCGTGATGTTGATCGTGCCAGGGAAGGCCGGACCGCCGCCGGTCCTTGGCTGCGAGCGGTTGCCATAGGCGATGGTTGGCGCAACGAGGCCGCCAACCTGCCTGGCCACCGTCTCGGCGATGGCGGTCGGGATGACGACATCGACATTCATGGCCATGTGGTGGCCATGCTGTTCGGTTGAGCCGAGCGGCAGGAAAACCGGAGCGCCTGTGGAGATCCGCGTCTCGGCCTCCGGCCACGTCAGTTCAGCGAGGAAAACCCTGTCTTTCATCATCATCTCATCTCAAAGCATCGCCGCGCCGCCATTGGCGCCCAGGCATTGTCCCGTGAAGAAGGTGGCGCCCGGGCCGGCGAGGAAAACCACCGCCGAGGCGATCTCATCCGGCCGGCCGATCCGCCCCAACGGATGGGTGGTTTCCAGTGCGCGCTGGCTTTCGCTCAGGGCCTCGAAGCCGAGAAGCGGTGTGTCGGTAGGCCCCGGCGCCACGGCGTTGACCAGTATTCTGGGTGCAAGCTCGCGTGCCCAGGAGCGGGTCAGGCCGAGCAGGGCCGCCTTGGTCGCGCAATAGACCGAGGCGCCGGCCCGGCCGAGATAGGCGAGTTCCGAAGCGATGTTGATGATGCGGCCGCCGTCGGGAAGATGCGGCAGGACTTCGCGTGCGACGAGGATCGCGCCGCGCACGTTGACGGCGAACATGCGGTCGACATGGTCGAGCGAGATCGCATCAAGCGAGGCTTCCTGCAGGATGCCGGCATTGTTGACGAGAATGTCATAGCCGCCGATCCGCTCGGCGCCCTGCCTGACCGCCGCAATGATGTCGGCTTCGCTGGCGAGATCGCAGGCAAGGATCGGAATATCGCCTTCGGATGCCTTGAGATCGAGCCCGAGGACGGTCGCCCCGGCCTCCCGCAAGGCGAGCGCCGTCGCGCGGCCGATGCCGCTCGCCGCGCCGGTGACCAGCGCGCGTTTCCCGTGGAGCGGGACTACCAAGGCACTTCTCCCCTGTCGACGCCTAGCGACTGCCCGGTGATGTTGGCCGCGAGGCTGGATGCCAGGAACAGATAGGTGCCGGCCATGTCGGCCGGCTCCATCAGGCCGGGCAGGGCCTGCGCGCCGACGATGTCCTCGAGCAGCACCGACTCGTCGAGCCCGCCTTGCTCCGCCATACGGCCAAGCGAGCGCATCGACGCCTCGGTGCGAACCCATCCGGGGCAGACCGCATTGACGCGGATGCCTTTCGGCCCAAGCTCCCTGGCCCAGGTCTTGGTCAGGCCGATGATGGCGTGCTTGGAGGCGACATAGGCGCCGAAACGCGCTTCGGCGACACGGCCCCAGATCGACGCGGTGTTGATGATCGCCGCACCCGCCTGCATGCGCGGCAGAGCGCGTGCGGTGATCAGCGCCGTGCCGATGATGTTGATCTCGATGATGCGCCGGAACGCGGCTTCGGTCTCGTCGCCGCTGTCGGTGATCGGCGTCATCAGTTCAAGGCCGGCATTGTTGATGAGCACGTCCATGCGGGCAATTGGTTCGATCGCCATCGCGGCAGCAGCACGATCGGCGATGTCGGCTTGCGCGCTGGTAGCGCCGAGCTCCCGTGCGCGGTCGTGCACGGCCGCGTCATTGGCGATGAGATGCAGCCTGGCGCCGGCCTGCGCGAATCCCTTGGCGATGCCGAGCCCGATGCCGCGGCTGGCCCCGGTGATCACCACCGTCTTTCCGGAAAAGGAGAGGCTCATACGACCACTCCGGTTTCGTTGCGGATGAGGTGCAGGACCTTGTTGCGCAGTTCGAAGAATTTTTGAGTTTCGCGGATCTCCAGCGGCCGGTCCGCACCGAGCTCGGCCGCCACGTCGATGTCGGCGACGACGGAAGCCGGGCGGCGTGAGAACAGGATGATGCGGTCGGCAAGGAACACCGCCTCTTCCACGTCATGGGTGACGAAGATGACGGTCTTTTCCTCGCGGATCTGGATCTGCCGCAGTTCGACCTGCAGGCGTTCGCGTGTCAGCGCGTCGAGCGCGCCAAACGGTTCGTCCATCAACAGCACATCGGAACCAGCCGCCAGCGTGCGCGCAATGGCCACGCGCTGGCGCATGCCGCCCGAGATCCGGTTCGGATAGGAGCCGGCGAAGTCGGCGAGCCCGAACAGGTCGAGATAATGGCCGATACGCTCGGCCTTTTGCATCGCATCGAGGTCCTTCCTGTAACGCATGCCGAAGGCGATGTTCTTTTCCACCGTTAGCCAGGGAAAGGACGAATAGGACTGGAACACCATGCCGCGCCGGCGGTCCGGCCTGACGACCTTTTCCCCACCAAGCAGGATCGAGCCCGAGCTCGGCTCGTCAAGGCCGCCGACCATGCGCATCAGCGTGGTCTTGCCGCAGCCCGACGGTCCGAGGAAGACGACCAGTGAATTGCGCTCGAGGCCAAGGCTGGTCTTGCGCACCACATTGACGGGGCCGAAGGACTTCGCCGTATCAACGAATTGGACATATCCGGTCATTGTCATGCCCCTCACAGATACCGGAACAGCCGGCGATGAAGCAGGCGAAGCAGCTGATCAGTGACAAGGCCGATCAGGCCGATGACGACGACGCCGGCCATGACCTCGGGCGTCTTGACGAAGCGCCGCGCCGTCCAGATCACGTAGCCGATGCCGGAATCGGCGGCGACGATCTCGGCGATGATCAGATAGGTCCAGCACCAGCCGAGCGTGATGCGCAGATTGTCGAGCAGCGTCGGTCCCATCCAGTGCAGCGCGACATCGGTCATCACTTGCCTCGAATTGGCGCCTACCGTGCGGGCGACCTCGACGAACTCCTGCGGCACGCGCCGCATGTCGTCGGCCACCAGCAGCACGAGCTGGAAGAACGTGCCCAGCCAGAGCAGGAAGATCTTTGTTTCCTCTCCGACACCGAACCAGATGATGGACAGCGGCACGAGCGCCGGAACCGGCAAATAGCGGATGAAATCGATCATCGGTTCCAGGGCCGCGCCGACGATCCGGTAGCTGCTCATCATGATGCCGATCGGGATTGCCATGATGGCGGCGAGCAGGAAGGCGATCCAGACGCGGGCGGTCGAAACCGCGACGTGCCAGACAAGGTTCTGCTCGGTCAGCATGGTCCACAGGGCGACGACGACGCGGCTCGGCGAGGGCAGGAATTGCGGCGCGATGATGCCCGCGCGCGCCGCCAGCTCCCACAGCGCAATGACGAGCATTGCCGCCGCGACGCTGACGGCGAACTCCCCCAGCGGCGAGGCGCGGCCGCGGAAGACAAACAGGCTGCTGAACAAATCACTATCCCCGTCTGAGAGAGACATGGCTGCCGGCAGCCAGGCTGCCGGACCCGGTCGGCGTGACCGTTATTTCGCGGGAATCTTGTTGATCGCCGAATTGTCGATCTGGTCAGCCGCGACCAATTTGTTGTCGGCGGCGCCGTTCTCCAGGTTGAGGTCCATGACCGTGTCGAAGATGCCGTGCAACGTGCCTTTTTCGCCAGGCTTGCCCATGTAGGCCTGCGATTCGGCGAGCGTCGTGTAGGACAGGCTGGAGTTGACGATGTCGCTCACCTCTGCTGGTGTCAGGCCGAAATGCTTGGAGGCCATGTCTGCGAATTTTTGCGGCTCGGCCTTGATGAAATCGACCGCTTCATAGATGCAGCCGAGGAATTTGGCGTATTTGTCGGGGTTCGCCTTGAAGTCGTCATTGCGGGCTATGATCGCGTCGATGATGATGCCGCGATGGTCTTTGGACGAGATCAGCATGCGGGCGCCCGGACGGGTCGATGCTTTCAGCGCCTGCGACATGAACGGTTCGTAGGTTGCGATCGCGGCAATCGATGGATCGACGAAAACCGCGCCGGTATCGGCCGTGGCGATGTCCTTGATCTGCAGATCCTTCAGTGACAGGCCTGCCTGCTTGAGTTCCATCTGCAAGAGCAGGCGTGAGGGGATGTTCGGCTCGGCCGCAACCACCTTGCCCTTGAGATCGGCAACCGACTTGATGGTGTCGTCGGTGATGACGCCGTCGCCGCCGACGGATTCATCGATCGTGCCGATGATGATGCCGGGGGTCGACGCATCCCGCGGCCGGCCCTGATATTCGCCGACCGAGCGCATCTGCATCTCGATGTCACCGCGCGCCATTGCGGCCATGACATTGGTCAGGTCGTCCTCGAACTTGATGCTGACGTCGAGGCCCTTGGCGGTGAAGCAGCCGAGATCGCCGGCGATATGGACGGGTGCAAATCCCAGCCATGTCGGCGCAAGAATGCGGATCTGGTCGGCGCTCAGCGCCAGCTGTGAACTGGCGAGCACCAGGGCCGCGGACAGCGCGGTGGCGAGCAAGGACTTCATGATTGTTCCCCAATTTGTTTCGCACAGGCTCGCGATTTCAGACATTGATGTAAATGAGTTTATTTAGAACGATACATCGAATAATATCGATGTGAGGTGAGGGGTAGCGCCATGCGCCGGTTGGACAATATCGACATCCGCCTGCTGCGTGTTTTCGTGGCACTCGCCGATTCAGGCGGGTTCGCCGCCGCGCAGATCACGCTGAACCTCTCGCAGCCGACACTCAGCACGCATTTGGCGGAACTGGAGAAACGCATTGGCGCCCAGCTCTGCCATCGCGGGCGCAAGCAATTCCGCCTGACCGAGGTCGGCCAGGCGACCTACGATGCGGCGCAAAAACTGTTTCGCGACCTGGATGATTTCGGACACCGCATCAATGCCGCGAGTGGCAGCCTGTCGGGCCGCTTGCGGGTCGGTACGTCGGATGGGGTTTTCACCAGCAGCGAGCTGGGTATCCAGCACGCCCTCAGCCGTTTCATGGGGCCGGATTCGGATGTCTTCATCGATCTTTCGGTGGGCACGCCGTCCGAACTCGAGCAACAGGTCGCCGATGGCGGGCGCGATGTCGTCATCGGGCCGCTGTCGCAGAAGGCGCCCGGCGTCGTCTATCGCGACTATTGCGGCGAACCGCATCTTCTTTATTGCGGGCGAAGGCACCCGCTTTTCGCGGTGCCCGATGCAAGGATCGATCAGGGCGCCATCGACGCCGCGCGGTTCTCGGTGCGCAGCTATCGGCATTTCGACGACCTCTATCTGGTCGGTCACCCGAGGGCGAGCGCATCGGTCGTTCACATGGAGGCTCAGCTGATGCTGATCCTGTCGGGCAATTTCATCGGCTTCCTGCCATGCCACTTTGCCGATCCCTGGGTTGCGGCCGGAGACATGCGGGCGATCAGGCCAAGGTCGTACGCGTTCAGTTCGATCCATCGCGTCGCCTATCGCAAGACCGACGCCCAGCGCTCGCTCGTCCAGGCGTTTCTGGCGGCGCTGTTCGACGCAACGCCCGGCGTGGGATCGACACAGGGCCACGTTTAGGGCGCCCGGAGAACCTCGGCGAAGATCACGAGGGCCTTTGCAGGGTCTCCAGCGAGCGCGCCATGTTCAGCCTGGCCTGCGGCTCGAAACGCTGGCGAAATTCCTCGGTGTGGAAAATGCGCGGGCGGGCGATGAAGTCCTTCAGCACGGCACCCCGCCCGGCGCGCCACATCGGCTCCTCCACCCAGTCATATTCTTGGCGAACCGCGCGCTCGTAGGCGTCGAACGCATCCGGCGCGGCGCCCAGGATCGACAGATCCATGTCGAGGAAGAGGCTGGCGTCGCGAGTGGCCGTGTTATCGTCGAACCGAGGCAACTGGTGCGTAGCGGTGGCGAGGATCATCGCGCCGATGCGGTCCAGGCGCCCCGCGTCGGTGCGGCCCGCGAGCTTTTTCTCGGCAAGCGCGGCGCTTCTGGCCTCGTTGTCCTTGGCCTTGCTGTCATAGATGGCGTCGTGAAACCAGATCGCCGCTTCGACGGCCTCCGGATCTCCGAACAGCGCTCGATAGTCGGCGGCCAGCACCAGCATTGCTTCGATATGGGCGAGGTTGTGGTAGTGGCGGCCTTCGGCCCGGTAGAGCGCCGAGAGTTCCTGTTTCAGCGGTTCGTCGATCAAGGGCTGGTCTTTCATTTTCATCATCCGTCCAGTTAATCGATCTCAGCCCCTTCGAGCCAGTCGCTTCGAACCTTGCATGGGCCCGAGCTCTGGGGAATGTTGCCCTCCCAGGAATATCCAACCCAGGAGGCTGACATGACCAACACGAGCGGCAGCGAGAGGCCAGGGACGATCGACATGAAGCTGGAGGCCGTCATCATTGCCGTTGCGGATGCCGATCGATCCAAGGGTTTTTACAGCGGCCTGGGTTGGCGGCTCGACGCGGACTTCATCGTCGGCGATGCGTTTCGAGTCGTGCAGTTCACGCCGCCGGGTTCGCCGTGCTCGATCCATTTCGGCAAGGGGCTGACATCAGCCGCGCCAGGCTCGGCGAAGGGACTTTATCTCGTGGTGTCCGACATCGTGGCGGCACATGCCGAACTCGTGGCGCGCGGCGTAGAGGCGAGCGAGGTGTTCCACCGCGCGGGTCCAGGACAGCCGCCGGTCAGCGGCAGGCATCCGGAAGGGCGCAGCTATTCATCCTATGTCACGTTCAGCGATCCGGACGGCAACAGCTTCATACTGCAGGAAATCACCCAGCGACTGCCTGGACGTGTGGATGCCAGCGACACGATATTCACGTCGTCGGGCGAGCTTGCCGCGGCGCTGCGCCGCGCGGCGGCGGCACATGGCGAACATGAGAAACGGACCGGCGGACAATATGACGTGAACTGGCCCGACTGGTATGCCGAATACATGGTGGCCGAACAGGCCGGCACGCCGCTGCCGACTTGAACCGTGGGTAATCACGGCGCGGTGTCATCGGCGCCGCGCTGGCCTTGATCCGCCATCGGATCGTCCCGGCAACTGGGCGCGAAAGGTCGACTTCCGGCGGCTCGCCGATCAAGGGTTCGTTTTCCATGGCTGCTTGAATTCCTGCGAACCAAATCCATTTGACACAGCACTAAGGAAAATTGAGTTCAATCATGCTATGATCTGGCCTATATGTGCGGCCGGACAACAGGCAAGCCAGCAGGACGCAGGACGCGACGTCGATGAACAGCATCAGCATTTCCCGCCACAGTGCGTTGCAGCCGGTCGATCCGATCTGGCGTTCGATCCGCGACGAAGCGATGGACGCGGTGAATCGCGACCCCTTGCTCGCCGCCTTCCTCTATTCGACGATCCTCAACCAGGAGAGCCTGGAAGAGGCCGTCATCCACCGGATCGCCGAGCGGCTTGCCCATCAGGACATCGGCTCAGACCTCATCCGCCAGACCTTCAAGACCATGCTGGCTGACGACAAGGAATGGCCGACCACCGTGCGTGTCGACATCCAGGCCTACTACGACCGCGACCCGGCTTGCGACCGTTTCATCATGCCGGTGCTCTATTTCAAGGGCTTTCACGCCATCCAGACCCATAGGCTGGCGCATTGGCTGTGGAACCAGGGCCGCAAGGATTTCGCGCTCTATCTGCAGAGCCGCTCGTCCTCGGTCTTCCAGACCGACATCAACCCGGCCGCGCGCATCGGCAAGGGTATCTTCATCGATCATGCGACCGGCCTCGTTGTCGGCGAGACCGCGGTCATCGAGGACGATGTGTCGATCCTGCACGGCGTGACGCTGGGCGGCACCGGCAAGGCCGGCGGAGACCGCCATCCCAAGATTCGCCGTGGCGTGCTGATCGGTGCCGGCGCCAAGATTCTCGGCAATATCGAGATCGGCCATTGCTCCAAGGTCGCCGCCGGATCGGTGGTGCTGTCGCCCGTGCCGCACAACAAGACGGTTGCCGGTGTGCCGGCCCGCGTCGTCGGCGAGACCGGCTGCGACCAGCCTTCGCGCCAGATGGACCAGCTTCTGCCGTCGCAGTCGATGGATCAGGTGGTCAGCTTCGATATCTGATTTCCGCGCCGGCGCGCCGTCCGGCGCGATTGCGATTTTGTCCGGCGGCACTGCCGCTTCCGGTGCAATACCGCCGGCTTGCCTTTACATCGCCATTGTCGACGTGCCAGAAGCGCCCTTCAAACCAGCAAGCCCGATGATCGGAGAAGACTGTTGAAGCCGGACGAAATCAGAAAGCTGGACGCCTATTTCAAGCGCGTCTTCCAGAACCCCAAGCTTGAGGTCAAGGCACGGCCGCGCAAGGAAGATTCCGCCGAAGTCTATGTCGGCGACGAGTTCCTCGGCATCGTCTTCAAGGATGAGGACGACGGCGACTACAATTTCTCGATGGCGATCCTCGACATCGATCTGGGCTGAGCCCGCATCAAATGGCAGGCCGCGTCAGGCGCGGCCTGCCATTGTCTTCAATGTCCGCTCTTCAGCATTCGCCCGGCCTCTGCGGTCATCGCCGCGTCGAGTGCCTGCCAGTCGCCAAGGAATTCCTTGGGAAAACGGTAGGTGAGGCTGAGATCGTCGCCGACATGGATGTCTCGCTCGCAAGGCGCGAGCGATTGACCGGCACTCGGCCCGCTCAGGCAGCGGGCGACGAAGGGATCCTTTCCCCCGCGCTTGCCGACCACCAGCACCTCGTTGAGATAGCCTGATTTCTCATTGAAGCCGTAGACCGTCGTGCCGCCCGGTCCCGGAATGCCGGGCTGGACGATCAGCGCGCTGTAGATCGGCACGAACCGGCCGCTCATGTCGCGGGACATCATCTGCTGTTCGAAGGACAGGAAGATGATTTTCTTGTTGGCTTCCGAGTGATTGAAATCGTCACGAGCCGCCTCGCTATACCCGTCCATCTGGGGATAGCGCAGATAGAGGTCGAGACGTGAGGCAATGCCGTCGCGCCGGGCCTGGTCGAAACGGATGAAATTGGCCGGCACGGAAATCACATTGTTGCCGATCACCACCCGGCGCACCGTCGTGTCGTCGGTATATCCGGCCATGGCGATGCTATGGCCGAACCATTTGCCGCCAAGGCTGATCGCGACCGACAGCAAGGCAAGTGCGGCGAAGGCATAGAACACCCGCTTCATCAGCGTGGAATCGACCACGGTGAGTTCAGGGCCGTCGGCAATCGCTGCCTGCTTCATCTCGGTCCTCATCCCAACCGCCATTCCCGGTGTCCCTCGGCGGCACACATCGCGCGGCACGGCTCTTGCAGCCTTCCTGAAACGACTGTGCGATTTCATGGTAAATGGGAGGTTAAGATGGCTCAGATGGAACTCTTCCTGTTTGCTTTTGTCGTCGGGCTGACGGTGTGCGGGTTGACGGGTTCGACGATGGAGCTGGTGTCGGGCCGCAAGGTCGCCTTCGCCGAGCCCTATGTGTCGCCCGAGCACGTGCTGCGCTCGCTGGCGGCCACTGCTGGCGCAGGGCCGTTCATGCTGGTCAACGATGCCCTCGATGCCCGCCGCGAGAAGCGCATTTCGACGATCGCGCTCTTGTCATGCGGCTGCACGGCGATTGCCTGGTCCCTGGCGCTGGGCATCGTCGTGCTTGCCATTGCCTCTTGGACGATCCGTCTCCTAGGGTCCGGCATCTGAGACGATTCGGAGGCCGACAATGCCGCTTTATGCGATCGACGGAACGGAGCCCAGCTTCGCGGATGCTGACACAAACTGGATCGCGCCCGATGCGACGCTGATCGGCAACGTGCAGGTCGGCCGCAATGCCGGTTTCTGGTTCGGCGTCGTCATTCGCGGCGACAATGAGCCGATCACTATCGGCGCCGACACCAATGTGCAGGAACACACGCTCATGCACACCGATCCCGGCTTCCCGCTGACCATCGGCGAGGGCTGCACGATTGGCCACCGGGCCATGCTGCATGGCTGCACGATCGGCGACAACAGCCTGATCGGCATGGGCGCCATCGTGCTGAATGGCGCCAGGATCGGCAAGAATTCGCTGGTCGGCGCCGGCGCGCTGGTCACCGAAGGCAAGGAATTTCCGGACAATTCGCTGATCGTCGGCTCTCCGGCCAAGGCGATCAGGGTGCTGGACGACGCTGCCGTCGCCAGGCTGCGCGGCTCGGCAGCGCACTACGTCGCCAACGGCAAGCGCTTCAAGGCAGGGCTGAAGAAGGTCTGAGGCCAGTTTCGGCCGAGCCGGGCCATTATCTGTTGGAGCCGCGCTTGGCCATTGCATCACGCAGCAATGAAGCGCCCGCTTCAAAGCCGGCTTTGTCGGCTTCCTCGAAGGCTGTGGTATAGTCATCGATGCGGGTCGCGAGAGTCGGATCGGCGCCAGCCGCCAAAAGCAGGCGGATCGCCTCGGCGCTACGAATGGCCACTGAATAGTGAAGCGGCGTCCAGTCGTTCACGCCCCTCATGTTGGGATCGGCGCCAGCCTCGATCAACACCCGCACGATCTCCAGACGATCGGCCCGGTCGGTGGACAGCGCGGCAATGATTGCCGGAAACCCACCGTGATCCCCATAATTCGGATCCGAGCCTGCATCCAGCAACGTCGAGATGAAGCGGACCGGGCTCCAATAGATCGCGTATTCCAGAGGGTGCCCGAGGCCGAGTTCGAACGGCATACGTTCGTCGAACCAGCAGGGCGAACCGCCCAGGGCTTTGCCAAGGCCATCGAAGTCACCGGCCTTGAAGGCATCGTCGATCGCCTTGAACAGACGATGACGCTCGCATCGATCTTCCGGGATCTCCAACATCGCCGTGATCCAGAGGACGGAACCAACAGCCTATGATGCCTCGATCCGCCGTCCGTGCAAAGGAGGTGCTGGGTAGTCGGATGCGCCTACTCAACGCTGATTGGGTTTCGAGCTGCCGCCAGAAATGGCGGAGCCGGCCCGGGGACGGGGCCGGCTCCTTAGACCCGGTCGTTGGGGACGGGGAGGGTGGGGACTCGACCGGGTTTCTCGTTACGTCCTAGCGGACGCTGGCGACCGCGTCGGAGCGGCCGTCGTTTATCGTCACCCAAACGCCGGAGTTCTCCGTCGATTGACGCTTGAGATAGGTGTAGTCGGTGTCCGTCCAGGACAGGACTTTGGTTTCCAGATTGTCGAGGATGAACTCGCCGAGGCTGGTGCGCACGGTCAGTACGGCGTGGCCGTCGCCATTCGGCTGGCGCGCGACCGTCATCAAGAGATCGCCCGCCGGCACGCCCGCATCCATCAGTTCGCGGCGCTTCTCCAGCGCATAGTCCTCGCAATCGCCATAGCCATTGTCGGGATAGGCCCAGTATTCCTCGACACCGTAGTTTTCCATGTCGGTGCGCGGCTTGACGCGGGTGTTGACCGAATTGTTGATGCTGACGATCGTCGCCCAGAGCTTGCGGGTCAGGTCGACCGGCGCGCCCTTGGGCGTCTTCTCGTTGCATTCGCCAGGGATGCGCTGGCAGAATTCATAGTGGCCAACAGGCTGTGTGGTACGGCCGCCAGTGTGCATATAGGCCGGTCCCGCGGCATATGCTGATCCCCAAGCGGAAAGCTGCATCGCCATTGCCAACAGCAACAGCTTGCCCCTCGTTTTTTTCATTTTCTAGTCTCCCCGTTCGAAGGAGACATTGCCACGGCTGGATTTATTTGACGCAAAAGCGCGAAGCAGACTTTAAGTAAAACGCCAATAGAATAAACATAAAATTTGAATCATTTGAGTATTGAATTGTTTGGATTGGATGGGCTGGCATCGGGCGCGAGTCCTTGTGCCCGGCGTCCGAAGCGAACCCGGCCGCTTGCGAAGAGACAAATCGCTGTCGCCCGGAAACAAAAAACCGGCCACGCGGGGCCGGTTTGATTGCAGTGCCCGTTGTATCCGGTCAGGCGCGCGGCGTGTTGAATTCGGAATCGAGCGTCTCAGGGCGCTGGATGACAGCGAATTCGATGGCGACGCCATCCTCGAAATGACGAACGATCTGCCCGCGCATCGTGCCAAGCATGACCTGGACGCCGATCGCCGGCTTGACGTCGATCTCGATCGCGGCGCCGGACAGCGACAAGTCGATGATCCGGCACTGGTATTGGCGGCCATCGGTGAGCTGCAGCACGCTGGTCGGATTGCGCGGCGCGACGCGCTCGTGGCGGCGGTCTTCCGGCAGGTCGAGTTCGTGCTTGTTGGCAAGCCAGGTCAGCTGCGCCGCCAGCTTGTCCTTCTTGCGGTCGGAGGCAATCACCGTCATGGCGAAGCCATCCTGCAGCGTGCGCGTGACGACGCCTTCGATGCGGCCGATATGGTCGATATAGGCGATCACCTTTTCACCGGGCATGCCGATGCGATCGGTGCGGAACGCGACATTGCCAGGCGACATGTCGACAACCTGGCAAGGATGCTCGGTGCGGTCTTCCAGCATGAATCGCCCGTATATCTTGACCCGGACGCGCTGAAAGTTACGCCTCTCAGCTTGGGACGGCGCGTAGTCGACCGCCGCTGACCTCATGACTGCCTACACCCCGTTTGGCATTCCCGCGCGTCAATGCGAGGGACTTCATCACAGAAGTACAACAAAGCGGGTTAACAAAGGGGAAAAACGAGCCTGCGAGACTGTGCGATCATCAACTATTCGTCGCGCCCGCCGTCGAAGACGACGAGATGGCGAATGCGGCGTGCCCGGCCAAGCGCCGAGATCGTATCTGGCGCCTCGAGTTCGGTTGGAACAAGCGAGGGAACGTCGATCGCCGGACGGTTGTTGAGCAACTCCTTCTCCGGATCGACGACACGGATCGAATCGATCATTGCGTCCGTGATCGGGTCGGCACCCAGCCAGAACGGCTTCTCCGCGGCACTGATGACGCCAAGGCAGCGCGGGTTCTCGATGCCGCCGTCGAGCGGCAGGGCAAGCAATTCGAACTTGTTGGAGCGGCCATTGCGGCTGAAGCCCTCGAAATTGATCAGCACCACCGATTTCTGGTCGAAAACCCCGTGAATCAGCCGTGAAACCAGACGCTGATCCTTCTCGCGCCACAGCGACGGGAAGGAGAACCCCTTGAGTTCCCGGCCATAGCAGGCGCAGAGCCTGGTGCCGGCCAGGCGGAAGACGGGTTGGCCGCGCGTGTCTCGTTCCAGGATGAACGTGTCGGCCAAAAGTGACTTGATATCGGCCGGCTCGACTTCCGATCGCTTCGGAGCAGGGCGTCCGTCGCGCAGGCGGTTCCAATAATGGAACAGCGTGATCGATCCGTTTTGGTTCATGGTATGCTGCTCCGCGCATTCTGTCGTCTGATGTCCCATCGGTGAACAGAAGGGCGCCCTCCGATGACCTACATGCGTTGCGGAGCAGGAAGCGTGCCAGCGTCGTTAACACTTGTTCACGGGTCGGGGACGTTAAGGTTAACAACTGGTTTACGTTGCGCCCGAGAGGGCCCTGTGGCACACCAAAACCACTCCAGAAGCGGTCGTTTCGCGACGATCGGCAGCACTTCAGTCAAGAGTTTTAGGGGAGCAGGGGGCTCGACCGGCCGTTCAAGGGAAACCTTGGACGGCTTCTTTTTTGATTCGCACTGGGGCGATTCGCCGTTTGCGGTTCCAATGGCGGTGATCTAGATGCTCGCCAGATCGAACCAGCACCGAGTGCGATTGCAGATGAGCGAACAGCAAAATCCAACCGAAGCCGAACCGGCCGAAAGCATGCCGCCGCCTGCGCGCGAACCGGTGTTCAACCTGCCGCCGATCGTCCTGGCGGTGATCGGCATTTGCGCGGCCGTCTATCTGCTTCAGCAATATGTGCTGAACGACGCGCAGCAGATGACGCTGCTCTACGACGGAGCCTTCATTCCCGTCCTCTATACCGGGCAATACGGCTTCGACTGGTTCCTGTTCACTCGGCCCTTCACCTACGCCTTCATGCATGGGGGTTTTGCCCATATCGCCGTCAATATGGTCTGGCTCGCCGCGTTTGGTTCGCCGCTGGCCAATCGCCTCGGCGGGCTCGGGTTTGCTCTGTTCTTCGCCGTTACCGGACTGGCTGCCGTGGCACTGTTCTGGGCCATGCACCCCTATGGTGAAGCACCGCTGGTCGGCGCCTCCGGCGCCATATCGGGCATGATGGGTGCTGCGGCGCGTTTCGGTTTCCGCACCGACCGCTCTGCCGGCAAGGCGGCCTTCGCCGGCCCCGTGCTGCCGATCGCGCTTGTCTTGCGTTCGCGCGGTGTCGTGGTCTTCCTTGCCATGTGGATGATCATCAACCTCGCCACCGGCCTGCTCGGTTTCGCGCCTGGAGTAGATGGTCAGATCGCCTGGGAGGCTCATATTGGCGGCTTCGTTGCCGGCTTTTTCGGCCTGCGCTGGTTCGATCGGCGATGGCAGCCGCGCGAATGGGAGAGCGCCGACCCTCGCACTTGAAATGCAACTGATCACGGCGCACGATGTTCACTCTTACGTGAAAGCCGGTCTGGGCAGGGGACCGGCAGGCGAAGCAGAGGAGGACGCCATGACGGTTAAGGCAATTCTGGAAAAAAAGGGCCACGACGTGTTGACGCTCGGGCCGAACGAAAAGCTCAGTGAAGCCATCCGCATCCTGACCGAACACAAGATCGGCGCGCTGGTCATCACCAATGGCGATCGCAAGATTGTCGGCATCCTGTCGGAGCGCGACATCGTGCGGGTTGTCGCCAAGGAAGGTGCCGCCGCGCTCGATATCGCCGTGCGTTCGGCAATGACGCCGAAGGTGAAGATCTGCAATGAGAACCACACCGTCAACGAGGTGATGGAGATCATGACCAGGGGCCGCTTCCGCCATCTGCCGGTGGAAAAGGACGGCCTGCTCGATGGCATCGTCTCCATCGGCGACGTGGTCAAGCGCCGCATCGAGGATGTCGAGCGCGAGGCGGATGAGATCAGGGCCTACATCGCCACGGCCTGAGCGGCGAAAGGACCGCCGGCCGGAAACCCGACCGGCGGAACTGTAGTCTATCGGTTGTCGAGTTCGGAGCGAACGAGCTCGAGCCCGCGCCTTGTGATGCGGTAGGGACCGCCACCCGACGACGAAACCGCCTTCTTGCGTTTCAGCTTTCGAAACAGGTCGAGATCGACGCCCGGATAGTGCCAGCCATCGCGGGTCAGGCATTTGACGGAGGCGATCCGTTTCTTCTGGTTCTTTTCGATTTCAATGCGTCCGCCCTGCGCAAGCAGGTGCAGGATGCGCTGTTCAGTGCGCGAAATATCCATATGGAGAGTTTCCGGGAAAACAAAAAATACCGCCGCCGCGTTTCGCGGCACGGGGTTTCAGGTTTTCTGCCCTGCCTCGCTACGAGGTCAGGGCCTTACCGGGACTGAGCGTAAGTGAACATCCACTCTCCATTGGGATGGGCGTCCTATAGGCGAAAGCGGCCGAAAAGGCCAGCCCGCGGCTTTGCGCTTGTCTCTTCTGGCGGTTTGCACTAGCGAATAACTTTCGCTTCAGACGTGAAAGTCACGTTCAAACGTGAGTTCACTCATCGTAATTTGCAGGCCGCCATGACACTCATCGATACCCGCACGCCCGACGCAAAACGCCTGATCCCCGGCGCCACCGGCGACTGGGAAATCATTATCGGGCTCGAAGTCCACGCGCAGGTCATCTCGGAGGCAAAGCTGTTTTCCGGTGCCTCGACCGCTTTCGGCGCGGCCCCCAATGCCAATGTCAGCCTGGTCGACGCGGCAATGCCCGGCATGCTGCCTGTCATCAACGAGGAATGCGTCAAGCAGGCGATCCGCACCGGCCTAGGCCTGAAGGCGCAGATCAATCACAAATCCGTCTTTGACCGGAAGAACTACTTTTATCCCGATCTGCCGCAGGGCTACCAGATCTCGCAGTTCAAGCAGCCGATCGTCGGCGAGGGCACGGTGATCGTGTCTGTCGGCCCCGACCGCCAGGGCGAATTCGAGGACATCGAGGTCGGCATCGAGCGGCTGCATCTGGAGCAGGATGCCGGCAAGTCGATGCACGACCAGCATCCGACCATGTCCTATGTCGACCTCAACCGCTCCGGCGTGGCGCTGATGGAGATTGTCTCCAAGCCGGACCTGCGTTCCGGCGACGAGGCAAAGGCCTATGTCACCAAGCTGCGCACCATAATGCGCTATCTCGGCACCTGCGACGGCAACATGGATGAAGGCTCGCTGCGCGCCGACGTCAACGTGTCGGTACGCCGACCCGGTGGCGAGTTCGGCACCCGCTGCGAGATCAAGAACATGAACTCGATCCGCTTCATCGGCCAGGCCATCGACTACGAGGCGCGCCGCCAGATCGCCATTCTCGAGGACGGCGGCAAGATCGACCAGGAAACGCGGCTGTACGATGCCGTCAAGGGCGAGACGCGCTCGATGCGCTCGAAGGAAGAAGCGCACGATTACCGCTATTTCCCCGATCCCGATCTGCTGCCGCTGGAATTCGACCAGGCCTATGTCGATGCTTTGGCCAAAGGGCTGCCGGAACTGCCCGACGACAAGAAGGCGCGGCTCATCTCCTCGCTGGGTCTGTCGACCTACGATGCTTCGATCCTGGTGTCGGAAAAGTCGGTCGCCGATTATTTCGAGAACGTGGCCGCCGGCCGCGACGGCAAGCTCGCTGCCAACTGGGTCATCAACGATCTGCTCGGCCAGTTGAACAAGGTGGGCAAGGACATTGAAAATGCGCCGGTTTCGCCCGACCAACTCGGCGCGATCATCGACCTGATCAAGGATGGCACCATCTCAGGCAAAATCGCCAAGGACCTGTTCGAGATCGTCTGGAACGAAGGCGGCGATCCGCGTGCGCTGGTCGAAAGCCGTGGCATGAAGCAGGTCACCGACACCGGCGCCATCGAGAAGGCGGTCGACGAGGTGATCGCGGCCAACCCGGACAAGGTGGAACAGGCGCGCGCCAAGCCGACCATGGCCGGCTGGTTCGTCGGCCAGGTGATGAAGGCGACCGGCGGCAAGGCCAATCCGCAAGCGGTCAACGACCTCGTCAAGGCCAAGCTCGGCATAGAGTAAGGCCATGTTCGTCCGCACCGCAGGCGAACGTGACCTTGATGCAATTCGGGCAGTGCTGGTCGAAACCTGGCATGCGACCTATGACGCCATGTACGGCGCCGCCAAGGTCACCGAGATAACCGACGAATGGCATTCGATCGCCTCGCTGAAGGCGCGGCTGATCAAGCCGAACAGCGACTTCCTTGTTGCCGACGACGGCAAGCGCATTGGCGGCGTGGCCTTTGCCGAAAGCGTCGACGGCGGCAAGACGGTTGTCCTGAGGCAGCTTTACGTGCTGCCCAGCCTGCAGGGACGGGGCATCGGCGGCATGCTTCTCGATGAGGTCATCGAAAGTTTTCCGGAAGCCCACGCCATCCGTCTGGAAGTTGAGGCGCGGAACACCCGCGCCATCGCCTTCTACGAAGCGAACGGCTTCGTTCGATCCGGCGATGCCGGCAAGCACGCGGGTGCCTCCGGCGAGCCGACATTGGTCTACCGCCGGCCTCTAGCCGACCTCTCTTGATCACCTTCGCGCGAGCGGCGCGGCATACGCCTGTTTTCGTTTGACGGCTTGGGGCCCCCACACCAAAGCTGCTGATGCTGACCGCGCGGAAGCCGGAATGGACCGGCACGCTGGGTAGCGCTGGGGGGAACCATGCCAAGCTTGCCTGAACTGATGCCGACACAGGTGTCGGACGAAACCTTTGGCGGCGTCACCTATCACATAGCGGGCGAGCTGGTGCCCGTGCTTTCGGTCGATGTGACGCGGATGCCTGTCTATTTCGAGCACCACATCCTGTTGTGGAAGAACTCGACCATCACCATCGGCCTGAAATCGCTGAAAGGTGCGCTGAAGCGCATGATGGCCGGCATGCAGATCTTCGTCACCGAGGCGTCGGGAGCGGGCATCATCGCCTTCAGCCGTGATGGGCCCGGCCACATCGTGCCGATCCATCTCAGGCGTGGCGAGGAGATTCAGGTGCGCGAACACCAGTTTCTCGCCGCCACCGGCAATGTCGACTACACATTCGAGCGTGTGCGCGGCCTGGCGACGATGCTGTTCGGCCAGAGCGGCTTCTTCATCGACCGATTTCGTGGCGATAGCGGCGACGGCATCGTCTGGCTGCACGGCTACGGCAATGTCTTCGAAAAGACGCTTGCTGCCGGCGAGACCATCGACATCGAGCCGGGCGGCTGGCTGTTCAAGGATGCCTCCGTCAGGATGGAAACCAAGATCGACCGCCTGTCGAGCGGCTTCTTCGGCGCCAATATGAATTTCATCGTCAATCGCTTCACCGGCCCGGGCCGGGTCGGCATCCAGTCGATGTATCTGCACATGCCGACGGAGGAGTAGGCCCGAGGAGGATATGGATCAGCGCTGGCGAACCGCCGCAGTCGTATCAGCCGGTGCGGCATAACCGACGGTACTTCGCAGCGGCGGCGAAGTACCTATCGGGTCCATTCGGGCATGCGTCATTGTCGCATTTGCTGCGCCGGCTCACGACGGATATTCAGGGACATGACTAAGCTGTCGCGCATTGCAGCCCTGGCGCTGCTCGCCATCATCGTTCTTGCAACCCTGTCGCCGATCCAGGTGCGGCCGCACATAGCCGATGCGAATGTTGAGCGCGCCTTGGCTTATCTGTTGCTTGGCCTCGCCGTGGCACTCGGCTTCCCAAATCGTGTGTATCAAGCCGTGATCTTCGTGGTTGCTACCGCAGGCATACTGGAATTGCTTCAGATCATAGATCCCAGCCGTCACGCACGTCTCATCGATGCCCTTGTGAAGGCCTTTGCCGGAGTGGCTGGGATCGTGGCGGGACAACTGCTCGTCAGGACCGGCGGACGAAAGAGCGAGAGCTAGGTGCGGCGGCAAACCGCCGTATTGTCACCTAGACGGTGGGAACCTCCACATTGTCGATCAACCGCGTCTTGCCAAGCCAGGCCGCCGCAAGCAGGCGCCCCGCGCGGTCGCGGCGCCAGGGGGCTAGCGTCAGGCTTTCGCGGGCCTCGACATAGTCGATTTTCTGGAAGCCGGCGGCGATGAGCGCGCGGTCGGCCTCACCGGTCGCGTCGTCCTGGTGCGCGCCCGCGGTCAGTGCCGCTGCCGCCTTGCGCAGGATCACGTTGAGCTGGCGGGCGACAGCGAGTTCGGCCTCGCCGAGATAGGCGTTGCGCGACGACATGGCCAGGCCATGCGCGTCGCGTATGGTCGGGGCGCCGATGATCTCGACAGGCAGGTCAAGGTCGCGGCAGAGCTGCCTGACGACGCAAAGCTGCTGGTAATCCTTCTCGCCAAAGACCGCACAGTCAGGCGTCGCCTGCAGAAAAAGTTTGGCAACCACGGTGGCAACGCCCTCGAAGAAGGTGGGGCGGAAGTCCGATTCGAGCCCGGCGGACGGACCGCCGACCGAGATCCTGGTGGCGAAGCCGGCGGGATACATCGCGTCGGCCGTCGGCGTGAAGGCAAGATCGGCTTTGACCGTCGCCAGCAGGTCCAGGTCGCGGGCGAGCTGGCGCGGGTACTTGTCGAGATCCTCGCTCGGCGCGAACTGCGTCGGGTTGACGAAGATCGACACCACGCACCGCTCGGCTTTTTCCCTGGCGATCCTGATCAGGGAGAGATGCCCCTCATGCAGCGCGCCCATGGTTGGCACCATGGCGACGCGCAGGCCATCGCGCCGCCAGCCACTGACCTGCGCGCGAAGTGCGGCGACGCTGTCGACGACGTCAGGCCGGCTCATGGTTCATCCCCATCATTTGAGTCCGAAGAGGCTTTTGAACCCGAAAAGACATGGTTTGGGCCAGGGAAAGTCCGCTCTCGCACCTCCGCCGCATAGCGCTCGGCGGCATGCGCGACCACACGGCGCAGATCGGCATATTCCTTGACGAATTTCGGCACGCGGTCGACGGTCAGCCCGACCATGTCGTCGATGACCAGGATCTGGCCATCGCAGTCGCCGCTGGCGCCGATGCCGATGGTTGGAATGGCGATGCGGCGTGTGATGTCGGCGGCGACCGCCTCGATGGTGCCTTCGATCACCACGGAGAACGCGCCGGCCTTTTCGACGGCACGTGCGTCGGCCATCAACGCCGCGACAGTCTCGTCCGTGCGGCCCTTGATCTTGTAGCCGCCATCCTTCTCCACCGATTGCGGCAGCAGGCCGATATGACCCATGACCGGAATGCCGGCGGCCACGATTGCCGCGATCTGCCCGGCCATGTCGACGCCGCCCTCAAGCTTCACCGCCTGGCAGCCGGTCTCGTCAACGATGCGCCGCGCAGAGGCCACGGCCAGCGCCGCCGAATCCTCGTAGCTGCCGGCCGGCATGTCGACAACCACGCAGGCCCTGGCCGAGCCGCGCATCACGGCTTGCCCATGCGCGATCATCATATCGAGCGAGGCGCCGAGCGTCGTCTCGTGGCCATGCAGGACCATGGCCACGCTGTCGCCGACCAGAAGCAGGTCGACATGCGGGTCGAGCAGGCGGGCGACGGGATAGGTGTAGGCGGTCAGGCAGACCAACGGGATGCCGCCCTTGCGGCGGCGAATCAGCTCGGGGCCGATGCGAATGTCGGTGGTCGGCAGTTTCGTGGCCAATCGTCACCTCCTTCGGCCCATGGCCGGATCGGATATCCGCATGGGCGCGCTGAGCTTTAGAAAGAGCCGAAAGGCTTGGCAAGCGTGCATCCTGCCGCCCCTCGGGATCACAGGCTTGTGTCGGCACCCCGGCGCGCCATTTGCGCGCTCCCCGCGGCAAAACCCTTGCCTTCCCGCAGGCCTGACGCCATAAGCAGGAAACAGGCGCCGCCAGCGCAAAGGGTTCTGAGATGAAGACGTTCCTGACGCAGTTTTTCACTTGGTGGAACAGCCAGACGCTGGGAACACGCCTGCACACCTGGCGGTATGGCAAGAGGGTCGGCCAGGACGAGGTCGGCAATGTTTATTACGAAGGTGGCATCGATTCGGAAGGCCGCACGCGCCGCTGGGTCATCTACCGCAACTATTCGGAAGCCTCGGCCATTCCGCCCGGCTGGCACGGCTGGATCCACCACCGCGTCGACCTCGCGCCGCCGAGCGACGATTACAAGCCGCGCGACTGGCAGAAGCCGCACCAGCCCAATCTGACCGGCACGCCGGCGGCCTACCGCCCGAAGGGCTCGGTGCTGACCAATCAGCATCGCCCGCAGGTCACGGGTGACTACGACGCCTGGACGCCCGGTTCGTAACGGCCCCGGCTTGCAACGGCGCCCCGACTTGTCACAGCACGAAGTGCGGGCCGGTCCTTTATCGCCACAATTGGTGTTTAGCTGCTTGCTGATCAGAAAACGGCGACTAGCCTTGGCGATCGACGGAATCACCCGGGCGCGAACCACCGGTACCCCTATATGAGCTTTTTCAATCGGATATCGACGGGCGGTCTGACGCTAGCCGCCGGCCTCGCCGTCAGCACCGCGGCCTTTGCAGCGTCGCCCACGCCGGCCGCCCCCGCCGCTCCGGCACCGGCCGCGCCCGCGGGATCGGATCGCATCACCAACCCGGTTGCCGAGTTCGCCGGTATCGACAAGATCACCGGCCGCATCATCACCTTCGATGTTTACATCGACGAGACGGTGCAGTTCGGCGCTTTGCAGGTGACGCCGCGTGTCTGCTATTCCCGGCCGCAGAACGAGGAGCCGAAGACCGATTCCTTCGTCGAGGTCGACGAGATCACGCTCGACCGCAAGATCCGCCGCATCTTCACCGGCTGGATGTTCGCCGAAAGCCCGGGCCTCAACGCCGTCGAGCATGCCGTCTATGACGTCTGGCTGAAGGAATGCAAACAGAAGTCGGATGTGCCGGCGCCCGACGCAACCAAAGCCGATGCCACCAAGGCCAACGCTTCGAAGCCGGCCGCGACCAAACCTGCCGCCGCCCAGCCTGCGGCCAGCCCGGATGCACAACAGTCCGATCCCACGGAACCGGATACGTCAGGCACCAACTGATCCCTGGGAACCGTCGTCGCCACCATGCGTTGGACCTCCGACGACCGCGCATCGATGCGCCCGGAGGATATTTCGATGTCGGACAGCAAGCGAATCACCGCCAGCAAGAAAGAACTGCTGGAACTGGAAAAAGGGTTCTGGACGGGCGATGCGGCCTACTACGCGGCCAATGCCGACACGGAATGCCTGGTGGCCTTTCCGCAAATGGCAAAGGCGATGGACAATGCCGATTTGGCCAAGACCGCGACCAAGCCCAATCGCTGGCGCGATCTCAATATCGAGCTCAAGGGCATAATCGAGCCTGGCAGCGACATCATCATGCTGACCTACGAGGCGCATGCGACACGCGAGAACGGCGAACCCTACGCTGCGCTGGTCAGCACCGGCTATGTCCATCGCGTCAATGGCTGGAAGATGATGTTCCATTCGCAGACGCCGCTGGAGGCTGCAGCGAAGGGCTGATCCTCTGGGTGGTCCGATGGATAGTTCACTCGGTGATGTGTATTCCATGCTCGAAGAGAGCAGCCATTATGTCTTAGATCTCGGCTGAACTGAATTCGCGCCTGGGAAGCAATTGGTTGAGCTGACCCATTGTGACGTCTCTGCCATTTTCGATCAGCGCTTGAACAATTGGCCGCATATCCGCTCGAAGGTAGTTTTCGCTCGACATCGAAGCTACCCCAGTCACGGAAAGAAGATCGCCTCGCCCTTCAGTGCTTCGGCCAGCATCTTCTCATATTTGCCGCGTGGCACGTCGACGGCGCCGAAACGCTTGAGGTGCTCGGTGGTGAATTGCGTGTCGAGCAGATCGAAGCCGCGCGCCTTCAAGCGCTCGACGAGATGCACGAGGCAGATCTTCGACGCATCCGTCTCCTTGGAAAACATGCTTTCGCCGAAGAACACCCGGCCGAGCGACACGCCGTAGAGGCCGCCGACCAACTTGTCCTCATGCCAGGCCTCGACCGAATGGCAGTGGCCCATGCGGTGCAACTGGACATAGGCCTCGCGGATCGGCGCGTTGATCCAGGTCGAGCGCCGCTCCTCGCGCTTTTCGGCACAGCCGTCGATCGTCGCTTCGAAATCGAAGTCGAAACGGATATCGAACGGGTTTTTGCGGATCGTCTTCCTCAGGCTTTTGGGCGCGTGGAACCCGTCGAGCGGAATGATGCCGCGCGTCTCCGGCCGCACCCAGAACACTTCCGGGTCGCTGGCGCTTTCGGCCATCGGGAAGACGCCCGAAGCGTAGGCCTTGAGCAGAAGGTCGGTGGGGATGCGATAGCCGGGCGCGTAAGGACGGGTCATCGCGTCCCCGGACTACTCTTCCTTGGCCAGGTATTTTTCCAGCCAGTGGATGTCATAGTCGCCATTGGCGATGTCGGCATTGCCGACCAGATCGCGAAACAGCGGCAACGTCGTCTTGATGCCGTCGACGACGAATTCATCCAGAGCCCGCCGCAGCCGCATCATGCATTCGACGCGGTTGCGCCCATGCACGATCAGCTTGCCGATCAGGCTGTCGTAATAGGGCGGGATCTTGTACCCGGAATAGACGCCCGAATCGACGCGGATGCCGAGACCGCCCGGCGTGTGGAAATGCGTTATCGTGCCGGGCGAGGGGGTGAAGGTGCGCGGATCCTCGGCGTTGATGCGGCATTCGATGGCGTGGCCATTGAACTTGATGTCTTCCTGCTTGACCGAAAGCCCGCCGCCGGAAGCGACGCGGATCTGCTCATGCACGAGATCGATGCCGGTGATTGCTTCCGTCACCGGATGCTCGACCTGCAGGCGCGTGTTCATCTCGATGAAATAGAACTCGCCATTCTCGTAGAGGAACTCGATCGTGCCGGCGCCGGAATAGCCGAGATCAGCAATGGCCTTGGCACAGATGCCGCCGATGCGGGACCGCTCCTCGGCGTTGAGCGCCGGCGAATTGGCCTCTTCCCAGACCTTCTGGTGGCGCCGTTGCAGCGAACAGTCGCGCTCTCCGAAATGCACGCCGCGGCCAAAGCCGTCGCCGAACACCTGCACTTCGATGTGCCGCGGCTTCTGCAGGTACTTCTCGATGTAGACTGCGTCATCGCCGAAAGCCGCACCCGCTTCCGAGCGCGCCGTCTGCAGGGCGACCTCGAGGTCGGCTTCGGTGTGCGCGACCTTCATGCCGCGCCCGCCGCCGCCGGCCGAAGCCTTGATGATCACGGGATAACCGATTTCGGCGGCAATGCGCTTGGCTTCTTTCTCTTCGCTCACCGCGCCGTCGGAACCTGGCACCACCGGGATGCCGAGGCGCTTGGCGGTGCGCTTGGCCTCGATCTTGTCGCCCATGATGCGGATATGGTCGCCGGTCGGGCCGATGAAGGTGATGTTGTGCGCGGCCAGTATGTCGGCGAACTTGGCGTTCTCCGATAGGAAGCCGTAACCCGGATGCACCGCGTCGGCACCGGTGATCTCGCAGGCCGCGACGATCTGATGGATGTTGAGATAGCTGTCGCGCGATGGCGGCGGGCCAATGCAGACGCTCTCGTCGGCAAGCCGCACATGCATGGCGTCGGCGTCGGCGGTCGAATGCACCACCACCGTCTGGATGCCGAGTTCCTTGCAGGCGCGCAGCACCCGAAGCGCGATTTCGCCGCGATTGGCGATGAGGATCTTCTGGAACATCCGGTCCGCTCTACTCGATCACGACGAGCGGCATGCCGTATTCGACCGGCGTCGCATCCTCGAACAGGATCGCCGTCACCGTGCCGGCGCGCGGCGAGGGGATCTGGTTCATCGTCTTCATCGCCTCGATGATCAGCAGCGTCTGGCCTTCCTTGACCTTCTGGCCGACCTCGATGAACGGCTTGGCGTCGGGCGACGGCGCCAGATAGGCGGTGCCGACCATTGGCGAGGCCACAGCGTTCTTCGACACGTCGACCGTGGCCGGGGCTGCGGCGACCGCGGGCTGGGCTGCCGCCGGCGCATAGTTGGGCTGGGGTGCCGCGATCGCATGGACGGCAGGGGCCTGCCGCGACACGCGCACCTTCAGGTCGCCCAGTTCAACCTCGATCTCGGTCAGGTTGGTGTCGTTCAGTATGCCCGCCAGATCGCGGATCAGTTGCTGGTCAACACCGGTCTTCTTTATCGACATTTTCGAGCCTTCTGTTTGTTGGCCGGTCATAGGCGTGCGGCCAGCGCCTGTAGCGCCAGCGTGTAGCCGAGCGGCCCAAAGCCACAGATCATGCCGACGGCGACCGGCGCGATCATGGAGACGTGGCGGAATGATTCCCGCGCATGGATGTTGGAAAGGTGGACTTCGGCGACCGGCAGCGGCGCAACCGAACGGATGGCGTCGTGGATCGCGATCGAGGTGTGGCTGTAGGCGCCTGGATTGATGACGATGCCGGCAGCCTTGTCGCCGGCTTCCTGGATCCAGTCGACAAGGTCACCCTCGTGGTTCGACTGGCGGAAATCGATCTCGAGCCCGAGCGCCGTGCCCAACTGCTTGCAGTCGTCGGCGATGGCGGCAAGCGTCTTGCCGCCATAGATGCCCGGCTCGCGCTTGCCGAGCGCGTTGAGATTGGGACCGTTCAGGACGAAAACCGTTTTCAAAAAAACCGACCTTTTCCGGCGCCGGTATCAAACCGGCGCGCTGGGCCTCTATACCGGGCATAGTCGTCCGCGAAAAGAGCGCAAGTGCGTTCTTTCACTGTCCACAACAGGTCGAAATGCGCCCGTGAAGAAAACTCCGGGCTGATCAAAGCGCGGCTTTCACCGCCTTGATCTTTTCCGCCAACACGTCCTGCCCGAGAGCTCCGAACACGACCTCGTTGCCGACGACGTAGGACGGCGTTCCAGTGATCGCCAGCTTGTTGGCAAGATCATAGGTCTTCGAGAAGGCCTGGGGTATCGAAGCATCCTTCATCTTCTCGCGCAGCGTCGCCTCGTCGGCGCCGAGCGAAAGCGCGATCTTGATCGCGGCCGCCTCGGTGGCGCGTCCCTGGCCGCCGAGCAGCGCATTGTGGAACTCGCCGTACTTTTCCGGCATCATCAGGTGGAAAGCCATCGAAACGACGCTGGCTTTCTGCGAATCCGGGCCGAGGATCGGGAATTCCTTGAGCACGAAGCGCAGATCCGGATCGGATTTGGTCAGCGCCCGCATGTCCTCGATGGCGCGTTTGCAGAAGCCGCAATTGTAGTCGTAGAACTCGACGATCGTCACCTTGCCGTTCGGATTGCCGACGACGCCGTCGAAGGCGGAGTTGAAGATCTGGTCCTTGGCGTCCTTGATGACGCCGAGCGCGGCGATGCGCTGCTCTTCCTTCTGCTTGGCTTCGAGCGCGTCCTGCACTTCGAGCAGCACTTCCGGGTTCTTCAGGAGATAGTCGCGGATGATCCCTTCGACCTCCGCGCGGTCGATCCTGGTGTCGGCAGCCTGGACCGGCTGCGCCGTACCGGCCTTGGCAATCTGCGGGCTGCCGGCAACGAAACCGAAAGCCAGCATGGCAAGGACGACAGCGACCCCCGTGGTGCCCAGCAGCAGTGCCTTTTTCATCGTTCTCGTTCCTTTTGCCTGTTTCCTGGTCCGGCTGTGTCGCAGTGCGTGACCGGAAGGTTCACTAGATCTTGTTAGACGATTTGTAGTTTATGATATCCTGGGCGCGTATCCAACGCGGTTCGCCGCGCTTCATCTGCTGCTGCGCCCGCATGGCGAAGATCTTCGCATCCTTGTAGTTACCGGAATAGAAATGACCTTCTGCCGTGGCCAGCTCCGCGCCCGGTATGTCACCCAACTCGCCGTAAGCCTGCGCCAGGTAGCGATAGCCTTCGGAATTTTCCTTGTCGCGTCCAAGGCCATTGTTGATCTGCACGACGGCCTTCTTCAGCGAGTCAGGCGTACCGACCGCCATCAGCGCCTGGCCGAGCGAGACAGGCAGCAAGCCGGACCGCGCCGGATCGAGACTGACCGCCTTGGCGTAGGCTTCCGCCGCGTCCTTGGGCTTGTTCGCCTTCATCAAGATGTCGCCGCGCAACTCCTGGAAATAGGCATTCTTCGGCTGCGCCTTGATCAGGGCATTGGTCTTGGCGAGTGCGCCGGCGATGTCGCCGTAAAGGTAGGTCGATTGGGCGTCGCCATATTGCGCCGCGAGGCTGCCTCTCATCTTTTGCATCAGCCGCGCGGCGGCGGCCTGGCCTTCCATGTAGACGGCGATCTTCGCCCGCATCATGTCATGGCGCTGCTGCAGCGCAGGCGGGTCGAGCTTGTCGACATTGGGGCTCTGCTTCACCAGCACTTCGAGATTGGCGATGCGCTCCTGCGGCATCGGGTGGCTGATCCGATAGGGATCGACTTGCGCACCCGACAGCGATAGCGCGGTCTGGAAGCGGCGGAACGTCTTCAGCATGCCCATGCCGGACTGGCCGGTGGCGTTGAGATAGGTGATGGCGGAGCGGTCTGCCGTGATCTCCTCGGTACGCTGGTAGGCGAGGATGCTGCGCTGTGCCATCTCGCCGCCGCCAGCGGCCACGCCCATGCCGGCGCCGGCAAGGCCGCGGCTGTTGGTTGTCGCGCCAGCGACGATCGCGCCCGCGCCAAGCAAGGTCGCAATGATGGCCATCGTCTTGGCGCGCTCGAGCTGGTCACGCAGTTTCTGCTGGTGGCCGCCGGCGATATGGCCGGCCTCGTGCGCGATGACGCCGATGATCTCGTTGGGCGTTTCAGCCGTCATCAGCGCGCCGGTGTTGATGAACAGCCGTCGCCCGGTGACGAAAGCGTTGAAGCTGGAATCATTGACCAAGACGATGTCGATGCCGTCATTCGCGAGCCCCGCCGCCTTGAAGATCGGCCGCGCATAGTCGCGCACCAAAGCCTCGATCTCGGCATCGCGCACCACCGGCACGCTCTGGGCGAAGGCTGTGACCGAACTTGCCACGGCGACGGCAAGGCCAAGCGAAAGCGTCGTGAAAACACGCGCAATCCTGGCAATTGACGATCTGGGTCGGCTCAACATGACGTGTCCACTGGTAGACGAGCGGGCGAAAGATGAAAAGTCGGCACCGGAAAACTTCCTCAACTTGTGATCCTCACATCAATCGGGCATTTGTGCGGCGCATGTATTCGGGGGCGTGGCGCGCCAAACCGTCGGGATAGGGATAAAATGGTCGTTTCACTCTCACGTCGTGGCAATGTCGAGCCATTCCACGCCATGGATGTGCTGGCCGAAGCGAACCGGCTGAAGGCCCAGGGCGTGCCGGTGATCTCCATGGCGGTCGGCCAGCCGTCCGATCCGGCGCCAGCACGGGTTCGCGCCGCCGCCGCCAAGGCCTTGCAGGACGGCCGCATCGGCTACACCGACACGCTGGGGCTCGCCGGCCTGCGCAAGGCGATCGCCGCGCACTACGCGGATCATTATCGGCTGGAAGTCGAGCCCGCCCGGATCGCGGTGACCACCGGATCGTCGGCGGCCTTCAACCTCGCCTTCCTGGCGATGTTCGATCCGGGCGACCGTGTCGCCATCGCGGCACCGGGCTACCCTGCCTATCGCAACATCATGGCGGCACTCGGCATCGATGTGGTCGAGATCGAACTCGGCGACGCTGCCTATCTGCATGCTGGTCATCTGGAGGCCGCGCATCGCGAGAAGCCGTTGAAGGGGGTGCTTTTCGCGAGCCCCGCCAACCCAACCGGCGCCGTCATACCGGCCGACGAACTGTCGGCGCTGGTCGATACGGCGGAGGCACTGGGGATCGCCGTGATTTCCGACGAGATCTACCACCGGTTGGCCTATGGTGCGCCTGACACCACCGCACTTGCCTTCGGCAACAGTGTCACCGTGATCAATTCCTTCTCGAAATACTATTGCATGACCGGCTGGCGCATCGGGTGGATGGTGTTGCCGGAAGAGCTGGTGCGGCCAGTCGAACGCATCGCCCAAAGCCTCTACATCTCGCCGCCGGAACTGTCGCAGATCGCGGCGATCGAGGCGTTTGCCGCGACCGAAGAGCTGGAAGCGGTCAAGGGCCGTTACGCCTGGAACCGCGAACTGCTGATGAAACGCCTGCCGGAACTCGGCTTCCCGCTGGCCGCGCCCATGGACGGCGCCTTCTATGCCTTCTGCGATGTCACCCGCCACACCAATGACAGCATGGCCTTCGCGCGCAGGATGCTGGCCGAGGCGCATGTCGCGGCGACGCCCGGCCGCGACTTCGATACCCAGGCTGGACACCGCACGATGCGGTTTTCCTATGCCGGCAGCCATGACGACATGGTCGAGGCGATGGCGCGCATCGAACGCTGGTTGAGGTAGCATCATGCCGGAACTCGAACAGGCCCCCAGACTTGATCAGGCATTGGCCGAAGTCGCCGCCGAAATGGCCGAGCGTACCGATCGCGGCGATGTCGCCACCTACATCCCTCAACTGGGCAAGGTCGATCCAAGGAAGTTCGGCATTGCCGCCGTCACCAATGACGGCCGGGTGCTGGTGGCGGGCGATGCCGACCAGGCATTTTCGATCCAGAGCATCTCCAAGGTGTTCACCTTGACGCTGGCGCTCGGCAATGTCGGCGACGCGCTGTGGCAAAGGGTCGGGCGCGAGCCTTCGGGCAATCCGTTCAACTCGATCGTCCAGCTCGAGCACGAGAACGGCATCCCGCGCAATCCGTTCATCAATGCCGGCGCCATCGTCATCTCCGACATCCTGCTTGCCGGCCATCAGCCGCGCGAGGCGATCGGCGAGATCCTGCGCTTCATCCAGTTTCTTGCGGACGACGAGACCATCATCATCGACCGTGAGGTCGCCGCATCCGAGCGCGCCACCGGCTATCGCAATTTCGCGCTCGCCAACTACATGAAATCCTTCGGCAATCTTCATCACGCGCCGGAACTGGCGCTCGGCGTCTATTTCCACCATTGCGCCATTGCCATGAGTTGCCGGCAACTGGCGATGGCTGGCCGCTTCCTCGCCAATGGCGGCAGGAACCCGGCAACCGGCCACTCCGTGGTGTCGGCGGAGCGGGCGCGGCGCATCGGCGCCATGATGCTGACTTGCGGTCACTATGACGGCTCCGGCGATTTCGCCTTCCGCGTCGGCATTCCGGGAAAAAGCGGCGTCGGTGGCGGCATATTGGGCATCGTGCCGGGTGTGGCGTCGCTTGCGGTGTGGTCGCCCGGCCTCAACGCCAACGGCAATTCCAAGCTGGGCTCGATCGCCATGGAGAAGCTGGCGAAAATGATGAACTGGTCGATCTTCGCGCCTTAGTTTTGCAGCCTGCCGGATGTGAAAAATCCCGCGCCGTCTTTCGATCGGCGCGGGATTTTCTTATCAAAAAGTCACTTCAACCTGTTCAAAGGCCTAGAAAAAGCCCTTCCGCTGCCACCAGCCGGCGCGCTTCGGCTTTTCTTCGGTCTTGGCCTCCGGCTCGCTGGCGACGGTTGAGGAGACCACCGGCACGACCGGTGCATCGATGGCCGCCGGCTTGCGTCGTGACGGCCGGGCCTTTGCGGGCTCTTCCGCGACGGGTGCAGCCGCTGTCTCTTCAGCAGCCGCCACCGGAGTTTCGACCGGCGTTTCCGAGGCCGCTTCGACGACTGTCGTTTCGGCGAGGGCTTCGGCGGCTGCCTTCTTCGGCTTGGCTGCGCGACGCGGCTTCTTGGGCTTCTCGGTGCTCGGCACCTCTTCGCTCACCGCGGCCACCGGCTCTTCCGTGACGGCGGCAACAGCCACCGGCTCGATAGAGGCGGGCTCGCTCTCGGAAGCATCGGTTTCCGAAGCCTCGGTCGCCTCATTGGCGCCTGCCTCGGTCTCGCCTTCACCGTCTTCGCGACGATTGCGCTTGCCGCCGCGCTTGCCGCGCCGGCGCTTCTTGCCCTGGCTGTCATCCGCAGCCTGCACCGCCTCGTCGGAGGCACTGGCGGCGATCGGGGCGGCGTCGTCCTGTTCGCCGTCGTCATCGCCTGCCGCGTCTGCCGCGCCGGCGAAATCGCCGGCCGGAGTGGAGATGGAAGAGCCGTCCGCCGGGGCGCCATGCTCGCGGTCGCGATCTCGCCCGCCGCGCCGTCTGCGGCGCTTGCGGCGTTTGCGGTCGCGGCCTTCGCCCTCTTCGCTGCCGGCAGGCCGCGGCTGCTGGTTCTGCTGCGGCTGCTGGCGTGGCTGCTCGGCCTGGACCACGACCTCATCGTCTTCCTCGACGACGGCAATCTCGTCCTCGGGCTCTTCCGGCTCGACGTAGGCCGGCAGGCTCCGCGCCTCGACAAAGCCCTCGGGCTTCTCGGCCAGCGCGCCGCGGAAGATCGCATAGTGCTGCGCGCCAACCGTATCGTCGGCCTCGATTGTGATGGTCAGGCCGAAGCGGCTTTCCAGTTCCACCAGCGTGCCGCGCTTGTGGTTGAGCACGTAGAGCGCGGTCGCGGCCGGCGTGCGCACGGTGATGTGGCTGCGCGAATCCTTGAGCAGAAATTCCTCGATCGCCCGCACCACCATCAGCGCGACCGACGAATCGGACCTGACATGACCGGTGCCGCCGCAATGCGGGCAGGGCTTCATGGTCGATTCCAGCACGCTGGCGCGGATGCGCTGGCGTGACATCTCCATCAGGCCGAAATGCGAGATGCGGCCGACCTGGATGCGAGCCCGGTCGTTCTTGAGGTGATCCTTCAGCCGCTTCTCGACGGAGCGGTTGTTGCGGTTCTCCTCCATATCGATGAAGTCGATGACGATCAGGCCCGCGAGATCGCGAAGCCTGAGCTGACGGGCAACTTCTTCGGCCGCTTCCAGATTGGTGTGGAGTGCGGTGTCCTCGATCGAGTGCTCCTTGGTGGAACGGCCCGAATTGACGTCGATGGCGACCAGCGCCTCGGTCTGGTTGATGATGATGTAGCCGCCGCTCTTCAGCGTCACCTGCGGCTGCAGCATGCGGTCGAGCTGCGCCTCGATGCCGTTGCGCACGAAGATCGGCGTCGTGTCGCGGAACGGCTGAACCACCTTGGCGTGGCTCGGCATCAGCATGCGCATGAAGTCCTTGGCTTCGCGGTAGCCTTCCTCGCCGGAGACAAGGATCTCGTCGATATCCTTGTTGTAGAGGTCGCGCACCGAACGCTTGATCAGGCTGCCTTCCTCATAGACGAGGGCAGGGGCGGTGGACTGCAGCGTGAGATTGCGCACGTTCTCCCACAGCCGCATCAGATATTCGTAGTCGCGCTTGATCTCGGCCTTGGTGCGGCTCTCGCCGGCGGTGCGCAGGATGACACCCATGCCTTGCGGCACTTCGAGATCGGCAACGACTTCCTTCAGGCGCTTGCGGTCGACCGCGCTGGTGATCTTGCGCGAAATGCCGCCGCCGCGCGCCGTGTTCGGCATCAGCACCGAATAGCGGCCGGCGAGCGACAGATAGGTGGTAAGCGCGGCGCCCTTGTTGCCGCGCTCTTCCTTGACGACCTGCACCAGCAGGATCTGCCGGCGCTTGATCACTTCCTGGATCTTGTACTGGCGACGCACCGGCTTGCGACGGTTGCGCACTTCCTCGAGGGCATCCTCGGCGCCGACCGATTCGACCTCGTGATCATCGGGATGCGAGGACTGTACTTCCTCCAGCATGCCGCGATCATTGTCGCTGGAGGTGGCGTCAGTGGCCTGTTCCGTCTGCGAGACGGGTTCGGAAATCACATCACCTTCGACCGCGGCAGCGATCGATGTCGGGCCGCCCTCGCGGGTTTCGGTTTCGTCCTGCTCGGCGGAACCTTCATCATGGCCTGATTGATCGGCATGCCCCGAGTGCTCTGAATGTTCTGACGTGTCGGCTGCGTGTTCGATGATCCCGGAGGTGTGGGAAATCTCCTCGACGACGATGTCGCCGCTGTCGCTGCCTTCACCTGGCTCGCCGGAGCCTTCGCCTGCCTCGCCGGCATCGCGCTTGTGTTCACCGCGCTCGCGGCTCTTGCCGCCTCGCCGGCGTCCGCGCCGTCCGCGATCGCGGCTCTGGCGGTCATCACCGTCACCGTCCTCGTCCTCTTCGTCCTCGGCCTCCTGCGCTTCGGCGCGCAGCAGTGCCTGACGGTCGGCGACCGGGATCTGGTAGTAGTCGGGGTGTATTTCACTGAAGGCGAGAAAACCGTGACGGTTGCCGCCGTATTCGACAAAGGCTGCCTGAAGGGAGGGTTCGACGCGCGTTACGCGGGCGAGGTAGATGTTTCCTTTGAGCTGCTTCTTGTCCTGGGATTCAAAGTCGAATTCTTCGATACGGTTACCGCGTACGACGACAACGCGTGTTTCCTCCGGGTGGGAGGCGTCTATCAGCATTTTGTTGGGCATTATTTCGTTTCCCCCCGGCAGCCGTCAGCCGCAGCTGGCGGGGCAAAGCCCGCTGCTGTGTGTCTGGAGAGTGGGTGCCGGATAATTGAATGTCCGCCGGACGGTGCCTGCGTGTCATGGCGGTGCCGCCCGCTGCCATACTGGCGCGGTTTGATGCGGACCTTTCCATGATTGCGCTTGAAGCCATCGTCACCAGCAGAACCTTTTGAACCAAAGCCCGGAAACCGGACCAGCTTGTTTGCTCATACAGAGCCGGCACGGGAACAAACCCGGCCGTTTTCCTCACGCAGGTGATTCCCCCGCCACGGGAGCACACCTGCGAAATTCGTCGCAATCACCTGAAGCCTTTTCGCGTGAAGCGAAAGGAGCCGCCTTTCATCTGACCCTGTAGCAGGAAGCTGCGGAGGAGGGCGGTTCCAGGATTGCAGTGATCCACTATCGCTTTTATGATTTGGCGGGTCTGAAGGCAACCCCGATTTCCGATGCCGGCAAAAAGCAGTTCCGTAGCGTAAGCCTTGGGCCGAACCTTGCGTGAAAAGGCTTGGTTAACCTTCTCTGGATACCAATCGTTAATCGAGTTCGCGGCCTAACCGGCATTTCGACGAAACGAACGGCGCCTGGCGCCAAACCGGGAGCGACTGGAAGAGAGATGGGACTGGCGGACTTCACAGACAAGGGATGTCGTGTTGGCGGCCGGATTCTTGCTGCTTTGTGCCTCTTGCTGCTGGTGGCGATTTCCCAGGCCTTTTCCTCTGTTGCCAATGCCGCCGACGCGCCGCTGGTGGCAAAAGGCTACAAGATGGCGGGCGATGCCACCAAGATGCGCATCGTCATGGATTTCGATCGTGAGCCCGACATCAAATGGTTCCTGCTGCGCGGACCCAATCGTCTGGTCATCGACCTGGCGAATACCAGGCTGGCCATCGACGCCAAGGATTTGAAGCCACGCGGCCTGGTCAAGGGCGTGCGCCTGGGCGCGCTCGGCGAGGGCGCTTCGCGGCTGATCCTCACCGGGAAGGGACCGTTCGCCGTCGACAAGCTGGATGTGCTCAAGAATGAGGACGGCACCGGTTACCGCATTGCCATCGACATGTCGGCGGCCTCCGAACGGGAGTTCGACACCGCCCTCGCCAACCAGGCGCTGACCACCGGCTCGACGGTTTCGACCGACAAGGGAGGGCGGGTTGGCACCGGGCCGGTCTCCAACCCGGGCCACCGCTTCACCGTCGTCATCGATCCCGGCCATGGCGGCGTCGATGGCGGCGCCGAGGGTCTGAACGGCACGATCGAGAAGAACGTCACGCTGGCCTTTGCCACGGAACTGCGCGACAAGCTCGCGGCCATCGGCAAATACGATGTCTTCATGACCCGCGACACCGATGAATATCTGCGTCTGGACGACCGCGTGCGCATTGCCCGCCAGCATGAGGCCGATCTGCTGATTTCGATCCATGCCGACACGATCAGCGTCAAGGGCATCCGCGGCGCCACCGTCTACACCGTCTCCGACAAGGCGTCGGATCCCGAGGCGCAGGCGCTCGCCGACCGCGAAAATCTCTCCGATCAGTTCGCCGGAATGGTCATCAAGGACGACAACAAGGAAGTGACCGATATCCTGATCGACCTGATCCGCCGCGAGACGCACACATTTTCGATGAGTTTCGCCCACACACTGGTCGGCCAGCTTTCGACCAGCGTCGGCCTCATCAACAATCCGCAGCGTTCCGCGGGCTTCAAGGTGCTGAAGGCACCGGACGTGCCGTCCGTGCTGGTCGAACTCGGCTATCTCTCGAATGCCAAGGACGAGGCGCAGTTGCTCGACGCCGAATGGCGCGGCAAGGCCGCGCAAAGCATCACCAATGCCGTTGCGCTGTTCGCTTCCGCCCGGGCCGGGGCGGGAACCGGAGGTTGACGTGCCTTGCGGCGCCTGCAACCAGAAGCGGCGTTGCTGGATGACAACACCCGGTGCCTTTATTTTCGGCGCGCGGTCACGAAATGAGGCCTTGCCGTATTTTGTCCACATGGTGGCGACATGGGTTTTCGAATACGGATTGGGACCGGCTCGAAAGCTTGCGTGGAAGGCGGCTTCGTTTAGGAAATTCCCGAACCAAGGACTGGAGCGGGTATGATTCGTCTCATTGGCTATTTCTTCGGCATCGGCACGACGCTGGCCCTTCTGGTCGCGGCGGGCGTTGCCATTTACATCGGCCATCTGTCGAAGGATCTGCCTGACTACGAGGTGCTGGCCAAATACGAGCCGCCGGTGACCACCCGCATCCACGCCTCGGACGGCTCGCTGATGGCCGAATATGCGCGCGAGCGGCGCCTGTATCTGCCGATCCAGGCTATCCCGGATCGCGTCAAGGCGGCCTTCCTGTCGGCGGAAGACAAGAACTTCTACAACCACCCCGGCATCGACGTGACCGGCCTTGGCCGCGCCATCATCGTCAACCTGCAGAATTTCGGCTCGGGCAGGCGCCAGGTCGGCGCCTCGACGATCACCCAGCAGGTAGCCAAGAACTTCCTGTTGACCGCGGACCAGACCTACGAGCGCAAGATCAAGGAAATGATCCTGGCCTTCCGCATCGAGCAGGCCTATCCCAAGGATCGTATCCTTGAACTCTATCTCAACGAAATCTTCTTCGGTTTCGGCGCCTACGGTGTCGCCGGCGCGGCGCTCACCTACTTCGACAAATCGGTGAACGAGTTGACCGTGGCCGAGGCCGCCTACCTGGCTTCGCTGCCGAAAGGCCCAAACAACTACCATCCTTTCAAGCATGCCGATCGCGCGATCGAGCGCCGCAACTGGGTCATCGACCAGATGGTCGAGAATGGCTACGTCACGCGTGAGGAAGGCAACAAGGCCAAGGCCGAGCCGCTCGGCGTGACGCCGCGCCGTACCGGCACCTATCTGTTCGCCGGTGAATACTTCACCGAGGAAGTGCGCCGCCAGATCATCTCCCGTTACGGCGAGAACGCGCTCTACGAAGGCGGACTGTCCGTCCGCACCACGCTTGATCCGAAGGTCCAGCTCATCGCCCGCAAGGCGATGCAGAACGGCTTGATCAAATACGATACGCTGCGCGGCTATCGCGGGCCGGTAACGTCAATCGACGTGTCCGGTGACTGGGGCGTCCCGTTGGGCGCCGTCAAGGGACTGGAAGACGTTCCCGAATGGTCGCTGGCCGTCGTGCTCGATTCCTCGGCATCCGGTCTCTCGATAGGCCTGCAGCCCGCCCGCCAGGCATCGGGCGACATCGTCAAGGAACGCGTCGAAGGCACCGTCAGCAAGGATGACATGGGTTTTGCCATGCGCCATCTGGTCGACGGCAAGACGGTCAAGGCCAAGTCGCCGGCCGATGTGCTCAAGCCCGGCGACGTCATCTTCGTGCAGAAGAATGAGGGCTCCGACAACACCTACAGCCTGCGCCAGGTTCCCGAGGTGGAAGGCGGCCTGATCGCCATGGATCCGCACACCGGCCGCGTGCTGGCCATGGTCGGCGGCTTCTCCTACGCCCAGTCCGAATTCAACCGCGCCACCCAGGCGATGCGCCAGCCGGGCTCCTCGTTCAAGCCGATCGTCTATTCGGCGGCGCTCGACAATGGCTATACGCCGGCCTCGGTGATCATGGACGGACCGATCACCATTCAGAGCGGCAACACGACCTGGACGCCGAAGAACTATGACGGCACCGTCGCCGGACCGGCAACCCTTCGCTCCGGTATTGAGAAGTCGCGCAATTTGATGACGGTGCGGCTTGCCAACGACATGGGCATGAAGCTGGTTGTCGAATATGCCGAGCGCTTCGGCGTCTATGACCACCTGGCGCCATATCTGCCGATGGCGCTGGGCTCCGGCGAGACGACCGTCATGCGCATGGTTTCGGCCTATTCGATCATGGCCAATGGCGGCAAGTCGATCAAGCCGTCGCTGATCGACCGCATCCAGGACCGTTACGGCAAGACCGTGTTCAAGCAGGATGAGCGCGGCTGCGAAGGCTGCAACGCACCTGAGTGGAAGAACCAGCCGGAGCCGGAACTGGTCGACAATTCCGAGCAGGTGCTCGATCCGATGACCGCCTACCAGATCACCTCGATGATGGAAGGGGTGGTCCAGCGCGGTACCGGCGCCACCATCGGCGAACTCGGCCGCCACATCGCCGGTAAGACCGGCACCACCAACGACGAAAAGGACGCCTGGTTCATCGGTTACACACCGAACCTCGTGGTCGGCCTCTACATGGGCTACGACACGCCGCGCGGCCTTGGCCATGGCGCCACCGGTGGCGGTCTCGCCGCCCCGATCTTCAAGGATTTCATGCGCGTGGCGCTGGACGGCACGCCCAATGTCGACTTCAAGGTTCCGGACGGCATGAACCTGATCGCCATCAATCGCAAGACCGGCATGCGTGCCGCGTCGGGCGATCCGGGCACCATCATCGAGGCCTTCAAGCCGGGCACCGGTCCCGCCGACAGCTATTGGGTGATCGGCATGGGCGCCGACGGCTCCAACGCGTCGGGCGGCGCACTGTCGCCGCAGGCGAACCAGGCCATCCAGGACGGCGGCGGCGGGCTCTACTGACGGGTCCGGATGCGGATTGCTGGGCTGGCCTGGGCCGGCCCATTTCGCTTTACACATGACGGCGCCGTCCCTATGTATCGCGCCGACCGAAGTGTCACTTCAGCAACAGGACAAAATACCAGGCCATGCGCGCGGAAACGCAGAATATTGTCGACGAGATCAGGCAGGCGATAACCCTGCTGAGGAGGCATCTTTGACTGGGATCAGGCCATAAAGCGGCTTGAATACCTGAATGTCCGGGCCGAAGACGCCAGCCTCTGGAACGAACCGCTGGAAGCGCAAAAGCTGATGCGCGAGCGCCAGGGCCTCGAGGAGGGCATCGCGGCGGTCAAGGGCCTGACCCAGGCGCTGGAAGACAATATCGGCCTGATCGAGCTGGGCGAGGAAGAGGGCGACGAGGGCGTCATCGCCGAGGCCGAGGCGGCAATCCGCTCGATGCAGGGCGAGGCCAAAGCCCGCCAGGTCGAGACACTGCTGTCGGGTGAAGCCGACGCCAATGACACCTATCTCGAAATCCATGCCGGCGCCGGCGGCACCGAAAGCCAGGACTGGGCCTCGATGCTTTTGCGCATGTACACGCGCTGGGCCGAACGCCGCCGCTTCAAGGTCGAGGTGCTGGAAGTGCATGACGGCGAAGAGGCCGGCATCAAGTCCGCGACGCTGCTGATCAAGGGCCACAATGCCTATGGCTGGCTGAAGACGGAATCGGGCGTCCACCGCCTGGTGCGCATTTCGCCCTATGACAGCAATGCGCGTCGCCATACGTCCTTCTCCAGCATCTGGGTCTATCCAGTCGTCGATGACAGGATCGAGATCGATGTTTCGGAATCGGATGTGCGCATCGACACCTATCGCTCGTCCGGTTCGGGTGGCCAGCACGTCAACACGACGGATTCGGCCGTACGCATCACTCATATCGCCACGGGCATCGCGGTTGCTTGCCAGGCCGAGCGTTCACAGCACAAGAACAAGGCCAAGGCCTGGGAAATGCTGCGCTCGCGCCTCTACGAGGAAGAGTTGAAGAAGCGCGAAGCCGTTGCCAACGCCACCGAGGCGTCGAAGAGCGACATCGGCTGGGGCCACCAGATCCGTTCCTACGTGCTGCAGCCCTACCAGCTGGTCAAGGATCTGCGCACCGGCGTCGAAAGCACCAGCCCGTCGAGCGTGCTCGATGGCGACCTGGACGATTTCATGGAAGCCTCGCTGTCGCAACGCATCGAAGGTGGCGCGGGCGAGGCCGTGGCGGATCTGGACTAGCACCGTCCGCCACCAGACCATTGCGCCCGCTCTCACTTGACCAAGCGGGCCTATCACTTACGACGACCTGCCGTGGTCATGAAGGGCAAGTTTTGCTGCCTTGGGCGACCCTGCAACGGGCGCGGTCCCACGCAGCAATTTCTTGCGCCGACTCACATTTCGGCTCACCATTTGCGGCAGGAGGAGACAAAAGCATTTATGGCCGGTCGCGGCATATCTGCTGACGATTGGCCGCTGGGAAGACACGTTCCGGGAACGGGCAGGCGAAACGCTTGAACCTCGTTTGAAAGGAACGTTCCCATGTTTGCCGCCAATTCCAGATCGGCCATCGCCGTTCCATCGGTTGGCCAGCTTGTCACTCCCCTTTGCGCGGCGTGTGTGATCGCGCTTCTATCGGTGCCGGCCTTGGCGCATGACGCCAAGCCGACCGCGGCCAAGCCGCAGGGCTGGAGTTATCCGTTCGCATGCTGCGCGAACTACGACTGCCACGAGGTGTCGCAGACCTCGATCAGCGAGCGTCCGGAAGGCTATGTCATCAAGGACACCGGGGAGGTGCTGGCCTACAGCGACAGGCGCATCAAGGATTCGCCTGATGGCGAATACCATTGGTGCGCGCATGAGGCCGGGCTCGATGCCGGCAAGACCATTTGCCTGTTCGTGCCGCCATCGTCCTACTGAGTTCGCCGCCTGCCGTTCGGGGGTAGAGCCTGCTGACAGGCGGTTGTCAGGGCCGCTTCTTTATGGTGCCCTGCCGCGTGGGCGGCGGACATTGGAGAGGTGATGTTGATGACCATCAAGGGAAGCTGCCACTGCAAGGCGACGACATTCGAGGTTTCAGAGGCACCGGAAACGGTGACGCAATGCACCTGTTCGTTCTGCTCGAAACGCGGCTCGCTCTGGGCCTATTATACCCCGTCGCAGTTCAAGCTCATCACGCCACTGAAAAACGTCTCCTTCTATGAGTGGGGCTCGAAAACCGTGAAACACGGTTTCTGCGCCAACTGCGGCTGCGGCACGTTCACCGAGACGCCGGATTGGTCGACCGGGAAACCGGATTTCGACAATCCGAAGATCAGCGTCAACTCGCGGCTGTTCGACGACTTCGATCTCGATAGGGTGGAAGTGGTGGTCATTGACGGCAAGAATCTCTGGTAACTGATCCCGGGAAAAGCCGTGGCGGGCGCTTTTCCCGTTCCGCTTTTCGCCGCAATTCATGGTACAAGTCGCGGGAAGGGCTGATTTGGCGCCGTCGAAAAGGCGCGACTTGGAGAGGGACCATCTATGAAGAAGACCGTGCTCGCCGTCGTGGCGACGGCTTTGCTCGTGAGCGCCTGCACCACCACCGATCCGTATACGGGAGACCAGAAGATTTCCAACACGGCCGCGGGTGCTGGTCTCGGCGCCCTGGCAGGTGCCAGCCTTGGACTGCTTGCGGGCGGCAATGACCGCCGCAACGCGCTGATCGGCGCCGGCATCGGTGCGCTGGCCGGCGGCGCCATCGGCGCTACCATGGATCAGAACGAGGCTGAACTGCGCCGCCAGCTCGAGGGCACCGGTGTCAGCGTCACCCGCAGCGGCGATCAGATCATCCTCAACATGCCGTCGGACATCACCTTCAATGTCGATCAGGACGCGGTGAAGCCAGGCTTCTATCCGGTGCTGAACTCGGTCGCGCTGGTGCTGAAGAAATTCAAGCAGACCACGGTCGATGTTTTCGGTCATACCGATTCGACCGGCGGCGACCAGCACAATTTCGATCTGTCGCAGCGCCGCGCGCTGGCGGTTGCCAACTATCTGTCCGGTCAGGGCGTCGATCAGCGCCGCTTCGCCGTCACCGGCTTCGGCAAGACGCGGCCGATCGCATCCAATGCGACGGCTGCCGGCCGCGAGCAGAACCGTCGCGTCGAGATCCAGTTGTCGCCGCTCACCTGATGATCGGTTTGGCAGACGAATGTGAAAACGGCCCCATGCGGGGCCGTTTTTGCTTGAGCGGCCACCGGTGCTCTTCAGCTGTCGCGCCTGAGAATTAGCAATAGCTAAATAACATCTTTCCTACAGTCACGGAAAGGAATAGCATCATCGCTGTAGGGGATGAGGCGGTACAACTGGCCGCGCAATTAACATTTTCCCGCCTCGGTCTTGCACGGCCAGATGAAATATCTGGGAGGAATGCATGACAAGAACAGCCTGCCTCGGGCGCTGCGGCGTCCTTGCTTTGACTAGTATTGCGGGTGTGTGGTTGGGGCTCGCAACGGCTCAGGCCGAGGACGCCAACAAGGCCGACATCGAGGCCTTGAAAAAGTCGCTCGCCAAATATGAGGACTACACGGCCGCGGTCCGCGATCTCTATCTGTCGACAGTCGGCTGCGTCTTCTACAGTGGAGAAAAGATACCGGGCTCGATGGATTACCCGAAAGGCGCCATGGGCGTCCATTTCGTCAACGTCCCAAGCGTCGGCCAGAAGCTCGATCCGATGAAGCCCAACGTCCTGATCTACGAGCCGACGAAGAAAGGCCTGAAGTTGGTCGGCGTGGAATGGCTGGTGCCATTGACACCGAACGTCAAGGAAGTCCCCACGCTGTTTGGCCAGAAATTCATGGGGCCGATGGAGGGACACTATCCGCTCATTCCGAGGGAGTTCGTCCACTACGATCTTCACGCCTGGCTGTTCAGGGACAATCCCAATGGCATGTTCAGTCCGACGAACCCGAACGTGAAATGCAGCAAGGCCGAGTTCCCGATGCTGGAGAAGCCGACCAAGATGATGCCTGGGCCAATGTAGCGGCCCAATGCATGTCGCCCAAGAGGAGCTCCAGCTTCTGGTGCGCGACATGCGTGGGACAGGAGTAAGGCGCGTCGCCTAAATCCGTTGGAATGCGACGCGCTTGAGACGCTTGCCGGAGGGCAAGCCGGCTGGCTTGCCTGAGTTCGGGATCAGACCTTGGCGACGATGCGCATGAAGGCCGGCATGTCATCGCCGAAGCCAACGGTGGTGTCGTTGTCTTCCTGGTGGCGATGGCGGGGAGGGCGGCTGTTGTCGCGCTGCGGCCTGGTGTCACCCCGTTCCGGTGCGCGCTGTTCGTTGCGATCGGAGGATTTGCGTTCGGTGTTTTCCGAACGGATCGCCTCCTTGCGCGCGCGCCGCTCGCTGATATCGGCGACGGCCGTCTCAGCCACATCGGGCTGTTCTTGCTGTGCGACCACGCTCGAGGCGTCTTCCTCGCCGTGTCTGGCACGGCGTTCGCCACCCTTCTTGCGCTCGCCCCTGTCCTTGCGATCGTCGTCCTTGCGGCCGGCGCGACGCGGTGCGCCTTTGCCCCGGCGCGGAGCATCGTCCTCGCCCTCGCTGGCGACCACGGTCGACAGGTCGCCGTCGTGCCACTCGATCTTGGTCCCGATCAGCCGTTCTATGGCGTCGACATATTTGGTGTCGGACTTGGTCGCGATCGTGAAGGACTTGCCGGAGCGGCCGGCGCGCCCGGTGCGGCCGATGCGGTGGACATAATCCTCGGCATGGATCGGCACGTCATAGTTGAAGACGTGGCTGACATCGGGGATGTCGAGGCCGCGCGCGGCAACGTCCGAAGCCACGAGGTAGCGAAGCTTGCCGTCGCGGAAATTGGCCAGCATCTGCATGCGGGCGCGCTGGTCCATGTCGCCATGCAGGGCGCCGGCATCGAAATCATATTTCAGCAGCGAGCGGAACAGCTCCGACACTTCGACCTTGCGGTTGCAGAAGATGATGGCGTTCTTCAACTCGGCGTCTTCGGCCTTGATGAGGTTGCGCAACGTCTCGCGCTTGTCCCAGGGCTTCGAGCCGGATTTGACCAGCCGCTGGATGATGTTGGTGGCGGCCGACGCGGCCTTCGAAACTTCGACGCGCACCGGCGCGTGCAGGAACTTTTCCGTCAGCTTGGTGATTTCCGGCGGCATGGTCGCCGAGAAGAACAGCGTCTGCCGGGTGAACGGGATCATCTCGCAGATGCGCTCGATATCGGGAATGAAGCCCATGTCGAGCATCCGGTCGGCCTCGTCGATGACGAGGATCTCGACGCCGTTGAGCAGAAGCTTGCCGCGCTCGCGATGGTCGAGCAGACGGCCAGGCGTCGCGATCAGCACGTCGGCGCCACGCTCCAGCTTCTTGTCCTGCTCGTCGAACGACACGCCGCCGATCAGAAGCGCGATGTTGAGCTTGTGGTTCTTGCCGTATTTGACGAAGTTTTCCTCGACCTGCGCGGCAAGCTCACGCGTCGGTTCGAGAATCAGCGTGCGCGGCATTCGGGCGCGGGCGCGGCCCTTTTCCAGCCGGGTCAGCATCGGCAGCACGAAGGAGGCTGTCTTGCCGGTGCCGGTCTGGGCTATGCCCAGCACGTCCTTGCCGAGCAAGGCGTGCGGGATAGCACCGGCCTGGATCGGTGTCGGCTGCGTGTAGCCGGCATCGGTAACTGCGGAAAGCACCTTCGGCGACAGGCCGAGGTCTGAAAAGGTCAACGCTTCTTGAGCGATCGTGGTGTCTGAGGACAAGTGTTGTTGTCTTTGGCTGGTTCGGGGAGGCGCAACGTTATTCGTCGCGGCAAGCGCCACGCGCTTGCAAGATTGGCATTGCGATTAGGCGCAAGTCCGCGATTTGTCAACAGAAACGGGCGGGATTGGCGCGATTGTGAAGCTGTAACCTTAATCGCGATGCTTAATCCGGCCGCTTGTCTGTGTGTCGGCTCAGTAACGGAACTGCTCAGCCAGGATTCGCTCGTTCCAGGAGTGATTGGGATCGAACAGCAAGGTTGCCGTCGCAGCGGGCGATTCCCGCACCGTTACCGAGGTCACAGCCTTGACCTCCGTATGGTCCGCGGCGGCGTTCACCGGCCGCTTTTCCGGCTCCAGAATGTCGAAGCGCACGGTCGCCTTGTTGGAAAGCAATGCGCCACGCCAGCGGCGCGGGCGAAACGGGCTGACCGGCGTCAGTGCCAGAAGCGGCGCGTCGAGCGGCAGGATCGGGCCATGCGCGGAAAGATTGTAGGCGGTGGATCCGGCTGGCGTCGCGATCATGACGCCGTCGCAGCTGAGTTCCTCGAGCCGTATCTGGTCATCGACGCTGATGCGGATCTTGGCCGTCTGGTAGGACTGGCGCCACAGCGCGACCTCGTTGATCGCCAGCGCCGACACGGTTTCGCCTTCCGAGGTGACGGCCAGCATTTCGAGCGGCCGGATTGTTTCGGCGACCGCCGCCGCGATCCGCTCGGTGAGACCTCCGGAACGGTATTCGTTCATCAGGAACCCGATGGTGCCACGGTTCATGCCGTAGACCTTTTTTCCCGTTCCCATCGTGTCGCGCAAGGTCTGCAGCAGGAAGCCGTCGCCGCCCAGGGCCACGACAACCGCGGCCTCCGCGATCGAACACTGGCCGTAGCGCGCCGACAGACTTTCCAGCGCCGCCTTGGCGTCTGCTGTGTCGGACGAGACGAAGGCGATGCTGTTGGCGGCTGTGCTCATGGCTCCCCGATCGCGACCGATTGGCGGCGGCAGGTCTGGCCGCGCCCGCGCCGGGGTAGCACGGGGTGGGCAGGTCTGCAAAGAGAGCCGTTGCGGCGGCGCACAAAGCAGGCCGCGACAGCATCGTGCGGATCTGCGGATCGCGCTTCATGACAGGGCACGCGCGAATGTGATGGTTAAGGCGGGGCTTAAAGTCTCGTAAAGGCGCATCGATCATGTTAGCCGGCATGAATGGCGTGGGGGCGCCCGTAGCATTGCTGCATCTTTTGGGATGCCAAAAGGACGCTGCGGCACTTTTGATTTGTGCGCATGATCTCCGGGAAAATCCTGATGTCCGGGGCACGCACCAACCAGACGAGGCCGACATATTGCCGGTAGCACGCCTGATCATCGTCTTTGTCATGCTGGGTAGCTTCGCGCTGGTCTTCGCCGAGCTTGTGCGCCAGTCGGAAAGCATGAGCATGAGACCGCTGCCGACAGCGTCGCGCTGCGGCGATGCCACCGGAATGCCTTGCCCGCAACGGGCACTGTAGGTCGCCAGGATACGCTTGCCCGTCCGTGGATGCCCACCTCGGCCTATCGCGAGCGACAGTTTCACGTTTGGGCGACCGAGCTGGAGCAGTTTGATCGTTGCGATTGCGGCATCGACGAAAACACTGCTAGAAGGCTGCCGGATCCGGATAGGACCCAGTTCCCATCTTTCCGGGGAACAAGCGTTGCGGCGCGTTGACCGGCCGTGTTTTCTGAAGGGGAGTGCGCATGCCGCGCAACGTGTTGGTTTCTGGTGGCTGCGGCTTTCTTGGCTCGCATCTTGTCGATCGTCTGCTGCGGCGTGACGATCTGGAAACGCTGGTCGTCATCGACAATCTGTGGACCGGATTGCGCGACAACATTGCCCATGTCTCGGACCCGCGGTTCAGCCTGCGGATCGCCGATGCCGAAAGCTTCACGACCACCCAGCATTTCGACGAGATCATCCATCTGGCGTCACCGGCTTCGCCCATATGGTACATGCGTGAGCCGGCGCGCACGATCAGGGCCAACATAGGCGGCGCGCTCAATCTTCTGTCGCTGCTCAGGCCCGGTGGTCGCTTCTGCTTCGCCTCGACCTCGGAAGTCTATGGCGATCCTCTGGTGTCGCCGCAACCGGAGAGCTACCGGGGATCGGTGGACTGCACCGGGCCACGGGCGTCCTATGACGAGAGCAAACGCTGCACCGAGGCGCTGCTGTTCGAAGAGCAACGCGTCAGCGGGCTCGATGTGCGAGTCGTCAGGCTGTTCAACGCCTATGGGCCGCGAACGCGCATCGATGACGGCCGCGCCGTTTCGAATTTTGTCAGCCAGGCCCTGACCACGGGAGTCCTGACCGTTTATGGCGACGGCTCCCAATCGCGCAGCTGGGGCTACGTCGATGATATCGTCGATGGCTTGGAGCGATTTTTCTGGCGCGACAGCATCTCGCACCGAGGCCCCTTGAATATCGGCAACAATCACGAGGTCTCGGTTCTCGATACCGCGAAATTCGTCAGTTCGCTTGTGCCAGGCAGCCGCATCGAACACCATGCGCCTGTCCCGCAGGATCCGACGAACCGGTGTCCGGATCTGACCTTGGCGAGGCAGGTTCTTCCTGGATGGGAGGCAAAGACGAGCTACCAGGAAGGCATCCGGCGCACCTTCGAATGGTTCCGCCAGCAGATCGTGACTGACGGCAGATTGGCGGCAACCGCCTGAGAGCCGGACCTTCTTAAGGCTTCAGGCCCGACCCGTCATGGCGACCGTGAAACAGAATCGAGTTCGCCCGCGAAATAGGGCGCGAGCACTGTTTCGAAGGCCTTCAAGGCCGCGCCGATCGCCTGGTGCATGTCGAGATACCGGTAGGTGCCCAACCGTCCGCCCAGATGCAGGTTTTGCTCGGCGGCCGCCCGTTCGAGATAGCGGCGATAAACCGCCTGATCCCGGCGTGTGTCGATCGGATAGTAGGGCTCGTCGGTGCGGCCGGCAAAACGGGAATACTCGCGGCCGATGAGTGTCTTGTCGCTCTTGTGCTGGCGTTCCGGATTGAAATGCCGGAATTCGACCACGCGGGTGTAGGGCACGGTTTCGTCGGCATAGTTCATGATCGCCGTACCCTGATGATCCGGCGTGTCCATGACCTCGAGATCGATATCGATGGTCCGCCAGCCGAGTTCGCCTTCGCTATAGTCGAAATAGCGGTCGATGGGACCGGTGTAGACGACCGGCAGATCTTTCGGCAGCAAGGGTTTGATATCGAAGAAGTCGACGCCAAGCCGCGTTTCGATGAGTTCGTGCGCGAGCATCTTTTCGAAGATCGCTGTATAGCCGTCCACAGGCTGGCCCTGGAAGCGGTCGTTGAAGTAGCCGTCGTCGAATGTGTAGCGGACCGGCAGGCGCGCGATGATCTGCGCCGGTAATTCGCGCGGGTCCGTCTGCCATTGCTTGGCGGTGTAGCCTTTGATGAAAGCCTCGTAGAGGGGGCGGCCGACGAGGGAGATCGCCTTCTCCTCGAGATTGGCCGGCGGACGATCGCCGAGCTCCGCTGCCTGTCCGGTGATCATGCCGCGCGCCTCGTCCGGGCTCAACCGTTTGCCGAAGAACTGGCAGATCGTGGCAAGGTTGATCGGCAGCGGATAGACCTTGTCGCGATAGGTCGAGAACGCGCGATGGCGATAGGGTGTAAAACCGGTGAAAGTCCGCAGGTAGTTCCAGACCTCCTCGTTGGATGTATGGAACAGATGCGGCCCGTAGCGATGGATCTCGACACCGGTGGCGGGATCCTGTTCGGTGTAGGCATTGCCGCCGATGTGCTGGCGCCGGTCGATCACCAGCACGCGCCGGCCGAGTTGCGTGGCGATGCGCTCGGCGAGCGTCGCGCCATAAAAGCCGGCGCCGACGATAAGAATGTCGGCTTTTCTGAGCAGGTTCTGGTCCATTCGCGGATCTGCCGTCCTCATGGTTCGAGTACAATCTGAGACAGGTCCATCGGCTTGAAATACTGCCTGCGCAGGAGGCGCCACAACAGTTCTTTCAATCGGTCCGCCTGGCGAAACTCTTTTCGGTCCAAGAAGTAGTCGGCCACCATGCGCAGGCCGATCATGGGACGTGACCGCCAGCGCCTGCCTTTGCGGTCGACGGCCCCGTAGGAGAGCGGAAAGAGCTCGCCGAAATGATACTTCAACGCCAACCGGCGGTATTCCTCTTCGGCCGTTCGACCGGACTTGAGCATTGCCGTCGCCAGATGAGTTCCCACTGGACGCGTATGACGGACAGGCAAGGCGTCGAAAACAGCCGACGTTCCGAGGTTTTGCGCGGCAAGTCTCGTCCATAAAACGTCCATGCCGAAACCACTCATGGAGTGTTTGAAGAAGGGCAGCATCTTGGCCAAAACGTCGGCCCTCAAGCAGGGGGCCATGATTTCGATCGTGTCGACGAGGCGAAATTCGAAGCTCTTGCAGCGAAGAAAAGGCAGGTGGCTAAAGTAGCTGTCCAGCGTCAGCGCAGGCTGTGCGATATGCAGGTCGAGCCGGCGCATGTTGCCGAACATGGTCTCGATCGTCGCTCGGTCTGCCTCCAGATCATCGTCAGGCAGCCAGATATATTGATAGCGATCCAGCAATTCGGGTTGCTGGCTGAGCACGGCATGGATGCCGTCCCATTTGCCGCCCTTGCAGTCGACCCGGTTTTCAAAGGACTGCCGGAATGCCGACGGATCGGTTCCGTAGTAACTGACGATCAAATCGAATTTGCAGTCCGGATCGTCCGCTCCCCATCCACGATGAAGAGAGCTGTCACCAGCCCTGACAATGACAAGGTTGCGATGGGCCGCGCTTGCCGGAGGTCTGCTTTCGACAGTCATGCGCCGGTCCGTGGTTTGAAAAATGCGGCGAGCCCTACACGAAAGCAAGATGAATGCAAAGGCCGCCCATCCCGAACGGGAAGGGGGTTTCTTGCCAAAATGACTGGTGTAACGAGACCGCGAATATCGATTTGCTGTTTTTTAGAACCGTAGGCGAGTCGCTTGAAACCTGTTGTGCCAACGGCTATTGCCGGGACGAGCTATTGTACTGTCATCACGATGACGGCTGATGATCAAGACAAGCCGGCTGCGCTGCCACTCATAGGACGAGCATTCCATGAAACTGATTGTTGTGACGCCGGCCGGCCGCGAGAAATATCTTCGCTTGCTGGGGCATCACGTCCTGAAAAGCCCTGACGTGCATGAGTGGCACCTGTGGGACAATTGCCGCAACGAAGCCGACCGCGCCTACCTGCAACAACTGGCCGCTTCCGATCCGCGATGCAGGATCAAAAGACTTCCGCATGCCGATGGCGGAATCAATGTCATCGGTGACTTCTACCGTTTTTGCGATGATCCCGATGCTTTCTACCTTCGCCTCGACGATGACGTGGTTTTTGTCGAGGACGGCTTCTTCCAAAAATTCATGGCAAGGGTCATGGTCGAAAGAGGATCGGCTATCTGGTACGCGCCGTTGATCATCAACAACGCGATCTGCAATTCACTGATCAAGCAACTCTCCAAGGTTCTGGTGGACGGTCCGCTCACCTGCCAGGCGTCCTGCGAATTCTCCTGGGCCTATGCGAGCTTTCCGCAGGCGCTTCACCCGGTGTTCATTGAAGCCGTCCGTTCCAACCGGCTCGGTGACTTCCGCGTGCCGGACCGGGAGATCAGGCTGTCGCGCTTCTCGATCAATGCGTTCGGTTTTTTTGGATCGGACATTGTCAGCCTGGGAGAGCGCTTCCAGCCGCCGTCGGGCGGTGACGAGGAAGAGTGGCTGTCGGCGACGCTGCCGGCAAGGCTGGACCGGCCAGGCAAGATTTTTGGCGACCTGATCGTTGCCCATTTCGGCTTTTACACCCAGGAGCGCGAATTGCTGCGCACCAACATACTCGACGGCTACTATGGTCTGGCTGGTCTGGCGGACCCGATCTACGAGAAACCTCCTCTCCATCTGAGAGAGCGATTTAGGCAATGGCGCAGGATCAGGCGGGGAAAGACACCGCGCTACACGATCTCGCTTCCGGCGATCGTTTCAAGCTGACCCCGGGATCAAGCGACTGGTCGACGAGATCGACGGCAAGGAGCGCGCCGGTGCCACCGGGAGTGGGCCTTCTCGGCTTGAGCTCTGGCGCGGCGGCACCGCGCAGCACCGCCTCGCAGTCGACAAGCAGCCGCTGCCGTTCCAACAGGTTGAGAGCGACGGGTTGACCAAGCTCGCCGGCTATCAACGGCGACTCGTCTCTTTCGAAAGCTGGCTGCCGAGGTCTTAACCGGCCTCATGCATCTTCCTGGCCTGGCTAAAATCAGCCAACCGGCCTCTGTACGCGCTTCGCGGAACCGACCAGTTCCGGAGCGCCAGCCAGGGTGTGCCATTGAAGTCGCCGAAACATATTGACTGTATAGTTAGTTACATTTAGTCCTGTTGCGAACGATCAAGTCGGTCAGCTGGCATCCGCCCGTGAATGGCCGCGAAAAGGGGAATATCTTGACAGCCAGCCGGTGCGTTTGGGCCGAAGGGCACAGTCAGGCTTGTTCATCAGCAGGAGACGGACCGATGCGGCGACGCAACCGGTCCCAACAATGGGAGCACTAGCATGAACTGGAAACTGACCGCGGCGGCCGTCGGGCTGTCGCTGCTCGCCGCGACAGGCGTTGCCCGCGCCGATGGCGAACTCAACATCTACAATTGGGGCAACTACACCAGCCCGGACCTCATCAAGAAGTTCGAGGAGACCTATAAAGTCAAGGTCACCGTCACCGACTATGATTCCAACGACACCGCATTGGCCAAGGTCCGCCAGGGCGCGTCCGGCTATGACATCGTCGTGCCGTCGGCCAGCGTCGTGCCGGTCTGGATCAGCGAAGGTCTGCTCCTGGAGACCGACCCCAGCAAGATGGAGAATTTCAAGAATGTCGATCCCAGATGGGTCGACGTTCCCTTCGATCCGGGCCGCAAATACACTGTTCCGTGGCAGTGGGGGACGACAGGCATTTCGGTGAACAAGTCGGTCTATGCCGGCGATCCGAACACCTCGGCGATTTTCCTGGACCCGCCGCCGGAGCTAGTCGGCAAGATCAATGTCGTGCCCGAAATGGGGGACATCATGTTCCTCGCCATCGCCTATGAGGGCGGCAAATATTGCACGAACGACATGCAGGTGCTGAAGAAGGTGCACGACAAGCTGGTCGAGGCGAAGGCGAAATGGCTCTCGCTCGACTACGCGGCCGTCGACGGCCTGGGCAGGGGCGACATCGCCGCCGGCGTCAACTGGAACGGCATATCGCTGCGCGAGCGGCTGCAGAACGACAAGATCGTCTACGGCTATCCCAAGGAAGGTTTTCCGATCTGGATGGACAATGTCGCCGTCCTCAAGGACGCCAAGAATGTCGAGAACGCCAAGCTGTTCCAGAATTTCATCATGGATCCCAAGAACGCCGCGATGATCTCGGCCTTCGCCCGCTATGCCAACGGCATCAAGGGCTCCGAGGCCTTCATGCCAGACGACATGAAGACGGCGCCGGAAGTGGACGTTCCGGTTGAATTCGCCGCCAAGGGCCAGTTCATGCCGGCCTGTCCACCGGATGTGCAGGCGCTCTACACGAAGATCTGGACGGACCTCCAGAAATAGCGTCGCCGGAACAAGCCAACCACACTCACCGGACCGCGCGTCGCGGTCCGGCAACCCTCGATGCCAGGTGCGGTCTCGCGATCGCAGGAGATTTCCGATGTCCGATCTAGACCTCTGCTACATGCCGGCCCATGAGGCGCTGCGGCTGTTCAAGGCGAAGAAACTCTCGCCCGTCGAATTGATGCAGGCCACCATTCGCCGCGCCGAAGCCACCAGATCGGCGATCAACTGCTTCACCTTCACGCATTTCGAAGAGGCGATGAAGCTGGCCGCCAGGGCCGAGGCGAAATACGCCAGGGGCGCCAGGACCGGCGCGCTGGAAGGCCTGCCGATCGGCATCAAGGATGAGAGCTACATCAAGGGCAAGCCGACCTCGCATGGCTCGCTGCTGTCCAGGGATGCTTTGGGCGGCCACACCTCGACAATGAACGAGCGCATCATGAAGGCCGGCGGCATCGTACATGCCCGCACCGCGACGCCGGAATTCAGTTGTGCCGGATACACCTGGTCGAAGCGGTGGGGGGTGACGCGCAATCCATGGAATACGGACTTTACGCCGGGCGGCTCGTCGGGTGGTGCTGCGGCCACGCTCGCTTCCGGAACATCATCGATCGCCACCGGTTCGGACATTGCTGGATCGATCCGCATTCCGGCCTCGGCCTGCGGTCTGGTCGGCTACAAGCCGCCTTACGGCCGCAATCCCGACGAGCCGCCCTTCAACCTCGATTTCTACTGCCACACCGGGCCGCTGGCGCGAAATGTCAGGGACGCCATCCTGCTGCAGAACGTCATGGCCGGACCGAGCCCGCTCGACATCGCCACGCTGCGTCCCAAGCTGCGCCTGCCGCTCGACTACAAGCCGATCAAAGGCTGGAGGATCGCCCTTTCCATGGATCTCGGCTCCTTCGAGATCGACCCCGACGTGCGCAAGAACACGCTCGCCGCCTGCGATGTGTTCCGTTCGCTCGGCGCCACGGTCGAGGAAGTCGATCTCGGCTGGGATGATGGGGTGCTCAAGGCCGGAATGGCCTATCTCGAACACCTGTTCGGCGCGTCGCTGTCGCAACTGCTCGCGGAGCACGCCGGCGACATGACCAGCTATGCCCGGCGGTTCGCCGAGGACGGGCAGAAGTCCAAGGCCACCGACTTCGTCGCGACGCTGGACGTGGCGGCGAGAATGTACCAGACGCTCGGCCCGCTGTTGGAGACCTATGATGTCCTGATCTGCCCGACAAACGCGCTGCCCGCGGTGCCGGCGGAGTTCGACCAGACCAGGGACAGGGTCGAAATCAACGGCAAGGAGGTGAACCCCTCGCTGGGCTGGGTGATGACGACGCCGTTCAACATGCTGAGCCGTTGCCCTGTTCTGTCCATACCATCGGGCCACGCCGCCAGCGGCGTGCCGACAGGCATCCAGATCGTCGGCCGCACCTATAGCGACGCCGATGTCTTCCGGGCGGGGCTGGCCTATGAAACGGCGCGGGGGCAATGGTATGGGAGCACGGCGACACGCCCGTCGCTCTGAGCGATTTCCGGGACGGGCCGGCGTGCCATGTGGCAAAGCAATCTATGCGGCGGGATATCTCCGCCGCGGGTCCGAAAGGCCTGACGAAAATGGCGCAACGCAAGGCGACCGCAAAGCCGGAGAAACGCAAGCTCGCGACGACCAAGGGCGCGGCAAACGATGCCGCGCCGCCCAAGGACCGCCGGCGCGAGCGCGGCGAAGCCAGCGTGCAGCGCATCATCGACGCCACCATCGAACTCATCGCGGAGGAGGGCTTGGCGAGCCTCACCATGCAGCGCATCGCCGAACATGTCGGCTCGTCCAACGCGCTGGTCGTCTTTCATTTCCGCAGCAAGGAAAACCTGTTCCGGGCCGTGCTTCAGTATCTCAGCGATCAGTATGACGCGCTGTGGATCAGCCTGGTGCGGGCGCCCGGCCTGTCGCCGGTCGAAAGGCTGCTGGGCGCCGTCGATTGCGCGCAGCGTTTCGCCCGGCAGCATCCGAAATGGGTATCGGTCTTTGTCGTGTTCTCAAGCGACCGCAAGAGCATGCAGATCTACAATGAGATCGGCCTGCCGAGCGATCTCGCCTACACCGCCGAAGCGCGCGAGCTGCTGATCGAGATTGCGCGCAGCGGCGGCTATGCCGGTGTCGACATCAACACCTTGTCGGAGAGCCTGAATTATCTGGTTCACGGCGCATGGTACTGGGACCATCTGAACCCATCGAGCCGCGACACCAATGTGCTGCGCAAGACCATGCTGCTCCTGCTGCATCAGGCATTTCCGCGGCATTTTGAATTGATGCCGTAGCTGCTCTCAGGGGCGCTGCCGCAGGTGGCAGCCTGCCTGGCGTTTCTGCGCCAGGTACTCGTCGATCAGCTGGCGGTAGCGCACCTTGCCGAAGCTCGGGAAATGGCCGCCATGCACGACCGAGACATCGAGATCGCGCATGGCGAGCAGTGTCTCGACATAGTCCGACATATCCGAATGGTAGACGTCGTCGATAAGCAGGCCGTCATAGATGATGTCGCCGGACAACAGTATGCCGGTCTTCTTCTCGTAGAGCGCGATGCCGCCGGGTGAATGGCCCGGTGTGTGGATCACTTCGAAGGCGCGGTCGCCGAGATCGACGACATCGCCATGCGCGAGCAGGCGGTCGGCCGGGGCAGGCATGATCCGGTAGCGGGACGACTCCCAGCCTTGCGGCAATCCATCGAACATATCGTTGGTCGCATAGCGGTCGGCCACCGTCCATTCGTTGCGCGGATCGGCGAGAATTTTTGCTTCGGCCCGGTGCACGCAGCGGTCGGGAAATTCGTGATGACAGCCAATATGGTCGAAATGCGTGTGGCTGGCGACGCAGGTCAGCTTGCGCTCGCTCACCAGCGGCACGTGTTTGCGCAGGCTGAAATGGCCGAGGCCGGTGTCGAACAGAAGGTCGCGGTCGCGGCCGCGCACATGCCAGATGTTGCAGCGGAAGAACGGCTTGATCCACGGCTCGTGGATCAGCGTGACGCCGTCGGCCATGCGGATGGTCTCGTACCAGTCTGGTGCGTCGATGACCGGAAGGGATCCCATTTCAGTCCGCCAAGACGATGATCTGGTCGGTATCGCACGAAACGGCAAGCGTGTCGCCGGGCTGGACGGTGGTTGACGCCGGCAGCTTGGCGATGAACTGCAGCGAGGGGTCTTCGACGGAGACGGCAAGCACGCGCTTGAAACTACCCTGGAAGACGACATCGCTCACTTTCGCCATGCCGAGGCTTGCGGTGCCGGCGGCCCCACCGAGCATGAGATGCTCCGGCCGGATGGCCAGTGCGACAGCCGAGCCCTCAGGCAAGGCGCTGCGCACCGAAACCGGTCCGGCCGGCGTCGTGACCGTGCCTGTCCTGTCCCCGGCTTCCGTGACCTTGCCGGCAAGGATCGTGCTTTCGCCCATGAAGGTCGCCGAAAAACGCGTCGCCGGCCTGGCATAGACGCGCTCGGGCGGCCCTTCGTCCTCGATGCGGCCGTCATTCATCACCACGCAATGGTCGGCCAGCGCCATCGCCTCTTCCTGGTCATGGGTGACATGGATGAAGGCGGTGCCGACGCGCTTCTGAATCGCCTTCAACTCGTCCTGCATCTGCCGGCGCAGTTTGAGATCGAGCGCGCCGAGCGGCTCGTCGAGCAGAAGCACCGCCGGCTCGATGACCAGCGCCCGCGCCAGCGCCACGCGCTGCCTCTGCCCGCCGGAGAGCTGATGCGGCTTCTTGTCGAAGGCGGAGGACAGCCCCACCAGCGCCAGCGCCTCGCGCGCCTTTGCGGCGCGTGTCGCGCCGTCGACACCTTGCATGCGCAGCCCAAAGCCGACATTGCCGCCGACGCTCATATGCGGGAACAGCGCATAATCCTGGAACACGGTCGTCGTCGGGCGCCTGGCCGGCGGCACCGCGGTGCAATCCTCGCCGCGGATGAACACCTTGCCTTCGCTGGGCGTGACGAAGCCGCCCAGGATGGACAACAGCGTCGTCTTGCCCGAGCCCGACGGCCCGAGCAGGATGGTGTAGCTGCCGGGCTCGATCCGCAGCGAGACGTTCTTCAGCACGGCCAGCTGCCCGAAACGGTGCGAGACGGCGCGGATATCGACCAGGGGCGCGGTCATGTCTTTCTCCGGCGCAGCAATGTCAGTTCGAACAGCACGACCAGCACGATGGAAACGGCAAAGACCAGCGAACCGACGGCATTGGTCTTCGGGTTGAGACCGGAGCGCAGCAGATTCCAGATCTCCACCGGCAGCGTGGTGTCGAAGCGGGTGAGCAGGAAGGAGATCACGAACTCGTCCCAGGAGAAAGTCATCGACAGGAAGAAGCCGGCGAAGATGGCCGGCGCCATGACCGGCACGGTGATCAAGAGCAGCACCTTCCATTCCGACGCGCCGAGGTCGCGCGCGGCGCGCTCGATGTTGATCTGATGATCGCCCATCTGGCTGTAGATGATGGCAAAGCACAGCGGCAGGTTGATCACGACGTGACCGATGCCGGCGGCGAGCAGCGATTTCGGCACGCCGGCCCAGTTGAACAGCACCAGCAGGCCCATGCCGATGATGAGATAGCTGACCGTCAAAGGCAGCGTGATCAGCCCGCGCAGCAGGCCGGACCCCGGCAGCACGAAGCGCGCGAAACCCCAGGCGGAGAGGAAGCCGAGCGTGACCGCGGTGGCCGAGGAGATGGACGCCACCAGCAGCGAGTTGACCAGTGCCGAGGTCAGCCTGACGTCGCTGAGAACCGCGTCGTACCAGCGCAGAGACGGGCCGGTGAAGGGCGGAATGGGGAAGGAGGTCGCCTGCAGCGAGAACAGCACCAGCACGACAACAGGTAGAAAGATGAAGCCGTAGACGGCAAGCGCGTAGAGCCAGGAAGCGACGCGGATGATCCTGCGCATCTCAGGCCCGCTCGATCTTCAGCCAGCGGGCACAGGCAAGGTAGGCGACGGTAACGACCGCCATCAGGATGATCGACAGGGCCGAGGCGAGGGGAAAATCGCCGCGCCGGCCGATCTGCATCATCACCAGCTGCGGCATCAAAAGCTCGTTGTTGCCGCCCAGAATCTGCGGCGTGATGTAGTCGCCAATGCACAACACGAAGGTGAGGAAGGCGCCGACCATGATGCCCGGCAAGGTCAGCGGCAGGATGACATGCAGGAAGGTACGCACCGGTCCTGCGCCAAGATCGGCGGCCGCCTTGCGGTAGCTCGGGCTGAGCTGCTTGAGGTTGGCGAAAATGGTCAGCGTCAGCAGCATGACGAAGAAATGCACGAAGCCGGTGGCGGCGGCCAAACGCGTGTTGGCGAGCTGCAGCGGCTCGGTGATCAAGCCGGAACCGGTGAGCGCGCGGTTGATGACGCCGTTCTGCGCCAGCACCAGCAGCCACGAATAGGAACGCACGACATAGGACGTCCAGAAGGGCAGCACGGCCAGCATCAGCGCCAGCCGCTGCCAGCGTTCCGGCACCTGTTCGGCGAGGATCCAGGCGAAGGGATAGGCGAGCAGCACCGAAACCACGGTGACGATGGCCGTCACCTCCAGCGAGTTCACCATTGCCTGCCAATAGGAGGGATTGGTGAAGAACTGGCTGTAGTTGGAAAGCGTGAAGCCGCCGCCTTCATGCGCCGTGAGGCTGGAAAACCCCATGGCAATGAACGGCAGCACGAAGAACAGCAGCGTCCAGCCGAGCGCCGGTGTCACCAGCGCCCAGGGCAGGGCAGAGCCTGCCCGGGGCACAGAGTTGTTTCCCGCCGAGTTCATGCGCAGCGGCCGCTCACTTCGCCTGCAGCATTTCGGTCCACATGTCCTGCATCTTCTTGTCGAGATCGGCGTTCGGCGCGGGATAGGCCTGGGCGCGGGCGAGGAAGCCCGGCTGCTCGTCGAAGCGCAGCACCTTTTTCTGGTCGTCGGTCAGCGCCGCCTTGGTGTTGGCGGGCATGCCCCAATAGCAGGATGAGGTGGCAAGGCGCGCCTGGCCTTCCGGGCTCATAATGTACTGGATGAATTTCAGCGCCATGTCCTTGTTCTTGGAATCCTTGAACATGGCCAGCGACTGCGACCACAGCACCGCACCCTCTTTCGGGATCGAGAAGTCCAGGGCCGGGTTCTCCTTGGCCAGCCCCGCCGTCACCCATTCGCCGCCGCCGACCAGAATGTCGACCTCGCCGGTGGCAAGGGCGGTCTGGCTGGCGGTGACTTCGCCGACCAGCTTGGCGTTGGCCTTCATCTTGAGCAGCTCGTCCTTGAGCGCCGGCAGATCGGCTTCGGTGAGCTCAGCCGTCTTCTTGCCGATGGCCAGTGCCGCCATGCCGATGACCGGCAGGTAATAGTCGTAGATGGCGACCTTGCCCTTGTATTTGTCTGATGTCAGCGATGCCAGGGACTGCATGTCGGCCGGATCGACCTTGGTCTTGTTGAAGCCGATCGTGTTGTAGCCGAACTTTTCGGTGATGCCGTAGCGCTTGCCGCCGACGACGGTGGAGCCATCCATTTTTACCTGCGGGAAGAGGTCGGCGAAGGGCAACTTGTCCTCCGGCAGCGGCTCGAACAGGCCTTTTTCGACGCCGCGCGGCACGTCGATGCTATCGATCACCATCACGTCCCAGTCGCCGGGCTGCGACTGCTCGACGATGGCCAGGCCAGCGCCTGTACCCTCGAACTCCTTGACGTTGACCTTGACGTTGTTGGCCTCTTCGAAAGGCTGCAGAAGTGCGGGATCGGAATGGTCGCACCAGATCAGCGCGTTGAGATCGGCGGCCTCGGCGAGGTTGCCCGCGCCAAGCAGCAGGGCCGTGGCGGCGCAGGCGGCATGCAGATGGCGCTTCAGGATGCAAAGCGGATTCCCGGATTTGACGGACATCGAGTGTTCTCCCTTGCCTTTGTGGCTTCTTGCAAAAAGTTGAACCAATTCTAAAATTGAGTCAATTCTGTTTTTGTGGCAAGAGGCTGCTATGAGCGGATTGCGGGCAAGGCAAAAGGCGGACCGGCACAGGCGCATCATCGAGGCGGCGGCAGCACTTTTCCGCGAGGCCGGCTATGAGGGCGCCAAGATCGAGGCGATTGCCGCGCAGGCGGAAGTGTCGATCGGCACGATCTACAATTACTATGAGAACAAGGGCGACATCCTCGGCGCCATCGTCTCGCTGGAGGTCAACGAGGTGCTCAATGCCGGGCGCGGCGTCGTCGCCAGGCCGCCGGCCAATGTCGGCGACGCGCTGGACACGCTGATCGGCATCTATATCGAGCACTCGCTGCATTATCTCAGCAAGGAGATGTGGCGCCAGGCCATGGCGATTTCGACGCAATTGCCTGACAGCCCGTTCGGCCAGGCCTACACCGCGCTCGACCGCTCACTCACCGAACAGATTCGCGCACTGATCGCCCGGCTGCAGGAGATTGGCCTGGTGCGCCAGGACATAGATGGCGCGGCGCTCGGCGAACTGATCTTCAACAATATGAACATGATGTTCATCGAATTCGTGAAACGCGACGAGGCCAGGATTCCGGAGCTGCGCGCAGCGATACGCCGGCAGAACCGGATATTGGTGGCGGCGATCGGGGTGTGATTGGGGTAGCCTCATTCTGGCAACCAACATGTCCGGCGAGACTGGTGCCCCCGGACGGCGCTAAATGCCAAATCCAACTGAGGCGTTCCACCCGAACTAACCGTTAAAAATCAAGGGGGTAGAAGGGGCTCTTCCCCCGAAGCGGTTAAGCTCGGTGTACCTCTTTGTGCCCGAGCGGTGTACCTGATGTCAAGGACGGCTCGCCAACTTTTACGATGCTCCGCTTAGCTCCTGAGCCTCCCCGACGGTATCGGTTCGCGTCCATCTGATGTTGCCATCAAGGTCCCTGTACCGCTCAACCCGATACCGCCCGAAGTGGGTCAAGAGATACCAGTCCCTCAGACCGTTGAAGCCGATCTCCGTCTTGCTGGTCTTGATGGTGATGAAGTTCTGCAATGCCTGCGCTCCTGTCTGTTCGCCGCTCCACAATGAAGCGACGATGGCAGGGATACGAGCTATGGCGGAAAATGGGTGATGACGGTTTGAGAAGGGCGGCGTATCGAGGCGGGT
>NZ_BSNY01000038.1 GCF_030160235.1 Mesorhizobium huakuii
ACCCGCCTCGATACGCCGCCCTTCTCAAACCGTCATCACCCATTTTCCGCCATAGCTCCCGGCCAAAGCCCGTCGCCTCTCCCGGCGACGGGTTTTCACTGAAACGGAAGATCACATGACGCAAGATCTCGCAAAATCCGATGCCTTGGAAATGCGCGTTGTAAATCTCGGAACAAAGTTCGCTGACGCGAACATTACCGGCGGCGACATGAAGGCGTTTCGAAAGGTCGCAACGGCGATGGCGGACTATCAAGGTCTGATTGACGGCGACGACCTTATCGCCGCTTCTTTTCTCAATGACGTTTAGCTCATTCCTGGCCATTGGCCTAAGGTAATCTAGCCGTGCGCGTCTACAGCGTCGGACTGGAACAAGGAAACGCCATGACTTCGACAGCTGCGCTGATCTGGTATCTGGTAATTGCAGGTCCGCAGGGCGGCATGGCGGTGTTGCCAAGCACTTTCGACAAGCGCGAACAATGCACGGCTGCCATCGCCGAATACCAGAAGCAGCCAACCCCCGCCGGGCTGGAGCCTGCAGTGCATCCCCAGCGCTTCCCCATTCACCAACAACGGATCCGCCGAATAGCGGGAAGCGCAGCCAAGGCCCGGCTGGGCGATTACCTCGCCTGGCGCAACTCTCCTTACGCCTTCGGCTCGACCGCCGCTCCTAGAAGCTGGATATGTTCGGTCGCAATTTTGAGCAGGGTTTCCGCGGTCTCTTGCGCTGTCCATCCCTGGGCCTCTGATTCGGCCACCAAGGCCGCGAACGCCGCTTCCAGGGCCACCTCACAGTTGACCGCCCGATCCGGACTTCCTTCCGGCAATATCGGCGGTTGAATGGTCTGGGACATGCACGATCCCTTCCAAAAAAGGGTAGGCCCGCGCCCTTAGCGAAGGACGCGGGCCGATCAAGGTTTCTGACCCGATCTTCAGCAATGGCGCGAGGGAGCGTTGCCTGCCGCAATCACCAACCCTCGGAAGTCACATATGTTCCAGACCAACGGATCGAAAGTCGCACGCATCGACCGCTGCGAACCGTGTCTCACTTGGGAAAATCAGGCAAGGCAAGCTCAATAGCATTGAGGATCGTGCGGTAAAGACTGTCGACATCTTCATCGATTTCGGCCCGCTTGGGCAACCTCTGGACACGGGAGCCAACGCGGCGGATTGGTCGCTTGAGCTTTGCGAGGGAGGCAGTTCGCGATGCGATCAAAGCCTTTTGAAAAACCAGTGCGCGTCTGGGTTGGATTGGGTCCCCCCCGCCAACTCAACACAGTCGCCGACACCTATCAATGCGCAGTCGAGTGGTGCGGCAAAGCGGTCGCGCAACTCACGACCCAACGGTCCGAAGGGTCATAGGCTTATTGCGCCCGCGATGACTCTCCGTTTCAAGAAGCGGCCGACCCTCGATAGACGCAGGAGCACCAGGGTGCCCAGACGTGTCTGCGCATGTTGTCGAGATGCCATGATCGCTGCGCGATGAGCTTCTTGTTGTTCCAGGTAGCATGCCAGTGCAAGGTCATAACGTGACGCCCGAATGTCGCCGGGGGGCTGTTCTACCGTTGACGATCTCCCGGATCGAATGGGCCAATCGGAAAGGCTGGGGCCAAGCATAGCGTTTCCCTTGCCAAGTGTTGATTTGAGAGCCTCTCCTATGGCCGTGAGGGATGCGTACGAAGAACTGTGATTGGTTCGTGAAAAGCGCCATTCCAGACAGATTGCAGTTGAAGTCGCAGCAGGTCCGGGGAACAATCGAGTGTCCAACATGGCTTGCGAACGGTGGCGCAAACACAACTTCTGTTATTCGGCGGCTTCACTCTTGCTGGAGGTGGGTTTGCCAATGCAGCGCTGAGCCGCAAAGCGCGTGGTTTGGTGACTTATCTAGCCCTCAATCCTGGACAGTCCCATTCGCGCGAGAAACTCGCCGCGCTTCTATGGGGCGATACTGGGGAGCCGCAGGCGCGGATGAGCCTTAGACAGGCCCTGTCAGCGATCAGGAAGGCGTTGCCATCGGTCGACTACCGACGCCTCTTGGCAGACGGCGACAATGTCACCCTCAAGCTCGACGATCTTGAGATCGATGTGGCACGGTTCGAGCGACTAGCGTCAGGTACAGACCACGAGCAGCTTGAACAAGCCGTTGTTGTCTATCGCGGTGACTTGCTCGATGGCTTCGCCCTGAAGGAAGAACCGTTCAACGACTGGCTGAGGGTGGAACGAGAGAGATTGAGGACGATTTGGATCGGCGTTCTGGAAAAGCTTCTGCATCACTACTCGGTTGAGAACAATCTGGCCGCTTATGTCGAGGCAGCGAGGCGCCTAATCGGGTCGGATCCACTCAGGGAAGACATTCACCGAGGCCTCATGCAAATCTATGCCCGCCAAGGCCGACTGAACATGGCACTGAAGCAGTATGCCCAATGCCGCGAGGTCCTTCGCAAGCACCTCCAGGTGGAACCGGAGAAGGAGACGCGTGAGCTGAACGACAGGCTCCGTGCTAGCCGTTCGGTAACGTCCAAAGCGAATTCAACAACGTTGTTGGAACCCGCGGTAGGCCTTGCCGATAGTCCGGTGCCAGCCTCGCTGCGCCCAGAAACGCACTATGTAAAGTCGGGCGGGGTCAGCGTTGCCTATCAGGTAACGAGCTATGCTGGAATTTGGGTGACGAGGCTGATCAAGCGGCGCTCTGCGGCTTCAAT
>NZ_BSNY01000039.1 GCF_030160235.1 Mesorhizobium huakuii
CCCGCCTCGATACGCCGCCCTTCTCAAACCGTCATCACCCATTTTCCGCCATAGCTCTCTGTCAGCTTATCGGGCTCGGAAATCCATGTGGTTCGAAGCCAATCCAAATCCTCAGATACGCTAGAGAGAGCTTCGGGCATTGCGCGGTCTCACATGAACTAAGTAGCCTATGCCCGCAAACGTATGTAGGCGAGTCTCAAGCGATGGATGCCTTGCGCACAAGGCGTCACTGCCGCATGGTCATTTCGGGCCATGGCTCGACAAGCAGCAAGGGCTTTCCCGCGCCGTGGCTTCGCAATGCATGGCGCTGGCCACGGGCGGGCGTCAGGACGCGCGGGATGCTTCGCCTGTGTAGGCCCCCCGCGCCGGTCACGGCAAACGCGCGCTTGGGCCTATTGTTGCCTGCCTGGTTGATCTGTTTCCAGCCGAAGCCGCCAGAACTTGCCTGCGCGTTCATAAACAGCTTTAGGTGTCAGGCTATTGAAGAGCGCCAGCACCTTCTTGCCTACGCAAAGATTTGAGTACTTGTCGAAATAGGCCAGACGTTCGTCGTTGTATTGGAAGAGGTGAGTTGCCGCACCCTCTTGGTAAAGGAAGCCGAATTCCTCGAATTCCTTCAGCATCCACCGGGCGGCCTCATCCTCAGTCATTCTTTTTCGGCGCCTCGTAGAGCTTCAGCGTTTCGGAATCGAATGTTGACGCTTCCCGTGAGGCCCCCTTAAACCAAACACAATCATAACGATTGGAGTTCGAGCTGTTCTCACGAGAGACGGTCATTGCCGGCCCGCCGGACTTGAGTAGCACGATATCTCCGGCCTTGAACTTCTGCGCCATGAAAGACTCCCATAGTTTCTGATAACGTAACCTCGCCTATTGCCGGACTTTCTTCAATCGAACACCCGGCCCACGACTATCACGCCAGCCGCAGTGGTGCATACGCATTAAGCCCGCCGAACGCCAGAACGCGGCGGACGATTCTCCGCCGTGGACGGCGGCCAGTAAGATCGCGCGCTGACGGGCTTGCCAGCGCCATCTTGATCAGGAGTATAATCCTCCCGTTGCGGCGACCCTCAAATGGAGATCGCCATGCCTCAGAAGACCCTCGCCGAAGCCCTGGCTGCCCGCGAAACCTAGCTGCAAGAGTTCAAAGGGGGCGGAGCTTTGAAGCTCAACCATCTGCTTCTCGTATCTGCCATATGCATCAGCGCCGTTTTTTATTTCTCAGCATGGGCCGGTCGAACGCCAGAAGCGGTCGAGCTTCCAAAAATGATCAAACCTGACAACCAGCGGCGTACAGGTAAATTTCTGATCACGCATGACCAAGAAGTACATGGCCACATGGAATCCTTCCCGTTCGTAGTGTCGCAAAGTCGGGCCCCAGCATTCGTTGAACGCAACCCTACCGACGAGGAACTCGCCGTGGCCGCGTCGAGGTGGCGCGGACCATGGCTATCGCCAATTCCTGATCTTGCGCGAATCGCCACCCGCTGCCGGGGAATGCTCGTAAGGGACGTCGCGAAGCCGGCCAATTCTGGGCCGTATGGGTTGCTACGCCGCCTGAACGATCTCGACCAGTTCAACGTCGAACACCAAATCCTTTCCGGCCAACGGATGATTGCCGTCGAGCTTGACGCTGGCGTCGTCCACTTCGACGACTGTTACCGGCATGGGGCGCCCGTCACGGGTTCTGACCTGCAATCGACTGCCGATATCAATGTTGACGTTGTCCGGCACCTTGGTGCGGTCGATGATCACGACCGCTTCGGGGCGTTCGCTGCCGCCTATTCGGTGATATCGGCAACCACAATTTTCGGATTGATCTGCGGCTATTTGATCGAGCAGTTCGGTACCCTCATCGTGCTAGGGGCGCCCACGCCAACTGGCACGACCTGCATTCATCGATGGCGGCCTCGCTGCTACACTCCCACGACCAGCGCCGGATCAAATGCGATGTTCTCGTCATCGTAGCCGCGCGGATTACAGAGAATGCGTGTGCTGCCGACCTTGTAATCACAGCTATCATGCGTGTGCCCATGGACCCAGAGCACGGGTCGATCACTCTCGATCACCTCGGAAAGGTCCGAAGCAAAGGCGGCATTCAGCAGGTCCCCCATGAATCTCGAAGGAATAGATTTCGCGTGGGGGAGGTGGTGGGTGACGACGACGGTCTCGATCGGATCGGCCTTCAACGCGGTATCGATGAACCGACGGGATTCCTGATGCATTCGGAATGCTGTCTCGGGCACGAAACGCTGCCAGGGATTGCGCTGTTCCGCGATCAGCCTGTGGTCGTTCATGCGTTCGCGCGCGTAGATCATGGCGAGTTCCGGATGCCCCTCGATCCGATAGTCCGTCCAGAGCGTCGCGCCGAGAAACCGAACGCCGTCGATCGTAACAAAATCGTTCTCCAGGAGGTGCACATTCGGGAACTGGGCGGCCGCGGCGCGCCCATCTTCCAACCCCTCCCCGATCGAACCCCGATAGAATTCGTGGTTGCCCGCGACATAGATGCACGGCATCGCATGAGCGACATTTTTGCCCAACCAGTGAACGCCGTTGGCGGGGGCGCGGCAAAGGTCTCCCGCCACGACGCAGACGTCGGCGTCCGGGATCGTCAGCGGCTGCCGCAGATCGGCAAATTCAAGATGCAAGTCGGAGAATAGCCATAGCTTCATAGGATCGAAACCTTGGTTTCATTCACGCGGGCGCGCCAAAACTCCACGAATCCTGCAAACGTGACCGCAGTGTTTTGCGACCGTTTGTCGGATCACCCGGGCGTCGCGACGATCCGCTGCTTCACTTCCTGGAGCACGGCGTCGAGTTCAGCTCCCTCCAGCGTCTTTCGTGCCAGCAGGATCTCGCCAAGGAAGTCGATCGCGATCTCCTGGTTGACGACCATTTTTCGGGCGACCGCATAGGCGCTCTCTAGCCGGGCGTTCACCCGCGCCGCCAGTTCGTGGTCGGTCGCGAGCATCGATGCCCGATCCTCGACTTTGCGGTGAAGCAGCGGCCATTTCTTCGAAAAACCCATCACAGTCTCCATGTCGAATGCCAATGCGGTTGCAGCCGCAAGATCACAGGACTCAGAGCCAGATCCGGCGGCGACCGACCCCACGATCACTTCCTCCGCTGCTCGGCCGGCGAGTGCTGCGATGAGAACGCCGGTGAGCACCGCCTCGGTCTGCTCTCTCGGCATGGTTCCGGTGACATATCCGCCTTCCGGCTCCTCGATCGTGATCTTCGCGATGGTTCCAAGATCGAGATGGAGGCGCGCTACCGCATGAGCGGCTTCATGGACGGACGTCCGGAACTGGAGCTGCAGCAATTGCAAGAGCAGAGGGTCTCCGAGAAAACTGTCCGCGCTCTCAATAGCGTCTGCAGCCCTTTCAGCAGAAATGCCGGAGTCACCCGCAGCCTCGACAGCTCTGGTCTTCTTGCTACGATGCTGTCGCGAGGGACGTATGCGACGTCTTTTCATCTTCCAATCCTTTCGATCGTTGCCGTGCCCGATGGAACTGGCTGGCCCTGACGAGCTTCCCGACGATGGTTCATCAATGGTCCGCTCCCTAGTGACTGTTCGCCTGCGGCGGGAGATCGAGAAGACCAGTCGCCTCAAGCCATTCCGCCAACTCGGTACAGGCAGGGTTTGCGTCCATGACGTGGCAGGTCAGCAGTTCGAGGATCACCGTCGGAATCGGCCACCCGGTCGCGATGGCTATGCGGGCATAATGGCTCGTCACCTCGACGGCGATCGCTGGATCCTCCATGTGCGCGGTTCTGTAGTCACAGGAAGCGATGGGGCCGGCCCTGATGAGGGCGAGGCAGCTTTCAGTATGGCCGAGAAGCCCAAGCAGCGTCTCGCTGGCCATGTGCCTGCCGAACGCCAAAGGCCTCGGTAATGCAGGCGCCGAGGGATTCGCCATAGGAATCCCGCGCTCCATCAAGTGCTGCTTTGATCTGCCCCCGGGCTGATGATCGACAAGCGATGATCCTTCCACTTCATTGCGCGGTCGGTGTAGAAAGCCTCTTGCTTCACGAGCTTTCATTCGGTTGCCTCCTGTGTCAGCCTATCGTTGCCGATCGTTTTGACGGGGCCAGCTCATTGCCTGCCCCAATGGCGTTCACGCGCCTCCACAAGCTTCTCGACAAGCCGCTCCAGTTTCCTGATTGACCCGCCCGGCCAGTTGTTGGCCAGCGCAGCGATTTCGAATCCTTCGATCGGTGCCGCCCAGCGCGGGTCGTGCCCCGTCTCGAGGTAGAGCCTTTCGAGAATGCGAGGGGCGAGGAACGGCAACTGGTCGGGGCCCGGCTCCGGAAATCGCAGGATCCGACATCTATCCCGCATCACCGCCGGGACGCTTCCCACCTCGTTTGCTGTCATCAGCCATGACACATGCGAGAGATCGCAGTTCGCTTCGACGTAGGGATCGAACCAGCGCGACGACGTTTCCTTCTCGAGCAAACCGATCAGGACGTCATGGACATTACCATTCTGGCGACCGGTGCCCACCTTCTCGATCTCATCGAGGATGATGGCAGGCCCCGCGCATTCATGCCGGCGCACCGCCATAATGGCGAGGCTCGGTTCACCCGAGGACCATCGCCGCGCGGTGCCGCCGACGGCACTGTCGCTCAAGCCGCCACAGGGAACCAGCTCGTATGGGATCCGGAGTTCCTCGATCAGCCTTCTCGCGAAGCGGGTCTTGCCGCATCCAGGCGGGCCGACCAGGATTGTTGGTCGCACGTATACATGTCTCCCGCCGACGAGACGGTTCAGGATATCGTCGGCCACCGATGCGACCCAGGGGAATTCGGACACAAGCTGCGTGCGAGGAATGGAGAGGTCGGATGCAGCTGGAAGCGGCAGTCCGCGCTGCACGAATTCTTGGAACTCGCCCAACACGCGCTTTCCTTCCGATGTTGTCGCGTTGCCGATGGAAGGAACGACAACCACGGTAGCATTCGGCGCGGGTTTGGTTTCCGCTTCGTCCTTGAGGAGGTACTCGATGTCGTCATCTCTAGACGCCTTCTTGGCCGACGCCTCTTTCGCCTCTTTGTTTGTCTGTTCGTCCGTCAGCCGTGCCTTTAGGATCGCAGACTCGAACTCGGCTTCAAAATTCAGAAGCATCCGGAACAGCGAATGCTGCGGATGCGGGACATGGAAGATTTCGGCGTAGCGCGAAGAGAAGAGAGTACGTGACAGCATACTCCACGCTAGCGCGCGCCAAAGCATTCGCGGGCCTCTGCTCTCGTTGAAGTCGCGCATCGCCATCGATGCCGTTTCGCTCGCCACCGCCGCCGCAGCCTGCGGATCGCCAAACACGGCAAGATAGAATTGACAGCGCAGGCGGCACGCCTCGGCCTGGATTCCCTTTACGGCTTCGGCGGTGCCGAGCGCGGCCTCGACACTTTTGATACCGTCCTCAGATTGCTCGGTCGCAAGGTCGTCGAGACAATTGGCAAGGGGCAAAAGTTCGACGCGACCGCGCTTCTTTATCCGCCGTGACAGGCGGCTTGAATATTCCCGGATATCGTCTTCGAGACGATCGCCAAAGAACGCCATGCCGCGCAGCAACTCGTCCTCACTCGGCAGATGCAAGCCGGCCTTCGCTGCTTTCAGGCGTCGGTCGAAATGACGGTCGAAAGTCGAACCCCTGAATGTCATGGACGACCCTCACGCATCTAGGCCGGACTGTTCGGCAGGACGTCCGAGTCGGTACCATCGCGACAGCGTTCGTGCCCAAGTCCGGTCTTCGGAGAGCAGCCACAAATCTGTTGTGGCGATCAATCTGTCCTGGCCGACGAGTCGGGGATGGCCGGTCGAGAGTCCTGCAAGGCAAGGAACGGCTCGCTGGGCAAGGATCCATCGGTCGAGAATTGGGGCTGCGTCACCCGCCATCGCCTCAGGCGGCACGCCACGGCGGACGCGCTCCATGTCGGCGGTCAATGCGAGAAGACGGTCCATCTGGAAGGTGACCATCTCGTCGGTAGTCGTTTCGCGGCCAAACAGCAGCATTCGAGTGCCTCCATGTTTCGATCAAGGACCCGTTGGATTTCGAATCCTTGATTCGCGAATCAAAGGCACGAGACATACGGCGCCGCGGCTTTGGCGTCCACGACGCCGCTTGGGATTTTTTGGACGCCATTTATCGTTCAAACTCAGGATTCCGCTCAGGACATCTAGAGCGACGGGGCATCTCCGATGTAGGGAGAGCAATGGATGTCCCGAACGAACTTTTAAGGGCAGCGCGCGTTGCGCTCGGCATTGGCCAACGAGAACTGGCAAAGCTCACTGGAGTTGGCCAGCGCACGATCCTACGCATCGAGCGCAATGACGAAACGGTCACTTTGGAGACCCGCCGCCGGTTACAGGACGCTTATGAGGAAGCCGGCGTTACGTTCATTCCTGACGATGGCTTGTCAGGACCTGGGCTTCGTGTGCGCCGGGATATTCTGAAGCAAGGCAAGTTGCGGTTCTGATTTGCATACCGGTGACGGGTGGCTCGACTGATTTCACCGCCGCCGGCTTTGGGAATGCATCCACGTCTTCTTGACCTAAATGCCAATCCCGCGAGTGAGCATGTTCGAGGTCGGCATGAGTACTTAAGGGGCAATTTTTCGCGATCCCGGCGAATGACACTATGCAATGACTCAGGGCCCTCCGTTCACGGCAGGCTAAATTACTGATGCCTTGCGCTGACGCGCTGCGGACCCGAGAGGGTCAAAACGCATACTCCCACTGACACACTACAATCCGGAACCGATCGTGGTGGTGAGTGCCACCGCAGAGCTACTCGACGCAACGCGATTGCACACGAGCCATATTGAGCCCCCTTTTTTGGTAACGCGCTTGCTGAAACTGTCAGACGTCGGGCTCTCAAGGCCCGCCCCCGAAGGGGGCAGGTCCGGGAGCTTGACCTTGAAAGGTCTTGGAAGGGGAAAGGTCGGGAGCTTCATTTGAGGCGCCCTCCCGACCCGCCGTGATACTTGACGATCGAGCGGTCCGGGAGGGCTCGTGTCGTGGTGATGTTGACGCTGTGGGATTGGGAAAAGAGAGCGGAGTATGCTTCGCATACGAATCTTTCAATAGGTCAAAAGCAGCCACTACGATCTGCCGATCGCGCTTGGCCTGATGGCCGCGCTTGGCGCCATTCCGGGCGACATGCTGGCTGGCTATGTCGTGCTTGGCGAACTTTCGCTCGACGGCACGATCGCCGCCGTCGCCGGCGCCTTGCCGGCGGCGATCGGCGCCAATGCCGAGGGCAAGGGCCTGATCTGTCCGTTCGCCTGCGGGCCGGAAGCTGCCTGGGCCGGCAAGGATTTCGACATTCTGGCGCCGCGCAGCCTGATCGCCATCGCCAATCATTTCCGTGGCACGCAGGTGTTGTCGCGGCCGGAGGCCGGTATCCACGCCGCGGCGCGCGACCTGCCCGACCTTGCCGACATCAAGGGCCAGGAAACCGCCAAGCGGGCGCTGGAAGTGGCAGCGGCCGGCGGGCACAATCTGTTGATGGTCGGTCCGCCGGGCTCGGGAAAATCGATGCTGGCGCAGCGGCTGCCGTCGATCCTGCCGCCGCTGGCGCCGAAGGAATTGCTCGAAGTCTCGATGATCGCCTCGGTGGCGGGCGAGCTCGGCGAAGGCAAGCTGACCGACCGGCGGCCGTTCCGCGCCCCGCACCATTCGGCCTCGATGGCGGCGATGGTCGGCGGTGGTCTGCGCGCGCGGCCGGGCGAAGTGTCGTTGGCGCATCACGGCGTGCTGTTCCTCGACGAATTCCCCGAATTCACCCCGCAGACGCTCGATGCGCTGCGCCAGCCGCTGGAGACCGGCGACTGCATGATCGCGCGCGCCAACCACCGCGTCACCTATCCGGCGCGCATCCAGCTGGTGGCGGCGATGAACCCGTGCCGCTGCGGCATGGCCGGCGAGCCGGGCTATCGCTGCCTGCGCGGCGAACGCTGCCGCACCGATTATCAAGCACGTATTTCCGGTCCGCTGCTCGACCGCATTGACCTGCGGATCGAAGTGCCGGCGGTCTCGGCCAGCGATCTCATCCGGCCCGACCGGGCTGAGAAGAGTGCGGATGTGGCGCTGCGCGTGGCGCGCGCCCGCACCTTGCAGCGCGAGCGTTTCGAACGGCTCGGCGTCACCAGCGCCACCAACGCCCATTGCGCGCCGGCTGTGATCGAAGACATCGCCATGCCCGACGCGTCAGGCCTGTCGCTGCTCAAGGACGCCAGCGAGAAGCTCGCCTTCTCGGCGCGAGCCTACCACCGCGTGCTGAAAGTCGCGAGAACACTGGCCGACCTCGACGCCAGCGAAACCGTCGGCCGCATCCACCTGGCCGAAGCGATTTCCTATCGCATGAGTTCGGAGCGCGTGGCGCAGGCGGCATAGGCGAAGGGCATCTGCAGCTACGCCAGGTCCGTCTCTCCGGGCCGATCCGCCTTTGCCCGGATCAATCGGTCGCGGGGATCAGCCTCTGCAGCGTCGGCGCCATGATCATGCCGAAGGTCAAGGTATCGCCGTAGGCTCGCGCGGAAAGCATTGCCCCATGGACGGTCGCCATGAAGGCTTCCGCTTCCACGCGCGGCGCATTCGATATTGTCAGTGTCCTCTGTTCGGCACCGCGCTCGATGACGCCAGTCAGCCAGCCCGAGAGAAACCGAAAATACGCCCGGACTTCCACGGCAACCTCCGGCGGAAGCGCCGGAAGTTCACTGGCAAGCAGCGCGCAGACGCAGAACGGCATGCTCGCATCCTCGATGCACCGAGCCCAGATGCCGGCATAGGTTCGAAGCAACTCGGGCGGCTCAGGGATATCGCGCTCGAGCCCTCCCATGCCCGTCACGGCATCCTGGAGGTAACGCTTGAGCAGGGTCCGCACGAGGTCGACCTTGCTGGGGAAATGGTGATGGATACTGGCCTTGCGGATGCCAACCACCTCGGCGACATCCGCGTAGCTGAATCCATTGTAGCCGCCGGCGACGATGAAGGCTCGCGCGGCGGCCAGGATGTCATCGGCAGTGGTCGAAGGCTTGCTCATGAACGTACCTGCCTTTCCGCAAGGAGACCTTAACTTGCGACCCGCGGCGACTTCCGAAGGACATCGCTGACCGACAACCACACCGCAGACACAAGGAAGTAGAAGGCGCCGAAAGCGGCATAAGGTGCGACGTTGGCAATGCCAATAGCTTCCGTGCCGCCCGCCATCCTTACGAAGAAGAGACCTGCCAGCGCCGACTGGGCGCCACTCAGGATCATCGCCCACTGGGCGCCGTTGGTTTTCCAGCGACGCACCGCCGTCAGGAGCTGAAACAGGCCGGAGACAACGGCCCAGACGCCGTAGACCGAGAGCACCGCGTTCATGCTGTGACCGAGCGCGATGGCGACCGCAACCGTGGCGACGATGCTGACGGCGAAGTTCAGCAATTGCGACTTGTTGCGGCCGAGCCCGCCGGTACGCCGGGCGTCGATGTAATTCGCGAGCGCGTCCCATGCGGGGTAGGCAACCAGCATGGCGGCGGCGAGCGGCGGGCTGCTCTTGGGACGGTAAAGGCCGCCGCGACCCAGGCCGCCGATACGGCAAACCGCAGATAATAATAGCTTTTGAGCCAGCCGTTCGATGACGGCGCGCGGCTTTGATCATTCATTTGTCCAGGCATGATGGGGATCTCTCGTTTCAACTGCCTACCAACTAGTAGGTAGATAACCGACCGTCAAGGCATCGGAAACCGATTGCCGGTCACCCCGACATCTCATTTGCGTGATCGGCGCTGGCTTGTGCCCTCGCTGGCGCCGGGACCAAAAGGCGGACGCTTTAGACGTGTTTTGACTTGCCATGAGCGGCAGCTTTCGCTGGCTGACACTGGCCGGCGCCAGCGAGACGGTCGGACGCATCCATCTCGCCGAGGCGACTTCTTATCGCATGAGCCCTGAGCGCGTGGCGCAGGAGCCACGGCGCTTGCGGCCGGTCCTGCTTTTCAGGTCCTGTCGCGCGCCTTCAGCTCCAGCCGCCGCGCGTGCAGCACCGGCTCTGTATAGCCGTTGGGCTGGCTGGTTCCCTTGAACACCAGGTCGCAGGCGGCCTGGAAGGCGATGGACTTGTCGAAATCCGGCGCCATCGGCCGGTAGAGCGGGTCGCCGACATTCTGGCGGTCGACGATAGCGGCCATGCGCTGCAGGGAATCGCGAACCTGGATCTCCGAGCACACTTTGTGGCGCAGCCAGTTGGCGATGTGCTGCGAGGAGATGCGCAGCGTGGCGCGGTCCTCCATCAGGCCGACATCGTTGATGTCGGGCACTTTCGAGCAGCCGACGCCCTGGTCGATCCAGCGCACGACATAGCCGAGGATCCCTTGCGCGTTGTTGTCGAGCTCGCGCTGGATCTCGTCAGGCGTCCAGTTCGGCCGCACAGCCACGGGCACGGAGAGTATGTCGTCGAGCTTGGCCTTCGGCCGGCTCTTCAGCGCTGCCTGCACGGCGTGCACGTCGACCTTGTGATAGTGCGTCGCGTGCAGCGTCGCCGCCGTCGGCGACGGCACCCAGGCGGTGTTGGCGCCAGCCCTGGGGTGCGCGATCTTCTGTTCCAGCATCGCCGCCATCAGATCCGGCATTGCCCACATGCCCTTGCCGATCTGGGCGTGGCCGGCCAGCCCGCATTCCAGTCCGGTGTCGACATTCCACGCCTCATAGGCGGAAATCCAGGCGGCCTGCTTCATGTCGCCCTTCCGGATCATCGGGCCGGCTTCCATCGAGGTGTGGATCTCGTCGCCGGTGCGGTCGAGGAAGCCGGTGTTGATGAACACCACGCGCTCCCGCGCGGCACGGATCGCTTCCTTGAGGTTGACGGTGGTGCGCCGCTCCTCGTCCATGATGCCCATCTTGATGGTATTCTTAGCCATGCCGAGCAGGGCTTCGACGCGATCGAAGATCTCGACGGCGAAGGCGACTTCCTCCGGTCCGTGCATCTTGGGCTTCACGACATACATCGAGCCGGCGCGGGAATTGGCGCGGCGGCCCTTCGGCCCGACATCGTGCAGCGCGATCAGCGCTGTCAGCGCGGCATCCATGATGCCTTCCGGCACCTCGTTGCCGTCGCGGTCCAGGATCGCAGGATTGGTCATCAGATGGCCGACATTCCTGACCAGCATCAGCGAGCGGCCGGGCAAGCCAAGCTGGCCGCCGGCAGGCGCGGTGTAGGCGCGATCGGGATTGAGCTTGCGGACGAAGCTCTTGCCAGCCTTGACGATCTCTTCGGCGAGGTCGCCCTTCATCAGGCCGAGCCAGTTGCGGTAGACGACGACCTTGTCCTGTGCATCCACCGCCGCGACCGAATCCTCGCAGTCCTGGATGGTGGTCAGCGCCGATTCCAGGACGACGTCGGCGATGCCGGCTGGATCGGTGCGGCCGATCTGGTTGTTGCGGTCGATGACGATCTCGATGTGCAACCCGTTCTTCACCAGCAGCACGGCATCGGGGTTGGCGGCGTCGCCGCGATAGCCGGCGAATTGCCTGGGGTCGGCCAGCGTGGTGTCGCCGGCGCCGGCGCCGAGCTTCAGCGCGCCATGCGCCACCGACAGGCCATTCACCCCCGCCCATTTGCCTGAGGTGAGCGGCACGGACTGGTCGAGAAAATCCTTGGCCCAGGCGATGACCTTGGCGCCGCGCGCCGGGTTGAAACCCTTGCCCTTTTCCGCGCCGCCGGTCTCGGGGATGGCATCGGTGCCGTAGAGCGCGTCGTAGAGCGAACCCCAGCGCGCATTGGCGGCATTGAGCGCATAGCGCGCATTCATCACCGGCACGACCAGCTGCGGCCCAGCGACGACGGCGATTTCGGGATCGACATTGTCCGTCGACACGCTGAAGGCCGGCCCCTCGGGAACGAGATAGCCGATCTCTTTCAGGAAGCCCCTGTAAGCCTCCATGTCGACCGGCGCGCCATTGTCGCGATACCAGCCGTCGAGCTTCTCCTGCATGGCGTCGCGTTTTTCGAGCAGCGCCCTGTTCTTCGGCGCGAGGTCGTGGACGATGGCCGAAAAACCGTTCCAGAACGCATCGGCGGCGATGCCGGTACCGGGCAAGGCCTCGCCAGCCACAAAATCATGCAGCTCGCGGGCAATCCGCAATCCGGCGATCTCGATGCGATCGGTCATCAGGCTACTCCAGATGAAAGGCTTTGCGGGGCGTTTGGCATGTTGAGGTTGCAGGGTCAATTCAGCTTAGGGTGAAGGTGGGGCATTTTGGCAAGTTGGCGAAGGTGGCGACAACAGCGTCCTTCTCCCCGTTCTACGGGGGTGAGGCATGATCCGCATAGCGGACGAAAAGCCAATTGCTTGGCTTTTCGAATGACGAACGCCCGTAGAACGGGGAGAAGGAAGAAGGCTACACCGCGATCCTTGGCCGTCCCGAGGCCACCGCCACGACATGCGCCTCGATGAACATGCGCTGGGCTTCGACGGTGGAAACCTTGAATTCCGTCGCAACGTCGATCTCGGCGCTGTCGGTGCCGGCGTCCCGGGCGCGCTCGGCGACGATCGCCCGCACATCGGCCTCGGCGGCGGCGATCGCAGTCGCTTCGTCGAGGAAATCGCGCACCGTTTCTCCGGAGGCAAGCCGGAACAGCCCTTCCTTGGGCTGGCTGACCCGTGCTTCGGCCGAGACCCTGACCTGGCCGACGACGGCGCCGAGCGCGTTGGCGACATCGGTGTCCTCCGGCACCACGCAGTCATTGCCGACAAGCGGCGCCAGGCCGGCATAGTGCAGCGGCGCCGAGGCGCCGAGGCCGATGACAGGACGGTCGAGCGCGACGCTCAGCCGGGCGATGCCGGGATGGGCGTCGACGGCGCGCTGCACCAGCGCGTGCGCCACCGTCGCGGCGCCATCGAGCCCGTCCTCGGCGAAGGCGGTTTCGAGGATATATTCGGCCGACCAGCGTGTCAGCGTCACCAGCACGCGCTCCGAGATTACCTCCGACGACTCGGCGATAGGCTGGCCACGGCCATCGCGCTTGCGGGCGAACAGCTCGGCGCCGAGGCGGGCGGTGGCTGCATCCCAATTGGCCTGCTTGCCCAGCACGTGCGCCGCGTCCGACGGGGTGAAGCCTGAGATATGCACCAGCCCGCGCGAGACCAGCCGGTTCAAGGTGGCGTTCTGGGCATTCGACGTCAGCAGCCTGTCGAGGGCAAGCGGGGTCGCGCCGATCGCCTCGTAGAGCCGCGCTTCCGGAGCCGTCAGCCCGGCGGCAAGCCTGTCCGGCACGCCGGTGCGCACCGCGAAGCGGCCATCCATGCGGCCGGGGTTGGGCGAACGCAGCTGGCGTTCGAGTTCCGATCTGACGGCGTCGCCATGCGCCATGCCGGCCAGCGCCAGCGGCACCAGGCGGCGCGGCCCAAGCAGGATCCTTGGATTGAACGCGCCGTCCTCCAGCGCCACTTCGGAATCGCCGCCAAGGCCGAAAGTGCGCATGGCGACGGCCTCGACCATGGTGCGGAAACCGCCGACGGTGGCGCCTTCGGGGTCAAGCCGCGGCCGGCCCTTGTCGAGCACGGCGACGTCGGTGGTGGTGCCGCCAATGTCGGAGACCACAGCATTGTCGAGCCCGGTCATGTGGCGGGCGCCGACCAGGCTGGCCGCCGGGCCGGAGAGGATTGTCTCGATAGGCCGCTGGCGGGCGAACGCCGCCGAGACCAGCGCACCGTCGCCGCGCACCACCATCAGGGGAGCGGCGATGTCGCGGGCTTGCAAAAACCCTTCGGTCGCGGCCACCAGCCGGTCGATCATCGAAATCAGCCTGGCGTTGAGCAGGGTGGTCAGCGCCCGTCGCGGGCCGCCGAGCTTGGCCGACAGTTCGTGGCTCGCGGTGACCGGCAGGCCGGTTCTGTCGCGGATCAACTCGCGGGTGGCGATCTCATGCGCCGGGTTGCGGGTGGCGAAATAGGCGCAAACGGCAAAGCCGGACACCGAGGCGCCGAGTTCCGGCAGGGCCTCTTCCAGGCCCGACAGGTCGAGCCTGGCGGCATTGCCGTGGACGTCGTGGCCGCCCGGGCAAAAAACCACCGGATCGGTGCCGAGCGCCGTCTTCAGCCCGTCGCGGGCGAGGTCGGCTTCGGAAAAGCCGATCATGACGAGCGCGACGCGGCCGCCCTGGCCTTCGACCAAGGCATTGGTGGCAAGCGTCGTCGACATCGAGACCAGCTTGATCGCGGCCGGATCGGTGCCGGACTTTTCGAGCACCGCGTCGACGGCGCCGGAAATGCCGACGGCGAGATCATGCCGCGTGGTCAGCGCCTTGGCCTTGGCCAGCACCTTGCCCTTGTTCGGCCCCTGCTGCGGCCCTTCGGTCTCGGACCACAGCACGGCGTCGGTGTAGGTGCCACCGGTATCGATCCCGAGGAACAGCGGCTTTGGCTTGGTCTTGGCGGTCATTTGGTAGGTCCGAGAGTTCTTCTGCCCCGCCCCTTAGCCGATACGGGCCTACGGATAAAGGCGCGAGCGCTGGGCCAACACGCGATGGCCGCAATACGAGCCCCGATCCCCCCGAGAGAGGATCGGCGGCTTTGACCGCAACGCCAGGGACCATCTCTCCCGCCCACGCAATAGGTCTTCTTGCGTTGGCGGGAGAGGGTCTGGCGAGGATGCCGCTATTTGGCTGTGACAATGCCCTTCATCGAGCTGTGGATCGCACAATGGAATGGATGTGCGCCGGCAGCCGATACCTTGACCTTGGCGCTCTTGCCGGTGGCGAGATGGCCGGTGTCGAAGGAGCCATCGAGCGCAGTGGCGGTGTGGGTCATGGGGTCGGCATTGGTGAAAGTGATGGTATCGCCAACGGCGACCGAGATTTTCGACGGGTTAAACTTCATGCCCTTGATCTGGACCGCATGATTGGCGGCATAGGCGGGCATGGCAAAGGCAAGCAGAGCAAGAACGAGCATGGTGCGCATGGTGGATTTCCTCCTGAACGCGAACCCTCATCCTACACCAACGCTGGCGAACGGCCTTTTATGCCACGAAGCCGATCTTCTTATGCGTATTGTCACAAAACGGCTTGTTGGCCGAGTGGCCGCAGCGGCAGAGGAAGGCGCGTTGCGTTCGGTCGATCGTGTGGCCGGTGCCGGTGACGATCTCGACATTGCCTTCGAGCTTGAGCGGGCCGTTGGCGGTCGGCGTCACTTTCAACGGGCCGTTGCGCGCTTCGAGCGCCGGCGTGTCCTTCAGCGGAGGTTCGCCGGTGGCGGCGAAGCCGGCCTTGTTGTGGCTGCCGTCGCAGAACGGCTTGTTTTCCGACGCGCCGCAGCGGCACAGCGTGGCGCGATAGAAGGTTTCGCCGTCGAGCACGATCTCGGCGTGCACGGCGAGCGGGCCGTTTTCGCGCAGCCGCACGGTGTTGACCACCGGCGGCTGTTCCTGCGGCCCGCCATCCTTCCTGACATAGGTGATGGCGCCGGACGGACAGCTTTCGGCTATGGCAACGATCTTCTCGACGCTGGCCGCATCGGGATGGATCCATTGCCCCGGCGCGTTGGGCTCGAAGACATGCGGATCGCCGAGCACGCAGTTGCGCGAATGGATGCAGCGCTTGCCGGCGAAGCCGACGTCGATCTTCTCACCTTCGACCGTGCCTGCCATTGCCGTGCTCCTCTTGCCTGGGCGCGTCGCGGCTGAACAGACGCGGCGCGCTTTGGGTATCGGCACAGGCTATGGCTCCCATGGGGAAAACCGTCAAGCTGGCAAACCGGTCAGGGGACGAGATTGATCTCCTCGGTCTCGCCGCCGCTGCAGGTGTAGCAGCAATCCTCGCATTTTTCCTTGTTGCCGGGTCCGACGCCCCAATAGGTGCCCTCGTCGCCATCGACCCAGGCGCCGTAGCAGATCGATTCGCCTTCGTTGCAGGAGATCGGCAGCGACTTGGTCTCGCCGTCATCGAGATAGAAGTCCTTGCCGTTGCCAGGCCAGACATAGTCTCGGTCCTGGCTGTAGAGCTCGAGCCGCATGGCGTTGGGATGGCTGTTCTTGATGGCAAAGGTGACGTCGCCGGCATGGGCGGCTGGTGCAAACAGGATGGCAAGCGAAAACGCGGCGGCAAGCCGGCGCGCTGGTGTCAAAGACATGGAAACCCCCGATGAAGAATCGGCCCCCACGGCCGATCGGGTCATCATGCCATGACAAGGGCCGACGCTAAAGGGATGATGGCGACAATCGCTGATATAATCGCTGGAGCTAAACGACCAGAGCTCTTTGTTTTGACGCAATTCCCTAGGGAAAGCGCTACGCGCTTTTCCCGGGAAAACCGCTCACACTTTTCCTGGAATTGCTCTAACCCGCGTCATCGCAGGCTTTTGCCTAGCGTTGCCAGAAGGGCAGCTTGGCGATCTCTTCATCGACCTGCCGTGGGGTCAAACCGATATCGTCGATCAGATGCGGGTTAACTTCCGAGATCCGCTTGAGGTCCCAGCGAAAGCGTGTCTGTTGACGCCAGGCCGCGATGGTGTTCCGCAAGGTGGCAAGGCTGTAGCGCCGGCGCGATGTCTGCCCGACACACAGTCCCCGCCGCACTGCCTGATGCGGGGCCGATGCAAGAATATTGGTCATGACAACCTCCATATGGTTGACGCCCACAGGCTTGAGAATGGGCGGCCTTTGATCTGAACGAGGTTGAATTCTGCAGGATATGGAGGGCGCCGTAATTAAGCCCTGCCAAATAGTTCTCAAAAGTTCCAAACAGACCCTAACGCGTTGTTTTGGCGTCATTCCCTGGGAAGAGGCGGTACGCTTTTCCCGTTGAAACCGCCTCACACTTTTCCTGGATTTGCTCTATAGATGCGCCCTATGCAGGGATCGCGCTTTGCCTTTGGTCCGTTCGTGCTTGATCCGGGTGCGGGAACGCTGCTTCGGAACGACGATCCCGTCGCCGTCGGCTATCGCGGCCTGAAGCTGCTTGCCGCACTCGTCGGACGGCCCGGCGAAATCCTGGAGAAGGCCGAGCTGATGGACGCGGCGTGGCCGGGCACGGCGGTCGAGGAGGGCAACCTCACCGTCCAGATCGCGCAGCTGCGCAAGCTGCTTGGTCCGCCCGCCGATGGCGGCGAATGGATATCGACGGTGCCCCGCGTCGGCTACCGTTTCACGGGCGCCATCGAACAGCTTGACCGGGCGAAACGCAAACCCTTGCCGCTGCCCGACAAACCATCGATAGCGGTGCTGCCTTTCGTCAATCTCAGCAACGATCCCGAACAGGAGGCCTTCGCCGACGGGTTGACCGAAGATTTGATCACCGATCTGTCCAGGGCCCCGGGCCTGTTCGTCATCGCGCGCAACTCGACCTTTGCCTACAAGGGCAAGGCGATGGACGTGCGCGCGATCGCCGAGGAGCTTGGCGTGCGCTATCTCCTGGAGGGCAGCGCCAGGCGCGCCGCGGGGCGCGTGCGCATCAACGCACAGCTGGTCGACGCCAAGAGCGGCGAGCATCTGTGGGCCGAACGCTTCGATCGCGGCCTGGACGATATCTTCGCCGTCCAGGACGAGGCCACGGCCAAGATCGTGGAGGCGCTTCTCGGCCGGCTACGGCCGCCGCCACCACGCAACCGGCCGACAAATCTCGAGGCCTACGATCTGTGCGTAAGGGGGCGCAAGCTGATCGAGGAATCACCGCAGACCGCACGGGAAGCGCATCTGCTGTTGACGCGCGCGGTGTCCCTCGATCCGGACTATGCCGAAGCCCATCGCTGGCTTGCCATGAACCATTGGATGGGATGGGTGCATTGGGGCGAGCCCGTCGACCCCAACCGTCGCATCGCGCTGGAACTGGCGCGCAAGGCGGTGGCGATCGATCCCAATGATGCCGGCTGCCGTTGGGTGCTCGGCAATTTGCTCGCCTATGAGCACAGCTTCGAGGAGTCGGAAGCCGAATTCGCAAAGGCGTTCGAACTCGACCCGAACGAGGCCGACGCTTGGGCGACCTTGTCCGACATCGCGGTTCTGGCCGGACGGGTCGAGGAAGGCCTAGAGCATATCCGCAAGGCGTTCCGGCTCAACCCCTATCCGGCCAGCTGGTACTATCTGACGCTCGGCGAGGCGCAATATGCGGCGCGCGATTACGAAGCCGCCGTCGAGACCTTGCGCCGGGAGGAGACCTACCGGACGAGCTCACGCCGCTTCCTGGCGGCGAGCCTGGCGCAACTCGGCCGGCTCGACGAAGCGCGCGCCGAGGTCGAAATGTTCCTCATCGGCAACCCGCATTTCACGACCAGCTACTGGGTCTGGACGGAGCCCTTCCGCGACGACGCTATGCGCGATCATTTCGTCGATGGTTTTCGCAAGGCCGGTCTTCCGGACTGACGCGACCTCCTGCGCGCAGGCGCGCCAATCACGGCACCAGGTCGATCGTCTCGGTCGTGTGCTCCACGCAGATGAAGCAGCAGGTGTCGCAAGGCTGGTCGTTGTCAGGCCCGACGCCGGCCGAAATCCGGTCATTGCCGTCGACCCAGGCGCCGTAGCAGATGCGCTCGCCCTGATTGCAGGAGAGCGGCACCGATTTCTGGGAATTCGGGTCGATCAGGAACACCTTGTCGTTGCCCGGCCAGACCGTTTCGCGGTCGCGGCTGAACAGCTCGACCGCAACCGCTTCCTTGCGCAGGTTCTTGACGAAGAAGGCCATGTCGGCCGCCTCGGCCGAATTGGCGCAGACGAGTGCAGCGAGCACGGCCAAACGAAACAGCGTCACGGTCGGACCTCCCGAATCACCGCCGCAGAATCGCATGGCCGCCCATGCCTGTCGCTCGCTTTTGGAACTATTTCCCCGAAGGACCTTCCGCCATGATCTCCCGCCCCAGCCGCACCGTTTCGCCGACGAGAAGATCGAGATCGTCACGCCTTGTGCGGTGGTTGGCGATCGCCACGCGCAGCCAGTGTTCGCCATGCACGGTGGTGTCGGAAAGGACGGCAATGCCCAGTTCCTGCAGCCGCAGCATGATCTCGGTGTTGAGCGCCTTCAGCGCCTCGCCGGTGACGCCGGGCTGGTAGCGGAAGCAGACGATGTTGATGGTCGGCGACATCGCCAGCTCCAGCAGCGGCTCGGCCTCGATGAGTGCGGCGAGATAGGAGGCTTGCGCGATGTTCTGGTCGATGAGGCGACCGAATTTGTCGACACCATGTTCCTTCAGCGCCATCCAGACTTTCAGCGCGCGAAAGCCGCGCGAGGTCTGCAGGCCGTAATCGTGCAGCCATTCGCCGGAGGCGAGGCCGCGCGGCGTCGATTCCAGATATTCCGGCGTCACCGCGAAGGTCCGGCGATGCGCGACGGCATCCCTGACCAGCGCGCAGCCGACCTCGAACGGCGCATGCAGCCATTTGTGCGGATCGAGCGCGACGGAATCGGCCCATTCGATGCCGGCAACGCGGTGCGCATTGTCGGGCGCGATCGCGATCAGCGCGCCGATGCAGCCATCGACATGGAACCATAGGCCTTCCTCATGCGCGAGTTTGGCAAGCGCGCGCAGATCGTCGACCGCGCCGGTGTTCACCGTGCCGGCATTGCCGATGACGCAGGCCGGCTTGAAACCGGCTTCGCGGTCTTCAACGATCGCCGCACGCAAGGCCGGTATATCGATGCGCAAGCCGGCATCCGTCGGGATGCGCCGCAGCGCCCTGTTGCCGAGGCCGAGCGCTTCCATCGCCTTGCGGTGGCAGGAATGGATCTGGTCCGAGCCATAGAAACGCAGCGGCTTTTGGATTGCGGCGACGCCGTGCTCGCGCACGTCGATACCGGCCTTGGTGTTGCGCGCCACGGTCAGGCCGATGATGTTGGCCATGGAGCCGCCGCTGACCAGCGTGCCGGAGGCGGAAGCCGGAAAGCCCAGCATCTGCTTGCACCAGTTCACCACCTGGCTGTCCATCAGCCCGGCGGCGTGGTTGCCGCCGCCGAGATTGGAGCCCTGGATTGCCGCCAGGAAGTCGCCGAGCGCGCCGGTGAAGTTGCTCGACCCCATGTACCAGGCCCAGAAGCGTGGATGGATGTTGCCCATCGGGTACGACATCACCGTGCGCGTGACCTCGTCATAGACAGCGGCCAGCGGCACCGGCGATCGCGGCAAGGGTGCCGCGAAGGCTTCTCGCACCTCCGCCGGCATCTCGCGCCAGGCCGGCCGGTCCCTGACATCGCCGAGGTAGTCGACGGCATCGTCGATGATCTGGTGCGACAGGGCTTGCACCGCGGCCCAGTCGGCGGGGTCGAGCGTTTCCTCGGCCAGCATGCCGAGGGTTTCCTGCGCGATGTCCATGGCCGGTCTCCCGTCAAGCCGCCGGGAACTGGCAGCCGGGCGTCGAGCGCGACAGCGCCATCTCCTCGGCATCCATCTCGGCCTCGATGCCGTCGAACAGCGGCGTCGACATGTAGCGCTCGCCGGTGTCGGGCAGCATGCACAGGATCACCGATCCGGCCGGCGCCTTCTCCGCGACCTGCCGCGCCACGGCAAAGGTGGCGCCGCCGGAAATGCCGGTGAAGATGCCTTCCTTCTGCGCCAAGGCCTTGGCCCATTTGATGCCTTCGGGTCCGGCAATCGGCGTCACCTCGTCATAGAGGCTGGCGTCGATCGCTTCCTGCAGCACGTTGGGGATGAAATCCGGCGTCCAGCCCTGGATCGGATGCGGCTCGAAGGCCGGGTGGCTGGCGGCGGGGGCGCCATGGACACCGCGCTGCTGCGGCTTGCCGCTGCCGATCAGCTGGGCATTGGCCGGTTCGGAGAGCACGATGCGGGTCTCCGGCCGCTCGCGGCGCAGCACGCGCGCCACGCCGACGACGGTGCCGCCGGTGCCGTAGCCGGTGACGAAGCAGTCGAGCCGCGAGCCGGCGAAATCATTGACGATCTCGCGTGCCGTGGTGGCCTCATGGATGGCGGCGTTGGCCGCCGTCTCGAACTGGCGGGCGAGGAACCAGCCATTGGCCTCGGCCAGCTCCACCGCCTTCTTGTACATGCCGAAGCCCTTTTCGGCGCGCGGCGTCAGCACCACCTTGGCGCCGAGCATGCGCATCAGCTTGCGGCGCTCGACGGAAAAGCTGTCGGCCATGGTGACGACCAGCGGATAGCCCTTCTGCGCGCAGACCATGGCCAGCCCAATGCCGGTGTTGCCGCTGGTCGCCTCGACCACGGTCTGGCCGGGCTTCAACGCGCCGCTGCGCTCGCCCTCCTCGATGATGTTGAGCGCCAGCCGGTCCTTGACCGAAGCGCCGGGGTTGAAGAACTCGGCCTTGACGTAGATCGTCGCATGGGCCGGTCCGAGATTGTTGATGCGCACCACCGGCGTGTCGCCGACTGTGTCGAGAATGCTGTCGAACAGGCGACCGCGACCGGCGGTGGTTCTGATTTTCCGTTGCTGCAACATGGAAGAACTCCTTGTCTGTGCTCGTTGTCGTCACAGGCCGGTTACAAACCGGCGGGTTGGGCGGCGAGGTTTCGAGACCTTGCCACGCTAGGCTGACGTGCCGGCGATGCGGCAACAGCCGCATCCGGCGCGATTCGCCGCCGGATGCGTCGTGTCGTGTTTGGTGATAGAACATGGGCCGACGGGCCAACGTGGGAGCAGGCGTGGAAACGCACGTGGAATCCGCACCATCGAGGCTGGACGGCGATGGGCCGCGCCTGACCGTGCGCCTGCTCGGACCACTGGAAATCCTGCGCGATGGCGTGCCCGTGGCGCTGCCGGCATCGCGCAAGTTGCGCGCGCTCCTGGCCTATCTGGCGCTGGCGCCGCACGCCGTAGGCCGCAGCCGCCTGTGCGAACTGTTGTGGGATGTGCCCAACGATCCCCGCAGCGAATTGCGCTGGTGCCTGAGCAAGCTGCGCGGCGCTCTCGACACGCCGAACCGGCGCCGGGTCACCACAGAAGGCGATACGGTCGCGCTCGATCTCGAAGGCTGCCTTGTCGATGCGCTGGAGATCAGCCATGCCGCCGCGCAAGGGATCGCCACGTTTGATGTGGAACGGCTGCTGGCGCTGGCAAAACTCTTCGCCGGCGATCTGCTCGAAGGGCTGGAGCTGGTGCGGAGCCCGCTTTTCGACGGCTGGCTGGTCGCCCAGCGCCGGCGTTTTCAAACCTGCCATGCCGCCATATTGGAACAGCTTGCCGTAGATCATCCGGCGGGCTCCCCCGAAATGTCCACGCATCTCGATAAATGGGTCGAGCTGGCACCATTCGACACGCGCGCGCATCTGGCCTTGCTGTCGAATCTGGCGGAGCGCGGCGCCGTTGGCGCGGCCGAGGAGCATCTGGCTTCGGCGGAACGGCTGTTTCGGTCCGAGGACCTGGATTTCGCGCCACTTCGCGCGGCCTGGCAGGCAATCCGCGATCGACAGTCCGGCACCTCGCTCAAGGCGCAACCGGCCGGCCCGTCCACGCTGCCGCAATTGGTGGTCCCGTCAGGTGATGCCGGTCCGGTCGAACCCAGCCACGCTTCGCTGGCGGTGATGCCGTTTGTCGACGAAAGCGGCGCGCGCGGCGGGCTGGCCGACGGGTTCACCCACGACATCATCACCCGGCTTGCCAAGCTCAGGGATTTCTTCGTCATCGCGCGCGGATCGGTGTTCGCGCTGGCCGAGAAAGCCATCGCACCGGAGGAGGCCGGCAGAAAGCTCGGCGTCGATTATGTCGCCACGGGCACGGTGCGCAGCATGACCAGCCGCCCGGTCGTCAGCGTCGAGCTGGTCGAGGTGCGCACCGCCAGGATCGTCTGGGCGGAGACCTTCGAGCGCAGGCCCGACGACCTCTTCGCCGTGCTCGACGATATCGGCGACAGCATCGTGTCGTCGATCTCGGCCGAGATCGAGACGGTCGAGCGCAACCGCGCCATGCTGAAGGCGCCCAACTCGCTCAATGCCTGGGAGGCCTACCATCGCGGCCTCTGGCACATGTACCGCTTCACCCAGGCCGAGAACGAGCAGGCGCGGCACTTCTTCGACAAGGCCCTGCAGCTCGACCCGACTTTTGCCCGCGCCTATGCCGGCCTGTCCTTCACCCACTGGCAGAATGCCTTCCAGCGCTGGGGCGACCGCGACCGCGAAAGCGCGCTGGCCTATGAGAGTGCTGGCCACGGCCTGCTGGTCGACGACCACAATCCGGCCGCGCACTGGGCGATGGGCCGGGCGCTGTGGCTGCGCGGCGAGCAGGACGGGTCGCTCGCCGAACTGGGGCGGGCCGTGGATCTCAGCCCGAATTTCGCGCTCGGCCATTACGCGCTGTCCTTCGTCCACTCGCAGTCGGGCGACCCGCGGGCGGCGATAAGCTCGTCGGACCATTCACGGCATCTCAGCCCCTTCGACCCGCTGCTGTTCGGCATGCTGGGGTCGCGCGCCATGTCGCATGTCCGGCTCGGCCAGTTCGAAGAGGCGGCCGAATGGGCGCTGAAGGCGGCGGCGCGACCCAATGCCCACACCATCATCCTGGCGATCGCCGCGCACTGCCTGGCGCTTGCCGGCCGGCTCGACGAGGCGCGCGGCTTCGCCGCCGCCATCCGCCGGACATTGCCTGATTACCGCGCCGACGATTTCATCGGCACTTTCCGCTTCGACCCCGATGCCGAGGCGCTGTTCCGGCAGGGCGCGAGGCGCATCGGGCTCAACTGATTTCGCGCTTGCAGCCCCGTTAACGAAGTCGGAAGGAGTTGTTTAACGGTTCACCTCTATGTGACCTCTCGGGGGGTCCATGGCAAAGTGAGTATGATGAGCGACAGCCCCGACAAGCGCAGCAACGAATGGCGCGCCATTCTTCATGTACAGGCCCGTGTCGCCGTCCTGTTCGTTCCGGTGGTGGCCAGCCTGCTGCTCGTAGCCGCGCTTGCCGGCAACGACCGCAAATCCGTTCCCGACGTCGACCGGACGGTCACCGGGTCGGTGCGATAGGCGGCAGCGAACGCCTGTTGGAAGGCCGCGCATATCGAGGGGCCGCCGACCCTCCTGCCAGGCGCTCTGCGTGCGCTATCGGCGCCTCAGCATTTGGCGCTAGCCAATGGCTACGACACTGAATGAATGGGCAAGAACGATCAAGCGCGACGTGCATGCGCTCTACCTCGCCGCGCGCGATCCCGAACGCCGTGGTGCGCCAAGGCGCTTGCAGTGTGTCGCGGGCTACGCCTTGTCGCCAATCGACCTGATCCCCGATTTCATCCCCGTGGCTGGCTATCTCGACGAGGCGATCCTGGTCCCCTTGGGCATCCTTGCCGTGGTCAGATGACGCCGCCCGAAGTCATGGCAGAACACAGGGAGGCCGCCGCCCTGGCGGTCGACAGGCCAGTGAACCGCGGCGCGGCGGTGATCATCGCCTGTATATGGGTCGCTTCGGTCGCGCTGGCGGGATGGCTGGCATCTCGATACTTCGCGGGCCGATTTGAAACCGCCTCCCCCCGTGGTTTGGGAAAAGCTCGATCGCCCTCCCGAACACCTCCTTGGGCAGCGCCTGGCTAAAGGATTTTGGTCACCAGTTTGTCCAGACGGGAGTTCTCGCGGTAAGCCAGTCGCACCACGATGGCACCCAGGACGCCCGTGATGGCCCCGCCGACAACGTCGGTCAGGTAGTGCGTCCCGATGTAGATCCTCGACCAGCAGATCAGGAATGCCGTGGCGAACAGCGCAATCGTCCGGCGCGGCAGGCCTTGCAGCGCAAAGGCGGCGACAATCGCAATGCTGGCTGTCGCGTGATCGGATGGGAACGACCAGTCGGCACTGGGCGCAATCAACAGATGCGTCACGCCGGCATCGTAGGGCCGTATCCGATGCACGAACAGAAGAATGAACTGGTTGATCGCCAGACCGAGCAAGAACGCCAGACCGGCCGACACGGCCGCGTGGCGAACATGGTAGCGGTCAACCTTTGCCCACCATTGCAGGACCACAGCCAGCACCATGAGAGGAACGCCGATTTGTGAGACGCCGATCATCGTCTTATCAAGAAAGGGGCTGATACCAGCCGCGGCATTTATCCAGTGTGTTAAAGCTACATCCATTTGGCGTGGGTTTCCGTGGTTGGTTGTGAGGTGGATTCTTGAAACCCGTCAATGAACATCGCATCCATCAGATCTTCGAAGTCGGCGTATGGCTGAAGGGCGCGCATGCCCTGATCGAATGCATCGGCGGGATTCTGCTCTATGTCGTCACGACCGATACCATTGCCTCCTGGGTCAATGCCCTCACGGCAGAGGAGTTGATCGAGGATCCGAACGATTTCATAGCTGGCCATCTGTCGCAGATGGCAAGCCATTTTTCGATCGCCAACAAGGAGTTCTATGCCTTCTACCTGCTGAGCCATGGCCTGATAAAGCTTGCCCTGGTTGTCGGGCTTTTGCGGGGCAAGCTCTGGTCGTACCCGGCATCGCTCGCGGCATTGGGCTTGTTCATGATCTACCAGGTCTACCGCTACTCATACACCCATTCATTCGGCCTGCTGGTCCTGACCGTCTTCGATGCTGTCGTCATGGTGTTGATCTGGCATGAGTGGAGGATCGTGCGACAGCACAAGCCGGCATGACCGTTGATTTTTCCCGCCTTGTCCTTGTCCCTGTTTCCTGAATGACGGCACGAGATGGGCCGACGGATCGATTGTAAAACGCTGCCGCGGTCCGGCTACGAACGCCTGATTGCAAGGAGCGCCCCTGCTTTGCCGGCGGAACCCTCGTGCCCTCTCGAACATTGTCTTACAGGACAGCTTCTGGAAGACATCATGACCCGAGCCCTCGACGTCAACGAAAACACCGAGCAAAATCCTGAGCGCCCGCCGCGACCGCAGACCAGCGATGATCTCAAGAAAAGGAAGGTCGATGGAAAGGCCTTCCAGGTGAATGAAAACAGCGTCGACAATCCGGCGCCCGCTCCGATGACGCCAAAGCGGGACTGATCGCGAGGTCGGCATTATCGGTCGAAAAAACCCGGTCGCCGGGCTTTTCTCGCCTCGGAAACTTGGCTGCCTGGCGCGGCACCTCAATAAAAGCGCGGGATCGGGCCGTTCTGCGGCGTCGTGCGGTCGCCGAGGTCGGGAAAGACCTCGTCGACATAGCACCAGCCCCAGCCTTCCGGCGGATCGTAGCCCTCGATGACGGGATGGCTGGTGGCGTGGAAATGCTTTGTCGCGTGGCGGTTGGGCGAGTCGTCGCAGCAGCCGACGTGTCCGCAGGTGCGGCAGAGCCGCAGATGCACCCACCACGAGCCGCTCTTCAGGCATTCCTCGCAGCCGAGCGCGCTCGGCGTCACGTCCTTGATCCCAGCCGCATGCTTGCATTCGTCCGCCATCACACTCTCCTTCTCGGGACCATGCTTTGAGGCGTGACGGCGGGGCTGCCGTCTCGCGCGAGATAGGCATGCAAGGCCGCGACCACCTGGGCACCTTCGCCGACGGCCGCCGCGACGCGCTTGACCGAACCGCAACGGACGTCGCCGATGGCAAACACGCCGCTACGGCTGGTTTCCATCAGGCCATGCTCGGGTCCGAGCTCCGATCCGGTGCGGATGAAACCCTTGGCGTCCAGCGCCACATTGCATTGCGCGAGCCAGTCGGTGTTCGGGTCGGCGCCTATGAACAGGAAGAGGTGGCTGATCGGGCGCGTCGTCACCTGGCCGCTGACGCGGTTGCGCCAGCGGACAGTGGCGAGATTGCCTTCCTCGCCCTCCAGCGCCTCGATTTCGGTCTGGGTCAGCACCTCGATGTTCGGTTGCGCCTTGATGCGCTCCACCAGATAGCGCGACATCGAGGCATCGAGGCTGCCGCCCCGCGCCAGCAGCGCCACCTTGCGCGCATGGCTGGCGAGGTAGACCGCCGCTTGGCCCGCCGAATTGCCGGCGCCGACCAGCGCCACCTCCTGGCCGGCGCAGAGCCGGCCTTCGATGGGCGAAGCCCAATAGTGCACCGAGGTTCCCTCGAACTGCGACAAATTGGCGACGTCGAGACGGCGGTAACGCGCGCCGCTGGCGATCACGACGCTGCGTGTGCGCACCGTCTCGCCATCGCCGACATCGAGCAGGTAACGGGCGCCTGAATTGTCGGTTGCCGCACTCAACAGCTTCGCCTCGTCCGGGATCACCATTTCGACGCCGAATTTCTGCGCCTGGTTGTAGGCGCGCGCCATCAGCGCCATACCGGTGATGCCGGTGGGGAAGCCGAGATAGTTCTCGATGCGCGAGGAGGCGCCGGCCTGTCCGCCGAAGGCCCGGCAATCGAGCACGATGGTCGACAGCCCTTCAGAAGCCGCATAGACCGCCGCCGCCAGCCCCGCCGGCCCGGCGCCGACAATGGCGACATCATACAGCGTATCGGCATCGATCGGCCTGAGCAGGCCGATGCAGCGGGCAAGATCCTTCTCGCTCGGATTCATCAGCAGCCTGCCGTTCGGACACAGCACGACGGGCAGATGGTGCGGGTCGACATCGAAGCGCTCGACCAGGGTTTTGGCGCAGGGGTCGCCGCCGGAATCGAGCACGCGGTGCGGCTGGCCGCTGCGGGCCAGGAAGCCCTGCAGCCGCAGCACGTCGGCATTGCCTGATGGTCCGATGATGATCGGCCCGCTGGTGGCGCTTTCCAAGAGCCCGACGCGGCGCAGGATGAGCGCCCGCATGATGCGCTCGCCGAGATTGGCCTCCTGCACCATCAGGTCGCGCACCCGCCGCGAGGGAATGACGAAAGCCTCGACCGGCCCGGCGGCCTCGGCATTGACCAGCGAGGGCCGGGCCGAAAGCTGCGCCAGCTCGCCGACGAAGCTGCCGGGGCCGTGGGTGACGATCGTCTCGCGCCGGCCGAGCCCATCCTGGGTGATATCGACCTTGCCCGACAGCACGACGATCAGGCCTGGCGCGACATCGCCGGCCTTGATGATGTGCTCGCCGGCCGCATAGGCGCTGGCCTCGCCGAACCGGCGCATATGGTCGATGTCGGCCTCGCTCAGCGTGGGAAAGGCCTGGTCGCGACGGGCGCCGAAGATCGCAGTGCTGGATTGAGACATGGCCGCAAGCGTAGCGAAGCCGCGGCCCGGTTTGAAGTGGTTTGTTCAGCGCCTAGCCGCGAGGGCAGGTTTTGGTTGACGGCCTCCGCCGTCCCGTTCGTTCCGGGATGATCACTGGGCGTTCAAGGATCGGTGCTGTCGACGGTGTCCGCGCCTGACAGCCAATTGTCAGGTGGATCGTGAGACATTGCTTCCGAATTGCCGCGAAGCCGATTCGCCGGCATGGAATTCAAGGTGAAACGAGCCGATGAAACAGATTGCCCTGTCACTTTTCGTGATCGCGTCTTCGGGCGCCTATGTATGGGACCAGGCAGGCAAGGGTCCTGCCGGCGACATGATCGACACGGCGGGTTCCGCCAATGCCGCCGAGGACAGTGTGGCGCAGCCCCCTGCTCCGGCCAGCCCCGCTCAAACTGATCCCATTCCAGCGCCTGCCCCCCCTTCGCCTGGGATCCGCCAGCAGAGTGTGCGGCTCGATCCTCCCGCGACCACGCCGACACCGGTCGGTGACGAAACCACCGCCGCGATCTCCACGCCCGCCCCGAAGCAGCAGGCGACAAAGCCGCCGCTCTCGGCCAGCCCTCCGCAGCTTTCCCAAGCGCCGGCACAACGGCCGGAACAGGCGCCAGTTCAACGTGTCGCCGATGCCGCGCCGCGGACAGCATCCTTCACCGTAACCCCGGCCGTCTATATCCCCATTCCCCAGCCGAGGCCGGACTATCCGCAAGCACCCGCCCGCGTCTTCAAGACCGCCATGAAGCTGGCTGTGAACCCCGGCGCCAAGCCAGCGGGGCACGGCTTTGCCGACGGCACCTACACCGGTCCTGCCGCCGATGCCTATTACGGCCTCATCCAGATTCAGGCTTCCATCCAAGGTGGCCGTCTCACGGCGCTCAAGGTGCTGAGATACCCCAATGACCGCCGCACCTCGATCAGCATCAACAGGCAGGCGCTGCCGATGCTGCGTGACGAGGCGATCAGCGCGCAGAGCGCCAATGTCGACATCATTTCGGGCGCCACGCTGACCAGCAGGGCCTTCATCCAGTCGCTTGGCGGCGCATTGAAAAAAGCAGCGTCCTGATCCATGCGCGACACGAGGATCTTGATGGGCATGCCCATCACCGTCGACATCGCCGGTGCCTCGGGCGCGACGCTTGTTGACACAGTCTTCGATTATTTCGAGCATATCGACCGCCGCTTCAGCACCTACAGGACCGACAGCGAGATTTCGGCCATCAACCGGGGTGATCTTCCGGTCCGCGACTGGAGCGCCGAAATGATGGAAGTGATGGCGCTTGCCGCACAGACGAAAAACCAGACGGACGGTTATTTCGACATCCGCAGGCCCGACGGATCGCTGGACCCCTCCGGCATCGTCAAGGGCTGGGCCATCCGCAATGCCGCCGGGATCGTTCGCCGGGCCGGCGTCGGAGATTTCTTCATCGAGGCGGGCGGCGACATCCAGTCCTGCGGTCGAAATGCTTCGGGTCTCGACTGGAGCGTCGGCATCCGCAATCCCTTCAATGCCGAAGAGATCATCAAGATCGTCTATCCGCGAGGACACGGCGTCGCCACCTCCGGCACCTATGTGCGCGGGCAGCACATCTACAATCCGCTCGGGGCCGCCGATTCGATCACCGAAATCGTCAGCCTGACCGTCATCGGCTCGGATGTGTTCGAGGCCGACCGTTTCGCCACCGCCGCCTTCGCCATGGGCCGGGAGGGCATTTTCTTTCTCGAACAGGCGCCCGGCCTCGAAGGTTACGTCGTCGACAGCAACAGTCGAGCCACGCCGACAAGCGGCTTCGGAGCTTTTTGCCAGCCATGATCAAGACCATCGACCGGCTTCTCGACCATCAGACCATGTACCGGCTGGTCCTCTATTACCTGATCGCCCTGCTGGGCACGGCCTTCGTGCTCGGCTTCCTCAAACTGGTGCCGCATGATCCAGTCATGCTCGCCTTCACCACGGGGCTGATGCTGGCCGCCTGCTGGATCACCAACAGGGTTTTTGCCGCCGTCTTCAAGGTTCCGGCCAACAACGAGTCGGTCTACATCACCGCCCTCATCCTGGCGCTCATCCTCGATCCGGTGGCCGCCACGGACCTCAAGGGGATATGCGCGGTGGCGTTCGCCTGCGTCTGGGCGATTTCATCCAAGTTCATCCTCGCCATCGGCGGGAAACACGTCTTCAATCCCGCGGCGCTGGGCGTGGCGCTGACCGCGCTGCTGCTCGACCAGCCGGCCACCTGGTGGGTCGGCGGCAATTTGCCATTGCTTCCCGTCGTGCTCTTCGGCGGCTTCCTGATGGTGCGCAAGCTGCGCCGGCTCGATCTGGTCGCCACCTTCGGTGTCGTCGCGCTGGCGACGATCCTGGCAACCACCGAGCCGTCGCGATACGCCGCCGCGCTGACGGAGACGCTGGGCTCGTCGCCGCTGCTGTTCTTCGCCTTCGTGATGCTGACCGAGCCGCTGACCGCGCCGACGACACGGTGGCCGCGCATCGCCTTCGCCGCCATCGTCGGCTTCCTGTTCGCGCCCAACATCCATGTCGGCTCGTTCTATTTCACGCCGGAACTGGCGCTTCTGACCGGCAATCTGTTTGCCTACGCCGTGAGCCCGAGAGGACGCTTCGTGCTGACGCTCGAGCGCATCGAGCAATCGGCCGTCGACAGCTATGATTTCATCTTCAGGTCACCACGAAAGCTTGCCTTCGAGGCTGGACAGTATCTGGAATGGACACTTGGGCTCGACCGATCGGACAATCGCGGCAACCGCCGCTATTTCACGGTGGCCTCGGCGCCCACGGAGCAGTCCATACGGCTTGGCGTCAAGTTCTACCCGCAATCGAGCGCCTTCAAGCGAATGCTGGGCACAATGAAGCCGGGCAGCACGATCCACGCCTCCCAGCTGGCCGGCGACTTCACCTTGCCGGCCAATCCCCAACCAAGATTGCCTTCCTGGCCGGCGGCATCGGCATCACGCCATTCCGCTCGATGCTGCAATATCTTATCGACAGCCATGAAAGGCGGCCGATCGTCGTCCTCTATGGAGCCGAGACCCAGCAGGACATCGCCTATCGCGATGTGCTCGGCGCGGCGAAACGGGAACTGGGCATAAGGACGGTGCTTGCCGTAGCCCGGGGGGCCGAGCGGGGCCAGTATCCCGGCTATATCGACGCGCGCCTGGTGCGCCTGGCCATCCCCGACTATCTGGAGCGGACCTTCTACATTTCCGGCCCCCAGGCCATGGTCAAGGCGCTGCGCCACATGCTGCTGGGCATGGGTGTTCGGCGCTCGAAGATAAAGGTCGACTATTTCCCAGGCTTTGCCTGAGCGTCGATCAACCGTGCCGGGGCAGGGTGATGGTCACGACCAGGCCGGGATCGGCGTTGGTCATCGTCAGCCGTCCGCCATAGGCTTCGACAATGTCCGAGACGATGGCCAGGCCCAGCCCGCTGCTGCCGCCCTTGCTGTCCAACTGCACCCCGCGTGACAGGGCGGATTCCCGGTCCGCATCGGGGATGCCAGGGCCGTCGTCGGCGACCGCGATGGACACCTCGCCGCCGGTTGCCCACGCATTGACCTTGACCGAGGATCTTGCGAAGCGCGCCGCGTTCTCCACCAGATTGCCGAGGATTTCCGAAAGGTCGCCCTCGTCGACCGGCGCCATGAAATCCTCCGCGACGTCGATCAGGAACGAGAGCTGCTTGCCGCCCGGCGTGCGCTTGATGACGGCTATGACGCCGGCCGCGGCTTCCCTGACACGGCACGATGCCTTGCCGGAAACGCCGGGCGCCAGACGGGCGCGCGCGAGTTCGCGCTCGACATGACGCCGGATCGCTCCGGCGCTCTTCTCGATCTCGTCGGCCAGCTCGGTTTCGCCCTTCCCGCGCAGCGCGCGGATGTCGGCCGACAGCACCTGCAGCGGCGTCTTGAGGCCATGCGCCAGGTCGGTGGCGCGCGACCGGGCGCGCGCAAGGGCCTTCTCCTGCGCATCGAGGAGGCGGTTGATTTCGTCGGCGAGCGGCTGCACCTCGCTCGGCGCCGCCACGTCCAGTCGTGCCGTCCGCTGCGCGATCACGTTTCGGACGGCGACCCGCAGGCTTTCCAGCGGCGCGAGGCCGACGGTGATCTGGACGAAGAAGGCCACCATGAGGGCGGCGGCGAGCAGGATGAGCGCCGGGACGAGATCGCGTACATATTCGCGCACCGACACCGTGACGCTGCTATGATCTTCCGCCACGATGGCGCGAAACGACCGGCCGTCGGCATCGGTTATGGTGCGCACGACGGCTACGGTGAGTTCGCCGCCAGGCCCCTTGAGCTCCTCGATCGTTTTCAGTTCGCCGCTCGCGCCTTGGCCGGGCAACGCAAGCGTTGCGTCCCACAACGAACGCGAGCGCACCAGGCTATGGCTGGCCAGGTCTTCCACCTGCCAGTAATGACCCGACAGCGGATTGGTGAAGCGCGGGTCCGTCAGGCCCGGGGCGACCGAAAGCTGGCCGTTGGCCGCGAAGCTGGTCGCGCCGATCAGCTCATTGAGATCGGCGGTCAGTTCGCCGACGATACGCCTCTCGACATTCAGCTCGAACAGATAGCGCAGTCCGACCCCGGCGATGGCAAGGGCGACGAGAATCGAAATGGTGGCCGCCGACCAGAGCCTGAAGCGGATCGAATTGCCCATCAGGACGGCTCGTCGGGTACGAAATATCCGAACCCGCGCCGAGTCTCGATGACGTCGTTGCCGAGCTTGCGCCGCAGACGCGCGACGATGACCTCGATTGTGTTCGGATCGCGATCATTGCCGGAATCGTAGAGATGCTCGGCGAGTTCTGTCGGCGCGACCACGCGCCCGGCATGATGCATCAGGAACGCCATCAGCCGATATTCCAGCGGTGACAGTGCGACGGGAACGCCGCGCAGCGAAAGGCGCATCTGGCGCGTGTCGAGGACCAGCGGTCCGGATTTCAGCACCGGTGCCGCCTGGCCTGTCGAACGGCGAAGGATCGCGCGCAGCCGCGCCAGCAGCTCGTCCATTTCGAACGGCTTGGGCAGGTAATCGTCGGCGCCCGCGTTGATGCCTTCGACGCGCTCGGTCCAAAGGCCCCGTGCCGTCAGGATCAGGACGGGAAAGCGGCGCATGTTGGCCCGCCAGCGCTTCAGCACGGTCAGGCCATCGAGTTTCGGCAATCCGAGATCCAGGATCGCCGCGTCGTAATTCTCGACGTCGCCCGCGAACCACGCGGCCTCTCCGTCGCGCACGGTATCGACGGCCATCCCCGCGGCCTTGAGCACCGCCGCGATGTCGCTCGCGATGCGCGGCTCGTCTTCGGCAAGGAGTATCTTCATCAATCACCGCCCCTGTCGCGCATCAGCACACCGGCGCCGGCGTCGACGTCGACGATCCGGCGGCGACCGTCGGGGGCGACGACCTGGAAGCGATAGACCCAGCGGTCGCCCATCCGGATGAAATCGACAGCCACGATGTCGCCGGGAGCATCGGCGTGAACCACGCCCAGGATATTGGCCAAGCCCTTTATTTCGCCACGCTCGTAAAGGTCCCGCGCCCGGTCGTGATCACCGTCGTCATCCTCGTCCGCGCGGGCGTGGAACGGTCGAAGCAGGACAAGCCCGACCAGGCTCGCCGTCGCCAAGTGTTTCAGTATCGGTTTCATCCAAGGGCCATGCAGCAGACCTTGTGTTTCAATCCGGCTCGTCATCCGGCCAGTCTCCTGGTCCGCAAGCACGACAAAGGGCATCGGCCTGCCGACGTTTGCCCCGCGATCAGGGGCCGCTTGTCCCCGGCAGCATACGCTTGAGTACGTCGTCCCTGCGGACATAGTGATGCCAGAGCGCAGCCGCCGCATGCAGACCGGCAAGGATAAGGATCAGATTGGCGCAGAGGCTGTGCAGTTCCCTTATGGTTCGGGCCGTGCCGCTGTCCGCGGAGACCGGAGCCGGGATGGTGAAGAGGCCGAAGAAGCTCAAGGCGTCGCCCCTGTACCAGGTCACCAGGATGCCAAGGACCGGAATGGCGACAAGCAGCGCGTAGAGCACGAGATGCGCGACCTTGGCCACCCATCGTTCCAGCTCCGACATTTCCCGCGGCAGCCCCGGGGTTCCCAAGAACAGGCGCAGGCCGATGCGGATGACGACCAGCGCGAACAGCAGCATCCCGAACGAGATATGGAACCACCAGACGAGTGCCCGGCCGGGGTCGTTGCGTGGAAAGATATCCGCGACGTAAGTCAGGCCGTAAAGGCCGATAACCAGCAGAAACACGGCCCAATGAATGGCCTTCTGTGCGCTTGTATAGGTGGGATTCATGCAGGACTGTCCAATTTCGAATGTTTCCAAACTAGCCGCGATCATGTCAAAGCTTTGTCGGGGCGGTCCCTTCGATGGCAATCGAGGAGGCCGTGACGGTTCCCCCGACGAGAGCGGTTCTGGAACCGGACTTTGGCGATCGTGATGCAGTGGGACATTGGCTGGAGGAACCTGTCAATTCGCTGACAGTCGAACATCGGACAACGTCGAGATGACGGACAAAGAAAAAGCCCGGACGAACCGGGCTTTTTCTTTTGGGTTTCTGAACCATCGAACGGTTCGAAACGGGAATTTGGTGCCCAGAAGAGGACTCGAACCTCCACTCCTTGCGGAACACGGACCTGAACCGTGCGCGTCTACCAATTCCGCCATCTGGGCTGGTGCGGGCTCATGTAAGCGGGCAAGCGATGGCTGTCAACGCGCTTTTTGGACCATGCCGCCGAAAGCTGGAAACACGGCTTCGGCAAAAGCGCTTGTCCAGCCGGGGCGGCAGTCTCCGCTTGCCGGCTCAGGACCCTCAGCCCTCCAACACTTCCTTCGACGCCACGGTCGAGTCGGCGTTGAGCTGATAGATGACAGGCACGCCGGTACCGAGTTCCAGCTTGACGATCTCCTCGCCCGACTTGCCGTCCAGCGCCATGATCAGCGCGCGCAGCGAATTGCCGTGCGCGGCGACCAGCACGGTGCCGCCGCGCAGCACGTGCGGCTGCAGATCGTGCAGGTAGTAGGGCCAGACGCGGGCGCCGGTGTCCTTAAGGCTTTCGCCGCCGGGCGGCGGCACGTCATAGGAGCGGCGCCAGACATGCACCTGCTCCTCGCCCCATTTCTTGCGGGCATCGTCCTTGTTGAGGCCGGAAAGGTCGCCATAGTCGCGCTCGTTGAGCGCCTGGTCGCGGATCGTCTTGAGATCGCTCTGACCGACGGCGTCGAGAATGTGCTGGCAGGTCTTTTGCGCCCGGCTCAGCGCCGAGGTGAAGGCGATGTCGAACTTCAGGCCGCGCGCCTTGAGTTTCTGACCGGCGGCCTTGGCCTCGGCGTGGCCCTGCTCGGTCAGGTCAACGTCACGCCAGCCGGTGAACAGGTTTTTCAAATTCCATTCGCTCTGGCCATGGCGCACGAGCACGAGGGTTCTCGACATGTTTGCTCCCTTCAGATTGGCAAATTTGGCAGATTGGCCGCTTCAGCTCAGGCCGAGCACGTCCCGCATCGAATAGAGTCCTGGCTTCTTGCCACGGGCCCACAGCGCCGCCTTGACGGCGCCGCGCGCGAAGATGGCGCGGTCCTCGGCATGGTGGGACAGCGTGATGCGCTCGCCGGTGCCGGCGAGGATCACGCTGTGGTCGCCGACCACCGAGCCGCCGCGCAGCGTGGCAAAGCCGATCGTGCCTTGCTTTCGCACGCCCGTATGGCCGTCGCGTGAACGCACGTCATTGCCCGCAAGCGCGATACCGCGCCCGGCAGCGGCGGCTTCACCCAGCAGCAATGCCGTGCCCGAGGGCGCGTCGACCTTGTGCTTGTGGTGCATTTCCAAAATCTCGATGTCGAAATCGTCGGCCTCAAGCGCGCGCGCCGCCTGCTCGACCAGCACCGCCAGGAGATTGACGCCGAGGCTCATATTGCCCGACTTGACGATCGTCGCGTGGCGCGCCGCGGCAGCGATCCTGGCATTGTCGTCGGCCGAACAGCCGGTCGTGCCGATGACATGGACGATGCGCGCCTGTGCCGCGTAGCCGGCGAATTCGACCGTCGAGCCCGGCGTGGTGAAGTCGAGCACGCCGTCGGCCTTGGCGAAAACCGGCAGCGGATCGTCTGATATCGGCACGTTGATGATGCCGATGCCTGCGAGCTCACCGGCATCCTTGCCCAGATGAGGCGAATCCGCGCGCTCGACGGCGCCGATGACGCGGGCGCCCGGAATGGTGTGGATGGCGCGGATCAGTGTCTGGCCCATGCGGCCAGCGGCCCCCACCACCACAAGGCCCATATCGCTTGCCGGCTTGCCGGTTGCCGATGTCTCGCTCATGCCGTGCTCCGGGCGATGTTCCGGGTTTCGATGTCCTCAACCGAAGTCTGGATCGATACGCTGTCGTCGACAAGCCCCAACCCCTTCTTGCCCTGGATGCGGTGGAAGCGGGCATAGACGCTGTCCGGGTCCGCCATCAGCGTCGCATGGGTGCCTTCCTCGACCAGCCGTCCCTCTTCCAGCACGATGATGTGGTCGGCGTTGACCACCGTCGACAGCCGATGCGCGATGACGATCGTCGTGCGGCCTTGCATGACATGGGTCAGGGCCTCCTGGACGCGCGCCTCCGCCTCGTTGTCGAGCGCCGAGGTCGCCTCGTCGAGCAGCAGGATCGGTGCCTGCCGCACGATGGCGCGGGCGATCGAGACGCGCTGGCGCTGGCCGCCGGAAAGCGTCGAGCCGCCTTCGCCGACCGGCGTGTCGTAGCCTTGCGGCTGCTGGCGGATGAATTCATCGGCTGCCGCCTGTTTCGCCGCCTGCTCGATCTCGGCGTCCGTGGCCGACAGCCGGCCGTAGCGGATGTTGTCGCGGATCGTGCCCTCGAACAGATACGGCGCCTGCGCCACATAGGCGATCGACTGCCGCAGCGAATGCTTGGTCACCTTCGAGATGTCCTGGCCATCGACCTCGATGCGGCCCTGATCGACGTCGTAGAAGCGCTGCAGGAGCGCCACCAGCGTCGATTTGCCGGCGCCCGACGCACCGACGACCGCCGTCACCTTGCCGGCGGCGGCGGTAAAGCTCAGATCCCTCAGCACCGGCATGTCGGCGCCGTAGCCGAACGTCACATTGTCGAAACGCACCTCGCCGGTGGTGATCCTGGCCTCGACGGCATCGGGCGCGTCACCTTGCTTCGGCTCGAGGTCGAGCAACTCGTAGATCATGCGCGCGTTGACCAGCGCGCGTTCCATGCCCACCTGCGTGCGCGCCAGGCGTCTTGCCGGGTCGTAGGCCATGATCAGCGCGGTGATGAAGGAGAAGACCGCGCCCGGCGGTTGCCCAAGCACCAGCGCCCGGTAGCCGGAATAGGCCAGCACGGCGGTAATGGCGAGACCGCCCAGAATCTCGGAAATCGGCGACAACCGCTCCGAGACGCGGGCGATCTTGTTGTTACGCTGCTCGGCGGTATCGGCCATGATGCCGATGCGGCGCGCCAGCTCCTCCTCCAGGGTGAAGGCCTTGACGATGGCGATGCCTTGCGTCGCCTCCTGCACGGACCCGTTCAACCGCGAATTGATCAGCACGGATTCCCGGTTGATACGCCGCAGCCGGCGGGTGATGTAGACAACGGCCCAGATCAGCGGCGGCCCGATCAGCAGCGAGCTGAGCGACAACACCGGGTCCTGGTAGATCATCACGCCGACGAGGGCGACCAGCGTGACCGCGTCGCGGCTGATGGAGGTCAGCGTCAGCGACAGCAGATCGCGAACGCCGCCGACATTCTCGTTGACCTGTGCCGCCAGCCGGCCGGAACGCGTATCGTTGAAGAAGTCGACGCCGAGCTTCATCAGATGGTCGAAGCTGCGCTTCTGGTAGCGCGCGACCAGGTTGTTGCCGATCTTGGCCAGCGCCACGGCCTGACCGTAACCGGCGAAGCCGCGCAGCAGGGAGGCTCCCATGAAACCGGCGCAGATCCAGACGATCATGTCGCCGCGCCGTTCGTAGAAGATCTGGTTGATCATCGGGGCCATGATCCACGCCGTGAAGGCCGTGGTGCCGGAAACAATCAGCAAGCAGGTGACGGCGACGACATAGGACCAGCGATGATCGCGGCCGTTTTCGGAGAGGATGCGGCGCAGCACCGCGTTGACCTCGCCAACGCTGGCTTTCTGCTTGTTTGGAGCTTGAAGTGTCAAATCGGGAGCTTCGTGGGTTTTCCGCCTGGGACCGGGCTGCAATTCGGCACTCCTCTTAGCGCCATGCGGCCGGCTTGCCTATGCCCGCGGCTGATTAACTTCGTCGCGGGTCCCCGACGCTTCGCGCCGGGGCTTCAGGCCTGCCAGCGCCGGCCCGCCGTCTGGACGCCGAACAGCGACGGGTTCCTGGCATAGGCGGCGAGGCCGAGAAGGGCCGCCAGCGGATGGGTGATGACATAGACGGGCATGGTGCGCATCAGCGCGCTGTGCGGCGCCTTGTCCTCGAAGGCGGCGCGGAAATTGCCCTCCTTCAGCGCCGGCACGATCTTCTGCGCGATGCCGCCGGTCAAGAACACGCCGCCACGGCTCATGAACACCAGGGCAAGGTCGCCGGCGGTGCGCCCGAGGCAAGTGACGAAGGTTTCCAGCGCTTCCTGCGCCACCGGATCGGTCTTGGCCAAGGCGGCGCCGGTGATCTCGGCCGGCGTGGTGAAGGGCGACGGCTTGCCGTCCGCCTTGGCGACAGCCCGGTAGACATTGACGAGGCCGCGCCCGCACAGGATCTGCTCGCCGGAAATGCGGCCCTCGAGCTTCTCGATATGCGGGAAAACCTCGAAATCGCGCGGCGTGCGCGGACCGATGTCCATGTGGCCGCCCTCGCCGGGCACAGGAATCCAGTGGTGCAAGGCATGGACCAGCCCTGCCACGCCGAGCCCGGTTCCGGGGCCGAGCACGACGCGGCCGGCATTGGGCTCAGGCGTGCCGCCGCCGATCTTTTCCATATGCTCTTCGCCAAGCGCCACGACGGCCAGCGCCTGCGCCTCGAAATCGTTGAGCACGACGATGTCGCTCAAGCCGAGATTGGCGAACATCTGCTTCGGCTTGACGACCCACGGGCAATTGGTGAGCTCGATCTCGTCGCCGTCGACCGGGCCGGCCACCGCCAGTACCGCCGAATTGGGGCGGACCGACGAGCGGTCGAGCACCGCCGCCTGGATCGCCTCGTCGATCGTGTTGAAATTGGCGGTCTGGACGATCTGCGGCTCGGTCGGCTCGGAATTGGCGTCGAGCACGATCGAAAAGCGCGCATTGGTGCCGCCAATGTCGCCGATCAGGATCGGAAACCGCAACGACGTGTCGGTATCGCTTACGCTTGGCATGCTCTCGTCCGTCCCCGGCGCCCCCTGACGGCGTCTCGCCGTTCCTCCGTTGACTAGCGCATGAGTTTGAAAAGGGAAACGGTTTTCGAAGCCCTCCGCGCCCGGAGAGGGGTTCTGCGGCCAAACGGCCACTATTTCCCGAAAACAGCTCGCTAAACCGATTGAGCCGACCGGTGGCGCAGAGGCAATCAGTTCGCCGGCGGCCGTGGCCGCGGCACCGGCGCGCCCATTCTGGGCGTCGCGGCGAAAGCATTTGCCGCGCCTGGCAAATCGTCACCACCACTGGCCGTGGCGGCAGGCTGCGGCGGCGCTTCCGGCTCGGGCGCGGCGACCGCGATCGGCACGGCGCCGCCATGATAGGTTGCCGCCTCGGCCGAGTCCGGGCCTGGCGCGTCGAGCACGGCGCGGCATTCCTTGGGCAGGTTGGCCATCGTCATCACGTCTCGGGCCTTCGGCGCGTCGGGGTTCTTGTTGGGCCGCCACGGCTCCTCGGTGAACCACCAGGCCAGCGGCTTGCCACAGCCGTCATCATCCGGCGTCGCCTCCTGCGCCTTGCAGTTGGGCGAGCCCGGCTGGCAGCCGATGCGCATGTGGAAATGATAGTCGTGGCCCCAGAACGGCCGGATCTTGCGCAGCCAGCTACGGTCGCCCCTGACGGTGTCGCAGAGCTTTTTCTTGATGCCGGGATTGACCAGGATGCGTTCCACCTCGGGATAGCTCGCCGCCCGTTTCAGAAGTGCGGTGTGCTGTGGCGTCCACAGCGCGTCCTTCACCAGATGTGTCTTCTCGTCGACCATCAGGGTGGCGCTCATCGATTCGCGCTGCGCCCTGGTCATGGTGCGGCCAGGCATCGGCGTCAGCCAGATGTCGGCATCGAGCCCGATCTGGTGCGAGGCATGGCCTGTCATCATCGGGCCGCCACGCGGCTGCGAAATGTCGCCGATCAGAAGGCCCGGCCAGCCGTCGGCGGCGGCGTCGCGCGACAGTTTCTCGATCAGAGCGATCATCGCCGGATGGCCCCAGCGGCGGTTGCGCGACGGGCGCATCACCTGCCAGGTCGGGCCGTCCATGGGGATGGCGACGCCGCCGGCAAAACAGCCCTTGGAATAGAAGCCGATCGACTGCGCCGCGGTAGCGGTCGGCAGTTTTTCCGCGCCGAACAGGTCCTTTGCCCGTTCCTCGGCGCTTACAGGCTGCACGGCGAGGCCAAGCAAACCGAGCACCGCTGCCAGCAGTGATTTCTTGCCAAGCCGCATCGCTGTCTTCATGAAACCGGATCCCCACCGCAATCCCAGGCCGAATCATAGCACGCCGCGCAGAACGCTTCGATCGTCAGCGTTTCATCGGGCTGCGCGCCTCGCCGTCGCGCCAGTCGCCGCTTGCCCACATATGGTCGAAGGCGGCGCGGTAGTCCGGGAAACGCAGGCAATAGCCCGCCGCCTTGATCGCCGCATTGGCGACACGCTTGTTCTCGCCATAGAAGGACCGCGCCATGGGCGAAAGTTGGGCGGTGTCGAAAGGAATCTCCGGCGGCGGCTCGACGCCCATCAGCGACGCGGCATAGGCGACGACATCCTGCGGCGGCGCCGGCTCATCATCGGTGACGTTGAAGATGCCGCCTGTATTGCCTTCGACAAGCCGCCACAGCGCCCCGGCGATATCGTCGCAATGGATGCGGTTGAACACCTGGTCCGGCTTGACCAGCCGCCGCGCGGTGCCGTTTTCCAGATTGACCAGCGCATTGCGGCCGGGACCATAAATGCCAGACAGACGCAGGATCGCCACCGGCTTGCCGATCTCCTCGCCGAGTTTCAGCCACGCCTGCTCGGCTTCGACCCGCATGACGGAGCGTTTGGATACCGGCCGGCACGCAGCCGTTTCATCGACCCAGGCGCCGCCATAATCGCCATAGACGCCGACGGTGGAGAGATAGCCGATCCATTGCAGTGCCGGCATTCCTGCGATCGCTTCCCGGGCGGCATTCAGGACGGGGTCGCCGGCTTCTTCCGGGGCGACCGAAATCACCAGATGGGTTGTTTTTTTCAGCGCCTCGCCGATTTCGCCGGTCAATGCGCCATCGAACAGCAGCGGGGCGATGCCGGCCTGGCGCAACGCCGCGAATTTCTCCTCGGACCGCGTTGTCCCGAGGATCGCGGCGGCATCCCTGTTGGCGCGGGCAAAGGCCTTGCCGGAATAGCCGGCGCCGAAGATGAATATCTGCTTTTCGCTCATGCATGCGCCCTGTCTGGCCGCGCCAGGCGCCATTCCTCGCGCACCGCCGCATCGTTCTCGGTCTTCAGGCCGGTCGCGGCCCGCTCGGCATATTCGGCATCGGGCACCAGCCGCGCCAGCGCCCATATTGCCGCGCCACGCACCAGCGGCGAGGCGTCATCCAGCAAGCCACGCACAGGGATGGCCAGGGCGGCATCGCCGGAATTGCCGGTGGCGATCAGCACGTTGCGGATGAAGCGGTCGCGGCCGATGCGCTTGATCGGCGAGCCGGAGAAGAAGGCGCGGAAGGCCGCGTCGTCCAGTTCGAGCAGGTCGGCGAGCGGCGGCTCACGCAAATCGTCACGCGCGGCGAGCTTTGCTTCCGATGCCGCCCGGGCGAACTTGTTCCAGGGACACGCGGCCAGGCAATCGTCACAGCCATAGATGCGGTTGCCGATCTTCTCGCGGAATTCGTGTGGGATCGGCCCCTTGTTCTCGATGGTGAGGTAGGAAATGCAGCGCCGCGCATCGAGCCGGTAGGGCGCGGGGAAGGCATCGGTCGGGCAGGCGTCGAGGCAGGCGCGGCAGGAGCCGCAATGGTCGATCTCGGCCCGGTCGGGCGCGAGCTCGGCCGTGGTGAAGATGGTGCCGAGGAACAGCCAGGAGCCGTGCTCGCGGCTGACCAGATTGGTGTGTTTTCCCTGCCAGCCGAGGCCCGCGGCTTGCGCCAGCGGCTTTTCCATCACCGGCGCCGTGTCGACGAACACCTTCACGTCGCCGCCGGCGCGCGCGACGATCTTGCCGGCGATTTCCTTCAGCCGGCCTTTTATCACATCGTGATAATCGCGGTTTTGCGCATAGACGGAGATGGCGCCCCGGTCCTGCCTGGCCTGCAGGTCGCGCGGATCATGGTCGGGGCCGTAATTCATCGCCAGCACGATGATCGAGCGTACTTCTGGCCACAGCGTGGAAGGTTCGCCGCGCCGTTCAAGCGTCTCGGCGATCCAATCCATCGAGCCGTGAAAGCCGTCGGCAACGAATTCGGCCAGGCGGGCCGGCGCCAGCGGGATCGCATCGGGAGTGGTGACGGCAATGGCGTCGAAGCCGGCGCGCTGCGCCTCCGCGTCGATCAGCGCGCGCAGTTTTGCGGCGTCAGAAGTCGAGGTCCGCATAATGCGACACCGGCGACAGGCCGCGCACGCGGTCGGTCAAGAGCGGCCGGAAGGAGGGCCGCGACTTCACCCGCGTGTACCATTCGCGCGCCGCGGCATGTTCGCGCCAGTCGATCTCACCGAGATAGTCGAGCACCGACAACGTCGCGGCGGCGGCGAGATCGGCATAGGTGACCCTGCCGCCGGCCAGCCAATGGCGGGTGCCGGCCAGCCAGTTGGTGTATTTCATGTGCTGGCGGATGTTGGCGCGCGCGGCGCGGATCGCGCCCGAATCAGGCGAACCGCCGCCCGCCGTTTCCGGCATGATCGGCTTCAGCACGCGTTCGCGCACCAGATGGCGGGTGACTTCGCTTTCGGCCTTGTTCAAGTACCAGTCGATCAGCCGGCGGATTTCGGCGCGCTGCATCGGGTCCTCGGCGAACAGCCGCTTGTCGCGCTTGAGCACGCCGCGCGTCTCGTCGAGATATTCCGAGATCACCGTCGCGCCGACGATCGGCACATCGCCTTCGGCGAGCAGGATCGGCAGCGTGCCGGCCGGGTTCAGCGCCAAAAACTCCTTGCGCCGCGTCCACGGCTTTTCCTCGATCAGCGCCAGCTCCTCGCCATACTCGCCGAAAGCAAGGCGGACGAAGCGGCAGGTTGCGAACATGGGATGGTGGAAAAGCGTCAGCATGGTTCCGCGATGATAAAGCGCACTGGCGAATCGCCGGGCGCACCGGTAAGTCTTGGCCGCCCGGTTAGCGGGCCGTCAGGGTGTTGCGACCTATAGGGGGACTTCAACGCCATGACAAGCAAGCCGTTCAGTTAGCCGTCGCGCAAAGCCGAGGTAGCCATGGAAAGCCAGACCATCGTCGAAGCCCTGCTGCTCGGCCTGCTGGAAGGCCTGACCGAGTTCATACCGGTGTCCTCGACCGGCCATATCCTGCTCGCCGGCCATTTCCTCGGCTTCAATTCGACCGGCAAGGCCTTCGAGATCCTGATCCAGCTCGGCGCCATCCTGGCGATCCTGAGCGTCTACTTCCGCCGCCTGTGGCAGATGCTGCTCGACCTGCCGCATGACCGGCTGACGCGGCATTTCGTCATCGGCATCCTGATCGCCTTCCTGCCGGCGGCGATCATCGGCGCGCTGGCGCATGATTTCATCAAGACGGTGCTGTTCGAATCGCCAAGGCTGATCTGCATCATGCTGATCATCGGCGGCGTCGTGCTGCTGGCGGTCGACCGCATGAACCTGAAGCCGGTCTATCGCGACGTCGAGCGCTTCCCGACCCGGCTTTACCTGCAGATCGGCCTGTTTCAGTGCCTGTCGCTGATCCCCGGCACGTCGCGCTCGGGTTCGACCATCGTCGGTGCGCTGCTGCTGGGCGTCGACAAGCGGGCGGCGGCGGAGTTCTCCTTCTTCCTGGCCATCCCGACCATGGTCGGCGCCTTCGCCTTCGACCTGTTCAAGAACCGCAACGTGCTGACCTCGGCCGACCTTCCGATCATCGCCATCGGCTTCGTCGCCGCCTTCGTCACCGCGCTGTTCGTGGTGCGCTACCTGCTCGATTACGTCTCGCGCAACGGCTACTCGCTGTTCGGCTGGTGGCGGCTGGTGGTGGGTATTGTCGGGCTGGTGGCGTTGATGATCTGGGGGTGAGCCTACCCTCCCCCTTGTGGGGAAGGGTGAAGGGCTCAATTCCGCCCATAAAACGCGTTTTCGACATGCACCGGCCAGCGCCAGGGCAGCACGGCGACCATGTCGAAACGCATCGACAGTTTGCCATAGTCGGGCTGGCGAGACAGCCAGATGTCGGCGGCAGCCTCGATGCGGCGCTCCGATTCATGGCCGATCGCTTCCATGGCTTCCATCAGCGTGCGCCGCGCCTTGACCTCGACGAACAGCACGAGTTCGCCACGCCGCGCGATCAGGTCGATCTCGCCGAAACGGGTGCGATGACGGCGCGCGAGGATGCGGTAGCCCTTCAGCATCAGCGCCACTGCGGCCAGCCATTCGCCGCGATGGCCGCGCCGATAGGCTTTCTGGCGGCTGGCGCTCGGGCGCTCAGCCACCGTCGCCTTCTTTGAGCTCAAGCAGCCGCCGGTAAAGCGCCTGCTTCTGGCCGCCGGTCATCTTCGCGGCTTCCGCCGCCGCCTTGGAGGCCGGCATTTCGGCGGCGAGCGACAAAAGCAGGCGGTCAATGTCTTCGGGCTCGTCCGCCTTGGCCTCGGCCGGCCCGACGCAGACGACGATCTCGCCCTTCGGCGTATCGGCCGCCGCATAGTGGTCGGCCAGCGCCCGCAGCGTGCCGGTGCGCATTTCCTCGAAGGTCTTGGTCAATTCGCGGCCGATGGCGGATTTGCGTTCGCCGCCGAGCGCCTCGACCATGGCGCCGAGCGACTCGGCCAGGCGGCGCGGCGATTCAAAGAAGATCAGCGTCGCCGGTACCGCTTTCAGCGCCTCCAGCCGCGTCAGCCGCTGGCCAACCTTGACCGGCAAAAAGCCTGCGAACAGGAAGGCGTCTGATGGCAGGCCTGACGCCGTGAGCGCCGCAAGCGGCGCCGAGGGACCGGGGATCGGCACGACGCGAATGCCGTGGTCGATCGCCTCGCCGACCAGCCGGTAGCCGGGATCGGACACCAGCGGCGTGCCGGCATCGGAAATCAGCGCCACGCTCTGGCCGGCCTGAAGCGCCGCGATCAGCTTCGGCCCGGCCTCGCCGGCATTGTGCTCGTGATAGGCCGTGGTGCGGCGGCGGATGCCGTAGCGGTCGAGCAGCACGCGCGACACCCTGGTGTCCTCGCAGGCGACGATATCGGCGGCGGCCAGCGTCTCCAGCGCGCGCAGCGTGATGTCGGCCAGATTGCCGATCGGGGTGGCCACCAGATAGAGCGCCGGCTCGAGCCGACGGGCCGGGATTTCGGTCTGCCCGACCACATAGCTGCGTCTGCCCGTCTCATCGGTCACTGATGCCGTCTCCGTTCGGCCCTTTTTGGCCTGCCAGATCTTGTTTGGCCTGCCAAATCCTATTTGGCATGGCTGGCGCAGGCTTGCAAAAGCCCACGCCGATGTAAGGTGACCGCCATTCCTTCGCCACAGTAGGGAACCAAACCGGCATTGGCAGATTTAGCCCCTGATTCCTAAAGGGAGGACAGGATGGACAGCCTGAAGATACAGGACGCTTTCGAGCCTTACTATGCCGGCCGCAAGCGCGTTGCCGCCCCCAGGGACAAGCGCCTGCCTGCCAAGACCGACACCAGCCTGACCGAGCGGGCAACAACCGCCCTGCCGTCGAATGTCAGGCTTTGCGACAACAAACCCGACAGCACGACGGAGCACTGACCGGACGATGCCCAATCGCTTCGATATCTTCATCACCCGTCTTGAAACGAAAACCGCCAGGGACGGCGTGCCTCCACATCCGATGAACGACCAGCACAGCGTTCGCCGCGAAAAGGCCGACGCCAAACCGGCCCGCAACGGAGAGGCGCATGCCGAGAAGGACCGAGGCAAGCGGCGTTTCAAGCACGACGCCTGACAAGCGCGACCTCCGTGACCTGCTCTTGGCTCGTCATCGTGCGTGGAGATGGGGAGATGCAGCGTGAACCCGAGGATAGCGGGGATCTGGTTCACACCAGATAGCGTGAAACGCGCGCCTTCAGAAGGTCAATCAGCTCGAGATCCATGAATTCATAATTATCCGGTATATCGAGACAGATGACCCGGGCCTTCTTCAGGCTCGTCTTGAATTTCTTCTGCAGCTTGGTGCGGTGCACCTTTTCCATGACGAAGATGATGTCGGCCCAGGCGACGAGCTCGTGCGTCAGCGGCGTATCGGCGTCATGATTGGTGCCGGCCGACGCAACTTCGATATCCCGGCGCGTTGAAAACACCTGTTCGGCGGTCGGGCTGCGCAAGCGGTTCTGGCTGCAGACGAAGAGGACGTTTTTCAAGACTTTTGCTCAAGCATGATCTCTGGACAAACGGAATCGTTTGCCCGAGAAAACCGGCTTCCACTTTTCGGGACCATGCCTAGCGCGCCAGATCCGCCACCACGGCGTCGAGCACGATCATGCCGGCCGGCGTGGCGCGCAGGCGGGCATTGCCGATCGGCGCCACCAGCCCCTCACCCTGCAGCACCGACAGCCGCGCGCTCGACAGGCCACGGCCGGAAAACGCCTCGTAACGCGAGAGGTCGATGCCTTCGGCAAGCCTCAGCCCCATCAGCAGGAACTCGTCGGCCTCCTCCGAGCGTGTCAGTATCTCACCGCCGGTGACGCCGTGGCCCTTGGCCTCCACGAGGTTGGCCCAGGTCTCCGGCATCCGCTCGGCGATCGTCACCGTGCGGCGGCCGTTCTCGACGAAGCGGCCATGCGCGCCGGGCCCGACGCCGACATACTCGCCATAGCGCCAATAGGTCAGATTGTGCCTGCTCTCCGCGCCGGGCCTGGCGTGGTTGGAGATCTCATAGGCCGGCAGGCCGTGCGCCGTGGTGATCTCCTGCGTCAACGCATAGAGGTCGGCGGCGTGGTCATTGTCGGGAATGGCGAACTTTTTCGCCGCATGCAGGGCGTGGAAGGGCGTGCCCTCCTCGATGGTCAGCTGGTAGAGCGAGAGATGGTCGGCGGCATGGCCGATCGCCTGCTCCAGCTCGGATGCCCACGCCTCCGGCGTCTGGCCGGGGCGGGCGTAGATCAGGTCGAAGGACAGGCGCGGGAAGATTTCGCGCGCGAGCCCGATGGCGTGCAGCGCCTCGTCGACATTGTGCAGCCGCCCGAGGAAGCGCAGATCCTTGTCGTTCAGCGCCTGCACGCCGAGCGAGACGCGGTTGACGCCCGCCGCCCGATAGCCGCGAAAGCGTTCGGCCTCGACCGAAGACGGGTTGGCCTCCAGCGTCACTTCGATGCCATCCGGCACTGTCCAGTTCTTGGCCACCGCATCCAGAACCCTGGCCACGGTTTCCGGCTTCATCAGCGACGGCGTGCCGCCGCCGAGGAAGATGCTAGTGACCTCGCGCGGCCCGGTCCGCTCGCGCATCGTCGCCAGTTCGGCCTCGAAGGCGGCGGCAAAGCGCTCCTGGTCTACCGGCTGGTGGCGGACATGGCTGTTGAAGTCGCAATAGGGGCATTTGGCCGCGCAGAACGGCCAATGGATGTAGACGCCGAAGCCGGGGCTGCGATCCAGCGGCATGGTGATGCCGGATCCAGTCATGCCGAACCCAATCTCGGCAGATCCAACCGTGCTTGGGCGAATTTCTGGAAAGCGCGGGCACGGTGCGACAGCGCCGTCGCCTGGCCGGGTTTCCAGCCGTGCTTTTCCTCGGCGCTCATCTCGCCAAAGGTCTTGTCGAAACCATTGGGCAAGAACACCGGATCATAGCCGAAGCCGAGCTCCCCGCGCGGCGGCCAGACCAGCGTGCCTTCGGCCTCCCCGCGATAGTATTCGGCCGCCCCGTCGGGAAAGGCGAGGCAGATGACGGCGACGAAGCGGCCCTTGCGCTGTTCGGCCGACGCGGCGCCGACTTCCTGCAGCGCCACTTCGGTGCGCTGCATGGCCATGGCGAAATCTCTGCTGCCGTCAGGGGTTTCGGCCCAGTTGGCGGTGTAGACGCCGGGCGCGCCGTCGAGCGCGTCGACGCAGAGGCCGGAATCGTCCGACAGCGCCGGCAGGCCGGTCGCCTTCGCGGCGGCGAGCGCCTTGATGTAGGCGTTTTCCTCGAAAGTGGTGCCGGTCTCGTCAGGCTCAGGCAGCCCATAGTCCTTGGCCGACTTCGCCTCGAAGCCGAACGGCCCCATCAAATCGGCGAATTCGCGCAGCTTGCCGGCGTTGTGGCTGGCGACGACGATCTTCTTGCCATCAAGTGTATGCATCAAAGGCCCCAGATTCTCGGCTCGGCGAACTCGATCGAATTGCCCGAGGGGTCGCGTATATAGAGCGAACGGCCGCCCTGCGGCCATTCGAATTCGCTTTCGATGACGATCTTCTTCGCCTCGAGATGCGCCTTCCAGCCGACGATTTCATCGGCGCTGGCCGCAAAGCAGAGATGACCTTCGCCGACCGCGCCATGCGGCGGCACCGGCAGCCGGGCGTCGGGCGCCGGAGGTATTCTGGTCGCCTCGGCATTGAAGACCAGCAGCACGCCCGGCCCGCAGCGGAAGAAAAGATGCCTGCCGTCGACCTTGCCGAGCAGGTCGAGGCCGAGCACGCCGACATAGAATTCTTCCGCCGCCGCCAGATCGGTGACGTAGAGGGCTGATTCAAGGATGGCGGAGGGGGTCACCAGAAGATCGATGGCTTACGCCACCGCCATCTGCTGCAGGCTGACCAGGCGCTGGATGCCTTTCTTGGCCAGGCCCATCAATTCGGCGAACTGGTCCTCCGAGAAAGGCTCGCCCTCGGCTGTGCCCTGGATCTCGACGATGCCGCCCTTGCCGGTCATGACGAAATTGGCGTCGGTGCCGGCCGCGGAATCCTCGAGATAATCGAGGTCGATGACCGGCTGGCCGTCATGGATGCCGCAGGAAATCGCCGCGACATGGTCTTTCAGCACCTTCGAAACGCTGGCCATCTGCCGGGCTTCCATCCAGCGCAGGCAGTCATGGAGCGCCACCCAGCCGCCGGTGATCGAGGCGGTGCGGGTTCCGCCATCGGCCTGGATGACGTCGCAATCGACGGTGATCTGCTGTTCGCCGAGCGCCTGCAGATCGACAACGGCGCGCAGCGAGCGGCCGATCAGGCGCTGGATTTCCAGCGTGCGGCCGCCCTGCTTGCCGGCCGAGGCCTCGCGGCGCATGCGCTCGCCGGTCGAGCGCGGCAGCATGCCATATTCGGCCGTCACCCAGCCCTTGCCGGAATTGCGCATCCAGCCCGGCACCTTCTCCTCGAGGCTCGCCGTGCACAGGACATGGGTATCGCCGAACTTCACCAGGCACGAACCTTCGGCGTGCTTGGAGACGCCGCGCTCGAAGGAGATGGCGCGCATTTCGTCGAATTGGCGTTTGGAGGGGCGCATTCAGGCTTCTTTCCCAGTCATTTTTCGGAATCTTGGCCGGCTTTTAGACGCATGGGGAGCAGCGCGCAAAGGAAAACGGACCGGGCGATCCGATACAGAGACCGGGTTGCGCCCACCGTGCCGAAGTCTATATCCTGAGCAAGGAGGTTTTTGGCCGAATGACCAAGGCAATCGATCCCGGTTCGCAGTCGCTTGCACTTCAATCACTCGACATGCGCTCACGTGACATCTTCCGGCGCATCGTCGATTCCTATCTCAGGGACGGCGAGCCCGTGGGCTCACGCAGCCTGTCGCGCATCCTGCCGTCCTCGCTGTCGCCGGCCACCATCCGCAATGTGATGAGCGATCTCGAGCATCTCGGGCTGATCTATGCGCCGCATATCTCGGCCGGCCGGCTGCCGACGCAGGCGGGCCTGCGCTTCTTCGTCGATGCCTTCATGGAACTTGGCGACCTCTCCGACGAGGAGCGCCGCACCATCGAGGCGCAGGTGCGGGCCTCCGGCTCGGGCGCGACGCTGGAGCACATGCTGACCGAGGCCAGCCAGATGCTGTCGGGCATGTCGCGCGGCGCCGGCCTGGTGCTGGCCGCCAAGAACGAGGTGGCGCTGAAGCATATCGAATTCATCCAGTTGGAGCCGACCAAGGCGCTCGCCGTGCTGGTGTCGCAGAATGGCGATGTCGAGAACCGCGTCGTCGAGCTGCCGGCGGGCATCACCGTCTCGCAGCTGCACGAGGCCTCGAATTTCCTCAACGCGCATATTCGCGGCCGCACGCTGGCCGAGGCGCGCACCGAGATCGCCCGCATCAAGGAAGAGACGAGGGCGGCACTGGACACGCTGTCGCAGGACCTCGTCGAGAAGGGCCTGGCGGTGTGGGCGGGCGCGGAAAGCGGCCTGCCGGCACGGCTTATCGTGCGCGGCCGCGCCAATCTCCTCGAAAACGTCACCGCCCAGGCCGACATCGAATTGCTGCGGCACCTGTTCGAGGACATGGAGACGCAGGACGGGCTGATCCAGCTGCTTGACCTCGCCGAGCAGGGATCGGGCGTGCGCATCTTCATCGGTTCGGAAAACAAGCTGTTCTCGCTGTCTGGCTCCTCGCTGGTGGTCGCGCCCTATCGCGACAAGGATGCCCGCGTCGTCGGCGCGCTCGGCGTCATCGGGCCGACGCGGCTGAACTACGCCCGCATCGTGCCGATGGTCGACTATACCGCGCAGCTGATTTCGCGCATGCTAAGGTAGGGGCCCGGACAGCAAGAGACGGGCAGCAAGGAGAAAAACAATGGCGCTCGAAGAACTCAAGGCCCGGATCAGCCTGCTGCTCGAGGAGATGGTCAACCAGCCGGAAGACCAGCACGAAATCCAGGAACAATTGCGCGAGAAGCTGCAGGAAATGCGCGCCATGGGCTTGCCGCTACCGGCCGATCTCGTCGCGCTGGAAAAACGCCTCGACGACGATTTCCTGGCTGCCGGGACATAGGCAGGGAACCTGCTTCCCTCAACTCGTCGTGTGAGGCGGAACCCGAGGACAAATCGGCCGTTGGTTTCCTTCGCGACCAGATGGAGGACAAGATGACCCGATTGGCCGGACTGGTGATCCCCGCCCTGTTTCTCGCGGGCGCGGCGTTCGCCCAGCAGGCGGATCAGCCTGTTTTGCGGGGTGCCGCCGCCTTCGGCGACTGGCGTGCCGACAGGCCGGGCGTGCGCCGCCTGATCAAGCCGGAAGACCTGCCGAAGCCATATGTCACCAAGTCGGTGTCGAACAGTGCCGGGCTTGCCGACATGCCGGCGGGCGAGAAACCGCAATTGCCGCCGGGTTTTTCGGCCGAGATGATCGCCTCCGGCATCGACAATCCGCGCGTCGTGCGCGTCGCACCCAATGGCGACCTGTTCGTCGCCGACAGTGAGGCCAACCAGATCCGCGTCTATCGCCTGGCCAAGGACAGCGCCAAGCCCGCCGAGGACGGCATTTTCGCCGGCAATCTCAACCAGCCCTATGGCATTGCCTTCTATCCGCCGGGCGATGATCCGCAATGGGTCTATGTCGCCAACAGCGACAGCATCGTGCGCTTCGCCTACCAGAAGGGCGAGCTGAAGGCATCCGGCGAGCCCGAAATCATCGTCGCCAACATTCCCGCGAACCACCACTGGACCCGCGACATCGTCTTTTCGCCTGACGGCAAGACGCTCTATCTGTCGGTCGGTTCGGGCTCGAACGTCGCCGAGGACATGGGCAAGGCGCCCGATGGCGGCCTTGAAGCATGGGAGAAATCGCAGCCACTGGGCGCGACCTGGGGCTCCGAAGAGGGGCGCGCCGACGTGCAGGCCTTCGATCCCGACGGCAAGAACGGCCGCATCGTCGCCACCGGCCTGCGCAACTGCTCCGGCATGACCATCCAGCCGGCGACCGGCGCGCTGTGGTGCGTGGTCAACGAGCGCGACGCGCTGGGCGACAATGTGCCGTTCGAATACGCCACCACCGTCAAGGACGGCGCGTACTATGGCTGGCCCTGGTACTATATCGGCAATCACGAGGATCCGCGCCACAAGGGCGCGCGGCCCGACCTCGCCGGCAAGGCAACCGTTCCCGACGTATTGATGCAGGCGCATTCGGCGCCGCTCAACATCGCCTTCTACGACCGCAAGGATCTGCCCGCCGATAGCGGTTTTCCCAAGGAATACCGGGGCGATGCGTTTGTCGCCCTGCACGGTTCGTGGAATCGCGGCAACAGGACCGGCTACAAGATCGTCCGGCTGCTGTTCAAGGACGGCAAGCCGACCGGCGAGTATGAGGATTTCATGACCGGCTTCGTCGTCTCCAATGGCGAGGTCTGGGGCCGGCCGGTCGGCGTGGCGGTGGCCCATGACGGCGCGCTGATCGTTACCGAGGACGGCAACGGCACGATCTGGCGCGTGACCTATGACGGCGGCCGTTCCTGAGGAACCTTGCTTGGGCAGCGCGGGCTCCCTCCGTGCGATCTGGTGCAATGGATTCGGCACCCAGGAAATTCAACCCTCGCCCGTTCCATGCGATAAGGCCCTTCAATCTGGGACCGCATCCATGACCCTCACCGGCTTCCTCGCCTACAGTGCCGCCCTCGGCATCGCCGCCGCCATTCCCGGCCCCGGCGTCACCGCGCTTGTCGCGCGGGCGCTCGGCTCCGGCTTCCGCTCGTCGCTGGCCATGTCCTTTGGCCTGATGCTGGGCGACCTCACCTACCTGACCGCGGTGGTGCTCGGCCTCGCCTTCGTCGCGCAGACCTTCGGCATGGTGTTCCTCGCCATCAAATGGGCCGGTGTCGCCTATCTGGCATTTCTGGGCTGGCGTTTCTGGACCGCCGGCATCACGCCCGAGACGGTCGAGGCGAAAAAGGGCAAGGGCGGACTGGTGTCGAGCTTCATCGCCGGCCTCACCGTCACGCTCGGCAATCCGAAGACGATGATCTTCTATCTCGCCATCACGCCGACCATCGTCGACCTGAAGACCATCACCCTGGCCGATTACGGCATTCTCGCCGCGCTGACGGTAGTCGTACTGTTCGTCGTTCTGGTTCCCTATCTGGCGCTGGCCGCCAAGGCGCGCTGGTTCCTGAAATCGCCGCGCGCGCTGAAGCTGCTGAACCGCACCGCCGCCGGCTTCATGGTGGGCGCGGCGGCGGCGATCGCGGCCCGCCAGTAGCACGCTTCCCGCCAAAACATTCCGGGGTCAGGCTTCCCCGCGAAATGCTTTTCCGTGACAAGGGCGTTTTAGACACAGACCCCACTCGGATATTTCCGGCCGACAGCTTATGTTGCGCGGCTGAAAGCCCTATCTTGCCGGCTGTAATGCCACTTGCCTGAAATCCTGGGAGCGAAACAATGAACAAGCCCGTCACCTCCGCCCGCGTCCCCGGCCGCGGCCGCATCTACAGTTCCATCACCGACACGATCGGCGACACGCCCCTGGTCCGGCTCGACAAGTTCGCCAAGGAGAAGGGCGTCGTCGCCAATCTCGTTGCCAAGCTCGAGTTCTTCAACCCGATCGCCTCGGTCAAGGACCGCATCGGCGTGGCGATGATCGAGGCGCTGGAGGCGGCCGGCAAGATTGCGCCCGGCAAGACGACGCTGATCGAACCGACCTCGGGCAATACCGGCATCGCGCTTGCCTTCGCCGCCGCCGCCAAGGGCTACAAGCTGATCCTGACCATGCCCGAGACGATGTCGGTCGAGCGCCGCAAAATGCTGGCGCTGCTCGGCGCCGAACTGGTGCTGACCGAAGGTCCCAAAGGCATGAAGGGCGCCATCGCCAAGGCCGACGAGCTGGCCGCGACGATCCCCAACGCCGTCATCCCGCAGCAGTTCGAAAACCCCGCCAACCCGGAGATCCACCGCAAGACGACAGCGCAGGAGATCTGGAACGACACGCAGGGCGAGGTCGACATCTTCGTCGCCGGCATCGGCACGGGCGGCACCATCACCGGCGTCGGCCAGGTGCTGAAGAAGCTCAAGCCTTCGCTGCATGTCGTCGCCGTCGAGCCGGAAGCCTCGCCGGTTCTGTCGGGCGGCCAGCCCGGCCCGCACAAGATCCAGGGCATCGGCGCCGGTTTCGCGCCAAAGATCCTCGACACCACGATCTATGACGAGATCGTCAAGGTTTCCAACGAGGATTCGGTCGCCAATGCGCGCCTCGTCGCCCGCCTCGAAGGCGTGCCGGTCGGCATTTCGTCGGGCGCGGCGCTGCAAGCGGCAATCGTCGTCGGCTCGCGACCGGAGAACAAAGGCAAGACCCTGGTCGTGGTCATTCCGGACTTCGCCGAACGCTACCTGTCGACGATTTTGTTCGAGGGGCTGGGGGCTTAGGCTTCATACCTCGAAGATTGGCCTTAGCGGCCCTCACGCTTCGTCATCCCAGGGCAGAGCAGCCGCGCAGCGGCGTCGCGGAGACCCTGGGATCCATGCCGTGAGCGTGGCCGAGGAATGCCACGGTCCAGAATGCCTGTCTTCCGCTGCATCTTGTCGAATTCACGGAGCTGCTGTTCTTCGAGACAGTATCTGCAATGTCGTGACGTGGAGGCGTCACGGCATGGATTCTAGGGTCTGCGCGCGTCGCTTCGCTCCTTGCTCCGCCCTAGAATGACGAAGTCGGTGGTGTCTTCTCCTCGCTGGACCGTTCAAAAAAGCGGCCGTGGCGCCTGCCACCCGGCTTGAGCGGGACCCTGCTTCCGGTTCATATCGCCCGGCCCGCTTTGCGCGGGCCAGGGGAGAATTTCATGTACAAGCTTTATACCCGCCCCGGCAGCGGCGGCTTTGTCGTCGAGGCAGCGCTGGCGCTCGCCAACGCACCATTCGAGCAGATCGACGTGCCGAAGACCGACCGGCCGGATCCGGCTTTCCTCGACATCAGCCCGCTGAACCAGGTGCCGGTGCTGACCCTGCCGGACGGAAGCTCGATGACCGAGTCGGCGGCGATCTGCATCCTGCTCGCCGAACGCCATCCTGAGGCCCGCCTGGCACCGGCGGTCGATGCGCCTGCCCGCGCCGATTTCCTGCGCTGGATGGCGTTCATGTCGTCGGTGCTCTACCCGGCGGTGCTGCGGTTCTACTATGCCCATCGCTACACGGCCGACGCCGACGGCACGAAAGCCGTCAAGCAGGCGGCCATCGCCGAGATGGACCGCGGCTTTGCCGTTCTCGACAATGCCCTGAAGGGGCGTGACTGGCTGGTTGGTGACCAGATGTCAGTGGCCGACATCTATCTCGTCATGCTGGTGGCCTGGCATCCCGACATCGACAGCGCGCGGGCGGCATGGCCAAACATTGAACGTCTCTGGGCCCGATTGCGCGAGCATCCGCTGCTGAAGACGCTCAACACCTCGCACGAGATGTGGCCGGGCTGAAGGTCAGTTTCGCAGCGCAGCCCTTTTGCCTTGCAGGAACCGGCGCACCGCCGGGTCGCGTTCGAGACCGATTGCCCTGTCATAGGCCTCGCTTGCCTGCGGTACCTGGCCAAGCCTGGCCAGGAGACCGGCCCGCGCCGCCCAATAGGGCTGATACTCATTGAGCCGCTTGTCGTCGCCCAGCACGTAAAGTGCCGCCAGCCCCGCCACGGCGCCTTCCGTCTCGGCAAGCGCTACCGCGCGGTTGATCGCCACCACCGGTGATCCCACAATCGAAAACAGCGCGTCGTAAAGCGCGCGGATCGCCGGCCAGTCGGTGCGGCCGGTCAGACGCCGCGCCGCGTGGGCGGACTGGACGGCCGCCTCGAGCTGGTAGCGGCCGACGACGCCGCTCACCGCGGCATGGGACAGAAGCATTTCCGCCTCGTCGATCAGGGCGCGGTCCCACAGGTCGCAATCCTGTTCGGCCAGAGGCACGAAGTCGCCTTCGGCGCTGCGCCGGGCAGCGCGGCGCGCCTCGGCAAACAGCATCAGCGCAAGCAGGCCAAGCGCTTCCGGCTCTTGTGGCATCAGCTTCGCCACGAGGCGGCCGAGCCAGATGCCTTCGGTGGCGAGGTTGCGGCGCCGCGTCTCGGTGCCGGCCGGATCGGACCAGCCTTCGGCGAAGGCGGCGTAGATCGCCTCCAGCACCGCGTCCAGCCGTTCGCCGAGTTCGGCCCGCTCCGGCACGCGGAACGGAATGCCGGTTTCGCGGATGCGCATCTTGGCGCGTACCAGGCGCTGGCCCATCGTTGCCGGCGAGACCAGGAAGGCGGAAGCGATCGTCGCGGCATCGAAGCCCAGCACGGTCTGCAGGATCAGCGGCGCGCGCACGCCGGGTTCGATCGCCGGATGCGCGCAAGCAAACATCAGCCGCAGCCGTTCGTCGGGCAGCTCTTCGTCGGTCATGCGCGCCTCCATCTCCTCGGCGATCAGCTTGAGATGATCGCGGGCCGCTTCCCGGGTGAGCCGCCGGCGAACCGCATCGACCCGTCGCCGCCGCGCCACGGCCAGCAACCAGGCTTCCGGCTTTTCAGGCACGCCTGATTTCGGCCAGCGTTCGAGCGCCGCGGCGAAGGCATCAGCCAGCGCATCCTCGGCCGCGGTCACGTCGCGCGTGCGCGCCGCAAGCCAGGCGACCAGCTTGCCATAGCTCTGCCGGGCGGCGGCCTCGGCGGCCGCCCGGGCGATCTCCGGGCGACTGTCCATCAGATGGTCATTTCTTGGCACGTCGTCATTTCTGGGGCATGTAGTCGGCCATTTCCCAGATCGGCCGCAACTCGACCGTGCCGGTGCTGGCCGCCGGGCAGCGCGCCGCCCATTCGATGGCGGTATCGATGTCGGCCGCTTCGATCATGTAGAAGCCGGCAAGCTGCTCCTTGGTGTCGGCATACGGGCCGTCGATCACGTTGGTCTTGCCGCCGGCGATCCGCACCGAGGTGGTCGCCTGGGTCGGGCGCAGCCGTTCGCCGGCCAGCCAGGCGCCGGATTGCTTCAACGCTTCGGTGTAGGCGCCATAGGCCGCGCTCATCTGCTGGGCCTTCTCGATCGGCATGGCCGCCATCGCGGCTTCGTCGTTGTTGATCATCAGCATGTATCGCATGGGTCTTCTCCCGTGGTTTCGAAGGCCGCGTCCTTGCGGGGCCAGACGTATGTCGCGCGGCGTCGACCGATTTCGACAGGGCGCCAAGAAAAAACTTTCGACCCTGATCGGGCACGGCGCAAGCGCAGAGCGCGCACCCGTGCTGGTCAACAATGCGCCGCTCTGCAGGGCTTTCAGCCGATCAGGCGCCCGCGCAGTTCGGCCGACGGGATGTCGCAACTGTCCTTCCTGCCGAACAGGGCGTAGCGGTTCCCGGCGATGCCGATGTAAAGCCAGTCACGCAGCGGGCGCGGCAGCAGCAACAGCACCTTTGCCGCACGCCACGGCCAGCCGAGCTCCGACATCACGGCGACGAGACTGTCGAGCTTGGTGAACGCGAGCCCGTCCACGAGGACGAGATTGGTTTCGTAGGCGTCCGTGCGCAGACCATGCTTCCTGAACAGCGCTTCGCCAAGGGGAGATTGCGCGGTGGCGAAGCGGAAGCGGCTTTGGCGGTCGAGCCTCACCACCATGCGCACGAAGCCGGAGCACAGCACGCAGACGCCATCGAAGGCGATCAGCGGATGGCTGACATCGAAAGATGGTTCAGCGGGAGGGCCGGGTTTGGCACGATTTGGCTGGGACAGACTTGATTGGGGAAACTCGGTCACGTGGACCTCGGCTGCTCGTGTCGCAGGACACTAAGCCAGCCGGAGGCGAGATCAAAGACGTGGCGATGTCGCACGCCGCCTGTCGCCGAGGAGCCGGTCGCCCAGAAGGGGATGCTCGGCGCGATAGGTCGTGGCGCGGGTCGCGGCACCTGGCCTGCAGATGCGGCTGTTGTGGCGGCTCTCGAACGTCATGGTCAGTGCGCGCCGAGCGACGTGCCGCGACGGGCGCAAGCCGGACCGGGGCCGCGCATGTAGTAGCGCTCCGGCCGATAGGTCGGCGCGACGAATTCGCGGATGGCGGCGGCGTAGCCGATGAGGTGTGTAAGGAAGTTCATTTACCCTGTCCCTGTCCCGATTTTCGGATGTCCCTTCCGAATTGCGCGAAGGATAGCATCGAGGCGTGAATAGTCGGTGAACACGATGTTAATATCTGGTCGAAAACCCGTTGCTTCGTGGCCGGATTGCGGCTGTTTCGGGGTGTTTCCACGCCTTTTGTCGCCATTCCGGCCTGTGTGACTTTTGCATCACATATGTTTCGTTTGAATGTCGCCTGGGCGCGGTTCTGTTTCAATTTTTGGCTGGCTGATGGAATTTCCTTGCTCAGGCAGGAAAGGAAGGAACCGGCATATAGGGCGGACGTTGACCGTCGGGACTGGCGTGGCCGGCCCGCGATTGCCTGCAAGCCGCAGGCTCGTACACCAACATCGCAAGAGCAAATGGAAAGGCTAGAACAATGGGCTTCTTTTCGAAGGACATCAAAACGCTGGACGACCTGTTCGTGCACACGTTGCGCGACATCTATTACGCGGAAAAGCAGATCGAGAAGGCGTTGCCGAAGATGATCGACAAGGCCACCAACGCGCAGCTCAAAGCAGGCTTCGAAAAGCATCTTGAACAGACCAAGGGTCATATCGAACGCGTCGAAGAGGTGTTCGATCTGCATGGCGTGAAGGCCAAGGCGATCAACTGCCCGGCCATTGACGGCATCCTCCAGGAAGCCGACGAGGTCAGCGGCGACATCGCCGACAGGGAGGTCCTGGATGCCGCCCTGATCGCGTCTGCGCAAGCAGTCGAGCATTACGAAATGACCCGCTACGGCACGCTGATTGCATGGGCCAAGCAACTCGGCCGCAGCGATTGCGCCAATGTACTCGCGAAGAATCTTAAAGAAGAGCAGGCGACCGATCGCAAGCTCACCGAGATGGCGGAAAGCAAGATCAATCTCCAGGCTGCCGAATAGGTGGGATGGCCGGCAGACGGCGCGGCAAGGGCGCCGACTTGCCTTGTCGCGCGGTCGGAACCGGAATGGGCTTTGCCCGTTCTGGATTTAACCCATTGCAAGGAGTTTGTCATGGCGCCGCGTCCAGCCTGGAAGGGCTATCTGAAGCTTTCGCTGGTCACTTGCGCGGTCGAACTGACCAACGTCGTCACCCATACCGAACGGGTCTCGTTTCGCATTCTCAACCGCAAGACCGGCAACACGGTGAAGCGCATTTATGTCGACGCCGAGACCGGTAAGCCCTTGGACGATGGCGACGAGATCAAGGGCTATGAATTGGACGACGGCGACTTCGTCCATGTCGAGGAAGACGAGATCGAGGCGGTGCAGATCGAATCCTCGCACACGATGAGCCTCGACGGCTTCGTCGACAAAGCCTCGATCCAGCAGATCTATCTCGACACGCCCTACTATGTCGCGCCGGCCGACAAGGTGTCGGAGGAGGCGTTCGCCGTCATCCGCGATGCCATGGCGGGCAAGAAGATGGCCGGGCTGGCGCGCATCGTGCTCTACCAGCGCGAACGTCCCGTGGTCATCGAGCCGCTCGGCAAGGGCATGGTGCTGACGACGCTGCGCTATGACAATACGGTGCGCCAGCCCGATAGCGTGTTCGGCGAGATCAAGGCGGTGAAGACCGACCAGGAGATGACCGATCTCGCCGAACTGATCATCGACAAGAAGAAGGCGAAGTTCGACCCCTCGAAATTCGACGACAAATACGAGGATGCGCTGCTGGAGCTGATCCGGGCCAAGAAGGCAGGCCACAAGGCGCCAAAGGCCAAGGCGGCGCCCAAACCCTCCAACGTCGTCAATCTGTTCGACGCGCTGAAGAAGAGCCTGTCGTCGGATTCCAGCCCGCCGAAATCATCATCCGCGAAAGCCAGGCCGGCGGCCAAACGCGCCAGGCCGAAAGCGGCCGCGCCGAAGCGCAAATCGGCCTGAGGAGACCAAGCGATGGCCGACCTCGAACAGTATCACGCCAAGCGCGATTTCAAGAGGACGTCGGAGCCGGCCGGCAAGGTCGCACACAGCCGGAAGAGCGAGGCGGGCGGCATCTTCGTCATCCACAAACACGCGGCGACCAGGCTGCATTACGACCTTCGCCTCGAGCATGGCGGCGTGCTGTGGAGCTGGGCGGTGACGCGGGGACCCAGCCTCGATCCGCATGAGAAGCGGCTCGCCGTGCATGTCGAGGATCACCCGATCGACTATGCGCCGTTCGAAGGCACGATCCCGAAGGCCGAGTATGGCGGCGGTTCGGTCATCGTCTGGGACGAGGGCACATGGCTGCCCGAGACCGATCCGGCCAAGGCGATGAAAAAGGGCCATATCAGTTTCGAGCTCAAGGGCCACAAATTGCATGGGCTGTGGCATCTGGTACGGCTGAAGCCGCGGGCGGGTGAAAAGCGCGACAACTGGCTGCTGATCAAGTCGGATGACGCCGCTGCGCGCCCGGGCGAGGACATTTTGAAGGAGAAGCCGGAATCGGTGAAGTCGGGCCTGACGATCGAAGAGGTCGGCGAAGGCAAGACCGCCAAAGGCCGAAGGCCCGAGGTCTGGCACTCCAACAAGCCGGCCGCAGGCAAGGCGAAGGCCGCAAGCCGGAGACTCGATTTCATCGAACCGCAGCTTGCGACGCTGGAGCGGGACGCACCGCCGGGCAAGGACTGGCTGCATGAGGTGAAATTCGACGGCTATCGCATGCAGGCGCAGATCGCCGGCACCGATGTGCGGCTCTTGACCCGCACCGGCCTCGACTGGACGGAGAAGTTTGGGAGCGAGATCATCGCGGAGCTGGCCGCGCTGAAATGCAGCGACGCCATCCTCGACGGCGAGATCGTCGTGCTGGCCGACAACGGCGTCTCATCCTTCGCTCTGCTGCAGCAGGATCTGTCGGCGAAGCGGACAAACCGCTTCCTCTACTACGTGTTCGACCTGATGCGGCTCGACGGCAAGGATTTGCGCGCCGAGCCGCTGGTCGAGCGCAAGCAGGCCTTGCAGGAGCTGCTCGGCAAGCGGCCGGATAATGCAGCTGTGCGGTTCTCCGACCACTTTTCCGAGCCCGGCAAGATCATGCTGGAACATGCATGCCGCATGGGCCTGGAAGGCGTCGTCTCAAAACGCGCCGACGCGCCCTATCGCAGCGGGCGCGGCCCGACCTGGGTGAAGTCGAAATGCACGGCGCGGCAGGAATTCGTCATCGGCGGCTATCTGCCGTCGGACAAGACCGGGCGCGGGCTGCGCTCGCTGCTGGTCGGCTATTACGAAGCCGGCAAACTGCATTATGCCGGCCGTGTCGGCACCGGCTTCTCCGCCAAGGGCGCCACCGCGCTGAAGAAGAAGCTGGACGCGCTGAAGGCGAACGCTTCGCCCTTCGACAAGGCCGTGCCGAAAGGAAAGGGCCTGGTCTGGGTCAAGCCGGAGCTTGTCGGCGAAGTGGAGTTTCGCAGCTGGACGTCGGACCGTATAATACGCCATGCTTCGTTCCAGGGGCTGCGCGAGGACAAGCCGGCGGAGGACGTTGTGCAGGAAAAGCCCAAGGCAGCGACAGGCAAGGACAAGCCGGCGTCAAGCGGCCCGGGCACATCCGCCGGGGCGATGACGACCAGCGTAAAACTCTCCCATCCCGACAAGCTGCTGTGGCCCGACGAGAAGATTTCCAAGCAGGGCCTGCTCGACCACTATGCTCAGGTCTGGCCGCGTATACAGCAATTCGTCGTCAACCGCCCGCTCAGCCTGGTGCGGGCGCCGGACGGCGTCGGCGGCCCGCGCTTCTTCCAGAAACATGCCTCGGCCGGCATGAGCGACAGGATAGCCCGGATGAAGGACCCGACCGATGGCGAAGAAATCCTGTTCGTGCGGGATTTCGACGGTGTAGCCGCGCTCGTCCAGTACGGCGTGGTCGAGATCCATATCTGGGGCTGCACGATCGACAAGCTTGAACAGCCGGACCAGATCATCTTCGATCTCGACCCCGATGAGGGCGTCGACGTGAAAGCGGTGCGCGAGGCGGCGCTCGATATCAGGGGCAAGCTTGACGAGCTTTCCCTGCCGAATTTCGTCAAGACGTCGGGCGGCAAGGGCTATCATGTGCTGGTGCCGCTGAAGCCATCGGCGGACTGGGACGCGGTGAAGACCTTCGCGCATGATTTCGCCAAGGCGCTCGAACAAGGTGCCCCGGACCGCTACACGGCGACGCTGTCGAAAAAGGCGCGCACCGGGAAAATCTTCGTCGACTATCTGCGCAATGGCCGGGGCTCGACGACAGTCGCGCCCTATTCCTCGCGCGCCAAGAAAGGGGCCACCGTGTCGATGCCGGTGACCTGGGCCGAGATCGAGGCCGGCCTGGCACCGAACGCGTTCCCGATCGGCGACAAGACGACGCTGGCGAAGCTGGCGGAAGCCGACCCGTGGAAGGGGTTTTTCGAGCAGGGCAAGGTGCTGAAGCGGGGGTAGTTCTCCGCGCTCAGCTCAAAAACACCCTATCGAAGGCCTGCTTGCCCGGCGGCGAGAAAATCACCGCGCGGCTGTCCTTTTCGCGGCGCGCCCATTTTTCCTGAAGTATCTTGTCGAGTATGGCGGCGCCCAGCGTGCCGGCGAGGTGCGAGCGGCGCACGCTCCAGTCCAGGCAGGCGCGGCATACCGGGCGGCGCGGTTTGGCGTCGACATCGATGCCGATCGCGGCAAAATGCGACGCCGCCGACGGCCCGAGCCTGATCTCCCTGTCGTCGCGCAGCAATATGTCCTTCTCGACAAGGCGGTCGAGCATGGCCACCGCCTGCTCGCCGGCGAGATGGTCGTAGCAGACGCGTGCCACGCGCATGGCGCCGTCGCGCGGACCCGGCCGCACGCGCTTGGGGCCAACGGCTTCGGCGACGCCGGTGATGGCCTCGATCATGCCCGCCACCTGTGGACCGGCGAGGCCGTAGTAGCGGTGCCGGCCCTGGCTGGCCAAGGTCAGCAATCCGCCCTCCATCAGTTTCGACAGATGCGAGGAGGCGGTCGGCAGCGACACGCCGGCCTCAAGCGCCAGTTCGCTCGCCGTCAGCGCCGTGCCGCCCATCAGGGCGTTCAGCATGTTGGCGCGGGCCGGGTCGCCGACCAGGCTGGCGATGCGGGCGATGTCGGGTCCTTCACGCATAGTTCGTTCCTCATCGAAGCATTCTTGTCAGATAAGCATTATTCTCCGACCAGATCAAGGAGACGACGATGACCGCACGAACCGCTTCCACCTCCGCACCGTTCCATGCCCGCCGATCGTTCCCGTTCATCACCTGGTTCCGTTCACGGCTTTTGGCCCGCTGGTATGACCGCCATCTGCAGCGTCTCGACCTTGGCGAGATCGACGACCATTTGCTGCGCGATCTCGGTCTGACGCCGGAAGACGTGCGCCGCGAATGCGCGAAATCCTTCTGGCAGGCATGACCGCAGGGGCAATTGCCGAGCAGATCGGGTGCCTAGCAGATCGGGCGGCACAACGTTTCGACGACGCTCGAACTATCGACGCGAAAACACACTCCAAAGGAGACGACCATGACCATCACCTGCTTCATCCGCTATGAGATCGACCCGTTCGGCAAGGCTGCCTTCGAGGAGTATGCCCGCAACTGGGGCCAGGCCATTCCGCGCTGCGGCGCCGACCTGATCGGCTACTATGCCCCGCATGAAGGCTCGGCGACGACGGCCTACGCCGCCTACAACATCGAGAACCTGGCAGCCTATGAAGCCTATCGCGCACGGCTTGCCGCCGATCCCGCCGGCAAGGCAAACTATGAGTTCGCCAAGCGAGAACGATTCATCCTCAAGGAGGACCGCATGTTCCTGAAACACGTCTCCGGACCGCACGCGAAGCTGGTGCTGCCGTGATCGCCGTCATCTTCGAGGTGCAGCCCGCCGAGGGCCGGCGCGATGCCTATCTCGGCATCGCCGCCAATCTGCGTCCCTTGCTCGACGGCATCGACGGCTTCATCTCGATCGAACGTTTTCAGAGTCTCGCCGACCCGAACCGCATCCTGTCGCTGTCGTTCTGGCGCGACGAGGAAGCGGTCAAGGCCTGGCGCAACACGGAAGAACACCGGCAGGCGCAGCAGGCCGGCCGCGGCGGTATCTTTGCCGGCTACCGGCTGCGCATCGCCCATGTGGTGAGGGACTATGGGCTGACGGAAAGGGACGAGGCGCCGGCGGACAGCCGGGCGGCTAATGGGTAGCGGAGAGGCGCGTTTCTTCCTTCTCCCCTTGCGGGAGAAGGTGGCCTCGCGAAGCGAGGTCGGATGAGGGGTGCTCCAGGGAACACCAGCGCCTCACTTCGCTGGAGCACCCCTCATCCGTCTCGGCGCTACGCGCCGATCCACCTTCCCCCACAAGGGGGGAAGGAAGAACTATGCATTCCCGATCAGCACGCCGGCGGCGAACACCAGCGCGCCGCCCAGCACCACCTGGAAGGCGGCGCGCAGGAAGGGGGTCTGCATGTAGCGGTTCTGGACGAAGGCGATGGCCCACAATTCGAAGAACACCACCACGGCGGCGACGGCCGTCGCCGTCCAGAAATGCGGGATGAGATAGGGCAATGCGTGGCCGAGACCGCCGGCCGATGTCATGACGCCGGTGGTGATGCCGCGTTTTATCGGCGAGCCGCGACCCGAGAGCTTGCCGTCGTCGGAAGCGACTTCCGTAAAACCCATGGAGATGCCGGCGCCGATCGACGCGGCAAGCCCGACCAGGAAGGTCTGCCAGGTGTCATGGGTGGCAAAGGCGGCGGCGAAGATCGGCGCGAGCGTCGACACCGAACCGTCCATCAAGCCGGCCAGCCCCGGCTGCACATAGGTGAGGATGAACTGGCGCTGCTCGGCGGCGGCCTCTTCATCCTTCACGTCGCCGGGCACGTGCTTCTGCTCCAGCCGCTGGGCCAGCGTCTCGTGACCCTGTTCGGCTATCGCCAGGTCGTTGAGAAGTTTTCGCGTCGAGGCATCGGTCGTGCGCTTTGCCGCTTCGACGTAGAACAGGTAGGCCTGCCGCTCCATGGCTTCGGCCTGGCTGCGCACATGCTCGATGCCGAGCGGCCTGACCAGCCAGTCGGGCTTGCGCTCGTAATAGCCCTTCACATGTTCGCGCCGGATCAGCGGGATGCGCTCGCCGAAGCGCTTGCGGAAGATCTCGATCAGCGAGTCGCGATGGCCGTCCTCTTCCTCGGCCATCTCCTCGAACACTTTTGCCGATTGCGGAAAGCTTTCCGCCAGCCCGTCGGCATAGGCCCGGTAGATGCGCCCGTCATCTTCCTCGGATGAGATGGCCAGCGCCAGGATTTCCTGCTCGGAGAGCGATTCGAAGGGGCGGCGGCCGAAGCCGAAAACACGGGAAAGCATGAGGAAAGGACCCTAGTTTAGAATTGTTCTAAACTAGGGTTTGCGGCGCCCCGGGTCAATCGCGCTGAGGGCCACAGGTTCAAGAATTGTTGAAGCGCCCGAGCGGCCTCGATCCCTGTTTATTGCCAAAGATTCACCTATATAGCTGAACCTAAGACAAGGATGAGGATTTTGAGCATATGACGAAACCGCCCCCCCATTTCGAACCGAAACCCGTTCTCGATCTCATCGCCAGCATCGATGCCGATCTGCAGCGCCTGAAGGGCCTGGTCGAACAGCAGATCGAGAAATTCGACCCCGCCAACCCGCACAACAAGGCCCCGGACGGCAAGCTGACCGAGGAAGGGGTCGAGTGCTGCTACCGCCTGTTCGACGAAGGCAAGTCGCGCTACTCGGTCGCCCAGCAGATGAAGATCTCCTTTGCCGCCGCCACCCACCGCTTCAACAATTGGCGCAAGCTGGGCGGGACGAAGAGGCAGCGGACACTTCTTGGTTGAAACTGGCGAGATGTCGGCGGGGGGTGACTGCCGAGACGACGGAGACAGTGCCCGGCCCATATCCGCCAACTTTGTAACGGTCACATTTTTTCAATGGTGCGCCATGTGCCTTTGCGGGCATCATGAGAAGAGACTGCCTCTCTTGCTGGACCTCGCATGACCGCCACCACCCCTCCCGGCATCGCCGACATCCATGCCGCCGCCGCGCGGCTTTCCGGCTTGATCGTCGAAACGCCATTGATCGAATCGGCCGAGCTGAACAAGCGCTTCGGCGGCCGCATCCTGTTCAAGCCGGAGACGTTGCAGCGCACCGGATCGTTCAAGTTCCGCGGCGCCTACAACAAGCTTTCGTCGCTGAGCGAGGAAGAGCGCGGCCGGGGCGTCGTCGCCTTCTCCTCGGGCAATCATGCGCAAGGGGTTGCCGCCTCCGCCGCCATGTTCGGCGTCAAGGCGGTCATCGCCATGCCGGCGGACGCGCCGGCGATGAAGATCGGCAATGTCCGCAAGATGGGCGCGGAAGTGGTGCCGTTCGACCGCTTTCGCGATGACCGCATGAGCGTGGTTCGCCCCTATATCGACAGGGGCATGGTGCTGGTGCCGCCCTTCGACGATCCGGCCATCATTGCCGGGCAAGGCACGATCGGCCTTGAACTGATGCGGCAAGCCAGGGCGCTCGGCGTCAGCCTCGACGCCGTCGTCATCCCCTGCGGTGGCGGCGGCCTTTCGAGCGGCATTTCGGTCGCGGTCAAGGATGCCTCGCCAGCCACCGCGGTCTGGGCGGTGGAGCCCGAGCATTTCGACGACACGCGCCGCTCGCTCGCCGCCGGCGCCCGGGTTTCCAACGAACCGGGTTACAGCTCGATCTGCGACGCGATCCTGACCGCCGAGCCGGGCGTCATCACCTTCGAAATCAACCGCAAGAACCTCACTGGGGCCATCGCCGTCTCCGACAAAGCGACGGCGCAGGCGATGCGCGATGCCATGGCCTATCTCAAGCTGGTGGTCGAACCGGGCGGCTGCGTGGCGCTCGCGGCGCTGTCGTCGGGCGAGATCGAACTGTCCGGCAAAAATGTCGCCGTGGTGCTGTCCGGCGGCAATGTCGATTTCGGCACCTATGCCGGGATCATGGCGGCCGCCTGAACGCTCTGTCCTGGGTGCCATCTCGCTATCGGCGTAGCCCGGCGGGCGCCTCGGCCGCTCACTGCGGCCGGGCCGAGGTGCCCGTTTGCGGTCAGTCCAGCGTGCGTCTGAACCGCAGCAGCGCGGTGCCCGCGAAGACCAGCACGAACACGGCCAGCCAGCCGACCTCGGTGGCGATGGCATGGAAGTCGGCGCCCTTCAGCATCACCGATCGAGTAATGCGCAGGAAATGCGTCAGCGGGAAGATTTCGCCCAACGCCTGGGCCCAGCCCGGCATGCCGCGATAGGGGAACATGAAGCCGGACAGGAGCAGCGACGGCAGGAAGAAAAAGAAGGTCAGCTGCATGGCCTGCATCTGCGAGCGGGCCATGGTCGAGATGGTGTAGCCGAGTAGCACCAGCGACAGCACGAAGACAAGCACCGACGACAGCAGCAGCGTCAGGCTGCCGACGAACGGGATATCGAACAACAGCTTCGCCGCCACCAGCACCACCGCGACCTGCACCGCGCCGACGACAAGGAAGGGCAGCACCTTGCCCAGCATGATCTCGGCCGGGCTGGACGGCATGGCGAGCAGGTTCTCCATCGTGCCGCGCTCGGTTTCGCGGGTCAGCGCCATGGCCGTCATCATCACCATCGTCATCTGCAGGATGACGCCGAGCAGGCCGGGCACGATGTTGTATTGCGAAATGCCTTCAGGATTGTAGCGATGGTGCACCACCACCTGCAGCTGCTGCCTGGCATTCTCGGCGGCCGCCGCCTGCATGCCTTGCGCGCGCAGCAGCGCCTGGCTCGCCACCGTGCTCAGCGTGGAAATGGCGCCGCTCGCGGCCGACGGATCGGTCGCGTCGGCCTCGATCAGGATCTGCGGATTGTCGCCGCGCTCGACTCGGCTGGCGAAGTCGGCCGGGATGGTGACGACGAAGGAAACGTCGCCGCGCGCCATCAGGAACTCCGCCTCTTCGGCGCTCTCGGTGACATGGTCGAAATGATAGTAGCCCGTCACCTGCAGCGCCGAGACCATGGCGCGCGTATACTGGTCGTTGCTCATCGCCACCAGCGCCGTCGGCAGGCCCTTCGGATCGTTGTTGATGGCAAAGCCGAACAGGATCAGCTGCAGCAGCGGCACGCCGAGCATCATGGCGAAGGTGATGCGGTCGCGCCGCATCTGGATGAACTCCTTGATCAGCAGCGCGCCGAGCCGGGCGAAGGAGAAGACGCCATTCATGCCATGTTGTCCTTCGACCCCGACATGAACTGGATGAAGACGTCCTCCAGGCTGGTTTCGCCCGGCGCCACCGTCACGCCCTTATGCTCCTTCTCGACATCGGCGAGGGCTGCCTCGAGCTTCTTCCTGTCGGAACCGACGACATGCAGCGTGGCGCCGAAAGGCGCCACCTGGTCGACGCCCGGGCGGCCATGCAACTCTTCGGCCACCTTGGCCAGCCGCGGCCCTTGCACCACGAACGTCGTCAGGCCGGCATTCCTGACCACCTCCTCAACGGTGCCGGTGGCCAGCATCTTGCCGTAGGAGATGTAGCTTATGCGGTGGCAGCGCTCGGCTTCGTCCATGTAGTGGGTGGAGACCAGCACGGTCAGCCCGCCGCTGGCGAGGCGGTGGATCTCGTCCCAGAATTCGCGCCGCGCCTTGGGGTCGACGCCGGCCGTCGGCTCGTCGAGCAAGAGCAATTTCGGCTTGTGCATGATGCAGGCGGCGAGCGCCAGCCGCTGCTTCCAGCCGCCGGACAGCGTGCCGGCCAGTTGATCGCGGCGCGACGTAAGGCCGAGTTCATCAAGCGTCCTGGCGACATAGTCCTCGACCGGTTTCAGCTGGTAGAGCCGCGCCACGAATTGGAGATTTTCGCCGATCGTCAGATCCTCGTAAAACGAGAATTTCTGCGTCATGTAGCCGACTTCGCGTTTGATGCTGAGCGAGTCGGTGCGGATGTTGAACCCCAGCACCGTGCCCTCGCCTTCGTCCGGCGTCAGCAGGCCACACATGATGCGGATGGTGGTGGTCTTGCCCGAACCGTTGGGGCCGAGGAAGCCGACGATCTCGCCTTCGGCGACCGACATCGTCACATGGTCGACGACGGTCTTGTCGCCGAACCGCTTGACCAGGCCATGAACGTCGATGGCATTCATTTTGCCGTTTCCGCGAGGTCGACGTCGACGATCTGGCCGGGCTGCAGCGGACCGGCATCGCCCTCCGGCCGCGCCTCGACCAGATAGACCAGCTTCTGCCGGTTCTCGAGCGAATAGATCACCGGCGGGGTGAATTCGGGATCGGGCGAGACATAGCTGACGCGCGCCTTCACGCCGTCGCCGCAGCCGTCGCAATGGACGCTGAGCAGGCTGCCGATCCTGACCGAGGCGAAGGCCGCCTCCGGTATGTAGACGCTGAGCTTGATAGCGCCGTCGGGCAGCATCGAGATGACCGGCGCGGTCGGCCCGGCCGTGTCGCCGGGATTGCGGATGACGTCGTTGACGCGGCCGGGCGAGGGCGCCGCCAGCGTGCGCTTGGACAGCCGCCACCGGGCCTGCTCCAGGGCGGCCTGCGCCTGCTTGACCTGATTGTCGGCGGCCTTGATCGTCTCGGGCCGCGCCGGCAGGCCGCCGACGGCGAGATTGGCCTGCGCCTGGCCGACCTGGGCGTTGGCGGTCTCCAGCGTCGCCGAGGCGGTGTCGTAGTCGGCCTGGGTGCCGGTGCCGCGCTTGAACAAATCGGCGGCGCGATCATATTTGCGCTTGGCGTCATCAGCCTGCGCCTTGGCCATGTCGACCTGCGCCTTGAGTGCGGCGATCTCTTCCGGCCGCTTGCCGACTTGCAGATCGGCGAGCTGCGCCCGCGCCTGGGCAAGGCTTGCCTCGGCCTGCGCCACCGCGATGCTGGCGTCGGCGCTTTCCAGCGTCACCACCGTCGCGCCCGGCGTGACGCGATCGCCGCGCTTGACGACGACGGTCTCGACCTGCGCCACCTCGATGGGCGCCAGCAGCACATAGTCGCCCTCGACATAGCCGACGGCGAGTGGAGCGGCGGGCGCACAGGCACCGAGGAGCTTCGCGGCGAGCGGCAAGGAGCAGAGGAAACTCATTGTTTTGATCCAATTGGGGGTTTTGATCCCATTCGGGCGGCCAGTATGGCGCTGAGATTGTCAGTCGTGACCGCCACGACCTTGGCGGCCTCGGCGGCGCCGATGTCGTGCCAGCCCATGCGGCGCTTCACCGCCTCGCGGCCGATGCGGAAATAGACGACCTGGCCGACCAGCGTGAACACGGTGAGCCGGGTCCGCTCGCTTTCGGCCGGCTCGCCGGTTGCCTGCTCCCACAGATGACATAGACGGCGATGCGTCGGCTCGAACACGCCGTCATAGACGCGGTCGAGCGCAGCGGTGGGATGCTGCAGTTCGCGCAGCAAGAACTGCACGATCTCGCCTGCCCGCGGCTGCGCCACGACGAAGCCGACGATCCCCTCTATTGCGGCGAAAAGCTGCGCGCGCGCCGCCTCGGGATCGCCCGCCGGCGCCGCCTGGCCACTGGCTGGCGCCCGGCCTGCGGCCAGTGCCTGGCCGGCAACCGCCTGGATGGTCTCGACGATATAGTCGGCGACGGCGGCGCGGAGGCCTTCCTTGCCGCCGAAATGATAGGCGATGGAGCCGATATTGGCCTGCGCTTCGGCCGCGATCTCGCGGGTCGAGGTGCCGTCGAAACCCTGCCGGCCGAACAGTTTCAGCGCCGCCTGCACGAGTGCGGCACGCGTCAGCTCCGGAGAGGTCTCGCGGCGTGGACTTTTGGGGTTGGGCAATCTGGTCATGGCGAAACTTTAATCAATCGATTGATTAAAGTCAACTGCCGTTCGGAGCCGTCTTGCCATCGCCCGCGCCAAGCGCTTTAGTGCGCGGCCATGGGCAAGGAAGTCGAGCGCAAGTTCCTGGTCTCCAGCACCGCGTGGCGGGAGCTGGCCGAGGCGAATATCCGCATCCTCCAGTTCTATCTCGCCACGGCGCCCGGGCGAACCGTCCGCATCCGCATCAGCGACGGCGCTTCCGCCAAGCTGACGCTCAAATTCGGCAGCGGCGCTCGCGAGCGCGACGAGTTCGAATATCCGATCCCTCTGGCGGATGCCCTGGAGATGCTGGACTTCGCCATCGGACGTGTCATCGAGAAGACACGTCACCATGTTAGGCATCGCGGCTATCTCTATGAAGTCGACGTCTTTGGCGGTGCACTCGCGGGACTTGTGGTGGCCGAACTCGAGACTCCGGAAGATGTGCCGGACGAAATGCTGCCTGACTGGCTCGGCCGTGAAGTGACCGGCGAGCAGAAATTCTACAACGCGTCGCTCGCCCTCGGGGGGATACCGGAGATCGCCGCATGAGCTTTCGCATCGACCCGCGCCTGCCGCTGACCGGCGAGGTCCGGCGCATCCTTGCCGAGGAAATCGGCAAGGCGCTCCAGCATCTGGATGCTGCGCGCAGCCGGCCGGAACAGGGCCTGCACAAATGCCGCAAGCGGCTGAAGAGCGTGCGTGCCTTGTTGCGCCTGGTTCATTCCGGCGACGAAACATTCTGCACGACAGAGAACCAATGCTATCGCAACGTGGCGGCGCTGCTTGCCGGCCCGCGCGAGGCGACGGCACTGATCGAGACCATCGACCGGCTGGCGGCGGCTTTTCCCAAGGAGAGCGCCGATGGCGGGCTCGATGCCGTGCGCGACAGGCTGATCGCGCGTCAGCACGATCTGCATGAGGGCGCCGGCCTCGAAGCGACGATCGGCGCGGCGACCGCCGCCTGCGAAGACGGCATGAAGCGGATCGAATGCCTTGCCTTGCCCGACCAGCCCGAACAGGCGGCCGACGTGCTTGCCGAAGGCGCCCGCGTCACTCTGCGCCGTGCCAAAAAGGCGCTCGACAGGGCCGGCTCGCGCGGCGAGGCCAATGATTTCCACGATTTGCGCAAGGCGGCCAAGACGCATGGCATGCACCTGTCGCTGCTGGGCAGGCTGTGGCCGACGCCGATCAAGGCGCGGCGCAAGGCCGTCGATGCCCTGGGCGAGCGGCTCGGCGAACTGCACGACCTGTTCGTCATGCGCGCGCTGCTCGAGGCGGACGACGAGCCGCTGGGGCCGCGCGAGGACACCAAGCTTCTGGGCAAGCTGTTGAAGCGCTCGGAAAAGCAGCTGCGGAAGTCGTGCCTCGCCGATGCAACCGAGCTGTTCGGCGACAGCCCCAAGCGCTCGACACGTAAACTGGCCCGCAAGGCGCGCGACGACCTGGCCAGCCCGGCGTCGCACGACGAGACGAGCGCTTCCGCCGGCTGACCAAGAGGCGGCGCGCTGGCACTTCCCCGCCGGCCCGTGCTAGTCACGCTCTACCATGACCGAGCCCGGCGACACGCTTCTGGATCGACTTGGCCGCTGGCTTGCCGGCCGGCTGCAGGAAGAATCCTCCGGCTATGAGCCCTATACCCCATCCGACGCCGAGACGCTGCGCCGCACGCTGGAGCCGGGCGACATCCTGCTGATCGAGGGCAACCAGAAGATTTCGGCGGCGATCAAGTACCTCACCCAGTCGACCTGGTCGCATGCGGCCTTCTATGTCGGCGACGCGCTGGCCGAGCCGGAGGACGGAACCGAGCGGCGGCGGCTGATCGAGGTGACGCTCGGCGAAGGCTGCGTGGCGGTACCCCTGTCGCGCTATCGCACCTACAACACCCGCATCTGCCGGGCGAGCGGGCTGACACCGGAGGACCGCGATCATGTCGTCGCCTTCATGATCGGCAAGCTTGGCCTGAAATACGACCTCAAGAACATTTTCGACATGTTGCGCTATTTCCTGCCGACACCGCCGGTGCCGGTGCGCTGGCGCCGCCGCATGCTGGCCTTCGGCTCCGGCGATCCGACGCGAGCCATCTGCTCGACGCTGATTGCCGAGGCCTATGGGCAGATCCGCTATCCGATCCTGCCCGAGATCACCCGTGCGCCGGGCCGCGCCTCGGCGCAGTCGGCCTATATGCGCAAGGAAATCCTGCACATTCGCCACCACTCGCTCTACACGCCGCGCGACTTCGACCTGTCGCCGTTTTTCCGCATCGTCAAGCCGACGCTGGAATATGGTTTCGACTACCGGACAATGACGTGGGACGACGGTGCCGCCGATCCTGACGCGAAAGCCGCCGAGTAGCGACGATCAGGCAAGCCCGGCTTTGCGCACCGCGTCGATGCAGGACCGGCTAACCGGCAGCATGGCATCGTCAGACAGCTTCAGGAACAGCTTGCCGTCCTTGCGGCGGCTGCCGGTGACGGCGTCCAGCGCCACCCAATGCGAGCGATGGACCTGCACGCCCGGCGTGTCGCCCACCTCGCGGATGGCGTCGGCCAGCCGCATCAGGATCAGCGTCGAGCCCTTGTCGGTGTGCACCTCGACATAGTGATCCTGCATCGAGAGATAGAGCAATTTTCCGCGAGCCGCATGGGGCAGCCGGTCGAGCAGCGGCGGCCGCGTCGGTTGCGGCGGAGACGGTTGTGGCGACGGGGCCGAACCGCGTGGCGGCGCAGCGGTGGCCGGCGCCGTCACGGCCGCGCCTTGCGGGTTTCTCCCCATGGCGATCAGGAAAGAGATAGCGACCGAAATCAGGCTGCAATTGAGAAACAGTCCGGCGGCGGCAGCGGCAGACGGGAGCGGCCCACCAAACAGCGAGCGGTTGAACAGCACGACCATCGCGGTGATCGGAAATCCGGCAACGGTGCCGGCGACGACGCTGCGGACCGGCTGCGAGCCCGCGGCGCCGAACACGGCGGCGAGCGTCAGCCGCATTGTGAGATAGCCGACCGAAAAGGTCGCGAGTGCCAATGCCAGCCAATAGGCGAAGCGGGGCAAGGGTGCGAGTTCCTGGAACGTGCCGAAAGGTCCAGCGACGCCGAGGATCGCCGACACCGCCACAAGCGCGCCCCAGAAGCGCGGCGAGGCGAACAGCGCCTGCATTTCGCGAAGCGTGGAATGCAACAGCGTGCTGTTCACGTAGCCATTCGTCCCTTGCCGAAGAGGCGTTTGATGCAGGGCTGGCGGCTCTGCATGGTGCCGGTCAACCCGCAGCGCCAAGCGATACCGCGCCGGCGGTAAGCCTTCAACCACGGACGGAGTTCCGCAATGTTTCTTCACCGCATCCAAACGATTCAGATAACCACCTTGCCTTTCGGCAAGCCGGCCACGCTTTTGTGTGCCGCCGGCCTGCTGCCGGCGTCAAGCCGTATCGCGCTGGCCGCGAACATCGCTGCCGAGACCCAGATGCCCGGTGCCGTCGATATCCTGTCGCACACACCGCTCTGGGTCTGGCCGTTGATCCTCTACGGCCTGTTCATCGGCTGGAGCCGCACCCGGGACCGCGTCGTCTCGCCTTCACGCCTTCTCGTGTTGCCGGCGCTCGTCAGCGGCCTTGCCCTCTACAATCTCGTCGCCTCGGGCATTTCGGCGACCGGACTGCTCGGCTCCGCCTGCGGCGCCGTGGCCGGCGCCCTCGCCGGCACGGCCATGGCGCGTCGGCGGCCGGCCAGGCTGCTTGCCGACGGCAGGCTGGCGCTGCAAGGCGACTGGTTGCCCCTGGCGCTGATCGTCGCCATCATCATCATTCGCTATGCCAGGGGCATCGCGCTTGGGGTAGATCCTGCCCTGGCGCAGGAGACCGGTTTCGTGCTGGCAAGCGCGGTGCTGTCGGGTCTCTTTGCGGCGATGATGATTGCACGCTCGATCGGTGTTCTTCCGCGTGGATTCTTCAGGCAACCGGCCTGAGAAATCCCCGGTCACGCCGGCTGCGGCCGCTTTGCCGGATCCTTCGGGCGCGCGCCGGCATCTCGCGCGTGCGGGCCGATGGGCATGATCGCGGGGAACGGCGTCGCGCCGAAGGCAAAGGTGAATTTGTAACCGGTGAGCCCGTCCTCGGGCGTCGTATGCTGGTCGTGATGGGCGAGCAGCTTGGCACGCTCGGCCAACTCCTCCGCTTCGCGCCGCACCATCTCCGCCGTCTCCGGCCGCATCCGCCTGGAGAAGCTGACGAAGGTCGCCTCCCTGTCGATATGGGTGATGGCCCAGCCGATGAAATTCTTGTTGGTCATCTCGAACAGCGGCCTCAGCGGCCCTTCAAAATTCCACTGGATCGGCGTCTCGACCAGCAATCTTGCCGAAAGACCCCGGCCGAGCGCGATCAGGCCGAGGTCTTCCAGATCGCGCAGATAGAGGAACATCGAGGCCTCGCTCAGGCCTTGCGAACGCATGATGCCTTCGGGCGTGAACTTTTCCGACAGCATGACGAAGATGAACAGCAGCGCCGGCCGGCCGGCCAGCCTCCGTTCGATCTCGGGCGCGATGTGGTTGAGCGGCCCCGGCCCCCGGTTCATCGAGCCGAGCACGTTTTCCAGCTCGACGCCGGCGGCCGCGCAGATCTCCACCAGCCGGTCGAGCTTGCAGTTGCGCTCATGGAAGATACGCTTCACCGTCGGCTCGGAAACGCCCATGCGTTCGGCAAGCTCGCGATAGGTGACGCCCTTGGCTTTCAGCGTCCGCTTCAGCGCCTCGAAGATCAGACCGTTCATGGCATGCACCCTCTTGCCGGCAGTTTCGTATCGATATTCGATACTAGCGGTAATCGGACTTCCAGAAAAGTATCGAAAATCCTAGCTCTCGCCTGCCATCACAGGAGAACAGCCATGAACCGCCTCATCCTCTTAGCATTCGCCGCCATCGGTATTAGCGCCGCACCAGCCGCCCGGGCCGGCGAGCTCTGGCGCGCCACGGGCCTCGAACAGCCGGAATCGGCGCTGTTCGACGCCGCCAACAACCGCATCATCGTCTCCAACATCGTCGGCAATCCCGGCGAAGCCGACGGCAACGGCTATCTCTCGGTGCTGTCCCTCGACGGCAAGACGATCACCCAGCACTGGACCGACGGCATGGACGCGCCCAAGGGCATGGCGATATCGGGCGGCAAGCTCTATGTCGCCGACATCACCAAGGTCCGCGTCGTCGATCTGGCCAGCGGCAGGCTGATCGCCAGCATCGCGGTGCCGAATGCCGTCTTCCTCAACGACATGACCTCGGACCACACAGGCAAGGTCTATGTCAGCGACATGCTGGCCGACACGATCTACCGCATCGACGGCGACCGGCCGGAGCTGTTCGTCAAGGATGCGCTGCTCGCCTCGCCCAACGGCGTCTTCGCCGATGGCGACAGGCTGATCGTCGCCTCGTGGGGCAAGGGCATCAAGCCCGACTTCAGCACGGCGGAACCAGGCGGGCTGCTCGCCATCGATCTCGCCAGCAAGGCGATTTCGCCGCTGCCCGGTGCGCAGACATTCGCCGACCTGGACGGCGTCATCGCCATCGGCGACACCATCTATGCCACCGCCTACATGACCGGCACGCTCTACCGCTATCATGCCGGCGGTGCGCCGGAAGCGGTGGCCCATTTCAAGCCGGGCAGCGCCGACATCGGCACCGACGGCAAGTCGATCCTCTACGTGCCGCTGATGAACGAGGGCGAGGTGGCGGCGCTGAAGCTCGATTGAGAGCCGGAGGCTCAGGGCCGATCCGTGCGACCTCTCGCTAACAGCCGTGGGATGGACCGTGCTACGAAGTCCATCCACGGTCCAGGAGGATTATTGCCATGGAAGGCCGGGACATCCCTGCGGCTCTGCATCGTCACTGGACTGCCTCCGATGCCGGTGACTTCGAGGCGGAGCATGACATTTACCGGGAGGATGCGGTGCTCGACTATCCGCAATCGGGCGAGCGCATCCGCGGGCGGCGCAACATCCAGTCCTCCCGCGCCGCGCAGCCCAACCGCAAGCGCTTTAGCGTGCGGCGGATCACCGGCGCCGATGATCTCTGGGTCACCGAATATGTCCTGACCTATGACGGGCGGCCCTCCTTCACCGTCAGCATCATGGAGTTCGTCGACGGCAAGGTGGCCCGCGAGACGCAGTATTTCGGCGACCCGTTCGAGCCGGGACCATCGCGCGCGCAATGGGTCGAGCGCATCCCGTGAACCACAGGATTGATCATCCGCCGATCGCCCGTTCGGAGCTGCCCGACGACACGGCCGCTCTAGCCCGCTTCCTCATCGGCAAGCTGGTGATGCGGGCGCTGCCTGAAGGCATGGTCAGCGGCCGCATCGTCGAGACCGAGGCCTATGTCGTCGGCGACGCCGCCGGGCATGGCTTCAGGGGAATGACCCCGCGCAACCGCTCGCTGTTCCTCGAGCGCGGCCACGCCTATGTCTATCTCGCCTACGGCGTCTCCATGATGCTCAATGTCTCGAGCGAGGCGGAAGGTACCGGGACCGGCGTGCTGATCCGGGCGCTCGAGCCGCTCGAAGGCATCGCCATCATGCGGGAGAATCGCGGCGTCGAGCGCTTGCGCGACCTGGCGCGCGGGCCGGGCAGGCTGGCGGCGGCGCTGCGGATCGACCGGTCGCTCGACGGGCTCGACCTCTGCCGGAAAGGGCCTCTGTGGCTGGCGAAGGGTGGCCAAAAACCCGGCGAGATCGGGCAAGGCACCAGGATCGGCATTACCAAGGATGCGGACCGGCTGCTGCGGTACTATGTCAGGGGAAGCCCGTTCGTCAGCGGGCCGAGGTCGCTCAACCCATGAGAGGCGGCGGGCGGCCTCCTCCCGTGAAGGAGGCTGGATGGGAAGTGGCCGCACCTCTCACTTCCCCGCCAGCTGCGCCCGCGCATCGCTGATCGAAGCGGCGTAGGTCACCAGCGGACGCTTGACGCCGTGGTTGATCAGGGTGCGTCGTATCTGCGGAGAGGCGCCCGATATGATGAAGCGCACACCAGCGCGCTGCGCCTTGTGTGCGGCGCCCTCGATGACGTTGGCCGCCGTCGAATCGAAGAAGGGCACCGCCGAGCAGTCGAGGATGAAGTTCTTGCGCTGGTCGGCGATGCGGTCGAGCACGCTGCCGACCGTGGAGGCGGCGCCGAAGAAGAAGGCGCCCGAAATGCGGTAGACGACGGTGTCGGCGTCGCTGGCCTCGCTGGCGTCATAGGCGCCGGCGGCGTTGACGCTATCGGCGACATCGTCCTGTACCAGATGCGCCTCGACCGCGATCGACTTGGCCATGCGGTCGATGAACAGGATCGAGCCCAGGGCGAAACCGACGACGATGCCTTCGGTCAAGTCGCGGAAGACGACGATTAGGAAGGTCGCCATCAGCACCAGCGCATCGCCGCGCGAGGCGCGCAGCAACGTCGCGAAGGCCTGCTTTTCGAACATGTTCCAGCAGACCACCGCCAGCACGCCGGCAAGCGCGGCAAGCGGGATGTAGCTGGCGAGCGGCGCCGCCACCAGCATGAAGACCAGCAGGAACAGCGAGTGCAGCATGCCCGAGACCGGCCCATGCGCACCGGCCCGCACATTGGTGGCGGTGCGGGCGATGGTGCCGGTGACGCAGATGCCGCCGAACAGGGCGGAGGCGATGTTGGCGAAACCCTGCGCCACCAGCTCGCAATTGGAGCGGTGCCGCCGGCCGGTCATGCCATCGGCGACCACGGCCGACAGCAGTGATTCGATGGCGCCGAGCAGGGCAAAGGCAATGGCGTCCGGCAGCACCGCGAGCATCTTGCCCAGGCTGAGCGCCGGCAATGCTGGAAACGGCAGGCTGCGTGGAATGCCGCCATAGCGCGTGCCGATGGTTTCAGCCGGCAACGCCAGCAGCGCCACCACCAGCGAGGCAAGCCCAACGGCGATCAGCATGCCCGGCCAGCCCGGCCGCCAACGCTTCATCGCGACAATGGTGACGATGGTCAGCACCGCCACCAGCGTCGCCGAGATGTTCACCGTGCCGGCTGCCCGCCCGATCGCCATCAATTTCGGCAGCAGCGGCCCGGGCTCCGGCCCCGCAAGCTTCAGCCCGAACAATTCGACGATCTGGCCGGAGAAGATGATGATCGCAATGCCGGCGGTGAAGCCGACCGTCACCGGATAGGGAATGAATTTGATGTAGGTGCCAAGCCTGAGGTAGCCGATGGCGAGCAGGAAGACACCGGCCATCATCGTTGCCAGGAGCAATCCGTCGACGCCTTCGCGCTGGACGGTTGCCGCCACCAGCACGATGAAGGCGCCGGCCGGCCCGCCGATCTGGAAGCGGCTGCCGCCCAACGCCGAAATGATGAAGCCGCCGACGATGGCCGTGAACAAGCCGCGCTCCGGCGTAACGCCCGATGCGATCGCGATCGCCATCGACAGCGGCAGGGCCACGATGGCCACGGTCAGCCCGGCCATGAAGTCGGACTTGAACTGCGGCAGGTGGTAGCCTTCGCGCCAGACCGTCACCAGCTTGGGCGTGAACAATTCGGAAAATGTCGGCTTTGCCGACCCGTGGGCCGACCCGTGGGCCGACTTGTGGGCCGACCTTTTGATCGGTTGATGCACTGCCTGCCGTGTCTGATCCATGGACTGCCTTCCGCACATGAAGGCGGCGGGATCGTCGGCAGGAATGTCGGCGGTCGCCGTCGCGACTTATGCCGGCTCAGCCCTGGGATCTGGCGGCACGGCGGGTTTGAGGCGCACGCCCCTGCCGCCGCGCTCGCTGGCCTGGTTCTCGCCGATCAACTCCACCCCGGCCTCGTCGAGCGCCTGGATGACCTTCATCAGCGTATCGACCACACCCCGGACCACGCCATCGCTCGCTTCCATGCGCTGGATGGTCGGAAGCGAAACGCCTGCGCGCTCGGCGAGCGTCTTCTGGTCGATGCCGGCCAAGGCCCTTGCGGCACGCATCTGCGCGGCAGTGATCATCGGCCGGACCCCATGTCTGAGTCTGCAGGAATAACGTATAATACCATTGTCATGATGTTTCAAGCATCAATATGAATGTCTGAGGCGTAAGCGCCTTCGCCTGATTGTCCATTTTTTCCGATACTTCCCGAGGATTGCAGGCTAGGGTGTCGCGATCTGGGCAGGGGGGTAACGCGGTTGACTGTTTTCAAGACCTTGATGACATCGGCATGCCTGCTGTCGATGGTTCTGGCCCTGGCAGGCTGTGGTGGACACCTCATCAACAGATTGATCTGAGGGCAAGCCCGAGGGTGCGGTCAGTCGCCATCGGCATCGTCGCCCACCACCTTGCGGCGCTGCAACATCCGCGCCACCAGCCAGCACAGCATCGCCCAGGCGAAGCCCGCGCACCAGCCGGCCAGCACATCCGACGGCCAGTGGACACCGAGATAGACGCGGCTGACACCGACCAGCACCGTCGTCAGCACGGCCAGCGACAGGACGTAGATCTTCGTCGCCCTGCCGTGCAGGAAGCGCGCCGCCAGCGAACCGAGCGTGAGATAGGTCACCGCCGACAGCATGGCGTGGCCGCTCGGGAAGGAAAACGACGTCTCGTTGACCAGATGCGAAACGAGCTCGGGTCGCGGCCGGTCGACGCCAACCTTCAGCAGGCTCGACAGCACCTGGCCGCCGGCCACGGCGACGAAGATGAGAAGGGCCGTCCCCGGCCGGCGGATCAACAGCAAATAGAGGATCGTCGCCGTCGTGATCAGCACCAGCACGCTGGCGCTGCCGAGGCTGGTGATGTCGCGCACCGCCCCTTCCAGCCACGATGGGCCGATCGGGATCCCCGGTTGGCCAACCTGGCGGAAGGCAAGCAGGATTTCGGTGTCGAAGGCGTGCGGCGCGGTTGCCCGCGCCACCTCCATCAGCTCCACGAAGCCCCACAGCCCGCCGGCGATGACCAGGCCGGCCAGCAGCACCGGGAATTCGATGCGATTGAGCAGGGTGCTTGCGGTGTCTTTCATCGGGCCGGTGTCGCAATCTTCATCTCGATCAACGCCCCTGCAGATAGGGTCCGAGCGTGATCAGCGCCACGGCGGCGATCGCCAGCACGATGCCGGTGGCCTGCAGTGCGTTGACGCGCTCGCCGAAGAACACCAGCGCCACGACGTTGACCGAGACCAGCTGGATGACCGCCGAGAGGCTGAACGACACCGACATGCCGAATTCGCGGATCAGCCGCAGCATGATCAGATTGCCCAGCGAGTAGAGCGCGAGCGTCAACAGGATCTTGCCCAGGCTCGGCGCCAGTCCCCATTGCTTGGCGGCGGTTGCCGCCAAAAGGAAGATCACCGTCGAAATGCCAAGCTGCAGCAGTCCCGAAAAACTCAACGTCCCATCCCCTCGAAGCGGCTGCCGCCGCATGTGCCGCGGACCTTGTTTCCCAAGCGCCTCGAGACGTCAAGCAAACTCCTTCCAACGAAGGTCTTGGCAACGGCAAGACTGAGGCTCAATGTGCCGATATCGCCCAGCTGATCGATGGAAGGGCGGTCAGGGGCTCATGATTCGTATTCTGCAGAATTTGGCGCGGCGCTGGAGCGAGCTTTCCCTTGCCCTGCAATTCCTCGTTGCCGGCGGCTTTGGCCTGCTGGCCGTCATGCTGGTGGTGGGTGCATGGGTGACGTCGCAGATCCGGGACGGCGTCACCCGCAATTCGGCCGCCACGACGGCGCTCTATGTCGACAGCGTGATCGCGCCGCTGCTGCCGGACCTGCGCAAGAGCGAGGAGCTCAGCGACTCCGTCAAACAGGCGCTCGACGAGACGCTCGGCCAGGGCGCGCTCGGCAAGCGCCTGGCCTCGTTCCGGCTCTGGCGCCGAGACGGCACCGTGCTTTATGCCAAGGACGCGGCCTTGATCGGCCGCCGCTTTGATCTGACCGACGATCTGCGGTCCGCCTTCCAGGGCAACGTCACCGCCCAATTCGACACGTTCGACGAAACCGAAGGTAGGGAAAAGACCGCCGGCGTGCCGTTGCTGGAGATCTACAATCCGGTGCGCGAACCCTGGTCCGGCGAGGTGGTGGCCGTCACCGAATTCTTCGAGATCGCCACCGATTTCAAAGCCACGCTGGCCTCTGCCCTGCTGTCGAGCTGGCTGATCGTGGCCGGCACCACCCTGACGGCTTTTCTGCTCTTGTCGAGCATCGTGCTGCGCGCCAGCCGCACCATCGACGATCAGCGCGGGGCGCTGCGCCGCCAGGTGTCGGAGTTGCAGGGCCTGGTGACGCAAAACAGCGCCTTGCGGCAGCGTGTGCAGCGGGCGTCGCGCCGCGCCACCGCACTCAACGAACGATATTTGCGCCGGATCGGCGCCGACCTGCATGACGGACCGGCGCAACTCGTGGCCTTGGCGGCGCTGCGCATGGACAGCCCGGTATTCTCCGGCGAGGGCCATTGGGGCGAAAACCGCGCCACCGAGGTCGCGATGATCCGCAAGACGCTGGAGGATGCGATGCGCGAAATACGCGGTATCTGCACCGGTCTCGTCTTGCCGCAGATAGAAACGGCGGCTGCAACGGACATATTGCGGCTGGCCGTCGACGAACATGAGCGCCGGACGGGAACGTCGGTGGCGCTCACACTGCCCAAGCATTTGCCCGAACTCGGCGCTTCCGAGAAGATCAGCATCTATCGTTTCGTGCAGGAAGGGCTCAACAATGCCTATCGCCACGGGCGGGCCAAGGATCAGGCGGTGCGGGCCGGGATGAAGAATGGCAGGCTTTTTGTCGAGGTGTCGGATAGCGGGCCGGGTTTCGATCCGGCGCGGGTCGACGGGTTGGGGCTCGCCGGCCTCAGGGAGCGGGTCGAAAGCATTGGCGGCCAGTTCGAGACCTTGACGGGAGCGCAAGGCACGCGATTGGTGATCAGTCTTTCGGTCGAGGAGCAAGCATGATTGGCACTATCCGCATCGCTATTGTCGACGATCATCCGCTGTTTCGCGAAGGCGTGACGCGCAGCCTGTCGGAGATCGGAGGTTTCGAGATCGTCGGCGAAGGCGCGACAGCGCAAGATGCCGAACGCATCGCCTCGACGATGCAGCCTGACATATTGCTGCTCGATATCTCCATGCCGGGTGGCGGCCTGTCCGCGGTCGCAAGCATCCTTGCCGCCCATCCCGCCCAGAGGATCGTCATGCTGACCGTTTCGGAGACCAATGCCGATGTAACCACGGCGCTGAACGCGGGCGTGCAGGGCTATATCCTCAAGGGTGTCGGATCGCGCGCGCTCGCCGATATCCTGCGCAACGTGGCGGGCGGCGAGAGCTATCTTTCGCCGATGCTGTCGGCGCGGCTGCTTTCCGATCTCCAGTCCCCGCAATCCACCAACGGCGCGGCGGACCGGTTGCGGCAACTGACCGAACGGCAAACGGAAATCCTGCGGCTGGTGGCGGAGGGGCTCTCCAACAAGGAGGTTGCCTTGCGCCTGGAGCTGCAGGAAAAGACGGTCAAGCACCACATGACCGGGGTGCTGTCGAAACTCAATGTGCGAAACCGCACTGAAGCGGCGCTCATGATGCGCGAGTTTCGCGACCGGGACAGGAACCGCCCTTAGAGCAATTCCAGGAAAAGTGTGAACGGGTTTCACGGGCAGAGCGCATAGCGCTTTCCCCTTGGGAATAGCATCAAGACAAACAGTCAGGCCATCGCGGACCCGCGCGCGAGGTCGGACAAGGGAGGTCGGACAAGGAAGGTCACCTGCGCCGGTGGCGGCGGAGGTGACGTGCGAAACCGGCCGTTGCCTGTTTCACAAGGCCTTTAGCCGGCTGAAGTCCGCCGGCGTGGCCCGGCGGTCGATGATCGTGCGGCCCAGCGCATCCCTCATTTTGAAACGGCCGTTCTCGATCTTCTCGGTGATGCCGTCGGGGTGTGTGACCGTAATCTGGTTGTCGCTCACCTCGACCTTGTCACCGGTCGTGACGTTGACATGGCTGACACCTTTGTCGCCCTGACCCTTGCCGGATGCCGAGTTGTCACCGCTGCCATCCGTTCCAGAATTGCCGCCGTTTCCATTTCCGTTGCCGCTGTTGCCGCCGCCGCTGTTACCGCTGTTGCCGCCACTGCTGTTACCACCGCCATTGCCGCCGCTGTTGCCGTTGTTGCCGCCACCGCTGTTACCACCACTGCTGCCGCTGCTGCTGGCGCCGCTGCTGCCGCCACTGCTGTTGCCGCCGCCGCTGTTACCGCCCTTGCCGCCACCACCGCCGTTGCCACCACCATTACCGCCGCCGTTGCCGCCGCCGTTGCCACCGCCATTGCCGCCATTGGCGGCCTGTGCTGACGCGGTGTCGATTCCGGGGGCGGAGCCGTGCAGAGCAATTCGATAGGGAATGATGGTCAGCGCCAGAGAAGCCGCCGAAACGAGCGTCAGCCGGCGACACCGGGCCGTGATCGATCCGTGCATCCTGATCTCCGTCGATTGAGCCGGCGCGCCCACCCCAACGTTGCAACCCGCAACATCGCCGAAAGATGTATTGGCCGGAAGCGACCTCCGACCGTTGCGTTTGTCCTCCAGGACTTTTGCCAGCGCAAGATTGGACTAAAGTCCGATGTCGCGGTGACAACCATCTCGCGCGGAACGGCGGAGCATGTATGATGTCACGAAAATGTGATCAGTCGGCTGTAGGGGTCGAAAGGCGACAAAAAGCTCCAGCCACTCCAAAGCCAGAGGCCCTCATGACCGAACATCGCTCCCCCGACGCCCGATTCCGCACCAGCCTGCTCGAGGAGAACGAAGGACCGGCCACCAACCCCACCGACAACCGCACCATGGGCGAGATCATCGCCGCGCGGTTCTCGCGCCGGGGATTCCTGAAGGGGTCGCTCGCCGTCTCCGCGATCGCCGCGACCGTCGGCCCGCTGGCCATGATCGCCGCGGACGGCGCCCGCGCCGCGGAAGGCTCGGCCTTCAAATTCGACGAGCTCGAGGCCGGCATCGACGACAAGCACCATGTCGCGCCGGGCTACGACGCCGACGTGCTGCTGCGCTGGGGCGATCCGCTGTTTGCCGATTCCCTGGAGTTCGACCCGACGAAACAGTCGGCGGAAGCGCAGGCCAGGCAGTTCGGCTACAACAATGACTATGTCGGCTATATCGCGATCGACGGCTCGGCCGAGCACGGCCTTCTGGTCGTCAACCACGAATACACCAACCCGCATCTGATGTTCCCAGGCATCGTTTCGATCGTCGAGAAGGACGGGAAGAAGAAGGCCGAGGTCGCCCCGCTCTCGAAGGAGCAGGTCGATGTCGAGATGGCGGCGCATGGCGGCACCATCGTCGAGATCCGCAAGGTGTCGGGCAAATGGCAAGTGGCGCGCGACGGCAAGCTCAACCGCCGCATCACCGCCACCACCGAAATGGCGCTGTCAGGCCCGGTCGCCGGCCATGACCGCGTCAAGACCAATGCCGACCCGTCCGGCACCAAAGTGTTCGGCACTTTCAACAATTGCGCCGGCGGCGTCACGCCATGGGGCACCTATGTGATGGCCGAGGAGAACATCCACGGCTATTTCTCCGGCCAACTGCCGGAAGGTCACAAGGAAGCCGCCAACTACAAGCGGCTCGGCATTCCGGAAGGCGCCTATGAATGGGGCGCGCATTACGACCGCTTCAACCTCGCCAGGGAGCCGAACGAACCCAATCGCTTCGGCTGGATCGTCGAGGTCGACGTCAACGATCCGAATTCGACGCCGAGGAAGCGCACCGCCATGGGCCGCTTCAAGCATGAGGGCGCCGAATCCATCGTCGCCAAGGACGGCCGCGTCGTCTTCTATCTCGGCGACGACGAGCGCTTCGACTATGTCTACAAATTCGTCACCAAGGGCACGTTCAACGCCAACGACCATGCCGCCAACAAGGACCTGCTCGACGAGGGCACGCTGCATGTCGCGAAATTCGCCGAGGACGGCACGGTCGACTGGCTGCCGATCGTCTTCGGCCAGGGGCCGCTGACGGCGGAAAACGGCTTTGGCAGCCAGGCAGACGTGCTGATCGAGACGCGGCGCGCCGCCGATCTGCTCGGCGCCACCAAGATGGACCGGCCCGAGGACATCCAGCCCAATGGCGTCAACGGCAAGGTCTATGTCATGCTGACCAACAATTCGAAGCGCAAGGCCGACCAGGTCGACGCCGCCAACCCGCGCGCCGAAAATGCCTTCGGCCACATCATCGAGATCACCGAGACCGACGGCGATTTCACGGCCACCAAAGGCAAGTGGGAAGTGCTTCTGAAATGCGGCGATCCGTCGGTCGCCGATGTCGGCGCCACCTTCTCGACGGCGACGACGGCCCATGGCTGGTTCGGCATGCCCGACAATTGCGCGGTCGATTCGGCCGGGCGCCTGTGGGTCGCCACCGACGGCCAGGGCCCGAAGGCCACCGGCCGCACCGATGGCCTGTGGGCGGTCGACACGGAGGGGGCTGCGCGGGCGACTTCGAAGCTGTTCTTCCGGGTGCCGATCGGTGCGGAAATGTGCGGCCCGCTGTTTGCGCCCGACGACCAGACCGCCTTCGTCGCCGTCCAGCATCCGGGCGACGGCGGCGAGGATTGGGAAGGTTTCGGCCGGCCGTCCTACTATGAGGATCCGTCGACGCGCTGGCCGGACTTCAAGCCCGACATGCCGGTACGGCCGTCGGTGGTCGCCATCACCAGGCAAGGCGGCGGCAAGATCGCGGTCTGATCGCAACCCGGTCCGCGGATCTCAAGGGAGGGGTCTGGTTCCCGAACACCCTCCCTTTCCGCATGAGTTCCTTCAAGCCTCGGGAAAGATTGCCAATTTACAGGTGGCGCCCCAACGCACGTCGAAACGGATTCATGCGACGCGCGTTAGGTCCTTGTCTTGTGCATATCGTTCTCCCGAAACCGGAGTCACTTTTGGGCGACATGCATCGGGTCGTTTCCAGGAGACCGCCACCATGTCGAAGTCAGTCTATGACCGCGGCCTGCTCAAGCCCGCCGACATCGCCAGGCTGCAGCGCGTCTTCGACGAAGCCTGCCTGCGGCGCGCAGCACGGCCCGATTCGCCGGAAGCGCGCGAGATCGCGCTGACCCTGCTCGCGCTCCACAATGCCGGCATGGTCGACGAGGAGATGCTGACGGACGCCGTCGGTTTCCGTCGGCTCGAGCCGAAATCAGCGTGAGGCGCCAGGTTTGCTAGTGGCCGGAACCGGTGATCCGCCTGGCGATCGCCTTGCCCAGTATTGCGGCATTGGCGAAGCAGCCGCGAATGCTCGGCCGCATGCCGGTGAACCACAGGCCGGGCAGTTTCGGGTCGGCGTCACCGCCGTTGAAGAGCGGGACACCCTTGCCGTCGAGCACGCCGAGATTGCCGACCATGCGCTCCAGCCCGGTGCGATAGCCGGTCGCGGCAATGACGATATCGGGATCGATCAGGCTGCCATTGGCCAGGATCACGCCGTGGCGGGTGAATTCGCGTATCGCCGGCACCACGGCGATCTTGCCCGCCTTGATGGCGTCGACGGCGCCGTCGTCCGCGGCGATCGCGGTGTAGTCCGAGGTCAGGCGGCTGGCGCCGCCCGACGGCGCGGGCGGCATGCCGAATTTGGTCAGATCGCCGAAAACCAGGCGCTGCGTCGCCGCGATCGCCGCATCGGCGACGCGCAGCGGCAAACGCGCCATGAGCGGCGAAAGCCGGTGCACGGCGATCTTGCCGATCCGCTTGGGCAGAAGCGCGGGGCCATTGCGGGCCGACAGCCAGAGAGAAGCCGTATCCACGCCGGCCAGATGATTGAGGGCATCGAAGCCCGAATTGCCGGCGCCGACAACCAGCACCTTCTTGCCGGCATAGGCGTTGGCGTCGCCAAAATCCGCCGAATGGATGATCCGGCCCGCGAAGGCCTGCATGCCTTGCCATTGCGGCGTGAAGGGCTCCTTGTCGCGGCCGGTGGCGACGATAACGTGACGCGCCAGGCGCGAGCCGGCGCTGGTGCGCACCGCCCAATGGTCGCCCCGGAACACCAGGGTCTCGACGGCGACGCCGAACTCCACCGGCAGCTGGTTCGCCTCGCGGAAATCGTTCATGTGGCGGATGACGACGCTCTTGGGTGGAAAGGCTGGCGTGCCTCCGGGATAGGAAAGGCCGGGCAGCGCCGAGAGGTCGCGATGGGTGTTGAGATGCAGCTGCTGGTGCCGCCGATGCCAGGGCTCGGCAAGCCGGCTCTCCTTTTCCAGGATCGCCACCGGCACGCCGGCCTTGATCAGCGCCTGCGCGACAGCCAGTCCGGCGGCGCCGGCGCCGATGACGATCGCCGGCTCGACCTTCGCCACCTGCTCCACATTCGGTCTGGTTGTCGTATCAGCCATTCACTCTCAAAGCCCTTTCACCCCTGCGGCATCCCGACAAGCTCGCAGGACGCTGTAACCGTTTGATCGCGCGCAGAACATCGCACCGCCAGGCGCAGACAACTCCCGTCGCGGAAATGCGGCCAGAGCAACGACATGGTGCGGAATGCCCCGCTTCCGTCCGAAACCATGCAGCCCTATATGGCATATCAGCGGCATCGGCGATAATCAGGTCGCGGCAATGTGATTGATTCGAGCTCCGGGGGCTGGCGGATCTCGTTACCGACGCAGGAATCCGAAACCGCAGGGATTTCGGCTTCCCGTGAAAAATCAAGGCGCCGTGGCGCGTCCGGCGTGCCGAAAGGCATGTCGCGCCACAGACGGCACGCGGAATCTCGACCATGCCCTCCTTGCGGATCTATTTCGACAAAATCCTCGAGCGTGCCTCGCCCAAAGTCGAGCGCCAGGCGCTGACGCATGTCGAACGCCTGGCGATGGTTCGCCGCCATGGCGACTTCTCGCTCGCCTATTCAACTGCCGTGCAGCAGAAGCTTTCCTATTTTGGCGACGCCGACGGCTACATCGCCTTCGGCACCAAGATGAAGCATCATTTCGCGCTTGGCGACCCGGTGGCGGCGCCGGCCCGGCGGGCCGACTATATCAGGCGCTTCGTCGAGGCCGCCGGCGACCCCTGGTTCGTGCAGATCAACGAGGAGACCGCGCGCGTGCTGGCCGGGCTCGGCTACAAGGTCAACCGGCTGGGCATCGACACCCGCCTCGTCCTGCCCGAGCATGACTTTTCCGGCAAGCGCAACGAGACCGTGCGCTATTCCGAGCGCTGGCTCTTGAAGAAGGGCTTTTTTTTCGAAGAAGACAAGCGGACGGTATTCCTCGACGAAATCGCCCGGCTGTCGGAGAACTGGCGCGGCGACCGCATCGTCAAGCGCTGGGAAATGGGCTTTCTCAACCGCCCGTTCTACGATCAGCTCGGCACCGACATGCGCCGCTTCGTCCTGCATGGTCCCAATGGCGAGCTGATCGCGCTGCTCGATTTCGATCCGTTGTTTCGCGACGGCAAGGTCATCGGCTACACCACCGCCTTCAAGCGCAAGCAGATCGATGCCTCTCCGCACGCCGAGATCGGCCTGACCAAATTCGCCGTCGATCGGTTCCGCGAAGAGGGCATCTCGGTGGTCACGCTCGGCCTGTCGCCGCTCGTCGACGTCACTCCCAACGGCTTTGCCGAAAGCGATTTCTGGCGCAACACTTTTCAGCGCGCCTACTCTTCGGCATGGGTCAACCGCCGCAGGTTCAACCTGCAGGGCCAGGCGGCATTCAAGCGCCGCTTCCATGGCATGGAAGAGCCGGTATACATCGCTTTCCGCAAGGGGACCTATATCGAGATGGTGGGCCTGCTGCGGCTGGTGAAAGCGCTCTAGAGCAATTCCAGGAAAAGTGTGAGCGGTTTTCCCGGGAAAAGCGCGCAGCGCCTTCCCTAGGGAATTGCGTCAAAACAAAGAGTTAGAGCGGTTCGCCGTTTTCATGAAACGGTGAAACGCTCTAGGACCCGGCACGGTCCTGGCCAAATCCTTCATTCGTCATCCCGCACCGCACCGCGCCGCTCCTTGCCTTACCTTCGGATGACGAACGCCGGGTTTCCATGGAAGATATTTCCGCACCACGGCGCCAAGTCGCAAAATCATTCCTCTACTAAATTTATAGAATTACCTAGCCTTGTCCTTCATCCAACCGGCGAGGACGTTTTCCCGGCGCCGATCCGCAGCGAAGGAGTGGGAATCATGTTCAATCTGACGAGACGCGTTTTCGGCATCGGCCTGCTCGCCGCGACCGTCGGCCTGTCGTTCGGCGCCGCCGCGCAGGACCTGAAGCAGCTCAACATCGGCTATCAGAAGACCGGCCTGCCCGTGATCGCCCGGCAGCAGCAGGTGATCGAAAAGGCGCTCGCCGACAAGGGCGTCACCGTCAAGTGGGTGGAATTCACCGCCGGGCCGCCACTGGTCGAGGCGCTCAATGTCGGCGCCATCGACGTCGGATGGACCGGCGACGCACCGCCGATCTTCGGCCAGTCGGCCGGCGCCAACATCGTCTATGCGGCGGCATTGCCGTCCAATGGCGACGGCGAGGCGATCTTCGTCAAGCCGGCCTCGCCGGTCCAGTCGGTCGCCGACCTCAAGGGCAAGCGCATCGGCGTCGGCAAGGGCACTTCCGCGCATAATCTTCTTGTGGCAGCGCTGGAAAAGGCCGGCGTCCCCTTCGATCAGATCACGCCGGTCTATCTCAGCCCCGCCGATGCGGCGGCCGCCTTCGCCAGCGACCAGATAGACGCCTGGGCGGTCTGGGACCCGTTCTTCGCCATCGCCGAAACACGCTACCAGCCGCGCGTGCTGGCGCGCTCCAGCGATGTGCTCAAGGTCAACACCTATTTCCTCGCCAACAAGGATTTCGCCAAGGCGCATCCCGAAATCATCACCACCACCATCGCCGCCCTCGGCGAGGCGGCGAAATGGGCGGACCAGAACCGTGACAAGGTGGCCGAGGCGCTGCATGAGGTGACCAGCGTGCCGCTCGACGCCCAGACCATCGCCGCCAACCGCAGCAAATTCGGCATCTTTCCAATCACCGACGAGATCGTCGCCAGCCAGCAGGCGACCGCCGACCGTTTCTACAAGCTCGGCCTGATCCCGAAAGCGGTCCGCATCTCCGACGCCGTTTGGGCCGCCCCGGGCAACTGATTTTTCTCGTGCGGCGCCGGGCGGAAACGTCCGGCGCCTTTGCCGTTTGTTCCTGCAATCTCCAGGAGATCTGTCCGTGACTGCGCCAGACATGACCACGCCAGCCAGCCCGCTCGATTTCTTCTGGTTCATCCCGACGCATGGCGACGGCTCCTATCTCGGTTCCGAGGAGCAGCAGCGGCCGCCGGAGTTCGGCTATTTCAAGGAGATCGCTCAGGCGGTCGACAGGCTCGGTTTTCCCGGCGTACTGCTGCCGACCGGGCAGAATTGCGAGGATTCCTGGATCACCGCGACGGGCCTTGCCACGCTCACCGAAAAGCTGAAATTCCTGGTGGCGCTGCGGCCCGGCGTGACGCTGCCGACCTTCGCCGCGCGGCAGACCGCGGCACTCGACCGGCTGAGCAACGGCCGCCTGCTGCTCAATGTCGTGGTCGGCGGCAATCCGACCGAGCTCGCCGGCGACGGCGTCTTCCTGCCGCATGACGAACGCTATGCCCAGGCGCATGAATTCCTGACCATCTGGCGCGGCCTCGTCTCGGGTGAGCGCGTCAATTTCGACGGTAAATATTATCGCGTCGAGAATGGCCGCCTCGACCTTCTGCCAAGCCAGGAGCGGCCGCCGCTCTATTTCGGCGGATCGTCCGACGCCGGCCAGGATCTCGCCGCCGACCTCGTCGACATGTATCTCACATGGGGCGAGCCGCCGGCGCAGGTCGCCGAGAAGCTCGCTTCGGCGCGCAAAAAGGCGGCGCTGCGCGGCAGGAAACTGCGCTTCGGCATCCGGTTGCATTTCATCGTGCGCGAGACCGAGGACGAAGCCTGGCGCGCCGCCGACCGGCTGATCAGCCATGTCACCGACGCCCAGATCGAGAACGCGCAGGCGCGCTTCCTCAACCAGATGGACTCGGTCGGCCAGCGCCGCATGGCCGAGCTGCATGGCGGCCGCCGCGACAAGCTTGTCGTCTCGCCCAATCTGTGGGCCGGCGTCGGCCTGGTGCGCGGCGGCGCCGGCACCGCGCTGGTCGGCACGCCGGAGCAGGTCACCGAGCGCATCCGCGAATACCAGGCGATCGGCATCGACACCATCATCGGCTCCGGCTACCCGCATCTCGAGGAAGCCTACCGCGTCGCCGAGCTTTTGTTCCCGCGCCTCGGGCTCGGCACCAGGCGGCAGCGGGCGCATCGCGACATCGCCAATGAATTCTCGGTCGGCTTCCATGGCGCCGCCCGCCTGCAGGCCTCCTCATGAGCTTTTCCGCGCGCCTCCACGCAAATGCCATCGGCTGGGTGCTGCCGGTCCTGGTGATCGCCGGCTGGGAAGCCGCATCGCGCGCGGGCCTCATGCCGGCCAACGTGCTGCCGGCGCCAAGCGCCGTCGCGGAGGCCTTCTGGCGGCTGACGTTGTCGGGTGAGCTGATCCGCAATATCGGCGTTTCGACGGCGCGCGCGCTTGCCGGCTTTGCCATAGGCGGCTCGATCGGCTTCGCGCTCGGCCTTGCCAACGGGCTGTCGCGGCTCAGCCGCGGCCTGACCGACACGACGCTGCAGATGATCCGCAACATCCCGCATCTGGCGCTGATCCCGCTCGTCATCCTGTGGTTCGGCATCGACGAGGAAGCAAAACTGTTCCTGGTGGCGCTCGGCGTGTTCTTTCCGATCTATGTCAACACGCTGCTCGGCATACAGAGCGTCGATCCGCAGCTGGTCGAGATGGGCCGCGTCTACGGCATGGACCGGCGCGCCCTGTTCTTCCGCGTCATCCTGCCCGGCGCGCTGCCGGCGATCTTCGTCGGCCTGCGCTATGCGCTCGGCATCATGTGGCTGACGCTGATCGTCGCCGAGACCATCTCGGCCAGTTCCGGCCTCGGCTACATGGCCATGCAGGCGCGCGAATTCCTGCTGATCGATGTCGTCGTGCTGTCGATCCTGATCTACGCGCTGCTCGGCAAGCTCGCCGACAGCCTCGCCCGCCTGCTCGAGCGACTGTCGCTCGGCTGGCATCCCGCCTTCCAGAACGGATGAGGTTCCGATGCCAGCCGCCAGCCTGACCTCCATCCGTTCCTTTGTCGCAGCACCAGTGCCGCCGCGCCCGGCGATTTCTGTCGAAGGACGCCGCGCCTTCGCCTTCAAGGGCGTGGAAAAACGCTTCGGCGACAAGATCGTGCTCGACGGTATCGACCTTGACGTACCGGCCGGGCAGTTCGTCGCCGTCATCGGCAAGAGCGGCTGCGGCAAGAGCACGCTGCTCAGGCTGCTGGCCGGGCTCGACCGGCCGACATCGGGATCGCTGACGCTCGGCGCCGAGGAAGAGGGCCACAGCCGCACCCGCTTCATGTTCCAGGAGCCGCGCCTGCTGCCCTGGGCCAGCGTGGTGAAAAACGTCGAGGTCGGGCTGACCGGCATCGCTGCCGGCCAGGACGCAAGGCAACGCGCGCTCGACATTCTGGGCGAAGTCGGCCTCGCCGACCGTGCCGATGAATGGCCCTCCGTGCTGTCCGGCGGCCAGAAACAGCGCGTGGCGCTCGCCCGCGCACTGGTCGGCCAGCCGCAGATCCTGGCGCTCGACGAGCCGCTCGGCGCGCTCGACGCGCTGACCCGCATCGAGATGCAGCAATTGCTGGAGCGCATCTGGCTCGCCCAGAAATTCACCGCCGTGCTGGTCACCCATGATGTCGCCGAGGCGGTCGCGCTCGCCGACCGGGTGGTGGTGATCAGCGCCGGCAGGATCGCGCTCGACCTGGAGGTGCCGGTGGCCCGGCCGCGCCGGCGCGGCTCCGCCGAGCTCGCCCGCCTCGAAGGCACGATCCTGGACCGGCTGTTCGGTTAGGCCTGCGGGCCGCCTTCCCCCACTCCGTCGCTGCTTCTCAGCGCCACCTCTCCCCCTCCGGAGAAGAAGGGCGCCAACCCTGCTTAAGCTCGACGGACGGGGGTGACCTCCCCATCCAAGCTCTACCGGTTCGCCCATACCAGCCCGGCCAGGCCGACGAGCATGGTGACGAGGCCGATGTAAAGCCATTGCGACTGGCCGGTCATGAAGCTGCCGCCGACCACGCCGATGCCTTGCAGCGACCACACCGCACCGACAGCCAGCACAATCAAGGCCAGCAGATTTTTGCTCAGTCTCATTGACGGATCTCACTTTTCAAGTCGATCGTTCGCGGCGCCATGACCGTGATGAAAGAGCCGAAGGAAGCGGTCCAATCACGCCGGATTCTACTTGGATATTAATCCGATATCTTGTCAAAGCGATCTCGCATATCGGTGCGAAGATCATCGAAAATGAATCAAATCGCGCCGGAAAATCCCTGACAGACTGTTACCTCGTGACTCCAAACGTGTGATCTCGCCACGGAACGGACAGATGCTTGCCGCATTTCCTGCCTTATTCGGCACCTAACGGCTGGGGTCTGTCAAAAACGGAGCCATCCCTCAAATATGAAGAACCTAAACCAGACCGCGCTTGTCGCGGTAACGATCGCGGCTGGCCTGATGGTCGGCGCTTCCGCCACTTCGGCAACCGCCGCCGGCCAGTGTGGCCGTGCTTCCTGGTACGCGCTGCACTCGCGCACCGCATCGGGCGAGCGCATGAACCCGTCGGCGTTGACCGCCGCCCACCGCACGCTGCCCTTCGGCACGAAATTGCGGGTCACCAACCAGAACAATGGCCGCAGCGTCATCGTGCGCATCAACGATCGCGGTCCGTTCATCCGGGGTCGCGTGCTCGACCTGTCGAAGGGCGCCGCCGGCCAACTCGGCTTCATCGGTTCCGGCCATACCTCGGTCTGCATGGCGCGTGTCTGACTGTTGCCCGTGTCCGGCAGCAAGGCCGGACACATTTCCTACGCATTTCGGCACTGCACATTGAGCCGGCTCCGCCGTTCCAGGCGGATTTGCAACGCTTTGGACGAAAGAACCATTGGTCACGCCACGTGACGTATTGCATCGCAGCAATTAGTTGTTAACTTTGCCACGAGACATTTGAGGCTCGGCGCTGCTCGTCGTCCCTTCGGTCGCAGCAGCAGCGGGGTTGTCGATGTTCTACCAGCTCTACGAAATGAACCATGCGGCGCTGCAGCCGGCCCGGCTCTATGCCGACGCGGTGCGGATGTTCTATTCCAACCCGCTCAATCCGATTGCGCACACGCCCTGGGGCCGTTCGGTCGCGGCGGGCGCCGAACTGTTCGAGCGCACCACGCGCCGCTACGGCAAGCCCACCTTCGGCCTCGACAAGACCGTCGTCGACTGGAAGAGCGTCGACGTCACCGAAAAGACCGTCTGGTCGAAGCCGTTCTGCAATCTCGTCCGCTTCGAACGCGCCGTTCCCGCCGGCCGCAAGCCGGATCCGAAGCTGCTGATCGTGGCGCCGATGTCGGGCCACTATGCGACGCTGCTGCGCGGCACTGTGGAAGCCATGTTGCCCCATGCCGATGTCCACATCACCGACTGGGTCGACGCCCGCATGGTACCGCTGGCGGACGGCAGCTTCGATCTCGACGACTATATCGACTACATCGTCGACATGTTTCACGCGCTCGGTCCCGACACCCATGTGATGGCGGTGTGCCAGCCTTCCGTGCCGGTTCTGGCGGCGGTGGCGCTGATGGAGGCGAAGGGCGATCCCTTCGTGCCCTCGACCATGACGCTTATGGGCGGGCCGATCGACACGCGCCGCAACCCGACCGCGGTCAACCTGCTCGCCGAGGAAAAGGGCATCGACTGGTTCCGCGACAATGTCGTCATGCGCGCGCCCTGGCCGGTGCCGGGTTTCGGCCGCGAGGTCTATCCGGGCTTCCTGCAGCTGTCGGGCTTCATGAGCATGAACCTCGACCGCCACATCATCGCCCACAAGGACTTCTTCATGCACCTTGTGAAGCATGACGGCGACAATGCCGAGAAGCACCGCGACTTCTATGACGAGTACCTGGCCGTCATGGACCTGACGGCGGAATTCTACCTGCAGACCGTCGACACCGTGTTCGTGCGCCATGCCTTGCCCAAGGGCGAGATGATGCATCGCGGCACCCTCATCGACACATCTGATATCCGCAACGTCGCCTTGTTCACGGTCGAGGGCGAGAATGACGACATATCGGGCCTTGGCCAGACCAGGGCGGCGCAGGATCTGTGCGTCAATATTCCGGCCGACAAGAAGGCGCATTACGTCCAGCCGGCGGTCGGCCACTACGGCGTCTTCAACGGCTCGCGCTTCCGCTCCGAGATCGTGCCGCGCATCGTCGATTTCATCACCAGCTATGGCCGCCAGAACCGCGTCGCGGTGAAGCCGAAGTTGGTCCGCACCGCCAAGCGGTAGGCCATTCCCGGACAAAGCCTGAAAAATCGGCCGCCACTCCGATTCTGTTGCACAATAGACGCTGTGCCTCCCCGCGGGTAACCATGCCGCAAATCAGTCCGTCGTCGTAATTGACACGGACTGTCAATCGCCCTTAACGTTTCGTTAACAACAGGGTGAGCGGGGACAATGAATTCCTCAACAATGGCGAGAAGGCTGCGTTTGTACGTGGCTGCGGCCGGTCTGGCAGCCACGGGAGGCTGGATGGCTCCGGCCTTGGCGGCCGGAGCGATGGCGACAGGGGGGATCACCTCGCAGCCGATCGGCCACTATGATTTCTGCAAGCTGCATCCCGGCGAATGCTCGATCCGTCCGAGCAATCTGGCGCCGGCCAGGATGACCAACGGGCTGATGAGCAAGCTCGCCGGCGTCACCGCCCGGGTCAACGCCGCCGTCAAGCCGATGAGCGACATGGACATTTACGGCAAGGACGAGGTCTGGGCCTATCCCGACAAGGGCGTCGGCGATTGCGAGGACTATGTTCTGGAGAAGCGCCGCCGGCTGTCCCGCATGGGCATCTCGCTTTCCGATCTTCTCATCACCGTGGTGCGCAAGCCCGACGGCGAAGGCCATTCCGTGCTGACCGTGCGCACCGACAAGGGCGACTACGTGCTCGACAACCTGACCGACAAGGTCAAGGCCTGGGACCAGACCGGCTACCGGTTCCTCAAGCGGCAGGCGATCGACAACACCGGCCGCTGGGTCTCCATCCGCGGTGGCCAGCAGGTGCTGGTCGGGTCGGTGGAGTAGGGACTGGGAATGCGGGAGCCGTTTGAGGCGGCCGCGCCCGTCGCTTCGTCATCCTAGGGTCTCCGCGACGTCGCTTCGCGACTGCTCCGCCCGTGGATGACGAAGGCGTGGAGGCCCACCACGCATCCCCGCGAAAAAATCTCCGCCTCTCCATGAACCATTTCCGTCCGCCCGGCGACACACAGCCGTGAACGACAGAAACCCAACCATGGAGACTTCAAATGACTGCTTTCCTGCGCAATACCCTTCTCGCCTTCGCCGCCGTGTCGGCCCTGGGCGGATCCGCGATGGCCGACCAGACGGTCAGCTGCGCCCACACCAACCTCAATGACCTTTGGGCCGGCCGCTGTTGCGGCACAGCCGGCGCGTCGGACTGCCTGGGCGGCGGCAACAACGGCCACGACCATGGTGGCTCGACCAAGGGCGGCAACCCCAATGGCAGCACGGCCGGCAAGCCCTGATCTCGCCACAGTGGCCCGCCGGCTGCCGCCGGCGGGCACTGTCTTGCGCTCCGGCGGACCGTAGCGAAAGCCGGATAAGATGAGTTACTTCAGCCGGCCGAGCGCGGCGCGGATCGAGGCGGTGATGCGGCGTAGGTCCGCTTCGTCGAGCTTCTCGATGTTCTCGGCCAGGAGGTTGGCGAGCTCGGTGGCGGCCGGATTGAGGCCCGACGTGTCGAGCCGCACGCGCGGATGCGAGGCTTCGGCCAGCCGCGCCAATTCCTCGGCATCGTCCCAGATGATGTTGAAATAGCCGATGATCTTCTGGATCAGCGTCCAGGTCGGCGCGCCGCGCCTGCCATGCTCGAGCGCCGAGAGATAGGCGGCGCTGACGCCGATCGCCGCCGCCATGTCCTTCTGGCTGACGCCGCGCTCGTGCCGCAGCGCCCGCAGCCTCTCGCCGAACGGCGTCATGCGCCCGGCCTCCCAACCCTCATGAACGCACCCGCCGCAGCCTGATATAGAGCGCGCCAGCACCGCCATGGTTGCGGGCGGCATGGTCGTGGCTGGAGACAAGCGGCCGGAAGGCCGGCGTCGACAGCCAGGCCGGCACCGCGCGCCGCAGCACGCCGTCGCCGCCGGAGGACGACCCCTTGCCGGTGATGACCAGCACATAGCGGACGCCGCCGGCATGCGCCCGGTGCAGGAACGAGAACAGCAGCGAATAGGCCTCGTCCTGCGTCATGCCATGCAGGTCGACGCGGCCTTCGATCGGCAGCCGGCCCTTCGACAATTTGTCCAGCGTCGGCTCGTCGAGCCGGTGCGTGACATGCTGCACCTTCGGCTTTGCCGCTCCCGGCGCACTGGCGGCGGGCTGGGCCGTCTGCGGCGCCGCCGGCTTGGCCTCGACTGCGATGTCGGGAATGTCGACCGAAATCCTGCCCTTGAGCGGCTTGGCCGTGCGCGCCACAAGGTTCCACAGCACCCGGTCGTCTTCGCTTAGCCTGTCCGGACGCTTGCTCATCTCGCGCCCCCGGCCAGCGCGCGCGGCACCAGCGCATAGAAATCGGCGGCGTTGCGCACCACGCCGGCGATCTCGCCGGCGGCGTCGCCCGAACCGGCGAAGAGATCGCCGCGCGCCGGTCCGGTGATGGCCGAGCCGGTGTCCTGCGCGATCATCAGCCGGCGGAACGGTTTTGCGTCGAAGGCGGTCAGCGTCGGCGCGTCGATGTAGAAGGGCGTGCCGAATGTGTGCAGCAGCCGGTCGACCGCGACCGAACGGCCCGGCGTCAGCGGCACCTTGGCGGCGGCGATCGGGCCGAGCGCGGCGTCCTCGACATCGGCCTCGCGGAAGAAGATGTAGGAGCGGTTCCGCCACAGGATCTCGTCGATGCGCCGCGGATGCGCCTTGAACCAGGCGCGGATCGACTGCATCGTCACCTCGGCCAGCGGGATTTCGCCAAGCTCGCTCAACACCTTGCCCGGCCCGGTGAAGCGCTGGCCCGACTTGGCGGCGTAGGTGACGCGGCGCAGCCGGCCGTCGGTCATGGCGAGCCGTGCGGCGCCTTGCACATGGATGAAGAAGGCATCGACCTTGTCGGCCAGCCAGGCGATCTCCAGCCCTTGGCCCTCAAGCACGCCGCGCTCGATCGCGCCACGGTCGAAATACTCGGCCAGTCCACCCTCCGTCCGGCGCGCGAAGGCGAGGTAGGGATCCATCCCTTGCGGCCGGTTGGCGTCGTCGACATCGGCGAGATCGGCCGGCCGCGACAGCAGCGGCACGACGAAGCGTTCCGTGCGCACCGGCGAGGCCTCGACCTGCGGCTCGTAGAAGCCGGTGACGAGCCCGGCGCCGCTCTCGGCGCGGACCAGCATCGGCACAAAATGGCTCTCGAAGAAAGTTCGCGCCTCGATCCGGGTCGAGGGCGCTGCAGCGCGCGCCTCCGCATAAGCAGCCGCGAAGGCATTAAAATCGACGCCGAGCGCGCCGCTGCGATAGGGTTTTACCGGCACATGGAAGGCGGAGCGGCGAAACGCCTCGAAGGCCGGCAGGGGGTCGTCGTCACCCCAGCCGGGCAGGTCGTCGAAGGATTTTTCGATGAAGAGAGGCGATAGCGGCACCGGAGCCCCGTCGCTTTAAAGCGCGTCGTGTTTGAAGAAAGTCATGCGACGCGCTTCGGGTCCTGGTTTTGATGCAAGTCGTTGTCCCAAAACCGCTTCGCACTTTTGGGCGACATGCATCGGGGCTCAGTCTTCTTCTTCGGTGGCGACGAGCTTCCAGTTCGGATCGCGCGAGCGCGTGTCGCGGGCGAAGGTCCAGACATCCTTGACCTCGGCCACGGTTTCCGGATCGCCGTCGATCACCGCGCCGGCCTTGTCGCGCGTCGCGGAAATCAGCTCGCTGATGATGCGCAGCGTGACATGCGCCTCGCCGCCCTTCATCTCGGCCGAGACGATATCGGCCTTGTCGATGCCGACGAAGGAGGACTGGATCTTTTCCGACTTGGCCTCGCGCTCGCCGATCGCGGCGACGAACCCGTCGAACACCTCGCGCGACAACAGGTTCTTCAGCGTTTTGCGGTCGCCATCGGCATAGGCCATGACGATCATCTCATAGGCCATCTTGGCGCCGTCGATGAACCCCTTCGGATCGAAGGACGGGTCATTGTCCTTGATCGCGCGCAGGCCCTTGTTGAGGTCTGTATCGGGCTTGGCGAAGGCGTCGATCGCCGTATAGGCGTCGGCCGGCGCCGGCTCGCCCGGCAGGCGCTTGCGCGGCAGCGAAACGACATTTTCGGGCTTCTGCGTGGCGTCCTTCTCGGTACGCGCCGCCGAGTACGGATCGAAGGGCGGCCGCTCGCTACCGGTCCGACGGCCCAGCACGTTGCGCAGTTGGAAGAAGATCACCACCGCCGCGATCAGGAAGAAAATCGTGCCGAAGTCGAAGAAGCCCATATCTTCCGCCAATCAATCCCTGCCTCTAGGCCGGACCATCCGGCCAACAGGCCGCGGTCGCATAGCGTTCAACATTCAAAGCATATAGAACGCAAGGCGCAATCATTCAAATCAAAGGCAGGCATACCTATCTAACAGCCTCAGTGCCAGCGGCGATTGGCCGCCCAGGCGCAAAACAATCGAAACGACCAACGACCGGAAGGTTGGCAAGACTTGCGCATTTCGCTGCTTCCCCTTTTTCTTCTCGCCCTTCCGCTCATGGAAATCGCCGGTTTCGTCATCGTCGGCCGTGAGGTCGGCGCGCTGGCGACGGTCGGCCTGGTGCTGGCCTCCAGCATCGCCGGCGTGCTGTTGCTCCGCCACCAGGGGTTCGGCGTCATGGCGCGGGTGCGCGCCGAGATGGACGCCGGCCATGACCCCAGCCGCCACCTCGCCCACGGCGCCATGATCGTGGTCGCCGCGATCCTCCTGATCATCCCCGGCTTCATCACCGACATTATCGGCCTGCTCCTGTTCCTGCCGCCGGTGCGCGACCTGGCCTGGCGCCGGTTCAAGGGCCGCATCGTCGTCGCCACCGATTTCTCGGCCGGCGGCTTTCGCCGGTCGCGCGACAAGGTCATCGACCTCGACGACGGCGACTATTCGCGCGAGGACGATTTCAAGCGCGGCCCGGACCACAATTCGCCATGGCGGCGGCTGAAGGACGATTGAGACTGCACCGATATTCAGGTGATGCCGGTCTGCAAATGGCTGATACCTGCGCTTCCGGTGCTCACGTACTTCAAGTACGCTCCGCGGTATCAACCATTTTCGCCTCGGCCTGGCCTGAATCTCGATGCAGTCTGGGTCCACTCCGGTGACAAGGCGGCAAACCTTGTCTTGTCATGCCGGCCATGGTAGCGAACGCCCGATTTCAATTCGGTCAGCAACGCTGCCCAGGGGAAAAGGATATAAGGCTCATGGCCAGCAATGATGACGCGCCGACCGGCGCAGCCAACGGAAACGGCAACGCGGCGCAGCCGTCGCTCAACGTGCTCGCCCAGTATGTGAAGGACCTGTCCTTCGAAAGCCCCGGCGCGCCGAACTCGCTGCGCGGCCGCGACAAGGCCCCCGGCATCGCCATCAACGTCAATGTCAACGCCAACCCGCTCTCCGACAAGCAGTTCGACGTCAACCTGACGCTGAACGCCAAGGCCTCCTTCGACCAGGAAGTGCTGTTCAACGTCGAGCTGGTCTATGGCGGCGTCTTCGCCATTTCGGGCTTCCCGCAGGAGCACATGCTGCCGATCCTGTTCATCGAATGCCCGCGCCTGCTTTTCCCCTTCGCCCGCCAGATCATCGCCGAGGCGACCCGCAATGGCGGCTTCCCGCCGCTGATGCTCGACCCGATCGACTTCGCGCAGATGTTCCAGCAGAAGATCGCCGAGGACCAGGCCGCCGCGTCGAAGATCAAGGTGAGCTGAGGTTTCTCCTCCTCGTTTCTGAAAAGCCCGGCCTCGCGCCGGGCTTTTTATTTGGAGGTGCCACGCTTTCCCTCGTGCCTTCCTTGCCAACCGCTCCCCCAACCCTGCGGAGCAGCGCACAACTCCTGCGGATTTCAGAACACTCCGTAACGTCACCCCGCCCTATCATCGCCGCCTCAGGCAAAGGCGTCCCGGCGGTCGCAGCCGCCCCCGCGTCGGCGGTCCGCCGGGACGAGCCTGCTTCCGTGCATGTCCCAAAACCCCTGCACTTCTGGGCGGCATGCACCAACGACAAAGGGAACGACGATGAAATTCATGCTGACCGACCGCAAACTGCACCCGCAGGCCAAGCCCGTCGCCGACGATTTCAAGACCGGCGCCATCAGCCGCCGCGAATATCTGGCGCTGATGGCCGGTCTCGGCGTCAGCGCCGCCGGCGCGTTTGCCCTGGGCGGCCTTGCCCCGACCCCTGCCCGCGCGGCCGAGCCGAAGAAGGGCGGCACCTTGCGCGTCGCCATGAACGTCAAGGGTTTCAAGGACCCGCGCACCTTCGACGGCGTCGAAATGTCCAACGTCGCCCGCCACTGCAACGAATATCTGGTGCGCTGGAACACCGATTTCTCGTTCGAGCCCTGGCTCTTGGAAAAATGGGAGATGAGCGACGACGCCAAGACGCTGACCCTGCATGTGCGCAAGGGCATTTCCTGGTCGAACGGCGACGCCTTCAACGCCGACGATGTCGTCCACAACCTCACCCGCTGGTGCGAGGCGGGCGTGGCCGGCAATTCGGTCGCCGCGCGCATGGGCGCGCTGGTCAATGCCGACACCAAGAAGGCGGTCGATGGCGGCATCGAGAAGGTCGACGACTACACGATCAAGCTGAACCTGCCGAAGCCCGACATTTCGCTGATCGCCGGCATGGCCGACTATCCCGCGCTGATCATGCACCGCTCCTATGCCGGCGACGGCGACCCGATGAAGGCGCTCGCCATCACCACCGGCCCCTGCGAGCTGGTGAAATGGGACGCCGAGACGGGTGCGGAGGTGAAGCGCAAGGACAAGCCGTGGTGGAAGGGCGAGTTCTATCTGGATGGCATCCAGTGGATCGACTACGGCTCCGACCCCAACGCCATGCTGTCGGCCTTCGAATCCGGCGAGATCGACACCGACCACGAAACCGCCTCGGACGCGGTTTCGCAGACCGACAAGATGGGGCTGAAGAATTCCGAGATCGCCACCGGCTCGACCATCGTCGCGCGCTTCAACATCGGCAACGCGCCCTATGACGACATCAAGGTCCGCCGCGCCGCCCAGCTCGCCGTCGACAACGCGGCCGTGCTGGCGCTCGGCCTCGGCGGCCGGGGAAAACCCGCCGACAACCACCATGTCGGCCCCATGCACCCCGAATATGCCGATATCGGCCCGGCCAGGCGCGACATGGAGGAGGCGAAAAAACTGCTCGCCGCCTCCGCCAAGCCCGACCATGAATATGAGCTGATCTCGGTCGACGTCGAATGGCAGAAGAGCACCGGCGACGCGATATCCGCGCAGATGCGCGAGGCCGGCCTCAAGATCAAGCGCACCGTGCTGCCCGCCGCCACCTTCTGGAACGACTGGAGCAAATACCCCTTCTCCTGCACCGAATGGCTGGGACGGCCGCTCGGCGTCCAGGTGCTGGCGCTCGCCTATAAATCCGGCGCGGCCTGGAACGAGAGCGCCTATGCCAGCAAGGAGTTCGACGACCTCCTGGACAAGGCGCTCGCCACCCCCGACGCCAAGGCCCGCAAGGAGATCATGGCCGGCATCGAGAAGAACCTGCGGGACTCAGGCATCATCATCCAGCCCTACTGGCGGTCGGTGTACCGGACCTATCGCAAGGGCGTGGAGGGCTGCGAGCAGCACCAGGCGCTGGAGCAGCATTTCGAGAAGGTGTGGATTGAGGGGTGAGGCGCCGACGCTTCTTACCTTCTCCCCTTGCGGGGTGAGAAGCGGTCCGCGTAGCGGACGAAAAGCCAATTGCTTGGCTTTTCGAGCTTCGAACGCCCTGAGCCATGCGAAGGGCGGGGGCGCCGAGCCTTGCCGCCCCACCTTCACCGCCAGCGCCGCCCCTCACTGTCCTGCCGGACATCTCTCCCCGTAAACGGGGCGAGAGTAGCTGGCCGCAACGCCGGCGCCTTCCTTGCAACGTTGGCGATTGGCGAAAGCGGCGATGCCAGCCCCTTCGCCCCGTTTACGGGGAGAAGATGGCGGCAGCCAGATGAGGGGCAGCGCCGACGCTCACCTTCCTGTCGCGGACTTTGACAGACGCTGACATCGGCACCAGTTACCGCCCATCCCTCACCAGCGTCCAGATCCACCCAACAAAAGTCAGCACCAGGAACGGATAGCCTGCCGCCGGCAGCGGCGACGAGGTCGGCAGCAAGGGCGCGCCCCACAGGATCATGCCGGCCGAGATGACAAACAGCACGGCGGCGACGAGCGCGGTGAGCCGCATCCACAGCGCGAACGTGCCCGGCGCGCTGACCATGACCAGCCCCGCCGCCCAGAGCGAAATGCCGCCGACATAGGAAGGCACGCTGGCCTCCAGCCCCGCCGCATTGCCGGCCAGCAGCAGGCTCTCGCCGGCCAGGAAGGTCAGGAAGCCGGCGGCGACGCAATCATTGCCCAGCCGCTGGTATTTCATGGTGAGCAGCGCGGTGGCGACGACGAGCGCCACGCCGTCGATCGTCCACAGCGTTTCGCGCAGCGGCGCGCTGGCGACGAAGGTGCCGGCAAGGCCGAAGGCGCCGCCGATCGCGAGGCCGAGAGAGGCGACGGTGTTTGAGGTGGTGCGCATGTGGGGGTCCCCAAGCCGCGGAAGATACGCCAAGGGACAAACAACTCAAGGCGGCTAGCAGCAATTGTCCCAAAGAGCCTATTCAGGCCCCGGGGTGGTTTCCAGTGATAGTCAGCAGATAAGCACCTCCTGCAATGCACTGCGCTCTGGTCTGCAAGGGGTTGCAATCCAAAATAGAGGATATAGGTTGAATTAACAAAAATGCTTCGGGGGGAGCAATGGAAAAGTCATTTAATCTTGACCGCTTCAAGGCAATAGACCCTGCTGCGGATCAGTACGAACGACAGCTTCGGCGGCTGATCGACGACGGCGCTGACGTTACGTGCATCGAAAAGGCAGTGCAGGGGGCCCTCAAAAATCTCTCCGGCGATGGTCGTCGCGCGTTTGTAATCTACGGCGAACCGCAAAGCGGAAAAACGGAGATGATGATATGCCTTACGGCAAAATTATTGGATGACGGCCGGCGGTTCATTGTCCATCTGCTGAATGATAGCGTAGATCTATTGGGTCAAAACCTTGGTCGATTCCAAGACTCGGGCTTGGCCCCATCTGCACAGAATTACACCGAGATTCTCGACCCGTCGATCGACGTGAAGTCCCGACGTTATGTCATCTTTGCAAAGAAGAATGCTGGTGACTTGGAAAAACTTCTAGAGAAAATCGGCGCACTCAAAGATATCGTTGTGATTGACGATGAAGCTGATTTCGCGTCACCTAACTCGAAGATCAACAACGCGCAGAGAACCCGGATAAATCAGTTGATCCACGATATTCTCGGATCAACCGGGGATTACATCGGAGTAACGGCTACCCCCGCTCGGCTAGATTTGAACAACACGTTCGACAACGACAGCCGCCTCTGGGTCAATTTTCCTCCACATCCTATGTATACGGGCCAGGACATTTTCTTCCCCGTAGAGTGGCCCAGTAAGAACTTGTCACTACCATTTCAGCTTCAGTTGCTTCCAGATCGCGGTGACGACCCGAAATATGCCAGACGAGCACTCTTCGGATTTCTAGTAAACGTTTCCTACCTCAACCAGTATGTAAACCAGGCGGAGGCAAATTACTCGCTTCTGGTTCACACAAGCGGGAAGCGGATCGACCATAAAAGTGACTGGTCCATCATGCAAGACACGTTGGCCTCCTTAACCAACAGCCAGAGCAAAAAGTTCGATGGCTATGTAAGGGAGATATGGACTCTCGCCAACGAGCGCTATCCGGACGTCGATCCAGACCGAGTTACATCATATATCGTCAAAAATATAAGTAGAAATGCAGTCATAATATTAAATAGCGACCGTGATCTCACAAGAAAAGGACGATCTGCTACGCGCCCAGCTTCGCTGTTCACGATTGTTATTGGAGGAAACATCGTGTCTCGCGGAGTAACCTTTGAAAATCTCCTGTCCATGTTCTTTACACGCGACGTGAAGCACAAGATACAGCAGGATACCTACATACAGCGCGCTCGGATGTTCGGAGCAAGGGGGAAATATCTAAGGTTCTTTGAGCTAACGATTCCAAACGCGCTATACGCGGATTGGCACAGATGTTTTGTGTTTCACAAGCTAGCACTCGAGGCAATTAGGGAAGGGAAAGGGTCTCCAGTTTGGTTGGGAGATCATCGAATATCCGCCGTTTCGAGCGCCAGCATCGATCGATCTACCGTTGACATGAACAAGGGAGAAATGGGGTTCGGGCTCTTTGAGTTCGATTCCGGAATTGACCAGAGGATACAATCTCTGAATTCAGTCAGCGCCAAACTGGAGGCGCTTCAGAAGGAATTGGGAGAGTCAGGATTCCCCGAGTATCTTAAACGTTACATATTTCGGACCGCGAGTCCTAGCGTAGAGCAAGCCGTTGCCGTGCATCCGTCGTCGAGCATCGAGGGATACAAGGACGCTGAGGGACTCGATAAAGCAGCAATCGAGAGGCGACGCGGACTTATTGGGCAGTCTCAGACTGCCCAATTTCCTAATGCGCTTCATCATCTCAAGGTCTTCACCAACAGTAGCGGAAAGGGGAGGCTCTTTTATAAATTCTCGGGCTCGATCCAATTTATCAAGAACACGAAATGATAGCCGAGCTTGACCGTTATCATGGAGTCGCCTTGCGGCTTATAATAGCAAGTTCAGAAAAGCCAATTACTATTGGTAAATGCGATACATATGGGCGCCTAAACAGCTATTCTTTGAATAATAAAATTGCAATATACTTGAAGCATTCAACCAAACGCCTTACGCCTTGGGCGTTTAGTTTTACCATAGATCACTTGAAGGAACTAGTCGATTTGACCCAACTTGAACAGTTGGACGTGAACGGATAGCGAACACTGTCCGTTAAGCCATTG
>NZ_BSNY01000040.1 GCF_030160235.1 Mesorhizobium huakuii
CCAACTACATTAATGATCGAAATGCGTTCGATTTCATATCCGCGCACCAACGCCCCAGCGATCGCAACTCCGTCATGACGGCCGCTTGGACGCGCTGCACGTTCCCGACATTGATGTCGAGCTCGCTTGAGTGAACGGTCTTGCCGCTGTTTATTGATCGCGCCACCTGGTTCAGGTTGACGCCGATCGCGCGCATGTCCTCCAGCAACAGCGCCATGACGAGCCGATCATCCTTAGTCAGGATTGGTCGTACGCCGGCGCCTTCGAGGATTAGCGACCGGAAAAATCCCGAAACCGTCATGTCGGCCGCTTTGGCGGCCTTTTCGATCGCCGCATATTCGTCCGCGCTGACGCGCGCATGCACCATCCGACCCTTCCGGTCCGGCTCGAGCCGGACCTCGAATTTCGCGTCGTCCATTGGCCTTGGGCCCCTCTCTCTGGCGCTTGCGGCAGGCATCGAGGGCTTGTTCCTCGATAGTCGCGAAAAATGTCGCACATTTTTCCGTATCCTGCCACCGTCAACAGGCGTGAAATTCAAACTCAACCGAAGAAACTTTCGAGCAGACACAAAATCTCGCTCGCCCTAATCGAAACGACCGGCGGGGTCTCCGTCCCTGCCCATTCAAACGCTAAAACGCTCTCCAGGGTTCACCTCCAGGACCGCTTTGTCGCCCTTTGTGTGCCCCTCGTACTCGCCCGCAAGGGACGCTCCGCTCTTCGCCCTGGCGGACTGCGTGCGAGCGTCACAGACGGCCTTCGCGCGGCTCCGGGGTTCACCACAAAAGAAGCGGGAAGGCCTGCTGCGGCGCTGGCGGCCTCTTTGGCCAAACGAGGGAAAATTGCGTCGACTGGCGAGGGCTCCAGGGTTTTCTCGACGCCAGCGCGCGGTCGATCCAATTTCACACGACTTGTTCACACGGTGTGTTCACATGCCTCGACGTTACGATGTGGAAGCAAGATGTGATTGAAGTATCACACGCTAGGGTAGTGAGGCTTAATCGCATCGTGTAAAAACGCCATGCGAAACCAACCACTCGTGCATTCACTTCGTTTGGAAAGGCTGTTGCCCAGGAGAGGCATTCGGCTTTGGGGGACAGCAAAGGAGGATTCAGACATGCCTCGAAGAATTTGCGCGATCAGCGGCAAAGGCGGCGCCGGCAAGACGACGGCCATTATCCTCGTTGCCGGCGAGTACGCTATTCAGGGAAAGAAGGTTCTTCTGATCGACGCCGATCCGCGCCAGAACCTCGCCGAATGGTGGAAGCGATGTGAGGCCAAGGACAATCTTCCGGCCAACATCGAGCTGCACAGCGCGGCAACCCAGCGGAGCATTGAAACCGTGCTGGCCGAACAAGACTGCGTCTATGACGTAATCCTGATGGACTCACCCGGCGTCGACAGCGTCATCCGCGATACGATCATCCGCAACTCCGACCTGGTGCTGACGCCAATTCAGCCGAACCAGGATGAAATCAAGGCGGCCGGCGAAGCCGCCACCATCACGGCGGATATTGGCGACAAGGAGGGGCGCACGATTCCCCACGTGAACGTGGTGACGCGCATCGCCCTTCCGGGCCGCGTTCTAGAGGCTTACAGGCTGATCCGTCCGTTCATCGCCAATCTTCGCGACAACGGCTATGAATCGACGTTGATGGATACCGAGCTCACCGAAAGAAATTGCTACCGCGAAATCCGCAACGGCCTCGGCACCTTGCAGATGCTCGAGCTGACCGACCCGGTCATGAAGGGTCGCGCGGAGGTCGCGGCGTTTGTGACCGAGCTGGATCGCCATCTCGCGACAAACCGGGAATAGGTGGGAAATGTCTAAACCAGGCAAACTGTCCGTCTCTGACTTTCCGATCGCCCCGCGACGGCCGAAGCCAGCCACATCCAAAGCCGCAATGAAGCCAGCCTCTGTGTCGGAAGAGGCAGAGGCGCGAACGGCTGCGCGGGAACCAACAGCGCCGCCGGTTTCAGAAGCGGATGCAACAAGAGAGCGTCCGCGGCGCGGTCTGCCGAACCCGAGCGGTGACGATCGCAAGAGCAAGGCGATCGAACGTGCTCTGGCTCAGGAGGAGGGACGCTATCGCCTGCGCGACCTGAAGCGGGCGCAGGCGCGGGAAGCCAAGCACTACGTCAATTACCCGCTGGACTACGATACGAAGATGCGACTGCAAAAAGCTGCCTTCGACAATGACATCAAGATGACGGTGATCATAAAGGCGGCCATCGACCAGTTTCTCCGAGACAACGGCTATTGACCCGTGAGCGGTCGCAGCTTCCTGGTCGGGATGACGATCGGTATCCTTATTGGCATCTATGCCGCACCGTGGGTCGGTCGCCAAGTCTTCGACTTGGGTGAAGGCTCAAATGTCGCTTCCCCATTGAACGGGCTTACGGAATCCGCTTCCGATGCGGCCATCCGGCCATCTGACGAAACCGCCAAAGGCGAGCTGTTTCGCTTATCCAATTGGGACATCTCAATGCACGGGGCTGGATCGACGGTTGCCGTGAAGCGATGTATTAGTCTTGGCAAAGATTCTATCGCGTGCGAACTCCTGGCGCATCTGGGGTGGGTCGATGGGGAAAAACTTGTCGAAGCTGTGTTCGAGGGAGAGCCGGGAAACTGGCGAATGGTTGCAGCCAGGACGCCCTGATTTTCTCTCAGTGGGGCGTTCCTGTCCCCGGGCTACCTCAAGGGCGTCATGAATGCAGGCTTCCGCTGGAAAGAACCATGCAAGGCGAGCGCAGCACGGCCCTGATGGCCGCTTATTGCGAGCAGCTGAAAGCGCTGTCCTCACTCCCTGCTTCTGGAATATCGCTGTGCGAGACAGTGCCGGGGCGTACTTGGGGCAATCCCGTTTTCAAATGTTTGATTGAGATCGTCGCCCTGTCCGCGACTGGAAAGGGCAAGAAGGGAGAGGACGTGCATAAGGATATGGACGCCTATAAAAACAAAATGGAATTGGTTGAGACGACCGATCCCGAGATCGACAAGCCTGTATTCCGCCGCCCGGGGTTCGAAGGCATTAAAACCCTCGGCGAGATCGATGAAAGAATTGCCGCCTTCATCCGCAAGGCGCGCGAGGACAGGGACCTGACCCGCGCGGAGCTTGCTCCCTTGCTTGGCCTTTCGATGCAGGTTTATGGCCGCTATGAGCGCGCATTCTCAAAAATGCACGTCACCCGCATGATCCACCTTTGCGAAATCCTCGGGTTCATGCCGATGGAAATGCTGTTCAGCGCTGCCCCGCATCTATGGGGCCGCACCCCGGAGGAAGCTCGCGACACTATGGAACTCGCCCAACAGGTCGTGTCTCTGCCGCACGGCACGAAGCGCGACCTGCTGGCCCTGGTCAAGAAAATGGTTGCGCTCGAACGGGCGGCAGACGGAGCAACTACGGAAACGCAAAAGGACGGCGATCGACGTCAGCCACACAGCTGACGAAGTTTCGATGACTTCGGTCGGTTCAATCGCACTGCCAGATATTGAATTGCGCAGTGGACCTGCCGGCCACGGGCCACGGGAACGGCCAAGGAGCACCGCGTTCCAGACGTTTCGCAAATCTCGCAGATCGACCAAATGTAGACCTTTGCCTCACTCTTTCGCCACTACGGTGTCGTAGAGGCCGTAATGGGTCAGCCCTTGGTGACTTTCAATGCCAGTATAGCGGAGTGAGGCATCCTCATAGCGGCGGAAGGCGAAGACAGCCTCATTCATCCGCTCGGTATTGAACACCTTCAGGCGTACCAGGAGGTGAAAGTCCGCCACCGTCAAGCCGGTGACGGCGAGGAACAGGTCCGGCTCCAGCTTAGTGATTACGTCCTGAAGTGTATTCTCGCGGAAATCCGTGAGATACATGAAGGCCGGGATCCGCGTTGCAAACTTGATCAGCTTTTCCTGAACGAGCTTTCGCTTGGATTTGTATTCCTTCTCCTCCTCGCTCAACTCCTTCTTCTCGTTCGGCGTCAGCTCGCCGTCCTTCGCCTTGTTCTTGAGTTCCTTAACCTTGTCGCTCTTGTTGATGATCGTCTCGATGATGTTGTCGCCCAGCGCCCGCCAGCCCTCGATGCGTTCGACCGCGGCCATCGCCTCGGGATTATCGAGGACGCGGCGCAACGTGTCATTGTCTACGTTCACGAGCAGCGCGGATTCCCATTTGCGGGCGAGCAGCGTCGCTGAGGTGCCGGCCATCGCCATGTCGAGGATGCCGCCTGCGTCGATCTGCGTCATGTTGGCACCGTCATAGGCCAGAACCGGCAGGAACGAGACTAGCTCCCGCACGGCATTCTCGGGATTCGGCTCGCCCGGCGAGAGGCCGATGCCATACTCCGACAATTGCCGCAGGGCGCGCGTCGGCGCGAAATCGAACACGAAACAAACCGGCTTCAACACTTCTTCTTCGTGGGGATTGTCGCCATTGGGATTCTTGATCGACCACGGCGACTGCACCCGGAATGCGGCCTGGAAATAGGTTTCGGGCGATTTGAGATTGCGCAGCATCAGGATCGACGACCACTGCGCCACCGTCACACCTGTAGTGAGCTTGCCGCAGGACAGCGTAATGGTCTTTGTGTCGAAGCCACTGCCGACCGCCTGCCGAACAGGCGGCAGCGCATCGAGGCCGATCCCAGCCGAGGTGCCCGCCGCCACGACAACCCTATAATCATGCCAGAAGGTGTTTTGCCGCTCCGCAAGCAGGTTCGCCATCGCATGACAGGCGGCGACGTTGGGCAGAAACCAGAACGAGTGTTGGAGGTAAGGAAGCAGCCGCATGTCCGAATAGGGAAATGGCGGCCGTGTGCCCGATTTCAGGCTCTCCACAGTTTGCGGCGTATAACCGCCCCGGATGATGTCGAGCCATTTTTGCACGTCGGTTTTGTGCTTGAACGCAGCCGCGTTGCCCGTGCCGGTGGCGGTGGCGGTAAAAAAGGTGTTCAGATCAAACTCGTCAAACTCCCCTGCGCTGGCGATCGCCAGCAGCTCGTCCGGCATCTGGTAGGTCAGCAAACGCATCTGCGGCAGCGCACCGTATGGGTTACGCTTGCCCGGATTCTGGGCGGCGAAATCCTGCTTGGTGCGCTGCTCGTCGGTATAGGTCCAGTTGAATATCTGTTCCTCGATGGGGGATGTCACATTAACTCAGTAAAGAGCTTTTTCCATCGCGCCGCGCCGATTCTTGACGCCCTAACCCTTTGATTTCTTTTGCCCGAAACTTTTCCGCTTGACGAGTAGATAGTAGTATTTCTCGTTAATGTGACATCCCCCGTGCCGCGCTTCCTCTGGAACGCGAAAATGCGCTTCGGCAAAACATTCACCACCTACCAGCTCGCCAAAAAGCTGGGCGCGAAGCGGGTGCTGGTGGTGACTTTCAAACCCGCCGTGGAAGACGCATGGCAGACCGACCTTGAATCGCACGTCGATTTTGACAGCTGGCAGTATCTCTCTCGCAATTCCGGGCGCGACCCTAGGCAAATCGACGGCGATAAGCCGGTGGTCTATTTCGGCTCGTTCCAGGACCTTCTCGGACGCGACAAGGCGGGGAACATCAAGGCCAGGAACGAATGGCTCCACGCGATCAACTGGGACCTTGTGGTGTTCGATGAGTACCACTTCGGCGCATGGCGGGAGACGGCGAAGGAGCTTTTCGAGGGCGAGGATGCTGCGGTCGCCAAGGAGGAAACCAGTTCGGAATATACCGCTGATCTGGAAGTTGTGAACGAAGACCTTGGCGTGCTTTCGGAGAGCGAGGCGGAGTTCCTGCCCATCACCACGCGCGCTTATCTCTATCTCTCCGGCACCCCCTTCAAGGCGCTGGCGACTGGCGAGTTCATCGAGGGGGGATGTCACATTAACGAGAAATACTACTATCTACTCGTCAAGCGGAAAAGTTTCGGGCAAAAGAAATCAAAGGGTTAGGGCGTCAAGAATCGGCGCGGCGCGATGGAAAAAGCTCTTTACTGAGTTAATGTGACATCCCCGCCGTGATTATTCGATCATGTTCGCGCCTCGTGCCGCATGGGGCAGTTCCGCGATCGTCACGATTTGTGGGCGCCAGTCCCCGCCGGAAAATTGATCGGCGTGGAGTGCTGCTGGGGCGGCTTTGCCTCACCCATTATTTCGTATGCTTGGACGGTGACGACGCCGAATTGCACCACTGGGTGCCCTGACCGAGCTGTTGGTCCGGCCGGTCGAGTTGCGCAACCGGCGCGTCGTGCCTACTCGGCGGCCGAGGCGCACCAGGCCAAGCATGCCCTGCCCTTCCTCGACGTGCTGTTTCAGGTCACGGAATCGGCCTTGTCGGCATAAAAAACGCCGCTTGTTGGCGGCGTTTCTCTACGATTTTTCGGCCTTTAGGCCGTGGCGTGACGGAAGGTGATATGCCCGGGGCCACTGTCTTGCGGCAGCGGCCGGGATACGATTTCCACTTCCTGTCCCAATGCGGCCAGGAAGTTCATCAGGCGTTCCACCGAGTATTCGCGGAAGTGCCCTTTGAACAGGCGGGACACTTCCGGCTGGCTCACGCCCATGGCTTCGCCAGCCTTCGCTTGGGTCAGTTTTTGCTCCCGTACCAGCCGGTAGACTTCAGCCACGATTTGCGCCTTCAGGAAGTGATTTTCAGCATCCGGTAGGCCCAGCTCGGCAAAGATGTTGGGATTGCCAACATGCACCTCAGCATTGCTCGCTTTCATCGCTTGCGCTCCTCATTTTTCCTCGCTGAATAATCGGCTTCCGCATCGCGGTAGCGGCGCTTAATCAGCTCAATATCGCTCTGTGGGGTTTGGATGCCGCGCTTCGACTTCTTCTTGAAGCAATGCAGCACATAAACGGCCGTTTCAAAGCGAACGGTATAAACGGCCCGGTAGGTGTCACTGTCGAAATCCTCGACCAGTTCCACTATACCATTGCCAATGCCCTTCAGCATCTTCGCAGATGGCGGGTGTTGCCCGGTTTGTGCCAGGAACAGCTCAAAGCCCATGGCTTCCTGCACTTTCGGCGGAAAGTCGCCATAGTCCTTACGGCTCGAAGCTATCCAGAGCAGCGGGCGACTAGGGCGGGGCAATGTGACCATCTCCCCATATTATGAGTATGTACTCATGCTTTTGTCAACACCCATCTGACACGTCGCAACCGGACGCGCCAAACATGCCGCGCAAGGCAAACGAAAGATCGTCCAACCGCTCACAAAAGCCATGCGAGACAAGCTCAAGCGGGCAGGATGGCGAAGTAGATACAGGCTCAGAAAGCAAATCGTGGAGCCGGTGTTCGGACAGATCAAACAGGCAAGAGGGTTCAGGCAGTTCCTGTTGCGGGGCATCGAAAAAGTCGAAGCGGAATGGGCGCTGATCTGCACCGCGCACAATCTAACCAAGCTCGCCCGCCCCGCCTGAGTGGGCTATCATTCGTCAAACAGCCCACTCCCAGAGCTATCTGGACGGGCTCCTAGCGCCTGAGAGCTTGGGAATGGCGTTTCCTCATAGCTGGCGCCGTCGGCGGCTCGATGCCGTCAAGGCGTCCTCGGCCGGAGACGCCGGAGCCTATGCGGCTTCCAGCTCGGTCTCGGCTTCTTCTTCCTCCCCTTCGCCCTCCGGAGCCTTCATCCGTACGCCGCAGTCGCCGCAGATCAGCGGCGCTGCGGGCTTGGCCCAGGCATTGAGGCCGCAATCCGGGCAAGTGTAGCGGGATTTGCTGGCGTTCTTGGCCTTGCGCTTGGCCCGCCCCGCCCCTTCGGCCCACAGCTCGACATAGAGCGCGTCGAAGCCGCTCGCCTCGAGCTCGACGAAGGCGACGCGATAGGCGCCGCCGTCGGCGATGTAGTGGCTGACCCTCTGGCCGGTCTGCTTGCCGCCGGGCTGGCCGGTGTCGGAGGGAACGAGGCCGATTTCCTTCATTTTTGTGGCCCATTCGGCGTTGTGGTAGCCGCCGCGCGAGACCTTGCCGAAATGGTGCTGCCACAGATGCACCATTTCGTGGACGAGGGTGGACAGGCTCTGCTCGGTGCTGCGCTCGTGGAAATGCGACGGGTTGAGCGCGATTTCGTCGGTGACGACCGCGCCGTCCTTGGAGCCGAAGCGGCCCCCGGCGAAGTAGCCGTGGGCCTTGGCCTTGCGTTGCATGGTGATCAGGCAGGGCGGCAAGGTGCCGCCAAACAGGCGCTCGTTGAAGAACCCGTAGGCCCGGTTGAGGCCCTCATAGGTCGTGGTGGTGGGATTGATGGCGGACATGGTGTCCTCGCTGTTGTTTCGTACGATACAATTGTCAGGCCAAAGAACAAGCCCGGTGCCGGTAGCACCGGGCCTGTCATTCACTCGGCGGCGGCAGGCAGCGCCGCGATGGTCTGGGTGGCCTGTTCGTGGGTGGGCTGTTCGCGCCCACGCAACGGCAGCGGCAGCCAGTCCTTGGGCGCGCGTTCCACCGATCTGGCGGCGGTTTCGCTGCAACCGGCCTCGCGCAGCACGTCCGCGATATCGGCCTTGGACAGGCGCGACAGGAACGGCGCTTCGGGCGTCCACCATTGCTTCATGTCGAGCCCGACGGCTTCGGCAACCTGCCCGGCCTGCGCCAGCCTGCTCTTGCTGGCGTCGTAGCGGGCCGCCACGGCGTTAAGGTTCGCCGCCGTCACCACCGCCAAGCCCAACTTGAACAGTTGGACGTGAACGGATAGCGAACACTGTCCGTTAAGCCAT
>NZ_BSNY01000041.1 GCF_030160235.1 Mesorhizobium huakuii
GGGCGCGGCTGCAGCCGGGGGCGGATTGGCCGGCGCATTCGTCGCGGTCGGCGGCGTCGTCAGCGCGGCGACGGATTCACCCTCGCCTACGCCGGTTTGTCCACCGGCCGGGCCCGGGTCGGTCTCGCCGCCTTCGGGCGTCAGCCGCTGCGTGAATTTCGTCCCCTCGGCACCTGCCGCGGGCGCTGGCGCCGCGGCGGCGTCGGTCGCCGGCTTGGCCGGCGCCGGTTTCACCGGTTCGGTCTTGGCGACGACCTTGCTGCCGTCCAGGCCCAGCATCTTGCTGAAGGCGCCCTTGTTGAGCCAGATGCCATAACCGCCGCCGGCAACGACCAGCAAGGCGACGACGGCGGCGATCAGCCCGCCATAGCTGCGCTTGCGCTCGGCCGGGCGCAGGCGGAAAGTATCGGCCGCCGCCGGCTCCTCATCGTTCGGGAAGACATCGGCGCGGCCATCGTCCTGGTCCGCATCCATGCCCGGCAAGGCATGGTCGGCGGGATCGGGGGCCGCCGGCTGTACCGGCGTGGGTTTCTGCCAGCTCGGCTCGGTCTTGGCTGCGGGCGGCGGCGCGGGCCGGTAAGGTTCCGGCGTGGCGGCAGGCGGCGACGCGGGTCGGTAAGGCTCGGGCTTGGCGGCTGGCGGTGCCGGCCACGCCGGCTCCGCCTTCACCGGCTGGCGCGTGTGGCTCGGCTGGTTCTTGTTGCGGTCGATCGAGGAGAAGATGTGTTCCAGCTCCGCGAGCGGGTCCGTTTCCGGCACGCTCTTGGCATACTCGCGCTCGACGCTCGTTATGGCGTTTTCCAGTGAGCGCTTTTGCGCGCTTATGGCTTCGGTGGCCAGCGGCGGCGAATATTCCGCAAGCTTCTTGGCCAGCATGGAACGAACGCTCTCATAGATGCGCGTACGCTTTTCGGGCGTCTCGTTGCCATGCTTGTCGAGCGCCTTTTTCAGAACAGCAACAAAATCTGCCATGCTTCAGTCGACCTGTATTTTGCTTCCGCGCCGGCCCCCGCAAATCAGCCGTGATGCCCGGAAAGGCTTCAGAAACTAGTCTTGAAACGGATCGGTCACAAGTATCGTATCGTCCCGTTCCGGGCTGGTGGAGAGGAGTGCCACCGGCGCGCCGATCAACTCCTCTATGTATCGGACATATTTGACGGCCTGGGCCGGAAGGTCGTTCCAGCTGCGCGCGCCGGCAGTGGTGCCTTTCCACCCTTCCAGCGTCTCGTAGACCGGTTCGACACGGGCCTGCGCGCCCTGGCTGGCCGGCAAATAGTCGATCATCTCGCCGTCGAGGCGATAGCCCGTGCAGACCTTGATCTCGTCCAGCCCGTCGAGCACGTCGAGCTTGGTCAGCGCGATGCCCTTGATGCCGTTGACGGCGACGGCCTGGCGCACCAGCACCGCGTCGAACCAGCCGCAGCGGCGCTTGCGCCCGGTGACGACGCCGAACTCATGGCCGCGCGTGCCGAGGAATTCGCCGATCTCGTTCTTCTGTTCGGTCGGGAACGGACCTTCGCCGACGCGTGTCGTGTAGGCCTTGGTGATGCCGAGCACATAGCCGATGGCGCCCGGACCGACGCCCGAGCCGGCTGCTGCCTGCCCGGCCACCGTGTTGGACGAGGTGACGAACGGATAGGTGCCGTGATCGATGTCGAGCAGCGTGCCTTGCGCGCCCTCGAACAGGATGCGTTCGCCGGCGCGGCGCTTGTCGTCCAGGATCTTCCAGACCCGGTCCATATAGGGCAGGATCTCGTCGGCGACCGAGGTCAATTCGGCCATGATCGCGTCATGCGTGACTTCACCATGGCCAAGCCCGCGGCGCAGCGCATTGTGATGCGTCAGCAGCCTGTCGACCTTCAGGGGAAGCGTTTCCAAATCCGCCAGATCCATCACCCGCACCGCGCGCCGACCCACCTTGTCCTCATAGGCCGGACCAATGCCCCGGCGGGTCGTGCCAATCTTCGTCCCGGAATTTGACGCGGCGTCCTCGCGGAATCCGTCCAGCTCCCGGTGCAGCGACAGGATAAGCGCTGTGTTTTCGGCTATTTTCAGGCGATCCGGCGTCACTTCGACGCCCTGCGCCTTGAGCTTGGCCACTTCGGCCACGAAGGCATGCGGGTCGAAGACAACGCCATTGCCGATGATGGACAGCTTGCCCTGCCGCACGACGCCGGACGGCAACAACGACAGCTTGTAGACCTTGCCGTCGACGACCAGCGTGTGGCCGGCATTGTGCCCACCCTGGAAACGCACCACGACATCGGCGCGCTCCGACAGCCAGTCGACGATCTTGCCCTTGCCTTCGTCGCCCCACTGCGAGCCGACGACCACCACATTGGCCATGTTTCTTTTCCCTTGAGACGCCGCCGAGCGGCTTGGATATGGTTCGAAACGACAGGCCTCTATAGCGTCAAGACCTCGCGAGTGCGACCTTTCTTTGCCGTCGAAAATGCCCTGAGGCACAACAATTTTCGGCTTTGACATCATTTACTTGGGCTGAGAGGGGCAATAGGCCGGCAAACACCGCGACGCATACGTCGCGGCCGGAATCCCGCGATGCATCGAAGCGCCTATCTACTCCTGCTGCTCACCACCTTGCTGTGGGGTGGCAATTCCGTGGCCGGCAAGCTGGCGGTCGATCACGTCTCGCCAATGATGCTGGTCTTCCTGCGCTGGGTGCTGGCAGTGGCGATCCTGCTGCCGATCGGCTGGCGCACGATCCAGCAGGACTGGCCCGTGGTGCGCCGGCACTGGTTCATTCTGGCGGCACTCGGCGCCAGCGGCTTCACGCTGTTCAACGTGATCTTCTACACGGCGCTGAACTATACGACGGCGATCAACGTCTCGATCGAACAGGCGGCGATGCCGATCCTGATCATGACGGCCAATTTCATCTTCTTCCGGCTGCGCGTGAACTGGGCGCAGATCGCCGGCGTCGTGCTGACCATTGCCGGCGTGATCCTGACCGCTTGCCACGGCGATCCGCGCCGGCTGCTGACGCTGGAGCTCAATTTCGGCGACGCCATCATGCTGGTGGCGGTCGTCCTCTACAGCGGCTATTCGGTCGGGCTGCGGCTGAAGCCGGCGATGCGCTGGCAGAGCCTGATGCTGGCCATGTCGATCGCCGCGCTCATCACCTCGCTGCCCTTCGTGCTGTGGGAGGTCGCAGCCGGCAAGGCCATCGTGCCCGACGCGCGCGGCTGGACGGTCATCGTCTACACCGCGATCGGCGCCTCGGTCGTCTCGCAGATAACCTACATCAGGGGCAACGAGCTGATCGGCGCCAACCGCGCCGGCCTGTTCATCAATTTGGTGCCGATCTTCGGCACGCTGCTTTCGGTGCTGATCGTCGGCGAGACGTTCCAGCTCTATCAGGCGCTGGCGCTGGTCCTCGTGCTGGGTGGCATCGGGCTTGCCGAACATAGCGGGCGCAAGATGGCGGTGCCCCCGCGGGCCAAGGCGCGCTGAGCAGCAAGAAGGCGCGGCAAACGCCGCGCCTTCCGATCTTGGCGAAAGCCGGGATCAGATCCCGCCGACGTCGAACTGCAGCCGCTTGGCAGAATCGATCGACTTGTGCGCCCGCACCTGCTCCAGCACCTTTTCCGGGAACGGCGCGTCAAGATAGAGCAGTGCGATGGCGTCGCCGCCCGGCCGGTTGCGACCAAGCTGGAAATTGGCGATGTTGACGCCATTCTCGCCGCACACAGTGCCGAGCAGGCCGATGATGCCGGGCGCATCGGCATTGGTGGTGTAGAGCATGTGCTGGCCGACCTCGGCGTCGAGGTTGATGCCCTTGATCTGGATGAAGCGCGGCTTGCCATCGGAGAAGCAGGTGCCGGCGATCGAGCGCGTCCTGTGTTCGGTCTTGACCGTCAGCTTGATGTAGCCGTCGAACACGCCCGACTTGTCGCGCTTGACCTCGGCGACGATGATGCCGCGCTCCTTCACCATGATCGGCGCCGAAACCATGTTGACGTCGGCGACCTGCGGCCGGATCAGCCCGGCCAGCGTCGCGCTGATCAGCGCGCGCGTGTTCATCGTCGCGGTGGAGCCGTCGAACAGGATCTCGACCTCCTTGATCGGATCCTCGGTGACCTGGCCGACAAACGCGCCGAGCACTTCGGCGAGCTTGACGAAGGGCTTCAGCCGCGGCGCTTCTTCGGCCGTGATCGACGGCATGTTGATGGCGTTGGAGACGGCGCCCTTGATCAGATAGTCCGACATCTGCTCGGCGACCTGCAGCGCGACATTCTCCTGCGCTTCCGCCGTCGAGGCGCCGAGATGCGGCGTCGCGACCACGTTTTCCATGCCGAACAAGGCGTTCTGCTCGGCCGGCTCCACCTCGAACACGTCGATGCCGGCGCCCGCCACCTTGCCGCTCTTCAGCGCCGCGATCAGATCGGCCTCGACGACCAGCCCGCCGCGCGCGCAATTGATGATGCGCACGCCGTTCTTCATCTTGGCGATTGCCGCGGCATCGATGATGTTGCGCGTCTTGTCGGTCAGCGGCGTGTGCAGCGTGATGAAGTCGGCGCGGGCGAACAGCTCCTCCAGTTCCACCTTGTCGACGCCGAGCTCCTCGGCACGCTTGTCCGACAGGAACGGGTCGAAGGCGATGACATGCATCTTCAGGCCGACGCCGCGTGTGGCGACGATCGAGCCGATATTGCCGCAGCCGATGACGCCCAGCGTCTTGCCGGTGATCTCGACGCCCATGAAACGGTTCTTCTCCCACTTGCCGGCATGGGTCGAGGCGTTGGCTTCCGGGATCTGGCGCGCCAGGGCGAAGATCATCGCCACGGCATGCTCGGCTGTGGTGATCGAATTGCCGAAGGGCGTGTTCATCACGATGATACCCTTGCGGCTCGCCGCCGGGATATCGACATTGTCGACGCCGATGCCGGCGCGGCCGATGACCTTGAGCCTGGTGGCGGCGTTGATCAGCTTTTCGGTGACCTTGGTCGCCGAGCGGATGGCAAGGCCGTCATACTGGTCGATCACTTCGAGCAGCTTTTCCTTGTCCTTGCCGAGGTCGGGCAGATAGTCGACCTCGACGCCGCGATCCTTGAAGATCTGCACGGCGGTGGGAGAGAGTTTGTCAGAGACGAGAACGCGGGGCGCCATGGCGGCCTCCTTGAAATGGGATTGATCCGGGAATGGGCGGCCCGCAGGCCGCCACGGAAGTCTCAGGCCGCCGCTTTCAGCGACGCCTTCTGCGCGGCGAAAGCCCACTCGAGCCAGGGCAGCAGCGCCTCGAGATCCGACGTCTCGACCGTCGCACCACACCAGATACGCAGTCCCGGAGGCGCGTCGCGATAGGAGCCGATGTCATAGGCGACACCTTCCTTGTCGAGCGCCGAGACCAGCCCCTTGGCGAAAGCCGCCTGACCGTCGGCGTCGAGCGCCGCGATATCCGGATCGGTGAAGGACAGGCAGACCGACGTGTTCGACCGCGTCTCCGGCTGGACGGCGAGATGACCGAGCCACGAGGACCTGTCGACGAATCCGTCGAGCACGGCGGCATTGGCATCCGCCCTGGCGACCAGCGCATCGAGGCCGCCGATCGACTTCGCCCAGTGCAGCGCGTCGAGATAGTCCTCGACGCACAGCATCGACGGCGTGTTGATGGTCTCGCCCTTGAAGATGCCCTCGATCAGCTTGCCGCCGGAGGTCAGGCGGAAGATTTTCGGCAGCGGCCATGCAGGCTTGTAGCTCTCCAGCCGCGCAACGGCGCGGGGCGACAGGATCAGTATGCCATGCGCGCCCTCGCCGCCCAACACTTTCTGCCAGGAGAAGGTAACGACATCGAGCTTTTCGAAATCGAGCCTTTGCGCGAACGCCGCCGAAGTGGCGTCGCAGATGGTCAGGCCCTTGCGGTCGGCAGGAATGAAATCACCGTTCGGCACGCGCACGCCAGAGGTCGTGCCGTTCCAGGTGAAGACCACGTCGCGGTCGAAATCGATCTTGGCCAGATCCGGCAATTCGCCGTAGCCGGCCTCGAGCTTGCGCACGTCGGGCAGCTTGAGTTGCTTGACCACATCGGTGACCCAGCCGGAGCCGAAGCTTTCCCAGGCGACCATGTCGACGCCGCGCTCGCCGAGCAGCGACCACAGCGCCATCTCGACGGCGCCCGTGTCCGACGCCGGCACGATGCCGATGCGGTAGTCGGCCGGAACCTGGAGGATTTCGCGCGTCAGCTCGATCGCCTGTTCGAGCTTGGTCTTGCCGATCTTGGCGCGATGGGAACGGCCGAGCGCGGCATTCTTCAGCGCCTCGACCGACCAGCCGGGGCGTTTTGCGCAGGGACCTGAGGAGAAATTGGGGTTTGCCGGACGGAATCCGGGCTTCGTATGCGTCGTCATCGTGGTCTATCCTTCCAGATAGTGGCCCCTCGTTGGGGAGGGGTGGCCCACGGACGGCGATATGCGTTCAGGCCTCGGGCGTCAAGAGGAAAGTTTTTGTCGCTGCCGGGATACCGGCGATCCGCGATCAGGATCGCGTGATTTCAAACGCGAACGGCGGACCACTGGGATCCGCCGCCAAAATCCTGATCTGTCCCAAGCCTACCAGAGATCGTAGCGCAGCCCGAGCTTGACCTGGTGATTGCTGATCCCCTTTTTGACCGGAAAGGAGGTCAGGCTTTCGGCCGTCACATATTCGGCATCCGGAGCGGAGAAATACTGATAGCCCAGATCGACGGAAACGTTCTTCGTCACCTGGTAGGCAAGGCCCGCATTCAGCGTATAGGCCAAGGAGTATTGCGTCTTGTTGTCCTGCACGTTGAAACTGTTGGCGGGGACATTGTTGTCCGTGTAGCGCGCCGAAAGCTTGTGCGTGCTGCGCACGACACCGATACCGGCGCCGAGATAAGGCGTGATCCCGACATATGTGCCGAGATCGACATAGCCATTGAGCAGCCCCGAGAAGGCGTAATTCTTCAACGATACCGATGCCACGGTCGGCAATGTCGGCAACGTTATGACCGCTGTATCATTATAGCTGGCGCTGGCGTTGTTGCCGGGCAGATAGCCGAAGTTGAGATCGGCGCGAAGGTAATCGTTGAAATGATATCCGAAGCCGACGCTCGCAAATAATGCGTCTTCGCTCTCACCAAAGCTTTCGTTGTTGATCGTTGACGGGAAGGTGAAATCCCCATTTTCGAAGCTCTTCTGCACCAGATAGGAGACGTCGCCGCGCAGATACCAGCCGGAACCGACCTCGACCGGCACATAGTCGGGCGCCTGGTCGGCGTAGATCGGTGGATCGTAGTCGGCGGCGAATGCCGGTGTCAGCGGCAAGAGGCCGAGTCCGGCAAGCGCCAGCACAATACGCGATATGAGTGTCATGGTCCCCGACTCCCGGATTTTACGACAGCTGCAACCAACACGGCAGCCATCGTTTTCAGAGAGCATTGTTAACCATAGTGGTTAAGTCGCGGTTAAGGCTAACAGAGCGTTAGCGAATTGATTTCGCTGACGCATGTCGCCCAAAATGACCTTCGTTTCGAGGCGATGCTCCAGGTCCCTCATCAGCGCCGGCTCAAACGAAAACCGCCCGGCTGAGCCGGGCGGTTCGCGACCATTCGAGGCAGGAAAGTCTTACTTGGTGTAGATCGGCTCGGGTTCGGGCTGGTAGGCCACCGGTACGCTGCACCCGTTGTTGCCGCCAAACTGATAGCGGAGGCCGCCACGCACTTCGTGGGTGCTGAAGCCGTGATCGAAGCCCGGCCCGGCGCCCGGCGTGGCGCCGCTTGGACCATACTCGAACATGCGACCGCCCTGGATATGGGAGAAGCGGTAGCCAGCATCGAGGATGACCTTGTCGGTCAGGCAGTAGGAGGCGCCGGCCATGACCGCGTAGGCGAAGCGCCAGCTGGATACTCCCGGGTTGGACTCGGTGGCGCCCGGGGTCGGGTCGTAGACGGTATCCCACTTGACGCGCGCGCCGCCGATACCGGCGCCGACATAAGGCGTGATGCCGTGCCAGGTGCCGATATCGACATAGGCATTGGCGAGCAGCAGCAGGGCGCTCATCTTCGACGCTTCGACCGAGGTCGAGACCAGATCCGAGGTGGCGCCGTTGAAGTTCGACTTGAACCAATAGTCGGCGGTCAGATCGGTGCGGAAGTGTTCGTTGATCTTGTAGCCGACACCGGCGCCGAGCGAGAAGCCGCCCTTGAGCTTGCCATAGTCGAAGGACTTGCTGCCAGCGACCCCGACAGGAGGTCCGCAAGGGCAAGGTGCCGCGCCATAGGTGATGTAGTCGATGTCACCCATCTTCGACTTGTGATAGTCGATGTCGCCACGGATATACCAGCCGCCGACGTCGACCGGCTGCTCGTAGACTGGTGGTGGCGGCGCCTCTTCGACCTGCGGCTCAGGCAGGTCGGCTGCGAACACCGGCCAGGCCAGGCCCGCGAACAGCAACGCGAACAGGGCCTTTCTTGCTGTATTGAACATGCTTGTCACCCCTAGGAACCCTCGGCACGCGATCGCGTCCGAACGAGATTGGCTTTCAGGCGTGGATAATGAATTGGAAAAGTTAAAAGGCGTTTAACCCTGTCGATTAACCACGAATCTCTAAAATTCGAGGAATCCGGGAATGATTTCGATAGTAAGGGGGTCGGTCCCCGGCCAATAAAAAGCCCACCGAAATGGCGGGCCTTGATGCAACCGGAACGGTGGTGTGACGCGCCTCGGCGCGCCGGAGATCAGGCCGCGCTGCGGGTCTCCGAAATGACGTCGACAATGTCGTTGACGACGGCCTCGACCAGTTGCGGATCGTCGCCCTCGGCCATGACACGGATCAGCGGCTCGGTGCCGGACGGACGGATGACCAGACGCCCGGCCTTGCCGAGACGGTTGCGCGCATCCTCGATCGCGGCCTTGACCGGAGCTTCCTCGAGCGGCTTGCCGCCGGCGATACGGACATTCTTCAAGAGCTGCGGCACCGGCTCGAACTTCTTCGACAGTTCGCTCACCGGGCGTCCCTGGCGCTTGATGCAGGCCAGCACCTGCAGCGCCGACACCAGGCCGTCGCCGGTGGTCGAGAAATCCGACAGAACGATATGGCCCGACTGTTCGCCGCCGACATTGAGCCCATGCGCGCGCATATGCTCCACGACATAGCGGTCGCCGACCTTGGTGCGGTGCAACTGCAGCTTCATGTCTCCGAGGAAGCGTTCGAGGCCGAGATTGGACATGACCGTCGAAACCACGCCGCCGCCGGCAAGCCGTCCGCTCTGGTGCCAGGACTCGGCGATCATCGCCATGATCTGGTCGCCGTCGACGATCGCGCCATTCTCGTCGACGATGACGACACGGTCTGCATCGCCATCGAGCGCGATGCCGATATCGGCGCGCACTTCATGCACCTTCTTCTGCAGGCCGGCCGGATGCGTCGAGCCGCATTCCTTGTTGATGTTGAAGCCGTTGGGTTCGACATTGATGGCCACGACTTCGGCGCCGAGTTCCCACAGCGCCTCGGGCGCCACCTTGTAGGCCGCGCCATTGGCGCAATCGACGACGATCCTGAGGCCCGAAAGCGACATCGAGCGCGGCAATGTGCGCTTGGCGAACTCGATGTAGCGGTCATGCACGCCGTCGACACGCTTGGCGCGGCCAAGCCCGTCGGAATCGGCGAGTGTCAGTTCGATATCCTTGTCGAGCATGCCCTCGATGCGCTCTTCGATCTCGTCCGAGAGCTTGTAGCCGTCCGGACCGAACAGCTTGATGCCGTTGTCGTAATAGGGGTTGTGCGAAGCGGATATCATGACGCCGATATCGGCGCGTAGCGAACGCACCAGCATGGCGACGGCCGGGGTCGGGATCGGGCCGAGCAGGAACACATCCATGCCGGCGGCGCAGAGACCCGCCACCATCGCATTCTCGATCATGTAGCCGGAAAGCCGAGTGTCCTTGCCCAGAACGACACGATGACGGTGGCTGCCGCGCTGGAACGAAAGGCCGGCAGCCATGCCGACCCGCATGGCGATTTCCGCGGTCATCGGAAACTTGTTGGCGCGCCCGCGGATACCGTCCGTGCCGAAGTAATTCCCTGCCATGCTAGTTCAATTCCCTGAAGGTTCTTTGCCGGCATCTCATGCCATAATTGGCCAGCGCGTCATGATCACATTGTGTGATTATATGTTACCAATCCTTAGAAAATCATTGTTGTGCACCGCACACAACAAGGCTGCATCCTGACCTGGCGGCACCGCGGCGCTGCAATATACCAGTTCTGCGAGCTATACGCTGCAGCTGCACGCGGAAAATCTTGTTTTTAACCCGGCAAGGGACAATGATTTCATCACCTTATCGGGAGGAGCAGGCTTTGGGCGATATATACGCCACTTAGCATCTGGCGCAACCGACCGTTGAGCGTTATTGATTCGCTGGGACGTATAATGGGCTGCTGCAACGGAGAAACGCTATGCTCATCCACCGACTTGCCACTTTGACCGGCCTCGCCGTAGTGACGTTGTTCCTGGCCGCGCCAGCCAACGCACTGACGATGGCCGAGTGCAGCACGAAGTATAACGCCGCCAAGGATGCGGGGACACTGGCCGGACAGACCTGGAACCAGTTCCGCAAGGCACAATGCGGCACCGATGCCGCCGCCACGACGGATACCAAGCCGGCCGACACGAAGAAGGCAGCCGAAACCAAGCCGGCCAAGCCGGCCAAGGCAGCGGCCGCCGACGCGGGCGCCGCGAAAGGCCTGACGGCCAAGGAATGCAGCGCCAAGTACCAGGCGGCGAAGGCCGCCGGCACGCTGAACGGCATGAAGTGGAACGACTTCCGCAAGAGCGAATGCGCCGCCGGCGCGTCCGCCGCGGCTGACACCACCAAGCCGGCAACCACCAAGGCAGCCGCGGCTCCGGCCGACGGCAAGGGCCTGACCATGGCCGAATGCAGCGCCAAGTACCAGGCTGCCAAGACGGCGAACACGCTGAAAGGCCAGAAGTGGAACGACTTCCGCAAGGCAGAATGCGGCGCCGCCGCCGCCGATGACGACAGCGTGCCTGCTCCGAGCGAGGCAAACTACACCAAGGAGCCGGCAAAGCCGACGACGGCTGCGCCCAAGGGCGTCACCTTCCCGTCCGCGATCTCGCCGAAATATGCCAGCGAGACCCCCGGAAAGGGCCGCATGCACACCTGCCTCGACCAGTACTATGTCCTCAAGGACGCCAACGCGCTTGGCGGCCTGAAGTGGATCCAGAAGGGCGGCGGCTTCTACAGCCTGTGCAACGCCAAGCTGAAGGGCTAGGCTACGCATTCCCCGGATCGATGAGGCATGAGCCGGCTGAGATCGAATTGAGCTAGACAGAAAGTCTGGCAAGGATAGGCAAAGGCCCGCGATGCATCTGCTTCGCGGGCCTTTTGTTGCTCGCGCGGCCTTGTTCGCATCTATCGCGGGAGCTTCCGGCATCAATTCGCCCACACCGCCCACCGCCGGACTTATCGCCAGCTCCCAAAGATTCTAGTTGAACATATCAGGAACAAACAATATACAAAAGGATGTCTAACTAACTTGTTATCAACCGGGAGGTTCTTATGCCCAATTTGAAATTGGCGGTATTGGCTGTGACGGCATCGGTTGCTTGGAGCGTCGCCCCTGCAAGCGCACTGACGATGAAGGAATGTGGCGAGACCTATCGGACAGCCAAAGAAGGCGGCACTCTGAACGGCATGGACTGGGCCGCTTTCCGCAAGGAGAAATGCGCGACGCCCGCTGCGGAGAGTGTCAGCGGGGATACCGTCAAAACCGCGCCGCAGCCGAAAAAGGAAACCGAAGCGGCAGTCGCCCCCACTGTAGCGCCGGCGGGCGTGACATTCCCAACCACCCTCGCCGCCGAGTTCAAGACCGAAAAGCCCGCGAAGGCGCGGATGAAGACCTGCCTGCAAGGCTACCATAGCAACAAGGATGCCGGCACGTTGAGCGGCCTCAAGTGGATCCAGAAGGGTGGCGGCTATTACAGCCTGTGCAATGCCAAGCTGAAGACCTGATCGGCAGCAATAGCTCAACAAGGAAAGGCCCACGAGCCGCAAGGTTCGTGGGCTTTTCTTTGTTCGCAATTGCCGAGCGATCTACACGCGTTTGCGCTGCCCCTCACCTGCCTGCCGGCATCCTCTCCCCGTATAGTGACGGGGAGAGGGGCGCTCTCATCTATAGTTTCGCCAATCACTAGCGCCGCAAAAAGCGACGACGTTGCGGCAAGCTACTTTCTCCCCGTCACATACGGGGAGAAATGCCCGGCAGGGCAATGAGGGGCGGCGCCGACTTCAACAATTGGCCGGCCTTGGTCCTGGCGAACCACGGCGGTGCCTTCACAAACGAGAACGCCGCGGAGAAGGCCGCGGCGTTTTCTTAAACTCAACAACGTTCTGCTCAGCTCGACGGCTGTGGCTCCATGCCGCCTTCGGGCTCGGGGCCTTTCTTGCGGCGGCCGCCGGACTTCGGCACGGCCGAGCCACGGCTGGGCGGCGTGTCGTCGCCGAGGTCGCGCGCGGGCTTCTCGCCGGCGATCAGCTGCTTGATCTCGTCGCCCGACAGCGTCTCGTATTCGAGCAGGCCCTGCGCCAGCGCGATCCATTCCTTCTTCTTCTTGGTCAGGATGGACTTCGCCGTCGAATAGGCCTCGTCGATCAGGCGGCGCACTTCGGCGTCGATGATCTGCGCGGTCTCTTCCGAGATGTTCTGCGTGCGCGCCACCGAATGGCCGAGGAACACTTCTTCCTGGTTGTCGCCATAGGCGACATGGCCGAGCTTGTCGGAGAAGCCCCAGCGCGTGACCATGGCGCGAGCCAGCTTGGTCGCCTGCTCGATGTCAGAGGAAGCGCCCGAGGTGATGTTCTCCTTGCCGAACTTGAACTCCTCGGCGACGCGGCCGCCCATCATGATGGCGAGGCGCGAGATCATGTATTTGTAGCTCATCGAATAGCGGTCGCCTTCCGGCAACTGCATGACCATGCCGAGCGCGCGGCCACGCGGGATGATGGTGGCCTTGTGCAGCGGGTCGGCCGACGGCACGTTGAGCGCCAGTATGGCATGACCGGCCTCGTGATAGGCGGTCAGCTCCTTCTCGGCCTGGGTCATGGCCGACGAGCGGCGCTCGGCGCCCATCATGATCTTGTCCTTGGCGTCCTCGAACTCGGCCATGGTGACGAGGCGCTTGTTGCGCCGCGCCGCCATCAGTGCCGACTCGTTGACGAGGTTCATGAGGTCGGCGCCGGAGAAGCCCGGCGTGCCGCGCGCAACCACCTTGAGGTCGACATTGGGCGCCAGCGGCACGTTGCGCACATGCACCTTGAGGATCTTCTCGCGGCCGACGATGTCGGGGTTCGGCACCACCACCTGGCGGTCGAAACGGCCCGGACGCAGCAGCGCCGGATCGAGCACGTCGGGACGGTTGGTGGCGGCGATCAGGATGATGCTTTCGTTGGATTCGAAGCCGTCCATCTCGACCAGCAGCTGGTTCAGCGTCTGCTCGCGCTCGTCGTTGCCGCCGCCGAGGCCAGCGCCGCGATGGCGCCCGACCGCGTCGATTTCGTCGATGAAGATGATGCAGGGCGCGTTCTTCTTGGCCTGGTCGAACATGTCACGCACGCGGGATGCACCGACGCCGACGAACATCTCGACGAAGTCCGAACCCGAAATGGTGAAGAACGGCACGTTGGCTTCGCCGGCGACCGAGCGGGCGAGCAGCGTCTTGCCCGTCCCGGGAGGGCCGACCAGAAGCACGCCGCGCGGAATCTTGCCGCCGAGGCGCTGGAACTTCTGCGGATCGCGCAGGAACTCGACGATCTCTTCCAGATCTTCCTTGGCCTCGTCGACACCGGCGACATCCTGGAAGGTCACGCGGCCATGCGCCTCCGTCAGAAGCTTGGCCTTCGACTTGCCAAAACCCATGGCGCGCCCGGATCCGGACTGCATCTGGCGCATGAAGAATATCCAGACGCCGAGGATCAGGATCATCGGCAGCCAGGAGATCAGGTAACCGAACAGCGAATTGGAACTGTCGGTTTCAGGTCGCGCATTGATGGTGACGTTCTTGTCCTGCAGCCGCGAGACCAGCTGGGGATCGCCGGGAGAATAGGTCTGGAAGCCGGTGGAATTGTCGGTGTAGGTGCCGGTGATGCGGGCGCCTGCAATGGTCACCGTCTTGACCCGGCCGGCAGCGACATCCTGCAGGAACTGCGAATAAGGCACATCGCTCGAAGCCCCGCGCGTCTGCGGCGTCTGGAACAGATTGAAGAGAGCGATGAGCAGGACCGCTATGATCGCCCAGAGCGCGAGGTTGCGATAGTTCGGATTCATCAATTGTCCCGTTGGCGTCCGCGCACGGACAGCATCATGAGAGGAAACTTGGGCCTAACATAGGGAGAGCGCCCCCCCTTGCCAAGCAGAACAGCACGTCTGGGTTAAGCTTTCGACCACCATCAATCGGCACTGTGGCCGCCCCATGGCGAAGCGGGAAGCGCTGACGCGCCGATCAATTCGGCGACGGCCCGCGCCGGCGCCAGATCGAAGGACGGCAGGAAGTGGGAAAAAGGCGACACGACCGGTCGCGCCACGAACGCTGGCGACCCCGGCTCGCCCTGCGGCAAATCAGGGTTTTCAAGGGCTTGCCGCGATGCCGGTTCCGCGGCCAATGCGGCGCGCATCAGGCTTGCCGGGGTTTCTTCATCATCGATCGCCAGCCGCCTTGCCGCTGTCGCGCCCAATGGTGCGATCAACAATGCGTCGGCCCTGTCGTTCAATGTGATGTGGCGACGGCCATCCCAGATAGTGTTGTCGACAGCGGTTGCGGCGGGTGGCAAGCCCCGCGCCTCGCGGCGCAGGAAGAGGCCGGCGCGTCGGAAATCGACCACCGTCCGCGACAATGTGGCGCAAAGAAATCCGGCTTTCAGCCGGCCGAACAGCGCCTCGCTGCGCGTCTGGTCCGGCAGGAAGGCAACGCCTCCGGCGGTGGCCAGCAGGATGCGCAACGCATAGATGGCCGCCCGGTCGTCGCCTGCGGTCAGCAGGGCTGGATCGAGCCGGATGAGGCCCGTGCCCGGCTGGCTGGCGAAGCGACGGATGAGATCGGCGGCGCCAGCGCCAAGCTGTCTGCGCTCGACGGCGGCCTGGCCGGCGAGCCTCAGCACATCCTCCACATGCCCGGCACTTTCGCCGGCAACCGCTGCGCGCACGCGCGGCCGCTCGAAGGCCTCGTCGATATTGGTCGGGTCATCGGCCCAGCCGACATGTTCGCGCCGCAGGAAATCGCGAAGCGCCGAGCGCCGCATGCCCAGAAGCGGGCGAATGATCCACTCGCGCCAGTCATAGAGAGTGCCAGGTGCCATGCCGGCAAGCCCACGGCCCGCCATGTCGGCAGGCTCCCGGTCTCGTGCATGTCGCATCAGCACCGTCTCGGCCTGGTCGTCGGCGGTATGACCGGTGGCGATCAGGCCGATGCCTTCCGCGCGCGCCGCCTCGGCCAGCAGATTGTAGCGCGCTTCCCGCGCCGCCGCCGGCAGGCCGGTCGATGGCTTGCGCCCGGACCACGTCAGGATGCGGTGGGCAATGCCGCGCTCAGCGCACAGCTTCGCCACGGCTTGCGCCTCGGCTGCCGAGCCCTGTCGCAGGCCATGGTCGATCGTCACGGCCAGCAGTTTCGCGGACGATGCGGTTCGGTCGAGATGCTGTTTGAGAAGGAGAAGCAGGGCGGTCGAGTCGCTGCCGCCGGACACGGCCGCGACGGCGCCGTGGGTAAAATCGATATGCGAAAAAAGTCTGGTCGAAAGATCAGGCTCGGTGTCGAGCATCAACGCATGTCGTCCAAAAATGGTCGCGGTCCGGAGACCAAGACATGCCTGGGAGAGATCAGCACGCAGCCAGGGCCTTCTCCTGCTTGACGCGTTCCTTGAGTGCATTGGAGATGTCGGGGTAGCGCTTGCCGACTTCGCTGAAGGTGGCACAGGCGACGTCGTGCTGCTTGAGGCCGACCAGCGACACGCCGAGCTTCAGCAGCATGTCGGGCGCCTTCTTGGCCTTGGGGTAGTCCTTGCTGGCGGCGAGGAAGACCTCGGCCGCGTCGCGGTATTTTTGCTGGCCAAGCAGCGATTCACCCAGCCAGTAATGCGCGTCCGCCGTCTTCGCATCACGGGGGAAGCGCGAGATATGATCGCGAAAACCCTGCTCGGCGGTGCTGTAGTCGCCCGATAGGATGAACTGATAGGAATTGCGGTAAAGCTCTTCCGGGTCCTTGGTGGAAGGCAGCGCCGCGACGATCGTGCCATTGGACTTGCCGGCCTTGGCCGGGGCCTTGGTCGCCGGGGCCGTGTCTTGCACCGGTGCGGTTGACTGGGTGTTGCCGCCGGCATCGATCACATTGCCGTTCTTGTCGACGGTGATGGAACCAAAGGTCTTTTCCGGCGCTCCCGTGCCCGGGATCACCTTGCCGGGATCGCCATCGGGGGATTCGACGATGACGTCCTCGACCGTCTTGCCGCCCGCGGACTGATTGCCGCCAGGCGCGGCGCCGGCATCAGCCGGAGCCTGCGTTGCCGGGGCCACCGCCACATCGGTGTTGGTGCCGGTGGTGGCGTCGGATTTCTTCTGCGCCGGCGGCTGTCCGCCCTGCGCGCCGCCTTCAAGCTGCTGGAAGCGGAACTCGTTGTCTTCCTGCTGCTTGCGGATCTGTTCCTGCATCTGCAGGATCTGGAAATTGAGCTCTTCGATCTTGCCGTTCATCTGGCGCAGCTGGTCCTCGAGCCCGGTGGCGCCGGCGCCGTTCGACTGCTGCGCGAACTGGACCTGGTCGGGTTTCTTCTTGTCGCCGAAGAGGCTGGGCAACTCGATGCTCGGCAGATGGAAGGAAAAGCCGCTGTCGGTCGATTGCCCGGTGCCGCTTGCCCCCGGGCCGCTTGCCAGGGCGGTGAAGCCTGATAGGAGCAGCGCCGCAAGCGTGCCGCTCAGAACCGATCTCAAATGCATGTGCCTCTCGCCGTGTGTCGTTAGTCTGTTCGCGCCTTCCAATCAGAATGGGACCAGCCAAGCGCCCTCGGCTCATAGCAGGACGCGAGACTTCGGCCAAATTTTGTTTCGGGCACCCGGATATGAAAAAGGCGGCCCGAAGGCCGCCTTTCGCGAAGCTGTGTTGCATTTTTGCCAGTCGGCGCGCTCGCGTCTCCCGACGCCGGCAACTCAGGACCCGGCGCCGCTGAGCGTGGTGACGGCACGGCGATTCTGCGACCAGCAGGAGATGTCGTCGCACACCGCGACCGGACGTTCCTTGCCGTAGGAAATGGTCTTCAGACGGCTGGAAGCGACACCCTTGGAAACCAGGAAGTCGCGGGCGGCGGCGGCGCGGCGGGCGCCGAGCGCCAGATTGTATTCGCGCGTGCCGCGTTCGTCGGCGTGACCTTCGACGACAATGGCATACTGCTTGTACTGGTTCAGCCACTGCGCCTGGCGGGCAAGCGTCGTCTGCGCGTCGGCGCGGATCGACGACGAATCCGTATCGAAGAAGATACGGTCGCCAATGTTGACGGTGAAGTCCTGCGCCGAGCCGGGCGTTGCGGCGCCGGCACCATTGAGGCCAAGGTCGGCGGCGTTGTTCGGCGTCTTCTTCGAAGCGCAACCGGCGATGGCGAGCATCGCCACCAGCGCGATCATGACCGGGTTTCTGGTAAGTGCTGCGATACGGCCCATGCCGCCTCTCCTTCGCATTTCGAGTGATTTCGTTGATCACCCAGTAACCACGTTTGGGTTAACCGGCATTCAAGAAACACGGTTAAAATTTGGTTTAGGCTGCCCGTCCGCAACCATTGGCTTGAAGCCACATTTCACGCGGACCGTAGGCGTAAATACGGCCAAAACGCGACCAATGCATGGAAAAGGGGCCGAAACGGCCCCTTTTCAGCATGTGTGGCAATTCGGCCGAACTTATTCCAGCAGCGGCGACCAAGCCGGATCGGATGCGAAGTTCGAGGTCGGGATCGGCTGCTCGTTGCGGCCGGTCAGGTCGACCGAAACCAGTTTCGGGCCGCCATTGGAGTCGCGGAAGAACATCAAGACGCGGCCATTCGGCGCCCAGGTCGGTCCTTCCTGCTGGAAACCTGACGACAGGATGCGCTCGCCCGAGCCGTCGGTCTTCATGACGCCGATCTGGAATTCGCCACCGGTCTGCTTGGTGAAGGCGATGAGATCGCCGCGCGGCGACCACACCGGCGTCGAATAGACGCCGTCGCCGAAGGAGATGCGGGTCTGGCCCGAGCCGTCGGCGCCCATGACATAGATCTGCGCGCGGCCGCCGCGGTCGGAGGTGAACACCACCTTGCTGCCGTCGGGCGAATAGGAAGGCGAGGTGTCGATGGCCGTCGAGTTGGTCAGCCGCGTCGTCGAGCGGCTGCGCAGGTCCATGGCGAAGATGTTGGAATTGCCGTCGTCGCGCAGCAGGCTCATGATCACCTTCTGGCCGTCGGGCGAGAAGCGCGGCGCAAAGGTCATGCCGGGGAAATTGCCGACCAGTTCGCGCTGCCCGGTCTCGATCTGCAGGAGATAGACCCGCGGCTGGCCGCTCTCGTAGGACATGTAGGTGATTTCCTGCCGGTTCGGCGAGAAACGCGGCGTCAGCACGATCGAGCGGCCATCCGAGAGGTAGCGGACATTGGCGCCGTCCTGGTCCATAATGGCCAGGCGCTTCTTGCGCGCGTTCTTGGCGCCGGATTCGTCGATGAACACGACGCGCGTGTCGAAATAACCCTTTTCGCCGGTCAGCCGCTCGTAGATGGCGTCGGCGATGATGTGGGCGACACGGCGCTGATTGGCGTCGTTGGCGAAGAACTGCTCACCGGCCATCTGCTGTCCGGCAAAGGTGTCCCAAAGCCTGTACTGGGCGCGGATGCGTCCGTCAGCTTCCTTGCTGACGCTGCCGGTAACCAGCGCCTGTGCATTGATCACCTTCCAGTCGTCGAAGCGAGGAGCCGCATCCGGGTTCGTTATCTTTTCGATGAAGGCGCTCTTGTCGATCGGCGCGAACAGGCCGGAGCGCTTCAGGTCGGCTGTGACGATCTGGGAAATCTGGGCGCCAAGCGCGTCGCCACCCTGGAAATCCGTGATGGCGATCGGCAGCGGCTCGACATTGCCCTTGTTGACGTTGAGCTCGACGAGCGCCCATGCCGGCATGGGGACCACGGCCGCCATGCCTAGCGCCATGGCTGCAATCGTCAGGAGCGGCTTGAGGAAGGATCTCATATCTTCTCGCTTCTCTTCTTTGATTGGGTGGGCGCCAGGCCTAGAGGCCGAGCATTTCCCTTGGATCGAAAGTGACCCGGATGTCGTTCCAGATATCCTGCTTGCCTGCAGGAACCTGCAGGCCGGCCACGTCGCATTTCTGAACCGCGCGAACCGCGCTCTCATCGAACTGCCGGTTGCCGCTGGACTTCTCGACGGAGGGGCGGCCGTCGAGCTTGCCGGAGTTATTCAGGTTGAAGCGCACGACCACGACGAAATTCTCCGAGCCCTCGAGGCCGACCGGCAACGTCCAGCAACCACCCAACTGGCTTTCCAGGGCGCCCTGCTCCGACTTCGACAGCTTCTGGCCCTGATCCTTGTCGCCGCCGAGCGAAGCCTGCTGCGTCGAACGCTTGGCACCGCCACCGGATGGCTTCTGCTTGTCGAGCAGGGCCGATATCTCATTGGCGTTGAATTGCTTGTCGTCGGACTTCGGCTTCGACGACGCTTCCTTGACCGGCTTGTCGGCATCCTTGCGTTCCGGCGCCTTGGCGCTTTCAGCCTGTGCCGGCTGCGGTTTCGGCCGCGCTTCCGGCGCGGGAGCCGAACTCGGCAGTTGCGTCTCTTCGGTCGGCGGGTCCTTGGCTATGGCTTCGGCAACGGCATCCGGCTTGACTTCGGGCGTCGGATCGATGGCCGCGGTCTTGTCCTGCGGCGGCGGGGTCGGCGCCGGCTTGACCGGCGTCGGCTTGGGCTCGGTCTGCTTGACCGGCTCGGGCTTGACCTCTTCCTTGGGGGTCGGCGCGGGCGCCACTTCCGTCGCCGGAATGGGCTTCGGCTTTTCCTGCGGCTTCGGCACGTCCTCGGTCTTCGGCGTCTCTTTGGGGGTCGGCGCGGGCGGCGGGGCCGAGGTCATGTCGACGGGCTTCGGCTTGGCCTCCGGCGTTATCGGCTTGTCAGTGTCGACGCTGTTTTCGCCGACCTTCTGCGCGGCCGGCACGATGTCGGGACGCTGCGTCGGCAGCGGCGCCGGCTTTTCATGCATCACGGCCTTCTTGTCGCCCTGCAGCGTCTGCGCGATGGCTTCCATCGGCACGATATCGACCGCGACCGACTCGACATCGGCGGACGGAAGCGCGGCCGGCGCCGACAAGGTGAACAGGCCAAAGGCCAGCACCGCCGTGTGCAAGATCACCGATGTGGTGAGGCCGGTCTTCATCGCGCGTCTATTGATCCTGTTCCTGCAGCGAAACCAGGCCGATATTCTTGTAGCCGGCGGCCGAAATGCGGGCCATCACCTTCATCGCCGTGCCATAGTCGGTAGACTTGTCGCCACGGATGAAGATCCGCTCCTCGTAACCGGTCTTCGAGATCGCCTGCAGCTTGGCCACCAGCTCTTCGATCGGAATCTCGGTTTCCTGGAGATAGATCTGGCCGGCTGCGTTGATCGAGACGGTGATCGGCTGCGTGTCGGCATTCATCGCCTTGGCCTGCGTGTCGGGCAGGTCGATCGGCACGCCGACGGTCAGCATCGGCGCCGCGACCATGAAGATGATCAAAAGCACCAGCATCACGTCGACCATCGGCGTGACGTTGATCTCCGACATCAGAGCGTGGTGACGGCCGCGCCGCCTGTGGCCGCGCCCGCCGCGTCCCGCCATGCCTACGGACATACCCATCAGCTACTCCTCAGGCCTTCGGCGCGACTTTTTCATCGATTTGGCGCGAGAGTATGGCGGAGAACTCGTCGGAGAACCCCTCCATGCGCACTGCGAGCTTGCTCGCATCCGATGACAGCTTGTTGTAGGCGATGACGGCCGGGATGGCGGCGAGCAGGCCGATGGCCGTCGCCAGCAGCGCCTCGGCGATGCCGGGCGCGACCACCGCGAGGCTGGTGTTCTTGGAGCCGGCAATGGCCTGGAACGAGGTCATGATGCCGATGACCGTGCCGAACAAACCGATGAACGGGGCCGCCGAGCCGGTGGTGGCGAGAAAGCCGAGGCGACCCTCCAGCTTTTCCATCTCGCGGGTCAGCGCCAGGTCCATCGCCTTGTCGATGCGCGTCTGCAGACCGAGCGGCGTCTTGGCGCCCTTCTCGAAACTCTTCTTCCACTCGCGCATGGCGGCGACGAAAATGGCGCCCATGCCTGATGTCTTGCGGTCGGCGAGCGTGCGGTAGAGCTCTTCCAGCGACTGCCCGGACCAGAAGACCTGCTCGAAGCGGTTCAGCGCCAGCCGCATGCGGCCATAGGCAACCAGCTTGTCGATGATGATCGCCCAGGTCCAGACCGAGGCGCAGAGCAGCCCGATCATGACCAGCTTGACCACCCAGCTGGCCTGCATGAACAGCGCCCAAATCGACAATTGCGCGCCCGGATCGGCGAGTGCGATATTTTCCATCATTACGTCCTTAAGATTTCCGGGCGAAGCTGGCGGCTGGCCCCTGGCATCCCTTGTGGTCGGTTCGCACGAAGCTACCGGACGCCCCAAACCGTGCCGTTAGCGGCCTTTTCAGGGCAAATATTGGTGAAAGGAAGGCGCTGGATAGCGCCAATCTTCACCAATCTCTTCATGAACCGTTATGGTTAAGGATGGGTTAGTAAATAAGGCGCGGCGCATTGCCGCGCCTGCCACTCAACCGAACCGGGCCTGCGTCAACTCAGATGCCGTTCAAAGGTGGGTTGAGATTCAGGTTAGGCCGAGTCGAAAACGGTGGGCTCCGAGAACCGGAGCGGAGCGTACTTTTGGGTACGTGAGCACAGTTCTACTGCGACGCAGTAGAACGGGGAAGCGCAGGAGACCGCCGTTTGCAGGCCGGCCTAACCTGAATATCAACCCACCTTGGGCATGAACGCCGCCACCCATTCCTTGGGAAACCGCCGCGGCCGGCCATTCTCGCCGATGATCGCCGCCTCGACCTTGGCCTCGACCAGCACCTCCTCGCCACGCTTGAGCTGCTGGGCCATGAAGATGCGCGCGCCGGAAATCGTGTCGGTGCGGGTGTCGACGGTCAGGATGTCGTCGATGCGGGCGGGGCTGCGGAAGTCGATCTCCATGCGCCGCACCACCCAGACTATTCTTTCGCCATGCTTGCCGTCGGCGAGTTCCGTGTGATGCACGCCGGTAAGCCTGAGATAGTCGGAGCGGCCGCGCTCGAGGAATTCGAGATAGCGCGCATGGTAGACGACGCCGGAGAAATCGGTGTCGGCATAGTAGACCCGCGCCATCAGCCGGTGGCCGAACGCCGTCAGCGCGCCGGAAAGCCCCGCCAGCAGCGTCGCCGATTCACCATGATCGCCCATTGCGCTTCCTTTTTAAGTCCCGAAGAGGCACCTCTTCTCCGCGCGACAAAGCATCGGATGGCACTGTTGACGGCGATGATCAAGAGTTTGGCGGCGCTGTTCGTGCTGCTGGCGTTGGCGCTGCCTGGTCAGGCGGCGACCTTCACGATGAAGCGCGGCCTCAATCTCGACCAGTGGGTCACCTGGCCCGGCGAGGATCACTGGGGTGATCGCAAAGCCATCCTGCCCTATCCGGAATGGCGCAAATTCCTTGGGAATGACGATCTCAGAGCGCTCAAGGAAGCGGGTTTCGATTTCCTGCGCATGCCGGTCGACCCGTCGCCTTTCCTGTCCGGCCAGACAACGGCGTTGCGTGACGACCTCTATGCCAGCGTGCTGGACTCGGTGCGCATGATCAACCGCGCCGGCCTGAAGGTGATCGTCGACATGCACCTGATCCCGGCCGGCGGCAGCCGCAAGATCGGCATGGCCGAGGTGATGGATGATCCCCAGACGTTCGACCGCTACCTCGATATGGTGCGCAAGATGGCCCGCACCCTGGCCGGCGAAGATCCGAGCCAAGTCGCCTTCGAGCTTATGAACGAACCGATCGTCGATTGCGACAGCGCCGGCACCAGCCTTTGGCCGGACCGCCAGCGCAAATTATTCGCCGCGGCGCGGTCATCGGCTGTGAAATTGACCCTGGTGCTGACCGGCGCCTGCTATTCCGCCGCTTCGTCCCTGGAGAAGATCGATCCCAAGGCGATCCCCGACGACAATGTCATCTGGACTTTTCACTCCTATGATCCGTTCCTGCTCACCCACCAGGGTGCGACCTGGGCCGGCGACTTTATCCCCTATGTGACCGGACTACCCTATCCGCTCGGCGCCGTGCCGAAGGCGCGGCTCGACCTGACGCTGGACACCATCCGCGCCCGGATCAAGGCCGAGGCGCCATGGACACGGCAAAGCGGCCTGCTGGCCTATCTCGACGAACAGGTCGCCAGCATGGACACATCCGAAAAACTGCTCGGCCTGATGGACGCGCCGTTCAAAAGGGTCGACGCATGGGCGAAAGCCAATGGCATCAAGCCGGAAAACATCACGCTGGGCGAGTTCGGCATGATCCGCCAGGAATACGGCAATGCCTATGTGATGCCGGGCGAGTACCGCGCCGCCTACGTCAAGGACATGATCGCCCGCGCCGAGGCGCATGGTTTCTCATGGTCCGTGTGGGGCTATGGCGGCGCCTTCGGCATCGTCGATGCCTTCAATGGTGACAAGGCCGAGCCGGATGTGATGGACGTGATCCGCTCGCTTCACTGAGAACTCTTCCTCACATCAGCCGAGGTCGATCTGCATGATTTCCGGCCGCACGCCGAAACGCACCGGCATGATGCTGAAGCCGAGCCCGCCGGAGACGATCAAATTGCGGTCGTTCTCGACGACATGGCCATAGGCGTAGCGATTGCCGAAACGTGAGGGCACGACAGGCGAATAGCCGAACAGCCGCACCTGCCCGCCATGGGTGTGGCCCGACAGGGTCAGCGAAACCCGCCACGGCACGGTCGGGAAAATGTCCGGCTCATGGGCGAGCAGGATGATTGGCGCGGTGTCGCCGACCTTGGCCAGCGTGCCGTCGAGATCGTCCAGTCCCTTGCAGTCGTCGCCCTTCCTGGTCGGCAACAGCGCCAGCTGGTCGGCCAGGCCAGCGATCCAGACGCCATGGCCGTCCTTCTCCAGGCGAACGACATCGTTCTCCAGCACTGGGATACCGACCTTCTCGAGGGCCTTGCGCGCGATCGTCGGGCCGGCCCCGGCGCGCTGCGCGAAGCCGTCGCTCCACCAATCGTGATTGCCGAGGATCGACAGCACGCCGAGTGGTGCCTTGAGGCCCGACAGCGCGGATGCCCATTGCGATGGCGTCACCGGTCCCGTCACCATGGGCATGCCGGCGATATAGTCACCCAGCAGCACGATGACGTCCGGCTGCAGTGCATTCGCCTCTTCGGCGAGCGAAGCGATCCGTTCCTGCGTCATCCAGGGCCGGCAGGCGTGGATATCGGTGAGCGCCACAACCCGCAGCTTCAGGCCATCAGGCCAGTGCGGCGGCGTCAGCGCGTAGCGCTTCACATGGGTCAAGAGCATGGGCTCGATGCCGACCGCATAGGCGCCGAGCGCGGCAGCGGTCAGGAACGACCCGCCGATGAAGCGCAGGAACCCGCGTCTGGTAATCATGGATTGGCTCCCAGCCCTTCGAGCGCAGCGGTTCCCCGCGCGCGTCCGATAAAATCCACGATTACGCCGGCAAATCGGCGAAGACGCGCAGATTTTGCGCAGGACCGGTCACATATCCTTGATCACTGGTCTGGGAACACGCGCCTGAACGCCTGGCGGTTATTCTTCCTGGAACAGGTTGATCTGCTGCTGCGCCAAATCCTTTGGCGCGTCGAGGCCGAGATGGCGCCAGGCATTGGCCGTCAGCATGCGGCCGCGCGGCGTGCGCTGGATGAAGCCTTGCTGGATCAGGTAGGGCTCGATGATGTCCTCGATGGCGTCGCGCGGCTCGGACAGGCCTGCGGCGATCGTCTCGATGCCGACCGGCCCGCCACCGAAATTGCGGGCGATCATGGAGAGATAGCGGCGGTCGAGCGCATCGAGGCCGAGCGCGTCGACTTCCAGCCGGGTCAGCGCCTCGTCGGCGATAAGACGGTCGACATGGCCGTCGCCGGCGACCGAGGCAAAATCGCGCACGCGGCGCAACAGGCGCCCGGCGATGCGCGGCGTGCCGCGGGCGCGCCGTGCGATTTCCAGCGCGCCGTCGTCGCCCAGCGGCATTTGCAGGATGCGCGCGCCGCGACGGACGATCTGCTCCAGTTCCTCGACCGTATAGAAGTTGAGCCGCACCGGAATGCCGAACCGGTCGCGCAGCGGATTGGTGAGCAGGCCAAGCCGCGTGGTGGCGGCGACCAGGGTGAAGCGGGCGAGGTCGATCTTGACCGAGCGCGCCGCCGGCCCCTCGCCGATGATCAGGTCGAGCTGGAAATCCTCCATCGCCGGATAAAGGATTTCCTCCACCGCCGGGTTGAGCCGATGGATCTCGTCGATGAACAGCACGTCGCCTTCTTCGAGATTGGTGAGCAGCGCGGCAAGATCGCCGGCCTTGGCGATGACGGGTCCGGACGTCGAGCGGAAATTGACGCCGAGTTCGCGCGCCATGATCTGCGCCAGCGTCGTCTTGCCGAGCCCCGGCGGCCCGACGAACAGCACATGGTCGAGCGCCTCGTTGCGGCCCTTGGCGGCCTCGATGAAGACTTTGAGATTGGCCCGCACCGCCGCCTGGCCGACGAAATCGGCGAGCGTCTGCGGCCGCAAGGTCTGGTCGGCATCCTCGCCGCGTTTTTCCGGAGCTATGAGACGGGGCGGCAGGCTCATGCCGTCTTCCTTGCATATGGCAGGGGAACGGACAAGCGTGCCCTCACCGCGCCAATTCCTTCAGCCCGAAGCGGATCAGCTTCGAGGCGTCCGCATCCTCGCCCGCGGTCTTCAGCGCCGCGGCCACCGCATTGGCGGCGGTGTCGCGCGAATAGCCGAGATTGACCAGCGCCGAGACGGCGTCGGAGATCGGCGCCGGAGCCACGCCTTCGCCGAGCTCCTGTTTCAGGCCGATCGTGCCCGAGGCGGCGCCCGCATAGGCCGGCGCCTTGTTCTTCAATTCGGTGACGATGCGCTCGGCCACCTTCTTGCCGACGCCGGGCGCGCGGGAAACCATGGCGATGTCGCGCAGCGCGATGGCATTGGCGAGGTCGGCCGGCGCCAGCGTCGACAGGATGGCCAGCGCCACCTTGGCGCCGACGCCCTGCACATTGCTCATCAACAGCCGGAACCATTCGCGCTCCAGCGCCGACTGGAAGCCGTAGAGCCGGATCATGTCCTCGCGCACATAGGTCTCGATGAACAGCACCACCGCCTCGCCGGGCGAGGGCAGCGCGGCAAGTGTGCGCGCCGAGCAGTAGGCGACATAGCCGACGCCATGAATGTCGACGAGGCAATGATCCTCGTCGATCTCGTCCAACGTGCCCTTGAGCTTGCCGATCATGCTCAACAATTCCTCACGATGCCAATGCCGCCATCCGGTAGGCGACGCTCTGGCGGTGATGCGCGTGGCAAATCGCAATCGCCAGCGCGTCGGCGGCATGTTCGGTGTCGAACGTCGCCTTGGGCAGCAGCACCTTCACCATCATGTGGATCTGCTTCTTGTCGCCATGGCCGACGCCGATGACCGCCTTCTTCACCGCATTGGGCGCATATTCGGCGACGACCAGGCCGGCACGCGCCGGCACCAGCATGGCGATGCCGCGCGCCTGGCCGAGCTTCAGCGTCGCCACGGCATCCTTGTTGACGAAAGTCTGTTCGACGGCCGCCTCATGCGGCATTGCCGCATGCAGAACTTCGGCGAGCCCGTCATGCAATTGGCAGAGCCGCGTCGCCAGCGCCGCCTTGTCCTCGGAGCGTACGGTGCCGGACGCGACGAAGCGCAAGGAATTGCCGAGGCTCTCGACGATGCCCCAGCCGGTGCGCCTGAGCCCCGGATCGATGCCAATGATGCGAATCGCGTCCCCCATCCCGTCACTTTACCTCCGGGGGACAGCGATGCCAGCGAAATGTGAACAAACCAGAAACGGAGACCTATCGAGCCGGAAATATTCCGAAGCCGCTCAGTTGCGGGCGAACGCAGTGTTGAGCAGGCTGATCTGGTCGGAAACCGGATTGGGCCGGCGGCCCATCGGCTGCATGTCGACCACCGCGCCGGGACCGTAGATCTCGTCGTCCATACGGCGTACCAGCGCCTGCAGGCGAAGCGAGCGATTGACGAGGTCGAGGAAATCCGCGGGCAGTTCGGCCCAGCCTGCGGCTTCGTCATGCGCGGAAGCGGTGTCGAGGCGCACCTTGGATTTTTCCGAAGCGACCTGGTCGCGGGTCATTTCGCCGGAATTGGCCGCGCGCTGCAAAAGCAGCCAGGAGGCAACTTGCATCAGCCTGGTGGTCAGCCGCATCGATTCGGCCGCGTAGAGCGTGGCCGCCAGCCGCGACAGCTTCTTGGCCTCGGCGCGGCCCTTGCCGTCGAGATACTCGGCCGCCTGCTCGACCAGCCCCATGCCTTCCTGGTAGAGCGGTTTAAAGGAGTGCGAAAAAACCCGACGCTCCGCCAGTTTGACGGTTTTCGCACTGCCCTTCGAAGGCTCGTTCATTGATACGCCCCTGCACTTGCAACCGGCCGATTCGGTTCACTGCCGATACACCCGGCACCCTATATGACTGAAGCTTGAAAATGCGCTTTGCACGGGGTGAAGGCAAGCACATGTTTAACAGAAGGTTAACGGCTGGCCGCTGCGCCAAGGCCCCCGGAATGGGGACAAAAAAAGAGCCGCGGATAAGGCGGCTCTCAGGAGTTTAACAGGGAGGCGTCAAACAAAGTGGCTCCAACCACTCGGTAAGAATCCAGATCACTGGATGCGCATAGTAAACGCCTGTAAAGCTTAATGAACCTTTAACGGCTCCGATGTTTTTTGACCGAACGCCCCATTCCTGTGCCGTAACAGCACAGAGACGAGGTCAGTTGAGGCTCACAGCCTATTTTGCTCTGGCCCCAGCGCAGAGTTCCACACCGGCTCCGCTCAGGCCTTCTTCCACACCACCGGCAAAGCGATGAAGGCAAACAGCAGCATGCCGGCATAGAAGCCGATCGAGGCTATCCCCAACAGCGGTTCGATTGCGGGCGTGCCGGCGAGCAGAATGAAGAGGCCGATCATGAGCCCAATTCCGCTGATCGCAGTCAGCCAGAAGTGAACGACGGCGATCGTCTTTTGCCCGACCGCAGGAAACAGATGGTAGAAGAAGGCAAAGACCGCCGACATCAGCCAGCCGGCCACCATAATGTGAGCGTGAGTCGGCATCTGGCCATGGTCTTGGCTGATGGCCATGTGGATGCCGAGCGCCATGCCACACAGCGCGTAGATGATGGCCAGTGTAAAGAAGTTTCGGGCTATGCCTTGCATGCGTGTCCCCTCGAATTGCCTTTTCCCGTTTTCGGGAATGGGTTGATGGTCAGACGACTGCCGTCGCCACCGGGCCTCCGGCGCCGCGCACTAGCATCGATCATGTTTCTGTATGATGTCGCGCCGCCCCCTCCCCGCACTTCGCACAATAGCAGAAAATGAAGCCGAACATCGGTGGTTGTTAAGAACCAGCGCTGGTCGAAAACCGCCGAAACAAAAACTGTTTTTTCGCGACATCGTGCCGAAACAGGCGTCACGCTAAACGCCCGCTCCTCTGACGGCTGGAGCATATCCGCTCGGCTGCCAACAACAGGAAATGTCCCAGGAGCAATCAATGGACTGGTATTCGATCGTCAAATTTCTCCACATCGTCTCAGCCATTTTGTGGGTCGGCGGCGGCTTCGTGCTGTTCCTGCTCGGCATGCTTGCCGAGCGCGCCGGCAATATCGAGGACAAGCTTCAGGCGATGCGGGCCAGCGGGCAGCTGGGCGGGCGGTTCTTCGCGCCGATGTCGATGCTGACCCTGCTCTTCGGCCTCGTCATGTGCGGCTTCTGGGTCGGCTTCTCCGATCTGTGGATCATCATCGGCCTGGCCGGCTACGCCACGACCTTCTCGATCGGCATGCTCATCTTCAAACCGACCGGCGAGCGCATGGGCGCGATGATCGCCAAGGAGGGGGTGACGCCTTCCGTGCTTGCCATTGGCCAGCGCATGATGAGGGCGGCACGCTTCGACTATGCGGTGATGCTGGTGATCGTCGCCGACATGGTGCTCAAGCCGACCACGCATGATATCGGCATCCTCGCCGGCATGGCGCTGGTCATAGCGGCGGGCGCTATACTGGCCTTTGGCGGCAACCGTCGCCTCGTACCGAGCGCCGCCTGACCCCTGACGGTGAGAGCGGCTGAGCAGCCGCCTCGCCTGTTACATCAGGCCGGCAAGGCCGTCCCACAGCAGTTTGACGGCCACGACGGCCACGGTCGCGTAAGTGAAGGGATAAAAAATCTCCGGCCGCATGCGCCGCACCAGCCAGGCGCCGGCGATGGTCGACAGCGGCGCCAGCGGCATCAGCACGGCCGACGCCGTCAGGTTTGCTGTGTCGAACTGGCCGAGCGCGAAATAGGGGATGAGCTTCAGCGCATTGGTCGCGGCAAAGAAGATCGCGGCCGTGCCCGACAGCACCTTAGGGTCGAGCCGGATCGGCAGCGCATAGACCTGGAAGGGCGGGCCGCCGACATGGGCGACGAAGCTGGTGAAGCCGGCGACCGTGCCCCAGACCGCGGCAGCCACGCGGTTGGGTTCAGCGGCATGGTCGGCGCCGTGGCGGAATTGCAGATAGAGCCAGCGCAGCACGAAGATGATGGCGACGGCGCCGACGATGAGCCGCACCGCCTCCTCGGTGACCAAGGCCGCCGTCAGCCAGCCGAGTCCGATGCCGATGCCGGCGCCCGGCATCATGTCGACCAGCATCTTGCGGTCATACACGCCCCACCACGTCCAAACCGAGACGATGTCCATCAGGCACAGGATCGGTAAGAGGATGGCGGCCGCCTGCACCGGCGGCATGGTCAGCGCCATCAGCGGCACGCCGACGAAGCCGACAGCGCCGCCGAACCCGCCCTTGGACAGGCCGACCAGAATGACCGCCGGAATGGCGGCCGCGTAGAACCACGGATCGAGAAGCAGGCCTGACATGGGGAGGGACTGGTCTGGAGGGAAGGCGTCAACGCCTGAATAGCCCAGAATTGCGCTTTGGGCGACTGTAAATCCGGACCGGTTGCCGAACACCCGCCAATGTCCGGCTTGTGCCCTAGCGGCGCGCCGACACCAGCAGGAACATCGGCCGCTCGAGCTCTTCCGCCAGGTCCGGCCTAGCCGCGATCTGTGCGTCTGTCGGACAAAATTCCTCGACATGCTCGATCGTAAAACCGGACTGGATCAGTGCGTTGAGCGTGGTGCCGATGGTGCGGTGGTGTTTCACCACGCCCTTGGCCAGCCAGTCGGTCTTGCGCGGGCCTTCCACCAGATAGCGGTCGACAGGCCATGTCTTGCGGCCTTCGGCATCGACCGCCCAGCCGGGCCTGGTCGGGGCCATGTAGATCGGATGCTCCGTCGAGAAGACGAAATGGCCGCCGGGCGACAGCGCTTGATGCACCGTCCTGAACAGCCGCGCGACATCCTCGACATAGTGCAGCGCAAGCGAGCTGTAGGCGAGATCGAAGCTGTCTTGCGGCAGGCTGAGCTTGTCGAGGTCGGTCCGTTCATAGGTGATGCCGGTGTCGGGGCCGGTGGCCCTCGCCCGGGCCAGCATCTTCTCCGACAGGTCCAGCCCCAGGACATGGCTCGCCCCATGCTCATGCGCCCAGCGGCAGAACCAGCCGAAGCCACAGCCGAGGTCGACGATCCGCAAGCCGCCGACTTCAGGCAGCATGGCGCGCAGCGCCGGCCATTCGGCGGCACCGTCAAGGCCTTCGATCGACCGGGCAAGCTGGCTGTAGCCGGCGAAGAAATCCGGCTGGTCGTAGATATTCTGCGCCATGTCTTCCTCGTCTGTCAGCCAATCATCCGGCGGACTGACATTTAGTGGACTGGTCTCGCCTGTCCACCACGGCCATGCGCAGTCAAGACGATGAGGCCGATGATGTCCCCAGCGGCGGCGGCCGCCGCCGGATCGGCTGCGCCTTGATGATGGCGGTGCTGGTCTCGGCCTTGTCGGCAATGCGGTCGAGAATGCCGTCAAGATCGCCGATCGAGCGGACGAACAACCGGGCGACGAAACAGTCGTCACCCGTCACCTTGTCGCATTCACCGAATTCGGCGATCTCCTCGATCAACTTCTGGACGATGTGCAGCTTGCCCGGCAAAGGCCGGATGCGCACGATCGCCTGCAGCGTATAGCCGAGTGCCAGCGGATCGATCTCGACCGTGAACGCCCGGATGACACCGCGCTCCTCGAGCCGCCGCAGCCGCTCCGAAACGCTCGGCGACGACAGCCCGACCTGGGCAGCCAGCTGCTTCAGCGAGGTCCGCGCATCCCTGACCAGGATTTCGAGGAGATTTCGGTCGAGATCGTCAAGCATTTCAGATTTCTCACAAATTCGCGGCATACGCCTAATATAATTAGGCCATACAATCATACAACCTTTCCAATGAGATGGAAAGCGGCCAACCCGCATGAGATTATGCGGCCTCAACCGACACAGAGGTTATCATGAACGATACGGTGCGTGGCACGGTCGAAATGTCGGCCGCAATGGCGATCCTCGGGACGATCGGATGGTTCGTCATCATGTCCGGCCAGCCGATCATGGACGTGGTGTTCTGGCGCTGCGCGTTCGGCGCGGTGACGTTGCTGATCATCTGCGCATGCCTGGGATTGCTGCGCGGCAGGCTTTCGCCGCGCGTCATCGGCCTCGCCGCGCTTGGCGGTGCGGCCATCGTCATCAACTGGCTGCTGCTGTTCAGCGCCTTCTCCCGCGCGTCGATTTCGATCGCCACCGCCGTCTACAACACCCAGCCCTTCATTCTGGTCGGCTTCGGTGCGTTCTTCTTCGCCGAACGGCTGACGCTGACCAAGCTGACATGGCTGGCAATAGCCTTCGCCGGCATGGTGCTGATCGTCGAGGCCGCCCCTGACGCCGGCGATGTCGGCACCAACTATTTCGCCGGCATCCTCATGGCACTGGCCGCGGCCTTCTTCTGGGCCGTCGCGGCCATCGTCACCAAAAAGCTCAAGGGCACGCCACCGCATCTGATCGCGCTGATCCAGGTCTGCGTCGGTGTCGTCATGCTAGCGCCCTTCGCCAATCTCTCGCATCTTCCCGCCGACCCTTGGAGCTGGGCCATGCTGGCGACGCTCGGCATCGTCCACACCGGCCTGATGTACATATTGATGTACGGCGCCATCCAGAAGCTGCCGACGCATCTGCAGGGATCGCTGTCCTTCATCTATCCGGTGGTTGCCATCCTGATCGACGTCACCGCCTTCGGTCACCGGCTGCATCTCAGCCAGGTCGCCGGCGCCGCCGCCATCCTGGTGGCTGCCGCCGGCATGAACCTCGGCTGGTCCTTGTGGAAACCGAAACCGGTCGCAGCAAACCCTGAGCCGGTCAAGTAGGCGCAAGCACACCTGCCGCCCGGCGGCCAGAAAACACCTGCCGCCCGGCGGCCAGAAAACGTGATCCCGACTGCCCGCCTGTTCAAAGCGGGCAGTTTGCTCTATGCCGCAATCCAACCATCTTCGCCCGGCATAGGCGAAACCCGGGATCTAAGAACCATGAACGACGCCACACCCCCAAATCGTTGCCGTATCGTGCTGATCGCGCCGCCCGGCGTGCCGGCCGCGCGCATCGCAACCGCATTCGACGGCGGCGACGTCGCCTCGCTGATCCTGCCCGAGAACGGCATGGACGAGGCTTCCTTCCAGGCCTTTGCCGAACAGATCGTGCCGACGGCACAGTCCGCGGGCGTGGCCGTGATCATCGCCGGCGACACCCGCATCGCGGGCCGTGTCCAGGCGGACGGCATCCATGTCGAGGCCTCCAAGGCCGAACTCGCCGAGACGATCGAACATTTCCAGGCGAAGATGATGGTCGGCGCCGGCGGCGCCAAGAAGCGCGACGACGCGCTCGAGCTTGGCGAGGTCAGGCCCGACTATATCTTCTTCGGCCGCTTCGGCTACGACAACAAGCCGGAGCCGCATCCGCGCAACCTGTCGCTGGGCGAGTGGTGGGCGCAGATGATCCAGATCCCTTGCATCGTCATGGCCGGATCCGATCTGGCTTCCGTCGAGGACGTGGCCGCCACCGGCGCCGAGTTCGTCGCGCTGTCGAGCGCGGTGTTCGCCGACGGTGTCGATCCGAAAACGGCCGTGGCCCGCGCCAACGCGTTGCTCGACGAAACCGCGCCGCGCTTCGAGGACTGATGTGGCTTCGGTAAGGCTTCCCCTTCAGGCCTTGCTTGCAGCGGTCATGATCCAGGCCGCCGCCGCCGAAACCATACCCCTGCCGCAGCCCAAGCCTGAGACCGGCGCGCACACCGACAAGCCGATCGAGAATCAGCTACCGCAGCCCGCCACCACGGCGGAGCCCGCACCGCTGCCCTCGGTCGACAGCATCAATCCTGACCGCTTCGGCGCCAAGCCGGCGGACGCGGCCTATGGCGCCTTCCAGCGCGGGCTCTACAAAACGGCCTATAATCTGGCGCTGACCCGCGCGCAGAACGGTGACCCGGCGGCGCAGACATTGGTGGCCGAGATCCTGTCGCGCGGGCTCGGCGTGCCGTTGAATGCGGCGGAAGCCTCGAAATGGTATGCGCTTGCCGCCGAACAGGGCGTGCCTGAGGCGCAGTTCCAGTATGCGCTGATGCTGCTCGACGGCCATTACGTCAAGAAGGATCCGAAAGAGGCCTACGCCCTGATGCAGGCCGCCGCCGAGGCCGGCAACCAGCTGGCGCAGTTCAATTTCGCGCAGATGCTGGTCCGGCAGGATCCCGGCGACGCGGGTCTGGCCAAGGCGGTCTCCTATTATGAGCGCGCCGCCGCGACTGGCCTCGCCGACGCGCAATACGCCATGTCCCAGATCTATGCCAACGGCGCCGGCGGCAAGCCGCGCGACGACGCGCAGGCAAGACGCTTCCTGGCGCAGGCCGCGCGGCAGAACTACGACACCGCGCAGATCGATCTCGCCGCCTGGATGATCGAGGGCCGCGGCGGCGCCCGCGACCTGAAATCGGCTTTCGGCTGGACGAAGCAGGCAGCCGAGGGCGGCAACGTCGCCGCGCAGAACCGCCTGGCCAAACTCTACATGCAAGGCATCGGCACCGACCCGGACCTGGTGCTCGCCGGCGCCTGGTACATCGTCGCCCGCCGCGCCGGCCTCATCGACCCCGACATGGACGATTTCCTGCAAGGGCTGAGCGACGACCAGACCAAGCAGGCCCTGCAGAAGGCGAACCGCCTGCCCTGATGGCGGCTGCTCGATTATTGCATGTGGTCGAGGACGACCTTGCCGAAGGGCGACCCCTGTTCGAGGTGCCGTAAGGCGGCGGCCGCATCCTTCCAGGCAAACACCTTCTCGATCACGGGTCTTATCCGGTTGACTGTCAGGCCTCGGTTCATCGCCTCGAAGGATTCGCGTGAGCCCACGGGTATGCCGCGTGCCCTGACCTGGCGGCGGAAGATGTCGAGGGGATTGATCGACCCTTCGCTGCCGCCGAGATAGCCGATGACGTTGATCTGGGCGCCACGCGCTGAAGCCTTCAGCGACTGGGCGAAGCTTCGCGGCCCGCCGACCTCGATAATATGGTCCGCGCCGCAGCCGTCGGTCAGCGCCAGCACGGCTGACGACCAATCGGGAATGTCGCGATAGTTGATGCCGTCTTGCGCGCCAAGCATCTTTGCCCGCGTGAGCTTGTCGTCGCTGCTTGACGTGACGATGACCCGTGCGCCGGCTGCCGAGGCGAACTGCACCGCAAACAGCGAGACGCCGCCAGTGCCCAGGCTGAGCACCGTCTCGCCCGGCTTCAGCTGGCCTTCGGTGAACAGCGCGTGCCACGCCGTGACCGCGGCGCAAGGCAATGTCGCCGCTTCGACATCGCTCAGATGTGGCGGCGCAAGCACGGCCGCCTGTTCGTCCAGCCGCGCGAACTCGCTGAGCAGACCATCGATGGGGCCGCCGCGCTGATAGGAGGGTTCGGCCATGGCGAAACCGCCGCCGACCCAGCGCTGCCAGAATGTGCCGCAGACGCGGTCGCCGATCTTGAAGCGGGTCACTTCGGCACCAACCGCGACAACTTCACCCACACCGTCCGAAAGCGGTATCAGCGGCAGTGCAAAGGCGGTGTGGTAGCTGCCACGGGCAATCTCGACGTCGCGGTAGTTGAGCGCCGTTGCCTTGACCTCGATGATCATCTCCTGACGGCCCGGTTCCGGCATCGGCCGCTCGACCAGCCTGAGATTGTCGATGCCGCCGGGGGCCTGCAATTCGATCGCCTTCATGTCGTTCCTTCCTTTTGACAATCCGTCGAAAGGAAAATCGCTTGCCGGCACATGATTTCAAATTCATAATATTCAGAATGATTATGCATTTGAGGACTAAAGGAATGCTGGAAGAATTGCGCACGCTTGTCCTCTTCGCCGAGGAAGGCTCGATCCAGAATGTGGCCCGCCGCCTGCCTTTGACGCAGCCGGCCGTCACAAGGCAGATGCAGCGGCTGGAGGAACTGCTCGCGACGACGCTTCTCGATCGCCGGCAGAAACCGCCGCGGCTGACCGCGGCGGGATTGGAGGTGCTGGCGCGCGCAAGGGACATACTGGCTTCGGTCGAGGCTCTGAAAGCGTTCGCCGCCGACGCCGAGCCGCAGGGCGTGCTGCGTGTCGGCATGGCGCATGGCTTGTCCGATGCAAGCGTTGCCGGCGCTATCGCCGGCGCGGCCGCCGCGTTTCCAAAGATATCGTTGCGGCTCAAGACCGGCTGGAGCGCGGAGCTCATCGAACAGTTCGAACGCGGTCAGCTCGATATGGCGATCGTTCTGCGACCTGCCGACCATCGAGGCTCGGACGCGCTCGGTACCGAGCGTCTTGGCATCATAGCGCAGGCCGGCGCCCATCTCACGGGCGGTCGGACTCCCATGCCTTGGGTTCTCAGCCCCGAGCCTTGCGACGCGCGTCAGACGCTCCTGTCCAGTTTGGGCGGCGAACGGCATTCGCTCGTCGTGGCGGCGGAAATTCAGGATCCGGCGATGCAGATGGAATGGGTCCGGCGGGGACTCGGCCTTGGCCTCATGCCGTTGCGGCTCGCGGCGCGAGGACTTCCCGACGGTCTCGCGCTTGTCGATCTCGAAGGTGTCGACCTTTCATTGCAGGTCGTGGCACTGCGCTCGCCACATCTCAACCGGCTGGCGAAGGTCGTGGAGGCCATTGCAAAGACCGTCGGCGAAGCCATCGAGATCAAGGCCTGATCGCGATTGACCGGCGGGGGCCGATCCGGCGTCCCTTGCCTCTCCGGACGATTTGTGGTCTTGGGAGCCCCTAAATCGCTTGTCCCGGCGAAAATCTCATTCCGGATCCCATCATCATGGCCAAGATCAACGGCAACGAAATCCGTCCCGGTTACGTCATCGAGCATGATGGCGGGCTGTGGGTGGCGGTCAGGACCAACACCGTCAAACCCGGCAAGGGCGGCGCCTACAACCAGGTCGAACTGAAGAACCTCATCAACGGCACCAAGCTCAACGAGCGCTTCCGCTCGGCCGAGACCGTGGAGCAGATCCGCCTCGACCTGAAGGACTTTTCCTTTCTCTACGAGCAGGACGATGCACTGGTGTTCATGGACACCCAGAGCTACGAACAGCTCGAACTGAACAAGGATTTCGTCGGCGACCGCGCCGCGTTCCTGCAGGACGGCATGATGGTGACGGTCCAGCTCTATGAGGAGAGGCCGATCGGCATCTCGCTGCCCGACTATGTGACCCTGACCATCACCGAGGCCGACCCGGTGGTGAAGGGCCAGACAGCGGCATCCTCCTACAAGCCGGCGGTGCTGGAGAACGGCATTCGCGTGCTGGTGCCGCCCTTCATCGGCGCCGGCGAACGCATCATCGTCGACACCAACGAAATCACTTACGTGCGCCGCGCCGACTGACGCGCTGCAGCAGGAAGACACACGATGGCACGCTCAGCCCTTCTCAACGTCATGGTCCAGGCCGCAATGAAGGCCGGCCGCTCGCTGTCGCGCGACTTCGGCGAGGTCCAGAACCTGCAGGTCTCGTTGAAGGGACCTGGTGACTATGTCAGCCAGGCCGAGCGCAAGGCCGAGGACATCATCTTCGCCGAATTGTCGAAGGCGCGCCCAGGCTACGGTTTCCTGATGGAAGAGCGCGGCGCGGTGGAAGGCGAAGACAGCCAGCACCGCTGGATCGTCGATCCGCTCGACGGCACCACCAATTTCCTGCACGGCATTCCGCTTTTCGCCGTCTCGATCGCGCTGGAGCGGCAGGGCCAGATCGTAGCCGGCGTCATCTACAACCCGGCCATGGACGAGCTCTACACGACCGAGCGCGGTGGCGGCGCTTTCATGAACGACCGCCGGCTGCGCGTGGCCGGCCGCATCAAGCTGGTCGACACGGTGATCGGCTGCGGCATGCCGCATCTGGGACGCGGCCACCACGGCAATTTCCTGGTGGAATTGCGTAACGTCATGGCCGAGGTCTCGGGCGTGCGCCGTCTCGGTTCCGCCGCGCTCGATCTCGCCTATGTCGCTGCCGGCCGCATGGACGGTTTCTGGGAAACCGGCCTGTCGGCCTGGGACATCGCCGCGGGCCTGCTCTTGATCCGCGAAGCCGGCGGTTTCGTCTCCGACATGGATGGCGGGCAGGACATGCTGGACAACGGCTCGGTGGTCGCGGGCAACGAGGTCATCCAGCGCGCACTGCTGAAGACGGTGAAAAAGCCTCTCGCGGCGCGCTGAACGGCCGCGGTCGCAAAACCGCCACCTAAGCTTGAAATACTGTCAGGCGGTTGCCCAGATATGGGGTGACGCAGGACCGCAGATGACCGACATCCCGCCGCAACTCGAAATCCCCTTTGTCGGGCGCTGGCACTACTCCCGCGCCGAGATGATCGCCGACGGCATTGTCCATGCGGTCGGCATCGTGCTGGCGATCGCGGCCGGCTCGGCGCTGCTGGCGCTGGCTGCGTTTCGCGTCGGACCCGGCGAATACATCGCCGCCGCCTTCTATGTCGTTTCGCTGCTCACCGTGCTGTCGGTGTCGCTGGCCTACAATCTGTGGCCGGTGTCATCCCCGGCCAAATGGGTTCTGCGGCGCTTCGATCACGCCGCGATCTATCTTCTTATCGCCGCCACCTACACGCCTTTTCTGGCCCAGCTCGACGCTTCGCCGCTGGCCCGCTGGATGATCGTGCTGGTCTGGATCGCGGCGGCGACAGGCATCGCCATCAAGGTGTTCCTTCCCGGCCGGTTCGACCGGCTGGCGATCGTCTTCTATCTCGCCATCGGCTGGAGCGGCATCGTCCTGGCCAAGCCGCTCGTCGAGACGCTGCCGACGACGTCGATCGTGCTCATCGTCGCCGGGGGCGTCGTCTATTCCTGCGGCGTCATCTTCTTCGCCTGGAAGGGTCTGCGCTTTCACAACGCCCTGTGGCATGGCTTCGTCGTCACTGGCGCGGGCCTGCATCTGGCGGCCATGGTCGACTGCCTGGTGATAAACCGTTTCTGATCCGCCTGCGGCAATATTGCCAAGCGCCATTCAATTTGGTCACAATTCCGTTTAGAGTCGCGAACGACGTGATCGGCGGCAGCGGCAGCGAAAACGGGGCACGGATGGCTTTTCTCAGATCCTTCGGCATGGGCAGGCGCTCCGACGTACTGATCTACGATCCGCATAAACTGTCGAGTCCGCAGGTGTTCCTGCTGACCATGGTCATCTTCCTGGCCATCGTCGCCTTCATTGCCGCCATCCTGACCCGCCAGATCTCGACGGCTTTCGTCACCAATCCCGGGCTCAACGGCCTGATCATCGGCGTGCTCGCGGTCGGCATCCTGCTTGCCTTCGCCCAGGTCGGGCGGCTGTTTCGCGAAGTGCGCTGGCTCAACTCCTTCCGCGCCGGCTCCGAGACCACCGAACCGGTGCTGCTGGCGCCGATGAAAGCCATGATCGGCCGCTCCTCGACCATGGCCTTCTCGACCTCCTCGATGCGCACCATGCTCGATTCCATCGCCACGCGCCTCGACGAGAGCCGCGACACCTCGCGCTATTTGGTCGGCCTCCTGGTGTTCCTCGGCCTGCTCGGCACCTTCTGGGGCCTGTTGAACACGATCGGCTCGATCCGCGAGACCATCGAATCGCTCGACCCCGGTACGGGTGACGCCGCGGCGGTGCTCGATTCCTTGAAGCAGGGCCTGTCGGCGCCGCTGGCCGGCATGGGCACCGCCTTCTCGTCCTCGCTGTTCGGCCTGTCCGGCTCGCTCGTGCTCGGCTTCCTCGACCTGCAGGCGGGCCGCGCCCAGACGCGCTTCTACACCGAGCTCGAGAACTGGCTGTCCTCGGTCACAGATCTCTCCTCCGACATCGTCGTCTCCGACCCGGCCAAGAGCGAACCATCCGACGAAATCCGTCTGTTGTCGGAACGGCTGCGCAGCATGCAGGAGAATGGCGGCGGCTCCAATCCGCGCGTCGCCACCGCCATGGCCAATCTAGCCGACGGCATTTCCGGCCTGGTCAAGAACATGCGCTCCGAGCAGCAGATCATGCGCGACTGGGTCGAGGCCCAGTCCGATGAGCAGAAGGCGATGCGCAACACGCTGGAAAAGATCGCCGACGCCCTGAAGAAACCCGGGGTGCACTGACATGGCGCTTGCCAGGGGCCGGCGCACCGATCGCCGCATCGACTACTGGCCGGGCTTTGTCGACGCCCTGTCGACGCTGCTGCTCGCCATCATGTTCCTGCTCACCGTCTTCGTGCTGGCGCAGTTCCTGCTCGGCCGCGAGATTTCCGGCAAGGATACGGTGCTCGCCCGTCTCAACTCGCAAATCAACGAACTGACCCAGTTGCTGGCACTGGAGCGCTCGACGGCGCAGGACAAGGACGATTCGCTCGCCAATCTGCAGGCGTCTCTATCCGCGGCCGAGGCGGAGAAGAGCCGGCTCGAACAGTTGCTGGCGCAAGGCGCCGGCGCCGGCGACCAGGCCAACCAGCGCGCCGCGGCGCTTTCGGGCGAACTCGACAGTCAGCGCCAGATCAGCCAGCAGGCGTTGAGCCAGGTCGAGATCCTCAACCAGCAGATCGCCGCGCTGCGCAAGCAGATCGGCGCGCTCGAGGACGCACTCAATGTGTCCGAGGCCCGCGACCGCGATTCCAACACCAAGATCGCCGATCTCGGCCGCCGGCTGAACGTCGCCCTGGCGCAGCGCGTGCAGGAGTTGAACCGCTACCGCTCCGACTTCTTCGGACGTCTGCGCGAGATCCTTGCCGACCGCGAGAACATCCGCATCGTCGGCGACCGCTTCGTCTTCCAGTCGGAAGTGCTGTTTCCGACCGGCTCCGAGGTGATCAACGATGCCGGCAAGGTCGAGATGAAGAAGCTCGCCGACGCCATCATCGAGTTGCAGAAGGAAATCCCGCCCGAGATCAACTGGGTGCTGCGCGTCGACGGCCATACCGACAACAAGCCGCTCTCCGGCACCGGCCGCTACCGCGACAATTGGGAATTGTCGACGGCGCGTTCGACCTCGGTGGTCAAGTTCCTGATCGAGAATGGCGTGCCGGCCAACCGCCTGGTCGCCGCCGGCTTCGGCGAGTTCCAGCCGCTCGACCCCGCCGACACCGACGAAGCGCGCAACAAGAACCGCCGCATTGAACTGAAGCTCACCGAACGTTGATTTCTCATCACGCGAACTCACGCGAATTTGTTCGCCGGCTCAACTCTAGGGCGCAGGCCGAGGCCGGCAAGGCCTGAAAAGATTATCTTTTTTTAATTACACTTCCCGCCGGAGCGCTCCTAGCTTGCCACGCAGGGCCGAGAACCGCCGGCGATGCCTCCCATCGCGACGCGACGGAACTGGACGACCCAAACGGTCGGAAGGCGAGGCGGCGCGACCGCTCCCTTCCTAGCAGGAGGAAGCGCCCCATGCGCACATCAGCATCTCTCAAGACGGCAACGCTTGCCGCCGTTCTCATTGCCGCCCCGCTCGCCGGCGCCTATGCCGCGGGCCATCACAAGGGCGCTCTGGACGTGAGCGACCCGACTGACCTGACGGGCCCGCGTGTCGAGGCTCTCATCGAACAGGTCCAGGGCGTCCACCAGGGCATAGTCGACGCCAGGCAGGCCAACAACATCACCCCGGCGGTGGCCGAGCGCCTGGAAATGCGCACCGCCCGCATCAGCCAGGCAGCCGAAAAGATAGCCGCGTCCGATCACGGCAGGATACCGGCCGCGCAATATCATGACCTGCTGCGCCGTCTCGACAATGTCGACCAGCGGCTGCGGGTCGATACCGGCAGCGGTTTCATGATGGGTGATGGCTCGGACGGCGGAAACTATCCGAACGGCTGAGGCCTCTGGAAAGGTCCAAGAGGAAGGGACCACCTGGCGCCTTCGGGACCCCAATCCCGCGGGCGTCCTTTTTCCTCTCGCCAGCCCGGCCTGCCTACCAACCAAGCCAGATCGCGATCAGGGCGACCACCGCCGGCACGGTCTGGATGAACAGGATCTTGCGGCCGACCGTTGCCGCGCCGTAAAGGCCGGCAATGGCCACGCACAACAGGAAGAACACCTTGACCTGAAAACCGGCGGCGCCGAGGTAAAGCCCCCAGATCAGGCCGGCGGCGAGAAATCCGTTGTAGAGGCCTTGATTGGCGGCCAGCACCTTCGACGCATTGGCGAATTCCGGCGTCAGGCGGAATGTCTTGTGCCCGCGCGGCGTGTCCCACAGCACCATCTCGAGATAGACGATGTAGACGTGGACCAAGGCCACCAGCCCGACCAGGATGTTGCCGATCATTTTGCTCCCCCTCCATGCGTTGCCGGCAGCATTTCATGTGTGGCAGCGCCTGCGCAAGGTGCATCTGCCGGACGATATCTGAGGGTTGCCAACGCTTTTGCGTTGGTGTCTTTTCGCGCCGTCCTCAATCACGGAAGCCGCCATGTCCTTTCAGAAACTCGACGATCTCGGCCACAAGCTCGAAGCGCTTGAGCATGCGCTGGCCATCCTCGGCGCTGACGAAGCCACGCACATGGCCGTCGGCGGCGGCGAGAAGCGCGCCGAGGCGATGGCGGCACTGGCCGGCATGTACCACACCAGGGCGACCGCGCCGGAAATCGCCGACTGGATCGCCGCCGCCGAAGGCGAGGCGCTCGACGACGAACAGCGCGCGGCGCTTGGCGAACTGCGGCGGCAATACACCAACCTGACCTGCCTGCCGGTCGAATTCGTCGAACGCCAGACGACGGCGCGCATGCGCTGCGAGCAGCTGTGGCGCGACCTGCGCGCCAAGAACGACTGGGCGGGTTTCCAGCCGGCGCTCGAGGGCGTGGTGGCGCTGGTGCGCGAAGAGGCGGCTTTGCGTTCCGACGTGCTCGGCCTCGCCCCCTATGATGCGCTGATGGAGCAATTCGACCCCGGCAACCGTACATCAGACATCACCCCTGTCTTCGCTGATTTGAAAGCTTTCCTCAAAGGATTCGTGCCGGAGGCGCTGGCGATCCAGGAAGCGCGGCTGCGCAAGCATCCGCTGAAGCCGCTTTCAGGCACCTACGCGATCGACAAGCAGCGCGAACTCGGCCTTGCCATGATGGCGGCGGTCGGTTTCGACCTGACGCACGGCTCGCTGTCGGTGTCGCACCATCCCTTCTGCGGCGGCGTGCCCAGCGACGTGCGCATCACCACCCGCTACAAGACATCGGATTTCCTGTCGGCGCTGATGGGCGTGCTGCACGAGACCGGCCATGCGCTCTATGAACAGAACCTGCCGAAGGCGTGGTCGCACTGGCCGCTCGGCAAGGCGCGCGGCATGGCCGTGCATGAAAGCCAGAGCCTGTTCGTCGAAAAGCAGATCGGCCGCAATCCCGCCTTCTGGCGCTGGGCGCTGCCGGTGGTGGACAAACATCTCGGCGAGGCCTGGTCGCTCGACGATCTCCTGCCGCATGTGCATCGCGTCGAGCGCGGCCTGATCCGCGTCGACGCCGACGAGGTGACCTACCCCCTGCATGTCATCCTGCGCTACGAGCTGGAGCAGGAGCTGGTCTCGGGCGGGCTGGAGGTTGCCGATTTGCCCGAAGCCTGGGACGCCAAGATGCGCGACTATCTCGGCCTCTCCACTTTGGACAACCCGGCCGACGGGCCGATGCAGGACGTGCACTGGCCGGGCGCCGCCTTCGGCTACTTCCCGTCCTACACGCTGGGCGCGATGATGGCGGCGCAGCAATGGGCCGCGCTGACGCGCGAACATCCCTCCGCCGACGACGACCTGGCGAAAGGCAATTTCACCGCCATCAACGACTGGCGCCGCAAGAAGATATGGTCGCAGGGCTCGCGCTGGTCGACGCCGGACCTGCTCGAACGCGCCACGGGCGAAAAGCTCAACGCCGTGTATTTCGTCGATCACCTGCGCAAACGTTATGGAACCGCGTGAGGCTCGGGAGGGAACCGCAAGGCCGATAAGGCCTGCCTACTCCGCCGCGCCCCTGAAGGCACTGGCGCCGGTCTCGAACTGCAGCTTGGCCAGCCTGGCATAGATGCCGCCCTTGGCCACCAGGCTTTGGTGCGTGCCTTCCTCGACGATGCGGCCGCCATCCATCACCAGGATCCTGTCGGCCTTCAGCACCGTTGCCAGCCGGTGCGCGATGACGATCGTGGTGCGGCCTTGCATCAGCCGCTCCAGCGCCGTCTGCACGAGCGTCTCGCTTTCGGCGTCCAGCGCCGAGGTGGCTTCGTCGAGCAGCAGGATCGGCGCATCGCGCAGGATGGCGCGGGCGATCGCCACGCGCTGGCGCTGGCCGCCGGACAGCGTCACGCCGCGCTCGCCGACCTGGCTGTCATAGCCGTTCTCGAGCTTGAGGATGAATTCATCGGCCAGCGCGTCCTTCGCGGCCGCCTCGATTTCGGCATTGCCTGCGCCCGGCCGGCCGAAGCCGATATTGTCGCGCGCGCTCGCCGCGAAGATGGTGACGTCCTGCGGCACGATGGCGATGCGCTCGCGCACCGAAACCGGATCGGCTTCGCGCACGTCGATGCCATCGACAAGGATCTTGCCGGTTTCGGGATCGTAGAAGCGCAGGATCAGCGAAAAGACCGTGCTCTTGCCCGCCCCCGAGGGGCCTACGATCGCCACCGTCTCGCCGGGCATGACCTGGAAACTCAAGCCGTGGACGGCGGCACGGTCGGGCCGCGCCGGATAGGAGAAGGAGACGTCGTCGAAGACGATCGCGCCCTTGGCGACCGCCGGCAGCGGCTTCGGCTCGGCCGGCGCCTGGATTGCCGGCCTTTCGGCGAGGATCTCGGTCAACCGTTCGGCCGCGCCCGCTGCCTGGGCAAGCTCGCCCCAGACCTCCGACAGCGCGCCGAGGGCGCCGGCGGCGAAGACCGAATAGAGCAGGAACTGGCCGAGCGTGCCTGGCGACAGCGTGCCTTCGAGCACGTCGCGCGAACCGAACCACAGCACCGCCACGACAGAGGAAAAGATCATGAAAATGGCGAAGAAGGTGAGGAACGAGCGGGCAAAGATCGAGGCGCGCGCAGCCTCGAACGCAGCCTCCACGGCGGACGAAAAGCGACCGGTGACCAGCTTCTCGTTGGTGAAGGCCTGCAGCGTGCGCACCGCGCCGATCTGCTCGCTGGCATAGGCGGTCGCATTGGCCAGCGTGTCTTGCGCCAGCCGCGATTTGCGACGCACCGAGCGCCCAAAGGCGACCAGCGGCAAGACGATGACGGGAATGGCTGCGATGACCAGGCCGGACAGCTTCGGGCTGGTGAAGACCATCATCGCCACGGCTCCGAGGCCGAGGATGACGTTGCGCAACGCGACCGAGGCGGTGGCCCCCACGGCCGACTTGACCTGCGTCGTATCGGCCGCGAGCCGCGATACGATCTCTCCCGACTGCGACGTGTCGAAAAAGGATGGCGACAGGGTCGTCACATGGCTGAACACGTCGTTGCGGATGTCGGCAACAACACGTTCGCCGAGCGTGATGACGAAATAGTAGCGGCAGGCCGACGCCGCCGCCAGCACGGCGGCCATCACCACAAGCATGCCGAAATATTCGGCGATGAAGCTGGAATCCGATGCCGAAAAGCCGTGGTCGATCATTCGCCGCACCGCCAGCGGCAAGGCCAGCGTCGTCGCCGCCGCGACCGTCAGCGAGATCATGGCACCGATCACCAGTTTCCGGTAGCGGCCAAGATAGGGGAACAGGCGCCTGAGCGGCTTGAGCGAGCGCCGACGCTCGTCCGCATCGCCACTGATGTCCGCCATGACCGTTTTCCTCTGGCCCTTTTCGTGCGCGCCATCAATATGCGTTGGACGCGGCCTTGTGATTCAATTTCGGCTGATGTATAGGCTCGCCGACCGTTTTAGAAGCCGTGGCTCCTCAATAGCTACGGCTTCGAGTTTTAAAAAGAGGCGCATCGACGCAGGCTCATGCCCGTCAGCCGCGTCGACAAGCCAGGAACCGAACCATGAAGAGCGCTATTCATCCCGACTACCACACCATCAAGGTCGTCATGACCGACGGCACCGAATACATGACCCGTTCGACCTGGGGCAAGGAAGGCGATACGATGAACCTCGATATCGACCCGACCACCCACCCGGCCTGGACCGGCGGCCAGCAGACCCTGCTCGACCGCGGCGGCCGCCTCTCCAAGTTCAAGAAGCGTTTCGAAGGTTTCGGCCTCTAAGCCCACTTCGGCATTGTCGCAGATCAAAAACCCGCCCTTGTGGCGGGTTTTTTTGTTCAGCGAATGGTTGCCCTGACAAAGTCGCCCTTCATGACGACCGAGGGCTTGGCGCCGGCGGTGTTGGGAAGCGTGCTCTCGACGAAGGACGCCGTGGCGGTGACCGAATAGCTGATCGCAGCCCCCTGCCCGAAAGACAGCGTGGCATCCAGTACCTTGCCGGTGATGGCGATGTTTTCGTCCTGCCTGACGCTGCCAAAGGCGAGATTGGCTTTCAGCGCATCGCTTTTGAGGTCGACGGTGGACGCATGCCCTTCCAGTAAAACATCGGCCGCTTTGCCGGTTATGGCGATGGCGGAGAAATTCCCCGCCATTTTGACCTGCAGCGCCGCCTGTTCGATCGACACCGAGCTTTCCGGCTGAATGTTGGCGTTGATCTCGACCCTGCAGTCGGAGGGATCCAGCCATGAGGAGGGCGCGACGTCGATACGCAATGTCGAGGCCTCCAGCCTCATGTCGCTGGCGAGGCTGCAGTCATTGGCGAACCAGTTCGAATACCAGCGCGCGAACCAGCCTTCGCGGCGGCTGCCGATCGTCGCCTGGTAAGGGGCCGAGACCGAAGTGGTGAGCCTAACGGAACTGGCTTCGCCCGATATGATGACGGCGCTCACACCGGCGAGATCGAGTGTCTTGCCGGCATCACCGCTTGCCGGCGACGCAAGTGCTACGCTGCCAAATGACAGCAAGGCGAGAATTGCGGACTTCATCGATATCTCCGATCATGTGACGGTCCTGGCTGGACCGTGGCGTTGTCGGAGTGATCGGGAATGTCGATTTCCGCGACCTCGATCGCGATCCGGGACGACCGTGAACGCAATCCAGGTCATTGTCGGTCGCTGCCAGCCTCGGAACCACGCCTGCGATCATGATCTTCATTCCCCTGCCGTTCGTCGTCTCCCTGTTGCTCGTCATCCTGCTCATACAGATGATCCGCCGAAGCGAGACGGACCTGCGCGAGAACATCTCTTTCATGCTGCTGATGGCGGTCTACGCCTTGCAGTCGGTGCTGATCGGTATTCGCTGGGGTTATGATGCCAGGGTCGTCATGCCGGTCCTGTCGGTGCTGGCGGCGCTGATCGCGCCGCTTGCCTGGATCACCTTCAGCGGCCTGACGAAGGAACGGTCGGCGCGTCGCCTGACACGGCTGTGGCCGCATCTGTTGCCGGCCTGCCTGGTTGCCCTGCTGCTGATCTTCTGGCGCGAGCCGGTCGGGCCGGTGATCATCCTGGTGTTCCTGTCGTATGGGGTGGCCCTGCTTTGGCTTGCGCTGGCCGGCCCGGATATCCTGGTCGAATCGCGCCTCGACGGCGTCTTGCGGTCCTACCGATCGCTGTGGGTGACCGCGCTGGCGATCCTCGCATCGCCCATCACCGACATCATCATCAGCCTGGACATGCAATGGACCGGCGGCGTTCATTCCGGCGCGGTCATTGCCGGCGGCAACGTGCTGGCGCTGCTATTGCTCGGCGGCGCCGCCGCTGTCGCCAGCGAAGCGGCTGCTCCAGACGAAGACGAGGAGAAAGACGAAGGGCCTCGGGCGCAGACCATGCCACGGGCAACCAGCGAAGAGTCCGCGATCGCGGCGGCGGTCGACGCGCTGATGCGGGAGAAGGAGCTCTACAAGGACGTCGATCTCAACCTTGGGCGCATCGCCAGGCGGCTCGGCCTGCCGGCCCGGCAAGTGTCGTCGGCGATCAATCGCATCCACGGATCGAGCGTGTCGCAATATGTCAACAACCAGAGGATCGACGAGGCGCGCCGCCTGCTGGCGACGACGGACGAACCGATCACCCGCATCATGTTCGACGCCGGTTTCCTCAGCAAATCGAACTTCAACCGTGAGTTCCTGCGCATCACCGGCCTGAGTCCGAAGGCCTGGCGGCTTGAGCACCAGCCGCCAGGCAGTGCGGTGTCGGCGAGGTCGAACCAAGAAACGTGAACAGGCGCGGCGCCATTCAGTCTCCAGCCAGTTCCCGCAGCGCCATGCGCTTGTAGGCGGCGACCAGCCTGTCGCCCTCCTGCCGGTCGACCGATATGGCCAGCCGCACCGCGGCCTCACCCATTTGCCAGATGAGAAACGCCGTGGTCTCCAGGCCGACGGGGTCGGCGCTGGGGCGCAAGCGCTTCAGCACCGCCACGAGGAACTCCGCATTGGCACGGCTGTCGGCGAGCTCGAGCTGGCGCAGCGCCTTGTCGGCCTGCGTGCCCGACCAGATGTCGCGCATCACCGGCTCGGCCAGGAACAGCCCGTAGTAGATGTCGACCAGCTCCGAGAAAGCCCGCCGCAAGCCTTCGGCGTCGCCGACATCCTTGAGCGCTGCCGAGATACAGGCCTGGCTCTCGGCCGTGTAGCGCTCGGCCAGTGCCCAGATGATCGCCCGCTTGTCGGGAAAGAACTGGTAGAGCGAACCGATCGACACCCCTGCCCGTTCCGCGACCTCGCCCATGCGCATGGCGTCGCTGCCTTGCTCGGTGATCAGCGCCGAGGCCGCGGCCAGCATGCGCTCCACCCGCTCGCGGCTGCGCTGCTGGCTTGGCGCCCGCCGTGGCGAAGCGATCTGCTCGTTAGCCGGCGTGCCTTCCATGGACTGTCTCCAACAACGCATTCGGCACAATCGCCGAGAAAATGGCTTGACTCACAAAATACGAGGGTTTATCACGTTTTGCAAATGTGAGGATTACTCATGTTTTTGAACATAGGAAAACACCATGACCGACACCAAACCAACTCTGATCCTCGGCGGTACCGGCAAGACCGGCCGCCGACTTGCCGAGCGGCTGACGGCGCGCGGCATACCGGTACGGATAGGCTCCCGTTCCGGCACGCCGCGCTTCGACTGGGAGGCTCCCGCGAGCTGGGCTCCCGCGCTCGAAGGCGTCAGCGCGGTCTACATCAGCTACTATCCCGACATCGCCGTGCCAGGTGCCGCCGAAGTGATCGATGCCTTCGCCCGCCTTGCCGTGGAGCATGGCGTTCGCCGGCTGGTGCTGTTGTCGGGGCGCGGCGAGCACGAGGCGCAGCGCGCCGAAGAGATGCTGAAAGCTTCCGGGGCCGACTGGACGATCCTGCGCTGCGCTTGGTTCTCGCAGAATTTCAGCGAAGGCTTTCTCGTCGAGCCATTGCTGGCGGGCGAAGTGGCCCTGCCGGTCGGGCCTGTCGGCGAACCCTTTGTCGATGTCGACGACATCGTTGACGCCGCCGAAGCGGTGCTGACCGAGCCCGGTCATGTCGGCCAGCTCTATGAGCTCACGGGGCCGCGGCTGTTGAACTTCGCCGACGCGGTCGGCGAAATTGCCAAGGCGGCAGGACGCGATATCCGCTTTGTCAGGATTACGCATGACGAGTTCACCGCCGCTGTCGCGACGCACGAACTGCCGCCCGAAATCGTCTGGCTGCTCGATGAGCTGTTCACCAAGGTGCTCGACGGTCGCAACGAATCGCTTACCGGCGGCGTCCAACGCGTGCTCGGCCGTGCACCGAAAGACTTTTCCGCCTACGCAACCGAAACCGCCGCAACAGGCATCTGGAGTAACTGAGATGAGCAAGCTTGTTCCCGCCCTCACCATCATCGCCGCAATCGGCTCGGGCGTCGTCGGCGGCGTCTTCTTCGCCTTTTCCAACTTCGTCATGGCAGCACTTGCCCGGCTGCCTGTCCCGCAAGGCATCGCCGCGATGAATTCGATCAACGTCACGGTGATCACGCCGACTTTCATGACGGCGCTTTTCGGCACTGGCCTGCTCTGCCTGGTGCTTATCGCCGCCGCCTTCATGGGCTGGAGCCAGTCCGGCTCGTACTGGCTGCTGGCCGGCGCGGTGATCTACGTGATCGGCAACCCGATAGTGACCATGGTCTTCAACGTGCCGCTCAACGATGCGCTCGCCGCCGTCGACCCGGCCAGCAGCACCGGCGCCGCCGTGTGGGCGAACCATCTGAGCCAATGGGTGATGTGGAACCACGTCCGCACCATCACCGCCATCGTGGCCATGGCCTGCTTTATCTTCGCATTGCTGTAAGGTGCGGAACCCAAAGAACCCCGCTCAGGCGGGGTCCTTTTGCGTGTGGCCCTTGCGGTCGGAATGACCGAGATCGCGATCGGGGTCGATCACGTCACGCACCAGCTGCTTGAGCTTTGCCGCATCGGGAAAGCCGCCGTCGCGCTTGCGATCCCAGACCAGCACGTCGTTGCAGGAAATGGTGAAGACGCCGCCGGTGCCGGGCACCAGCGTCACTTCGCCAAGATCGGTGCCGAAGGTGGAGAGCAGCTCCTGCGCCATCCAGCCGGCGCGCAGCAGCCACTGGCACTGCGTGCAATAGCTGATGCGGATGGCGGGCAACGGCGCCTCGCTTGTATCGGATTGAGCTTTGCTCATATCCCGGCCGATCACGCCGCGCTGAGCTTGGCCAAGGTTTCGTCGTCGACTTCGAAGTTGGCGTAGACGCTTTGCACGTCATCATCGTCCTCGAGCGTGGCGACCAGCTTCATCAGCGACTGCGCCCGCTCCTCGTCGACCGGAACATTGTTCTGCGGCCGCCAGATCAGCTTCACCGATTCCGCCTCGCCGAGCGAGGCTTCCAGCGCTTTCGACACCTCACCGAGATTCTCGAAGGCGCAATAGATCGTGTGACCTTCGTCGTCGGTTTCGACGTCGTCGGCGCCGGCTTCGATCGCCGCTTCCATGACCTTGTCGGCGCTGCCGGCCGATGCCGGATAGTAGATCTCGCCGACGCGGTCCCACATGAAGGACACCGAGCCGGTTTCGCCCATCGCGCCGCCGGCCTTGGTGAAGGCGGCGCGCACATTCGACGCCGAGCGGTTGCGGTTGTCGGTCAACGCCTCGACGATGACGGCGACGCCGCCCGGGCCATAGCCCTCATAGCGCACGGCCTCGTAGTTTTCCGCATCGCCCATCGACGCCTTGTTGATGGCGCGCTGGATGTTGTCCTTCGGCATCGACACAGCCTTGGCGTTCTGGACCGCCAGGCGCAGGCGCGGATTCATCGATGGGTCGGGCGTGCCGCTCTTGGCGGCCACGGTGATTTCGCGCGCCAGCTTGGAAAACATTTTCGACCGCACCGCGTCCTGGCGGCCCTTGCGGTGCATGATGTTCTTGAACTGTGAATGGCCAGCCATGGCACCCCTGTCGTGTTCGGCTAGAGCGTTCTGCAGCGAGATGCATTACCTCGCCTTTTGCAAAATGCTCGAATTCAAAATCTCGGAACGTCCTTGATGCGTCCGGAGGACGTACGGCGCTCTTTGTCGGAATGGCCGGCTTATAGATAAATCGGCTCAATTCGTCCAGCCGCACCGCGCGCGTGACGCGACCGGACAGGCTGCTGCAATGCCTACGCCTCCAGATCGGACTTCAGCCGATCGATGATGCTGAGCGCATGGCCGGCATATTGGCTGATCCAGCGGTCGTGGATCTGCTTGATCGGCAGTGCGTTGAGATGGTTCCAGCGCTCGCGTCCGTCGCGGCGCGCAACGATCAGCTCCGCCTCCTCCAGCACCTTCAGGTGCAGCATGACGGTACAGCGGTCAATGTCGGGGAAGGCCTCGCACAGCATGCCGGTGGTCTTCGGCTCATCCTTCAGCCGATCGAGCATTTCGCGCCGGCGCGGATGCGCCAGCGCCTTGAAAACATTGTCATCTTGCGATCGGCTTGACATGTTATATTTCTATAACATATCGTCGAACCGATCAAGGATGGAGCTGTGGATATGTCTCTTGGATTCCGCGTTTCCGGCCGCATCGGCAAACCGGTCGCCGAAGTTTTCGACGCCGTCGTCAACCCCAGGAAGCTGAGCGGCTATTTCACCACCATCGGCGGCGCCAGCGCGCCGCTTGAAACCGGTGTTGGCGTCGTCTGGTGGGGCAAGGTGCCGGTCGAGGTCGACGAAGTGGTCAAGGACAGCCGCATCGTGCTGCGCTGGGACGCCACGGATGCCGACGGCAAGCCTGCCTACAAGACCCGCATCGAAATGAATTTCGAGCCGCTGGACGATGGCGGCACCTTCGTCACCATCGCCGAAAGCGGCTGGCAGGAAGGCGCGGTCGGCCTGAAGAAATCCTATCTCAACTGCGAGGGCTGGTCGCAGATGCTGGCCTGCATGAAGGCCTATGTCGAATACGGCATCAATCTGCGCGACGGCTATTACCGCAGCGAGATGAAGGGCGAACCCGCCAACGAGACCAATGTTTGAGCAAGGAAAAACGGAGGCCCGCGATGGCGAAAGTGACACCGTTCCTGATGTTCGAGGGCAAGGCCGAGGAGGCGATGGCCCTTTATTGCGAGACCATTCCCGGCAGCAGCATCCTTGACATCACCCGCTATGGCGCCGGCGAGGATGGCCCGGAAGGGACGGTGAAGCTGGCGCGCGCTTCCATCGCCGGCCTCGACGTCATGGTCTTCAACAGCCCCGTGCACCACGCGTTCACCTTCACGCCGTCGGTCTCGTTTTATGTCGACTGCTCCTCCTCGGAGGAACTGGACCGCATTGTCGACGCACTGGCGAAGGATGGCGGGTTCCTGATGCCTCCCGACAATTACGGTTTCAGCCGCCGTTTCGCCTGGCTCAACGACAGGTTCGGCGTCTCATGGCAGATCAATCTGCCATAGCCGCCCCTAGGACCGATCCGACCGACAGCACCAGAACATGACAACGGAGCCTGCAATGACCCAAAAGATCACCGGCGGCATCAATATCGCCATGAAGGTGCCGCCGCATCAGTATGAAGCGACGATCGCCTTCTACCGCGACATCGTTGGGCTGAAGCCATTCACCGCCAAGGCGCCGGCCATCGGCTTCGAGCTCGGGCCTAACCGCCTGTGGATCGACGAGGCGCCGATGTTGAGCCAGGCCGAGGTCTGGCTGGAACTGTTCACCGAAGATTTTTCCACCGCTGCCGCACACCTCGCCGAGGCCGGCATCGTGCGTTGCGATGCCATCGAGCCCTTGGGCGAAGGCTTTCGCGGCGGCTGGATCACCAACCCGGCCAGCATCGTCCACATGCTGCGCGAGCCCGACGCCTGGTGAGCGCCAACGCCGGAGAGGAGACCGCCATGGAGATCCGCGAAACCCCGACCGCCGAAGCCGGCATGCTGATCCGGCGGCCTGTCGCCGAGGTGTTCGAGGCCATCGTCGATCCGGCCATCACCGCCAGATTCTGGTTCACCCATGGCAACGGCCGGCTGGACAGCGGCACGGAGGTCCGCTGGGAATGGCGCATGTATGGCGTCTCGACGACCGCCAAGGCCAGCGAGATCGTCAGGAACGAAAAAATCGTCATGCAATGGGGCGATCCGCCGACCACCGTGGTCTGGACCTTCACCGAAATGCCCGGCGATGCGACCTTTCTCGAGGTCCGCAACTTCGGCTTCTCCGGCACGCCCGACGAGCAGGTGAAAGAGGCGATCGGCTCGACCGGCGGCTTCACACTGGTGCTGGCCGGCGCCAAGGCCTGGCTGGAGCAGGGCCTGACACTGGACCTGATCGGCGATCGCCACCCGAAGGGTGTGCCGGGGCGCTAGAGCAATCTCAGGAAAAGTGTAAAGCGGTTTTCCCGTCCGGAATTGCGTCGAAGTAAGAGACGGAGCGGTTCGGCGTTTCCACGGTGAACCGCTCCAGTCTGCCCAGCACGCCGATGCTCAATGCCCGTCGCCGGACTTCGCTTTCTTGCGCCGCCGCGCCAGCATGTTGAGCCCTTCGACCAGGGCCGAGAAACCCATCGCCGCGTAGATATAACCCTTGGGCACGTGGTAGCCCATGCCGTCGGCGATCAGCGTCATGCCGATCATCAACAGGAACCCCAGGGCCAGCATGACGATGCTGGGGTTCTTGGCGATGAAGTCGGCCAATGGACCCGCCGCCAGCATCATCACGCTGACGGCCACGATCACGGCGATGTACATGATGGCGATCTCGTCGGTCATGCCGACGGCGGTGATGATGGAATCGATCGAGAAGACGAGATCGAGCAGCAGGATCTGGAAGATCGCGCCGGCAAGCGAGATCTTGATCGTCTCGCCCATCATCGTGTCCTTGTGGTCGTCGGGATCGACCGTGTGATGGATCTCCTTGGTCGCCTTCCACACCAGGAACAGGCCGCCGGCGATCAGGATCAGGTCGCGCCACGAGAAGCCATGGCCGAAGGCGGTGAAGACCGGCGTCGTCAGCTGGACGATGATCGAGATGGTGGCCAGCAGCACCAGCCGCATGACCAGCGCCGCCGAAATGCCGAGCCGGCGGGCGCGGGCCCGCTGAGCTTCCGGCAGCTTGTTGGTCAGGATCGAGATGAAGATCAGATTGTCGATGCCGAGCACAATCTCGAGCACCACCAGCGTCAGCAAGGCGACCCATGCGGTTGGATCGGAAACGAATTGAAAATGCGGCGCAAGAAATTCGATAAGCTGCATGGAGGTCGTTGTCCCCTATTTTAACGATCTGAAGCAGATGTCGTCGGCAGTTAGGTACTGCGCGCGCCTATATCAATGTCATGACCAGAAGGACGGAGCCGTTTCTTCGAGTCTCGGCCCGCGACGAAACGGCGCGATCTTCTCGGTCAGTCCGGTACGATCGGAAATATTGACACCAACCCCGCACAAGGTCGCCGGGCCGGTCGCAGCCTCGAAGCGCCCCTTCGGCACTTTCGACAGGAACCGGTTGAGCGGTTCCTCCTTGTCCATGCCAAGCGAGGAATCATAGTCGCCGCACATGCCGGCATCCGACAGATAGCCGGTGCCGCCATTGAGGATCTGGTGGTCGGCGGTCGGCTGGTGCGTGTGGGTGCCGACCACCAGGCTGGCGCGGCCATCGACGAAATGCGCGAAGCACATCTTTTCCGAGGTCGCCTCGGCGTGGAAGTCGATCACCACCGCATCGGCCTGCTCGCCGAGCGGGCAGGCGGCAAGCTCGCGCTCGCCGGCCTGGAACGGATCGTCGAGCTCCGGATGCATGAACACCCTGCCCATGATGTTGGCGACCAGCACGCGCGCGCCGCTCCTGGCGATGTAGACGCCGGAGCCGCGCCCTGGCGTACCCCTGGGGAAATTCGACGGACGCAGGAAGCGTTCTTCGCGCGGCGCGAAGGCCAGCGCGTCGCGCTGGTCCCAGACATGGTTGCCTGTGGTGACGACATCGGCGCCGGCCGCGATGGTCTCGCGAAAGATCTCTTCGGTGATGCCGAAGCCGCCGGCGGCATTCTCGCCATTGACGATGACGAAGTCGAGTTTGAAGTCCGAGATCAGGCCGGGCAGTTGTTCCCACACCGCCGTGCGTCCCGTCTTTCCGACCATGTCACCGAGGAAGAGAAGTCTCATATGATCCCGCACCGAAAGTCAGCGAAGCAAAAGCTGCATGACATCCGCAAAAAGATCATGCCCCCATTATCTACAATTTTGGCGTGAAGCGGCGCAACCCGCTCTCGGTCAGTATTTCCGGGATGATCACGTCATGGTTCTCGTCCGGAACCTGCGCCACCTCCTGGCAGTCGAAGGCGATGCCGATCAGCCGGGGCGTATGCCCCTTGTCGACAAGCTTCGCGATCGCGCGGTCGTAGTAGCCGGCGCCATAGCCGATGCGGTGGCCGCGCGCGTCGAAGGCGGCGAGCGGCACCAGCATCACCTCGGGATCGAGCACTTCGGCCTCTTCATGGGGTCCGACCGTGCCGAAGCCCATGTCCACCATCGGCGCGCCGCGCACCAGTTCGCGAAAGACGATCGTGGTCTTGTCGAGAATGGCGGGCAGGCAAAGCCTGGCGCCCTGTTCACGCAGGGCAAACATCAAGGGCCTGACGTCGACTTCCGAACGCATCGGCCAGAAGCCGGAGACGATCTGGCCGGGCTCGATGGCGAGATGATCGCGCGCCGTCTCGGCCATTTCCAGCGCCATCTCCACCCGCCAGAACTCATCGAGCGCATCGCGGCGTCCAAGCGCCTCGCGCCGCAGCTGTTTTTTCTGGTCTTTGAGAGATGTCATGCGCGGACGATAGAAAAGGCCGGATCGGGATGGCGTTTCGGGAGCGACGTTTTCCACCGCATCATCCACCGCAATGCATGGATGGGCTGCAAGAAGTGACGATCCACACAACCGGTGGAGAGAGCGATCCCGGGAACCTACAAAGTAGGTGGGCGCCGTGTGAGAAAACCCACGGGTCTTCCCAGGGACAGCTCCCTAAGGATCGTTAAGGCCCCGGGGAAAATGTTCTCCTGCCGGGAAGCACAGACCGTCCTGCCCAATATAGGCCGCTCATCGGTCAAGCGCCAGTGACGCAGGCAGTCTCGGCGGCTTTATTCGCCTCCCGCGTCGACCCTTGCACCAGCCGGGCGGCATCCTTACGGTCACAGGGTGAACCAAGGAGCAAAAATGCGTTTCGAAGGCACGGCGGCCTATGTCGCCGACAAGGATCTGATGGTGGCCGTCAACGCGGCGATCGCGCTGGAGCGGCCCCTGCTGGTCAAGGGCGAGCCCGGCACCGGCAAGACCGAGCTTGCCCGCCAGGTGGCGGCGGCACTCGGCCTCGATCTCATCGAATGGCACGTCAAGTCGACGACGCGGGCGCAGCAAGGCCTTTACGAGTATGACGCCGTGTCGCGGCTGCGCGACAGCCAGCTTGGCGATGCCAGGTTCAACGACATCAAGAACTACATCAAGCGCGGCAAGCTGTGGGACGCCTTCGCGGCGGGCAAGAAGGTCGTGCTGCTCATCGACGAGATCGACAAGGCCGACATCGAATTCCCCAACGACCTGCTGCAGGAACTCGACCGGATGGAGTTCTTCGTCTACGAGACCGGCGAGACCATCCGCGCTGCTATCAGGCCGATCGTCATCATCACCTCCAACAACGAGAAGGAACTGCCGGACGCCTTCCTGCGCCGCTGCTTCTTCCACTACATCCGCTTTCCCGACGTCGACACGCTGCACAGGATCGTCGACGTCCACTATCCCGGCATCAAGCAGAATCTGGTCCGCGCGGCCCTCACCCAGTTCTACGAGATCCGCGAGGTACCGGGCCTGAAGAAGAAGCCGTCGACCTCCGAGGCGCTCGACTGGATCCGCCTGCTGGTCGCCGACGACATCGCGCCGGAGGATTTGCGCGCCGACCCGAAGAATGCATTGCCCAAGCTGCATGGCGCCCTGCTGAAGAACGAACAGGACGTGCATCTGTTCGAGCGGCTGGCCTTCATGGCGCGGCGGCAGGGCTAGGCATGCCGGAAGAGTATGCGGAAATACAGGTTTCTATAACGCTCTGGATCGACGACGACCCGCAACCGGGTATCGTCGAATTCGAATTCAACGACCGATTTGGCCGCCAATGGCGCTTCCAGGAGAAGCAGAGCCGTGTTTCGCTGGAATGGCTCGATGCCGATTGCGTCTATCCGCGACTAGGTAACGTCCGTTGCCTCGTATTGTCCCGAAGGCAGGACGAAGAAGGCCGGTTGATCGTAGAAATCGACACTTTTCGGCCGGACTCTGTCGAATCTGTCGAGGAGGTTAGTCGCTTCGAGGTCTTTGCCGGCCAGCTTTTGCCGGGAGAGCCGTCAAGTTAAAACAGGATTAGACGGTTATCGTACGTGGACCCTTGTGGCGACAGTGGACATTGCCGAAGCTGGCGCGTGAAATGGGAGCATTCAATGTCCGAAATTACTGTCCGCCCGCTCGCACAGTCCGACCACGCCGACTGGAAGCGCCTGTGGACCGACTACCTGACCTTCTATGAAACCAGGCTGCCGGAAGAGATCTATGCCGTCACCTGGAAGCGGCTGTTCACGGAAGGCGAATTCGAGCCGAAGGGTTTTATCGCCACGCTCGACGGCAAGGCGGTCGGCCTCACCCACTATCTCTACCATCGCTCAGGCTGGTCCGAGAAAAACAACTGCTATCTGCAGGACCTGTTCGCCGACCCGGACGTACGCGGCAAGGGCATCGGTGCCGCGCTGATCAATGCCGTGAAGCAGGAAGCGGCAAAGATCGGCGTCAAGAACGTCTACTGGATGACGCACGAGACCAACGCCACGGCGCGCAAGCTCTACGATCACGTAGCGCGCCGCACGGGCTTCATCGAGTACGATCTGCTGCAATGAAATCGTCAGCGCAGCGCGCAAAGCTGACCTGGAACGCCAATCGGTTTGAAGCGTTGGAGCGCATACGCGCTGTCTTACAGGAAAGCGAGTTCAAGCCGCTCTACGCCAGCTACATCGCATATCTGGAGCTGCGGGAGCGCGGGCTGAGAAAACGATCCTTTGCCCAGCTCGATGCCTTTATCGAGCAAATAGCCTCCGATCCGTTTGAAGTTCGCCTGTCGGTCGTGCGGCATCTCGTTGGCGCAACTGAAGAGTACTGGGACAATTGGCCAGCGCCCGACAACTGGCAGTTTCCTGAACAAGTATCTCGACGGCTGACCGGACCGCTCTGGCGCGAATGGCAAGAGCGGGAACCTGCCAATCCTGAGGCATGGCTGTATGGCTTTTACGATCTGTCCCGTGGAGTCGATGGCAGGGAGGTTGCGTTTCTGCTGGACCCAACCCATCCACGCTACCAATATGCCCATCTGAATGGTCTCTGCGCGCAGCTGAACCATGAGCTTCACGAGTTGGAACACGTTGAGACAATCCTCTGCACTCCCGAACACTTTGGAAAGCTGGCCGGTTCGGTGTCCGCTGTTGCGGCGGCAATCGGTGGCAACATGACTGAAGAAGTCGCGAAAACACCTGTCCAACTGAACGAACTGGCGACGATCTATCGCAACCACAAGAGGGATAGCGGCACCTTCTTGCGAGAGCTTCTGCGGCTCGGCGCAAAGATCTGGTCGACTTTCCCATATTGCCGGCCCGGCGTTGGTTCCGTGTGCTGCCCTATCCTCTAGGTTGATCGCTCAGATGTTCATCCCCTTCTTCCTCGAACTGAAGGCTGCACGCGTTCCCGTTTCACTGCGGGAATATCTGTCGCTGCTGGAAGGGCTGGAAGCCGGGCTGGTCGACTATGACGTTGAGGGTTTTTACTATCTCGCCCGCGCCGCCTTAGTGAAGGACGAGCGCCACATCGACCGCTTCGACCAGGTGTTCGCGCATGTCTTCAAGGGCATTGAAGCGCTAGGCGGACCGGATGCGGTCGATGTCGCCAACATCCCGGAAGAGTGGCTGCGCCGGCTTGCGGAAAAGCATCTGACCGAGGAGGAGAAAAAGCTGGTCGAGGCGCTCGGCGGTTTCGAAAAGCTGATGGAGACCTTGAAGCAAAGGCTCGAGGAGCAAAAAGGCCGCCACCAGGGCGGCTCGAAATGGATCGGCACCGGCGGCACCTCGCCCTTCGGCGCCTATGGCTACAATCCCGAGGGCGTGCGCATCGGCCAGCACGAAAGCCGCAACCGGCGCGCCGTGAAGGTCTGGGACAAGCGTGAGTTCAAAAACTTCGACGATGCCGTCGAGCTTGGCACCCGCAACATCAAGATCGCCCTGAAACGGCTGCGCCGCTGGGTGCGCGAGGGCGCCGAGGAGGAATTCGACTTGCCCGGCACCATCCACGCCACCGCAGAACATGGCTATCTCGACGTGCGGACGCGACCCGAGCGGCGCAACGCGGTGAAGCTTTTGATGTTCTTCGATGTCGGCGGCTCGATGGACGACCACATCAAGAGCGTCGAGGAGCTGTTTTCGGCCGCCCGCGCCGAATTCCGCCAGCTCGAATATTTTTACTTCCACAACTGCCTCTACGAGGGTGTCTGGAAGGACAATCGCCGCCGCCATGCGGAGGTGATCCCGACATCGGACCTCCTCCACAAATACGGCCCGGACTACAAGGTGATTGTCGTCGGCGACGCCTCGATGAGCCCTTATGAGATCGCCCACCCCGGCGGCTCGGTCGAGCACTGGAACCCGGAGGCCGGCGCCGTCTGGCTCGGCCGCCTGCTGCAGCAATGGCCGAATGCGGTATGGCTCAATCCCGAGAGCGAAAAGAACTGGGGTTACACTCATTCGATCGCCATGATTCGCGACATCTTCGGCGGCCGCATGTTTCCGCTGACGTTGGCCGGACTCGAAAGCGCGACGAAGCAGCTTTCCAGAAAGCACTGAAAGACCGACGGGGATCCGATGACCTGCTTCCTCTGCCTGCAATGCGGCGTCCAGTTCGCGGCGACGGAGACGCCGCCGCAACACTGCCCGGTATGCGAGGACGAGCGGCAGTTTGTGCGCTGGGAAGGCCAGGCCTGGATTACGCCGCATGAGCTTGCCGCCGGGCATAGGCTGGTGATGAAGGACGATGCCGGCGTGCTCGGCTTCGGCATCGAGCCGCGCTTCGCCATCGGCCAGCGGGCGCAGCTGGTGCAGACGCCGCATGGCAATGTGCTGTGGGACTGCGTCTCGATGGTGAGCGATGAGGCGGTGGCAGAGATCAACCGCCGCGGCGGCCTGGCCGCCATCGCCATCTCGCACTGCCATTTCTACTCGGCGATGGCCCGTTGGAGCGAGGCCTTCGGCGGCGTGCCGATCTATCTCCATGCCGACGACCGCCAATGGATCATGCGGCCCCATCCCTCGATCGTCAGCTGGCAAGGCGAGACGCTGGCCATAAATCCGTCGCTGACGCTCGTCCGCTGCGGCGGCCATTTTGCCGGCAGCCAGGTACTGCACTGGCAGCGCGAGGGCGGCAACGCCCTGCTGACCGGCGACACCGTGCAGGTGACGCCGACCCGCCGCCATGTCAGCTTCATGTACAGCTATCCCAACCAGATACCGCTCAACGCGACGGCCGTGCGCCGCATCGCGGCGGCACTTGAACCGTTCGACTTCGACGATATCCGCGGCGCCTGGTGGGACCTGAACATCATTGGTGTTGGCAAAACGGCCCTGGCCACCTCTGTCGCACGCTATCTCGCGGCGATAGGATGATGATGGCGAGCGGGAATGCGGGCAAACCTTGTAACAAATGCCTATTTGTTGCGAATATGAGGTTGCAACAAAGAACGAGCCGCCAAGGCTGAGGAGATCAAATGGACACCCACACCTACCCCGTCACCCGCACCGATGCCGAATGGCGCGCCCGGCTGACGCCGGAGCAATATGCGGTCATGCGCAACCACGGCACCGAGCGGCCGGGCAGCTGCGCTCTGCTCTACGAGAAGCGCGCCGGCACATTTTCCTGCGTCGGCTGCGACCAGCCGCTGTTCGAATCCAAGCTGAAGTTCGAGAGCGGCACCGGCTGGCCGAGCTTCAACGACCCGGTGCCCGGCTCGATCGAGACCACCGTCGACCGCAGCTACGGCATGGTCCGCACCGAGTGCCATTGTTCGCGCTGCGGCAGCCATCTCGGCCACGTCTTCGAGGACGGCCCGCCGCCGACCGGCCTGCGCTACTGCATCAACGGCGTGGCGCTGACATTCGAGCCGGCGGCCTGAAGGGCATTGCGTGGCTTTCGGCAAAGGGCGGCTTCGGCCGCCCTTTTTCGTACTACCGCCCGCTCAGACCACGACCGTCGCGATCAGCCAGAGCGCCGAACCCAGCATCATCAGCTGCGCCTTCAAGCCGCCGCCCTTCTCCGCCGTCCGCCAGACGGCGATGGTGAGGAAGATGTTGTAGGGAACGGGGAGGAAATGCACCGCCAGCACCAGCCGGAGCGGCAGCTTCAATCCAAGCAGGATCAACGCCAGCGCCGAAGAGGCAATGCTCAAGATCGTCCCGACGAGCAGCATGTCGCGCCAGAACAGCCGGCCGAGCGGCGCCTCACCCCTCCAGCGCGTACGAAAAAAGTCCGCCATCGCCGACGCGTCACCCCTGCCCCAGAACGTCGGTCACGGCCTCTTCGAAGCGTGTGCATTCCCTCACCAGCCAGTCGGTCATGGCCGGCCAGTTGTCCTCGGCGTAGCAGTTGACCCGCCACACCGAGTTGATGCCGAGACCCTGGCAACTCTGTTCGGGCTTGAGCTTCAGCCTGGCCTCGATCGCCGGCTGGAACGGCTTCAGCCGCGACCAGGACTCCGTGGCGCCGAACTTTTCGTTGCGCCCGAAGAAGACGCCGACTTGGTTCTGCGCCGGCGCGACATACATCGAAAGCACCAAAGCGAAATCCGGCAGCCCGCGCTGCCAGAACCACGGCCCCCGCCTTGCAAGCGTGGCTCTTTCTTGCGGATGCCGCTCGGCGAACAGCGCCCAGAAGCCGCGATGGCGGAACTCCGAGGCACGGCGGCCACCGAAGTCGAATTCGTTCATGGCCGGCTGCCCCGCTGCCCGAGACTGTTTCGAAATTCGTTCTGGCGAGTCATATGATGGCGTTTTGAGAACCGCAGCCTAGCGGACATTTGGGTCCGTGCGCAACGCAAGCGCAGCAAACGCCACCAGACGGCCAATGGGGCAGACGCCGCATTGGTCTCGCCCGGGGACGGCTCGGACCGTCGGATCTCGTCGCCTGTATCTGGCGAACGGGATCAATGCTTCTCATTCGCTTCGCGATGCATGGCGGCAAATTCCGCCAAGGTTGGAAAATGCCCCCCGACCTTCGGCTGGGCAAGAGGACGCTTCGTTGCACCTGGCCCCTCCATCTCAAACCTCCGGTCAATCCAAACGCTGGCGAGCCCGATGCTCTCTGCCGGCGCATGATCGTGAAACAGACTTTGAGCCACATGAAGGACTTCGTCCTGCTGAACGCCCAGATCCTGCTTCAGCCTGCCGAACAGGAAACGAAAGTTGCCCAGATCCGGCTTGTAGCTGCCTATGTCTTCCGCCGTGTAAACGGCATCGAAGCTGACACCGAGCTTGCGGTTTGAAGCCGCGAAACTCTGGCCGTCGACATTGGACAACACGACCAAACGGAAGTGCTGTTTCAGATAGGCCAGCGCCTCCCTGGAATCGGGAAAGGCGGGCCAATCGGGCACCGAAGTGCCGAAGCGTTCATGCAGATCAGCCTGCGCGGTGATCCCCCAATGTCGAGCGAGCCTTGCGTGCACTGCCGCCAACAGTGTCCTGTAGTGCAAGGAAGGAGTCTCGGCTTCCTGCCGCGTCTCTATTTCTCCATAGGTTTCCAACGCTTCGTCCCGGCTGATTTCGCGATTTGCCATGCTCAAAAGCGGCTGAAGCGCGTTCCAGATGCCGGTTTCCCAGTCGATCAGCGTGCCGTAGACATCGAATGTCAGCGCTTTGAAACGAGTCAAATCCATATCGGTGATCCTCATACACGCGAAATTTTCGCATCCGTAGCGCCGCGCGAGGCCGATATCTCGGCAAAACCTTCCAGATTTTAGGCTTTTCCTCCCGTTCTTCCGAGCAGATTTCGGCGAACTTCGGCCGGGGTCGAGTTTCGCTCCCGCCGCATTGCGCGCGTCAAGGCGCTCTGGTCAGAGTGACCGCTGAAAATCGCGATATCCGCGATGGAAAGGCGCGGATCGGCAAGCATCCGTTCAGCCGCATCGAGGCGCATCGCAACCAAATGCGCGTGCGGAGTGGTCGCGCGCCGTCTGGTGAAGGCTTCATGTAGACGGGTTGGGCTCATCCCCGCCGCTTCTGCGATATCGGCAATGCGGATTGGGTCGGCAAGCTTTCTTTCCATGAACGCCGTGGCTCTTTTGACAGCAAGCTCTGCGCGATCCGGACGACCCCTGGCAGGAGCGATGCGATCCAGCAGCAATGTGGACCAGGCGTGTCGAAGCGAGGCGGAAAGCTCCTGCGATGCCGCCAGCACCGCCATGTAGTCGATCAGGCCGTGAACCTCCCGGCCAATCGCAAAAAATGCGGGCATGTCTTCATCCGGCTCCCGGATGCCGAGGCGGGACGGCAGGTCGAGGACAACGAAAGAGTCCGTTTGTTTGGCGTAGAACGCGTGCTGGCAACCGGCGGAAACAAAAGCGCCAGTGCTGCCCGAAACCCGTCCTGAACGGTGCCCCAGATCGATTTCGAGTGCTCCGGAAACGGGCAGGACCACTTGGGGATAGTCATGCTGGTGCCTCTCGACCTCCCCGGAATATCTTCGGATTTCAACAACGGTCTCGTTCATCGATAAGTCCTGCGTAAGCGTGGGCATCGCTCTCGGTGATGAGACGCCGCCGAAGACGGTTCGCTTGGATTTAAACCCCGTGTGCTGAACGACCAGTCTTTTGTGACGAGCATCCCTCGACTCCGTTGTAGCGGAGCACAGCGCCGGCGCGAAGAACGTATCCGCGCACAACTTTCAAGACCTGCTCACAGTCCGCGAGGCCAATGGTCCTGGTGTTCTCGGGTGGGTGGGAAAACTCTGTGGCAGGGGACCACTGAGACCCAACTTGAACAGTTGGACGTGAACGGATAGCGAACACTGTCCGTTAAGCCATTGAA
>NZ_BSNY01000042.1 GCF_030160235.1 Mesorhizobium huakuii
ATACAATCAAGCCGCAATCCCAAAAATTAGCGCGATAAATTATCGACACGTCCTTAGCTAGGTCGTGTCGACAGATATGAGGCCCATACAGCCACTATGCGTTTGGCCGGGAGCACATGGTTCGATTCTGGAACGAACTAGCCGGAAAGCTGCCTCTTCGCTGACGCCCGCTGCGGACATTGCTAAGTACTCAATCGCTAGAAGATATCAGGCCCTGGACCAAGCCACTCAAAACGCAGCATAGAACATCGTCAGCTCGTCGCCGCCGATCGCTTGAAAACAATGGTAACCTTGGTCCCTTCAGTGGCGCTGGATTTGACTTCGAATTGCGCTTTGGCGTTCTCGGTCAAAGAGCGCGCGATGAGAGCACCGAGCTTGCCGGGCTTCGGCCATGTCTCGCCCTCCGGCAAACCAATTCCATCATCGGCGATAGTGATGCGGCATCCGTCGCCATCGACCACGCTGTGAAGCGTTATTGTGCCGCCTTCTCGTCCTTTGAAGCCGTGTTTGAGCGCATTGGTCAGCAGTTCATTCACAACCAGCCCAGTCGGCATCGCAACGTTGATCGACACCGGATAGGTATCAACCTTCATGTCCAGGCGGATGCCTTCGACCGCATGCGAAGCCATTACCGCGGATGCTATCTGACTGAGGTAGATACCGAGATCGACCTCATCCTTCTGCTCGTCGTTTTTGGGAGCAACTCCTTCATCAGCCAACCGCGCGGTCTCCAGCCTCCGAACTTTTCCGGAGGGTCGGAGATCACACGCACGCGCTCGACCCAATGTACGTTGCTGCTCGCCGCTATGAACTCGGCGATGGAGGCCTTACCCCTGATCCCGCTCAGAAGCGTCGACTCGGTTTTCTCCTCGCTTCCCTCGAAATAGGGGGCATGCGAGCCGAGTTGACCAATCCAGGCCTTGTTGTGCATCCGCCTTGTCAATGCAAAAAGCCGCAAGAGGACTTCCGCGCCGCGCATGATGCCGCGCGCTCTGATGCCGCTCGGGTTGAGCAATTTGAGTTCGATGTTTGAATGGTTGCTCAGCGCCAAATAAGCAGCATCGCTCTTGCGCGGATTGACGTCGTCGAGCAGCATTCTGACCCGCACGCCTCGCTGGGCCGCCCGGACAACTTCCTGTAAAAGCAAGCGCCCCGTGTGATCGTCATGCCAGAGACAATACATGACATCGAGAGCGCGAGCCGCGTCCCTTGCCGCTAAAACACGCGCCGCGAACGCATCGTAATTGTCCGAAATCAGCAGCAGGCCGCTCTTACCTGCTTTGATTTTATCGGCCGTTGTTTGCGTAATCGAGACGTCCATGAATTGACCAATTTCGAAGGAGAACGAGGCGTCGTTTCATTAGGGCAACAACCCGCGAGTGCTGATCCGGTTGCACGGGGGCTTTGAGCCTGCTGATAGCTCACGGACAGCTCGCCCGTATGATAATCAGGTAGCTCGCCCATTTCGTTGCGCTGCTTCTTGCTCGAGCATCGCAAGCTTTTCGCGGATCTCCTCCGGCTCGGCATGCTCCAGGCCCACCACGTCGTTTCTGGTCTCCCTAAGCGAAACGACGATCTCATCGAGCTTGGCGTGAATGGCCGCGGTATCGCGATAGCCTTGTATAAGGACAACACCGGTGATCACGATGGCGGCCACCGAAAGGACATAGGTGACCGCGTTGGTCAGTCCGAATGGCACTAGCGCGGTGCACAATACCATTGCGACCATCATGACGTAGAAGCCTGGCGGCCGGGAAAGGAAGTCGGCCGTCATAAACAGGATGCGGTTCATTCTAGCGGCTCCATGATTGTGAAGCCGTGGCTCGTTCCTGCGCCAAACGCCGAAGTGGATACAACCACACCATCATATCTTGGCCAGGGCGAATACGGCTATCAGCGCGGTCAGAGCCACGCAAATGGGCACAGCAAGGAGGAAACCGGCCTCTATGAAGCGAGTCTCTTTGTCGTTGAACATTTCAGTCACCTGTCGCTGCCCTAATCAAGTTGACGGGTTCGCTCGCCGCTAACGCAGCGAGCGAACCGTTATCCGCGCAGGAAGGGACATAGCTGCGCGGATTTTGAAATGTGGACTGTCCAGGCTCAGCCAAGGGATATTCCAATGACGAGCAGGGATATGGCCAAGACGAAAACTGGCGCCAGCAACCAACGCGCTTGACCAACACTTCTGTGCCATGAATTCTTTCCTTCAGTTCCGTGGCTGACAACTTCCGCGACAGGTGACCGTTCCAAGCTGGACCGACGGCAAGACCATTGAGGAATTAGACCGGACTTTGGTCCAACCGCCTCCTCCGACTGAAGTCCTTCCAGGGGAACGATTGCATCCACGCCAAGTTGGCAGTTGAGCTTCGACACCACCGATCGGAGCCAATCTCACGAGGAGTAAGACTATGAAATTGCATCTGTCTGCCGCAGCCGCGGCATTTCTTCTGCTCGCAGGCGTCGGCGTCGCGGCGGCCGAGGACATCATCATTCAGCCGGAACAGGAAACGGTTATCCGTGAATATGTGAAGAAGCAGCCGCTTGCTTCGGTGAAGGTTCCCGGAGTGGAACTCAACATCGGCACAGCGCTGCCTGACACGGTCGAACTTCGCGAAGTTCCCAACGTCAAATACCGCTACGTCGTGATCGACAACCGGACCGTTCTGGTCGATCCAAGCACCCACAAGATCATCAAAATCTACGACTGACCGGCCTTGCCGGCCAAAGAGCTATGCTGGAATTTGGGTGACGAGGCTGATCAAGCGGCGCTCTGCGGCTTCAAT
>NZ_BSNY01000043.1 GCF_030160235.1 Mesorhizobium huakuii
TTTCGGAATCCCCCAAAACGAGCTTTATCGATTCAGCAATTTATCGACGTGTCCTTAGGTCACGGTCAGCGCGCCAGCATCCAGGCCAACCGCCTCATCACCTCGCGGTCGCGCGGCGCCGTCGTCAAGGCGCGCGTCGTCCGTCATTCCGCGCGCTCCGCTCCGCTTGGCACCCACCTCAGCTATCTGCGTCGCGAGGGTGTCAGCCGGGACGGGGAGAAGGGGCATCTGTTCGGCCCGGGCACGGAGAATGCCGATGGCGCGGATTTCGCCGCGCGCGCCCAGGACGATCGTCACCATTTCCGCTTCATCGTCTCGCCGGACGACGCTCTCGAAATGGCGGACCTCAACGCCTTCACCCGCGATCTGGTGGGGCAGATGGAGAAGGACCTCGACACGCGGCTCGACTGGGTGGCGGTCGATCACTGGAACACCGAGCATCCCCACATTCACCTGATCGTGCGTGGCGTCCGCGACGATGGCCAGGATCTGGTCATCGCGCGTGACTACATCAAGGAAGGTATGCGCGACCGGGCTCGCGATCTGGTTACCCAGGAACTGGGTCCGCGCACCGATCTCGATATCCGCCACAGGCTCGAAAGCCAGATCCAGTCCGAGCGGTGGACGCAACTCGATCGGCAGTTGCTTCGCGACAGCCGTGACAGCGGGATCATCGATCTCGCGCCATCTCGCCTAAGGCAACCGGACGAGTATCACGCTTTGAAAATCGGTCGCCTGCGCAAGCTCGAGACCCTTGGCCTTGCCCAACAGGCCGGGCCCGGCCAATGGGCAATCGACGAACGGGCCGAAGCAACACTGCGCGCGCTTGGCGAGCGCGGCGACATCATCAAGCGCATCCACCGCGCGATGAGAGCGGCTGGCATCGAGCGTGGCTTAGCCAATTATGTCCTGGCCGCGGAAAGCCTGGAGACGCCGGTAATCGGCCGGCTGGTCGATCGTGGGCTCGATGACGAACTGATCGGCACGGCCTATGCCGTTGTCGACGGCGTCGACGGACGCACCCATCACATCAAGCTTTCCGATCTGGAGGCGGCTGGCGACGGCGCACCGGGATCGATCGTCGAGCTGCGCAAATTCGATGATGCGCGCGGTCAACGCCGGGCCGCACTCGCAGTGCGCTCCGATCTTGGAGTGGATCAGCAGATTACAGCATCGGGTGCGACCTGGCTCGACCGTCAGGCAATCGCGCGCGAACCGGCCGCACTGGCCGAGTCCGGCTTCGGCGCCGAGGTTCGCGACGCCCTCGACCGGCGCGCCGAACATCTTGTCAAACAGGGGCTCGCGGAGCGGGAAGGCAGACGCGTCATCTTCACCCGAAGCCTGCTCGATACACTGCGGCGGGCGGAACTGGGGAGGCTTGGCGACAGGCTGGCGGCCGACACGGGCAAGCCCTTCCAGCGCGCCGCCAGCGGAGACTTTGTTGCCGGCGCCTATCGCCAGCGCCTGTCACTGGCCTCCGGCCGTTTCGCCATGATCGACGACGGGCTCGGCTTCCAGCTCGTCCCCTGGACGCCCTCACTCGAAAAGCATCTCGGCCAGCACGTCTCCGGTGTCGTGCGCGGCGATGGCGGCATCGACTGGAGTTGTGGCCGCAAGAAGGGGCTCGGCCTCTGAAAACCAGATGAAAGGCACACGCCATGTCCGCCACCAAAATCCTGTGGGGCCAGATCCTCACGGTCTTCCTGATCGTCCTCTTGACGACCTGGGCGGCGACCCAATGGACCGCATGGCAACTCGGTTTCCAGGCCGGGCTTGGTCCACCCTGGTTCGAGATTGCTGGGTTGCCCGTTTACTATCCGCCCGCTCTGTTCTGGTGGTGGTATTTCTACGACGCCTACGCCCCGTCTATCTTCGTGAAAGGCGGCTTGATCGCCGTGTCTGGTGGCTTCCTCTCGATCATTGTTGCCATCGGCATGTCGGTGTGGCGGGCGCGCGAAGCCAAGACTGTTCAGACCTACGGGTCGGCACGCTGGGCCGAAAGGCGAGAGGTCGAGGCAGCGGGCCTGATCGACAACGATGGTGTCGTGCTCGGGCGTTATGATCGCCATTATCTGCGCCACGATGGGCCTGAGCACGTGTTGTGCTTCGCCCCGACCCGGTCCGGCAAAGGCGTCGGCCTGGTGGTGCCTTCGCTTCTGACCTGGCCGGGCTCGGCGATCGTCCACGACATCAAGGGCGAGAATTGGCAGCTCACCGCAGGCTTTCGCGCTCTGCACGGTCGCGTGCTGCTTTTCGATCCGACCAATTCGAGATCTTCAGCCTACAATCCGCTTCTGGAAGTCCGCCGCGGCGAATGGGAGGTCCGCGACGTCCAGAACATCGCCGACATTCTCGTCGATCCGGAAGGTAGCCTGGAAAAGCGCAACCATTGGGAAAAGACCAGTCACGCGCTGCTGGTCGGCGCGATCCTCCACGTTCTGTACGCCGAGCAGGACAAGACGCTCGCCGGCGTCGCCGCCTTTCTTTCCGATCCGAAGCGCCCGATAGAATCGACGCTTGCCGCGATGATGAAGACCGCGCATCTCGGTGACGCCGGCCCGCATCCGGTCATCGCCAGTGCGGCGCGCGAGCTGCTCAACAAATCCGACAATGAACGCTCTGGCGTGCTGTCCACCGCGATGTCCTTCCTCGGTCTCTATCGCGATCCGGTTGTCGCCGGCGTGACCCGGCGCTGCGACTGGCGAATTTCCGACATTGTCGGCGGAAGGCGACCGGCAACGCTCTATCTCGTGGTGCCGCCTTCGGACATCAACCGGACCAAACCGCTCATCCGCCTCATCCTCAATCAGATCGGTCGCCGCCTCACCGAGGACCTGACTACCAAGACAACCCGCCACCGGTTGCTTCTGATGTTGGATGAGTTCCCGGCGCTGGGCCGCCTCGACTTCTTCGAGAGCGCGCTGGCTTTCATGGCCGGCTATGGCCTGAAAAGCTTTCTCATCGCGCAGTCGCTCAACCAGATCGAGAAGGCCTACGGTCCCAACAACTCGGTCCTCGATAATTGTCATGTCCGCGTCAGCTTCGCCACGAACGACGAGAGGACTGCCAAGCGGGTCTCGGACGCACTCGGCACGGCAACCGAAATGCGGGCGATGAAGAACTATGCCGGTCACCGGCTTTCGCCTTGGCTCGGGCATCTCATGGTGTCGCGGCAAGAGACGGCGCGGCAGTTGCTCACTCCTGGCGAGATCATGCAGCTTCCGCCGACCGACGAGATCGTCATGGTGGCGGGCGCGCCGCCGATCAGGGCCAAGAAGGCCCGGTATTACGAGGACGCCAGTTTCAAGGAGCGCGTGTTGCCGCCACCCGAACTGGCGCGGTCGCAAGAGGCCGTACCTGATGATTGGAGCCAGTTGCCGGTCCTGGCTCACTTGGAGGTCACGCAGGCTTCCGGAACGCTGCAGCAGGACGACGGAGATCCGACGGGATCGGAGCGCCGCCTGCAGGCCGAACTCAATCGGGCGCAGGCGGTCGAGAAAGCGGCGCCGATCGAAAACGAATTCGATATGGAACCGGACGACGATGCCGACGACGATGATGCGGTGCGCAACCGACGCCTGGCGCGCCTCATGCAGGGCGTTGCGCGGCAGGTTTCCCTAGACCCCGATGACGGCATGGAGTTGTAGGCGCCATGACGGCTCGCAAAAAGAAGGCGCAGATTTCCGTCTATCTCGATCAGAGCATCATGACGATGCTCGGCGATTATGCGGCACGGCGCGGTCAACCCCAATCCATGATTGCGGAAGCAGCACTGGCTTCCTTCCTGTCGCCGGATGCGGACGCACGCCGCGAGGCCGCTATCGCCAAACGCCTCGACCAGGTCGATCGCCGCCTGGCCAGGCAGGAGCGCGATATCGGCATTGCGGTCGAGACACTGGCGGTGTTCGTCCGCTTCTGGCTCGCGACAACGCCGGCGTTGCCCGAGCCCGCCGCCCAGGCCGCACGCGCCAAGGCGGCCGAACGTTACGAAGCCTTCGTGACGGCCTTGGGCAGGCGCCTGGCGAAGGGGCCGAAACTGCGGCAGGAGATTTCCGAAGATATCAATCCGATGGATAGCAGCGGAAACCCACCCTGACGGATTGCAGGCCAATAGTCGGCTAGCTTGGAGCCTGATGGCCATGCTCATGATAATGATGGCGATACGCGACGCCTCTGGCGGTCACGCGACGATAATGTCGTTGCACCGGTGACGACGATGATGATCAGCAGCGGCAACAGGATGGGCGAGCAAGTCCCGGCAGCCGGTTCGCCGCACACCTCGATCAGTCGATGGCATCAGCCTTGTCGTCGGCGAGGAGGGCCGCCCGCTTGCCGATAGCCGACTTGACCGCGTCGACAAGCTGTTCAGGAAAGCCGCGGGGCAGCGAGACGATCACCTCGTCGGCCTGCTTCTCCACGTTTTCAGCAATGTCATCGAAAACTCTGCGCATGACAGGGGTACCCACACCGGCAATGTCAGCGGTCTGCAGGAAGTGGCGTGGCATGATGTCAGGTACCGAATAGTGCCTGTTCTTGCCGACCGACATTGCCAGTTTGAATTTTTTGCGAGGAATCTGTCCGGTATCAAGGCTGGGCTGCGCGGTCAGCACGTCGTACAGGGGCGTCATGCGGAATCGTCCGCCTGGGCTGAGAAAAATACTGAAATTCTTGGCGTGGCCGTCGGTCGCGCCAATCAGCCAGAACAAGATGCAGGTGCGCAAGAAGGTGGCGATGTCTTGATCAGGCGTATCGCTACCCTTCAAAAGTTCGACAATCTCCCGCATCCCGGGACCGCCATCGGACTGGTACTTTCGCGTCGGCGGCACCGACAGCGCCTGACAGATATCTTCCTGCGGCAGGCGCAGGAGGCGGCCGTCGCGGGCCCACAGCCGGTCGAAGCGCTCTACGATCAGCGTGCGGCGCTCGCCGAAGTCAGCGATCTCCGCCTGGGCAGCAGGAACGCCAAACGCTTGCAGCAGCTTGAGACACAGATACTCGTTCTCGACGCTGTTGGAGAGATCGATGCCGTTCGGCAGCCGGCCGATCTGCGGCTTCAGGATATGGGTGGTCGCTGCCGTGCCGATCGGTTTAAACCAGCCTCCGTCCTTGCGCAGCAGCGCGGTCTTTTCCTGAGCGCCGGCAATCGAGATGCGAAAGTCCTCGTCCTCGCCGAGGCCTAGCGGGGCCGCAGCAAGGTTCTCGATTATTCCGGCGACGTCCTCGTTGCTGACCGGCTTGCCTTCGACACTGCCGGGAGGGCCTGGATCCATGCCATCGATCAGGAATTGCAACGCGCCGACGCAGTCATGGCCGAGCGCAGCCAGCATGCTGTAGGCATCCGTGCCGTCGGCGCCGACGCGTTCGGCAACACGCCTGCGTATGGCATCATTGTCGGGAAGCAGGTTGTCGAAGACGTTGGTCACCGGCGTGCCGATATAGCGGTCTTCCCGCAAGGGAAGCGAGAGTGAGATCGGGAAGGTGCCGCGCCAGTCCAGCCATTCGCGTGCGTATTGGAAGTCGATGGCGCCCGTCGATTCCCTGCGCAGTACGCCGACCGAACGCCCGTTCAGGAACACGTTCAGGGGGATGTGAGCCCGTCGCCGTGCCATCAGAACAGGTCCTCGATATCAGCAGAGCTGCCTTTGCTGCGCGCGCGCACGACGAGTTCAAGGTCGAGGGCGGAGAGGGCGGCCATCAAGGTGCGGAGTTGCATCGCGGGCTCGCCGGCCTCGAGGCGGGAGACCGTACCCTGGCGCAGGTGGATCTGGTTGCTGAGCGAGCCTTGCGTGAGTCCGGCGTTCTTGCGGGCGCGGCGCAGAATGGCCCCGAGTTGTTTTTCGTTGCGAGCGATCTGGTCTGTCATGATGGGTCTCCACGTCTGCAATATACGCGATCGCGTATTAACCGTCAATATACGGAGTTGCGTATAAAATGGAGATATACGCGATCACGTATATAAAGAAGATATACGCGATCGCGTATGATGCCGACGCGTCAGCTGGCAAGCGGTGGTCTTGGCGCCCCAGCTGAAACGAGCCCTGCAATCATAGGGACTAGCACCTAGTGACCCGACCCAAGAGGCCATATCGAGCCAGTATTACGCGCTCCGTTTTCGGACTCCAGGTAAACAGCCGAGAATAGAAACGAGATTGCAATTAAAAAATAGATTATTAACTTAATTCTACTCCACTTGTTCATTAAATTTTTCCACTATTATTGATCTATAGCTTCATTTCCATGGTATCATTGGTTTAGAAAAGTAACGACGGCAATCGGAGTGTCAAACAACACGCAGACTTCGACCGCTGCTCCATCGTGCGCGGTCAGGCAGCACCAGCCGGCAATCGACGCCTATGTCCCGGTAGGTGAAGGCGCTCGTGTTGAGCCGTCCCAGGAGGGATGTGCCAGCAACCGTGCCGACCCTGAATGCGACCGATTGCAATCCTGGAATGCCTGCCCCGTCCGGCCTTTCGTTCTGAGATTCTGCATCAAGGCAGACAAGTTGGCCAAGTACGTCTGGCCGCCCCGCCAGTACGCAGCCCTGCGCCACGTCAGCAAGTTCGATCTCGCTGGATACAAAGACGTTGGAGGCCGTCGCGGTGGCGCTCTGCGACAAGAAATCGATGATGCCAAGGGGCTCGGCGAACTCGAAATGCCGAAGCATCGGATGGGCCCGCAGCAGCTTGTATCGGCGCAGAGCTCGGCGGTCGCTGTCTCCCACGCGGATATAGAAAACCGGACCTGGCGGTCCCTTCGCCATGAAGGCCGCGAGGCCGTTGATCTGAGCGTCGGATTTCTCATGTATTGAGCAGCAGTCCTGCAAATCGTGCAGGCGAAGGCCCTGGATCTCGACAATCGGGATGCCGAGACTAGCGATCACCGCAATATCCTTCTTGCGGATCTCCAGGCTCTCGTCGACCAAAAGGGCGGCGCCGTCCAGACGCTGCGCCAGTGATCCGATGGCGGTCTCGATGGGGCAGTGGCTGCGAACCACGTGACAGACCGTGTAGCCTTGGCCGCTGATCGCTTCGAGGAATCCCGCTATGGCAGCCTGAGTCTTGCGGTTGAAGCGGATGCTGTCGTCGCTGCCCTGCAGCGCGATTAGGCCGATCGTGTTGGTCCGTCCAGTCCGAAGCGAGCGGCCGGCAAGCTGGGGTTGGTATTTAAGACGCTTGATTTCGTTCTCGATGATGGCGCGTGTCCGCTCGCTCACCAGGTCCCATCGTTCATTGACGACGTTGGAAACGCTCATGACGGACACGCCAGCCGCCGCCGCCACATCTTTCAGCGTCACCTGATCTCTGATCTTCCGGCCAGCCATCAAATCCCTTCCCGGGGTACTTGTAGCGTTAAATAGACTGCCCGGCGCTGCGAGGCAATCTCAGGAGGATTTTTGGCGTCGGAACCTCCCCTGAATGGTGAAGGCATTTAACGATAAATTCGAATTTTACACTGGGCGCAAAGTCCGGAACTTACGCTAAATACCTTAAATTAAACGATCTTTTTTGAAAAAGAGGCCGAAAGGGCGAGGCCGCAACAAAGCCCTTGACAGGTGTCGCCGAAAATCATTACCTTTAACGTTAAAGATAAGCGTTCAACCGCAAGAAAGGGGAATGACCATGAAAGGAAATTTCAACCTGTCCAGACGGGGATTTCTGGCTGCCGGCGCAGGAATCGCTACCATCGCGACGTTTGGAGGCACGGGAAAGCTCTCGGCGGCCGGCACCGGCAAGATCGGGTTCGCGATGGAGACGTTCACGGTCCCGAGATGGAAGAATTTGGACCGGCCGAGCTTTGAGCAGGCCGTCAAGGCCGCAGGTTTCGAGCCGATCGTCAATCAAGCGGACTTCAAGGTGGAGCAGCAGCTTGCTGATGTCGAGAACCTGCTTACCGTGGGAATAGATGCGCTCGCCATTGTCGCGGTGGTCGCCGAAGCCGGCGTCAACATGGCAAAGCGCGCCAAGCGTGCCGGTGTGCCCGTGTTGGCCTACAACACCGCGATCCCTTCGAAGGAGGTTGATGTCTACGTGGCCCGCAACAACCGCGGTGTTGGTCGCAAGGCGGCTCAGGCAGCGCTCGACGCCGGTGTGCTTAGGGGCAATTGGGTGGTGACCTCGGGCCAGGCTGGCAACACCGTGGCCGAAGAGATTACCAAAGGCTACTACGACATCATGCAGCCGCTGATCGACAAGGGCGAGTTGAAGGTGGTCAGCCACCTGTTTCACGATGGCTGGGATCCGGACGCGGCGCGTCGCCAAGCGGAAGATTCGCTGACGGCCAATCACAACGACATCGCCGGCTTCCTTTGCAACAACGACGGCATGGCGGGCGGCGTCATCGGCGCGCTCGAAAAGGTCGGGCTCGCCGGCAAGGCGTTCGTGACCGGCCAGGATGCGACCATCGAGGGCTGCCGACACATCCTGCTCGGCAACATGGCACTGTCGAGCTTCACCCTGTTCGATCAGATGGGCAAGATCTCCGGCGAGCTTTGCGCGAAGTTGGCGAAGGGCGAGGCGCTCGGTATTTCCGAAACCTACGATGCCGGAAATGGTGTGACACTGCCTTACGTTCCGGTCGAGGACCGCAATATCACCCGGGACAACATGGTCGAATACCTGAAGGCGTATAGCCCGATCTACGTCGATAGCAAGGCAATCCTCGACAGCATTCCGAAGGACAAATGGCCGGCCGGGGCGGACCAACTCTAACGGTCATCCAAGCCGGCGGACCCAGCCGCCGGTCCGAGGTCGAGCGCTCGAGAAGCCTCCCACTCGAGCGCTCGACCTGCCACTTCAGCAACGGGCTTGCGCGCCGGATGTCTTTTGCGGACACAATCCATGGTTCGCCGCCTGAATAGGAACTGGACCATGAACGCCAAAATAGCAGAAACGGCTATGTCGACCGAAAATGTCACGGCAACCGCCCCTTCCAGGCAGTCTTTCGAAGCGGAGCGAAGCAACTGGCGCATCATCATTCTGATCCTGGCGACGCTTGCCATCTGGATAGGCTTTCATGCCTGGACCGGCGTCTTCATAAGCCCACGCAATTTGTCCAATCTAGCGGTCCAGGCGGCGATAACCGCCATCATCGCTGCAGGCCTGTGCTGGCTGCTAGTGGCCCGTGAAATCGATCTGTCGGTCGGGTCGCTGCTTGCCATGTGCGGCGTGCTCTGCATGCTGCTGCTGCAGAAGGCCGGGCTTGATGCCTATCTCACAATCCTCATCGTGCTTCTGGTTGGTGTCGGTGTCGGGCTTCTCCAGGGCGGATTGCGCGTAACGCTTGGGATTCCCTCCTTCATCATCACCTTGGCCGGCTTTTCTTGGCTACGCGGCCTTGCCTACGTCCTGTCGGGCGCCGAAACGCTGTCGGGCGCCGGCGACACCTTCTATGAAATCGCCAATGGCGAAATCCCAACTACCATAAGCCTGTTCATCATCCTGGCACTCGCCGCCATCTATCTCCACGGGTGGGTGCGTGTATATACGGCGCTGCTCGGCCCCCAGAAATATGAGCGGCGCGCCGTCAATCTGGTTATCCTGGCACTGTCGCTATGCGCCGCCGCCTTGTCGGCCTGGGTGTTTGCCACTCGCAACGGCATTCCCTATCCGTTGGCCTTCCTAGCACTTTTGGTATTCGTGATGGAGTATAGCGGACGGCACACGCGCTTTGGCCGATACGTCTATGCCATCGGTGGAAACCCGACCTCGGCGAAGCGCGCAGGTATCAACGTCAACCGCATGGTCCTGGCACTGTTCGGGCTGATGGGCGCACTGACCGCAGTCGCAGCAATCATACAGACATCCAGGCTCGACGCTGGACCCCCGAACGTTGGGCTATTCGTCAATTTAAGCGCTCTCAGCGCGGCAATTATCGGCGGCACCTCCCTCTTTGGCGGGGAAGGCAGGGTTCTTGGCACCGTGATCGGGGCGCTACTCATGGCGAGTATCAACAATGGGCTCAGCCTCGCGGGGGTCGACACCTTCTATCAGATGATCATCACCGGCGGTCTGCTCATCGTTGCTGTGTCGGCCGATCACGCGGCCCAGAGGAGGCCTAGATGAGCACTTCAGTAACGTCGGCGTCGGCAGTTTCAGTGCGCGATCTGCGCAAGAACTATGGCGCCGTGGAGGCCACGCGGGGCGTCAGCTTCGAGATATTCCCCGGCGAGATCGTTGGACTTGTCGGCGACAATGGCGCAGGAAAGTCGACACTGACGAAGATGATCGCGGGCGATGTACCACCGACCTCTGGCGAGATCCGGATCGGCGGCACTTCGGTTCAGAGTTCCTCGACCACCTGGGCGCGCGACCACGGCGTGGAAATGGTCTATCAGGACCTGGCGCTGTGCGACAATCTCGATATCTGCGCCAACATCTTCCTCGGACGCGAGATAACCCGTCGTAGCGTGCTGGGTTACGCTCGGCTGAGCCACGACGTCATGATGGCGAAGGCGCAGCAGCTTCTCACCATGCTTGAAGTCAAGCTGCCGAACCTGCGCGAGCCAGTGACGGCCCTGTCCGGTGGTCAGCGCCAGATGGTCGCCATTGCCCGTTCGGTCGCCTATGAGCCGAAGCTTGTCATCATGGATGAACCAACCGCCGCGTTGTCGGTTTCGGCCGGCCAGCCGGTACTCGAGCTAATTCGGCGCCTGCCGCAACGCAACGTCGCTATCCTCTTGATCAGCCACCGGCTCAGCGACGTGCTCACCACCGCCGATCGTATCCTGGTGCTAAGGCGCGGCAAGATCGTCGCTGCGGTCCGGGCATCGGAGATAGACGAGGGCGAACTGCTTCACCTCATGGCCGGCATAAACGTGCCGAACGAAGATTGATGCCACCCGTGCGGGCTTGTTTGCGCCCCACACCGGCAGGAAAGGAACGACATGTCTTACATACTGGGTATCGACGTCGGCGGCACCTTCACCGACTTCGTAGCCTATAATGAGCAGAGCCGCGAAGTGACCGTCTGGAAGGATTTTTCGACGCCAGGCGATCCGTCCGACGGCATACTCAACGGCCTGAAGCAGTTTCCGCGCCGCAACGAGATCTCCGGCATCCGCTTGGGGACCACCATCGCAACCAACGCGATCCTGGAACGCAATGGCGCCAACGTCGCCTTCGTGACCACCCAGGGCTTTCGAGACGTCCCCTTCATCCAGCGCGGCAATCGCCGCTTCCATTTCAATTCACGCTGGGTGAAGCCGGAGCCATTGCTCCAGCGCGCCAACAGTTTCGAGGTCATCGAACGCGTGGACTGCGAGGGCAACATCATCCTTCCCCTGGACATGGATAGCCTGCGTCGCGTCGCCGACCGCATCGCCGAACGTGGCGATATCAAAGCGATCTCGGTTTGCCTCTTGTTTTCCTATATCAATCCCCAGAACGAGATCACGGCGCGCGACTATCTCGCGTCTCGCTTTCCGGACCTGCCGATCTCGATCTCCTACGATGTCCTACCAAAATGGAAGGAATATGAGCGGGCCTCGACAACAATAGCAGACGCCTATGTGAAGCCGATCGTCACCGATCAACTCGGCGAGCTCGAGAGCCGGATCGCCGAGGCAGTCGGGGCGGCCCGCGTGGTGGTGACCAAATCGAATGGCGGGCAGACAACCGTCGCAGGAGCCTGCGAGGCGCCGGTCCAGATGACCTTGTCGGGCCCGACAGGTGGCGTGGTGGCGGCGCAGTTCATAGGCAGCGTGACCGGCGAAAAGAACTTCGTCACCATCGACATGGGCGGCACGTCGACCGACTGCTCGCTGATTGTGAACGGCACCGCATCGCTCACAACCGATTTTGAAGTGGAATGGGGCATTCCAATCCAGGTGCCGATGCTGGACGTGCGTACAATTGGCGCCGGCGGAGGCTCGATCGCCTGGATCGACAAGGGCGGGCTGCTCCGCGTCGGTCCGCAGAGCGCCCGGTCGCGCCCCGGTCCCATTTGCTATGGTCGCGGAGGGACCGAGCCGACAGTGACGGACGCAAACTTGGTGCTGGGCCGCATCAATCCCGACAATTTCCTTGGTGGCACGGTGGCGCTCGACGCCGATGGCGCGCGCGCCGGCGTCAAGCGTTTGGCCGAGCGCCTCAGCCTCAGTGTCGATGACGCCGCCCTAGCGGTGATCAAGATCGTCAACAACAATATGGTTGGCGCAGTCCGCAGTGTGCTGATTGAAAAGGGTGAGTCACCTGACAAGTTCTCGCTGATGTTCTTCGGCGGGGCCGGGCCAGTGCATGCCTGCGATCTGCTGAAAGACCTTTCGATGTCACGGGCTATCATACCGGTCCATCCCGGTCAGTTCTCGGCGTTCGGATTCACCGCGACCGACGCCCGTGTCGACCGCCAGCGGACGGTGCAGATGACCTCGAATCGCATGGACCACGGTCGCGCCACGCAGCATCTCAAGGAACTTGAGGCCGACTGCCTGGCGCAACTCCACGCCCAAGGGTTCGCGGGCGATATCAGCGTCGAGCGCCGCGTCGAACTGCGCTATCACGGCCAGAACTACGAGCTCTCGTTGCCGCTCCGCTTCACCATATTCAACGACGCCACTGCGAAGGAACTGTGGGCCGGCTTCGACAAGGCGCACGAAGAGCGCTTCGGCTTCAACATTCCTGGTGAGTTCATCGAGATCGTGAACTTCAACGTAACGGCAGTCAAACGGCTTTCAAAACCGCAGGTGCCAAAGCTGGCCAGGACAAGCTTTGCACCGAAGCCGATTTCAATGCGGTCCGTTGGTTATGACGAAGGACGCCACGACACGCCGGTATATCGGCGCGAGGAACTGATGGCCGGCGACACGATCCAAGGCCCCGCGGTCATCGAAGAGGCTGTGTCCCTGGTCGTGTTGCATCCCGACCAGGAACTGCTCGTAGACGACTACGGCAACCTCCACGTTTCGGAAAGGCAAGCGCGATGAAGTTCTCAGACAACGGCTATTACCTCGAAGAGTACACGAAGTGCGACAACTGCGGGATTCTGCTCTACCGGTCGCCGATCCGCATCACCACAGACGGCGCCAACAAGCGCTACTGCTCCGACTGGTGCGTTGATTGGGACATGAAGCGCGAATCCGAGATCGCAAACCAGAAGCGTGGCGCAGATAGCGTCGAGCCGAAACGGCAACGCGTGGCAACGGGAAAATGACGATGCAGGGCAGACACGCCAAGAATATGGTCCAGATGAGCATTCTGGACGGCCGCCTGGTCCAGATTGCGAAGGAGATGGGCATCACTTTGATGATGACGTCTTATTCGACCATCTTCAACGAGGGCCTGGACTTCACCTGCGGCTTGGCCGACGCCAAGGGCAACCTGATCGGGACCGGTGACTTTCAACCGTCAATGATCGGCGGCTTGCCGCTGGTTATCCAAACGATCACCCAGGAGATCCCTGTCGAGACTCTTGAGGAGGGCGACGTGATCGTTCACAACGATCCGTATCGCGGTGGCATGCATACGCCCGAACACACTTTCATTCAGCCGGTGTTCGTCGACAAGACATTCGTCGGCTACTCGGTGGCGATCGGGCATGTTGCGGAGGTCGGCGGCATGGTGCCGGGGGCCTTCGCCGGCGAGGCGACCGAAATCTTCCACGAAGGCCTGCGCGTTCCTCCGGTGAAGATACGGCGTCGCGGCAAGGACGTGGAAGACATCTGGCGCCTTATGCTGGCCAACTACCGCACGCCCAGGCAGAACTTCGGCGATTTCCGCGCAATGATCAGCGCAGTCCAGCTCGGCGAGCAGCGCATGCGGGCGCTGGTCACCGAATTCGGTCTCGACCGCTTCACGCAGCTGACCGATAGCCTGCTCGACTATTCGGAGGCGCGCATGCGGGCCGAGCTCAAGGAATTTCCGAACGGCTGCTACAGTTTCGAGGATTATATGGAGGACGATGGCATCGAGAAGCGACGCTACAAGATCGCAGTCGACGTCTTTGTCCAAGACGACGAGATCGTTGTGGACTTCCGCCGCTCGGACAAGCAGGCTAAGGGTCCGATCAACGGCGTTCTTTCCGTTGCGCTCTCGGCCTCATACAACGCTATACTTCACCTGACCGACCCAAGTATCCCGAAGAATTCAGGCTGCTTCCGCCCGATTCGGGTAGTCGCTCCGCCCGGTCTGGTGGTCAACGCCAACTATCCAGCGCCTGAAGTCGGCGGCAACACCGAAACCCATATCCGCATCTGCTACACGGTCATCGGCGCATTGGCGGCGGCCGTGCCGGAACGAGCCTTCGCGACCGATGGCGGCACCCACTCGAACTTCCTGTTCGGCGGCTACAATGCGCGGACCGAGGAGTACGTCGTCTGCTACGATCTTTCCACCCCCGGCTGGGGCGGGCGCAGCCATGCCGATGGCAACAGCGCCTGCAACGCTATTAACGGCAATTCGCGGCTGAACCCTGTCGAGGTGTTCGAGACGCGTTTTCCATGGCGCATTGATGCTCATGAATTCGTCTCCGATACCGGCGGGCCTGGCGAATATCGCGGCGGCCTGGCACTGCGTAAAAAGATGACTTGCCTCGCCGAGGAACTCACGCTCTCCTTCATGTCGGATCGACAGGAACTGGCGCCGTGGGGGCTCTTCAAGGGCCAGGCCGGCGGCTGCGGCAGCCTACATATCAAGCGGTCCGGGTCTCAGGACTGGAAGGATTTCCATCAGGATAGCGGCAAGGTCTCGGCCTCGAAATTCTCGAACGCCAAGGTCTATCAAGGCGACCAGGTAATCGTCGTGGCGCCAGGCGGTGGAGGTTATGGCGACTCGCGCAAGCGCGATCCCGAGGCCATCCGAAAGGATCTTGCCGCAGGTTGGATCACTGAGACCGGCGCGGCCACCTATCGCTAGGATCGGACAAAGGCAGGCACTATCCATGAACGGTCAGGCAGTTGCGACGCGGCCAGCGGGGCACAAATATCTCGTCGTCGGCGCGTCCCGCGGAATCGGTCTCGGGCTGGTCAAAGTGCTGACGGCGCAGGGTCGGCAGGTGGTGGCAACCAGCAGGGATGGTGGCGCCCACGCGCCAGCGGCGCATTGGCTGGGGCTTGACATCACAGACAGCGCTTCCCGCGAGCGCCTTGTCGATACGCCGCTTCTTGAAGGCACAACCCATATCGTCATCGCGGCAGGGATCATGCCCAAGGATATCGATGAGACTCTCGACCCGGCAGTCGTGGCCGCGATTTTTGACACTAACAGCGTGGCGCCAGCCGTGCTGGCTGACATGTTGGCGCGGCGGCTCGGTCCATCCCTGAGCCACATCATGCTCCTTGGTTCGCGTATGGGCTCGGTCCGACTTAATACAAAGGGGGACGACTGGATCTATCGCGCCAGCAAGGCGGCACTGAATTCGGCCGCCAAGAGCTTCTACGATCGATGCGGCCGAGGGACTTTCGCCGTCACGGTCGCCCATCCAGGCTGGGTGCGCACCGACATGGGGGGCACGGAAGCCGACATCGATGTATCGACCTCTGTTCGCGGCCTGGTGGCGTTGCTCGAGGACGGGTCGGGCGCGAGCGCCTTTCGTTATTGCGACTACAGGGGGAAGTCACTGCCCTACTGAACGTCAATCGAGTACGAAAGCCACCTCGATCGGCGCACTCATGGCGCGAAAGGCTTCAAGCCGTTCCGCAGCCTTGCGGCTTGAGGTGAGCAGATGCCGGGTGAGACGGTCGCGTGCCAGCAGAAAGTCCTGCGCTTCGATCGCGTCAACGATCCCGAGATGCTCGTCGATAAAGGCATCAATCGACTCCGGACCGCGGACCGCGCGTTGAATGTGCTTGCCCGCGACCAATACGCAACGGGTCCGCTTCAAGGCCTCAAGCAATTCACCATTCGTGCCGTGACGCAAGGTATCGACATGAAGAACCTCCGATGGCGCTTGGCCTTCAAAGTCGGTCAGTTCGCGCCCAAATCGACGGTGCCCTTGCGAATAATCACGTTGCCGTAGAACAAGGTTTCGCCAGTGGCTATGACGGCGAATGCCTGCTTGGCGCGCTCGTAAAATGCGAAACGCTCAATCCGAGCAAGCTTTGTTGGCCGACCGGGCAAGGCATCGAGCACCGCCTGTATTGCGATATGTGCCGGTACGATTTTGTCCGGATCGCCGATGACTTCCATGCCCATCACCGGATCCGGCTCGGAATCGTCCACCGGCATCACCGATAGCACTGCCTTCAACATGCGCGGCAAATCGCTCGCTTCCATGCGGACCAGACGCTTCGACACCGTTTGTGCGGGGAAGCTCCCATCGGCGATAACAATTTCGTCGCCATGGCCCATGGCACGCAACGCGTGGAGAATGTCGGCATTCAGGATAGGGTCGATCCCAATCAGCATGATGGAGTATCCTTCAGGTCAGATCGTGGAGATCGGTGGTGATGGCCGGACCGATCGAGAATTCTGAAAAGCGGACACTCAGTCCGCTGCGCTCCGGCGTACAGGCTGTCGGACCGACCGCGTAGGAGGCCGCGGACGGGAAGGGCGCGAGGCGCAACAGCGGCCAGAATTTACCGTCCCGCGAGGCTTGAATGCGCAGGGCGCCTTTGGCAAGCGTCACCCGGATGTAAAAGTCCTCCAGTTCCTTGAAGGGCTTCGAGACCGACCAGTCGGATTTGCCGTCCGTTATGACTGTGCTGAGGAAGAGTTCGCCATCGGTGAACTCCACGCCGGTCTTGACCCAGCGCTTGTCATCGATGCGAACCATGAGCCCCGCCTGATCATACAGGGTCCGAAACTCGCCCTGGATGCGAATCACGGCGGTGAAACCGTCGGTTGCCGGAACGCCGAGAAAATGGCCGCTGTCCCGAGTAAAGTCGTAGTAGGTTTCTCGCCAGAAATCGGTCTTGGCATCCGTCGTCATGGTGAGGCTGGCATCCTCCGCCAACCAGTTTGCCGGCTGGTTGAGCCATACGCCGTCTTTCAGGTTGATTTTCATTTCGTTTCCTCTGGTGAGAATGATGGTCGTGACTCCGCCACCGACCGCAGGCGATAGGCATCAATCGCGTTGAGATGGAAAAATCGGTCGGCCAATGCGGGATTGGCATCGGCCAACCGGCCTGCGATTTCTCTCACGTCCTTGTAGCCAGCAGCCAATGTGCAAACTGGCCAATCAGAGCCGAACATTATGCGCTCGGGCCCGAAAGCATCCAATGCCACCTGCATGCAATGATCGAAATCTTCGGTCCGCCATGATCCCCATTCCGCTTCGGTCACGAGGCCGGAAATCTTGCACCAGACATTTCCATGCGCTGCGAGCTTTTCGAGGCCGGATTGCCAGGAGGTGATAGCCCCTGATGCGATCGGAGGCTTGGCCATATGATCCAGCACGAACCGGCCGCTTGGAAATTGTCGCACCAGATCGATGGCGGCAGGAACCTCCCGGGTTCGCACAAGCAGGTCGAAGGTCAACCCCGCCTCGAAAACGGCCGACACGCCAGCACGGACCGCTGGCCGTCGCAGCCAATCGGCATCCGGCTCGTCGTGAACATTGTGGCGGATGCCGACAAGTCGTTCCCCGCCCGGGAGAGTGCGCAGCTTTGCGATCTGGCGCGAGCAGTCGTTCGCTTGAAGATCGACCCAGCCGACGACACCCGCGACGAAGGCATGATCTTTGGCAATGGCAAGAAAGTCGCGGGTCTCCTCCCGATCATGACGGCATTGCACCAGGATGGTTGAATCGATGTGGGCTTCCGCCATCAGCGGCAGCAGGTCGCCGGGGCCGAAATCACGCCGTAGTGGGCGCATGGCGTCGCCGACCATCCATGGGTAGCTGCCTGTCGCCAGGTTCCAGAAATGTTGGTGAGCGTCGATCACGCGCGCTTGCATGCGGTTCAGACAGTGGGGGCTTGGGGTGAGATCAGTCCCGAGGATCGCAGATCGTCCCACATGGCCGCCGGGATGGGGTGCCGGAACAGCGCATCGTTTTCGATGATCTCCTCGCGGCTTCTGGCCCCGGTCAGGACGCTTGCGACCGCAGGATGAAACATCGGAAACTGAATGGCGGCGGCCTTCAGCGGCACGCCATGACGCAAGCAGACCCTTTCGAGTTGCAGAGCGCGGTCGATCAGCCCCTTGTCGGCCTCCTGGTAGTTGAATTTCGCGCCAGCTCCGGGATTTGCGAGAAGGCCGCTGTTGTACACGCCGCCAATGATGATCGAGATCTGCTTTTCCACGCAAAGTGGCAGGAGTTCGTCAAGCGCACCCTGTTCGAGGAGCGTGTAGCGGCCGGCAAGAAGGAAGCAATCGAAGACGCCGTGGCGCGCGAACTTCACCAGCATTTCGCTCTGGTTCATGCCCGCACCGACTGCGCCGATCTGGCCTTCCGAGCGCAGCTTGTCCAATGCCTTGTAGGCCCCGTCCATCGCCTGCGCATAATGTGCGTCAGGATCGTGGATGTGCAGCACATCTATGCGGTCGAGGCCGAGGCGCCGCAGGCTTTCCTCGACCGAAGTCATGACCCCGTCATAGCTGAAATCGAAGACCGGGCGCTCGGGGGGCGTACCCTTGTAGTAGTCGTCCTCGCCCTGCGGTTCTTGGGGAAGCCGCAGCAGCCTGCCAACCTTGGTGCATAGAATATAGCTGTCGCGCGGTTTGGTTTTCAGGAAGGAACCCAGGCGTTGTTCGGCCATGCCGTTACCGTATTGGGGGGCCGTGTCGAAGAATCGTATGCCGAGATCCCAGGCAGCTTCCATTGTTTCAAATGCGGCGGCATCGCTTGTCGCGGAGTACAGCCCGCCGATCGCCGTCGTCCCCAGACCCAGGGCTGTGGCCTTGAGCGAGGTGCGGCCCAGCGGCCTCAGTCCAGATGTTTCTTGCATAAAAGATTCGTCCCAAACGCGCCCCAAAAGGTCCGCTTGGAAGCTAATTCCCACCCTATTTCTCTAATGTCAATAAATTTCTCCAAGGAAAATTATCTTGCAAGTGAGCAATTTTTTTGTCACCTTCTTCATGCTCATTTCGGGAAGTGTAGGCTGCATCCATGAACGCTAAGCATGCAAACGGCGTCGCCTATTGCGATGGCAAGTTCGTCCCTGCCGGCGAAGCCAAGATATCCGTTCTGGATTGGGGTTTCTCCCGTTCCGATGTCACCTACGACGTCGTGCATGTGCGGGACGGGAGTTTCTTTCGTTTGGACGATCACCTTGCGCGGTTCGAGCGATCGATGCTTGGCGTCAGGTTGGCTCCACCTCATTCGATGGCGGAGATTGCTTCGATAGCAGAGCGATGCGTTGCCCTTTCTGGGCTGCGGGATGCCTATGTGGCTATGGTCTGCACCCGAGGTCGCCCTCGCGTTTTCGGTTCCAGGCGGCCGCAGGACTGCGACAACAAGCTTATCGTCTACGCCATTCCATGGATCGACGTCATCCCGCTCGATGTGCAGGCCCGCGGAGCCCATCTCCATATCGCTTCGGTGCCCCGAATCCCCCCGGCCTCCATTGACCCGACCGTCAAGAACTACCATTGGGGCGATCTGACCCGCGGCCTCTTCGAGGCCCATGATGCCGGAGCCGACACCGCCGTCCTGCTGGATTGCGACGGTTATGTCACCGAGGGGCCGGGGTTCAACGTCTTCATCGTGCGCCACGGCGAAGTGCTCACCCCCGATCGCGGCGTGCTCGAGGGCATCACGCGCCGCTCTGTGCTCGAACTTTGCGAAATGCTCGCCATTCCGGCACGGATTGCGCCGTTGCGGAAGCAGGATTTGCTGTCGGCGGACGAGATGTTCTGCACAACGACGGCGGGCGGCGTCATGCCCGTATCGCGCATCGACGATCACGTCATGAGCGGCGGCAAACCAGGAAAATTAAGCGTGCGGCTCAAGTCATTCTATTGGGAACAGCACAAGGCAGGTTGGTACCAGACACCAGTTAACTACTCCGCATAGAAAACTCAACGAAGGGGAATGAAAATGAAAAGACGTGAATTTCTGTCTCTGACCACCACCATGGCAGCTGGCGCATTGGCATCGTCCGCGTTCAAGCCAGCCAAAGCGGCCGGCAAGGAACTACGCATCCTGACCTGGGAGGGATATGCCGACGACCAGTGGGTTAAAGCCTTCGAACAAAAGACCGGATCGACCGTAAGCATCAGCTACACCGGCAGCGTCGATGAGATCTTCGCCAAGATGACAGCGTCGGGTGGCGCTGATTTCGACGTCATCGCCATCGAGACGTCATCCTACAAGCGGCTGACGCAGGAGAAGCTTCTTCAGCCTGTCGATCTCGCCAAAGTCCCGCAGTCGAGCAATCTTTTGCCGGCTTTCCGTTCCGTGTCGGCGATTATTTTCGATGGCAAGCCGTACGCGGTTCCCTTCGCCTGGGGTTCCATTCCGCTGATCTACAGCACCGACACGTTCAAAACCGCTCCTGACAGCTGGAGCATTCTTTGGGACCCGAAATACAAGGGGCGCATCATCGTGATGGATGATGCCAACAACGCGATCGTCACCACGGCGCTCTTGCTCGGCTTCAAGGATCCTTTCAACCTCTCGGCCGACCAGTTCTTGCAGGTCAAGGCCAAGCTTCTGGAGCAAAAGGCCAATGTCGCGAGCTATTATGCTGGCTTCGACGACGGCGTCAGTATTTTCGCTCAAGGAGGCATCGATCTCATGATGTCGATGGGTGAGCCTCAGGCGCCGATGTTGCGCAGCCGTGGCGCCAATGTCGGGCTTACAATTCCGAAGGAAGGCGCGATCGGCTGGATCGATTGCTGGGCGATCAGCGCCAAGGCCCGCGACACCGAGCTCGCTCACGCATGGGTCGACGCCATGCTTGAAAAGGCGGTTGGAACCTACATCAGCGAAAAGACCGGTTACGGTAACACCACCAATGGTGACGCCAATGAAAAGATCGGCTTGACCTATTCCGACAGGCTTGTCTTCCTCCAGGCGCCGGAAGATTTCGGCCGTCGCATCGAGTTGTGGAACGAGATCAAGGCAACTCCGGTTCAACAATGACTGCTGCACTCTCCGAAGAAGAGGTCGTCAGACCGAACGTCATCCAGCTGGTTGGCGTAACCAAGTCCTATAGGAACCTCAACGTTCTGAAACCGGTCGATCTCGACATCAAGGACGGTGAGTTCCTCACCATCCTTGGACCATCAGGATCGGGAAAGACGACAATCTTGCGGATGATCGGCGGCTTCACGCCGCCGACATCCGGCCGCATCTTGCTGCGCGGCGCCGATATCTCCCAGGTGCCGATCTTCAGGCGACCATTCAATACGGTGTTCCAGGACTACGCGCTTTTCCCTCATATGACGGTGGCAAAGAACGTGGCTTACGGGTTGCGGATCAGGCGCAGACCGGCTGAGGAGATCAAGACAAAGGTCGCTGCCGTCCTTGAAACCGTCAACCTGACTGACAAGGCCGAACGCTATCCCAGCGAATTGAGTGGTGGCCAGCGCCAGCGCGTGGCGCTGGCGAGAGCCATCGTGTGCGAGCCGCAGGTCATCCTCCTGGACGAGCCGCTGGCAGCGCTGGACGCCGAGTTGCGGCGTTCGATGCAGGAATTTCTGAAAGACCTGCAGCGGCGCATACGCACGACATTCGTGTTCATCACACATGATCAGGAAGAGGCGATCTCTATGTCGGATCGCATCGCCGTCATGGACCACGGCAATCTGATTCAGGTCGGCACGCCTCAAGAAATCTACTACAAGCCGCGAACCGAGTTCGTGGCGAAGTTCTTTGGCGAGAACAACCTGTTGCCGGCGCAGCCCGACAACAATGCCGCCAACATCCTGGAAAGTCCGCTTGGCAAACATTCTCTGCCCGCATCGGCCAAGGGTGGCGGCAGCTTTCTGCTGGCGATAAGACCGGAGAGCTTTTCCATCCATGACGGCAGCGAGTTGCGTCAGGGCCAATCAGTTTGCGTGGGGCGTCTGGAAAACGTCACGTTTCTCGGCGCCACAACCCAGTTGTCGCTAAACGTGGGCAAGGCGCAACAGACGATCAAGGTCAGGGTGCCGACGGGTCAATCCGGCAATAACCTAGCCTTTGGCGATGACGTGCCGCTGCGTTGGTCCGAGGCCGACGTCAACGTGCTGCCGCGAGGATGACATGATGACCGTCGTTTCCGCTGAGCTCGCTGACACCAGTGTTGGACCGCCTCGCTGGCTTGCCTCGCCAGGCAAGATCGTTGTGAGGCTACTCGTCTATGGCGTGCCCACGGTGATGATCCTGGCACCGCTGATGTCGTTCCTGGCCTACAGCTTTCTCGAACAGAAGGACAATATCGTTACCGGCCATCTGACCCTGGCAAACTACGCGGCGTTCTTCCAAAGCGGCAGCTACCTCTACGTGTTCTTCGGAACCGTAAAACTTGCCTTCGTCGTGGCGACGGTGGCGTTGTTCCTGGGCTACATCATCTCCTACCTGATCTGGCGGCTGGAGGGCTCGACGCGCTATCTGCTGCTCCTGCTTAGTGCGCTGCCGCTGGTCATGAACTATGTGGTCAAGATCTATGCGATGCGAAGCATTCTCGGCTTCAACGGTTTCCTGAATTCCTTCCTGATGGCGTCGGGCATCATCAATGCGCCGAGCAAACTGTTCATCTTCAACCAGACCGCTGTCATGCTGGCGATGGCTGTGATCTACCTGCCATTTGGAATCCTTCCGATCTTTCTGGCGCTGGAGCGCATACCGCAATCTCTGCTGAGTGCCGCGGCCGATCTCGGCGCCAAGCCGGGGCAGATATTCCTGACTGTCATCCTGCCGCTCAGCCTGCCGGGCTCGATTGCCGGCGCGCTGTTTGTCATGGTCATCGCACTCGGCGACTATCTAACGCCCCAGATGGTGGGAGGAAGCGAGGGCTTCACCTTCGGCCGCGCCATATGGAGCCAGTTCGGCATGGCATTCAACTGGCCTTTCGGGGCAGCACTCGCCGTGGTGTTGCTCGTCACCGTCATAGCGCTGATAGGCCTGGCCTCCCTCATCGCGCGAAAAGCGAGGTTGGGATGACCAGGTTGGAACGCCTCACCATCGCACTTCTGTGGGTTGTCGGCGGCTTTACATTCATGGTGCTCTACGCGCCAGCGCTGATCGTAATCCTGTTTTCATTTTTCGCCATGAAGAACCATCAGATCGACTGGTCGAACTTCAGCCTGGAATGGTACGGGCGGCTGGCGGACAATTCGCAGCTTTTGGCAGCCCTTTACAATTCGATCGTCGTCGGGATCTGCGCTGTGGTCAGCGCGACGATCATATCATTGGCGCTGGCCTACTACATGAAAACCGGTGTGCGGCGTGGCCGCGCCTACGTCGAGTTCATCATCTTTCTGCCATTCGTGCTGCCGGCTATCATCACGGGAATCTCGCTGCTGGTCGCATTCCGAGAAATCGGGCTGGAGCGAAGCCTGATCACGGTCACGATCGGCCACATCGTGCTGATCCTGGCGGTGGTCTATCGTATGGTCACAATCAGGCTCGACACACTTGAGAATTCGCAGATAGAGGCATCTCTCGATCTCGGCGCAAACGGTCTCGAAACCTTCCTCTATGTTGTTCTCCCGCAGTTGCGATCGGCACTGTTGACCAGCTCGCTGCTTGCTTTTGCGCTGTCGTTCGACGAAACATTGGTCACGTTCTTTCTCGTCGGCGGAGAGACGACGCTGCCCATGCGGCTCTGGGCAATGATGCGAACCGGCTTTACCCCTGAGATAAATGCGCTCGTTTCTGTCGTGCTGTGCGTAACGTTGTTGTTCGCGGCGTTGGGTGCAATGTCGCTCCGCGAAAGTATTGAACGCAAGCCATAGCGTGGCGAAGATTGTGGTCTAGGCAATTGGAAACGACGGCAAGATATGAACAAAAAAACCAAAGACCTTGGAAAATTGCTGAAGGAACGGCGCGCCTATCATGGATGGACGCTTGCCGAAGTCAGCTCCATGACCGGCATTGCCACTTCGACATTGTCGAAGATCGAGAACGGTCACATCTCACCGAATTTCGACACCATATTGAAGCTGTCGCACGGCCTTGGTGTCGAGATCGGCGATCTGCTGAATTCGCCGCCCAGCGAGCCCACGCCACCGCTTGTGGTTGCACGGCGCAGCATCAGCCGCAATTTCGAAGGCCAGAGGCTCGATCGCCAGCATTACAGCTACAGCTATCTGTCCGCCGACGTGGCGCACAAGCGCATCATTCCGATCTATATCGAGGTGCAGGCGATGACCCCCGAGGAGATGGGGCCACTGACCGCTCATGTGGGCGAGGAATTCATGCTCGTCCTGAGTGGCAAGGTGCGTCTGTACAGCGAGTATTATGAGCCGATGGATCTGGAGCAGGGAGACAGCGTCTATCTCGATAGCACCATGAAACACGGGTACATGTCGCTGCACGAGCCAACCAGTTCCATTCTCGTTTGCTGCTCGAGCGCCACGCCGAATCTGGCGCAGACGTTGCGGGAGATCATCAAGGACCAGATCATCCAGGAATCCCACTCCGGCCCGAAGGCCGACTGAGCGGCGATGCCTGTGTCCCGGCGCTAATCGATCAGATAGGACATATGCGAGACAACGCTGATTTTGCGAAACGCCCGCAAGCGCTCAACGGCCTTGTCGCTCGACCGCTGCAGATGTTCGCCCAGCGCGCTCTGCGCCGCAGCGGCGTTGCCGGCATCGATGGCGTCCATGATTTCCAGATGCTCGTCCATGAAGGCGTCGATCGGCAATCTGCCCCGCACCGCCCTCTGGATGTGCTTGCCCGCGACGAGGATGCCGCGCGTGCGGACGAGGGTTTCCAGTATGTCGGAATTGGAACTGTACTGCAGCAGATTCACATGCAGGTCCTCCTCGAGCCGATCCAGTTCGGCCGGTTCCACCAGCGGAAATTTTGCCGAGGCCTGCGTCAGGCGCCCGCGCATTTCGGAAAGTGTGTCGGAAGGAATGCGGGCCATCGCGGTGCGCAAAGCAGCCGGCTCAAGCAACAGCCGTATTTCATACAAATCCTGGAATCGGCGCTCGTCGAGCGGATTTATCCACCACCGGGATTTCTCGTCACTTATCACGATGCCGTTCTTCGCCGCATGGTTCAGAATGTCTCCGGCAACGGTCCTGCCCACCTTGTAGTGGCGCGCCAGAGCCAGCTCGTTGATGCGGCAGCTTCCAAACACCGCGCGCAGGACGACCGTTTCCTCGAAGTCGTAATAGTAGGATTGCCAGGCGAAGGCCTTGGCGTTCTTCGGCGCTTCAAGCTCGAGCATCTCGCCCGTTATCTTCAGCCGCAGCGGCGGCCCGCCGTTTCCAGCCAGCACGCCGCGGCCCTCGAACCGCCGCACCAGCCCTTCTGCCTCCAGCGTGGCAAGCGCCTGCTTGACCGGCGACCGGCTGGAGCCAAAGAGGGCGGCAATCGGTCCCTCGAGCAAGACAGTGCCTTCTGGAACGGATCCGCCGAGGACAGCCCTTCTGAGGGTGTCGGCGATGGATTCATAAGCGAGCGGGCGATGCCCCATGCGACCACTTCCGAGACGTCAGGTTACCGCCCCTATTTGCCAAGGGACGAATTCGGAGTCACCATAATTGTAACCTTCGCTCAGCGTGCGTTCGCCCGAAGCGATGGCGACAATCTTTTCGAAAATGCGCTCGCCTGCCTTGGCGATGCTGTCGCTTCCATCGATGATGCCGCCGCAATTGATGTCCATGTCCTCGCTCATATGCTCGAACATCGCGTTGTTCGTGGCAACCTTGATGCAGGGCGCCGGCTTGAACCCGGACACGGAGCCGCGACCCGTCGTGAACACGATCAGGTTGCACCCGCCCGCGACCTGTCCGGTGACGGCGACCGGGTCGTAGCCGGGCGTGTCCATGAAGACGAAACCGGGTTCCCGGATAGGTTCGGCGTATTCATAGACTTCTCGCAACGGCATCGATCCGCCCTTGGCGACCGCCCCCAGGGATTTCTCGAGGATCGTGGTCAGGCCGCCCTCCTTGTTGCCGTGCGAGGGATTGTTGTTGAGCTCAGCGCCGTTCTTTGCGGTGTAGTCGCGCCACCAGTCAATTCGCGCCATCAGCTTGCGGGCGATCTCCGGTGTCGCCGCGCGGCGCGTCAGCAGATGTTCGGCGCCGTAGATTTCGGGCGTTTCACTGAGCACAGCGGTGCCGCCATGCCTGACCAGAAGATCGGCGGCATAACCGAGCGCCGGGTTGGCGGTGATGCCGGAATAGCCGTCGGATCCGCCGCACTGAAGCGCCAGCTTGATGCCGGAAAGCGAAACGGTCGTCCGTTGCTCGTCGTTGATGGCTGGCAGCATCTCGCGAATGATGCCAATCGCTTCTTCGATCGTTTTGCGGGTGCCGCCAAGCTGCTGGATCGTCATGGTCCGCAGCATTGGGCCTTCCTTCAGGTCGAAGGCCTCGACGAGATGGCTAATCTGGTTCGTCTCGCAGCCGAGTCCGATCATCAGGATGGCGGCGAAATTCGGGTTCCTCGCGTAGCCACTCAGCGTTCGGCGCAGATACTGATATCCCTCGGTGTTCGTGGGGATCGCACATCCCGTACCGTGAGTGAGCGCTACGACGCCGTCGACATTGGTGAATTCACCAAAGCCGTTTGTCTTGAAATGCTCGGCGACCGCGCGAGCCACGGTCGCCGAGCAGTTCACCGAGGTGATGATGCCGATATAGTTCCTGGTGCCGACCAGCCCGGACGTGCGCTGATATCCCTGGAAGGTCCTGCGCTGGTCTTCGGGCAGCAAAGGCGTCTGCCCGCCATCGACGGCGAATTCATGCGAAACCGTGCTGTCGAGCATTGCGAGATTGTGCAGATGGACGTGGCTGCCGGGTCGGATATCGGTGCTCGCCCGGCCGATGACCTGTCCATATTTGGTCACCGGGTCGCCTTCGCGGATCGCGCGCAGGGCAAGCTTGTGGCCGCTAGGGATTGTTGCCTCCGCGACAATCCCGCCGAGGTCTTCGGCCGCTTCTATCCGCCTCGTGGCGACAGCGACATTGTCGGCGTCATGCAGTCGGATGATGGCCGGAGCGGACTGAGAAATTGGCACCTTCATCTCCATTAATGAGTATTGCGTGCAAAAATCATTTATGTTAAACAGGCTGAAAGTCAAGAGAAGACTTTGATTCAGAAAGGCCCTTGGGGGAGTTTTCGAAAATGGCTAAGGATCAACCGTATTCGGGCCTGTTTCCAGTCGCGCCGACGCCCTTCACGGAAACCGGAGAGATCGATGTTGCCGGTCAGCGCCGCGTTCTGGATTGCATGATCGATCAGAAGGTCGACGGCATATGCATCCTGGCCAATTATTCAGAGCAGTTCCTGCTGTCCGATGACGAGCGGAAACAACTCACGGAACTATGCCTGGAGCATGTGGCGGGCCGCGTGCCCGTTATGGTCACATGCAGCCATTTCAGCACCGGGATCGCCAGCGAGCGCGCACGCCATGCGGCGGATTGCGGCGCCAGCCTGATCATGTTGATGCCACCCTATCATGGCGCCGGTATCAAGCTCGATGAAGCTTCGATCCTGGAGCATTTCGCTGGGGTCGCGGACGCGGCACGTTTGCCGATCATGATCCAGGATGCGCCGTTGAGCGGCGTTTCCCTCTCAGTCGAATTCCTCGTCAGTCTGGCGCGCTCCCTGCCTCTGGTACGCTATTTCAAGATCGAGGTGCCGGGCACGGCCGGCAAGCTACGTGACCTGATCGAGAGGGGTGGCGACGCGATCGAGGGACCCTTCGATGGCGAGGAAGCGATCACCTTGATGGCCGATCTCGACGCCGGTGCCACCGGCGTCATGTCGAGCGCCTTGCTTCCGGACCTCATCGGCCCGGTCATCCAGCATCATCGCGACGGCAACAGGCAGGAGGCGATGAAGGCTTACGAGCGTATCCTGCCGCTGATCAACTATGAAAACCGACAATGCGGCTTGCGGGCGGCAAAGACCGTCATGGCTGAAGGCAAGGTCATCAAATCCGATCATGTCAGGCATCCACTGAAACCCCTGCATCCGGCGACGCGCGATGGCCTGCTCGAACTCGCGCGCAGCGTCGATCCCATAGCTCTGAACTGGGGCAGGTGACGTTTGCCAGTGCCGTGCACACCGATGACGTCGTCACGGACGGCGCCAGAAACGGCGCGCCGCTCGCAGCACGGACCTGCATCCAGAAACTGTGCGAACTGCGGAAGGGACTTGCCTTAGATGCTGTCGGGTCTTAAGCGCCAAAATATCGAGATCACCGGGAAGACGCGTCTTCTTGGGATCCTCGCGCATCCAACCGAACACGTAAAAGCGCCGCCTGAGATCAACCGCATTGCGAGGCTGAGGGGCGCGGATGCGGTCATGGTGCCGCTGAATGTAGCGCCGGCCGATCTGGAGGCCCTTGTTGGTGGACTGCGCGGGGTCAAGAGTTTCGACGGAGCGATCGTCACGGTGCCGCACAAGCAAGCGATCATCCGGCTTTGCGATGAGGTCAGCCCGCGGGCTCGCGCCGTTGGTGCCGCAAACGTCCTGCGCCGCGATACTGATGGGCGGATCATCGGCGATCAGCTCGACGGCATCGGTTTTGTGGAAGGGCTGCGGCACGCCGGCGTCGAATTGGAGGGCAAGTCTGCCTACCTCGTCGGCGCAGGAGGGGCGGCGAATGCGATAGCCTTTGCACTGGTCGAAGCAGGCGTGCGGTGTCTTACCCTTGCCAACCGCACACAGGCCAAGATCGGGGCCCTGCGCGAAAAGCTGATCGTTGCGCACGGTAGCATCGACGTGCGACTGGGGTCCGCAAACCCGGTCGGCCACGATCTCGTCGTGAATGGCACGACGCTGGGCATGAATGGATCCGACCCGCTTCCGCTCGACACCGCCATGCTGTCGCCAGGCATGGTGGTGGCCGAAGTCATCATGGAGCCCGAGATAACGCCGCTTCTCGAGGCTGCTCGCGGCATCGGCTGCAGGATCCATCTCGGCCGGCACATGCTTGAGCATCAGCTTCAACTCATGGCCAACTTCCTCGGCCTCTAGGCATTTCATCAGCCCCCAGTGGACCGGCAAACAAATGTTCCAGACCCCGAAAAGAGATGTCGTAATGCAAGATCTGGCTATCAATGGCGGCCCTCGCGCCATCGAAGGAACCCTTCCGAGCTTTCGCGATGCATCCGGGCGCACGCTCGGCGACGAAGAGATGAAAGAGTTGTCAGACGTGCTCAAGTCGGGCAGCCTTTCCTTTCTCGTGGGTCCGAAAACCGGCGAGTTCGAAAGGCAATTTGCGGCGAGATATGGTGTCAGCCATGCGGTTGCCGTCAGCAGCGGGACGGCGGCACTTCATACTGCCGTCATCTATCTCAATCCCGAACCTGGTGACGAGATCATCCTCTCGCCGGTAACGGATGTCGGCACCGTTATTCCCATCATTTCCCAACTCGCCATCCCGGTTTTTGCCGATGTCGATCCCCATACCCACAACATCGACCCGACGTCCATCGAGCGGAACATCAGCACGCGTACCCGGGCGATCATCGTCACGCACGTCTACGGTCATCCGGCGGACATGGATGCGATCATGGCGATCGCGAAGAAACACAACCTCTTCGTCATCGAGGACTGCGCACAAGCTCATCTCGCCTTGTACAAGGGAAAGCTGTGCGGCACCTTGGGTAATCTCGGCTGTTTCAGTTTCCAGCAGTCGAAACACATGACCACTGGCGACGGTGGCATGGTGATTAGCAATGAGGACGAGCGTTTCGGGCGCGGGCTCAGACATTGCAGCGACAAGGGATGGCCGCGCGAAAGGGGAGGCCGCGACCATCTGTTTCTCGCGCCGAACTACCACATGACGGAGTTGCAAGCTGCGGTGGGCCTGGCGCAGCTGAAAAAGCTGGACCAGTTTGTCAAGGCGCGGGTTAGCGCCGCCGACAGGCTGACCGCGCTGCTTTCCGGTACCGATGTCATTCCGGTCCTACCGTTGCCAGGGACAACCGGCGTCTATTTCTTCTACTCATTTCGCCTGGATCCCCACAGATTGTCGCGGCCGATCCCGGAAGTCATGAAAGCCCTGACGGCTGAGGGCATCGACGGTTTCATCGGCTATCCCGGTCAGATCCCCCTCTATCGATATCCCTTGATCAGGGAACACAAAACGTTCGGCAGTTCGGGCCTACCGTTCACCCTCGATGGCGTTCGCAAGGATGACTTTGACACCGAACTTTGTCCGGTGGCCGAGCGTGCCTGCCGAGAAACCATCTGCATGTGGTGGACGGACAGAATGGAGGACCATCATCTCGGGCAGATCGCCGATGCGATCCGCAAGGTGATCACGACTTATCGAAACTGAGATATGTCTGACCGGGCGCCGATGTGACGTCTCACTCTCGGACGAATCTGCTCGGGCCCGCGAGGAATTTGTACTTTTGCGACAAACCTCTGTGCATGACAGAGCCGCGCGTTCAGGACTGCAACGCAGCCCAGGTCGGAGGTAGTGTGGGACACCATGGCGGCTTTCGATCATTCAGCCTTGGTCGCGTACATCTGATCGGCGTTGCGGAAGTCCGCCATGGGAGAGTACCAACACTTAAAGGAACCGCTCGAGGGAATCGCGCTGACGTTCGTGTTCGCGGCTGCGACAAGCATGCCATCGCGTAGATGGCGGCGCGCAAGCTCCTGCTCACCGAAGGACCGGCGAAATTGCGAGAAGCACCATTCCATAGCTGAGGCAGCTACCCCAAAGCCGAATGTACAGAATCGCTACTCCGTCATGTTCTGCGCGGTTGCATCAGCAGTGAAGCGCTTTAGGACAAAGCCGTCCCGCGCTGCTTCCGTAGGTGTCGGGCGCCGGCTGGCGGAAGCCAAGAGGCGGCGCGCGGCCATGTGGTCTGCCGGCCGGTTAATCGATTCCACCGAGGTGAGCACGCCCTTTCGAAAGCACAGAACCGAGAGGCCGTTGGCTTCCCGCAGTTCGACGAATTCGTCGCATCCTGCAGCGAGCCCAGCAATCTGAAGCTTCAGGTTACCCTGATCCGACCAGAACCAAGGAACGGCGCTGTATTGCGCGTGTTCGCCTTTTGCCAGCCGCGCGGCGAGAAGCCGCGCCTGGTCAGTCGCATTCTGAACCGACTCCAGCCGACACCGCGTACCCGCAAGATCAAACAGGAAGTTGCAGCAATCCCCGATCGCGAAGATATTCGGATCGCTCGTGGTCAGTTGCCCGTCCACGATGATGCCGTTATCCACTTCTAGCCCGCAATCGCGCGCGAGCACGTCGTTGGGAATAACGCCGATGCCTGTGACGACGCAGTCCGCAGGCAGGAGCTGGCCGGATGATGTTTCGACACCCGTAACCGTTCCGCCCAATCCGGTGATACGGCCGACACCTTCTCCGAAAAGAAGTCTAGTGCCTTGCTGTGAGTGATACGCTTCGAAATAAGCGGACACTGCGGGACTGACCGCTCGGACCATGGCACGGGAAGCGGCGTCAACAACAGTGACGTCCAGCCCCAAGTGTCTTGCGACCGACGCGAATTCGAGCCCGACAAAGCCCGCGCCGATGATGACTGTCTGTCGGCAGCCGTTCCGGAGCGCGCTCTTCAACCTGTCCGCGTCGCCCAGTGTCGCGAGGCCATGGACCCGTTCGAGATCCGCGCCCTCCACTCGCAATTCCCGGCGGCAAGCCCCCATGGCGAGCACGAGCCGGTCGTACTCCACCGCGTCGCCGCGATCGAGGAGGACGCGCCGGCTTTTGCGATCAATGGCGGTGGCGGTGGCGGCAATGCGCTGGATACGGTTCTCGACGAAGAAGTCTTCCGGGCGGAAGATGAGTTCGGAGAGCGGAAGCTTGTCCAACAAATAGGCCTTCGACAGCGGCGGGCGCTGGTAGGGAAGGCCAGGCTCGTCACCTACGAGGACGATCGCTCCTCCGTACCCGGCCAGTCGCAGGGAAAGCACAAGCTGGAATCCGGCCTGGCCGGCTCCAACGATGACGATGCGTTCGTTCATACCTGACGCGCCGGGAGACGGACCCGCAGCCCGTCGAGGTCGCCCGTCAGCTTGACCTGGCAGCCAAGCCGGCTTTCCGAGGTCCGTCCTTCGGCGGTGCCTTCCAGAAGTTCGTCTTCCTCTTCCGAGAGTGATTTGAGGCGCTCGTCGGAGATGTATACGTGGCAGGTTGCGCACATCGCGTTCCCTCCGCACTCCCCAACGATGCCGTCAATGCCGTTGCTCGTAGCAACCGCCATGATGCTCATCCCCTCCCGCACGCTGATGCTGCGCTCGCTTCCGTCAGGCGACACAAATATTATCCGCATTGGATGCTCCGGATCATTCGATTTCCATCGGCAGGCTTCGCAGCCCGCGCAAGGTGTTGTTAAAAGCTCGGACCGGTTCCCCGGTGATCCGGATGCGCTTGACCTTCCGGGCCAACGCGCTGAGGATCAATTCGCCTTCCAGCCGTGCTACGAGCTGTCCAACGCACATGTGGATGCCCGCGCCGAATCCGACGTGCCCACTCGTGACGCGGCGAATGTCATAGTGTTCGGGCCGCTCCCATTTTCGGCCGTCCCGATTTGCGGCGCCAAGGAACATAAGGACCTTTGACCCTTCGGGAATGACATGGCCTCCGACCTCCGCTGCACGAGTGGTGGTCCGGAAAAAAGTCTGAACGGGAGACTCAAACCGGATACCTTCCTCGAAGGCATTCCTGGCGAGTTGCGGTTCGGACCTCAACGCTTCCCACTGGTCGTCGAAACGCGCGAGACAGTACAGCGCGGCTCCAATTCCATTTACAGTGGTGTCGATGCCTGCTGTCAGCAGGGAGCGCACGAGGAGCACAGCCTCTTCGGACGTTATCTGGCCGGCATCGACAGCCGCATGAACCTCGGCGCCAAACCCCGCGCCGGCCAGATTTTCCCGACGGCATTGTTCCGTCACGTATGCGACATGCGGAGTCGCCTTGGCGATTGCCTGGTCTCGCAGTTCGTTGGGAGGCCCGAACGCATTGAACGCCAATCCCGCGTATGGCAGTAGGTGTTCCCGGCCTTCCGCGCCCAGCCCCACGGCATCGGGAAATACGGACATTGGGTAGGCTTCGGCCAGGTCCCCAATCCCGTCGAAGCGACCCCTGACGAGCAGCGCGTCGACCGTACGTTCCGCGGAGGCCTCGAAAGACTCCCTTAGCTTCTTCACCGTTACCGGGGAAAGAACCTTCGAAAGTATCTTTCGCGCCCGGTCGTGCTCCGGCGGGTCTTTCTCAAGAACGAGGCTCGGCGGCCGCCAGGGTTTCTCCTTGGCGAAGTCCGCCAGGCCGACGCCGCGGCTCGAACAGAACGTTTGCCAATCCATAAGGACCTGATGGACCTGCTCGTACCGGGCAACTCCATAAATGCCATATCTTGAGAGGTAGAATAACGGGCCGCACTCCCGCAGTTCCTCATGGATGGGGAACGGGTCCTTGAAAAACTCGATGGAAAAGGGGTCAAAGTCGGAGACTGGCAAAGCTCCGCCGTTACCGCGGCGACCTTCCGTGGCGGGCTGTTCCTGTGGGACTGTCATGGGAAGCTCCTTCAACGTGATACCGCGTCTCTCAGCATGTGCGGCAAGGCCTCGCTGCGTGGGCATGGCGTTGCTCCAGGCGGCTGCATCGTGAACGTTCCGTCGTCTATCACTTTTTGGCTCGCGTCTGATGATGGCGCGGGTCTCGGCGTCGGTCTTGACCGACCGCGACAACCGGTTTGCGCTTTGGCCGCCTGCTTTCGTTGGTCGCTTTCGATCATCCTGTCGACGATCTCGGCGCCACATAGGCGCCAGCCGACCTAGTTAGCCCGATTGGGACAACGTTCGATCAGGCCTGTCAAAAACCGCCGATATTCGGCGTTCTCCTGAGCGAAACGGACTATCGGTGCCGTCGCGGCCCCGAAACTCTCCAGATAACCTCCCCCACAGCGCGTGGCTGTGGCCTCCTCAGTCCTCGGCATTCCGGCCCGAAACACTGCGCCTCGGATCGGTATTGCCCAGAATAATATTGATGTTCGCCTCCCAGCGCGTCGGGTCCTCAACCGACGAAGCCAAATTAGACGCCCTTAGAAAATTTGCCTAGCAAATTTTAGTAATAAGCATTATTTGAATTATGGATTTTAGGCGGCTCGACTTGAACCTCATGCAGGTGTTTGAGGTGCTATACGCGCAGCGGAGCGTAACGCTCGCCGCTCGCGTATTGGGCATGAGCCAGCCGACGATGAGTGTTGCGCTGAACAAGATGCGCATCTTCTTCAAAGATGAATTGTTCGTGAGGCAGGCGGGCTCCATGCAGCCTACTCCGTTCGCGGACTCGATCGCCGATCCCATCGGTCGGATTCTGCACACGATCAGGAGTGAACTCCTGCAAGAGAGGAGTTTCGATCCGGCTACGACCGACCGGGTATTCTCGGTGAGCATGTCCGACATCGGCGAGCTTGTTTGGTTGCCGGCGCTTCTGCGGGTCCTGCGTGAGCAGGCTCCGAACGCGTCCATCCGCTGCCTTTCCCTAAAGCCAAACGAACTCAAGGAAGCGATGGCGAACGGGTCGCTTGACCTCGCTGTCGGGTATTTCCCCGATCTCTCGGAGGCTTCATTTTTCCAGCAGAAGCTTTTCGACCATCCTTTCGCCTGCATCGTGCAGCGGAATCATCCAAGGATTGGCAACACAATCAGTATTGAAGAGTTCCTTGAAGCCGGGCATGCCATCGTCGCCGCGGAAGGCCGTAGTCAGGAAATTTTCGAGAAACGTATGCTCGACCTCGGGCTGAAGCGACGCGTGCTTCTGCGGTCCCCACACTACATGAGCCTGCCAATTCTGATCGCGCATTCCGACATGGTATCCGTCGTGCCGCGGGCGGTTGCCCAGCTTGCCGTGCAGACAGCGAATGTCAAAGCTCTGGAGCCACCATTCGACATACCTCCTATCGAGCTCAAACAATTTTGGCATCGACGCGTAAATGGCGATCTAGCTGTCATCTGGTTTCGAGGTCAGGTCGCACGACACTTCCTGAATCGTGATCCCACCTCCGATCCCGCGTCGACCTTGTTCGGACCGGTTTGAAAGTGGCCGGGACCCGTCAGCCGGCTGCGCTACGTGGTTTTTGGGGCAACGGACGTTCGCCGAAATGCCGTTCAAGTCAGGGTCGCCGACCAGGACATTACCTTACAAGTTCGGCCGAACCAGTCGTTGCTCGATGCGCTGATGAGGGCAGGGGTCGAGATGATCTACGACTGTCAACGTGGCGAATGCGGGCTTTGCGCCGCCAAGATTTCTCAACTTGAGGGGGTAACAACGGTCGACCACCGCGACGTCTTCGTCAGCGATCGAGAAAAACGAAAACCAATACATGTGCATTTGCGTCTCGCGATTGACCACCTGCCTCACGGTGATCGATATCGGCTATCGCTGACACGGGAGAAATAGTCACTGCATCGGTTGAGGCTGGTTTAGCCGACATCGCCTCCTAATCGAAAGTGATCGGGCCGGTCAGGTCGCCGCTGGCCTGGATGATGCAGAAATGTCCAAGGATTGATTAGATTTTTCTATTGTCTCCGATGATCGACTATCGCTACCGTCCACTCGTCATTGGAACTTCGAAACGCTTGAGCGACGACGCTCAGTCCAGTTTCGCTTGCCTCAATGCCATGGACGCTGGAAGCGGGGACCGGGGAGTGGCAAGAGCACACCATATGGGTAGGAAAATGGACGCGGCTCTGGAAGAAGATGTTTATGATGCGGTAATTATCGGCTCTGGGCCGTCGGGGGCGATAACCGCACATACACTCGCTATGGCAGGTTTCAGGGTCATTTGTCTGGAGCAGGGAGACTACGCGCTTCCGTCGGATTATGCCGCCAACCACGACATGTGGGAACTCGTTGCCCGGGGTCATTGGCAGGCTGAACCAAATCGCCGGGGAAATCCGGCTGACTATCCTTTGAACGTCTCCGAGACCGATCTTGCGCCATCGATGTACAATGCGGTTGGCGGTTCCACCATCCACTATAGCGCTCTCTGGTCGCGGCTTGCACCGTCGGATTTTCGCGTTCGTACTCTTGACGGCGTCGCCGACGATTGGCCGATTAGCTATGACAAGCTTGCTCCATTCTACGACGAGGTCGACGATTTTATCGGTGTGTCCGGCGTGGAAGGCGACACGGCTTATCCTGAAGGACTTTCGCCTAAGCTGCCCCCGATGCCCCTCGGCAAGCTTGGCTTGAAGGCCGCCGGGGCAATGAACGAGTTGGGCTGGCATTGGTGGCCACACGCAAACGCGATCCCCAGCCAGAAGATTGGCTCGCTTGCAGCATGCGCGCGTTGGGGCACCTGCATACAAGGGTGTCCCGAAGGTGCCAAAGCGTCGTTCGACATGGCGTATTGGCCCGCGGCCATCAAAGCTGGCGCTAAGTTGGTCACCGGTGCTCGTGTTTCCAGGATTACGACAGATGAGAGCGGTGCTGCGACGGGTGCTGCGTGGATCAGCAAGGGAACGCGGTATCACACGCGGGCCAAACAGGTCGTTGTTTGCGCCAATGGCATAGGCACGCCAAGGCTGCTTCTGCTTTCGGCAAGCGAGCAGCATCCTCATGGGCTGGCCAATTCATCCGGACTGGTGGGCAAGAACCTGATGCTGCACCCGAACTGTACCGTTATCGGCTACTATGACGAGGATCTGGAATCCTGGCGCGGTCCTGTCGGGTCCGTCATCAGTTCAATGCAGTTCTTTGAAACTGATCGTTCTCGCGGCTTCGTGCGTGGTCCGAAATTGCATGCCTGTCCAACGCCTGGGCTGCTGTTCAATGGTATCGACCCCCACAGGCTTTTGCCATTCGATGCGCTTTGGGGCGCGAACTTCCATCACGTCATTCGGGATGCGCGCAACGCGATCTTCTGGGGGGCAAATATCGACGACCTGCCAGAAGAAAGCAATCGGGTTACCCTGGATCCCGATCTTTGCGATGGTGATGGTATTCCCGCACCAAAAATCAGCTATCGGTACAGCGAAAATACGTTGAAGATGCGCAGTTACGTCATGGGGAAGCTCGCTGAAATTCATAAGGTGGCAGGGGCAAAGAAGCTCGTTGAGATCGCTGACTTGAAAGGCGAGCCCGGGCACCTGCTCGGAACCGGCAGGATGGGTCAAGATGCGAAGACCTCCGTGGTTGACGAATATGGCCGAGCTCATGACGTCCCCAATCTGGTCATCTCCGACGGGAGCATATTCGTGACCGGCGGCGCCGCGAACCCAACCAGCACGATTGCGGCGCTCGCGCTGCGCAACGCAAAACAGCTTATCGCGACCTTAAACGAGGCAAATTGACAATGGTTACTGTTCAGCAAGCCCACACAAATGAGCGCCTTTCCGTTTCCATGCCCCGGCAGGCTCCTCCTCGCAACTTCACCGACCTGGAAATGCAAACGCTGCGGGTTGTTGCCGACACTTTGATACCGGCCGCTAACGGAAATCCGTCCGGTAGCGGCCTCGCAAAATTCGAAAGTCTCGTCACCCGCGCGGCGGCAATCCTCGACAAACACTTCGCAACACTGACGGCAATCCTCGGCGAGCTGTCGGCGATACCTTCGGAACAGATGTGGGACCGGCTTCGTGAATTGGAGGCGCAGGACAACGAGACCTTTTATCTCCTCTCCACGTTGCTCGCAGGTGCATATTTATATTCCGATGAGATGAAAGCCGAACTGCAATACCCCGCACCACACCGAAACCCTCCTGGTCTTTTCGATGCCGCAGACGAACTCTCAACCGGTATTCTAGACCCAGTGATCGAACGGGGGCCAATCTTCGTTCGCGTCGATTGAGGTGAAAAAGTAGGATATGGGCCCGCGCCGTATCGAGCGCCTCATAGAACCCCAGTTCATCACGCCATTGTTGAAGAGCGCTGCACCATCTTGAATGGCCAGAGGATCTTATGATGTCCATAGCGGGCCCAATCGATCTGTCGATGCAATCGGTTATTTGGAGCAAGACCCTCGCCGAGCCGATCATCCGCTTCCCCACATTGGAAGAAGACCAAGTTGCCGACGTTTTGGTGATTGGAGGCGGGTTTTGTGGTCTGAGCGCCGCAATCCATGCAGCCCGCCATGGTGCCAGCGTTGTTCTTGTCGATGCGCGAACTGTGGGCGCGGGTGCATCCGGAAGAAATGGCGGCAATAGCATCCCACATTTCCCGGGGACGATGACACCTTCAGACGTTGCGTCGATCCTTGGTGCGAAGAAAGCGCAGGCTCTTTGCGAACTGGTCGTAGCCGGCTCGGACATGGTTTTCCAGCAAGCAGCTGAATTTCAAATCAACTGCTCGCCTGCGCAAAATGGCTGGATGCAGCCGGCGCACTCACAACACTCACTGCCAAAAGTTCGGCGCGCCTATGAACAATGGAAGGCTCTCGGAGCGCCGGTCCAGTGGCACTCCGCCGCTGACACCCACGACCTCCTTGGCGCCGTTGGCTATATCGGTGGCTGGTCGAACCCGACCGGCGGCTCGGTCAACCCCTACGGCTTGGCGCTGGGCCTTGCAAGGGTGGCGATGAAGGCGGGTGTTCGCATTTTTGAGAATACGTCAATCCAGAGCATCGAACAAACGACCACCCTGCCGGTCGCGGTTTGCGGCGAATTGCGGGTGAAAGCGAGCATCATCCTTATCGCCACCGGCGGCTACACTGGGGATGTCTTTAAAGAAGTACAGCGCTCTGCAATCCCTGTTAATCTTTATCAGGTTGCAACCAAGCCGCTGCGCAAAGAGCTTCGGGCATCTATCTTGAGAGCCCAGATGTGCTTTTCAGATCGCCGTAAGTCTGGCGGTTTCGGCAGGCTAGATGCCGAGGGCCGGTTAATCACGGGAGGGGCGGTGTTCGCACTTGGCAACAGCAGACGCTACGGTGAAAGTCACGCCCGCACCCGACTGAAACTCCTCTACCCGCAGTTGTCGGAGCAAGACGTCGCCCTGGAGGCCTACTGGGAGGGGTTTTGCGCGATGTCTGAATCACACCTCCCCCATGTCTTGCGGCTTGGAGCCAACGTCTTCTCGCTCGTCGGGTTTTCGACCCGCGGTCTCAATCTAGCTCAAAACCTCGGTCGGCTTCTGGGTGAGTTCGCAGCTGGGAAAGCAGCGTTGGAGGACGTACCGGTGGCACTTGTGGAGCGTAGGCGAGATATTGCTTACTGGCCCATCAAATCCTGCGCCGCGCGTTACATTTTCCCATGGTTTCAGGCACAAGACCGCTTAGGTCTATCGTAGGAGCTCGCCTGGTCTTCGCTCAAGGAGAAGCCTTAGCACCACCGTTGAACTCACGTTGGCCAGTGTCGGCTGAATTGAGCAGTGACTACGGGCGGACCGGCATTCTTGTTAACAGCACTGGCATCGTCACATATTGGCCGGTCGCCGAATGCAGTGACGAGGAATGGCAGCGCGTCCTCTCTGAAAATCGAAAGGCCCGGGGAAGCAGGCCTGGTTCACGAAGCTCACTGCGGCAGCTCGCGACACAAACCAAGCTCCAGGATTTTCGCCACCAGACGCGCAGCATGCATACGCCCGCTGTCAGCTACAAGCGCCACCGTCTTTCCTGCCGAGATAATTGCCGACGCGATCTGGCTGTAGTTTCAGCTCCGGCTAAGTCGGCGGAATGCCGCAGGAACCGGGCATGTTGGTTTCCTCCGAGACGATCCGCCGTCTGAATAAGAAGGATTCGGGCGTCGACCCGTGGGTGACGCGACAGAAGCACTTAGTCCAATGTTTTGTTGGATTTTACCATTGTCTGATAGCAGGCTGCATGATTACGTCGATCAGGCTGCGGTGACGGAAGCTTCCGGGACGGCCAGTACACATGGAGCAACGGAAATAGCCGCGATAGCGGCGCTGCATTTCAGATGGTAGCCGCAGAAGACGGCGCCACCTGGCTCGCACAGGAATGTCACGACAGTCATAAACCATACGGGAACAATGGTGGAGGCATACATGTCTAACGGTATCAATCATTGGGAAATGAGCCGCCGAACGGCCTTGAAGGCTGCTGCTGCGCTGTTCGCTGCCTATAATCTCAGTTCGTCTGGAGCGCGTGCCGCTAGCGGCAAAAGCCTCAACATTCTGAATACAAATCTGCTTTTTTGCGACGTCCTGGCAAAGGTGATCCCGAAGGTTTATACCGATGCGGAAATCACAGCCGAAGAAAATCCTCAAAACGAGCACTATGAAAAGCTCCTGGTTGAGATGTCGCAAGGTTCCTCGACCTACGATCTCTTAGTCTTGGACAATATGTTTTCTCATCAGTTTCTCGTCAACAAGTGGGTGAAAGCGGTTGATGACATCAAGGCTGATGATCCATCACTTCCGGCCTTGAAGTACGAAAACGTCGCCCCGGCGTCTTTGAAATATCTGCAGTATGAGGGCAAAAATTTCGGCATACCGATGACGCTTTCGACTCCGATCTTCGTCTATAGAAAGGATTTGTTCGAGGCCAAGGGTCTTTCGGTCCCCACGAACTGGGACGATTATCGAAAATGCGCTGAGGCGCTTCACACCGATGAAGTTGCTGGCAATATCTTGCTGCTTGGCGGCCAGGACGCTCACATGTCGGGGGACTGGGCGACCCGACTGATGAGCATGACAAAGCTAGGCCCGGACGACGATGGCGTGCTGGACAGCGCGCTCCGGCCGGTGTTCAATTCGGAAGGCCAGGGTGCAAGGGCCATCGAGCGAATTAAGGAAGTGCTCCCGTTTGCGCCGAAAGGTGCCGAAGGTCTCGATTATCCTGATGGCGTCTCGCTTTTCTCGCAGGGAAAAGCCGCGATGTTCATCAGCTGGTCGGATGTGTTCGCTGGCATGGAGAACGGCCCATTGAAGGGCAAAATTGGATATGCAGCCGTTCCAAGTGAGAAATACCAGCAGCAAATGACCGGCGGCCTTTCGCTGGCTGTCAGTGCCTTTTCGAATAATCCGAGCGAAGCTTACAAATTCCTGGATTGGATGCTGAAGGGCGAGGGCTACAGGCTCTTTCTGGAGAACGGCGAGACAAATCTTGTGCTGAAGTCGCAACTTGACGATCCGGCAGTGCGGGCAAAAATTCCGTCTCTGAATGTGTACGAGGATTTCAAGAAGCGAGGGACCACTACGATCGCGTTGACCCCTTATCGAGCTCCGAACGCGGTTGAAGTGCAGCGCGTTTTATACGAAGAAATTTTAGCCGCCGTCCTCGGCAGAAAGACCCCTGAACAAGCGATGAAGGACGCCGAAGTTCGCGTCCAGGGTGTTATCCGCTAACTTCGCACAAAATGTATAGAGGAATGGCCCCTGGAGGTCATTCCTCTCGTGTACGGGGAATTGTCGTGAGCATGACGGATTCAATTTCAACGGCAAAAGTGGGTGGCGATAAGGCGCAGAGGGCAGGGGAGCGCCGCGCCGGCTTGTTGCTTCTCACGCCAGCTTTCGTTCTGATGAACGTCGTCGGTTTTTTCCCGATGGTGTATTCGCTTTACATTTCTCTGACGGACTACAACCCCTCGCACGGCGGCATTGCTCGCTTCGTAGGCCTGGGAAACTACGCTAAGGCATTTTTTGATCTTCAATATTGGCATGCCCTGGGGCTCACTTTTGTTTTCGTCACACTGAGTGTGACGTCGTCACTGATACTCGCTGTGCTGTTGTCCCTGCTCTTCAATATGCGTTATCCCGGATTCTTCTTGTTACGCACGATCATATTGATTCCGATGTTGATTACGCCAATCGCGGTCGGGATCGTGTGGCGTGTCATGATGATGCCGGATCTCGGAGTGCTCAACTACATTCTAACCGTCATTGGCTTGCAGCCGCAACTTTGGACTTCCTCATCAAGCACCGCGCTCTTATCAATTGTTCTCGTGGATATTTGGCAATGGACGCCCTTTATGTTTCTTATCGTCTTTGCCGGCATTTCTTCGTTGCCAAAGAGTCCGTTTGAGGCTGCCGCGATCGACGGAGCGGGTGCCATAAGGGTATTTTTCTCGATAACCTTGCCGCTCCTCAGGCCGGTCATCGTTATCGCAACCCTCCTGCGCATCGTGGATGCTTTCCGGACATACGACGCTGCATTCATTATGACACGAGGCGGCCCCGATTTCGCAACCGACCTCGTTAGCGTTTATCTGCAGAGAGTAAACTTCCGAGTTTTTGATCTTGGCTACGGCTCCGCATTGTCGTGGATTACCCTCGTGATCCTGACTGTCATTATTTTGATCTTTACGAAGCTCTCCGGTTTCACACGCATCATTTCCGAAAAAGAAGGCCGGTAGGAGTTGTCAATGTCCGCACATCGAGCCCCTATTCGCCGCTTCTCCAAGATGATCCTTGTCTACATCCTGGCGCTTCTTGCCACAGCCTTTTTTGCTTTCCCAATTTTTTGGATGATCACTGCCTCTTTGAAAAGCGACCAAAGTATTACGACGTACCCGCCGGTATGGGTTTTCGCTCCGACTCTGCAAAACTATGTCAAGCTGGTCGAAGAACTTGGCATAATGAAAATGTTCATCAATAGCGCAGTCATAGTAGGCTTGTCCACATGTCTGGCAATGGTCTGCGGAACGCTTGCTGCCTATGCGCTGGCACGATTCGATATAAGAAACAAACAGTTGATCGCGTTCGAAGTTTTATCAATCCGCATGTTGCCGCCGATCGTTAGCGTTGTTCCGATGTTCATCCTGGCTCGCTGGCTTGGTGTGTTCGATACTTACTGGTTGCTTATCGCCGCATATGCCCTTTCCGGTCTCCCTTTTGTGGTTTGGGTCATGCGCGTCTTCATTCAGGACATTCCGCAGTCAATCGAAGAAGCCGCGTTGATCGACGGTTGTTCAAGGCTTGAAGCTTTTTGGCGAGTGATGTTGCCCCTGCTGTTGCCGGGGCTGGCCGCGACCATGGTCATCGTTTTCATGTTTGCCTGGAACGAGTTTCTCTTGGCGTCGATGCTGACATCGAATGCGGCCAAAACGCTGCCGGTCATAGCGGCTAATACTTTGAACGCAAAATCCATCGCGTGGGGCATGGCCTCAGCGGCGGGGGTCATCATGTCACTGCCTGTCGTTGTGCTTGTCCTGCTGATGCAACGCTATCTTGTTCGCGGCCTGACGCTAGGCGCGGTAAAGGGCTAGAGGAGATTATCGTGGGCATTCAGATCAGGAACGTGCAAAAGCGGTTCGGCGCCGTTACCGTCGTCAATGGAGTGTCGGTTGATATTGCCGATGGTGAGTTTTTCGTCATGCTGGGCGAGTCAGGCTGCGGGAAAACGACCACGCTGCGAATGGTCGCAGGGCTAGAATTGCCTACATCCGGCTCCATTCATATCAATGGCAAGGACGTGACCTTTGCAGAGCCCCGCCATCGCGACATCGCGATGGCATTCCAAGACTATGGGCTATACCCGAACATGACGGTTTTCGAGAACATCGCGTTTCCGTTGAAGATTCGTAAAGTGCCACAGGCCGATCGCCGCAGAAAGGTCGAGGAAACGGCCGGTAGGCTCGGGATTGCCGATTACCTTAGCCGCAAGCCCTTTCAGCTTTCCGGTGGTCAACGGCAGCGCGTTTCGCTTGCTCGAGCTCTGGTTCGAAATCCCAAGGTCTTCCTTATGGATGAGCCGCTTTCGAATCTTGACGCTAAGCTTCGCGCAGTCATGAGGACTGAGATCAAGAAGCTTGTCTCCGACCTCGGGATCACGACTATCTATGTAACCCACGACCAGATCGAGGCTATGTCCATGGCCGATCGCATAGCGGTTATGCGGAGAGGCGACATGGTACAGGTCGGATCACCGCTAGAGATCTATGACAGGCCCCTGACGCGCTTTGTGGCGGACTTTATGGGATCGCCACCTATGAACCTTTTTCCTGCATCTCTGAAGACGCCAGGTCGTCCGACCTGTCAGATACAAGAATTTGTAGACTCTATTCCCGATGACGAGCAGGCTTTGATCGCGGGTAGACTGGATTCAACAGGTCAGTTCAGCGCCGGCATTCGACCTGAACATTTGAAGCTTGTCCAACCAGGTTCTGCTGGCTCCGCGCGTGCGGTCGTGGATTTTGTCGAACCATTGGGTCAAACCACCAACGTATATCTGACGGCGGGAGAAACCCGTTTCATTGCGGTCACAGATCGATGCAATCGGCAGGTTGGTGATGTGGTTGGCGTGTACGCCCCGCCCGAATTCGTGCGTGTTATAGCCAACTAGCAGCGCTTTCTGTTCTCGGCGGGATGCATTCAGGCAGGTTGTCGAGGCAGCCGGCATTCCGACCTCTGACGATGACTTACTGGAATCGATTTCCGATGGAGGCCCATCTTGCTGCAGACTCAATCCCATCTTTCGCCCCGTATTTACGGCCACTTTATCGACGGCGTGCTGTCTGATCCCTCACAAACTTTGATCGACCGACATTCACCGGTGAACGGATCACTGCTTGCCCGCTTTTCGGCCGGCACGCCGAAAGATGTTGATGACGCCGTCTCGGCAGCGGTCAGAGCATTCCATCGCGAGGACTGGGCGCATCTCACCGGCTCCGCCCGCGCTAAATTGCTCAATAAATTTGCCGACCTGATCGCTGACCATGCCGACCATCTCGTCCAGATGGAGGCGGAAGAGGCAGCTAAAGCGATAAAGATCTCCGTCCATGAACTGGCAATGGTTGTTGAAATGACCCGTTTTGCGGCCTCGCTTGCCATCACGGCGAAAGGTGAAGCGCATACGCAGTTGGGTCCTGGAGTACTTGGTCTCGTGACGAAAGAACCGTCCGGGGTCGTTGGAATGATCGTACCGTGGAACTTTCCCCTGGTCTGCCTTTTCCAGAAACTTCCCTACGCGCTCGCTGCTGGCTGCACTGTGGTCATCAAGCCATCGGAACTGACCTCCAGCACCGCCCTGGAAATCGCGAAGCTAGCGACGAAAGCCGGTATTCCTCCGGGTGTTATCAACGTTGTGACAGGCAACGGTGCGATCGTGGGTGAAGCTCTCACCGGCCACCCCGATGTTTCGATGATCTCGTTCACCGGATCCACTGCCGTCGGACGGCGGATCGGCGCAAAATGTGGCGAGAGCGTAAAACGCGTTGCGTTGGAGCTTGGAGGAAAAGGTGCGAACATCGTGTTTGCCGATGCGGATCTCGACGCCGCACTGGATGGCATCCTTTTCGGTTTTGTCTTCAATCAGGGTGAGGTCTGCGCAGCCGGAGCGCGCTTGATCATTGAGGACAGCATTGCCGATGACTTCGTGTCGAAACTTGCGGAGCGTGCCAAGCTGATCAATGTCGGCCATCCGACGGATGAGCAGGCCGACATGAGTGCGCTTATTCACGAAAGCCACATGCACAAAGTCCTGGCTTATATTGCAGAAGGCCAAAAGGAAGGGGCTGTCGTGATTTGTGGCGGACAGCGTCTTCGCGGCCAGGAGTACGATGACGGCTATTTCATTGGTCCGACAATCCTGACTGAAGTCACGGCAGACATGCGAGTTTTCCGAGAGGAGATATTTGGACCGGTTCTATGCGTCACAAGGTTCAAAAGCCTGGAGGAGGCAATTAACCTTGCCAATCTCACCGAATATGGGTTGGCAAACGGCGTGTGGAGCAAGGACATCGACAAGGTTCTTCTGACCACGCGGAAGCTGAAATCGGGGACCGTTTTTGCCAACACCTATCTGGAGGGGGCCGTGCAGCTGCCGCAAGGTGGCGTCAAGCAAAGCGGTTTCGGCCGTGAGAACGGCCTGGACGCGCTTCATGAATACATGGAGACCAAGCAGACCTACGTGAAGCTAGGCCCACGTCTACCAATCCTTGCCCACACCATCGCGTAATTCTTCGGAGGATCTGTTTTGCCAAACGATAGAAGGCGCATCGCGGTTATTGGTTTTGGAGCGATGGTACGCAGCTTGCAGGCGTCGTTTCGCAGGTCTGGCAATCATTTTGAAGTTGCAGCGACGCTGGTTCCTAGGGAGTTCGCCCCGGCGCCGAGCGAACTGGGCGGGGTGAGGCTCTTCAATGATGTTGCGGACCTGATCGACTGGCATCCCTCACTCGTTGTTGAATGCGCGAGTCACGACGCTGTCCGTGACTTCGTTCCCGCGTTGTTGCGAAAAGGAATCGACACCATCATCGTTTCCGTGGGCAGTCTGAGTGACAAGACGCTGCTGGACAGCCTTGAAGCCGCCGCGACAAAGGGAGGTAGTCGCCTAACTGCAGTATCAGGTGCCATTGGGGGTCTTGATGTCCTGAGATCCGCAAGAAGCGCGGGACTAAGCTCCGTCGCTTATACCGGAACCAAACCTCCCAACGCCTGGACGGGTACACCGGCAGCGGATGCAGTTGACTTGGCGTCTCTTAGCCAGCCGACAGTAATATATAAAGGCAATGCAGAGCAGGCTGCACGACTTTATCCCAAAAACGCTAATGTGACCGCCGCGGTGGCCCTCGCTGGCATCGGCTTCGAGGCAACCAGCGTCGTGCTAATTGCAGACCCTGACGCGACTACGAACCTCCATCGAGTAGAGGCGACGGGTGCTTTTGGCAGTTTCTCGATTGAGCTTCAAAACAAGCCTTTGCCTGATAACCCAAAAACATCCTGGTTGGCGGCTTTAAGCATCGAAGAAGCCATTGTTCGGCACTTTAGAGCGATCGATGTTTAGCCAGCTCGGCTTGTCCTTGTCGATCGAGTACGTCATCGGGCGAAGCTTTCAGTGCGCAAGAAAGTATTGAGGGAACTCAATGAAGATATTGGTCCCCGTCAAGCGGGTAGTTGACTACAACGTAAAGATCCGCGTCAAGCCGGATGGCTCGGGCGTCGATCTGACCAACGTGAAGATGTCGATGAACCCGTTCGACGAGATTTCGGTCGAAGAAGCGCTTCGTCTGAAGGAAGCCGGCAAGGCCGACGAAGTGGTTGTCGTGTCGATCGGCCCGCCCAAGGCCGAGGAGACACTGCGCACCGCGCTCGCCATGGGCGCTGACCGGGCAATCCTGGTCGAGACCGAAGATCAGGTGGAGCCGTTGGCGGTTGCCAAGATCCTCAGGGGTATCGCCGATGCCGAAAAGCCTGGCCTGATCATTGTCGGCAAGCAAGCGATCGACGACGACTCGAACCAGACTGGCCAGATGCTGGCCGCCCTCCTCGGTTGGGTCCAGGCGACCTTCGCCTCGAAGATCGAGATCGGCGATGGCAAGGCAACCGTGACCCGGGAAGTCGATGGCGGCCTGCAGACGATCGACATCAAGATGCCGGCGGTTGTCACGACTGACCTGCGCCTGAACGAACCACGTTACGCCTCGCTGCCCAACATTATGAAGGCCAAGAAGAAGCCGCTCGACAAGAAGTCGCCAGCCGATTTCGGCATCGATACTGCAGCCCGCCTCAAGGTTCTGAAGACGGAGGAGCCGCGTGGCCGCGAGGCCGGCATCAAGGTCAAGTCGGTTGCCGAGCTCATCGACAAGCTGAAAAACGAAGCCGGCGTCCTCTAAGGTCCCGAAAACGAGATTTCATCATGCCTATTCTTCTTCTGGCTGATCACGACAACGCCACCCTGTCCGACCTGACCGCAAAGGCGCTGACAGCCGCTTCCAAGATCGGCGGCGATGTGCATGTGCTGGTTGCCGGCAAGGGCGCCAAGGCTGCCGCCGATGCAGCTGCAAAGCTATCCGGCGTTTCGAAGGTACTGCTTGCCGAGGGCGACGATCTTGCCAACAATCTCGCGGAGCCCTTGGCAGCCCTCATCGTCTCGCTCGCCGGCACTTACGATACCATCATCTCGGCCGCCACCTCGGTCGGCAAGAACGTACTTCCGCGCGTGGCGGGCCTGCTCGACGTCGCGCAGATCTCCGAGATCATCGAAGTCGTTTCGGCCGATACTTTCAAGCGTCCGATCTACGCCGGCAATGCCATCCAGACCGTGCAAGTAGCCGGCGCCAAGAGGATCATAACCGTGCGTACCTCTTCATTTGCCCCCGCCGCCTCCCAAGGCCCCCTTGCTGCCGTTGAGAAAATCTCAACGGCAGCTCTTTCTTCTTCTCTCTCGGCATTCGTTAAGGATGAACTGTCAACATCGGATCGACCTGAACTGACCTCCGCCAAAATCATTATTTCCGGCGGCCGTGCACTCGGCTCCGCGGAGAAGTTCGAGGAAGTCATTCTTCCCGTCGCCGACAAGCTCGGTGCCGCCGTCGGCGCTTCGCGCGCGGCGGTCGATGCGGGTTACGCGCCGAACGACTGGCAGGTCGGCCAGACCGGCAAGGTCGTCGCCCCGGAACTCTACATCGCCTGTGGCATCTCGGGTGCCATCCAGCACCTCGCCGGCATGAAGGATTCGAAGGTCATCGTCGCCATCAATAAGGATGAGGAAGCCCCGATCTTCCAAGTCGCCGACTACGGTCTCGTCGCTGGCCTCTTCGAGGCCCTACCGGAGCTGGAAAAAGGGCTTCGATAGAAACGTGCTGGACTTCTTTCAAGACACGCATGACTGCTTAGCAAAAGTCTGGAGAGAGCGATGGATACGAGCCTCGCATCCACGTGAAAGTCTCACTCGCTCGCCGTCCAATAGAGTCTGCCGCGCCGCCTGACATTCGCGTCCGGTCCAGGAGCGGCTGCTTGGCAAGCTGAAGCCTCTGTCGTCCATCGAACCTCGGCTGCCAGCGCCGCTCACCACCTTGAAACGTCGAGGTTAGGCTTCGGGTGGTATCTGCACCCTCCCTTGACGCTTAAATCTGATCGACGGGCAGGGCTTGTTCGGCGATCGGGCCTTTGGTTGCCAGCCGACGAAAAGCGATTGGCGATAGGCCCGTGTTCGTAGTGAAAAATCGAGTGAAGTAAGCCGCATCATCATACCCGAGCGTAAAAGAAATTTCCTTTACGCTCAAGTTTGTATTCGCTAAATACGAACGAGCCTGCTCCAAACTGCGCGCCTTTATATTTGAGTGTACGGTTTTACCGGTTGCTTGAACGGAGACCTTATTTAGATTTGAAAACGACATGTTCATTCGGTCAGCATAAAATTGCACATTTTTATGAGTTTTATAATATCTGTCGATAAGTTGCGACAATATTTCAATCTTACTTTTCCCTGCCGGATCGGCGGTATCGGTCGTTTTAACGCCGAACTGAAGCACGTTCCTTTCAGAAACAATCCTTAGAAATTCAACCATAAAAGAAAGGACTGCTGCTTCTCGTGCTATTATATAGGGATATGTCTCCGTGCTGTGCTCGTATATAACGCGTTCTATTGCCATCAAGATCTCTGGATTTCGATCTCTTTCGATCTGTTCGATGATGGTTATATGTTTGACCAAATCACTGGCGAGAAATCCCTTCTGAGCTAGTCGATCAAAATACGCAGTGCTAATTGTTATTACATGGCCAAACGTTTTCGTATCGATGTAGGAGTAGAAACCATGCTCCAGATTCGGCGGGATCATAACAAGGCTATTGCTGCCAAAATGATGCTGTCCGTCTGGATATATAAGCGTTGATCGCCCCTCGGAAATATAGACGAATTGATACAGATCGACATGCACATGCAAGTCGATATTTGACATTAGGTTGTTACTTCTAACGAGAATCGACTCGGCATTTGAGAAGATTGATCGACCAAACTCAGGGCTCTCGCCGTAGAGAGAATAGGCTGGCGCGCGGCTTGAGCCATTTACACGCGGCTTCGTTGTTTTCTGCATCGCGGATCACCTCTCAAATCTCAAACTCCAGCATTGCGGGAATGAGGAGAATGTCCAACATGATGTTGGATATTACCATTGCCCGCTTTGAGCGAAAGTGATTTCTTCAACTCAGGCATGGATTGAATGGCTACGACTTACGCAACTTTTGATTGTGTATGGTCGACGCTTCAATACACCCGTGAAGCATGTCCTGCGGGCTCCACCGAGTATCCAGGGTGGCCGAAGACGGAGGGCCGCTTGGGGAGACCGGGCGGAAACGGGCATCGCGTTTGTGCAATGTGGGGAGGAGGACCGAAGTCGTGCCATTTGACACCATCGGCGGCATCACGCTGCACCATCGCCACATCAAGGCGGCTGGCAACGGGGGCCCGATCGTGTTCATCAATTCGCTCGGCACCGACTTCCGCATCTGGGACCAGATCCTGTCGAACCTGGACGGGGAAATGCCGCTGCTGGTCTACGACAAGCGCGGCCACGGGCTCTCCAATAGCGGCGACATCAGGTCGATCGACGATCATGTCGAGGATCTCTCGGGGCTCATCGATCATTTCGGCTTGAAGAAGGTCGTGTTGTGCGGCCTGTCGGTCGGCGGTCTGATCGCGCAAGGGTTTTACATCAGGCACCCTGACATGGTCCAAGGCTTGATCTTGTGCGACACGGCACACAAGATCGGTACGCCCGAGAGCTGGAACGCGCGGATTTCGGCCGTCGAGCGCGACGGCATCGAGGCGATCGCAGACGGCGTAATGAAAGTGTGGTTCACGCCGAATTTCCATGACGCGCGCGCTGCCGACCTTGCTGGATACCGCAACATGCTGACCAGGCAGGCGCTGCCTGGCTATGTCAAAACCTGCATGGCGGTCCGCGACGCTGATTTCACCCACGCGACACACCGCATCGCCATACCGACGCTCTGCGTCGCTGGCGACCAGGATGGCTCCACGCCTCCCGATCTTGTTCGCTCGTTGGCCGAGATGATCCCCGGTGCGCGCTTCGAGATCATCCGCGAAGCCGGACACATTCCCTGCGTCGAACAGCCTGAAGCACTGACCGCCTTGATCCGCGATTTTGTCGCATCGCTTGCCCCTGGAGCAGAAACCCATGGATGAAGTCCCCGGCAACTCAGCCAGATATCGCAGTGGCCTCGCAATCCGTCGGTCCGTGCTCGGCGACCGCCATGTCGACCGAGCCGCGAATGCCGCCACTGATTTCGACCGGCCTTTCCAGAGCCTGATCACCGAGGCGGCTTGGGGAACCGTGTGGGCGCGACCTGGTCTGTCCAGGCGCGAGCGCTCGATCGTGACGTTGGCGCTGCTGGCGGCGCTCGGTCACGATGAAGAGGTCGCCATGCATGTGCGCGCCACCGCCAACACCGGGGCGTCACGCGACGATATCTGCGAAGCGTTCCTGCATGTCGGGATCTATGCCGGCGTACCGGCGGCCAACCGTGCCTTCAAGATCGCCAAGGGGGTATTTTCGGAAATGGACGAAAGCCAGGATGTCAATGTCCGCTAACCCCGGTTCGAACCGGACGCCGGAGACCGGCGCCTTCTTCCAGCGCGACCGGACATGGCATCCGCCCGCACTGACGCCGGGCTACAAGAGTTCGGTGCTGCGCTCGCCGCAAAAGGCGCTTTTGTCCTTCGACAACACGCTTTCGGAAATAGCCGGACCGGTCTTCGGCCACGCCATGCTAGGCGAACTCGACGCCGACCTGATCCACAATTTCGCCAGGCCGGGCGAGAGCGCCATCGGTGAGCGCATCATCGTCCATGGGCGGGTGCTCGACGAGCGCGGCGTTGGCGTTGCCGGCGTGCTCATCGAATTCTGGCAGGCCAATGCCGGCGGCCGCTACCGCCACAAGAAGGACGGCTATCTGGCCCCGCTCGACCCGAATTTCGGCGGCTGCGGCCGCACCATCACCGATGAGCGCGGCTTCTATGCTTTCCGCACCGTCAAACCCGGCCCCTATCCCTGGCCGAACGGTCCCAATGACTGGCGCCCGGCGCATATCCATTTCTCGGTTTTCGGCCATGGCTTTGCCCAGCGGCTGATCACGCAGATGTATTTCGAGGGTGATCCGCTGATCTGGAAATGCCCGATCGTGCGCGGCATCGCCGACAAGGCGGCCATCGAGGCGCTGACGGCCATTCTCGACACGCAGGCGACAATCCCGATGGATGCGCTCGCCTACAAGTTCGACATCGTGCTGCGTGGCCGGCGCTCGTCGCTGTTCGAAAACCGGCTGGAGGGCAATTGATGGCGCAATCGCTCGACCGGCTCAGGGAGAGCCCCTCGCAGACCGCGGGCCCTTACGTCCATATCGGACTGACGCCGAATTTCTGCGGCATTAGCGGCGTCTATGCGACCGACCTCGGCGCTACCATGGTCAACGACAAGACCAAGGGCGAGCGGATCGGTCTCAAGATCCGGGTGCTCGACGGCACCGGCACGCCGCTCAAGGATGCGTTGATCGAGATCTGGCAAGCGGATGCGGACGGGCTGTACAATTCGCCCGCCGAATTGCGCGGTGCCGCCGATCCGAATTTCCAGGGCTGGGGCCGCTGCCCGACCGACATGGAGACGGGCCTATGCGATTTCGAAACGATCAAGCCCGGCCGCGTGCCGTACCAGGACGGGCGACTGATGGCGCCGCATGTCAGCCTTTGGATCGTCGCTCGTGGCATCAACATCGGCCTGCAGACGCGGCTGTATTTTTCCGATGAGGCGCAGGCCAATGCGCAGGATCCTATCCTGGCGCGCATTGAGCACCGCGTTCGCGTGCCGACACTGATCGCCGAGCGCCAGGACAACACTTACGTCTTCGACGTCCATCTCCAGGGCGACAAGGAGACGGTCTTCTTCGACAGCTGACCGGCACCATGACCGTATCGCCTTTCGATCATCCGCTGCTTTCCAGCCTTCTCGGCGACGAAGAGACCGCCAGGCATTTTTCTGTCGAAGCAGAAATCGCCGCGGCGTTGGCATTTGAGGGCGCGCTGGCGGAGGCGGAGGCCGACAACGGTATTGTCGGCCTGGACGCCGCCGCAGCGATCGTTGCGGCGCTGAACTCGTTCAGGCCAGACACAGGCTTGCTACGTGCCGGCGTGGCGAAGGATGGCGTCATGGTTCCGGAACTGGTGCGCCAGATCAGGGCGGCGGTCGGCGAACCGCACGGCGCTTCCGTTCATTTCGGTGCAACCAGCCAGGATGTCATCGACACGGCGCTGGTGCTGCGGCTGAAGTCCGTGGTCGACCATCTCAGTCTGCTGCTGACCGAAAACATCGTGCGCCTTTCGGCGCTCGATGATCGTTTCGGGGGCAGAGCGCTTACCGGAATGACGCGGATGCGGCCGGCGATCCCTATTCGAGCGCTGGATCGCGTAGCCACATGGCTGGTGCCGCTGCTGCGTCATCAGCAAAGATTGTCGGACCAGTCCGCACGTCTGCTTGTGGTTCAGTTCGGTGGTGCCGCCGGCACGCTGGAAAAGCTTGGCGGCAAGGGGCCGGCCGTGCGTGCCGCACTTGCCGCAAAACTCGGCCTTGCCGATGCGCCGCAATGGCAGTGCCAGCGCGACACCCTTGCGGATTTTGCCGGCTGGCTGTCGCTGGTGACCGGCAGCCTCGGCAAGTTCGGCCAGGACATTGCGCTGATGGCGCAAAGGGGCACCGAAATCGCGCTATCGGGCGGTGGCGGCTCGTCGGCCATGCCGCACAAGCAGAACCCGGTGAAGGCCGAAGCGCTGGTGGCGCTCGCCCGCTTCAACGCCACGCAGCTTTCCGGCATGCATCAGGCGCTGGTGCATGAGCAGGAGCGCTCGGGCGCGGCCTGGACGCTGGAATGGCTGCTGCTGCCGCAGATGATCGTCGCCACCGCCGCGTCATTGCGGCTGGCCGCCGAACTGGCCGCGCAGATCGAAAACCTGGGGCACTGATGCGTACACAAGTCGTCATCGTCGGTTCGGGTCCGTCCGGCTTGTTGCTCGGGCAGCTGCTGGCCGGCATCGGTGTCGAAACCGTCATCCTCGAGCGTTCGAGCCGCGAGCATGTGCTTTCCCGCGTGCGCGCCGGTGTGCTCGAGCAGGGCACGGTGGCATTGCTGCAGGAGGCGGGCGCCGCGGCACGGCTGCGCGCCGAGGGGCTGCCGCACACAGGCTTCTCGCTGGCTTTCAACGACGGCCTGCACCGCATCGACCTCGAGGCTTTGACTGGCGGCAGGCATGTTACCGTCTACGGCCAGACCGAAGTGACGCATGATCTGATGGACAAGCGCGATGCGGCAGGACTGACCACGATCTACGAGGCGGCAAACGTTGCGCTCCATCGTTTCGACGGTGACGCACCTTTCGCCACCTACGACAAGGGCGGTGTCACCGAGCGCATCGACTGCGATTTCATCGCCGGTTGCGACGGCTATCATGGCGTCAGCCGCAAATCGGTGCCGGAGCGCGCGCTGAAGACGTTCGAGCGGCAATATCCGTTCGGTTGGCTCGGCGTGCTGGCCGAAGTGCCGCCGGCCGACCACGAACTGGTCTACGCCAATCACGAGCGCGGTTTTGCGCTGTGCTCGATGCGGTCGACGCACCGCAGCCGCTACTATGTGCAATGTCCTCTCGACGACCAGGTCGAGGCGTGGTCGGACGACCGCTTCTGGGAAGAGTTGCGCCGCCGCTTGCCGCCGCAGACAGCGGCTGCGGTCACCACAGGTCCATCCTTCGAGAAATCGATCGCGCCGCTGCGCTCCTTCGTTGCCGAGCCGCTGCGCTTCGGCCGGCTGTTCCTGGTCGGCGACGCCGCCCACATCGTCCCGCCGACGGGCGCCAAGGGCCTCAACCTCGCTGCCAGCGACGTGCGCTATCTGTTTTCAGGCCTAAGCGATTTCTATGTCGAGAAATCACGTGCCGGTATCGACGCCTATTCGGGCAAGGCGCTGGCGCGGGTGTGGAAGGCGGTGCGCTTTTCCTGGTGGATGACGACGATGCTGCACCGCTTCCCTGATACCGGCGACTTTGGCCAGCGCATCCAGGAGGCCGAGCTCGACTACCTCGTGCATTCGCAAGCGGCGTCGACCGCGCTCGCCGAGAATTATGTCGGGCTGCCTTACTAGGGTGTGCCGATATTCAGGTGAGGCCGGCCTGCAATGGAGGCTATTTGCGCGTCGGGTGCTGACATGTGGACGTATTTGGACCCGCCCTATTGCTATAGAGCGGCTGGATCGGGAACGTTGGTTATGACTGCAGACGTATATCAGGCTTCCTGATGCGGCTGGACAACGTGTCGCCCGAGCCCGATCGATTTTCGCGCGCTTCCACCCACTGGCTCCTAGACACCTGGAGCCATCTCAGCCAGTTCATGACGCGCCATCCGGCGACACCATCGCCACCGGGACACGCTCCTCGTCGGGCCGGGCATGGAGGCTCTTGAGCACATTGTCCAAGCCTTAGCTGGATTTTACCATTGTTGCCGGCAATGGATGGTGAGCATGTCGCGACACAGGATATGTCGTCGCACACTTTTTCGGAGATACAGTGTCGCGATCGTTTTTTTGCTTGAGACGCGCACTGAAATGCAGCCCCTGAAGAGACGCTCTCGGCACCTGGGCGCCAGCGCTCCGCAAATCGTTCTCGACCAGACTGTCGTCGAGCTTATCGGGCTTCTCGGCCAGCTCACAAACGTCTATCTCGCCTCTGGGGCTGCCATTGCATCATGGTGACGGATCGTTCCAGCCTCCGAGTCGGCCAGGAAGTCGGCGTGACCGCGCCTCAGGAATTCGTCCGGTTCATCACCGATTAAAGCAGTATTTTTGCGGGAGGAATCCTTCGTGAATTCACCGAGCTCATTGAACCCGCCACGCTTATACAGACATTTCATCAACGGCCGGTTCGCAGCACCCTCGAAGAGCCTCGGCGCGAGATTTTCACTCGCCGACGGTGGTCCGCCTCCGCGTTTGTCCTCGGGCAAGGCCGAGGACGTTGACATCTTGGTCGTTGCGCGCAACGCCTTCAAACGGGAGAGCGGGGCAGCCATGACGGGGTCTTCGCGTGCCGCCCCGCTGCACAGGTTTCGCGGACTTGATATGCCAAAACCCCGAGCGCCTTATCAGGATCGAGGGCGCCGTCGCCTGAGCGGTAGCCGACTTTCACGACACGCAGTCATACCCGTGGCCGAACGCGCCGCGCGCGACGTAAGCAAATTTCAAAATGCACAGGCGAGGCAACCATGAGCGTGACAAGTGCTGACGACGATAGCTATGACGTGCTGATCATCGGCGCCGGGCCTTCCGGTGCCATCACCGCGCATGCGGTGGCCGGCGCGGGCTTCAAGGTCATATGCCTTGAGCAGGGCGACTACGCACTTCCGTCGGACTATCCGGCAAACTTTGATATGTGGGAGCTGGTGGCGCGTGGCCACTGGCAGGCCGAGCCCAACCGCCGCCGTAATCCTGCGGACTACCCGCTGGAGGTGTCCGACACCGACCTCGCCCCTTCAATGTACAGCGCCGTAGGCGGATCCACCATTCATTTCAGCGCCCTTTGGGCACGCCTCGCCCCTTCCGACTTTCGCGTGCGCACGTTGGACGGGGTAGCGAGCGACTGGCCGATAAGCTACGAAACCCTCTCTCCTTTCTATGACAAGGTGGACGACTTCATCGGGGTATCCGGACTGGAAGGTGATCCCGCCTATCCAGAGGGCTACGCTCCCAAGATGCCCCCGCTGCCTCTAGGAAAGTTCGGCAGGAAGGCTGCCGAAGCGATGAATGCACTGCAGTGGCACTGGTGGCCCCATGCAAACGCGATCCCTAGTCAAAAGATCGGCTCCCTTGCCGCCTGTGCCCGTTGGGGCACCTGCACACAGGGCTGCCCCGAGGGAGCTAAGGCATCCTTTGATCTGGCTTACTGGCCCAGTGCCATCAAGGCCGGTGCCAAATTGGTCACCGGCGCACGCGTGTCCAAGATCACCACCGACGCGGGCGGTGCGGCGACCGGCGCCACGTGGATTTCCAAGGGTGAAGAACGCCATACCAAGGCCAAACAGGTCGTCGTCTGCGCCAACGGCATCGGCACCCCGAGGCTGCTCCTGCTGTCGGCAAGCGAACGTCATCCCCAAGGATTGGCCAATTCGTCGGGTCTCGTCGGCAAGAACCTGATGCTGCACCCGAACTGCGCCGTCATTGGATACTACGACGAAGAACTCGAATCGTGGCGCGGGCCGGCGGGTTCCGCGGCCAGTTCCATGCAATTCTATGAAACGGATCGCTCGCGGGGTTTCGTGCGCGGCAGCAAGATGCATGCCTGCCCCACGCCGGGATTGCTGTTCAACGGCGTGGACCCGCACAGACTTCTGCCTTTCGAGGATTTGTGGGGCCCGAGTTTCCATCAAGTTATCCGTGACGCGAGAAACGCGATTTTCTGGGCGGCGAACATAGATGACCTCCCCGAGGAAAGTAACCGAGTCACTCTCGACCCCACGCTTCGCGATAGTGACGGCATTCCGGCGCCTAAAATAAGCTATCGATATAGCGAGAACACGCTGAAGATCCGTGACTTTACCGTGGCTCGTCTGTCCGAGATCCACAGGGCCGCCGGAGCTAAGAAAACCATCGAGATAAATGACCTGCAAGGGGAGCCCGGTCACCTTCTCGGGACCGCCAGGATGGGAAGCGACCCCAAAACTTCCGTTGTGGATGAATACGGCAGGGCGCACGACGTGCCGAACCTGACTATCTCGGACGGAAGCATCTTCGTCACCGGGGGCGCGGCAAACCCCACCAGCACCATTGCGGCGCTGGCGCTTCGCAATGCCGAGAAACTCGTTCAGACCTTGTTGGAAGCCAATTGAAATGAACAACAGCCAGTCCATCGTCAAAGGGGAGCGGCTGTCGGTGTCAGCACCGAAGCCGGTTCACGCGCCGCCTTTTTCTCCGGAGGAAATCCGTACACTTGGGATTTTCGCCGATACCCTGCTCAAACCCGAGCTCAACCACGCTGTGCTGCAAAGCAACCCTCCCGGTCTGTTCGACGCGGCCGATCAACTCTCCGATGGCAAAGTGCGCACTCAGGCGAAGCAAAAGTTCCCGCTCGCATAAGACGGCTGGCGATCCGCCGGTCAAAAACGACGAATGGGATCGGACCAGCGGTTCAACGAAGCGTTGGCCCTGAGCTGAAAACTCGACGAAGGGGCTGCGCTCCGCGATGAACGATGCCGAGATCGCGCTGCCGTAACGGTTCGCGCAGGATTTCGCGGCCCACTTCGTCGCGATCGAAGACATGTCCTCCTTGCGGGGGAGGTGATTGAACACGGTCATCCGCCCGACGTCGGCGGCCGCGATGTCATCCCCCGTCACATGATCGACGCCCCGCTTCAGTGGAGCGACCCTTTGATAATACCAGTCGACATGCAAATGCATCTCGATGTCGGTGGTCAGATCTGCCTCTGACCATTGCCTGCGGCATTGAGCAAAAAGTCCAGCTATTTATTGGATTTTACCATTGTTCCCACCCGAGTTAAATGGTGTTCTTGGCCTGCCTTCGCGGCAACAGGCGGAAAAGTAATTCACGCCACCTGCAGAGCTGCGCGCGGAAAAGTTCGGCTCTTTTCGAGCGTTGTTCTCTATCTGTCAGGCGTAGCGAAAGCGCCCTTGTTGAGGAAATTTGAAAGTCGGCGACGCCCGGCGAGACTGGTCGGATAAGTCGATTTGGCAAGATTTTAAAGCATCGTCTAGGACAAGTGGAGCACCATGCAGAATACGGTTCCGTTTAAGGTCAGCACGAAGGCGCCAGTTGAAGCAGTACTCGTAGCAGCAAACGAGGGGACGCCGGTGGGCCTCGGCTCCGAAGACGGCGGCTCGGCGCTGGTAAAGGTATCGCCAATTAGTCACAAATACACTCACTTCGCTGTCGTGGGTGTGGATTTGCCGAAAGGCGGGCACCTCCGTTCGCGGGCCTATGAACTGAACGAACGGTTGGTCATCTGTTTTTCCGGGAAAGGTCGGGTGTTCTGCGGCGGCAAGCAGCACGCGGTCTCCAAGGGCACATTCATGTTCTGGGGCCGCGGCGTCGCCGTGAAAGTGGAGCAGGAGGGCGAAGAGCCGCTTCGCCTCTCCGTGATCTCCTTCCCCCCCGGCCCGGACTCTCGTTTTGATCTCTTCCCGGTGGGTGGAAAGGGCGCCGAGGCTTCGAAGGAGTCGGCAGCTATGTTGGGCGTCGAAGATGGCGACGCCGCCGACGGCGACTTTGACGGTCATTTTATCATCGTGCAGGATGATGAGGGGGAAGAGTATTGGCAGGCTGCACCCAGCCTGGGTTACGTCAGCATCATGATTGCTGCACCTGCTTTGCCTCTGACCTATTTCTGCGCGGCATCGCAGCTCCTGGAGCCTGGCGCCAACGTTCGGCACCACGGTCACGTGATGTCCGAGGAGATCGTGATCGTTACCCACGGTAAGGGCCTCGCAATTTTGGGCGATGTCGCATACCCGATCGCCGAGGGCGATTTGATCGTTTTGCCCCCGACCCTGATGCACCACTTCGTCAATAACGGTACGGAACCGCTGAAATATGGCGGCGTCTTTCTGCCCCCCAGTGTGGAGGGGGCCTTAAGGGAAACGGGAGTGCGTAAGCTTCCCGGCGCGGAAAGGCCAACGGCCATCCCTCGCAATCCAACGACGGAAAAGCTTCTCGTAGACAAGTACGGGTTTATCATCCCCGGCATCTGAGTTCCGAGTTGAGCATCGTCATCCGCAGTCTTAAAAGGGATAACTCCATGGCACTTCCATTAGACGGCATTCGCATCTGTGATCTGTCCCAGATCATGTTTGGGCCGTGTGGCACCCAAGTGCTTGGCGATTTCGGCGCCGATATCATCAAGATCGAGAAACCCGGTCTGGGGGACATCAGTCGGGCGATCGACCGTCATCGCCCGAACAAGGGCGACGAGAGCTCCAACTTCATGGCTATGAACCGAAACAAGAGAAGTTTGGCACTCGACATGAAGACCGAGGAGGGTAGGGAAATCCTCCGGAAGATCGCCAGAGAGTCCGATGTCTTCGTCCATAATTTCCGGCCGGGCGTCATCGAGCGTCTTGGATTGGGTTATGAGGATATCCGTAAGGACAACGATCGGATCATCTACGTCGAGGGCTCGGGGTTTGGCACGACCGGTCCTCTGTCGCAGAAGGGCGGGATGGACTTCGTGGCCCAGGCTCTCGCCGGCGTCGCGCACGGCAACAAGGATCCAAGCGGAAAGCCGCAGCTGTTTCCTGTTTCGGCGGCCGACTTCTCCGCTGGAATGATCCTCGTCCAAAGCGTTCTTCTGGCACTCCTTCATCGTGAACGAGCAGGTCGGGGGCAGAAAATCGAGATCAACCTGCTCGACGTATTTCTGGTCATGCAGCAGCAGGAGGTCACGCAGAAGCTTCGCACGGGCCACGACTTCAATCCGCTCGAGTCAGACCCCATGGACATTTTCGCCGCATCCGACGGATTTGTTGCGGTCATAGCGGTGCTTAGGCCAAATCCGGTTTCTGATGTCTGCCGAGCCCTGGAAATACCCGACATCACGACCGATCCCGAATTCGCTACGCTGGCACAGCAGATGGCGAACAGAACCGAATACAGACGGCGCATAAGCGAGGGGTTCAGCAAGTTCACGACAGAAGAGTGCCTCACGCGGCTCGACAGGGTAGATATTCTGTGCAGTCCGGTGCTCCCGCTTGGCGAAACGCTTAAGCATCCTCAAGTGAAGGAAAACAATATCCTCATTGAGCTCGATCATCCCAAACACGGACTTCTTCGTACGGTGGGTAACGCGATCAAGTCCTCAGAATTTCCACAAATCGCGTTGAAGCCGCCGCCGTTGTTGGGACAGCACTCCGAAGAGATTTTGGCGGAGTACGGCTATTCCCAGGATCAGATCGGCCAGCTGATCGAAAAGAAGGTGATCGATACCCAGCGGGCCTGATTCGCGCGGCGATCAGGTCAGAAGTCCCAACGACACGGTGAGATCGAACAATGGTACTGGCTTACAATCGTGAAGGAACCGGCGCCCGGACGATCTTGCTTGTGACGGGCCTCGGCGGGCATGCAAACTTCTGGAACGCCCATCGGCCCAAACTGGCAGAACGCTTCACGGTCCTGAGCTTCGACCAGCGAGGCTGCGGCGCCAATCGCGCGCGGGAAGGCGTACACACCCTCCAGGAAATTGTCGGAGATGCCATCGACATTCTCGCCGAGGCGGAAGCCAGCAGGGTCACCGTAGTCGGACATTCGATGGGCGGTGTCATCGCCCAGTGCCTGGTGCTCGATCATCCTGAGCTTTTTGAGGCTGCGGTCTTCAGCGGGACGTTCTGCGCTTTCGACAGGTATATGGAATTCATAAACGACCTGCGGCAACGTGTGCTTGACGCCGCCGGCACGGTGACTTGCGGCCATCTTTCTGCGATCCTTGCGATGCCCGGTGGCGACGTCCTCGATCCGAATTACGATCTTATGGGTCGTATTCAGAATATCACCCAAAGCATGGCGGATGAGGTCTTGTCCGCCCGGATGAGGGCACCCTACAAGTTCGATCGGCGAGAAGAATTACGCAGCGTCGAACTGCCTAGTTTGGTGATCGGTGCGTCGGACGACATGCTCGCTGCCGAATATCAATCCCGCGAGATCGCGGCTCTCATCAAAGGCGCCAGGTTGGAGATAATGAACGGCGGTCATTTTTTTCCCAACACGCGCCCGCAAAGATATTGGGAGATACTGGAAGGCTTCCTTCGATCCACAGATCGATAGCGCTCGCACAATCGTGGATTGAAGCTCGGCAAGGCAAGTTCCAAAGCTGGAACTCGTAACCGGTAAGGAGCGTGCATGTATGCCCTGATGAACATCTATTTTGCGGACCCTGTCCCGCCGGAAAGTAACGTCACGGACGTGATCGTTGTCGGCTCCGGCGCTGCCGCCCTTACCGCGGCGTTGACCGTGGCCGTTGCAGGAAAGACCGTTCGTATCATCGAGAAGACGGATGTGCTCGGCGGCACGAGTGCCATGTCTGGTGGAATGACCTGGCTTCCCGTCAATCACTACGCCGCACGGGCCGGTCTGTCGGACAGCTTCGCCGAGGCTCTCGCCTATATGCGGGCCGCCTCTCCCAAAGGATGGCAGGAAACGGAAGACGAGCTGTGGAAAAGCCAGATCGAAAACGGCCCGCAGATGCTCAAGCTGGTCGAGGCCCACAGTCCGCTGAGGTTCAGCCTAACCCAGATACCGGACCCCTTCGAGGAGTGCGAAGGCGCAAAATCGAGCAGAATTCTGGCGGTTGAGCCCCTTAGCAAAGCGATTCTCGGTTGGTGGCGCGGCCGCGTACGGCGGTCCACCTTGCCGCAGAGGCTCACCTTCCAGGAAACCGTGGACGCGAAGCTGGACCGTCATCCCATCCTCGGCATGCTTCAATCGCTGCCCCTGCTGTTTCGACGATGGTGGTCGGACTCAATGGCCCAGGGAAACGGCTTGATCATCGGCCTGCTCAAGGGCTGCCTGGACCAAGGCTGCCTGATAGAACTGTCCACCCGCGCGACGACGCTCAAAACCGATGACGCCGGCGTGGTGACGGGCGTTCAGGTGGAGCGGTACGGTGCGCTTCACACCTTTGAGGCGCGTAGCGCCGTGGTACTGGCGACAGGCGGCTTCGAATGGGATGAGCAGATGCTGGCCACCTACTTTCCCAGCGAGGTAGACTTCAAAAGCTCGCCGAGCAGCAATGAAGGTGACGGACACAAAATGGCGCAGGCTGTCGGTGCAACTTTCGCCCACATGGATCAGGGCAATATCGTCATTCAGCCCCCGGTCAAATATGAGGGCGAGCTACACGGACTTCCCTTGAGAATACACGCGGAGCCTGACGCTATCATCGTGGACAGGCACGGGCGTCGTTTTGCGAGCGAGTACGAGTTTTGGGTGTACGATCGCATCATGGACAGAAACGAAGCGGGAGAGCTAATCCACCAGCCTGCATGGGTCATCAGCCACTGGCCTATGGTTAAAAGGACGCCGTTGATCCGGTGGTACCGCCGGTACAAACGTGATTGGCTTCTCAAAGCGTCGTCGATAGAGGAATTGGCTGAGCGGACCAAACTGCCCGTTCAGAACCTGAAGGACACGGTGGAGCGTTTCAACGGTTTCGCGCGCACCGGAAGGGATCTCGATTTCCAGCGCGGGACTTCGAATGCCTACGAGAGAAAGCTTGCGGCGAACTTGGGGCTGATGGAGGAGATCGATACTCCGCCATACGTCGCCTACCGGTTCAGACCCTCCTTGCTCGGTACCAAGGGCGGAGTGCGCACAAATGCCCGGGGTCAGGCGCTCCGCGCCGACGGCACCGTCATTCCGGGGCTTTACTGCGCCGGTAATGTGATGGCCAGCCCGACCGGTGCGCGCACGCCGAGCCAGGTCGGTACCACCCTCGGCCCGTACATGACATGGGGCTTCATCTGCGGCCAAACTATCCTCCAAAGCAACCGCTGATGCAAACAATAGTACCCCACCCAGCCTTCGGAACTTTTATTGCCCTGAATGCCCCCGGCATTACCGGAATTCATGAACGCCCTAAACAATCGTGCTCGGAAGAACTGGAGAATTCATGACTTTAGCGGACAATCATTCCGACAAGGTGATGCTGGAGCGCCCGGCCGAGTACGTCGCCTTGATAAGATTCGACCGGCCCGAAAAAAAGAATGCGCTGCACAGTTCCATGATCGTTGAGTTGGGTCGCCTGCTTACACAATTGGAAACCGACAGCTCCGTCCGTTGTGTCGTCATCACCGGTTCGGATTCAAGCTTCGCGGCCGGCGCGGATATCAAGGAAATGGTGGCGTTCGGACCTATGGCGGTGGCGAACAGTCCGGCCAGGGTAGCCGCCTGGCGGGCGATCGAGTTCTTCGGCAAGCCTCTTATCGCGGCGGTGAACGGTATTGCGTTCGGTGCCGGATGCGAGCTTGCAATGGTGTGCGATTTCATCGTCGCCGGCGACAACGCCGAATTCGGGCAACCCGAGATCAAGATCGGCGGCATGGCAGGCGACGGAGGAACTCAGCGGCTTCCGCGCAAGCTGTCTCCCAATCTGGCGTCCTACATGCTCCTGACGGGAGAGCCCATCAATGCCGAGCGGGCCCTTCAATTCGGATTTGCGGTGGAAGTGTGCACGGTGGCCGACACCGTTCCTCGCGCCGTGCAAATTGCGGCGACGATCGCGCAGCGTGCCCCTGCCGCAGTGCGTGCAACGAAGGCCTGCATCCGAACTGCAGTCGGCGCCACGGCCGAAAACGGCCTTGCGTTCGAGCAAAGCGCTATCGCCCGTCTGACCATGACGGACGACTCCAAGGAGGGCATGCTCGCGTTTACGGAGAAGCGCCCGCCTGACTTTACCGGGACCTGACCTTATAGAGCAGGCACTTGAGAGCCGGAACAGGATGGTTCTTCGCTAGGTGAGATTCATCGCCCGCAACGGCGAACGGTTCGTTGCTGCCGATCCAGACGGTGGCGGTTGGCAGCCCCCGGCGATCAGTGGCGGCTGGAAACGCGTCAGCCGCGGCGCGAGCGGTGCCGGCGGAGGGTCTTCAAAGGAGAATGTAGACCGCATCCACGAGGATCGCCGCAACCAGCCGCTCGCCCAGTTCGTGCGCGTTCGCGAAATGAGCAGTACCTCCCGCTAGCCCGAGCAGCTGCGGGAAGGCGACAGTTCGGACGAGCAGTGGTGACATCAATTGTCGCGGTTCGGCGGGCGTCCCAACCAAAGAGAGGCACATCTGCTTCAGACTGCCCTCTTCATGGCCGCTCCCGCTTGATGGTTTAAGCTGGCTGCAATGTTTGCGACATGGCTTCCCTGGTAGCGGGCTCCGCCTAATTCGATCGCGGAGGGCTGACGCGAGCCGTCCGTGCCAGTGATCGTCGATGCGCCGTAGGGCGAGCCGCCAAGGATTTCGCCCAAACCGAGCTGTCCTTCGAAGGCGTAAGGTAGCCCCACCACCACCATGCCGTGGTGAAGCAGCGTTGGGATGAAGCCCAGCAGTGTGGACTCCTGGCCGCCATGCTGCGTGGCGGTTGCGGTGAAGACCGAACCGACCTTGCCTAAAAGCTTGCCCGATGCCCAAAGACCGCCGGTCTGGTCCCAGAAATTGCGCATCTGTGAAGCCACGGTTCCGAAACGAGTGCCGGCGCCGACGATGATGGCGTCATACTGATCCAGTTCGTTGGGATCCGCGATGGGGGCTTCCTGATCCATCTTGAAAAAGGACGCCCGCGCCACTTCGTCCGGCACCAGTTCCGGAACGCGCTTGACCGTCACTTCCGCGCCAGCATCGCGAGCGCCTTCGGCAACGGCTTTGGCCATGGTTTCGATGTGGCCATAGGCCGAGTGATATAGAACGAGAACTTTTGCCATTATCTACTCCGGTGGGTTATCGCCTCGCAGGGAGGCCAATGAGGGTTTTATTGAAGAGTCACAGCGGCTTGCTTCAGCGCGGCATCCCCACTTCGATCGAAAGATCGCCTATCGAAGCTATGTGCGCGTCGATCCTGTCACCGGGAAACACCGGCCCGACCCCTTCGGGAGTGCCCGTCATGATCACGTCGCCAGGATGGAGGGTGTAGAAGCTCGACGCGTATTCGATCAGACGTGCAACGCCGAAGATTAGAAACCTGGTGTTGGACCTCTGTCTCTCGATCCCGTTGACGGACAGTCGCAGGTCGAGTGCGTCGGCGGACGGAATTTCATCGGACGTCACCAGCCACGGGCCAAGCACGCAGTGAGTGTCAGGCGACTTCCGAAACGTCGGAAATTCCTTGCCACGGATGGTCATATCCAATCCCACGGTGAAGCCGAGGACATGGCTTAAGGCATCTTCCTTCCGGATGGCCCGCGCTTCCTTCCCGATAACGACGGCCAGCTCTACTTCATGGTCGGTGCGCCGGTCGGCGAATCTCGGCGTGAATCTGTCCGACGGCCCGATCAGGGAACTGCCCGCTTTGAGGAACAGCCCGAACTCGTCAAGATTGGTATAAGTCGTTCCGTTATTGATCTGGCTGTCTGCGTTCGCCTCTTCGATGTGGGCTTTGTAATTAATCGGCGCCCCGATGATCTTCCCGGGGTTTGCGACCGGGGCGTCCAGCCTTGTGTCGCGCAGCGCGTGGCGCGTGGAACTCTTCGACACCGCATCGCGCAGTCTTGCCGTGTCCGTCAGCTGGTTTGCGATCCAGTCACCCGCAGGGACGGGCCAGGGAGGGCTGCGATCGTAAGCGTCCGTTACATCGATGACCTCATCCCTGTCCACAACACCAATCCGATTGGAGTTGAATCTACATATTTTCATCCAGACCAACCCCACCTGCGGAGATGCATCATTATTATTGCATTTGCAATTGTTGCATATGCATTATATTAGCTTGAGGTGGCTGTCAATCGCGCCGAAGGCCCCGGCAACGAGGACTCATAGATGACCAATAAACCTGATTTGGCACCGGCAACGGACCGGTCTGCCTACTACTCCGAACTCAGCAAACTGCAGCTGGCACCTTTATGGGAGAGACTGAAGGGGCTGGTTCCCACAGATCCAAAGCCGGCTTCAGTGCCTTATCACTGGGCGTGGCAAACTGTACGTCCACTGCTGATCAAGGCCGGAGAGACGATCACCGCCGAGGAGGCCGAGCGTCGAGTTCTGGTGCTGGAAAACCCGGGACTGCAGGGAAAGTCGCAAATCACCGACACGCTGTACGCAGGTTTGCAGCTGATACTTCCAAAAGAGGTGGCGCCGGCGCATCGGCACACACAGTCAGCCTTGCGCTTCATGCTCGAGGGCACCGGGGGTTTCACAGCGGTCGATGGCGAAAGGACGACAATGCGGCGCGGGGATCTGATCCTGACCCCCTATTGGACGTGGCATGACCACGGTCACCACGGCGACGAACCCGTCATCTGGCTCGACGGCTTGGACGTACCGCTTGTGAGTTTCCTGAAGGCGGGCTTCCGGGAAGAACACCGCGAAAATTCGCAAGTGCTGACACGTCCCGAGGGCGACTCCCTGGCCCGGTACGGCAGCGGTTTGCTGCCCGTCGATCTGACGCCGGTTTCTTCCACGTCGCCTGTGTTCAATTACCCGTATGAAAGAACGCGGGAAGCGTTGGAAGCTATGCGCGGTTCCGCCCACATCGATAGGCACTTCGGGATCTGCATGCGTTACGTCAATCCGGTGACCGGGGATTGGGCAATTCCGACGATCGGAACGACGATCCGCCTATTGCCCAAGAACTTCTCGTCGGCCTTCTATCGGTCCACGGACAGCTGCGCATTCGTGGTCTTGGAAGGTGAGCCGTCTATCATCATCGAGGGTCAGGCTCCAGTGCACCTGAAACCCAACGACGTATTCGCGGTCCCCGGCTGGATCAGGTACAGGTTCGAGGGCGGGGACGCGGACAGCGTGGTATTTTCCTTTTCGGATCGGCCCGTGCATCAAAAGCTCGGTTTGCTTCGTGAAGAGCGCCTCTGAATAGCCCGTAGTTCGCCCTGCCTTTTGGAGCGGACTCTTATGGAAAGCGGGGTCAGATCCACCGTTGGATTTGGGGTGCAGGCGAATTCCGGGGGGAAAGTCAGTGCCCATTGCTGTTGTCCTTCCTGCGGGGTCCGGATTAGGTTCCGTCATCACTTGGCAAGTGCGCCGAGTTGTATGGCAGGCAAGCAAAGGACGCTAAATGGGCGACAGTACTTACAAGCTCGACGAACGGCTGTCCTACCTGTCCAACCGGGTCGCCTTCGCAATCAACGAACGGTTCCTGCTCAAGCTGCAGCCGTATGATCTGACGATCCCCATGTGGCGGGTCCTTGTCGTTCTGCATGACCGCGGCGAGCAAAAGCTCATCGATCTCTCGGGACTGACATCTATCGAAGGATCGACGCTCTCCCGGCTGACGGAAGCGATGCACGATCGCAAACTGATTCGCAAAGCTCGATCCACTCGAAGCAAGCGAGAGATAGTGATCTCCTTAAGGTCTTCCGGTTTGTCGCTGGTGGAGGCGCTGATACCCGAGGCGCTGAAACTGGAGATGTTGATGCTTGGCGATATGGCCGAAGGCGATATCGCTACGACGAGACGCGTCCTGAAAACCATGTATTCCTTGCTCACTCGCGATTCATTGCCCCTCGGCGAGGATCAAGGTTCTTAAGCGACACGAGCGTCTGCCGAGCGGCTTACGCCTCGAGTCACTTGTCCGTCCGCCTCTCTGCTCTTGGGACGCGACACATCTAGGCGACCGCGGATTTGGGTAGCTTGCTCGAATTCCCGATGCGGCTGCTCGAAGTAGCGCCAAGCCTCAACGCAGGCAGGCGGCTGTTCAGCATAGTCGAGACGATACCCCAGGATCTTGCGAGCCTTGTTGAAGCGCGTGGATCCCGCATGGGCCTGGTCAAGAATGGGGAAACGGCGTTCGTCACTGTGACGAGAGGCGGGCGGTGAGCGCGCCGCTCCCGACGGATCGCTTTAGGCACCCGGTCTTGGCGCTTCGCGAATGGATTGAAGCAGGATCCTGAAGGTGGGCGAGGGGGCTGTGTCGGTACGCATCGTTTGTCGAGAGGCGGCACTAGACTTTGAATATTGGATATTATAGATTGGATATAAGAATGGTGTAAGGTGCGCCATCGAACGCGAGAGGAAAAATATGAATCAGTGGACAGGGGTGCTTCCCGCCGTAACCACAAAGCTGAATCAGGATGGCTCGATCAATGTGCAGGCTAATCAGTCTGCCATTGACAGGCTGATCACAAATGGCGTGTCGGGGGTGATCGTTTTGCCGATGCTTGGCGAAAATGCCTGCCTAACTCCTTCCGAGAAGGAACTCGTCATCCGCAGCGCGCAGGAAGCGGCCGCCGGGCGGGTTCCAGTGCTGTCGGGATTGGCCGAGATCACCCAGTCCGACGCCAATTCGCGGGCTCGTGAATTCGAGAAGCTTGGTGTGGATGGCTTGATGGCGTTCCCTACTCTCGGATACAAGTCCGATCCGCGAGAGACAACCGAATGGTACAGGAGCCTCGCCAAGGCCAGCGGGCTCCCGATCATGATCTATAACAATCCGATCGCTTACGGCGTCGACGTCACGCCCCAGATTTTGAAGGAACTGGCCGACTCGCCGACCATCGTTGCCGTAAAGGATGAGGCCGGTGATGTCCGCCGCGTGACCGATATGTATATTGCGCTCGGCAATCGGTATCAGATTTTCTGCGGTGTTGACGATCAGATCGTCGAGAGCGTCGCGCTCGGTTCGGTCGGCTGGGTGTCGGGCATGACGAATGTCTGGCCCAAGGAATGCGTCACGCTCTTCAACCTCTGCAACCAGGGTCGCAAGGAAGAGGCGCTGCGGCTTTACAGGTTGCTCACGCCAGCCTTCCACCTCGATACTCACGTGAAGCTCGTCCAGTACATCAAGCTCTCCGAGAGCTTGGTCTATGGCGCGCCAGAGTGGGTGCGTGGACCGCGCCTGCCGCTCGTCGGCGACGAGAGGGAATTCGTGACGCGCACCATCAAAGACGCGATCAAGCAGCTCGAGAGCTACTCGCTCCCGAAGGCGGCATGATCTCCAGATTGTCATATTGAGAAGAAGCGGCGGACGGTTTGCACTAGGTTGTCCGCCTTTCTTCATTGCCGAGTTTTGGATCCGGAGTGAGACAGGTGCGTTCGAAAAAATATGATTACATTGTCGTGGGTTCCGGCGCGGCGGGTTCCATTGTCGCCGCCCGGCTCGGCGAAGACCGCAATGTCAGCGTTCTGGTCCTTGAGGCGGGGCCGCACGACAATTCGATCTATGTTCGCATGCCTGCCGCGATGTCCTATCCGCTGACCGACAAGAAGCGAACGTGGGAATTCGAAACAGGGCCCGAGGCGGCTCTCGATGGCCGCATGGTCACCCATCTCCGCGGCAAGATGCTTGGCGGTTCTGGATCCCTGAACGGCATGGTCTATGTCCGGGGAAATCCGCGCGACTTCGACCGCTGGGCGGAAGATGGTTTGCCCAACTGGTCCTATGCCCATTGCCTTCCATACTTCAAGAAACTGGAATCGTACGACAAGGGAAGCAACGAATACCGAGGCGGGCAGGGGCCAATCCGGATCACGACCCTGAAGGCCGAGCTCGAACCCTTCCGGGCGTTCCTGGAAGCCGGGCAACAGGCTGGGCACCCGTTGAGCGAAGATTACAACGGCTATCGCCAGGAAGGCGTACACGCCTATCAGGCCAACATCGACAACGGCATTCGTGCCAGTGGCGGCAGGGCCTATCTTCGCCCCGCCCTCAAGCGCGGCAATGTCGAACTGGTTTTGAATGCCCTGGTTCACAAGGTCGATTTCAGCGGCAAGAAGGCTGTCGGCGTCACCTTCGAGAAGAATGGCGCGGTTCAGTCGGTTGAAGCCGAGCGCGAGGTCATCCTGTGCGGTGGCGCCTTCAATTCGCCGCAAGTGCTTCTCCTGTCCGGCGTCGGTCCAGCAGCGGAACTCGCAGCCTATGGCATCAAGAGCGTGGCCGATGTTCCCGGTGTGGGAAAAGGCTTGCAGGACCATGTCGCCGTATCCATCAAGTATCGTGCCTCGCATAAGGGCGTGTCGCCCGCGGTCGACATGAACCTCCTCAAGATGGCGTTCATTGGCGCGCAATGGCTGTTCTTCAGGAAGGGCTTGGGCATTACCAACCTCTGGGAAGTCGGCTCTTTCTTCAAAAGCAGTGACTCCGTCGAGTATGCCAACATCCAGCACGAGTTCCTGCCGATGCTGGGCGAGCTGATGCACGGAAAGGTCAACATCGAGGAAGGGTTCCAGTACCAGGTCTGCCTTGGCCGGCCGGAAAGCCGCGGCGCGGTGACGCTCAAATCAGCTGACCCAAGACTGCACCCGTCAATCGTGTTGAATTATCTCCAGCAGCAGCAAGACAGGCGAAATCTGATCGACGGCGTTCGTCATACCGACGAGATCATCCAACAAAAGGGCTGGGACAGCATCCGCGGCGAAGCCATCGTCCCCGGCTTGCGCAAGCAATCCGACGAGGAGATTTTTTCCTGGCTCAAGGAGAATATGGGGACCCAATACCATCCGTGCTCGAGTTGCCGGATGGGCAATGACGACTTGGCTGTCGTTGACGACGAAGGCCGGGTCCATGGTGTCGAACAGCTCCGGGTGATCGATGCATCGGTCATGCCGCGCATTCCCAACGGCAATCTCCACTGCCCGACGATGATGATCGCCGAGAAGATGGTCGATCGCGTGCGAGGTCGCCAGGCGCTGCCGCCGCAAATCGCTCACTACGCCGACGAAAGACGCCCGGGCTGAAAGCCACCGGGGGGCATCGGTCGCAGGGCCGAACTGCCCGACCGAGCCCGCGCCAAAATCGAGACAAGGATGCAAAGGACGACGGCATCACAAATGATTTGACTGCGAATTTATTATATCCAATATCCATTATAAAAGCGTGAATGAACCAACACGAAAGGGGAAGTACCATGGCGATTGAACCGAAGACGTCTATGCTCGAAACAATCCAACTCACCCGACGTACCGCGCTGCTCGGACTTGCAGGGGCCGGCCTTGGAGTGTCGACGGGACGGCTGTTCGTGACACCCGCCCGTGCAGCGGCGGGTGGCTCATTGCAGATTATGGCGTGGGAAGGCTACGACATGACGAATGAGCTGCGAGACTGGCGGTCGGCGAATGGTGTCACCGCGGAAACCTCCTCGATCGCGTCTCAGGACGATGTCCAGGCCAAGTTTATCGCCGGCAATCCGCCCCCCATCGATCTTGCCGAATACAATCAGGCCTATAGCAAGCTTTACATCAAGGACATGAAGATCGTTTCGCCAATCGATATGTCGAAAATACCGAATTACAACGCGGACAATCTCTTCGATGTGTTCTTCGACAAGCCGACATGGTTCTCAGACGGCAAGCATTGGGGGTCGCCCTATATATGGGGCTTCAACACCCTGCTCTATAATTCCGACATGATGAAAAAACCCAAATCCTACAAGGATTTGCTCGATCCGAGTCTGAAAGGAAAGATCGCGATCATGGACGATGCGACGGGCAACTGGCCGTTGATCGCCCGGTTGGTTGGCTTGGGAGACAACTATCCGCTTCTGACGCGCGAGGAATTAGGCAAGGCGTTCGAGAACTTCGTCCTGTATCGGAACCAGGCTCGCCTGATCTCGATCAATCAGGGCGATGTCGCGAATTTCGTCGCGTCGAAGGAAGTCGCGGCGGTTCTCGTAGCGGATCCGTCGATCATCACGCAGGTGCACGCGCAAGGCGTGCCGCTCGAAATGGCGATCCCCGAGGAGGGGCCGGTGCTGTGGGTCGACGCCTGGTTCATTCCCGTATCGGCCGACAACATCGACACCGCGCACGCCTTCATCAACCAGTCCCTCGATCCCCAGATACAGGCCAAGGTCGCGACGGCGGTCGTGCAGGCACCGGTCTCGAAGAAGGCCGTCGAGTTCCTGGGCGCAGACGCTCGAGCTAGGATCGACTATTCGAAGATCGACGAGATATTCGCCTCCGGCTTGCCGGGGATCCCGCCGGTCGACGATGATGGCGAGCACGCGACCTATGCGGACTGGGTCCAGGCCTGGCAGGAATTCAAGGCAGGCTTGTAATCGCTCACAGCCGATCGTCGGAGCCGGTCGATGAGGCCGGCTCCGGCACTTCTTTGTCAAAGGAGTTGCGATGACCCCATCACAAAGAACCGGAGGCATCCTGGCCGCGCCGGCGGCAACCTATATGCTTTTGTTCTTCGTGGTGCCCGCCATATTGCTGTTCTCCTATAGTTTCTGGATATCGTCCGGCTTCCGCATTGTTCCGGATTTCGTGCTGACCAATTACATCTCGGCGATACGATCGCCGCTCTTTCTGCGTGTGACCTACAACGCCATCGTAATCGGACTCGTCACCGCATCCGTAACACTCTGCCTATCCATCCCTGTCGGATATTACCTGACTTACGTCGCCAGATCGAAGATCATCTTCTACCTCATTCTCGTCACCTGGTTCTCCAGCTACCTCGTCAGAATCTATGCCTGGCGCACATTGCTCGGCACAAACGGCTTGCTCAACGCAGTGTTGCTACAGCTCGGAATCGTCGACACACCCGTCCAGGCGTTTCTGTTCAGCCCATTCGCGGTCGCGATCACGCTGACCCATATCTACCTGCCATTCGCGATCCTGATGGTCGTCTCGGCGATGAGCGAGATCAAGGCCGAGCTTATCGAGGCGTCGCGGGATCTCGGCACATCGGCCTTGGGGGCTTTCTTCCGGGTTGTCGCTCCCAACGCTGCACAAGGCCTCATCGGCGCTTTCATGCTGACCTTCATCCTGGTGGCGGGTGACTACGTCACGCCGCAGATGGTCGGCGGGTCCTCTGGTCAAACGACGGGCCTGCTCATCGCGGACCAGTTCCGCAAGACCGGCAATTGGCCGCTCGGCGCCGCCCAGGCCTTTCTCATGTTTCTTGTCTCGCTGGTCATCTATGCGCTCGTGCTCGCTCTGGGCCGCCTCACAGGGCTCATTCCGGCCAGGCGCAAGACGAAACCCGCCAGGGAGGTTGCATGATGTTACTGAAGGCCGTCGTCTACGCGACCCTAGCATATCTCCTGATCCCGCTCGTCGTGATCATCTTGTTCAGCTTCAATGCCGAGCAGTCGTTTTCCTTTCCCATCAACGGTTACAGCCTGCGCTGGTATGCGCTGATCTTCGAGGATCCGCAGCTAGGCCAGGCGCTTGTCAAAAGTCTGATGATCGCCACGGCGACAGCAATCGTCACCCTTGTCCTTGGCACGGCCGCATCCCTTGCCTGGTTGCGGCTGGGCAGATTTGGCAGAAGCGTTCTCGAAATCCTCTGCATCACGCCAATCGCCCTGCCTGGGCTCTTCCTTGGTGTCTCATTGCTGGTCTTGGCCGCGCAACTGGGCGTCCGGCTTTCGACGGTCACGATCGTCGTTTCTCACGTCGTTCTGTCGGTGCCGATGCTCATGATCGCGATGCGGGCCCGGCTTGCGCTTTTCGATCGAACCCTGGAGGAGGCATCTCGCGATCTTGGCGCCTCGCAGATCGGGACATTCAAGAGGATAACGCTGCCGCTGATCGCGCCGACCCTGATCTCCTGCGCGATCCTGAGCTTTGCCTTGTCGTTCGACGAGTTCGTTGTCACGTCATTTGTTGCCGGCACCGAAACCACCTTGCCCATGTACATCTGGTCGATGATGCGTCGCACGGTCACGCCATTGATCAACTCGGTCTCGACACTCGCCCTTTTGTTCTCGATCGCCGTCATGGCGATCGGCTTCTTCGTCGGACGGTTCAAACGAGCATCCGCCCTGTCAGAACGCGCGTCCTCCTGAGGCTACAAATGAACAATGGAACATCAGCAGAAGCACCGTTGATCGAGCTATCCAACGGTCAAAAACAGTTCGGCCTCTTTCAAGCCCTGACCAATATCAATCTCGCGATCAACGAGGGGGAGATCGTGACCCTCCTCGGCCCGAGCGGCTGCGGCAAAACCACCTTGATGCGCATCATCGCCGGCTTCGAGACGCTCACGTCCGGGACCCTCAAGATCGATGGCAAGGACGTCGCTTCGCTGCCACCGGAAAAGCGGCCAGTGAACATGGTCTTCCAGCGATATGCGCTGTTTCCTCATCTCGACGTCTTCGACAATGTCGCATACGGCCTCAAGGTCAAAGGTGTTGAGAAGGAGGAGCGCCGCAGACGCGTCCAGGCGATGCTCAGGACCGTGCAAATGGAGAGCCTCTCGCATCGTTTCATCGGCGAACTCAGCGGTGGCCAGTGCCAGCGGGTCGCGCTGGCCCGGGCGTTGGTAAACGGCCCCCGGGTTCTGTTGCTCGACGAGCCTCTGGCGGCGCTCGACCTGAAGATTCGCCAGCATATGCTGGGAGAGATGAAACGGATCCAATTGGAGACGGGCGCGACCTTCGTTTACGTGACGCACGATCAGGATGAGGCGATGATCCTCTCCGACCGGGTCGTGCTGATCGACCACGGCCAGATCGTTCAGGTCGACAGGCCGCAGGACATGTATTTTCGCCCAAGATCTCTGTTTGCGGCAAAATTTCTTGGCGAGACAAATCTGTTCGAGGGAAAGCTGACGGTGTCTGGCATAGGGCAGCTTTCGCTGGAAACCCAAGACGGGCCGTTCGAGGTGGTTTCGAATGATGCCGCGGTGTCCGGGAATGATGCCGCGGTGATGTCCGTTCGGCCGGAAGCAATGTCCTTCCGGCAATCCAATGCGCAGCTTGACTATGCGGTGGATGCAGAAATTGCCGACGTGATTTTTTCAGGCAGTCGCTCTTTCTTCCATCTCGTCAGCTTGGGCGGCCAAAAGTTCCGCGTCCAGGTCCAGAACATGCCAGGTGCTGCCCTTCCGGTGGCGGGAGACAAGGTCCATGTCTCGTGGCGGAAAGACAGCGCGACCGTTCTGCCGCTTTCCCGCATCTCCTCGTGACATCCATTGGGACGTGCTGTCTGAGCACCGACTAGCGTTACAATTTTATATCCTATATTCAATATGCCTAGAGTCTTCCTGATAGGTCATAAATGGATCCTTCTGTCGCCATCAAGCGCCGAACCGTTACGTCGTCGGTCGTTGACCTGATCCGCGGCAGGATCATATCCGGGTTTTACAAAGGCGGTCAGCAGATCAAGCAGGAGGCGATCGCCGAGGAAGCTGGCGTGAGCCGTATCCCGATCCGCGAGGCTCTTCTTCAGCTCGAGGCCGAGGGGCTCGTCGTCATTCACACCCATAAGGGAGCGGTTGTTGCTTCGCTGACGGTGGATGACGCCGTCGATATCTTCGAAGCACGTCTTGCGCTTGAGCCATTCATCTTGAAGAAGGCGATCGAGCGGGCAACCAAGATTGACATCGAGCATGTGCGGAACGCCCTGGACGACTACACCAAGGGTGTGAAGGCAAAGGAATCGCCGGCCAAGCTCAGCGAGTTGAACTGGGCGTTCCACAAGGCAATGTCCCGTCCCGCAAGGCGGCCGCGGTCTCTGGCTCTGCTGTCGTCACTCTACAATTCCGCTGACCGGTATCTCCGCCTTCAGATCGATGCCCGATCGGCGCAGACCAAAGCCCTGGAAGATCACAAGGCGTTGGCGGTTGCGTTCGCCGAGGGCAATCAGACGCTGGCGCAGAAGCTTCTCAGGAAGCACATCGAGGACGCTCGCGACGACGTGATGGCTGGCCTGCGGGCGCGGCCAGATTTCGAAAACACCTGATCGTCGACTTCTAATTTTTGCGCGAAGCCGCCAATGGCTATTGCTTGCTCTGAATAAATATTGGATATTGGATATAGAAGCCATTGGAGCCGAGCATGCAGTTGGACCGCGTTATAACTGTCGTCGGCGCGCACGCGGAAGGAGAGGTCGGCCGGGTCATCACTGGCGGCATTCTTCCTCCGCGCGGGGCGACGATGTTCGAGAGGATGGAGAATCTGGAGCGCGACAGTACATGGCTCAGGAACATGCTTCTGTTCGATCCGAGAGGCAGCGTGAATGCCGCAGTCAACCTGATCACGCCGCCAATCCACCCTGACGCCGATATCGGCATGATCGTCATGGAGTCGGATTACTTTGTGCCGATGTCGGGCTCTAACCTGATCTGCACGGTGACCGTCGCGCTTGAGGCGGGCATGATTCCCATGAAGGAGCCCCAGACGATCGTCCGGGTCGACACGCCCGCAGGATTGGTGGACGTGATCGCCGAGTGCCGGGCGGGCAAGTGTCGAAGCATTACCTTTCGCAACATCCCCTCCTTCGTCATGCATCGTGACAGCATGATCGACGTTCCCGGGCTCGGTTCACTGCGGGTCGATGTCGCGTATGGCGGCATGATCTACTGCATCGTGAACTCGATGGATCTGGACCTGACGCTTGAGCGTGGCGAGGCCAGACAGCTTGTCGAAATCGGCGAGCGGATCAAGGCGGCAGCGGCCGTCCAGCTGCCTTCTATTCATCCCGAGAATCCGCTCATCCATACGATCAATCAAGCCGAGTTCGCTGGCCCCGTGGAGGTCATCGGCGGCGTCAAGACATCCAAGAACGCGGTGGTCGTGTCGCCCGGCCGGCTCGATCGCTGCCCATGCGGGACAGGCACGTCTGCGCGCATGGCGCTTCTCCATGCGCGTGGTGAGCTCGCGGTCGGTGAGAAGTTCAGACACCTCTCCATTCTCGATACGGTTTTCGACTGCGAGATCATCGCCGAAGCAAAGGCAGGCGACGTGCCCGCCGTCATTCCGCAGGTCTCCGGTCGCGCCTGGCTGACGGGTGTGAGCCATTACGGCGTTGATCCCGAGGATCCGTTTCCGGAAGGCTACCGTCTATCCGACACCTGGTTCAATTGATTGACAGGCAGCCTTGGCCCAAGGCGCTCGAATGTCTCAACACCACGGACGCAACCGAACGGGAAGGCGGAGATGGCGGAAGAACAGTTGAAATGGCTCAACGAGCCACCGCAGTACACAAGCGACGGCGGCGTCCTTCGTGTCGTGACAGGCCACGAAACCGACTTCTGGCGGGAGACATTTTACGGTTTCTGGCGTGACAATGGCCATTTTTTCTATCGCAACGTCGTCGGGGATTTCACCGCCGAGGTGACGATCAAGGGCAACTATGAAGCCCTCTACGACCAGGCCGGCCTGATGATGCGGCTCAGCGAAACCCATTGGGTGAAAGCCGGAGTAGAGTTTACCGACGGGCGGATGTACTTTTCCGTGGTTATCACGAACGATGTTTCCGACTGGTCCCTGGTTCCCATTCCGACGGATCCGGCGGGCGTCAGGATCCGCCTTACCCGGCATCGCGAGGCGGTTCGCGTTCAGTATCTGGACACCGGCGACAACAGCTGGCAGCCGGTAAGGCTCGGCTATTTTCCACCCTCTGACCGGGTGGATGTCGGCATGATGTGCTGCTCTCCCCAACGTGCGGGGTTCGAGGTGGCTTTCACCGACTTCGTGGTCGGGGCGCCGATCTCCAAAGAGCTGCATGACTGACCTGAAGCCGCAAGGAGCAGCCGCGAGGCATCTGCTGCCTTGCCGGTCTTCATCGGGATTTTGAAATGACCAAGCGTGAATACGGAATCTGGATAAATGGCGCTGCCGAATTGCCGGCGGAAAGCACCGTCTTCGACAGAAGCTCGCCGTCCACAGGCGAAATCGTCGCCAGCGTTCATCTCGCCGGGAAGACAGAACTCGACCGTGCCGTCATTCTCGCGAAGGAAACGTTCAAGAAGGGCAGTTGGAAGGGGCTTGCGGCGAGCGAGCGCGGGAAGATCCTGCTGCGTTGGGCCGACCTCATCCTGGGGGAACTCGCAACGCTCAGCCGTATCGAGGCCGACGAAGCCGGCAAAACGATCGCAGCCGCCAGGGGCGAGATCGAGTGGTCGGTGGAGTTGCTGCGTTATGCCGCATCGCTCGCCTGGAGCATTCCCGGCCGCATCATCAATCACGAGGGCGCCGAGAAGTTGGGCCTGGTGACCTATGAGCCACTGCCCGTCATCGGCATGATTCTTCCCTGGAATTTTCCCACGGTGACGCTGTTCCAAAAGTTGCCCTATGCCCTTGTTGCGGGATGTTGCGTCGTGATCAAGCCGTCGGAGCTCACGGCGGGTACAGCACTTGAATATGCGCGACTGGCCAAACACGCCGGGGTTCCGGACGGGGTCCTTGCGGTTCTGCCTGGCACCGGCGAGGTGGTCGGCCAAAGCATGTGCGTGCACCCGGACATCGACATGATCTCCTTTACGGGGTCCACCGCGGTGGGGCGCAAGATCGCCAGCCTCGCCGGCCAGTCGCTGAAAAAGGTGGCGCTTGAACTCGGCGGCAAGGGCGCCAACATCGTCTTCGCTGACGCGCAGCTCGACGCGGCGGTCGCCGGCGCGCTTGCAGCCTTCACAATCAATCAGGGCGAGGAGTGTTGCGCCGGTGGAAGGCTGTTGGTCCAGGACACCATTGCTTCGGAATTTGTCGCCAGGCTGGCAGAAAAGGCTGGTATGCTGAAGCTCGGAACGCCTGACGACGTTGATGCCGATCTCGGCCCCTTGATTCACCAGCAGCATCAGCGGAAAGTCCTCGACTATATCGAAAAGGCGCGGCAGGAAGGCGCAACGCTCGTGACCGGCGGCGGCGCGCCGACGAGTGTCGGACTGCGGAACGGCTGCTTCGTCGAGCCGACCATTTTCAGCGGCGTCAAGCCGCACATGACGATCTTCAAGGAAGAGATATTCGGACCCGTGCTTGGGGTTACCACTTTCAAGGATGTTTCCGAGGCAATCGCGCTGGCCAACCTGACACATTACGGCTTGGCCAACGGCGTCTGGACCTCCAACCTCGACACCGCAATGGCCGTCTCCAGCGCCCTCGAAAGCGGGTTCGTTTACGTCAACACCTATCTTGAGACGGTTCCCCAGCTGCCATTCGGCGGCAGCAAGTCCAGCGGGCTCGGCAGGGAAAACGGTCCTGACGGGTTGCTGGAATTCATGCAGGCGAAGTCCACATTCGTTCGCCTGCGTCCGAACGCGTGATTCCATCAGATGCAACGGAGAGCAAGACGATGAAGCCGGTCCGTTTCGGGATTGTGTCGACGGCGAAGATCGCCCGCGACTGGGTCATCCCGGCAATGAAGGCCGTGCCGGAGTGTGAAGTGGTCGCCATCTGCTCACGCGACGCTTCTCGTGCGGCCCGCGTCGCCACGGAATTCGATATTTCGAGACACTATGCGTCTCTCTCCGACTTGCTGGACGACGACGAGGTCGAGGCCCTCTATATCCCGACACCGAACAATCGGCACGTCGACGATGCAATTGCCGCCGCGAGGGCTGGCAAGCACGTCTTGTGCGAGAAACCACTTGCTTTGGACGCGGCGGACGCCCTGCGCTTGGCCGAGGTTCAACGCCAGACAGGTGTGCAGATATCGGAGGCCTTCATGGTCCGGTATCATCCGCGATGGCTCGCCGCGCGTGAGATCATCCGCGGTGGCAGGCTCGGACGCGTCACCCAGATTCACGCAACCTACAGTGTGATCAACGACAATCCGCAGGACATCAGGTTCCAGCCGGAACTCGGCGGTGGTGCGTTGGGAGACGTTGGCGTCTATCCGATAACGGCGGGCCGCTTCCTTTTCGAGGCCGAGCCGATCGCTGCGACGGCGACATTCGAAAAGCTCGCGCCTGATGGTGTCGATATCGCTGTCGCCGGCATGCTGGAATTTCCGGACAATCGCAATCTTCTGTTCAGCGGCGCCCTGCTTCAGGCATGGGCACACTGGGTCATGGTCATTGGTACCGACGGCTGGATGGAAATCCCGGTCGCCGTCTGGCCCTCGTCAAGACAAGAGACGATCATCAAGCTGCGCAAGCGTGACGACATCTATGACCAGGATGCCGAAGTCATCCGCTTTGCGCCGGCAAATCAGTATGAAGAAGAGGTCCGCGAGTTCGCGCGCGCCATAAGGGGTGAGATTAAGCAGCCTTGGCCAATCAAAGATGCGGTAGCGGGAATGCACGTACTGGATGCCGTCAGACAGGCCGCTGCTCAGAAAGCGCGTGTCCCAATCCGGAGTGAGCGCTGATTTAACAATGGGCCGGTTCAACGCATTGCGCGACGAAGGTCGGGACCGGGCAGCCGTACTGACTTGTCGAGGGTTAGTGTCGGCACCCTGCCATAAGATAACGAGGCCAGACGAGGCGAGGACTGGCGCCTCACCGTCTGCTTCCGCGCCTGCCACGGCCGGGTGCTGCTGCTGAATCCGACCAATGCCAGGTCGGACGCTTACAACCCTCTGCTCGAGGTCCGGCGTGGCGAATGGGTGGTCCGCGACGTGCAAAACATCACCGACATCGTGGTCGATCCCGGAGGCTCGCTTGAAAGGCGCAACCATTGGGAAAGACGAACCACGCGCTGCTGGTCGGTGCGATCCTGCATGTGCTCTATGCCGGACCGGAAAAGACCCTGGCCGGCGTCGCGGCATCCAGCGCCGCACGGGAACTTCTGAACAAGTCCGACAACGAATGAAAGGCATGTCGGCAGAGGCGCCCGCGCTAGCGCGGCGCCGCCTGCGCTGTTGATGCCAGCTGGGTTCTGTTGCTGTTCAGTTGGCGGCTCCGCACAACTGCGACGTCGTCAATCCTGGCGGAACGTTCTCCGTGGGGCCAAATCCGTACTTCGCCATGATGGTGGCGATCGTGCCATTCGACATGACCTTCGCCAGACCCCGATTGTAGAGGTCGCGCAGATCGCCATCGTCCTTCCTGAACGCGATCGCGATGTAGCTGATCGACTTCTCGTCCGTCGTAAACGGGTTGGCGCGCTCCAGATCGGGGCTCTTGTTGCCGGCAAGCAGCCCGATGACAGTCGGGGAAGAGAACAGAGCCGCGTCGATGCGGCCGGCTCGCAGGGCCGCGATGTTGGTCTCGATGTCGGGGAACTGCAGGATGCGGTCCTCCGGCACGCCCTCGGTGATGGCGTTCTTGATGACATTGCTGCCGCGGCCGCCGCCCATGATCGCGTCGGATTTCTTGGCAAGATCCGCATAGCTATGGATCGCCTTGGGGTTGCCTGCGAGCACGACCGCCGCGTCGTCGGACCTCAGGTCGGGAGCGCCGAAGGCAACCTGCTGACATCGCTCCGGCGTTATCGACAGTCCGGAAGCGACGGCATCGAAACGGCCGGCCATCAGGCCAGGGATCAAGGCGCCGAACTCGGTGACCTCGAAGTCGACCTGCTTGACGCCGAGATCGGCAAAGGCAGCCCTGAGAAGATCCGGATGCCAGCCGAGCAGCTCGCCGGTTCCCTCCTTCTTGTAGCCCCATGGCGAGCGGTTGTGGATGCCGATGACGATGCGCCCTTCCTTCAAGACGCGTTCTTTCGTGGTCTCTGCCGTTGCCGGCAGCACAGATCCAACAAGCGTGGCATAGGCGATGCAGGCCAAGCCAATCGCAGCCGATCGGGCTCGAAATTTCATCGGGGGGTCCTCCCATGAGTTTGCGTTGCGCCAAGGCGTCCCGCCTCAGCCGCTCAACGCTACGGTTGGATGCGGCGTCTCGTCAATGTATATATACAAAATATAGACAAAATATTGCGGATGAAGTGGTGAGTGAATCAGGCCTGCCCGTCGAGGAGATACATGCCCTGCGTGATTGCGCATCGGGTGACGCGGTGCCCCAACCTCGCTTCCGCCGCCGCCGCTTGAACCGATGCCGAACAACCGGTCGCCTAGACAGGCAAGGCTTCCGAGCGCTTGACCTGGCCGAGCGCGAAGCTGCTTTCGATCGAGGCGATGTTGTCCAGCCGCGTCAGCTTGTCCTTGATGAACCGCTCATAGGCCTCGAGGTCACGCACCACGATGCGCATCAGGTAATCGCGCTGGCCGGTCATCAGATAGCAGTCGACAACCTCCGGCCAGCGCAGCACCGCCTGGGAGAAGCGGTCGAGATCGTCCTCGCGTTGCCGTTCAAGCTTGATCGACGCGAAAGCGCTGATCGGCAGGCCGAGCTTCTTCTGGTCGACGACCACCGTATAGCCTTTGATGACGCCGGCGCTTTCCAGGAGCCTCACGCGCCGGGCGCAAGGTGAAGGCGAAAGACCGACGGCTTCGGCGAGGTCGTTTGTCGTCGCTTTTGCGTTCTTCTGCAGCGCGGCGATGATTTTAAGGTCGATGGCATCGAGCGTCGGATTTGGCACGTTTACCTCGTTTGAAGACCAGTGTTGGCTCAACCAGCCAATATCATCGAACGGATCGTGCAAGAATAGCCACATTTCGACGACCGCGGCAGGTATCGTCAAGACCCGATTGACAGGAGCCGACGATGACGATCCTCTCCGAGCTTGAACGCAAGGTTCTGTGGCTGGCGGTCTGGATGATCCATCATGCCAACCATGTTCGCGGGTCGGAGGACGGCCTCAAGGTCGGCGGCCATCAGGCGTCGTCGGCGTCCGCCTCGACCTTGATGACGGCGCTCTACTTCCAGATTCTCAGGCCTGAAGACCGCGTTGCCGTCAAGCCGCATGCCAGCCCGGTTTTCCATGCCATCCAGTATCTGTTCGGCAGGCAGACGCTCGAGCAGCTGGAGAATTTTCGCGGCTATCGCGGCGCGCAGTCCTACCCGTCACGAACCAAGGATATCGACGATGTCGATTTCTCGACCGGGTCGGTCGGACTGGGCGTGGCGCAGACCCTGTTCTCCTCCATGGTCCAGGATTATGTCAGGGCAAAAGGCTGGAACGCGGACAAGCCGGAAGGCCGGATGATCGCCCTGCTCGGCGACGCCGAGATGGATGAAGGCAATATCTTCGAGGCTCTTCTCGAAGGCTGGAAGCACGGCCTGCGCAACACCTGGTGGGTCGTCGACTACAACAGGCAAAGCCTTGATGCGGTGGTGCGCGAAGGCCTGTGGCAGCGCTTCGAGTCCATCTTTCGCAACTTCGGCTGGGATGTGGTGATCCTCAAACATGGGACATTGCAGAAGGCGGCCTTCGAGGAAGAGGGCGGCGAAAAGCTGCGATCCTGGATCGATGCATGCCCCAATCAGCTTTATTCAGCGCTGACCTTCCAGGGCGGCGCCGCATGGCGCCGGCGCCTGCTGGACGACCTCGGTGACCAGGGACCGGTGACCCGCCTGATCGAGAAGCGCAGCGACGACGACCTTGCCGCCTTGATGGCAAACCTCGGCGGCCACGATCTGGCAACCATCATCGATGCCTTCGAGCAAGCGCGCGGGCATGATCGTCCGACCTGCTTCATCGCCTATACGATCAAAGGCTTCGGCCTGCCGCTCGCCGGCCACAAGGACAATCACGCCGGATTGATGACGCCGGCGCAAGTCGACGCGTTGCGGCAAGGCATGGGTGTCCGCGAGGGGCGTGAATGGGAGATGTTCGAGGGCCTTGCATACGATGAGGCCGCGATCCGGTCCTATCTCAAATCATCGCCTTTCGCGCAGGCAGCGACCCGTCGCCATAAAGCCCCGGCCGTAACCGTGCCGGCACAGATTGCCTTCAGCGCCCAGGTGTCCATGTCGACACAGCAGGGTTTCGGCCTGTTGATGCACGAGATCGCCAAGTCAGACAGCGATCTTGCGAAGCGTGTGGTCACCACGTCTCCGGACGTCACTGTCTCGACCAATCTTGGCGCCTGGGTCAACAGGCGGGGGCTGTTCGCGCGCGGCGACCAGGCCGACATTTTTCGCGAGGAACGCATTCCCTCGACCTTCAACTGGACGTTTTCGCCGTCGGGACAGCATTTCGAACTGGGCATCTCGGAGATGAACCTCTTCACGATGCTGTCGGCGCTGGGTTTGTCGCACTCGCTTCACGGCGAGCGCCTGCTTCCGGTCGGAACGCTCTACGACCCCTTCATCGAGCGTGGCCTCGATGCACTCAACTATGCTTGCTATCAGGACGCTCGCTTTATCCTGGCGGCGACACCCTCAGGCGTGACGCTGGCGCCCGAGGGCGGAGCGCATCAGTCGATCGCCACGCCGCTGATCGGCATGGCGCAGGACGGCCTGGCGACATTCGAGCCGGCCTATGTCGACGAGCTGGCAGTCATCCTGCGTTGGGCATTCGACTACATCCAGCGCTCCGGCGAGGCCGAGCCCGACGACCAGACCTGGCTGCGCGATCAGACTGGCGGTTCGGTCTACCTCAGGCTCTCGACGCGGCTGATCGAGCAGCCGACGCGCCAGACCGGCCGTCCCCTGGCGCGCGACATCGTCGATGGCGCCTACTGGTTGCGCACACCCGGGCCGAATGCCGCTGTGGTGATCGCCTATTCGGGAGCTGTCGCGCCGGAGGCGGTGCAGGCCTTGGGCCTGATGGCCGGTGACCGGCGCGATATTGGACTCTTGGCCGTGACCTCCGCCGACCGGCTGAATGCCGGCTGGTCGGCTGCTGCGCGCGCGCGCCAGTTTGGCCATCCTCGCGCCACGAGTCATGTCGAGCGCCTGCTGGCCGGTCTTCCGGCCTCCTGTGCCATCGTGACGGTGCTGGACGGGCATCCCGCAACGCTCGCCTGGCTGGGTTCGGTCCATGGCCATCGCACGCGCGCGCTCGGCGTCGAGCATTTCGGCCAGACCGGCACGATCGCGGATCTCTATCGGCATTACGGGATCGACGCGCAAGGCATCATGGCCGCCGTGCAATCGGTTTCGGCCGGCCCGCCGCTGAGGCACCTTGGCTCCGCCGCCTGACGATCCGCCAGCATCGCCTCGCGGCCGGCTCGCTCGATAGGGGCTGTCAATACCGGAATTCCCTGAGGGCGGCTTCCCATCCTCGGTGCCATCTTCCCGCGTTACGAAAAGCGGGCGAGATGAAAATGGCTGGGACCGGCGATCTTATGAGCCGTGAAGCGCTGCGGTCGCAGGTTGGGACGGCGGCGGCGATCGCGCATCACGGCGAACTCATCCAGGGCGTCTTCAAGGACGATGGTGGGCGCCTGCATCGGGGGCTCGTGACGCTGCCGATTACCGGCTTAAGATCGGAGGCGAGCTTTGCCAGGAGCGACGGCGATGCCGTCGTTGTCCACCCCAATCACAAGATCAAGGCGTCGGCAGCCGCGCAGCTCACGCTCGAATTCCTGAACGTCACCGGCGGTGGCGTGTTGAGACTTCAAAGCTCAATTCCCGTGGGGCACGGCTATGGCTCATCGACGGCTGACGTCGTCGCTTCCATTCGCGCCGTCGCCGCGGCCCTCAACGTCCAGCTGCGGCCCTCAAGCATCGGGCGCCTGGCCGTGGCTGCCGAGCGCGCGAGCGACGCGATCGCCTTCGATGAGCACGCGGTGCTGTTCGCGCAACGGGAAGGCACGGTGATCGAGAATTTCGCAGGCTCCCTGCCGCCTCTGCTTCTGCTCGGGTTCAAGGCAAATGCCGGGGCTCCGGTCGATACATTGCAGCTGCCGCCCGCACGCTACGACAGCGCCGAGATCCAGGAATTCGGCGTGCTTCGGGCGCTGGTGGCGCGGGCGGTTCGCCTTCAGGATCCCTATCTTCTGGGACGCGCCGCCTCGGCCAGTGCTCTGATCAGTCAACGGCACTTGCCAAAGCAGGGCTTCGGCGAGATCGCCGAAATCGCTCGGCGAGCCGGGGCGTGTGGCGTGCAAGTTGCCCATAGCGGTTCGTTGTTCGGCCTGATTTTCGATCTTTTCGCATCGAATCTGAAGCGGCGAGCGGCCCTCGTCGCGCAGCAGATAAGACGTGCCGGCTTCAAGGATGTCGAAGTCCACCTGGTCAATGCGGAGGGCAGGACATGGTGACCCTCGACGTGGACTATTTCAGGGACCTTGAGACCCCGCGCCTTGCGCGCCTGGCGCCTAATCTAGTGGCCGCGGCTTTTCCGCTGATGAAGCTGATGCCGGCCCGCTTCATTCTGGATCGGGCAGCGTCGAATGGCGAGCTGAAGCGAGGCTCCCATATCGTCGAGACGACGTCCGGCACGTTCGGCATGGCGGTGGCGCTGCTGGCGGCGGCGCGTGACTATCGCCTTACGCTCGTCACCGCTTCAACGCTCATCGATGCCAAATACAAAGCCCGCCTGGAGCGCATCGGCGCCACGGTCATCGCGCTTGACGATCCGCGCGGCGACGGCAACCAGCCGGGCCGGCTGGAGCGCCTCAAGGAAATCCTCGCCACCGAGCCGGACGGGTTCTGGACCCGTCAATACGACAGCCCGGGTAACTGGCTTGCCTATGCGCGGTTGGCCGAACTCTTCATCCGCGCAATGGGCAAGGTTGACTGTCTGGTCGGCTGCGTCGGCACGGGCGGTTCGCTATGCGGCACCGCCTCCTTTTTGCGAACGGTCTTTCCGCATCTGACGGTGTTTGCCGTCGATACCCATCGCAGCGTTCTGTTCGGGCAGCCCGTCGGTAAACGCATGCTGCGGGGCCTGGGCAACAGCGTTCTGCCGCAAAATGTCAGGCATGAGCTTGTCGACGAGATCCATTGGGTTGGCGCCTACCCGGCGTATAGGACCGCGCACCGTTTGCTGCGCGAGCACGGCCTTTTCATGGGGCCGACCAGCGGCGCAGCCGCCTTGGTGGCGCAATGGGTTGCAACGACCCTTCCGGATGCGCAAGTGGCGGTCATCATGCCTGACGAAGGCCATCGCCATGCCGAGACTGTCTACAATGACGAATGGCTCAGCGCGCTGCCTGGCTGGCCCTGCAAGGAACCGTCCGAGCCGAGGACGCTGACCACCATCGCGCCAGCCGCGGAGACACAATGGACGCGCTTTCTTTGGCTACGCCGCAGCCTCGGCGATGTGCTGGAAACGCAGGCAGCAGGTGAAGTGCCACCGGCTGTTGGCGCCGCGGAAAACCTATGAAACGAGATCCAGTCCGTTCCTGCCAAGCCAGCGCCAGGCGTCGTCCGTCGTCTGGAAGATCGGATCGTGTTCGTTCGATCCGGCGGACCGATCGAGGTCCTTGAGACCGCTCGCTGTCACGACGGCCACGACCCGGTCTGTGGCTGCGATGACACCTTGGTCCTTCAATGTCGATATCGCGATCAGCGGCGTGACCGACGCCAGTTCGGCAAAAACCCCTTCGTCCCGCGCGAGGCGTTCCTGCATGGCGATCAGGCCGTGATTGCTGACGGGGACGGCATGCCCTCGGGATTCGCGCAGCGCCTTCAGCGCCTGAAAGGTGCTGCGCGGCGTGCCGATCGATACGGCCAGGCTGTCGAACAGCATCTTGCGTTCACTCAACGCATCGGCGCCGCTCGCCAAAGCGTCCGCCAGCGACCCATGCACCTCCGCCGCGACGAGACGAGGTAGGCGCGTGATCGACCCTTGCGCGAACAGCTCGCAAAAGCCGGCCCACACGCCGGACAGGGCGTCGCCGTAGCAGACCGGCAGGACGCACCAGTCAGGCGCCGTGCCATCCGATTGCTCGACGATCTCATAGGCGATCGTCTTGTAGCCCTCGATGCCGAGTGGATGGCTGCCGACGACCGGACCGTGATAGGGCGAGGCGATGAACCAGTCGTAGCGGGCAGCCGCCTGTTCAAGAAGCGACCATCGGTCCATTTTGCTGACCAAGGGCAGGACCGTCGCGCCATATTTCCGGATCTGCGCCAGCATCGCGCCGGCCGATCCCGCAAACGTGGTGACGACGCATTTCAGCCCGGCGCGGGCAGCGTAGGCCGCCAGCGAAGCGCCGGCGTTTCCCGATGAGGCGGTCGCGACGATCTTCGCGCCACGTGCGCGCGCCACGCTGACCGCGATCGTCGAAAAGCGGTCCTTGTGCGACCAGGTCGGGTTTCGGCCTTCGTCCTTGATTGCAAGGTCCGGCACGCCGAGAAACGCGCCGATGCGCGGTGCGGCAAGCAAAGGCGTCAGACCCTCGCCGAGGCTCACCGCCTCCGCTTCTGTGCAAGGCAGCATATGCGCGAAACGCCACAGCGATCGCGAGGTGGTGGCGCCGGCCAAGGGGTGAGACTGCGGGGCCGCATAGACCGGCCGAAGGTTTGCTGGCGCGGTGTCCTGGCAGCGCGCGCACCCTTTGGAGTCGATGGTGACATCCGCAGGGTAGGAAGTGCTGCATCGGATGCAGGCGAACTCCAGGACCCGATTTGTGTCCATGCCGGGTCGGGTTAGCTCGCCTGGGAGGTGCGCCGACAGGTCGTGTGCTAGGTCGCGAAACGGCCGGCTCGTCATGGCAATTCCTTGTCCAGGAAACGATGAAATCGCTGGTTGTTTCAAACAGCCAACAGCACCGCTGTCAATGCGGAATGTGCACTATAGTGTGTCGCACCATAGTGCGCGTCGTAGCATCCGTTGTTTGATGAAACTTCGCGGCGTTTTTGGCCTGAACGTGCAGCGGCTCCGGAGAGAGAGAAAACTCTCTCAGGAGCAGTTGTCTTTCGTTTCGGGCCGCACGCGTGCCTATATCAGCAGCGTCGAGGCCGGGCGGCGCAACGCCACGCTGGATACAGTCGAAATTTTGGCCAAGGCATTGAATGTCGAGCCGCAAGAGTTGGTTTCGGCAGGCCCGGCAAATAAGCGAGCTATTCGGGTGACGAAACCGGCCGCTTCAAAGTCGACCGATTGAAGCCAACCTTCCATAAAGCAGTGCTGACCTGATTTTCACTTGTCTCTTCGTTGTGGCACGGGATTGACTCCTTCAGTGTACATTCGATGCGCGTCCTATTGAAGATTGTATCTAGACAGCCATAGGTTGTTCCGCGGGGTATGGCCTGATTGTGGTTGAGGTCTACCGATGGAGAACGAAGCTGTTGCCGACCTCTTTGCGGCGATCACAAAAATCGACACCGCGCGGTCGGCCGATGCAATCCTTCAGGAGTTCCGCTTCGCCATGGAGCGCTACGGATTGCGCAATTTTCTGATCACCGGACTGCCTGTGCCGCACGGCACGGACTGGCAGCGTGAGATTCTTGCGGATGGCTGGTCTCCTGAATGGCATCGTCGCTATGTCGCCCAGGAGTATTTCTTGCACGATCCTTGTGTCGCCCAGTGCCGGCACTCGCCAGAGCCTTTCCGATGGGGCGAGCTGCCGGCCGCAAGGCTGGTTCCACGCGCGAAGCTGGTCATGGACGAGGCGGCCGAGTTTGGGATGAAAGAAGGTATCTGTGTCCCCATTCATGTTCCGTTGGCCGGGCCGGGCGTCGTCACGATGGCGAGTGACCGGATGGACGTTCCGCCAAGCGCCATGCCCTTTATCGAGACACTTTGCGTGCATACCTTTCGCAGCCTCTCAGCGCTGGGAACACCCGGCGATGGCGATGAGCCGACGCCCTTGACGGCACGCGAGCGCGAACTTCTCGAATGGAGCGCACAAGGCAAATCCACCGATGACATCGCTTGTATCCTCGGTGTCACCAGGAACACGGTCGAAAGCCATCAGCGCAACATTCGAGGCAAGCTTGATGCAATCAACGTCGCGCATGCCATTGTCAAGGCGCTGCGACGGCAGGAAATCCAAATCTAGCAATACCTGAATTCCGTCATACGTACGGCAAGTCCATTTTCCTACGACCCTCCGCCTGGAGGCGTCATGGTTCGTATGCATCTGGTCACTTGGGATAACAGGAAGCACTACAGGAAAGTTCTGGAGCGCTATTTTCGGATACGGTACGAGATTTACGTCAAGCAGAGGCGTTGGCGCGACGTCGCACGGCCCATCAACATCGAGATCGACGCCTTCGACAACGAGCATGCGCTTTATGTTCTGGCGCTTGACACCAATGGCAAGATCGCAGGCGGCTCGCGCCTCGTGCCGACGCTGGAGCCGCATCTCATGAGCGAGGTCTTCCCGGGTCTCGCCGGCGGCAGGCCTCCGAGAGCAGCTGAAATCTTCGAATGGACGCGTTTCTTCGTTGTTCCATCGCTTCGTACGCAAGGCGCCCCGTCGCCGATCGCAGGCTTCGTTCTTTGCGGTCTGCTCGAGACGGCGCAAAGCCTGGGGATTCGACAGATCAGCGTGGTGTGCGAGACATTCTGGCCAAAGCGGCTGCGCGCGCTTGGCTGGACGCTGATCGAACTCGGCGACGCTCTGGAACATCCCGACGGCGACATCATCGCGCTGTTGATCGATGTCACCTCCGAGGCTGTCGAACAGACGCGCCGCGCTTACGGCATCAGCGGCGTCATACTTGCCGACAAGATCTAGAATGATACCCATCGCCAGCTGAAGGTCGCCAGCCGGCGACCGCCAATCGATCGCAAATTGTAGAACTATTCGACGACCATTTTGGGCCGTAGAACGAACCCGCTGCGCGGGATGGGCGCGTGGGGTGAGGTAGAGATCACGAACCGGAT
>NZ_BSNY01000044.1 GCF_030160235.1 Mesorhizobium huakuii
TAGTGGGAATCCTTTTTACCCATTATGCCCGCCCGCACACGGAATTCCTGACAGTCCCTCGTGAGGGCCATCGCCGAGAAGATCGGCACATTGCCCGAAGAGTTGCGGCGCTCGTTGACATGGGACCAGGGCAAGGAGATGGCTCGTCACAAGAGCTTCACCGTTGCCACCGACCTACAGGTCTACTTCTGCGATCCGCGCAGTCCCTGGCAGCGCGGCAGCAACGAAAATACCAACGGTCTGCTCAGGCAGTACTTCCCCAGAGCAACCAACTTCTCCCACGTCTCGCAGGACCAACTCAACGCCGTCGCCCTGCGGCTCAATCAGCGCCCCCGAAAAATCCTGGACTTCGAAACGCCGGCCGATAGGCTACAGAGGGTGTTGCAATGACCTATTGAACTCACCGAACTATTGCAGACAGGGAATATGTCGGAGATGGTATCGTAGGCCGAGTGCCCGCTTCTTCGCACCTTGACCTAAAACCAGTCGGTCAGCTTCCGGCCCAAAAATGTCCGTCTGGAAGCGCCGCATTCCGGCCGTAGAGCCCGGCCTCGCAGCTCCCTAAAGCGGCCTTCCGTCGATTAGAGCCGGAGGTCGTGGTTGCGCCAAAAACTGACGACGAGCCATTTTCCAGCCGAGCAGCTATCGCCTAGGCCTAGGGATCGCCAACTTTGATTTAGATCGAACAGGTGCCTTGCCACAGGCATCCCCACGGTGCGGTCTTTGATCTCGGTGCGTTGCAACTCGCGATCGCTGCGCCAGGCTGGCAGCGCTATTCCGGCAGTCCCGCCTTTCGCAAACCTTCTGCAAGCAGAGCCATATCGGCCGGACGGCTGGTTGGCATCACATCGGCGAGATTGGAAACTCGTTGGCCGGGGTCGAGTGCGAGCATTCGGCTCACCACCTTTTGCGCATCCTCCGTTCGCCCGGCGTGAGCATAGCTTGCAGCAGCATAGCGCAACGACCCTAAATAGTCCGGCTTTTCCCGCAACGACCTTTCAGCCCAAGTTGATGCCTCCTCAAATCGACCAGCGAAGAGATGAGACACTGCAACCGCATTCTGCATGTCGAACATGAGCGGATCGACTGGGCTCATGCGCATCGCCGTCGCCAGGTGGCGAAGTGAGGTTTCCGTATCGCCGAGGTCTGCTCTGACCCAGCCGCTGAACAGCCACGCGCTAGCCAGGTTCGGATTGAGCGCAAGCGCGCGATCAATGAAAGCTGCCCCGCTATTATTGTCGCCTACGACGAAGGCGAGCGCGTTCCCGGCGCGGGAAAGAGCGATCGCGTCGTCCCTGCCCAAATCCACGGCCTTCAGAGCCAGGCGTTTCGTCTCGGCGGTTTCTTGCTTGAGATCCGTCATCCAACCGTTCGCCTTGCGCATGACGGCACACCAGGCGGCCATGCCGTATGCGGAGGCAAATTCCGGGTCGAGTTCGATGGCCTTGTAAAACAACTGAAGGGCGTTTGCCGTGGATTCCCTTGTCAATTGGTGGAGGCTTGCTATCCCGCGCAGATAGTAATCGTAGGCATCAAGGTGCTCGGTCGGCTTGCGCTTGGCCCGCTCAATCTCTGCCTGTTCCAGCTTCGGAGCGATGGCTCCGACGACGCTCCGGGTTACTTCCTCCTGCAGGTCAAACACGTCCTCCAATCCGCCGTCGAAACGGTCGGCCCATAGATGTGCTCCCGTTGTCGCGTCGATAAGCTGCCCGGTGATGCGAACCCTTGTTGCCGCCTTGCGCACGCTCCCTTCAAGGACGTAGCGCACACCAAGCTCGCGTCCGACCTGCTTGATGTCCACTGCCCGGCCCTTGTAGGTAAAGCTGGAGTTGCGCGCGATGACGAACAGCCAGCGCGTCCGGGACAGCGCGGTGATGATCTCCTCGACTATGCCGTCAGCGAAGTAGCCCTGCTCGGGGTCGCCACTCATGTTGTCAAACGGCAAGACCGCGATGGACGGTTTTTCGGGAAGCGTCAGCGTATCCCTTGCGGAGAATACCGAATCGGTTTTCGCTCGACTGACCAGATAGGCGCACACCGGCTCCACGATGTTGTGGACCTGATGGCTACCGAGGTTGGCGTAAGCATAGTCTAGTTTGCCCTTGACCTGCTCGTAGACGTTGCTCGCCACGCACACACCGCCAGGTTCTGCAAGCTTCTCGAGCCGCGCGGCGATGTTCACGCCATCACCGTAAATCGTATCGTCCTGTGCAATCACGTCGCCCAAATTCACGCCCATGCGGAAAGTCATGCGCCTGTCTTCGGGCAAACTTGCATTGTGAGCGGCCAATCCCTCCTGGGCTTCGACCGCACACTGCACCGCGTAGACCGCGCTGGCGAATTCGACAAGAAGGCTGTCGCCAGCGGAACCGACTATGCGTCCGTGCAACTCTGTGACCTTGGGCTCGATCACTTCGGCGCGAAGCCTCTTCAGATGCGCAAGCGTGCCAACCTCGTCGGCTCCCATCAGGCGGCTGTAGCCGACGACGTCGGCAGCAAGGATTGCGGTGAGTCGTCGCTCCATAGCTGGTGTCCCGCCTGTTGCGTAGGTCGAAGCTGCGGGAGGTGAGCGTATTCCAGTCCTACCTCTAATGCGAGCGTCCAGTGCCGGCGTCCTCGTGGAGCGCAATGCGGCCGTTCCCGAGGGGTAGCGTCGATGTTCCCGGCCCGATTTTCGGCCTTTCTCCAAATGGTCACCAATGACCGTCTTAGCCCTAGTCGCCTCAACCCACTTTGGAGCTGCGCCCGCCGAGCCACAATGCCAGCACGAGCGGCCCACCGGCCAATTGCCGGCTTTGAAGGCACTTTTCTATGGCTAGCAGACCTCCTTATTGACGACAGGCCGATTTCGAGAGAACACTGGATTAATCGTTGCAAGTCGGAGGCTCAGTGTCCGAGGATCACTCCGCGCGGATCGGCGCGATACACCGCGAACTGCACAGCCATCTTCCGTCCGCGCCAGAACTGCGGGTGAAGGCGCTGGAAAGTCTTTTGGTCGAAAAAGGACTGCTCGACCCAAATACCGTTGATGCGTGGATCGCGGTCTACACCGAGCAGATCGGTCCGAAACGCGGTGCCGACGTGGTGGCTCGCGCCTGGACCGATCCGGCTTTCCGCAACAGGCTGCTCGCCGACGGCACCGCTGGGATCATCGAGCTCGGCTTCGAAGGTTGGGCCGGCGGTCACCTTCGGGTCGTTCCGAACACGCCAGCGGTGCACAACCTAGTCGTCTGCACGCTCTGCTCCTGCTACCCGCACGCCGTCCTCGGCATCCCTCCCAACTGGTACAAGACCGCTGCCTACCGTTCGCGCGCCGTTCGCGATCCGCGCGGTGTCATCGCCGAGTTCGGAGACGCCATTCCCGACAACGTGGAGGTTCGTGTCTGGGATTCGACCGCGGAGGTCCGATATCTCGTGCTACCCGAGCGGCCTTCCGGCACCGAAGACTGGGACGTGGCCCGCCTCGCAGGCCTCGTCACGCGCAACTCCTTGATCGGCACCGAGCGCGACCTCGGGCGACTCGTCGGGACAGGATGATGGACGGCATCCACGACCTCGGCGGGCGTCAGGGCTACGGCCCGATCGATGTCAACGAACCGCCTGAACCTTTTCACGCCCCCTGGGAAGCGCGGCTGTTCGGCATCACCCGTGCCTTCACGCGGCCTGCAATTTTCAGCATCGACCTATTCCGGTATGTTCGCGAATGTATCGATCCCGCCGAGTATCTGAGCCGCGACTACTACGACCAGTGGCTGCTGGCCTACGCGGTGTTGATGGTCGACGCCGAGGCAGTCACTGTCGAGGAACTCGCGACCGGCAAGGCGGCCAAGGCCATTCAGAACATCTCGCCACCCATGACGCCGGCGAACGTAGCGACGCTGACGAAGGCGATGAGCCGCTTTGATCGCGACTCGGACACAGGCCCGGCGTTCGCCCCGGGCGACCAAGTTAAGACGATTTCATTCGGATCCTGCGGACATACGAGGCTACCCCAGTACGCGCGTGGCCGCGAGGGCCAGATCGAGTCCTTTCGCGGCGTCCACATCCTTCCTGACACCAACATGGCCGGCGATGGACCGGCCCAGCCACTTTACACGGTGTCGTTTCTTGCTGCCGACCTGTGGCCGGAGGCAGCGGGCCGCAAGGACCACGTCTATCTCGATCTTTGGGAGAGCTATCTTGAGCACGCCTGAAGCCGCATTGCTACCACGCGAACCCAAACCCGGTGCCACGGTGTTCGCCGTGCCGTGGCATGCCGAGGCGCTCGGCATTGCCAATGCGCTAATTCAGAGCGGCATGTATTCTCAAGTTGAATGGGCAAATGCGCTCGCCGCCGAAATTCGCCTCCTTGCCGTAGCGGGAGAACCGGATACCGAGGATACCTACTATCAGGCGGTGCTTGCAGCCTTGGAAGGCTTGGTGGGCGAGAAGTCGCCGGAGACTGGCGGATCGCTTGTCGCCCGCGTGGAAGCTTGGCGGCGGGCGTACCTCAACACGCCGCACGGCCAGCCTGTAACTCTCGCTGGGGCCGCTAGTCCGGCTGCCGATTACTGGCCCGACGACCATGAATACCACCACCACGCTCGCTAGTCCGGCGGTGTGAGCCGTCTCACGCGAGGTAGGCTTTGCCCACGGCGCCTTGAAGCCCCGGCTGTCTGCTATTAGCGCGCTTAGCGGCCAAATTATCGCCGCGTGAAACAGTGGATTTCGGGCTTTTGCGTCGGGCGGCTAGGTCGGCAGATGTCTCAAACCTCGACGACCTTGACCGCGTCGTTGCGCAAATCAAGGCTGAGAAGGGTGCGCTCGACATCTTTGTCGCGAGCGCCGGGCTGGTGGACCATCAAACAATAACCGCCGCCGCGCCAGAGCATTCCGATGAGACGTTCAACCTTAACGCGCGGAGTGTATATTTCACCATCGCCAAGGCCATTTTCGCGATGGTGGCGCGATCGTCCTGGTGTCATCTGGTATGCACCTCAAGGGCTTCCCAATATACGGGGCCTATTCCGCCACAAAGGCATTCGCCCGGACCTGGGCAGCCGAGCTCAACGGTCGGCGCATCCGCGTCAACACGCGGAGCCCTGGGATGATCGACTACGCCGATCGTCGACGGCATGTTTCCCACGGGGAGGAAGCTGAAGCCGCCCGGCAAGTCTTTGCTGACATCACGCCGCTACTAATATGTGCAACCTGGAGAGCGCTTGTCGGACGTAAAGCAACCACAAGGAGAGACATGGCTACCTTCTTCAAGAGAAGTCTCGGGCCGAGGCCATCGTCGAGATGTGGCGCTCCCTGTAGCGCCAGGCCGCGCCGGCGAGCATGCCGCTGAACTTTGGTCCCGCTCTACAACGCAGCCCTCACCGGGGCGAAAACAAGGAAAGCCCGGCGGCGGGGTGAGCTCCGGGCTTTCCGTTGTAGGAGAGTGTCGCACTACTCAGAACAGGCCTTTGCGACGGCCGTCAACGTATATTAGAATTTATGAATAATTGGTGTCCGAGGGTTCCGCGGTGTGGCCTGTCGCCGGACTTGCGATCTGTGCTAGCTTCAAGGGGGTTGCACTGGACCTGCCGAAGAATGCAAAGGATCAGCCTAGAACATCGGTTGGCGACACGTGCCGATCTGCCGGCGCTGGCCGAACTGATGAATGCTGCCATCGGCGAGCTCCAGAAGCCGTTCCTCACAGAGGTGCAGATCGCTTCGAGCCGAGCAATCATGGGGCTCGATACGCAACTCGTTGATGACGGAACGTATTTCATTGTGGAGCAAGATTGCGTCTTGGCCGGTTGCGGTGGATGGAGTCGGCGCGCAACTCTCTACGGAGGAGACCGTTCACCCGGGCGCAATGCAGCGCTGCTTGACCCGGCGAAAGACGCTGCGCGCGTGCGTGCCATGTATACGGATCCCAGTTTCGTCCGCCGAGGCGTGGGTCGTCTAGTCCTAACGCTGTGCGAGGACGCCGCCCGCGGCGAGGGCTTCACAAGTGTCGAGCTTATGGCGACGCTGGCGGGCGAACCGCTCTACCGGGCTTGCGGTTTTGAGGCGGTTGAACAAGTCGTCGACAACAGAGGCGGAGCGAGCGTGCCACTGTTGCGAATGAGGAAGGCGTTATGAATGATCGGCAGGCTCGCACTCACAGCCAATAGCTGATGGTAGCTGCGAGGCAGACGGCGGCAAGAAAGTTCGTCGCGGATCGATCGTACCGAGTGGCCGAGAGGGCGGAAATCCTGGAGGCGTCCGAACATGCGCTCGTTGCACTCGCGGCAGAGGAACGGTGAGAAGCGGTTTTTCCAGCTATCATCGCCCTTGTCGCCACGCAGGATACGACACTTGGGCATCTGCTCCAGGAGCAAATCCGTAGCGTACCAATGCCATCCGCCATAAGGTCGAGGGCAGAGGGACGATGCCTGCAGCGTCTGCTTTGCGGGCGGTGCCAAATGGCACGGCCGCCAGGTCATGCGGGTGTCGGTCATTTCCTGGTCGACCGACGACAGGCAGGGCGAAATTGCGGCCGACGCCATGATCGCGGCTTACGGCGCCGCACTGGCCGGCAGTAAGGTCACCCACTACATCGGCGTCGACATATCCCAGCAGTCGCTTGAAGGAAGCGCTTGCTCCTCTCACCTGTGCGGTTGAACTGCGCTGCGAAGATTTTGTAGCGGTTGTCGATCGTTGGGATGGGCCGGTTGACGTTGTATGGATTGGTCAGTCCCTGCACCATCTAGTTTCGCAGGATAAGGGACCCTTTATGCGCAAAATCCGAAAACTGCTTCCACCAGGCGGTCTTTTCTTGATCTGGGAGCCGACGCTTCTTGAAGGCGAAGATCGTGAAGGATGGCTAGCGAGATTTCATCAGCTAAGGCCGGATTGGGAAGTGGTGTCCGACGAGGAGTTCGCCGCCTTTGAGAGTCACTGCCGCGCATCCGATTATGCTGAAACGGCCGCTACTTGGATTGGCATGGGACGCGATGCCGGCATCCGAACTGCGGACGAGTTGATGATCGTGCCTAACAGACTGGCACGCGTTTACGGTTCCGTCACTAGGCCGTGAACTCGCGCGAATGCGGAGTGAACCGAGAGGAGTGAGACAACAGCTGACGGTTTATTGCAGCGCAAAGAGGTCGCTATTCCTGCGCAAGAAAGGGAAGTCCTCGCTCGGTTCAAAGGTGAAGGGAAAAAACTACTGTGTGAGCCATGAAGCAACGTTGCTTCGGCGCAGCGGGTATCGCCCAGCGGAATGACGGCTTCTGGCTAGCTTCGTCCCAGAACCGGACAGACCGCTTCCGGCCCATGTCGGCCGTAGCGATCAGCCCTGCTGCCGCCTGAAAGCAGACATTGCACGCGATCACGCTGAAGGTCGCGGTTGCGCCAGGACCTGCCGTGAGCCCAGGCAATCGGATTGAGAGCGTTTTGGTGCGGCGGGCGCGCATTCTTAGGCGGTCCGATTGACATTTTGAGTATGTGCGCTTGACTGCCTCGATGGATCATCAGCAGGGCGGCAAGGAGATCGCTTCATGGCTGCAAGGCTTGGGCCTTGAGCAGTATGCCGGCGCATTCATCGACAACGACATTGAACCGACAATTCTACCAAAGCTCTCCGACGATGATCTTCGGGAGCTTGGCGTAAAATCTGTTGGTCACCGGAGAAGAATCCTGACCGCCATCGCCGAGCTCTCGCGTCCACCGGCCCAACCGGCGAAAGCAGACGACGATGCCAAGCGGGATGCTCTGCAAAGTGCAGTATCTAAGCGAGAGGGGAGTGAGGCAGAGAGGCGCCACCTCACAGTCATGTTCGTCGACCTCGTGGGATCGACCGCGCTGGCGTCGACGCTCGATCCTGAGGACTTGGGCTCGGTCATAGCCGCATATCAATCGTTGGTCGCCGCAGAGGTCGCCCGTTATGATGGCTATGTCGCCAAATTCATGGGCGACGGCGTGCTGTGCTACTTCGGCTGGCCACACGCCCACGAGGAGGACGCCGAGCGGGCGGTCCGCTCTGGACGCTCCATAGTGAAAGCTGTCGCCAGTTTGCGCAGTCCCGGTCAAGTGCCACTCGCAGCTAGAGTGGGAATTGCCACGGGATTGTGCGTCGTCGGAGACGTCATCGGGACTGGGTCCGCACAAGAAGAAGTCGTCGTTGGCGAAACACCCAATCTCGCCGCTCGGCTGCAAGCCCTGGCCCAACCGGGATATGTGGTGGTCGCCGAGAGCACGAGAAAGTTGCTCGGCGAAATATTCGCGGTTGAGAGCTTGGGGCCTATCGAGCTGAAGGGATTTTCGATACCCCTCTCGCCGTTTCTGGTTGTCGGGGAACATGCCGTCGAGACCCGCTATGACGCGCGCGTCACGAGCGCTCCTCAAATCATGTTCGGAAGGGACCTCGAACTCGGACTTGCTCTCGAACGTTGGGGGCAAGCGAAGAGGGGCGAAGGCCAGCTCGTGCTACTCAGCGGCGAGGCGGGTATCGGCAAATCTCGCATCACCCGCGCCTTGATAGACGCGGTCTCTCAAGAGAAACATGTGCGGGTGAGCTATCAATGCTCGCCGTATTACTCTGGCTCGCCGCTTTATCCAGCTGTTCAGCAACTCCGCCGCACTATCGGTATTGAAGAAGCCGACGGGGATGAAGAGAAGGTCAGAAAACTCGAAGGCACCAAAGGTCCAGCGAATCCGTTGTTGCCTATCTTCGGTTCCCTGCTCGATCTTCAAAACTACCAGAGCGATGCTTTGACGGGCCTGAACCCGCAGCAGCTGCGAGCGCGAACGCTTGACGGATTGTTGAACGACATCCTCGACGCTGCAGCAAGGCTGCCATTGTTGTTCGTGATCGAGGACATCCACTGGATTGACGCGACAACGCTCGAATTGTTGGATCAATGTGTAGAGCGGATTCAGCACGCTCGGGTCATGATGATGGTGACGACGAGACCGACCTTCGAACACGGCTTTGGCGGACATCCCATAGTGACGAAATTGGCGCTTAATCGCCTGGGCCGTGAACAGACCACCGCTTTCATCGAGAAACTCGCTGGCGATATTCGACTACCGGCCATCATTGTAGACAAGATCATCGCCGCGACGGATGGTGTGCCGCTGTTCATTGAAGAGCTGACAAAGAGTGTTCTCGAAGCCCGCCACTTCGATCGCACAGCCGTCTTCGACCAAGATCATGCCAGACTCGCAAATCTCGACATTCCGCTAACGTTGCACGATTCGCTGATGGCCCGCCTCGACCGATTGCAGCCGGTCAAGGAAGTTGCGCAAATGGCCGCATGCATCGGCCGCGAATTCCGCCACGACCTCCTCGGATCGGTCACGCGGCTCAGCGCTGCCCAGTTGGAAGAGGCGCTCGATAAGCTCGTGGATGCCGAGCTTGTCTTCCGCCGAGGAAGGGGCCCGGACGCACGATATACGTTCAAGCACGCGCTCGTTCGCGATGCTGCCTATCACAGTATGTTGAAATCGGTGCGCCAGGACATACACAGCCGGCTGGCCGACAAACTCGGCATGGAGTCGACGGCCGAACCGGAGCTGGTTGCACATCACCTCATAGCGGCAAAGCGGTATCGTGAGGCAGCTGAATGCTTCCTCCAAGCAGGGCGCGCTGCCGCGGCGCGATATGCCAATCCGGAGGCGGTCGCGCATTTCACGGGCGCGCTGGATGCCCTGGAAGCGGTCACTAGCTCGGGCGATACAAATGAGCTTGAACTCAGAATCCGGATTGAAATGGGCGTCCCGCTGAACGCGTCAGCTGGATATGCGTCGGAGAAGGTTGAAGCGAACTTTCTCCGTGCCGAAGAGCTTTGTATATCCACGGGCCTCACCTCCAACCTCTTTTTTGTCCGACGTTCGCTTTGGAACTTCTACCTTGACCGGCCTGACCTGCACCGGAGCCGAGACCTGGCCAAGCAACTGCTTGCCGAAACCTCGTGCGGAGAAAACGTTGAAGAAACGACTTTGGCGCATCGGGCGCTCGCCACTTCCTATTTCTATCTCGGTGCCATTGGGGATGCCGCACGGGAAGCCGAGGCCGGAATCAATGCTTGGGCGACCTCCAATGGGGATTTCGATGTCGCAAGATACGGAGAGGACGGCCCCGCGATCTGTCGGAGCTATCTGGGCGTGGTGCAGGTTCTCGCAGGGCGGGTCGACACCGGGCTCGCCAATTGTGCGTCAAGCGTTGAAACCGCGGAGCGGCTCGATCATCCGCTCAATCTGGCATTTATCCTCATGAATCTCGCCATTGCCCGACGGTTCCGCAATGAGCCGGCCGAGTGCCGTGAGATCGCTGAACGAATGCTCATATTAGCTGACAACCGCAGGCTGGCATCCTGGTCCGGAGGTGCTCGCACGGTGCTCGGCTGGGCTATCGGCAGCAACCTGCCCGACGAAGGGCTCAGAATGCTGCGAGACGGCATGAACCGATGGCGCTCGACTGGCTCTGAGCTGCACTTGCCACACTTCTATTCGTCGATTGCGGACGTTTGCCTCCGGCATGGACGGATCGATGAGGGTCTCGCGGCAATCGAGAATGCTGTCGAGGCGATGGACAAGACCGGCGAGAAATGGGCGCAGGCTGAAATAGAACGTATTGAGGGTTGCTTGGTCGCCAAGGCGGATGTGACCCGAGGGATGAAAGTCCTAACTAGAGCCTATGATACTGCGATAAGTCAGGGCGCGTGTTGGTTGGCGGTTCGTGCTGCAACCGAGTTGGCCAAGCTCTCAAGAAGGTCGGGCCATGAGCTCCGAGCTGACTATCGGAATCAGCTTCAGATTAGCGAGATCGCTGAAGGCCTAGAAACCTCGGTCATCCGCGAAGCTGCTGCCGTTCTCTAGATCACCGTATCGGTGCTGTAGGCTGACTAGCAGGCACTGGAGATGAGGGGCTGAACCTCAGCTGCCAAGCGCCAGGGTGATCCTGAGATCTGCTCGCAAGGGTCTGCTTGTGGGGCAGAGCGGGTGATGCTCGCCGACCCATTTGAGTGTCCGCTTCGGGTCAGTTCACGTCATGCACGCAGTGCATCTGAGGTCCGCTTCTGAAATTCCACGCCTCGAAGCGGCCAGTCGGCTCCCGTGAAGAGTTTCGGGCGCCGGCAGGCGTACGAAAGTCCCCGAGGAAGGAACCCGCGG
>NZ_BSNY01000045.1 GCF_030160235.1 Mesorhizobium huakuii
AACCAACTACATTAATGATCGAAATGCGTTCGATTTCATATCCGCGCACCAACGCCGCGCCACGGCCTTCCGCATGGCGGAAATTGCCGAAGGCGACGGTCCGCAAGGAAAATTCGACAAGGCGCATATTAAGGCAATTCACAACCACATCTTTCAGGACGTCTACGAATGGGCCGGCCACACGCGCAACGAAAGCCCGATCGTCGACGGGCGGCGCGTCGAGCCAATCGGTGGGCTCTCCAAAGGCGGCATCGCATTTCTGCACGGCTCCCGCATCGAGATGGGGCTCGACGAGGCGTTGAAGGCTATACGTGATCCCGATGTCTTGCGCGGCTCGACGCCAGAGCAGTTCGCCGAGCGTGCGGGCCAGGTGATGGCCGAGCTCAATTATGTACATCCCTTTCGCGAGGGCAACGGACGCACGCAGGAGGCGTTCATCGCCGAGCTTGGCCGTCACTACGGCCATGAGGTCGATTTCACGATCATCTCCAAGCCGCGCATGATCGAGGCCTCGATCGAAACCACGAACGACCCGTCAAGTGCGGCCATGAAACATGTGCTCGAGGACGCGGTAGACCCGAACCGCCGCGAAGCCCTTCGCGCCGCGTTTTCCGACCTCGAGGCGCGCGGCGAGAATCCGTTTGAGCACAACGTCCGCACGGCCCGCCCAGGCGAAGAAGTGGCCGGCCAGGTGCTCGGGCACGACGACCGCGTCGCCAGCATCGTCACGGACGAACGGATCATCGCCGTCGATCGCGCGGACCTCCCCGAACGACTGCCGGATGATGAAGCGGAAGTCACCTTCACCGCCCGATCCGACTTTTCCCGCCTTGGCCGTGAGCCACAGGCCATCGAGGCGCCCGTGCAGGCCGAAAGAGCCGAAGCGACCCTGCAAGGCACGCCGCCTGCCGAGCTGGCCATCGAGACGGATATCGCGGCGCAGCGAGCGCGTGAGCGCGATAGCGATGACCGCGAACGGTGACAGCGTCCGCAGGCGGCTTGCTCAGAGACCGTAGTTGACCGCCGGCGCGTTCGATGCGGCCGGCCGTCTCCATCCGTTGGGTGATTTGACGGACAAGCTACGACAGCCCCTCCCCCATGCAACCGCTGGCGCGGTCCTCCTCTCCGTTGCGGCCCTACGGGTGCATGGGCTCGTTTCGGCTATCTCCGGTCTTTGCCGTCAACCAACGGATGGAGACGGTCATGCAGAGCATCAAGGACACCTACCAGCGCATCACGGACACCATTGTCGAGCAGCTTGAAGCCGGTACCAAGCCGTGGATCCGCCCCTGGCGCGGCAATGCCCGCCGCAACGCGATCATTCCGCGGCGCGCTACCGGCGAAGCCTACCGCGGAATCAACGTCATCATGCTGTGGGTCGCGGGCCAGACGTTCGGCTACGAGGAAAATACCTGGATGACCTACCGGCAGGCCCAGGACTTCGGCGGTCAGGTCCGCAAGGGCGAAAAAGGAACCCTTGTCGTCAAGTACGGCACGTTCACTCCGAAGGATCACGAAGACGACGAAGACCGCGCGGTTCCGTATCTGAAGGGCTACCCCGTCTTCAATATTGAGCAGATCGAGAACATGCCGGATCGGTTCTTCAGTCCGGCCGAGGAGCTGCCGGGCAATCCGGTTCCGCACATCGAGACCGTCGAAAGCTTCGTCCAGAACACCGGCGCAAGCGTCAACTACGGTGGCACCAAAGCTTGCTACCGGCCCAGCATCGACGACATCCTTATGCCGGACCGCGGGCGTTTCGACAGCGAGGTTCACCTTTACTCGACTTTGCTGCACGAGGTTTCGCATTGGTCGGGCGCAAAGCATCGCCTGGACCGCGATCTGACCGGCAGGTTCGGCAGTGAAGGCTATGCCGTCGAGGAGCTCGTTGCGGAGCTCGCAGCATCGTTCCTGTGTGCCGACCTGGGCGTGGCGCATGATCCGCGCGACGACACAGCCGCCTATCTGGCGAACTGGCTCGCTGTCCTTAAGAATGACAAGAGGGCCATCATCACGGCCGCTGCCAAGGCGCAGGCCGTCGCTGAGTATCTCACCGCCCTGCAGCCGGGCGCCGTACAGGGAACCGCCTAAGAAGAAGCGGTTATCCGAATGGCGGCGGGGGACTTCGGCGCTATCCCAGGAGTCGGGGCCGTTCCCGAAACCTTCGTCGTTTCACGTGACTTGCATTTGGTTGTCCGCGGACAACCACTGCTCGGTCTGAGGTGTTCTCCTGCACATTCCTGTGAGTTGTCCGCGGACAACTAAGCTCGAAACGGCATCAGGGTTAAGCGTTTGTAAATTCGTAACGAATCGGGTCTTATTGTAACTGCGCAGTTTATCGCATCTTAGCATTAATTGCGCAGTTCGAGGGCTCAGGATGTTACAGACTTCCATTCAAAGCGGTGTACAGGAGCATCTGCCGTCCATGTTGTCGGCGGATTCGCTCGAACTGTCACGTCAGTTGCAGTTGCACCAGCAGAAGATTTTTCCTCCGAATTCTCAGAAGGCGATTCGTAATTTCAGCCCGGCCGAGGCCTCCTACTACATAGGCATCGGAGAAGGATATCTCAGGCAGGTCGCTTCCGAAGGCTATGGGCCAGAGCCGCTGGCTAACGGTCGGCGCATGTACACGCCGGACGACATGGGGCGGATTCGGCAGACTCTCGACGAAAAGAACGGGTCACCCAAATATGTCCCGAACCGCCGTCCTGGAGAGAAACTTCAAGTGATTGCGGTCATGAATTTCAAAGGGGGTTCCGCAAAAACAACCACGTCCGCGCACCTGGCCCAGTATCTGGCACTCAGGGGTTACAAGGTGCTTGCGATTGATCTCGACCCGCAAGCCTCGCTATCGGCATTGTTCGGCCATCAGCCAGAACTCGATGTTGGCGAGGGCGAGACGCTCTTTGGCGCTATCCGATACGACGAACCGCGACCGCTCTCAGAGATTGTCCGGGCGACATACACGCCGAATTTGCACATTGTGCCGGGCAACCTCGAATTGATGGAATTCGAGCATGAGACCCCAAAAGCGATTATGGCTGGATCGGCGGAATCGATGTTCTTTGCCCGGATCGGCGAAGTCCTGACCGACATTGAAAGCCTGTACGATGTGGTCATTATCGACTGCCCCCCGCAACTGGGCTTTTTGACGATGTCGGCGCTTTGTGCCGCGACATCGGTTCTCATTACCGTTCACCCACAAATGCTCGATGTGATGTCGATGAGCCAATTTCTGGCGATGACCAGCGAGTTGATGGCTGTCGTGGAAAGGGCAGGGGGACGCACCAGCTACGACTGGATGCGCTATCTTGTGACACGTTTCGAGCCGAATGACGGCCCGCAGAGCCAAATGACTGGATTCATGCGCGCCATCTTTGGGAATCGGATGCTTCATAACCCCATGCTCAAATCGACGGCGATATCCGACGCCGGCGTGACAAAGCAGACCCTCTATGAAGTCGAGCGGTCGCAATTCACGAGGGGAACTTACGACCGCGCAATGGAGTCCTTGAACCAGGTCAATTCGGAAATCGAAGGCCTGTTGAAGGCGACTTGGGGAAGGAAATAATGGCCCGCAAGAATCTCATTGAGGTCTCGGTTGATAACCAAGCCACTGAAACTTCATCGCCCATGACGGCTGCGAGACCGATCGCAGGCTTCGTCCCTCCTGCTGTGCGGAACACTCCCATTGGTGGGATCACCAAGACCCTCGGCAACATTACGCAGAAGTTCGAACGCGCGCAGGATATCGAGAAGCAGCTAGCCGAAGGGCAAACGATCATTGAGATCGATCCAGCCCTCGTTGATTCCTCTTTCGTCAGCGATCGCATTGGCATCGATGCCGTCAAGCTTGCCCAGCTTGGCGAGCAAATCAAGGACCACGGACAACAGGTGCCGATTCTTGTGCGCCCTCATCCAGACGCCCGGGGGCGGTATCAGGTCGCCTACGGCCATCGGAGACTGGCGGCCGTCAAGGTATTAGGGATCAAGGTCCGTGCGGTCGTCCGGGAACTTTCCGACGACCAGCTCGTCGTCAGCCAGGGGCAGGAGAACAATGCCCGGACCAATCTTTCATACATAGAGAGAGCACTCTTTGCAGTTCGCTTGGAAGACCGCTCGTTCTCCCGAGAAACCATTATGGCGGCCCTCGGGATCGATAAGGCGGCTCTGTCGAAAATGGCCTCGGTTGTGAGGCAGGTGCCAATCGAGTTGATCGAAGCAATAGGTGCTGCGCCTGAGATCGGCCGTCGGCGGTGGATGGAACTCGCCGAGCTGTTGCCGAAGGCAAACGTCAAAAACGTGCTGGCATCGCTGTCGGAACCAGAAACCAAGGCGCTCTCGAGCGATCGACGCTTTCAAGCAGTGGTCGATGCCCTGACAACAAAGCTTGAGAAGACGCCCAAAAGCATCGGCGCTTTCAAATCCTGGGCCCCCGATGACAAATCGGTTCGCGTCTCGCTGAAAGCCAACGGAAAGACCGCCACAATCGCTATTGGCGCGGTCAATGGGCCGCTCTTTGCCGCATACATTACCGACCGGCTGGATGACCTCTATGCCGATTGGCAGTCGAAGCAGGAGAACTGAAACCGCAAAAGAAAAAGGCCCCCGAACGTCGCCGTCGCGGAAGCCCTTCTCGTAGATCGCACTTCGAGAATCTCATTTCCGCGAATCAGTGTCAAGAGTTTTAAACGTCGATTCGGCGGACGGATTTCTTTTGCCTAATTGAAGGCGAAGGAAGAAATGGAGACGGGAATTGCAACGACGCCCTTTGGGCGGCGGCCGATGTCGCTTGCCATGCTGGCAGCGCAAAACGAGTCACGTGAGATCCCCAAGGGCAGGGTCGTCGACAAGTGGCAGATCTACCGCAACCTCTGCGAGGGCAAGAGCATCGTCGGCATCGGCGATCGCGCTCTGGCCGTCCTGAATGCGTTGCTATCATTCCATCCTGACAGCGAGCTGAGTGAGGAAAACGGCCTCATCGTCTTTCCCTCGAACGCACAGCTGTCCCTCAGGGCGCACGGAATGCCCGATGCCACAGTGAGGCGGCACCTGGCGGCTCTTGTGGACTGCGGGCTAGTCATCCGACGGGACAGCCCGAACGGCAAGCGTTATGCACGCAAGGGCAGAGGAGGGGAGATCGAGGAAGCATTTGGCTTCTCCCTGGCGCCGCTGCTGGCCCGTGCCTGCGAGTTCGAGGCGGCGGCCGAGCGTGTTCGCGCCGACAATAGGGCGCTCAGGCTTATGAGGGAACGCATTACGCTGCACCGCCGGGATATCCACAAGCTGATCGAGGCGGCCGTAGAGGAAGACGTGCCGGGCGACTGGGGAGGCCTGTGGAAGCGGTTCCGCAGCGTTGTGGAGGCAATTCCGCGTCGTGCATGCATTGCCGAGCTTGAACCTATCGTGGCTGATCTGGCCGCGTTGCATGACGACGTGGATATGTTGCTGGAAATTCATATGGAATCCACGAATCCGAGCGGCAATGACTCTCAAAGCGAGCGGCAGCAATCTGATTCAAATACCGACTCTATTTTTGAATCTGAACCTGCTTTGGAAAAAAGCGGGTCGACGGCCGAGCCAAGGACGAGGACCGCAGAGCCTCCGAAAACATACCCGCTAGGGATTGTGCTGAAGGCCTGCCCGGAAATTGCGGATTACGCCGTCGACGGGATTGGCAACTGGCGCGATTTAATGGTCACGGCGGCCCAGGTGCGCGGTTATCTCGGCGTGTCGCCTTCCGCATACGAGGACGCCTGCCATGTGATGGGGCAGGAAACCGCGGCAATGGTGATCGCCTGCATTCTGCAAAGGGCGCAGCACATCAATTCAGCGGGCGGCTATCTGCGCGTGCTGACCGATAAGGCTAGGGCAGGGGAGTTTTCGGTCGGGCCGATGCTGATGGCTGCTTTGAAAGCTAATGGGTCACCGACCAGGATGGCCGGATAACTGAGAGGGCACTGGAGTCCGCCGTGATAGCTTCATCCAGCCACGTTTCACCACTCATACCGTTGCTTTCGTTCTCCGGAATTTGGCGGAGGAGTTTGAGGGGCGAACATGATGGAACGGTGGCATTTCCGCGCAATCACACCAGGTCCTTAATGCGATCTTTCAGATTTTGTCGCTCAAGCTATATGGTGATTACGAAGGAGGCAGACCGATGACCAAGTCCATTTACACGTTCGGATATGAAGGGCTGACCATCGATCGCTTCATTGCTCGTCTTCAGGCTGCCGGAATCGATCTTGTCGTGGACGTCCGCGCCACGCCACTTTCGCGGAAACGTGGATTCTCGAAAACCTCATTTGAGCAGGCTCTTGCATCGGCCGGAATTTCATACACCCACGCAAAGGCGATGGGGTGTCCAAAGAACGTTCGCGACAGGTACAAACGGGATGGTAGCTGGTCGATTTATACGGCCGGATTTCTCCAGTATTTGGGCGGCCAAGACCAATCTGTGGAAGAAGTAGCCAAACTCACACGATCAAAAAACGCCTGTCTTGTATGCTTTGAGGCAGACTATCGGTTCTGCCATAGGACATATGTTGCTCGGGCCGTGGCCGATAAAACCGGCGCAGCGATATCCCATCTCACAGATCAAACAGAGATTGTTGACGCTCTCGGAGCGGTGGCCGCTTAGGGGGATAAATCAGGCTGACTATTAGCCATTGATCGGGAAACCTATGGATCGTGCCCATCAAGAAAATCAGGTCAGCTGCTGGCAAAACGCTTTCCAATTTTTCTCGGAACGGGGCCTCCCACTTCTCGCCATAGTTCTTTCGGCAATTCCAAAAAAGAGCGCCTGCCTCCCAGTCCGCGATTTTGTGCCGATACTCTGCCTGGACGCCTCCAACGTCGCAGCGGTAGCGATAGTGAAATTCAAACGGGAGTTTGCGAAGCGTTCTAATTGCTCGAGCATCAGCTGCATCGAATAGGCCAGCCTGCTGTTGATACTTCAGAAGCTTGTCCCGTTCCTGTGACGTCCAATCCGGGTTCGACGATGGCGTAACATCGACTGCCAAAATCCTCGAGGGACGCAGAAACGCCAAGGTGTGACCGGTCGATACACGTTCCGCTTCAAGCGCCGAAAATTCGTCGTGGATTCTCGCCTTATCTAAGAAGGCCCAACGTTCTGCCCATGCGTTTTTGGTTGAGACAGGGGGACCATCCCTGCCGATCGTGTCGACCTTAATGTGATGGCTTTCCGGTCGGTGGTCGTCCTTGGCCTTCTCGATCGTGGCTTTGATGAATTGCCATTTCTTGAACTGCTGATCGTCATTTATCAGACGAAAGGGCACCGGAAAAAGGCGGATCAGATGTCCGTTGTCTTCCATCCCTGCCACGCAAGAAGTCTCGGAATATTTGCTGCTTGGCGATGGGTATGTCTTGCATAGAATCAGAATTCTTGCCTTTCGCGTAGCCATCGAACCCCTCCCGGCCCTTGCCTAGTAAATTCACTTAAACAAGCGGTATATCGGATAGTCTTGAATCAGCGCTTACTAGATCTCGGAAAGGCGCTCCCAAGCTTCAAACCCCTCATCGGTAAGCACGATCTTGGTCAGGCAAGAACCCGCGCCGCCCGCCCGAGGGTCCGTTCCGCGTCATTGTAGTAGTTGGAGGCCTGTTGCACTGAGCGGTGCTGCGACTGCTGCATGGCTTCGGGCAGCGGAATACCGCGGCGGGCGGTTTCGGTGAGATAGCCAGAGCGCAGGCCATGGGCGGAAAACGCCGCCGGATCGAGTCCGGCCTCGGCGACGCGGCGCTTCAGGATCAGATTGACGGCCTGCGGCGTCAGGGCGCGGGTTTCGAGATTGCCCCAACGGTCGATGCCGCGGAATAGGGCGCCCTCGGCGATCCCGGCGCGCTCGAGCCAGCCTTTCAGAGCCAGAACAGGCCGGCCGACGAGCAGCACGAAGGCGTCGCTGTCGGCCTGTGTCGTCTTTGTCCGGCCGAGCCGGATCGACAGGCACGGGAGCATGTTCGAAGAATCCGGAACCTTGGGATCGGCCGGCACCGGCTCTTCTTCGACGATCTGCTCGAACCTGAGCGAAGCAATCTCGCTGCGGCGGCGGCCGCCGGAGGCGAAGGCGGTGATGAGCAGGGCGCGGTCGCGCATGTCGACGAGACGGTCGCCGGCGCAGGTGTTGAGCAGGGCGGCCAGAATGTCGGCGGTCACGGCTTTCTTGCTCTTGCGGCCGCGCGGACGGGCGCTGGCGCGCACCGCCAGTCTTATGGCGCTCTGCAGGCCCGGCGCATTGAACGTTCCTGTTAAACCGCGCCACTTGGTCAAGGTTGACCAGCTCGACAGACGCCTGCGCACGGTGGCGGGCGCGTGCGGTCCGTCGCTGCGCAAAAGGCCTTGGGATTTCAGCGTCGCCGCGACGTCGACCGGCATGCCGTGCGCCGGATCGGTCTCGCGTTTCGCAAGATCCCATAGATGGTGCGCGACGAATTTGATCAGCAGCGCCTGCGGCGCCGGCCAGGGCAGCGAAAGACCGGTCGCGGCGAGGGACCAGGCCTCGAGATAGCCGAGGTCTGAGGCCAGCGCCCGCAGCGAATTTGCACCGATCCCTTCTCTGGCGAGATGGCGCAGGGTTGCGACGTCGTCGTCGGTCAAAAGGCCAGCGAGAAAGTCGCGGCGGTCGAATGGCAGCACGGAATCGAGTGCGTCGAGTGCTTCGGCGCGACGCGCCACCAGTTCGGTGCTTTTGCGGCCGCCGGTGCGGGCAGGGGGCACTTCTGGCATCGAGGGGACCTTCCAGGGGGGGTTCTGGGGCCGTTGCGGCCGTGCATCGCGTGAATTCTAGCGGTTCCAGCGGCGAAAACAATCACTATCGATAAGATTGCATTATCATTCGTTTTTTAAAATGCCTACTGCAGCACCTGCAAACCGTGCTTTTCAACCACCGACAGAAGCTTCAGCGCCAGCCCGCTCGGCCGCTTGGCACCCGTCTCCCACTTCTGCACCGTCGATTCCGACGTGTTGAGATAGCGCGCGAACACCGGCTGGCTGACGTGATTGCGCTCGCGCAGCGCCTTTATCTTCTTTGCGTCGAATATCGTCGGCCGGGACAGGCAGGCTTCGTCGAAGGAGCGCAGGGTCTGCTTGTCGACCGTGCCGGCGCGCACCATGCCTTCCACCGCGCTGTGGATCGCCTCGAAGGCGTCGCTTTTGAATTTTCGTCTAATCGCCATCGCCAATCTCCATCAAAGCTCCAGCATTCAATTCCGCGGCCAGATCCGCGGTGGATTTGCGCCGGTAGAGCGCCGCAAGCTCGCGAAACGCACGCAATTCGTCATCATCGATGTTCGCCCTGTCCTGTTTGGCGAACAGATAGACGTAAACCCAAAACTCACCGCTCCTGGCGAGCAGGATCGATCGAAAGCGATTGTCACCGAGCCGTTTCTTGAAAACGCCTCCGCCGAGATCGTCCGCCTTGCCCTGAGCGGCCTCCCTGGCTGCCCGCGTAAGCGCTGCATCCGAAAGCCGTGCCTTGCGCGCCGCCTTGGCGAACCATGCTGTCTTAAATATGCGATCGGGCATGACGAAAGATAGCACTTGGTGCTATGGAATTCAATGGTGTCGCAACCGTACTGACTTATGGCGGACGAAGCCGACGATGAATTGCCCGTCATCGTTGAGATCTTCTCGCGATGGGCAGGGAAGGCCCTGATCCGGCGCCGACCAATAAGGTGAGGGGCCCTCCCCTGCCCAGGACGGGACGTGATCTGGTCGCCGTTCCCACCCGGCGATACGCCGCTGTGGTTTTAGGGAACGCAGTGCGGTCATGAGATCAAATGCCAAGATCGATGTCCGCGGGGACGCTGCCCGTGCGGCCCACGAGCCGGGCGCCAAAATCGTCCTCGAAGGCCAGCCGCGACAAGGCGAGCTCAAGCAGTTCGGTGTCGGAAGTCACATGCGCGCGCTTCTTAGCCGCCTCGATCAATTCCAACGGCACCCTGCCGGAAAGCCGTGTGGTCTTGGCCGCGCCAAGAAGGCCGACCGCCCTCGCCTGCTCAAGCACCAGTAGGTTGCGGGTGTGGGCGATCCGCTCCTCGCTTTCGGCTGCCGTCGCGCCACGATTGCTCATCCCGGAGTCTCCTGTGTTGAACGAAAGATAAAGAATGTTGACCATGCAAGCAAAGATCGGCACGGAGAGAGAGGGCCCTGAGAGTGTCATCTCTGGGATCGGACATGGCTCGTCGCCCAGTGATGCGATAGCCGGACCCAGCCGGTCATCGTACGCGACCGGATGCAAATCTCGGGGCTATTCCTCAAGCGTCTCGCGGTGGACAATCCGGCGCTTTGGTCGCACGTTGTGCTCTCAGAATCGCACGTTGCGACATTCCAATGAACGAGACCCCCCAATGGGCAGTGCCCGTAATTTCATGACGCCGCTCGAGGCGATCGACACCGACGACCTGCCTGACATTGTCGACGTCGTCATGGAGATGGGGCGCCCGGATGAGGCCCCCTCCCCTCCCCCGCAGGTCCTGGATTCGCGACAAGCCTCACTGCCTGCGCATCTCGAAAAGCTTGCCGACCGGGCACGTGATTATGTCGAGGCGGCGAGCTCGACAAACACCCGTCGCGCCTATGCCGCCGACTGGAAGCATTTTTGCGCCTGGTGCCGGCGCCAGTCGTTTGATCCGCTGCCGCCAGACCCACAGATCGTCGGCCTCTACATCACGGCCCAAGCCTCGGGATCGGCAAGGGACAAGAAGTCGGTGGCGACCATCGAGCGCCGCCTCTCGTCGCTGACCTGGAACTATGCGCAACGCGGTCAACCGCTCGACCGGAAGGACCGGCATATCGCCACCGTGCTCGCCGGCATCCGCAACAAACACGCCTCCCCTCCCCGTCAAAAGGAAGCCATCCTGCGCGACGATCTTGTCGCCATGCTGGAAACGCTCGACCGTGGCACGCTGCGCGGTCTGCGCGACCGCGCCATGCTGCTTTTGGGCTTCACCGGCGGCTTGCGCCGCTCCGAAATCGTCGGCCTTGATGTTGCGCGCGATCAGACCGAGGACGGCCGCGGCTGGATTGAGTTTTTCCCGGACAAGGGCGTGCTGGTGACGTTGCGGGGCAAGACCGGCTGGCGCGAGGTCGAAGTTGGTCGCGGCTCGTCCGACGCCACCTGCCCGGTCGTCGCCCTGCAGACCTGGCTGAAGCTGGCCCGTATCGCGCATGGCCCCCTCTTTCGCCGCGTCACCGGTCAGGGCAAAGCGGTGGGAGCCGAGCGGCTCAACGATCAGGAGGTGGCGCGGCTGGTCAAACGGGCGGCCTTGGCCGCCGGCGTGCGCGGGGATCTTTCCGAGGGCGAGCGCGGCCAAAAGTTTTCTGGGCATTCGTTGCGCGCTGGCCTCGCTTCCTCAGCCGAGGTCGACGAGCGCTATGTACAAAAGCAACTCGGCCACGCCTCGGTCGAAATGACCCGCAAATATCAGCGCCGACGCGATCGGTTCCGCGTCAACCTCACCAAGGCGTCGGGTCTCTGAAAAGCCCTATCCCCGAGGCGGCTACGCGCTGCTAGCTAGCGTTTCGGTTGGAAGCAAAAGCTACGGCGGCATCGCTTGAGTAGGCCTTTCGTCGAAGCGGTCTCCCCAAGACGCGAGTTGGCATTTGTTCGGGTCTCTCGATCCCCGCTTCAACGGGTTTGGGCGATGAGCGCTGTTCACATTTTTGTCCGGAGTGCGCAAGTCCGACATCATCATTCCGTCCTGACAATCGACGGCTATCTGCAGAGCCGCGATGGCGACGGGCTGATGAGAGCTGCACCTTCTCCTTGGACGAGCCATCAGCTGAGCCTTGCTAGCTTCGAAGAAGGAGAACATGGCGGCTTAGCAGCGTCGGTCGAAGGGCGGTCGAGTTTGAGCAGAAGCTGAATGTCCTTGTTCACCTATCAGGCTCTGGCACCGGTGCGGGTCGCTCAAAGGAAGTCAGGGATTGGTGCCTTGACGCTTGGATAAACCGGATTTGTCCGCAGACAAAATTGACAAATTGTGTAGCATATTCAGTTCCATGAATCGGATGATGTGATACTGGGCCGACATCATTAAGCTTTTGTTAACTTTAAATTTCTTGCCCGAGCGAACGAATCGGACATAATGACGGTTGCTTGGCGCTTTCGCGTCAAAAATCGTTTTTAGAGAGTCTCGATCGAATGAACGTGAGTTCGCCCTTGCCCACGAAAATCCCGCTGCTGTTTGAGAAAAGCATTCTCGATCAGGGCGACCAGATATCGAAGAAGTTGCACCTGCTTTCGATGCAGCGCTTCCCTCCCCATGCAAAGAAGAATCTTCGGTCGTTCTCCCTGGCCGAGGTTGCCACGTATCTGGGAGTTTCCCAGAGCCATCTGAAGAAACTGCATCTGGAAGGGAAGGGACCGGTGCCTGAGACCTCGACGTCGGGCAGGCGCTCGTACACCGCTGAACAGATGCTTGAGCTGCGCCAGTATCTCGACCAGTACGGTCGATCCGACGCCCGCATGTATGTTCCCCATCGGCGGCCGAGCGAGAAGCTTCAGATCTTGGCTGTTGTTAATTTCAAGGGGGGCAGCGGAAAGACCACTACCGCGGCGCACCTCGCCCAATATCTTGCGCTTACCGGGCACCGTGTCCTAGCAGTCGATCTCGATCCGCAGGCGTCGCTGTCTTCGTTGCACGGGTTCCAACCTGAACTCGACCAGACGAAATCGCTTTACGACGCGATTCGTTACGACGATGAGAGGGTGCCTCTCTCGGAAATCATCAAGCCGACGAATTTCCCGGGCTTGGACATCGTTCCAGCAAACCTAGAGCTGCAGGAATTCGAATACGACACACCTCTGGCAATGACGGACAAGTCTTCGAATGTGGGCAGGGCGTTTTTCACGCGCATCTCGAAGGCATTGATGGAGGTCGACGATCGCTACGATGTCATAGTTATCGATTGTCCGCCGCAGCTTGGCTACCTGACGATCACCGCACTGACCGCGGCGACGTCAGTGTTGATCACGATCCATCCGCAGATGCTCGATGTTATGAGCATGGGCCAGTTTCTGCTGATGCTCGGGAACATCCTGGAGCCGATCAGGGCGGCCGGTGCGGAGGTGAATCTGGAGTGGTATCGCTATCTTGTGACTCGATTCGAACCCACGGATCAGCCCCAAGCGCAGATGGTGGCGTTCCTGCATACGCTGTTCGGCGAATTCATTCTCAAGAACCAGATGCTGAAATCAACGGCGATTTCCGATGCGGGGATTACCAAGCAGACCCTCTACGAAGTTGAAAAGAATGCGATGACCCGTTCCACATACGAGCGGGCAATGGAAGCCTTGGACGTCGTAAACGGCGAAATCGTAGCTTTGATTCATGAAGCATGGGGGCGCTGACTTTGTCTGCTGACAAAAGTGGATATTTGCCAAATGTATTCAATGGACTACGCGCTATCGGAGGTAGAATATGGCACGTAAGAATCTTCTTGCAGGCCTCGTAGAAGCGGAGACAGACGAGGGGGCCTCATTAGCCTCCGCTGCGGCATATCCGATCCGCGGCGCATCAAAATCCATGATCCGCTCGGTCAACGAGTTGGCAAAGCAAGCGGATGCGTATCTTGAGGGGGAGCATGTCGTCGAACTCGACCCAAGCGCAGTCGACGGCTCGTTCGTTTCCGACCGCATAGGCGACGATGCTGAACAATATCAAGAGCTGCTGGAAGCGATTCGGGAGAGAGGGCAGGATTCTCCTATACTTGTCCGTCCGCATCCGAGCTCAGACGGCCGCTACATGATCGTCTTTGGCCATCGCAGGGTCCGAGTTGCCCGCGAACTGGGACGAAAGGTGAGGGCGGTCGTCAAGGAGATCGACGACAAGACCCATGTAATTGCCCAGGGTCAGGAGAATTCCGCCCGAGCAAATCTCAGTTTCATCGAGAAGGCGATGTTCGCAAAACGCCTCGAGGATTTGGGGTACGACAGAGATGTGATGTCGTCAGCATTGGCCTCGAACGCCGCTGCAGTCTCGAAGATGGTTTCAGTTGCCACAAGAATTCCCGCATCTGTGATCGGCAAGATTGGATCAGCTACGTCTGTAGGCCGCGAGCGGTGGGTTGAGCTGTCCCTGCTTGCCGGCAAGAAATCCGAAATGGTTAATGCAATCTTATCCGACCCAGAATTCGGTCAGCTGGAAAGCAACGAACGCTTCGAAAGGTTGCTAGCAACACTGAATGAGAAGGGGAAGCCGGTTCGCAAGGCAGGGGTGAAGGCCCAAGCACAATCCTGGGTCCCCGAGGACAGATCAGTTAGCGTTAGCGTCAAGAAGGCAGGCAAGGCCATCACGATCGCCGTGAAGGAGATGGATGGCAGCCGCTTTGGGACGTGGATTTCCGATAATCTGGGCAAGCTTTATGAGGCGTTCAGGAAGTCGGAGAAGGCATCAACAGGAGACTAAAACCGCAAAAGAAAAAGGCCCCCGAACGTCACCGTCGCGGAAGCCCTTCTCGTCTGTCGCAAGCTGAGAATCGCATTTCCCCGAATCACTGTCAAGAGTCGTGGCGTCGTTTCGGCGAGCAGATTTCTTTTGCCTGATAGAGGGTGAAAGAAAATGGAGACGGGTATTGCAACGACGCCCTTCGGGCGGCGGCCGATGTCGCTTGCCATGCTGGCAGCGCAAAACGATTCACGTGAAATTCCCAAGGGCAGGGTGGTCGACAAATGGCAGATCTACCGCAATCTCTGCGAGGGCAAGAGCATCGTCGGCATTGGCGATCGTGCGCTGGCCGTCCTGAACGCGTTGCTATCATTCTATCCTGACAGCGAATTGAGTGAGGAAAACGACCTCATCGTCTTTCCCTCAAACGCACAGCTGTCGCTTAGGGCGCACGGAATGCCGGAGCCCACGGTCAGGCGGCACCTGGCGGCTCTTGTTGATTGTGGGCTGATCGTCCGCCGGGATAGCCCGAACGGCAAGCGTTACGCCCGCAAGGGCCGGGGAGGGGAGATCGAGGAAGCATTTGGCTTCTCCCTGGCTCCGCTGCTGGCCCGTGCTTGCGAGTTCGAGGCCGCGGCTGAATGTGTTCGTGCCGGTAACCGGGCGCTCAGGCTTATGCGCGAGCGGATCACCTTGCACCGCCGTGACATCCACAAGCTGATCGAAGCGGCCGTTGACGAAGATGTCCCGGGCGACTGGGGAGGCCTGTGGAAGCGTTTCCGCGGCGTTGTAGAGGCAATTCCGCGCCGAGCTTGCATTGTCGAGCTCGAACCGATCGTAGCTGAGCTTGCCGCGCTGCATGACGAAGTGGATAAGCTGCTGGAAATTCATATGAAATCTACGAATCCGAGCGGCAATGACTCTCAAAACGAGCGGCAGCAATCTGATTCAAATACCGACTCTATTTTTGAATTTGAACCTGCTTTAGAGAAAAGCGGGGCGACGGCCGAGCCCAGAACGAGGACCGCGGAGGCGCCGAAAACATACCCGCTGGGGATGGTGCTGAAGGCTTGCCCCGAAATTACCGACTACGCCGTCGACGGGATCGGCAATTGGCGCGACCTCATGATAACGGCCGCCCAGGTGCGGGGATATCTAGGCGTTTCGCCGTCCGCGTATGAGGAGGCTTGCCATGTAATGGGCCCGGAGATCGCGGCGATCGTGATTGCCTGCATCCTGCAAAGGGCGCAGCACATCAACTCGGCCGGCGGCTATTTGCGGGTACTGACCGAAAAGGCGACGGCGGGGCAGTTCTCTGTCGGGCCGATGCTGATGGCGGCGCTCAAGGCGAACGGCGCGACGGCGAGGATGACCGGATGACGATCGCCAATCCCGCAGCTTGTCGCTTTGCGACTAGCTCGAAGCCAATGTGGCCTTATGGATCTTGGGTTTCGCCGACCGGTAAGGGGACTTGGTGGCTATCTGGGTCGACAAGGCGCAAGCGCAGGGCAGGTGTTCCGTGCGTCCTGTTCCCAATCATACGATGCTGGCATTGGCCAACTCTCGATCTGGCGTCGGCGGTCAGCGGACCGCTGCTTGGTGCCAACGTACCTTAAACAGGCTACAGACTTGCCATGACGCCCATTTGCTGCATCTATCTAGAACGGCGGCGGCCGGTGCGGTCGGCCTGGCAGATATGTAGACACCTACGGCAAGGAAATACCTATATGGCGACTGGAACGGTAAAGTGGTTCAACGCGACCAAGGGCTTTGGCTTCATCCAGCCCGACGGTGGTGGACAGGACGTGTTTGTCCATATTTCTGCTGTCGAGCGCGCTGGCCTGTCGACGCTCGCTGACGGCCAGAAGGTCAACTATGAGATAGAACAGGATCGGCGGACCGGCAAATCGTCGGCCGGCAACCTGAGCAAGGCTGGCTGAACCAGCCATATCGTTTCAGCAATCGCATTAGGCATGCAAGCTTCGGTGCACCAAGAGAACAGGTCTGGTGGCCTACGGCATGTCGTTGAAGTGTCGCCTTTGCTGACCCATGTGGCGGGTGCGCCAAATGTTTCCTCCCATTCGTCTGGCGCGTTCCCCTCTGGAGGTTTTGACCTTCACACCTGGCCGGGCCCCGAGTCCGGCCTTTTTCTTGCGCCAGGTAAACTGGGGCGACGACGACCGGCCGTCCTCTCCGGTCATGCAGGCTTGTCGAAGACAATGGGCAATCCACGATTAGAAGCCATCTCGACGACCAGTTTTTCGATGTCCTGATCGGAAAGGCGGGTCCGCAGTGTCGTACGAATCCGCTTGACCAGTTCGTGCACCGGCAACGGCGGGAAATCCTCGGCATCATCGAGAAGCCGACCGACTTCAATCACAACGTCAGCATCGATGCCGCTCGGCAAATCTCGCATATCCCATCTCCGATCGAGGTAAATGTTGCCGCCATCCTGACCGTTGTCGAGTCAAGCGGATGGATGTCGGGTTGTTTCCCACGACAGCAGGACTCGATCCTCTACTGCGGGCTCTAGAAATCCGGTCGCCGCGCTGTTGTGAAGCTCTATTTTTCCCAGTCGCATTGGAAGCCATCGAGGCCACTATCAATTTGGACCTCAGTCGCTGCGTAGGATTTTGGCTTCCAACGCCGCTGCAACGAAGGCCCGTCTCGCAACGGGCGTCTGAGCTTGACCACGCAGAACCTGAAGGCATGCATCCATAGCCAGTTTTCGCTTCGTCGTTTGATGAGGAAAACTCCGCAGCAGGATCGCGGCTGCATCATTCACGTCGAAAATGATGCGCTCACGCTCCTGCCGGCCAACTTGCACCACCACGGGCCGGACGAACCTGCTCGACATGCCATTAGACTTTCAATTCCGACCATGACGCGGTCTTCGCGTATCATGACGTTGGGTCAATTCATACATTTCTGGCTAGGGCCAGAACAGAACTGGCAATTGCCCAATCTCAAGACCAGTTGCCTCCAATTTCCGCGAACTGCTACCGGGTCCAGGCTCTGGCTTTCCTGAAGGTCGAGCATTCCTTCCTGGTTGCAGGCCTTGAAGAGGCCGCTGCCGCGACGGCGACGCTTGTAGCGGAGCGCGGATGCCGGGAGAGGAAGAGGGCGGGCGGGTTGCGGTGGCGGGTAGAGGTCCGGGAGAGAGTCTTCCGGCGCCCGCCGAGGAGCGACACCCATGACCCAGATGGAAATTCACACGCCCAAGCGCAACGAGCGTGCCGGTTACAAGGTCGACGTCAGCCGCGGCCAACGCATCGGCCGCGTGTCGTCAGAATGGTTCAACCGGCCAGTGGACGAGCGATACCTATCGCTCACCGACCTTCGGAATTCGGTGAAGAGCCGATCGGAGTGCAGCAAGACCCGCGTCGTCGAAAGTGAGCTGATCCGCGTCGAGGCCAGCTGCGATGACCCGGAGCGCCTGAGGCTAATGATACCCGATGCGCCGGCCCCAGTTGCCCCCACCCATTGGAGTTTTGGCCAACTAGCCAGCCTGGTCGGCGCGCCGGCCACCTATCTTCGCCAGCTTCCTGCTCCGCTCGCGGCGATCAACCTTCAGCATGGTCTCCTCAACCACCGTGCCGAGCAGGTGAAGACGCTTGAAATCGAGAACGGACGCATTGAGCTGCGAGCGGTAACGGGCCCTGACTACGGCAGAATATTCGATTCAGAACTGGTGGACGCCGTCCAAAACATCGCCGGCAACGGTACCGGCGACACGCGCTGGAAAGTGCCCGGTGTGCTCGACTGGTCAACGGGAATCTACAATCCGCTCGTCGACATCTCCAGGGACACCACGACGCTCTACGCGTCTGATCGCGATATCTTCGTGTTTCTGGTCGACGATCTGAACCCGATCGAGGCCGGGCGGCTACCGAATGGGGAGCCGGATCTCTACTTCCGCGGCTTCTATTGCTGGAACTCCGAGGTCGGAGCCCGCACCCTTGGGATCGCCAGCTTCTATCTGCGCGCAGTGTGCCAGAATCGAAATCTGTGGGGCGTGGAAGATTTCGAGGAAATCACCATCCGCCATTCAAAATACGCAGCCTCCCGTTTCGCCCTGGAGGCCGAGCCGGCCCTGATCCAGTTTGCCGATTCCTCGCCCATGCCGTTCGTCAACGGCATCAAGACAGCGCGGCAACGGATCGTCGCTCGGGACGACGACGATCGCCAGAGCTTCCTGCGCAAGCGCGGCTTCTCCAAGTCCGAGACCACGAAGATCATCGATACTGTTCTCATGGAGGAAGGCAGACCACCGGAATCGATCTTTGATTTCGTGCAGGGCATCACGCGGGTCGCGCGCGACAAGCCGCATCAGGATGTTCGCCTGGAAATGGAGGGCAAGGCCAAGAAGCTTCTCGATTTCGCCGCCTGATCCTGCGGAGGCCGGCAGCGAAAACGCTCATCGCCGGCCTCGCCTCCAGTCCATCTCCATCAATCCCAGCGCGGTCCTCCGAAGCAAGAGGACCGCGCTTTTTTCGTCCCGGTGACGCCAACATGCTGGGGCCCTCTCGGGCGGCTCGGTCGCGTCGAGATCCGCGAGCCGGGGCCGGGTCGGCGTGAGACTTGGAGGCAGAGGGGGGAGGGGAGGGTTCTGACGGGCTTGGAGGTTCGGGGAGAGGCCCCGGGCCGCCCGTCATGGAGAACCTGACCATGGCAAAGAACGCCATTCAGAAGATCGCGATGAACGCCGCGGAGAATATTCCCTATGACAGGCTAATGCTGTCGCAGAAGAATGTTCGGCGCATCAAGGACGGGGTGTCGATCGAGCAGCTGGCCGAAGACATCGGACGGCGAAAGCTGATCCAGAGCCTTAACGTCCGTCCCGTGCTCGACGGCGAGGGCGAGGAGACCGGCACGTTCGAGGTGCCCGCAGGCGGCCGGCGTTATCTCGCGCTCGGCATCCTCATCAAGCAGAAGCGCCTGGCGAAGAACGAGCCGATCCCCTGCATCGTCAACCGCGGGCAGGAGACCTCGGCCGAGGAGGATTCGCTTGCCGAAAACCTGCGGCGCGCCGACCTTCATCCGCTCGACCAGTTTCGGGCCTTCAAGACGCTCAGCGATCAGGGCCTCGATCCAGACGAGATCGGCGCCCGCTTCTTCGTATCGCCGGCGACGGTGAGGCAGCGCCTGCGGCTGGCCTCGGTGTCACCGAAGCTTCTCGATCTCTACGAGAAGGACGAAATCCGGCTCGAACAGCTAATGGCGTTTTCGATCTCGGACGATCACGCGCGCCAGGAACAGGTCTGGGAGCGGATTTCCAGCTCGCACACGCAGGAACCATACTACATCAGACGCCTGCTGACGGAGACGACGGTGCGGGCCGATGATCGCCGGGCCGTCTATGTCGGCGCCGAGGCCTATGAAGCAGCTGGCGGCATCATCCTTCGCGACCTGTTCGAACAGGATTCCGGCGGCTGGTTCCAGGATGCCGCACTTCTCGAGCAGCTTGTCTTCGACAGGCTGAAGGTGGATGCCGAGGCGATACGCGCCGAAGGCTGGAAATGGGTCGAGGCGGCGATCAGTTTTCCTTACGGCCACACCGCTGGAATGCGGCGCATCTACGCAGAGGCGCAGGAACTCAGCGGCGAGGAGATCGAACGCTACGACGCGCTGAAGGCCGAATATGACAAGCTGGATGCGGATTATGCCAAGGCCGAGGATGCCGACGAAGCAATCGAGGCGAAGCTCGACCAGCTGGGAGCCGAGCTCGATGCGATCGATGATCGTCCTCAAAGCTACGATCCCACCCAGAAGACCATCGCCGGTGTGTTCGTTACGCTTGCCGCGAATGGCAAGCTCCAGGTCGACACGGGTTTCGTGCGGTCCGAGGACGAGCCGCGGACCGAAACCGGCGAAGTCGATGAGGTCGAGGAAGGGGTTGCCGACGGCGGAACCCGATCCAATGGCAACGGTGATGGCGATGATGTTATCGTCAACGGCAAGCCGGTGAACGAGGCCCCTGGCGATGACGGCGAGGACGATGGCATCAAGCCACTGCCCGATAGGCTCGTCTTCGACCTGACCGCGCAGCGGACGCTGGCGCTGCGCAACGCGCTCGCCGGTGACGTCGACATCGCCTTCGTCGCCGCGCTCCATGCCTTCGTCCTGCAGGTTTTCTATCGCTTCGCGCCCGACACGTGCCTGGAGATCAGCCTGAAGAGCAGCAGCTTCAGCCAGGTCGACGGTCTTGCCGAGACATCCTGGGCCAAGGAGATCTCCGAGCGGCACGAAGCCTGGAACCGCGAATTGCCCGATGAAGCGGAAGGCCTGTGGGATTTCCTTTTCGGCCTCGACGAAGCAAGCCGCAGGGCCCTGTTCGCGCACTGTGTCTCGCTGACCCTCAATGCGGTTGTCGAACCCTGGAACAGGCGAGCGAAGGCGCTCGTGCATGCAGACGTGCTTGGCCGCTCGCTCCAGTTCGATATGGTCGACGCCGGATGGACGCCCACGGTCGAGTTCCTCGGGCGGCTCACCAAGGCGCGGATCCTGCAGGCTGTCCGTGAAGCCCGTGGCGCAGACTCCGCGCAGCTGATCGACCACATGAAGAAGGATATCATGGCTCGTGAAGCTGCCCGTCTTCTCGAAGGATCGAACTGGCTGCCTGAGCCACTGCGCCTTGAGGTCGATGAAGTGGATGCTGGTGATGCGGTCGCCGACGACAGGTCGGACGAGACGGCTCTCGACGGCGACGCCGCCGAACTGCCGGCCTTCCTCGCCGACGATTTGGATCCGCCCTCCGATAAGCCGGTGACCATCGACAGCGACGAGGCGGACCACCTCCAGGCCGTCGAATAGTCGGCCTCCCGCTCCGCACGGGTCCGGCATCGCGGCCGGACCCATTTCAGTTCCAACTCACTTTCAAGCCCGGGATCGCCACAGCAATCCCGGGCGCTTTCGTTTCATGGAGATTCACATGTTCGATTGGAAAAGAAGCTGCTCCTATGACGAGCAGCAGAAGAGACGTTTCCACAAGACAGCCCGTTCACGGCTGAAGAAACTGGCCGCCGAACTTGCCCTGCCGCAGGGGAGCTTCGACCTGCGCTCCAACAGGGCGGGCATCGCCGTTTCCGGTGAAATTACCCTGCACCATGACCACGCCTACATTCAGGTCGGTCAGTTCGGTCTGTCCTCAGGTCACGGCATCCTGATCCGCACCTGCAAGGGCCGCAAGGACTATACCGGCGGGGCCAACCACTTCGTTGCACTCGGCATGCTCGACGAGATCCCGGCGCTCGCCGCCGCCGTCCGTGCCATCACCGGGGTTGGTCGAGACGCTTCGCGGTCCTCCGAACGACGCGCCGCCTGAACCCTGCAAACCCCATCATCGCCGGTGCACGCGCCGACCGCGGGCTCGGCCAGTCGACAGCCACAACACAGCAAGCAGTTGCCATGGCGCGGTAATGCCGCGCGTGGCCGAGCTGCGTTCAGGAGACACCATGGCCGCACATCCACCCTTCAGGAAGGTGCTCGACGGCGTTGCCACCCGCGAGCAGATGTTTCAACTGTTCAGCCGTCACAAAGACACTCCCGGCATCGCAACGCAGACCCCGAGACCGGGTGGGCCGAACATCGCGGCAAACGCACGATTCTCGTGAACGACGGAAGGCATGATGCTGCCTTCAGGCTGCTCGATGATCTGTCGGATCTCGAGATCGACGAATTCCTGTCCAAAGTGCGATTGCGTCGGAGCTGACGAAGGAAGGCGACGATGGGCATCTATAAGAACCGCGCTTCGGCGGCGAAGCGTCTCTCCATCACGGTGACCGACTTTCGCTCAGTGGATGCACCCGCGTACGGCCCTTCCTCAAGCTGTAGGGACATGCGAGACCGTATGGCCAACTGCCCCGAGGATACAAGCATCCGGTCCTCCGCAAAACTTGGGGTCAGTGCCTGCCACGCGGGAGGTATCCGGCATTGCGTAAAGCGCCGATGAACAGGCTGGCCGGGCCGGCGATACTCGTCCTGGCCTGCGCTGCGAGCGGCAGCGTGTTCCAGTCCTCCAACGGAGCGATAAAGCTGGAGAAAGTGCCATTGACCATGCAATGGCTGGTCAACAAGCCCTGCTTATCCAGCACCAGAACCCCTGTCTGATTGCTTGGATACCGGATGGCGGCGACGCGCTGAAGTTCCATGTCGCCATCGATGCGCAAATTAAAAAGCACAACGCCCAGGCTTCTGTGGGCGACTTCCGCGACTTTTTCCGCGAAAGGAACAGAAAGCGCACGAACGCTGTCGACCGCCATCCCGAAAACAAGCGCGTCCAGCTCATCCGCCGCCATGAGAAGATTAGTTCCCAAGAATATAAGGATTGCAATCGCTCCAGCCGGATTGTGCACAGTCATCGCCCTCCGCCGGCTAGACGCCTGAGCATCGCGTGTATGAGGCAGCTCTCTCTCGGTAGGCATGTTTGCCCCCGTTGATTGAGCCGAATGCCCCTGGGCCTATGACACACCGCTTGCTCGTTGCGGGGCTTCTCCGATAAAGCACGGCGAAAGCGATATGATAGGTCGGGTACTCGCTAACCCAAACTGCGACTTGGCTAGCAAGTCATGCTCACATCAAGGAACAGACTATGAAGCGCCAGATCCGGCCATTCATCGTGGAACTGAAACAGAGGCGCGGTAAGCAGAAGCCAAGCCATTCGATCTGGGGCGATCTTGACCTGTCCAAAATTGCCACGGAGATGTCACAGCCGGCTCATGCTGCTCAGTTCCCAAATTCCCAGGTCATTGACTTCAGTATAAGACCCCTTGATGCTGAAGAAGGGGATAAACCACTAGCGGAGTATATGATGGCCGATTTTCAGGACGCTCAGACTGTTCAGACGACAGTAGCCCCAGCCAAAGTGGAAGTGCCTGAATCGAAGAAGAAAGGCCCGCGAGCAAAGAAAGCGAAGACAGAGCTCGTAAAGCCGGCCCGCAAGAACGGAGCGAAACCTGCGCCCCCAGCCGCAAAGGCTCCCGTGGCAGCGAAGACCGCCCGCAAGACATATTCCGAGAATGAACGCGCCCAGAAGCTTGCCCAGATCGAGAAATCGATCGCTGCCGGCGCGACCAGCAAGATTGCGGTCGGCCAGGCCGGCATATCCGAGCAGACCTACTATTATTGGAAGAGGGCTGCCGCACCTTCTTCAGACAGCGGCGATCTCCGTGATCTTGTCGCGCTCGAAGAAGAAAACAAGCGCCTTAAGAACCTGCTTGCCGACCGTCTGCGCAAGGAAAATGCCGAGCTCAAGAAGAAGCTGGGCCTAGCCTAAGGCATCGTGAGCATCGCTGGAAATTCCGCCGACACTCAGAGCGGTAGCGGCGGCATATCGCCTTCGCCGACCCGCCACACCCAGGAGCCGATCCCCGGTCGCGCGGCGATCATTTCGTCGAGCGACGCTTCGTAGTTCTGGTCCGCTCCGGCCGGAACGACAAAGAGCGCGATCGGCTCGTCCCTGTTGTGAAGCAACGCATTGGCGATCGGCTGGTCGGGTTGCAGGTCAAAGCGCAACCCCTTCACGCTCTTCTCGAGAAGGCGGGCGAGCCCATCGACGAGCCTTTTCTCCGGGACCGTCTCGTAGGGAATCCAGTTCTCGGAGACCACCATCAACGCGACCTCCTCGACAATGGCGAGGCCGGCCGGGTTCAGTCCGAACGTCGCGATCGTCATGAGATGCGAGCTGGAATCCGCTGCCCACAGCGACAATTCTTTCTCGAAACGCGCCTGCAAGCGGCGATGCAGTGCATCGTCGATCATGAAGGGAAAGCCGGGCAAATGTCTGATGACGAGCTTCTGACCGGAGCGGGCCGGCACGATCTCCTTCACCTCGCCGACCAGGACGAGCAACTTTCGTGGACCGGATTTCGGCGGGAGCGCCGTGCCGAGAACTGCGTTGCGACGCTGCTCGATGGCTTGCTTGTTCTCGGCGCGAAATGGCTCGGGCACGAACAGGATATCCGCGAGCGATCCGCCTCTCACCGTCATTTGCCCGGCAGCCTCGAGCAGATGCCAGCGGACATTCCACCAATGTCGCTTGCCGGCCCACCGGGATGTCCAGACCGTCAATTCGGCTTCGTGCCAGAGATAATGAAGCAGGCCACGCAGCGACATCCTCCGGGGGTCGGTGGTTACACTGGCGGAGCTCTGGCCCGCAGGCACCGAGGCTGCCCGGCTCCCCGTCTTCGACAGGCTGAAGTCCAACTTGAGGGCCGCCATGCCGCTTTGCGGATCGAGCTGTATCGCGCCACCCACGAGTGCGCCCAGGCCGGACAGTTCGTAAGGTGCTTCATAGGAATCACAGGATGGATCATGGCCGCCGCCGCTCAGCGGCATGCGCTTGATCAGATGAAGGTCGCCGATGCGGGCGATGTACATTGGGCAGCCCGGCTCGCGGCACAGGCATAGCGGACGCTCGCTGCGGGCATAGGCGTCCGCCAGCGCCGCCTGCAGGTCAGGCGCTCCCTCCTCGTAGACCGCACTGCCAATTTTGAAACGTCGCATCCCCTCCACAGCTCCAGGTCGCCGCCGCATCCGTGTGCGCGCATTCAAGTCTGGCTTTCCGCAGAGCGCAACCCCTTTGGTGCATCGGCGCCAGAGGCAGAGGAGAGCCGGGAAAAGTGTGGCCCGGCTGGCGCGGAGAGAGTGCCGGCGCGGGTTCCGCTCCCCCTCTCGCGAAGGACATCTCCATGAACATCGTTTCGACCACATCGATCGCCCGGACGGCGGCATCCCTCGCCGCGCCGGCACACGACGCCGTCAACAACGCCCAGCCGATCCATCAGGCGGGAATACTGCTTTTGCCTTTTCTCAAGCGGGGCGAGCCTGTCACCGCCGCCGCACTGCGCACCGCCATGACGACGAGTTTTGGCGGCAGCGATGCTCAGGGGTTCTGGGTCTGGAAGGACGCCTATGAGGCGCTCGAAGTCGCCCAGGTGCTGTTCTTGCGCCGGTTCGGCCCTGCGATCCTGTCGCGGTCCACCACGCCGCAATCAGCGTTGGCCATGATGACGCGCATCGCGGATCTTCTTCCCACCCACACACGGCGCTCCGACGAGAGCCAGGCCATGCAGCAGCTCTCCACGCCCTTGCCGCTGGCTTTCGTCACGGCGAACGCCGCGGCGATCGCATCTTGCGACCTCGTACTCGAACCCTCCGCCGGCACTGGCCTGCTCGCCGTCCATGCCGAGATGGCGCGCGCCTCGATCGCCCTCAACGAGCTTGCCGCGACGCGAGCCGATCTCCTCGGCCTGCTGTTTCCACGGTATTGCGTCTCACGGCACGACGCCGCCCATGTCGACGATCATCTCGACGCGGCTATGAAGCCGTCTGTCGTGCTGATGAATCCACCCTTCAGCGTCGGCGCTTATGTCGACGGCCATGTCGCCGATGCGGCATGGCGGCATCTCTCTTCCGCATTCGCACGCCTGCGCGCCGGCGGGCGCCTGGTCGCCATCACAGGCACCGGGCTGTCTCCCGAAAACACCAAATGGCGCCCCTCCTTCGAACGGCTGCAGCAGAAGGGCACCATCATCTTCACCGCAGCAATCGACGGCCGTGTCTACGCCCGCCATGGGACAACGGCCGAGACCCGCTTGACCATCATCGACAAAGCTCCTGCTACCGACCCCACCGGCTTCGTCCCGTCGCGCGGCAAGGCTATGGATGTCAGGACGCTCCTCGCCTGGATATCCGATCTGCCGCCTCGCAGACCGGGCGGCTTTCCGGACTCGATCGGCGGACTGTCGAACGGCATCCTGCGCAATGCCGCGATGCAAATGGCCGCCACTCGATCGGCAGCGAGAGCTACACCCGCCGCAACCACACCGACTCCTCAGACTGTCCGGCCAACCCGGCCGGTTGCCCGGGCAAAGCCCGCCCGCCCCGTCACGGCAAGCGGCACGTCTGGCGTCGCGCTTGCCTATGAGCTGCGCGACTGGATGCCGGAAGAGGGCGGCCGGCTCACCGACACGATCTACGAACCCTACGCGCTCCAGTCGATCGACATTCCCCGCGCAAAACCGCATCCGACGCCGCTGGTACAATCGGCCGCCATGGCAGCGGTCGCGCCGCCAAAACCTTCCTATCGGCCGCTTCTTCCTGATGCGATCATCGACGAGGGCCTGCTGTCGGATGCCCAGCTTGAAAGCGTTATCTATTCGGGCGAAGCCCATTCCGGTTATCTCACCGGCGCCTGGACGGTTGACGAGACTTGCGATGTCGTCTCGGTCGCGCCAGAAGGTGCCGCGAACGCCGTCCGCTTCCGTCGTGGTTGGTTTTTGGGTGACGGAACCGGATGCGGCAAGGGACGGCAAGTCGCCGGCATCATCCTCGACAATTGGCTGCAGGGGCGGCGCCGCGCGATCTGGATTTCCAAGTCGGACAAGCTCTTGGAAGACGCTCAGCGCGATTGGGCGGCACTTGGTCAGGAAAAACTTCTCGTCCAGCCGCTGTCGCGCTATCGGCAGGGCACGCCGATCCGCCTTGCCGAAGGCATCCTGTTCACGACCTACGCCACCCTGCGCTCACAGGAGCGCGACGGCAAGAAATCCCGGATCGCCCAGATCCTCGACTGGGTCGGGAAGGACTTTGACGGCGTCATCGTCTTCGATGAGGCGCACGCCATGGCGAATGCCGCCGGCGGCAAAGGCGAGCGCGGCGACGTCGCCCCGTCGCAGCAGGGCAGGGCAGGCTTGCGGCTGCAGCACGCCCTTCCCGACGGGCGCGTCGTCTACGTCTCCGCGACCGGTGCGACCGCGGTCGAGAACCTGGCCTATGCGCAGCGTCTCGGCATCTGGGGCAGCGAGGACTTTCCATTCGCCAACCGCGCCGAATTCGTCGCCGCGATCGAGGATGGCGGTGTCGCGGCCATGGAAGTGCTCGCCCGCGATCTCAAATCGCTCGGTCTCTATACAGCGCGTTCGCTTTCCTATGACGGTGTCGAATACGACCTGCTCGAGCACGCGCTGACCGAGGAGCAGATCCGCATCTACAATGCCTATGCGGACGCATTCCAGGTCATCCACAACAACCTGACCGCCGCACTCGACGCGGCCAACATCACCAGCGAGGCCGGCACGCTGAACCGCAGCGCCAAGTCGGCAGCGAGGTCGGCTTTCGAAAGCACGAAGCAGCGCTTCTTCAGCCATCTCATCACCTCGATGATGACGCCGACCCTGATCGGCGCGATCGAGCAGGACCTTGCCGACGGTCATTCGGCGGTCATGCAGCTCGTCTCGACCGGCGAAGCGCTGATGGAACGACGCCTTGCCGAGATCCCGACCGAGGAATGGTCGGATCTCCATTGCGACGTGACCCCGCGCGAGTACGTCGGCGGGTACTTGATGCACTCCTTCCCCACGCAGTTGTTCGCGGAATATTCGGATGCGGAAGGCAATCTCTATTCTCGACCTGTCCACGACGAGGATGGCAATCCCGTCCAGTGCCGGGAGGCCGTTCGCCGGCGCGACGAGATGATGGAAAAACTCGCCTCGCTGCCGCCGGTTGGCAGCGCGCTCGACCAGATCCTCCACCATTTCGGAACGGATGTCGTCGCCGAGGTGACGGGCCGCTCGCGCCGCATCGTCAAGAAGACCGGCCGCGATGGTATCGACCGGCTGACCGTCGAGAACCGCCCTGGCTCGGCCAATCTCGCTGAGACCCAGAGTTTTATGGATGACGATAAGCGCGTCCTGATTTTTTCGGACGCCGGCGGCACCGGTCGCTCCTACCACGCTGATCTCGGGGCGCGAAACCAGAGGCTGCGCAAGCACTATCTGCTCGAAGCCGGCTGGCGCGCCGACAACGCCATCCAGGGTCTCGGACGGACCCACCGCACCAATCAGAAGCGACCGCCCTTGTTCCGGCCGATGGCCGCCAATGTGAAGGCAGGCAAGCGCTTCCTATCGACGATAGCACGACGGCTGGACACGCTGGGCGCCATCACACGCGGCCAGCGCCAGACGGGTGGAGCAGGGCTGTTCCGTGCCGAAGACAATCTCGAAAGCCCCTACGCGCGGGCCGCGCTTCGCCAATTCTACTTGCTGCTGCATCAGGGCAAGATCGAAGGGTGTTCGCTGACGACCTTCGAGACCGTCACGGGTCTGTCGCTGACCACCGACGAGGGCGGGTTACGCGACGAGCTGCCGCCGATCACGACCTGGCTCAACCGCCTGCTGGCGCTGCGGATCGAGACCCAGAACCTGCTGTTCGAAGTGTTCGAGCAACTGATGACGGCGAAGGTCGAGGGCGCGATCGCTGCCGGCTCCTATGACAGAGGTCTGGAGACGATTGCGGCGGAGAGCATCGTCGTCACCGATCGTCGCACCGTCTACACGCATCCGGTCTCGGGCGCGCAGTCGCATGTGCTGACCGTCGCGCGCACGGACCGTATCCGACCGCTCGGTCTGGTCGATGCGCTGGCGATCGCCCGCGCGGAGCTGCAATCGGTCCTGCTGGTCAACACGCGGTCGAACCGAGCGGCGATCCAGCTGCCGACGGCGAGCCTGATGCTCGACGACGGCACGATAGAGCACCGCGTGCGCCTGCTGCGGCCGACGGACGAGCTGCGCTTCGGTCTCGACGCCCTTGCCGAAACCCACTGGCAGCCGGCCGACAGAAAACTGTTCTGCGACCTGTGGCAGACAGAAGTCGCCGCCGTCCCGGAGTTCACCACCAGCACCTTTCATATCGTGACGGGTCTGCTGTTGCCGATCTGGCGGCGCTTGCCGGATCATGATTGTCAGGTTTACCGGATCCAGACCGATGCCGGCGAACGCATCATCGGCCGTCACATCGCACCGACGCAGGTCGCGACCATGCTGCGCAATCTTGGTGTCGACCATGTTCCTTCGCTATCCGCCGATGATGCGTGGGCCGGCGTGATCGACGGGCGCATCGGGCTGCAGCTTGCCGACGGCCTGGTCCTGCGCCGCAGCCGCGTTATGAACGACTACCGTGTCGAGCTGATCGGCTTCACCGATGCGATGGTGCCGCGGCTGAAGGCGCTCGGCCTGATCTCCGAAATCATCTCCTGGAAGCTCCGGCTGTTCATCCCGACGTCCGCGCTGGGGTCCGCCATCCTCGCCTCCCTTCTCGAGCGCCATACACTGGTTGGGGTCACCGACCGTGCGGCAGCGGCTTGAGGGGAGGCGATCGTGACCGGCTCGGCTTCCGATCTGGCGCGCCGCCTTGGCGAACATGCCGAGGAGGTGTGCCGCGAATATCTCTCCAACGGCCATCGCTGCGGCAATTACTGGATGGTCGGCGATGTCCGCAACACGCGCGGCCGTTCAATGCATGTGCGGCTCAAGGCGGTTGGCGGCAAGGCAGCCGGAAAATGGGTCGACGAGTCGTCGGGGGAATATGGCGACCTGCTCGACGTCATCAAGCAGAGCTGTGGTCTGGTCGACTTCCGCGAGGTCGCGGATGAAGCACGTCGCTTCCTCTCCATGCCGCTGCCACCGCCCCAGCCCCAGCCCCTTGGCCCGCAGCGCCAACCTGCCGCGGCGCGCGGCTCCCCTGACGCCGCGCGTCGCCTGTTCGCCCTGTCGCAGCCGATTGCCGGTACGCTGGCCGAACGTTATCTTGCCGACCGCGGCATCCTGCTTTCCACGCATGAGCGCGCCCTGCGCTTCCACCCAGGCTGCTACTACAGGGACCTCGTGACCGGCGAGACGCAGGTCCTGCCTGCGCTGATCGCAGCTGTCACCAGCCTCGATGGGCAGGTCACCGGCCTGCAACGCACCTGGCTTGATCCTTCGGGTCAGGGCAAGGCGCAATTCACTGATCCACGCCGCTCACTGGGCGACCTCCTTGGCAACGGCATCTGGCTAGGCCACCAGCCCGGTGCGCCCGTCCCGGTCATGGCCGCCGGCGAAGGGTTCGAGACGATGGCCTCGCTGCGTACGGTGATGCCGGCAATGCCGGCGGCCGCCGCCACCTCGGCCAATCACCTCGCCGGCCTGATCTTGCCGCCCGGCTGCCGTCGCCTCTATATCGCAGCCGATGCCGACGCCGCCGGCCGGCACGGCATCGAGCGTCTCAGCCAGCGCGCAGGCCAGGTCGGGATCCTCGCCCTGGTGTTGCGGCCGCAGCTCGGCGACTTCAACGACGATCTGCGTCATCTCGGCCCCGCCCATCTCGCCGCATGGCTCAGCGATCAGCTCGTCCGGGAGGATGTCCCTCTCTTCCTGCCTCCGGGATGAACGGCCCGAGCCGGCAGGCGGGCGGGGGTGGCGTCACCCGAAGGCCTCCTTGCATGGCGGCAGTCCACCGGAGAGGCCGCGCCCGCGGCCTGTCCGAGAGGCGACCCCTGCCACCCACCGGTCACGGCCGCAACGGCTGCGCCGTCCTCCGCTTTGCTACGGCCTTCGGTGCGGCCGCGCCCGGTGCGCGGCCGGGTTTCGCTGTCAGGCCGCGATGGGCGCGGCAACAACCGACGGAGACACGCCATGACCTACGAACTTCCTTTCGACGACGCCCACGAGCCCTACCACGCCTCCTCGCCGACCGATCGCGTCATCCTCGAACTGCAGATGTACGGCCATCGTCCGCATCAGGACGACCCTGATGCTCGGCCACTTCCCGACGACGAGGTGATCCGGGCCGGGCTTGCCGGGATCGTCGAGACCTTCGCCGGCATGCTCGGCGACACCAGGCTCGAACCCGATCTCGATGACCTGCTCTGGTCCTTCGCAAACGTCTTCCACCGTGCCGCCGAGCGCGTCGCCCGCAGCCTCGACCGCAACGAGGAGGCGCAGCGTTCGAGCCAGCAGGAGCAGGACGGTTCCGAGGTGAAGTCGGTCGAGCTGGAACGGCTCACGGCCGAGGGCATCACCTATATCGAGCGCCGCAATGTCCTCGAAATCATGCGCGATGAGGCCGCCGACCTCTACGAGGCACAGACCGGATCGGCATGGCGGCCACGCACCGGCTCCAAGGTCAGTCACCAGGCGATGACCGCGGCGGTCATCGACTCCAGAGACTTCCTCGCAGCCCGCCGCCACGCCGAAACCGAGGTGCTGGTCCCGGCCGGCACCAAGATCGCCTTCGCCGGCGGCCTCGACTGCAACGATCACGACCGGATCTGGGACGCGCTCGACAAGGCCCGCGAGAAGCATCCCGACATGGTCCTGCTCCACGGCGGCAGCCCGCGCGGCGCCGAACGTATCGCCGCCTGCTGGGCCGAGAACCGCAAGGTCACCCAGATCGCCTTCAAGCCGGACTGGAACCGTCACGCCAAGGCCGCTCCTTTCCGCCGCAACGACCAGCTTCTCTCGGTGGTGCCCTACGGCCTGATCGTCTTTCCCGGTTCCGGCATCACCGACAACCTAGCCGACAAGGCCCGTCGGCTCGGCATCCCCGTCTGGCGGTTCGCGGAGGGCGGCGCGTGAAGCGCCGCTTTCCTCGCAACCGTCCATCGAACCCGACCGGGCGCAGTCGGGTTCGGCCCGCGCGAAGCTCACCAAATCCGCGCGCGAAGCACTGCACCCTCCGCAACCTGTATTGCGTTCCGCGTTACATAGACGTATATACGTCCGCATCACAGGAGCGCGCCATGGCCACCACAGCCACCAGGAAGGAAACACCCGTCTCGATGCGGTTTCGCGACGATGATCTCACCATCATCGACCGCGGCGCGGAGCTGCTTGGCCTGTCGCGCACCGAGTTCGTGCGGCGCGCGGCAATCCACGAGGCGCAGGCGGCCATCCTCAACGAAACCGTCATCCGCGTGTCCCCGGAAGCCTATGACGCCTTCATGCAGGCGATCTCAGCCCCCGCCGCTGCGCCCCCGCCGAAGGCGGCCGAGCGGCTGCGTCGGTCCCCGCCCTGGAACCGCTAGGTGGCGCTTTCAGGCATCGAACTTCTCGACGACGCGCACCGCCTCGACAGCTTCGATTGCGGCAAGCCGGCGCTCAACGCTTGGCTGGCCGGCTTCGCGCGAACGAACCAGGCCCGCGGGTTTACCCGCGTCCTGGTCGTTCACGACGAGGGAACAGTCGTCGGCTATTACGGCCTCGCGCCGGGCGTGATCCAGCCAAACAGCGCACCGCGCGCCATCCGCACCGGACGGCCCCCCGATCCGATCCCCTGCCTGCTGATTGGACAACTCGCCGTCGACCACCGCTATGCCGGACAAGGCATCGGCAGCGGCCTGGTCAAGGACGCGCTGCATCGCTGCGTCGCCGGCGCCGACATCGTCGGCGGCCGCGCGGTGGTGGTGCGGGCGATCGACGCCGAGGCCGAGCGCTACTGGCAGAGCTGGGGTTTTGTCCCGTCGCGGGACAACCCGTCTATCCTGATGCGCTCGATCCAGGACGTGAGCCTCTGGCTGGCCGACAACGGCCACTAGCTCCACGCGCGCTAGCGCCTCCAGCAGCGGCAGGGTCTGGGCGCGCCGGCCCGCGGCCGGCCGGGCTCTAGTCGCGGCGTCCCGCCGCTCCCCGCGCCGGCTTCGCCGTCTCGGCCTTCGGGTGACGATCCCTCGCGCGGGGCCACAGCGAGAGGGCGGCCGGCGCGGGGGCGGGGGACGCTGGAGAGAAGGGAAAGTCACGATGTCGATGATATTCATAGGTGGATCACGCGAGATATACGAGCTGCCGGAACCTGCCATCACGCGCATAGGCGCAATCGTGGCTGCCGAGCACGGCGTGCTGATTAGCGACGCGTCGGGAGCCGATGCCGAGGTGCAGGGCCTGCTCGCGGGCTACGGTTACGAGCACGTCGGTGTCTTCCATGCCGGCAAGGAACCCCGCAACAATCTGGGCGACTGGGCCGCCTACCATGTCCCTTCTCCTGACGAGGGCGCCACAGGGGACTTTGTCCACGCCGCCAAAGACCGGGAGATGGCGCGGCGCGCCGACTTTGGCATGATGGTCTGGGACGGCGCATCACCCGGCACAGCCGTCAACATGCTTCGGCTCGCCATCGCGAACAAGCCGTGCGTCATTTACGATCTGGCCAGGGGCAGCGTGGCGACCACGTACAACGTGGAAGACTGGTGTGCGATGCTGCGCCATGCCGGTTCGGACATTCGCCGGCAAGCCGAGGCCCGCCTGACGCCGGACGAGCGTCTGGCGCTGCCAGGATGATGTGCGCGCCGACCCGCCGACAGCCCGGCGGGTCCGATCCGATAGGCTTGATCCGCCCCCCAACTCCACTTATGTGAACGCCGAGGCCAGCCCCTTTCGAACCGGCCCACGTGCAGAGCCGCGGGGCGTTGTGCAGGACGATCATCTTGACCCGTCTCGCATCTGAAGCGGGCGCGAGCGTGCCGAACATCCTGGCTTGCGCGGTCATCCATCGTGGCTTCGAGGCATTGCTACCGAGGGGCGTGAAGTTCGCTGCCAGCCGGCTCCGATCTCGAAAACGCTGTGCCGCCATCCAGAACACGCAAGGCGGTTCACGCGCCATGATGCTGTTCGAGGTGTTGACGACGCAGGCGACATGACCCCGGAGGTGACGGCAAGCATCCGGCGATCCGGCAGCGTTGCCTTGGCGGTCAAGCGATGGCGGCCTGGGTTCTTGTCCATCTGCCGCATCCGGGGCCATTCCCGTTTCATGTCGCCTTTGTAGACGACCGCCTGCTTTGTGCGGTCAACCCCCGTTGGGGGTACACTCGGCGAATATTCAGGAAAATTCGATTTCTGTTTTTTGCCTGCGGACAGGCGAAGGGCCTGCCCGCACTTTTTCGGCAAATAGAATTTTCCAGAATTTTCGCCGAGATGACCGCAGCAGGACGGCCCTCTCCTTTGGCGCCATCGGGAATGGTCCCGATGCAACCGAAGGAGAACTACCATGGCCACCACGATCGCAAACCTCACCACCAAGGCCGACGGCTCGATGGAAGGCGTCTTTGCCACGCTCCGGGTCAACGCCCCGATCACCCTCATCCCGAACACCAACAAGTCGCGCGAGGACGCCCCCGACTACCGGATCGTTAACAAGCGCACGGGCTTCGAAATCGGAGCCGGCTGGCACCGCATCTCCCAGCGTTCGGGCGAGGAATACCTCTCGGTCAAGCTGGAAGCCCCCGAGATCGGCGTGATCTTCGGCAATCTCGCTCCCGCCCCCGGCGGCGAGGAAAACAAGAAGGTCATCCTCTGGAACAACCCCCAGTGAGGCATCGGTGGCCGGCCCCTCGAGGGGCCGGCTTCCCCACCGGCAAAAGGAGGTTGCAATGAGCCGCTATACCATCACCGTTACTGGCACCGTCACCGGAAAAGTCCGCTCGGATCCAGACGCGGTCATCGGCTACGATCCACCGCTTCGGACCTACTTCCTGCAAGCGTTCCCGCACGAAGAAACCGACGAGCCCGCGCTCTGGCTTGGCACCCGCGATCGAGCGTTCGAAACGCTCGAGGATCTTCGCCACGCAGCCATCTCACACGGCTACCATCTCATGCCGCTATCGCCCGAATTGGCCGCAAGGCTGGTCGACGACAAAGCGGCCGCCAGCGGTCGTCCGGACCAGGACGGCATCCTCGGGGACCTGCTGAAACACCTCAACCAAACCAACTAGGCAAACACGTCAAAGGGCCCGCGACGGAGTGCTCCGTCGCGGGCCCTTTTTTTGCGCGTCGCCAAGAGCCAGGACCATCAGCCTTCACAGCATACGACAGCGACGCCGACCGCCGATTATTCCTTCGGCAGTTTGTGCTTATGAATGCGGATATAATCCTGCACAGCCTTTCGCAGCAGCTCGGTCATGCTGTGTCCGTTGCTGATTGCCAACAACTTGAACTGGCGCTGCTCAACGGCCGTCAGATAGTACCCGCAGCGGATCATCTCCTCCTCGCGAATCTTCTTGCCGGCGACGGGATCCTTTTTTTGGCCCTGCCGCAGCAGCTTGCGGAAATCGGGCCCAACTGCCGGGGACGGCTTTGCCGGTTCCAGCATCTGTGGCGTAGCTTGCTCCTTGGTCCCCGACGTTTCGACCTTCGGTGGGATGAACATGCTCGGCAGCGCCGGGGGCTGCGTGGAGATCGCCTTCATCATGCGGGCTTTCTTGTCGTCACCGGGCTTCGGTACGGTTTCTTCACTCATGCCGCATTCCTTGTGGCCTCGATGAAGGTTTGCAGAAGGTCGTCGAAGACTCCTTCGCTCTCGGAAACCGCCTTCGCATCGGGCACCGCGGGGCTGTAAAGGGTCTGCCCGGTTTGCAGGTCGCGGTAGGCAACACGATTATGCAGGACGTGTTCTGCAATCGGCGTGCCGTTGGCCTGGATGATGGCGCGCAGTTCGGTCAGGGCTCGGGCCCTGCCATCGATGATGGTCTGCTTGGTCAGCACGAATATCGCAGGCAGCGGTCTACCCCGGCTCTCGACCGCAAGCGGAATGTAGTGGTCGGTGATCTGGATGGCGGCGGTCACGTCGTCGAGGGCAAAGTACACCGGCACGACGACAATATCGGCCGCGAAGAGCCCGGCCATGAGGTTGTCGTTCGTTGTGCCTTCCGTATCGATCAAGACGACGGAGCGCTCGCCGTTGTGAGTGGCTGCCGCGTCGAGGATTTCCTGCGGGGTCATTGCGCTCACCAGATGCAGCCTGTCGGGGCGATTGCCAGCATCACCCAGCATCTGGAACCAGCGGTTCATGTTCTGTCGCCGATCGCCGTCAATAAGTGTGACCGAATAGCCCCGATGCAGCGCGACGGATGCGAGGGTGCGCAGCATCGTCGATTTGCCGGTGCCGCCTTTTGGGATCGCAGCGGAGATGATCATGGGGGCCTCCTTCCGGCGTTGGCTCCTTGTTTCCATGTCAACTTGGAAACAAGTCATCATGGACACAAGTCATCATGGACACAATGTCACGGTCGCAACTTGGTGACATAGTCAACGGGGCAGACCGGTTTGGCAACCCAGGCGCTCATCAAAAAGGCTCGCCTAGGGGTGCCATCATGACGAGGCTGCTATCTTTAATGAGGATCGAACCCGGTGGGTTGTTCGTGACGGCGAACTGCTCCGGTGTTTCCATGTTAACATGGAAACAAGTCCTCATCGCGCCATAGACACATTGCATCAAGTCACGATGGACACATCGTGCCCCTGCAGTGGCAACTGCGGGCCCTTGCAGTGACAATTGGGTTCGGTGGAAAGGGACGGGTGTTCTTCCTTCTCTTTGTGTTGGCGGGTGTTCTTCCTTCTCTTTGTGTTGGCAGGTGTTCTTCCTTCTCTTTGGCAGGATAGCCTATTTTGTGATACACACAAAATAGGCGGCGCGGCCCTGGCGGGCCTTAGCGCCCGCAAGCGGGCTTGAGAGATGGATGAAGACGCCCAGAGAGCAGCGTTGAAGAGCGCGTCACGACGCTACGGCGAGGTGACGCACATCCGGTTTTCGGCTGACGAGCTGGCCAACCTCAAAGCCATTGCGGAGCGGGACGGCGTCACCGTCAGCGAGGTCGTCCGGCGTCTGGTGCGGGCTGAGGCCGGGCATCTGCCAATCGCGTCAGAGGGGTTGCGGCCGGCGATCGTGGACATGACCGACCAGCTGCGGCGCGTCGGCGTCAATTTCAATCAGGCCGTGCGTGCCATGAACGACGGCCGGGTTGCCCATGACGAGGATCTTGCGCAGGCGTTGATCGCGGTGGGCAACCTGGTGCGGCAGTTCCGCGAGGAACTGAAGGCAATGACTGGCGGGTCCCGCAAGGCGAGGGAGGCCAGGCCATGAGCGGTCGTCTTGCTGGCTATGCGGCCGAAATCGAACGCTACCTGCGGGGCGGGTCCGGCGGGAAGCGTGAGGAGCTGGACGATGACAAGTCCGCGACGAGCGCCCGACGCGAGGCCAGCGAATTTCAGGCGATAAAGAGTTATGAGCGGACCGGTGGCGGCGGACGGCTCGTGCAAGGACACGCCGGCTCGATAGTCAGTGGCGGCAGGAACCCTCCTCGTTCGCCGCCGGCAGTAACAGGAGTGGCGGGGAGCTCCATGCCTAGCAGGGCGCCGACGTCCACTGCGGCTGCGAGCCCCCCCAAAGCGGCTAGCGTGCCGATCATGGTCTATGGCGCCACGCTCGCCGGTTTCCGGCCGGAAGAGGAGGAGGAAGACTGGAAGCGGCGCGGTGGTGGTGGCGGCCGTCGTGGGGCTCGTGCGAGCGGTATAGGGCGAGCGGCGCGGGTCGCCTATCAGGCGCGGGCCGTGGCGGCGCGGGCAGGCTATGCGGCGGGTGCTCAGCCTGCGGTGTTCAAGGTCATGCCCAATCCGCCATCGACCAGGGAAGCCGCCGCTCGGCTGCTCAATTACATCGGGAAGCGCGACGACGAAAAAGGCGAGAAGCACGACATCGAGATTTTTGACGAGGATGGACAGGTCCTTGCGACAGGCGGTGCACGAAAGGCGTTCCTGGAAACGTTTTGCGAGACGTTCGAACCGCCGCTGGAAAATACCAATTTCATCGAGGTTCGTTTCCAGCTCGCCGGCGAGGTCACCGACGACGCCTTGAGTGAGGCGTTGAACAAGGCCTTCGGCGCAAAGCCGTTCATCTATGCACAGGATGGTCAGGCGGTGGAGGTATATGCGCACACCGATGAGCGGGCCGGACCGCTCGCCAAGGTGCTTGCCGGTGGTCGGGAGAATTCGCGCAGCAAGGCGCTCGACAAGATCGAGGAGCGCTTGTCTGAGGCTATGGGCGCGGCGGGGGTGGCAGCCAAGTCAGAGGTGACGGCTGCCGTCAGCCGTGAACCCAAGGCGAAATATTTCCTGCAGAAGTTCATCCGCACCCACAGCCAGGTTCGCCACGCAAATGGCGAGCCTGTACCTGGGGTGAAGAATTCCACCAAGGCGGCCGCTTCGGTCTATGAACAATGGCGCCCGCAGTTTTCGGGGCGTGAGCGCCGCAATGCCTATCACCTGCTTTTCTCGGCAAGGGCCGGCACCGATGCCAACGCCGTGATGGCTGCCGCTCGCGCGGTGCTCGAGGAGCGCGCGCCAGGGTACAAGTTCGTCCTGGCGCATCACAAGGACACCAAGCACGTCCATGTCCATGCAATGGTGCAAGCACGGTCAGCCGACGGTGAGCGCCTGAAATTCTACAAGCCGGATCTCGCCGCCTGGCGCGAGACCTTTGCGGAAAAAGCACGCGAGAACGGCATTGCGATGGTGGCGACGCGGCGGATGGATCATGCGATGACGCGGCCATTCACGAAGGAGCATGCCGGAGCCTACAGCCGCGCCCAGAGCGATCCGCGCTACCGGGTCAGCGCCAAGACGATCGAGCGAGTGGAGGCCAAGCGGCAACGCCGTATCGATGGGCAATCCCTTGTCGTGAACGGCGATGCAATTGCTGCCGCATGGCAAAAGACTGTGACGACGATGCGGACCGCGGGCGTAGTCGGTCAGTCTCTCACGGCAGCAGAGTCGATTGGCAACAATTTTCTGCAGTTCCAACGCGATCGAGCAGGGGAGGGGCAGCCAGGTCCTGCCGCGGGTCGCGGAGCTGATCAAACGGGGCAGAAGTCTTTCCTGTCCCATCCCGATATGAGAGAATTGAATGCACTGATAGGAGATTTGAACATGGCGCAAACCCCCTTGGAAATGCGGCGTCAGATGGCCCGCGTCAATCAAGCTCTCGACAATATGCGCGAGACGCTGCCGCCGGCGCATCAAGGACAGTTCGAACAGTATCGTGAAGAGGTCAACGACAAGATGCACGACCGTCTCGCGCGGCTGCAATTCGAGCGGCAGCAGCAGCGCCGTGGTGGTGGCAGTGGCGAGCCGATCCCCGAGCGCGAGGCGCGAGGGCGAGACCTTCCAACCCGCGACGATGCCCGCCAGCCGGAGCAGCCGCGCAACGGCACCGAGCAGGAGATGAAAGCCAAGCAGAAGGACGCGAACAAGCAGAAGACTCGGCAGGCTGAAGAGCAGGACCGCAAGACCCAGCGCTCGAATGATAACGATTACGAGCGATGAGCAAGGGCCGACCTAGCGTCTTCGCGCGGTGGTCTGCAAATCGACGAATTCGTCACAGAATAATCAGGCTGCAAGGCAGTAATGCGCCCCCATTCCGGACATTGCGGCAGTTCTTATCCGACGGCGAAAACGGACGTCGGGTCATGAAGGACCGCTCGCCGAACTCGGTCAACGCATTAGAAACGGCCCTATAATCGCTTTCGACCAGAGTGATTCCCAAGTAAGGTACTATGGGGCCGATTCTGACGGAGTTCCTCAGCACGGAGCGATTATCAAGTGCCTTACAAGGGCAAAGTATAGGATTTCTGATGGCTCGCGGTGAATTGATGAAGAAATTGCTGGCGAGCTATGGCCGCGACGATGAGTTTCGTGCGGTTGCTGAGCAGATAATCGTCGAGGAAGAGAAGAAGAACAACAAGGTTCTCGCACGCACTCTTCGCAAGACCCTCGAGAACGGTCCTTCGCCGAGCGGGCCCAGGTCCATGAAATCGCTCGCGCCACTCATCCCGTTTCCGGATGCCGCCAAGGATTTTGTCGAGCGTGTCGAGCCGACGCATACAACCAAAGACGTCGTGCTCAGCGCTTCCAACACCCGTGTCTTCATCGGTCTCCTCAAGGAATTCCGACGGGCTGAGGAAATCCGGCGCAAGGGTCTGCCTGTTCGGTCAAAGCTCCTGTTTTGCGGCCCGCCCGGTTGCGGAAAGACCGTATCGGCGGAGGTTTTCGCCGCTGAGCTCGGCCTGCCGATGTTTGCCGTCAAACTCGACCAGCTGATTTCCTCCTATCTTGGGGAAACCGCGAGCAATCTTCGGAAGATCTTCGACTTCGCTCGAAAGCAGCCTTGTGTTCTTTTTCTCGACGAGTTCGACGCATTGGCGCGGTCTCGCGATGATTCAAGCGAGCACAACGAGCTCCGGCGCGTCGTCAATAGCCTGCTCCTGTTCATCGACCGCCTCAGACCCCAGGGCTTCCTGATCGCTGCGACAAACCTGGACCACGCTCTCGACAGCGCGATCTGGCGGCGGTTCGACGAGGTGATCTGGTTCGACAAGCCCGATGAGCAGCTGATCGGCCGCTACCTACGCACAAAATTCCGAAATGTGTCGACGGCCTTCGATGTCGGAACGAAGGCTGGTGAACTGATCGGGTTATCCTACGCGGAGATCGAGCGCGTCTGCATCCAGGCGATAAAGTCGGCGGTCATCGAAAAGCGCAAGGACGTCAGGGAGCGGGATTTCAACGCCGCCATCCTCGACGAACAGCGTCGCAGAGCGGGTCGGTCGCGCCTCACCAGCCAGTCGTAGGAGGCCGCATTAATGGCCCGGTACGACCATTTGCAGCTCGCAAGGCTGCCGGAGCAACTCGAACGCCGCAAGCGCCCGGGCTTTGGTGCAGCACCGGAGCGCGACCGTCCTTATCACAGCCGCCGGATCACCGAGGAGCTCAACGATGCGGTCGCGGTTCAGCAGCGTCGGCGGCCTCCTGGGACGGTCAATCCATCCCTGATCCTTCGCGTCCGAATGACGGGTTCGCTGCTCGAAAGCGACTGGGAGGCTCTAGGCTTAACGGTGCTATCGAGCGACGCCGACCGAACTCTTGTCCTCTTTTCGTCAAACGACGAGTTGCGTGACTTCCGGGCGCGGATCGATGCCTATGGCGGTCCTATTCCCGCTGGCCAGGCGGGCGCTCCATATGCGAACTTCGTCGCCTCGATTGCATCGGTTGGGACGGTCGATCCGAGAGACCGGATTGGGGTGCGCCTGAGGGAAGAGGGCTACACCGGGCCCGAAGATTTCGACGCCGTCGGTGAGTTGGTCGCCGATCTGGAGCTCTGGGATCTCGGCCGACGTGACCTACGTCAGAGTAAACTTGGCGACATCGAAGCCTATGTGGTCGCTCGCGGCGGCGAATGGCTCGACGAGTATATCGGGCCGTCGATCACCATGGCGCGGATCCGCGCCAGCGGAGAGGTTTTTCGATCGTTGCTGTCGCTGGAGGACGTCGCGTCCATCGACCTTCCGCCGTCCCCGGACGTGGCAACTACAGAAGCCATGCGCCTCGAACTCGGCGAGCTGCCGGAGCGTGGGCCGGTCGGTGAAGACGCGCCGCTCATCGGCGTGATCGACAGCGGCGTCAATGATCATCCCCTAATCGAGGACATCCTCGTGGGCGCGATCGGCGTTCCCGAACGTCTGGGCACTGCCGACGAATGGGGGCATGGAACGCGCGTCGGCGGCGTGGCTGTATTCGGAGATCTTCGAGCTCAGCTTGCCGGCGGTGCCCTCGCGCGCGCGGCGCGTCTTTGTTCCGCCAAGGTCGTCAACGAACGCGGCAATTTCGATGAGCGGCGACTGGTGCCCTCTCAGATGCGAGAAGCGGTCATTGCGCTTCACGCTCGATTTGGATGCCGGCTGTTTGTCATCGCGCTGGCCGACCGCAAGCGCGTCTATGACGGTGGGAAAGTCGGAACCTGGGCCGCGACACTGGATGAACTCGCGCGCGAGCTCGATGTTGTGATCGTCGTCTCGGCCGGCAACCGTGCCCCGCGTGCCGGCAACAGGATCGAACAGGCCGTGACGGAGTATCCCCGCTACCTAACCGAAGAAGGCAATCGGCTTTTTGAGCCCGGCGGCGCCATCAACGTTGTGACGGTCGGGTCCCTCGCACATGGCAACGGGCTCGATGCGAGGCTCGGCGCAGAGGTTGCGGTGCGGCCCATCACGCAGGACGGCGAGCCGTCCCCATTTACCCGGGTCGGGCCCGGAGTGGAAGGGTCGGTCAAGCCGGATTTCATAGATCTCGGCGGTACGATGATTGTCGACCCTCTCGTTCAGAGACTGCGCGACGGCCGCGACGTCGCGAGCGCCGGTCTGCTGACGCTTCATCATCGCCCGATTGAGCAATTGATCACCAGCGGCTCGGGCACCTCCTATGCAGCGCCGATCGTCGCCTTCAAGGCAGCGCAGGTGCTGTCCCGGTTTCCAGAGGCGTCGGCCAACCTCGTGCGCGCACTGCTTGCTACCTCGGCGACTGTGCCTGAGGCTGCACACCAGCGTTTGTCGCCGTTGGGAGAGGACGCCATCCGGAACGTGTGTGGTTACGGGCAAATCAATCTTGAGCACGCCGCATTCTCCGATGACGCACGCGTCGTGCTCTATGCGGAAGACGAGCTGGCTATGGATCATTTCGCCATCTATGAGCTGCCGGTCCCAGCACTATTTCAGAGCACCAATGGCCGGCGCAGGATTCGTATTTCGCTCGCGTACGATCCGCCGGTCCGTCACAGTCGCAACGACTATGCCGGCGTCGGTATGAGTTTCCGCCTTGTGCGGGGATGCGAGCCGGCGCTGATTTCGGAACACTATCGCCGCCGGCCACGCGAAGAGGCGGTCCCCGACATCGCAAATCGTTTCCAGTGCAAGATGGTCCCCGGGCCGCAATCGAGGGAGAAGAGCACGCTCCAGTCGGCTACTGCGACATTCAAGACCGACATTTCGAACTACGGCGATCGTTATTACATCGTCGTTCGATGCGAAGCCGGGTGGGCGACGGAGCTCGACCGCCAACGGTTTGCCATCGTCGTGCAGGTCGCACACGAAGCCGAGATTCAAATCTACCAGCAGATCCGCCAGCGTATCCAGCTCCGCGGTTGAGCCGGTGAAGGCGGACATCGATATGCGCTCGATTGAGACCTCGGCACCGCCCGAAACGCGCGGCAATGTCCTCCGCCGCCATGACGAACAAGGTCACGGTAGACAATGATTTCTCCGCCGCATCGGAATGCTAGCCTACCCATCGACTAGATCAGGCAAAGCTTCTTCGACGATGCTCAGATTTCGATCGAAAGTCTCGGTGTCGGATGCATTGGCGCGCAGAGACCGCACCTTGTTCAGGATGGCCGAAACCGCCGCTTCTTTGTCGGGCGCTATGCGTGTTGTCACCGCTTTGGCTGCCAAAGCGGCAAAATCTATGACGGCATGACCTCCTACGGCTGCGGCGACTGTTACATTCAGCCGGTCTTTCACGATTGCGCGCCGGCCCGAAGGCGGAGCTATACGGCCTGCCTTTGCTGCAAATGTCGCGCCGCGCCGCAGCCGGGTCTTCTCAAGGCCTGAGCGGTACGTGGGTGCTGTCGGCACAATCGTCGGGAGCGCAGGAGATGGAACCGCCGCGGAAGCGTCCAATGCAGGGCTTTTCGTGCGCGAAGCGTCGGTGGAGGCGGGTAGGGGCATGAACGCGCGTTTGGCGAGCTGGCCGTCGGCGAAATAGAAATTGCGGGTGCCGAGGATCGGCAGTTCCCCACGCGGCAATATGATGACCTTGTTCTTGTCGAGCGTACGGATTTCATCTGGCCTCATCAAGGGCCGCCGCACTTCCTTACGGTGCTCCGAGCGCGTGTAATAGGTGTCGAACAACGTCGCCTTGGTGCGCGTCACGTCCTTTTGCACGTCCGACGTTTCGCCGAGCTGCTCGGAAACGTAACGCAGATCGTCCGCGTCCTGCGCACCGAAAAAGATCTGCACGCGAGCAGCGTTGATGAGCGTCTTGCGCCCTTCCTGGCGATAGATTTCGTCTACCGCCTTTAGCGACTGCACGAAAAACCACATCGAAACGCCGTTACCGCCAAGCACACTCGCCATTTCGGTCACGTTCTCGAGCTTGCCGAGGTTCTGGAACTCGTCGAGCAGCACAAGCACCGGATGCTCTTCCGGACGCGGCATGGTTTCCGACATGAAGTTCATCATCTGTGTAATCAGGACGTTGAACAACGGTCCAAGCGACGTGATCTGCTCGCGCCGTACGTCGAGATAGAGAGAGACCCGGTCGCGCTTGAGTTTGCGAATATCGAACGTGCTGCGCGAGGTAGCTCGCATCAGGCGCTCGTTGAGGAAGGGGGCCATGCCGGTCCGGACGCCCGCGTAGATTCCGGAAAACTGCCGCTCAGACATTTCGAAATACGGCAACAGGGTTTGCAGCGTAAAATGCGAACATTCGCGGCGGCGTTCCTCGCGCAGCGAGCCGATGAACTCCAGGAGCGGCTGCTCGGCGCCGTTCATGATCTCGAGGATTGTGGCAAAGGTCTTCTTCTCGTTCGGGATCGCAGTCGATTCCATGACGAAGGACGCGATGCCGGTAAAAAGCAGGCGGGCGTCGTTGACCCAATAGGGATCCGCGTTGGACGGGGGGCGCGGAAACAACGCCGCAGCGATGTTGCGAAGGTCGATGTCGCGCTGTGCTGAGTCCAGCGAGATGAAGTCCATCGGATTGTAGCATGCGGTATTGCCGTCCGGATCAGCTGGCGCGAAACGCACCACGCGGCTCATGGTCGAACGGTAACCGGCAGTCGCCGCATAGGTCTCGCCGCGCAGGTCGAGAACCACGAGCGAATGCGGCCAGGTCAAGGCGTTCGGGATGATGAGAGACGTGCCTTTGCCCGAGCGGGGCGGGCCGATGACGAAGCCGCCGATATCATCGCCATCGATCCACAATTTCTTGCCACCAATCAGCTTGCGCTGCGTCAAGCGGATTTTGCCGGAGCTGTGATCGCGGCTGGGCGACAGAATTTCGGTGAGCTTGCCGCCGGCGCGACCGACGAAGACGCCGCCCACTTTCGTCAGGCCGGTTTTTGATACGTCGCTCATGGTCATGAAGCGAGAGTCATTGCGCTTTCTCGGGCGCATGAGAAACAAGCTGACCAGTGGCAACAGAAACCCTAATGCGCCTGCTGCAACGGCGTATTGTACCCGGTCAAAATTCCTCACCATCGTGTCCGCCCAGGCCTGACGAACGACCGGCCAGGGATTGGCGTTCAGCTGGTCGAACAGGACGTGGGCGCCAGTCCGATACCAATCAGTCGCGGCATAGGCGACCGTGAAGAGCAGTGCGCCCAGGGCTAGCGCCATAAGCATCATGAAAATTGCTGTTGCGATTTTCTGCATGGGTGGGCCTCGCTAGATCGTCTCCGCCTTGGTGAACTTGATCTCGCTGATGCCGCGCCGGCCGCCTTCGGTGCGGACCATCTGGACGACCACCGGAATGACCTCGCGCAAATAGTCGAGGATTTCACTGCGTGAGAGCCCCGTACTGCCCTGCATGACCATGAGCGCCAGCCGCTCGTAGGCGGACCGGGCGGAATTGGCATGAACGGTCGTGAGCGAACCAGGATGGCCGGTGTTGATCGCCTGGAGAAACGCGAAGGTTTCAGCGCCGCGCAACTCGCCCAATAACAGACGGTCAGGTCGCATGCGAAGCGAGGCCTCGAGAAGCTGTTGCGCAGAGACTTTGGCGAGGCCCTGGTCGCCCTTTGAGGCTATCAGGGTGACGTTGTTGGGAGCCGGCAGCCTCAGTTCGCGAGTGTCTTCGATCGTGATGATCCGTTCATGAGCCGGGATCTCCTTCAAGAGTGCATTCAAAAACGTCGTCTTGCCGGTCGATGTACCGCCTGAAACGACGATCGAGACGCGGTTGCGCACCGCATACTGCAGGAAGTCCATCGGCGACGTGTCGTGCACCATTTCGACAAGTCGCTTTTCTTCGGTTGAAAGCGCCAGGCCGCTGCCGATCGCAGTATTCTCGAATGCGCCAAGATCCTTGTAGGCATCAAGGCTCATATCCATGATGACCTGCTTGCGGATTGAGATCGCCCCGCCTTCGGGAGCCGCCGGCGGCAAGATGCATTGGATGCGCTCGCCCGAGGGTAGCGCGGCAGACAGGACCGGCTTTTCTTCGTTGATGACCTGATTTGTCGCCGAGGCGACGCCCGTCGAGATATGCCTAATCCAGCCGGGCGTAACCTCGCGCTTGACGATGTGCTCCATTTCCTTGGCGCCGAGGCGTTCGATGAACAATTCACCCGGCCTGTTGATCGCAATCTCGGAAACTGAGTCTTCGTTCAAATAGGACCATATTGGCTCCAGATGAGCACGCAGGACCGGGGCTCTTGCCCAAGGGTCGGGGAGGGGATGCACGGCGTTCATTTCACCGGGCTCCCATAGCCAGGATAAAAATGATCCTTTGGCGTCGCGTAAAGAGGCGTCGGATCAATCGCGGTCTTCGGCCGCCCACCTGCCTTCATTCGTGCAACTTCTTCCTGAACGGGATCGGCGTACAAATCCGAGAAATCGAGATCTCGCCGCACCAGCACGACAACTGATGTGCCCTGGTCGATGTAGACTGTCGGGCCAATGTTCTGCGTGTCGCGAAACGCCTCTTGCGCAAGTTGCTGCAGGGCGGTCGATGACTTGTCAAAGGCGATGCTGCGGGCATCGCGCTGCGAGCCATTGTCACCATAAGTTACGGTTGTGGTCTCACCGGTTACGGGATCGATTGTCGACACCTGGCGCTGTTGTCCATCCTGGCTGCTGTCGCCAAGCGAGGACAGATATTCAGAGACGCCGCCAACGACGGAAAGCATGATGGCGTTGCCGTACCGTTCAACCCAGTGCGTATCGACACGGCCGCCCATGCCGCCGCGGCCGAGCGCGTCTGCACCGGGTGACTTGATATCGACGGAAATGCCGTCCGAGCGGATGACCCTGTTCCAGACGATGAAAACCCGCTTCTGACCGCGCGCAAGCCCCGAGCGATATTCCCCGGTCAGTCGCGAGCCTTTCGGAATGAGGATCCGCCTGCCGTCGAGCGAGAAGACATTTTCACGCACGACAGCGCGTACGGCGCCGGGAAGGTCGGTGTTAACAGCGGTTTCCAGATAGCCGCGAAGGATCGTTCCTTCAGGGATCAACGCATCGGTGCGTCGGAAGGCCCTGGCTTTGACGATACCGGAAGAACTTGCCTCAGACTGCGCTAGGAATGCCTTGTTGGGGTCAGTGTCGGCGCCGGGGACCGGAACGATCTGACCGTCGGGCGCGATTTCGACCTGTCCTGCCTGGGCGCCGGCATTCGTCGACCCGTTTTCATCATTCGTCACCATCTGGTTCGACCGCAGGCGTTCCCACACTGCCTTTTCGTGCTCGGCGGCCTCGGCCTTGCGGCGAGCCTCGTCCTCAGCCGCGGCCTTGCGGCGGGCTTCTTCCGCCTCGGCCTTGCGACGAGCCTCCTCGGCCGCCATTTGCGCCTCCAGTGCCCGCCGCTGCGCATCAAGGTCGGCGCCCTCCTGCACGGTCTGATCGACATTGTCAGCCTGCTGCGTGCCATTCTGCTCGGCGGCCGGTGGCGGCACCACGATCTGGTCGATCGTGCCGTCGGCAGGTTGAGGCGGCTCGTTCAACGCCGGTGGACGAAACTCCGGCGGGTTGAAGTTTTCCTCGTCCTCGCTGCGAAGATCGCGCGATACCGGCTCCCGAGGCCAGTTCAGCCATATCAGCGCGCCTACTAGCACCACGCCGAGGCTGACCAGCGCGATTCTCGTAGCCACACCCGCACCACGGCGCGCGACCGTTGGGCTGCCGTCCAGTTGGTTATAATCGATCTGCGTCATCAGCGCCCTCCGCTGGATCCGAACAGGGTGGAACCGCTTGTCAGTTTCGTTGGACCGTAGACTTGCTCGACGGGATCGATGGCGTTGGGTCGCGCGCGGTTGTACAGGCAGAGCGTCTTGCCATCGGCTCGCAAGGTGAATTGCCGTGCGACCTTGTCGATGACGGTGTATTTGCCCTGCGTGCGAACGTTGACCAGCGACTCATGGCGCTTGTCGTCGACAACAAAAATCGCCGGAATGTCACCCTTGAACTCCAGAAACACCTTCGTGCCGTCGTCGAATACGGTGCGCGGCTTCAAGCTGTCGTCGCCCTTGTAGGCATAGTCGTAGTTGAGATCGGCATAGTTCAGATCCTTCAAATCCGGATCGGCAGCGCTCTCCTTGGCCTGTGAGAGCAACCGCGCGTTGATATCCTCGTCCGGGTATTTGAACCGGACCTGGAAGGATGCCCGGTCCCGGTCATTGTCAGTAGCCTGCAGCAGCAGGGAATAGACGCGCCGGTTGGTGACAACGTTGACATTGGTCCAAGCATCGCGCTCCAGCGGCTTGATGAAGAGGAATCGTGATCCGCGTTTGGGGATGATCGACCAGCCTTTCGTGTCGCCGGCGGAGACGGTTTCGATGACTTCGGTCGGGCTGAGCTCGACCATCGTCGAAATGCCGAGAGCTGCACGCACCGACGTCACGTCGTCATTGTTGAAGGTGACGTATCGGATGCGGCCGTCGCGTGCGGCCGCGCCATGAATTGTGCCGAGCAGAAGGGCGGCCGACAGGGTGAGGCCCGCGCGCCATCTCATTGCAGGCTCCCGGCGGCCGGCGCCGATTCCTGGTCGCGGCGGTAATCCGTAACCTGAAATCCCAGCGGGTTGTCGAAACGCCATTCGTTCTTGAGCGGCGTCGAGGTGTAGCGGAATTTTATCACCGCCACCCAATTGTCGGCCGTGGACGAATTGTCCCGACGCGTCGTCGTGGCAAAGCGCACCGAGGCTGTGTTGCGATTGAGCAGGGAAACGGACTTGATCTCGACCGATATGGTGACATTGCTGCCATAGGTCTTGTCTAGCGATTGCGGATTTGCGGGCGTGAAAGCCCAAGTCAAATCCTTGGACGCCGCATCGGTGGAGTAGAGCTGCGCCAGGTCGTAATTCTGTTTCAGTTCACGGGAATCGTAAGTTTCGCGGGCCCTGATGTAGCGCACCAGATTGGCCGCCGTGACGGCTTCGTTCTGGGACAAATCTCCAGGCTTCAGCGCGCGCATGATCTCGAGGTAGCCCGTCGATTTGTCGACCTCCACAACATACGGCTCGAACTGCCGGAGCGGCAGGATCAGCACGAGCGCCAGCAGCGACAACACCGCCACCAGTCCGGAAACGCCGCTGACGATCCATGCCAATGTACGCGATCGCCGCATTGACCTGTGCGTGTCGTCTTCCCAGGTCGCGCCTGCCTTGTAATAGCGTTTGTCGACGAGTTCGCTGCTGCTGTTAGCAGTCGTTTCCGATGGTGTTGACACTTTACTATTGCCTCGTTTGCGCGACGCAATCCTGATCTAGGGCCGCGATCGATGATCGTTCTTGTGTTCTAGGCCAGAGGCCTGGCGTTATCGCGCGCACCTTGCTGGATGGCGGACCGAGTTGCGGCATCGGCCCTTGCTGCTCGCGGAGATCGGAAGTTGTTTGCCGCGAGCTGCCGGGCGCCCCGAGCGGCGCGGCCGGCGGCCCATCGAGCACCGGAGTAGCGCACGGCGTTTCTGCCGAACCTCCCATACGAGTAGCGGGCGCCCACGGTGCTCAGATACCCGCCGCCATTTAGGATCGAAGCAATCGATGGGATCTGCATGAGAACGTAGATCCCGATGATCGTCACCAGCACCAAGGGCAGCACCAGCGACATCTTACTGTCCATGGTCGCTCCACCGGACGTGGCGGTGTTCAGCGCCGCGTTTACGAGCGAGAAGTAGAAGCCGAGAAAGCCGTAGATCAGGACTTGCTGAATCATCAGGAAGGTCGTGAGCGAAAGGAAGCCTTCGCTCATGCGCGAGGACCAGCGGTAAAGCCAGAGAATGATCCATATCGGCGCCAAGGCCAGTGTGATGAACAACATCACTTTGGCGGCGATGATTGCGGCAATGGCAAGCGCTGCGAAGATGATGGCTGAAAGCAGAACGAGCAGCGACAGCAGCGCGCCAAAAATGTCGTAGAAGGATCCGCTATAGACCTGATTGGCGACGTCCTGTGCCCCTTGGTAGAGATTGTCGATAAGCGCTGGAATTGCCGCCTGGTCGCTGAGCTGATTGCCGGTGGCTCGCGACACGGCGCCGACGATCACTTTGCCGACCTCATCTGGAATGCTTTGCACGAGCTGATAGATCGTCGCGGAAAATGTGCCCCATCCGGTCAGCAGCATATAGATGATGACGGCGCGGCCGAGGCGATAGGCCGCTTCGAGCGGCGAGATCGACTCTCGCCCGCTCAGGATCGAATAGCCCCACCACACGATATAGAGGGTGAGCATGAGGGTGAAGACGTTGCCCATCGCATTGCCCAACTGCATATAGACGGTGCGGACGAAGTCCTCGCCGATGTTGTCAATGCCACCGAGAATGCTTTCGGCAAGACCGTTCATGGATCCTCGTCAATGATGCTGGCGAACGGCGTTGAATTGACCGGCTTCAGCGGGCCGCATTCGTCGACGTCGGCATACGCCAAAGGCCCGCACGGCGCTTTCAGTTCGCGATTAGCGCATCCGAAAAGCACTGCGCCGAGCCCAATCACAGCGCAGATGCGCAACGCCCGCCTCGACAAGCGCTAGCCTCCGCTCTTGCCAAATTCCGCGAACGGATTGACGTTGCGCGGCGTCATCATCTTCTGCACCTGGCTCTGGCGAAGAAGATCTCCCTTCAGCTTCTCATTCAGGGCCGCGACCGCGCCATTCTGGACGCCGATCAATTCGTTGACCGCGCGCGCGTTTTCCAGCTGCATCCGTGTGTTCTGGTCCACCGATCCCTTGACGTCCTGCGACTGCCCAATCTGCCCGCTCGCGGACTGCAGGGACTGTTGGCGCTGGGTGACGCCCTGCGAGGCCTGCGACGTCAGCGCGCTTAGCAGCGAGGCCACGTTGACGCTGCCGCCGTAGGCTGAGTTGACGGCGCTCGTCTCCTTGCCGGCAATCTGCTGGAGCTGCTTTACCAGCTGCAGCCCATTGATGACGGCGCCAGCGATTTTCTGGATTTCGGGCGACAGGCCACCAAACGAAAGTGCGCCGCCGTTCAGGATCGATCCGAATGACGGAGCCTGGGCAATCGACATATTGCCGCCGAGGCCCATTTGTCCAATCCCGAGCGAACCGTCACGACTGCCGCTGAGAGCCTGCAGGATCTCTTGGCTCTTTCTCAGAATATCCTTGTTCGAATCCATGATGGAGTTGGTGTTCTCCGCATTCTTGCGGGCGACATCGAGATTGGCGCCATCGATGACGGCAATCTGTGCAAAGCCCGCGCTCGTCCAAAGCGCCATGCCGGTAGCAATCGCGAATTTCTTCATGTCAGCCTCCTATTGCTGTAGAGAATCGATCACGCTGGCAGCGCCGGCAGGATCACTGGTGATGACCATCGAGCGGCTGTCGGCCGAGCCTGCCCTCGCGTTCTCAACCGCGCATGGCAGCCACCGGCCGCGATCGATCTTCAATCGTTCCAGTTCCGCGGGATCACAAGAGAATGGGTTTGGAGAGCCGCTCTTGGGCTGTTGCACCAGCTTGGACGACTGCGATGCCTGAACATTCTGCAACGATAGAAGTTGGGCCAGCAACGCCGTAAAATCCCCGGCCTGGGCGAGGTATTGGTTGGTGACATCGGCGTTGATCCCACGAGCCGACGAGTTCAGCTCCCAAGCGTCCTTGTATTCGGTCACCTGGGGCGTTGGTGCGCGGATATGAAATCGAACGCATTTCGATCATTAATGTAGTTGG
>NZ_BSNY01000046.1 GCF_030160235.1 Mesorhizobium huakuii
TCGCAACCAACAGCCTCTTCTGGACATGGACCTGACCAAAAACGTACAAAGTCGAGCTAAGAAAGCGGCTCCTTAAACATCAAACATCGGACAGCGCAAAGACCCCAAGCGCCGAGGGTCGCGACAAAAACAAGCGATAAGATACCCGCCATGAAACCCGAGGCCGCCAAGGTGGCCCGACAGTGCATTCATCGCCTCAAGCAGCGTGGGCGTGTGACAAAGGCGTGATCGAGGGATCGTATCCGGCAACATGGGGGCCTCAACCGTCATTCAGGCTGGTCGTGGCGTGAAACCGGGCAGGCGACAATAGGGCGGGATCGGCGCCTTCGCCGAGAAATGGTTTGGGCAGATCGCTTCCGATCACCAGAGACGCAGTCAGTTGACCAAGCGCGGGTGCGGTCTGGATGCCGTAGCCGCCTTGTCCAGCCAGCCAGAAGAAGCCCTCAACACGGGTGTCCCAGCCAACCGCCGGCGTCTTGTCCGCAAAGAACGACCGCAAGCCCGCCCAACTGCGCGAAACATGCGTCACCGGCAGATCGGCGGCGTGTTGAACGCGATCGACTGCGATGGCGATGTCGATCTCTTCGGGCTGAGCGTCGCATGGTTCGCTCGGCGTCTCATCGGCCGGTGAGAGCAACAACTTTCCTGAGGATGGCTTGAAATAGAACATCTCGTCGACATCGATGACGCCCGGCCAGCCATTGGCGTTGATGCCGGGTGGCGTTTCGACAAGCATTGCGGTTCGCCGTTTCGGGACCAGGCCAAGCGGCGCGACTCCCGCCATGACGGCCACCTGGTCCGCCCAGGCACCAGCCGCGTCGACAAGGACCGGCGCGTCGAAGACGCCGACCGGGGTCGTCACAATCCATGTTCCACCGACGCGCTCGATCGCCTCGACCCGGGCGTTGGTGACGACTTGCGCACCCTGACGACGTGCGCCCCGCAAAAAGCCCTGGTGAAGTGCATCGACATCGATATCCATCGCCGAGCGGTCGAGAAACGCGCTCGCCTTGTAATCAGGCCGCAGGATTGGAATGACCGATCTGGAAGCGTCGGGATCGAGCCATTCCATGGCTGTTGCCGATTCCCTAGCCGTCTCTGCAAACAACGCTTCCAGCCTTGGCCTCTGCTCGTCCGTGCCGATCAGCATTGCGCCGCGAGGCGTCAGCAAGGGTACATCACAGAAGCCGTGCGGCGGCTCCAGGAAGAACTGGCGGCTGGCCCGTGTAAAGCCGCGGATGGCGGCGTTCCCGTAGCCCTCGCTGAATAGCGCAGCGGACCGTCCGGTAGTGTGCATGCCACAGTGGGCTTCGGCTTCGAGCACTGTGACCTGTCGACCATGCGCAAGAAAGAACGCCGCCGAGGCGCCAGCTATGCCGCCACCGATGATAAGAACGTCCTGCATAGCCTCTCTCGCTCAAATGCGGCCAGCCAAGCAGAATATTTCCGATCGGTCAAACATCTTTCCTATGATAAAGGCAGCGTCGCTTGCGAGTCGACTTTGTTCAGTCTCAACCTTAGACTGCGGGCAACGTCAAAAAGGATCCGCCATGAGCGATTCGAAGCCAAGTCTGGGAGAATGCCTCAAACTGCTGCGCCGGGAGCGGGGCTGGACACTGACGCAGGTCGCCCAGATGTCGGGGCTCGCCATCTCCACCCTGTCGAAGGTCGAGAACAACCAGATGTCGCTGACCTATGACAAGCTGCTGCAGCTTGCCCAAGGGCTTAAGGTCGACATAACCGAGCTCTTCGGCGTGAGAAAGGCCAGCGTCTCTCCCATCGCGCACGGCGCGCGTGCCGTCAGCCGTCTTGAGGACGGGCGGATCGTCGAGACGCCCAACTACGTCTATCGTTTCCTGTGCACGGAGCTGTCGCGCAAGGAAATGATTCCAATGCTGGGGGCAATCACCCAGCAAAGCATCGAAACGTTCGGCGAGCTCATCCGTCATCCCGGCCAGGAATTCACCTATGTTCTCGAAGGCGAAGTCGAGTTGCACACCGACGTCTATGAAACGCTGAGGCTGAAAACAGGAGAGTCGGTCTACTTCGAAAGCACGATGGGACACGCCTATGTCAGCGTCGGCGACACGCCGGCCCGGATCCTGTGCGTGTGCACGTCGGCATCCGGCCAGTCGGAACAGACCCTCATCAGCGGCGCCAAGAGTATGCGCCCTCATGACGAGCGCGAGACCGTCGAAGCAGAAATGACACTTGGCTAATTAGAAAAATCTCTTTCCTATCAGAAAAATCGGCTTGCCATCCGAAATGCGGGTGTTAGCGTGTGCGAAAGGCATCCCTCGGTCCGTCCCGTGAGAGATGCAAAACACAAGCTCGAGGGGAGCGCATGATGTTGTTACGTCGCCTGCCGACTTTTGCGGCATTTGCCGCTTTGACAGCCTTTACCTTTGCGGGACCGAGTTGGGCCACCGACAAGGATGTCCTGGTTATCGACAAGGCCGAGGATCCGCCCACGGCTGACCCCGGCGTCGAGGTCTCCAACAACGGCTATACGCTGATCTTTCCGGCCTACGAGCGTCTGGTGAAATACGACGGCGCCAAGACCGAGGTCATTCCGGAGCTTGCCGAGAGCTGGACCACGGCGCCCGACAACCTAAGCTGGACATTCAAGTTGGCGTCGGGACACATGTTCGACGATGGCTCGCCGGTCGATGCCGCCGCGGTCAAATATTCATTCGACCGCGTAAAGAAGCTGGCGGCTGGCCCGGGCGACATGTTCCCGACCGTCAAGGATGTCGTGGTTGTCGACCCTCAGACCGTGAAGTTCGAATTATCTGCGCCATTTGCACCGTTCCTGTCGGCGCTCGCCACTTCGGCCGGGTCGATCATCAATCCGAAGGCGCAAGAGCACGCGGTCAACGGCGACGACGCGAAAGCCTGGCTCGCCGAGCACAGCGCCGGCAGCGGCGCTTTCAAAATCTCGGCCTGGGAGCGCAACCAGCAGATCACCCTCGACCCCAATCCCCACTATGCCGGCAAGGCGCCGGCTTTCAAGCAGGTCATCTTCAAGATCGTACGCGAGATGTCATCGCGTCGCTTGCAACTGGAGAATGGAGACGCAGACCTGATCGACCAGGTTCCGGTCGACCAGGCCGAGGCCATGAAATCAAGCGCCGGGGTGGTCATCGAGAGCAATCCCAGCCTCTATGTCGTCTATCTCTATCTGAACAACAAGAAAGCGCCCTTCGACAATCCGAAGGTCCGTCAGGCCATATCCTATGCAGCCGACTACAAGGGGCTGGTCGATGGCGTCATGCAGGGCCAGGCCGAACAGATGCGCGGAGCTGTCCCGGACGGCATGTGGGGCCATGACCCGCAGGGCATGCAGTACAGCTACGATCTGGAGAAGGCCAAGCAGCTGCTTGCCGACGCCGGTGTTTCCAATCTGCACATCAGCTTCACCTATTCGCAGGCTGACTCCGCCTGGGAGCCGGTGGGTCTTGCGCTGCAGGCTTCGCTCGCCGAAATCGGCGTCACGATGGATATGAAGAATGTCGCCGACACGACCAAGCGCGAGCTGGTCGCCAAGGGCGACTACGACATTGCGACTGGCGCCTGGACGCCCGATTTCGCCGATCCGTTCATGTTCATGAACATCTGGTTCGACCCGACCAAGATGGGGGCTCCCGGCAACCGAGCCTTCTATGAAAACCCGAAAGTGACCGATTTGATCACCCAGGCGCTCGCGACCGTCGACCAGAAGAAGCGTGAGCAGCTCTATATCGACGCGCAGAAAATCACCAACGAGGATGCTCCATACGTCCTTCTGTTCCAGAAGAACGACATCTTCGCCATGCGATCCTCGGTGAAGGGGTACGTTTACAATCCGATGCTGATCCAGGTCTACAACATCGCCGATATGTCCAAGTCCGAATAAGAAATCGGCGCCGAAGGTATGTCGCTCATTTCAACGATCCTTCGGCGCCTCGTCTTGCTGGTGTTCGTGGTGGCTGGTGTCGCGATCATCACCTTCACGATTTCGCATTTGATCCCTGGCGATCCTGCGCAGCTGATCGCCGGCGACAAGGCTTCAGCTCAGACGTTGGCGCATGTGCGACAGGAGCTTGGCCTGGACAAACCTGTTACCCAGCAGTTTGTCATATACGTCAAGCAGCTCCTGTCGGGCGATCTCGGCCAGTCCTTGCGGACGCGGCGCCCGGTGGCCGGCGATATTGCCCTGTTCCTGCCCGCCACGCTTGAGCTCGGCATCGCCGCGTTGGTGATGGCGATCATGATCGGCGTGCCGCTCGGTGTGCTTTCGGCAATCTACAAGGACGGACCGGTCGACCAGGCAGCGCGTGTCGTGTCGGTCGCCGGCATTTCAATGCCGGTATTCTGGTTCGGGCTGGCGCTCATCCTCCTGTTCTATGTCAAGATACCGATCCTTCCGGGCAGCGGCCGCATCACGCTTGGCATCGCGGCGCCGCCACGCATCACCGGCTTCTTCCTCGTCGACTCGCTTGTCGCCGGCGACCTGAAAGCCTTCTGGTCGTCGCTCTATCACCTCATCCTGCCGGCCTTTGTCCTCGCCTTCGCCAATCTCGGCATCATCACGCGCCAGATCCGGGCCTCGATGCTGGACGTCCTGCAGGAGGATTATGTGCGCACCGCGCGCGCGAATGGTTTGTCGCGGTCAGCGGTCATCCTGCGGCACGCCTTGCCCAATGCCCTGATCCCGTCGGTGACGCTGCTTGGCCTCGCCTTCGGTGATCTGCTCTACGGCGCGGTGCTGACCGAAACGATCTTCGCGTGGCCAGGCATGGGGAGTTATGTGGTGTCATCGATCCAGACGCTGGATTTTCCCGCGATCATGGGCTTCACCATTGTCGCTTCGCTGGGGTACGTGCTGATCAACCTCGCGGTCGATCTGACCTATATGGTGCTCGACCCACAGATCAGGGAACTCGGCTGATGGCGGCGGATGGCATCGCCACATCGCCCCGGCCGGCATCGCGGCTTCGCATGGGACGGTTGTGGTATCGCGTGAAGGGAAGTCCCCTCACTCTGATCGGCACAGCGATCGCGCTGTTGGTGCTGTTCGTGATCATGGCCGCGCCCCTGCTGGCGCCCTACCCGCCCGACAAGATCTCACTTTCAGCAAGGCTTGCCGCGCCCAGCCTGCAGCACCTCTTCGGCACCGATGAGGTTGGGCGCGATCTGTTTTCGCGGGTGCTCTTCGGCGCGCGCGCTTCCTGCGGCATCGCCTTTGCCATCGTCATCATCTCGACCGTCATCGGCTCGATCATAGGCTGCCTGTCCGGCGTTGTCGGCGGCATCGTCGATACCGCGATCATGCGGCTGATGGACGTCTTCCTGGCGCTGCCGGCACTCATCCTCGCCATGGCGCTGGCCGCCGCGCTGGGGCCGAGCCTGTTCAACGCCATGCTGGCCGTCGCCGTGGTGCGGGTGCCCGCCTATGTGCGGCTGGCGCGTGGGCAAACGCTGTCGCTGCGCAACCGCACCTATGTGAAGGCATCGCGCAGCTTCGGGGCTTCGCCTGCCTATATGCTGCGCTGGCACATACTGCCTAACGCCCTGTCACCCATCATCGTTCAGGCAACGCTGGATCTCGGCGGCACCATCCTGACGGCCGCGGCTTTGAGCTTCATCGGCCTCGGCGCCCAGCCGCCAACGTCTGAATGGGGCTCCATGGTGTCGAGCGGGCGCAACTATTTCCTCGACCAGTGGTGGTATGTCACCTTTCCCGGCCTGGCCATTCTGATCAGCGCGATGGGTTTCAACCTGCTGGGTGACGGATTGCGCGACATGCTCGATCCGAGGCTGGGTGGCCGATGACCGAACCTTCCGGCGATGTCCTGCTCGAAATCACCGACCTTTCGCTCGAGTTCCGTACCTATCGCGGGCCGATCAAGGCGCTGAACGGGGTCAGCCTCAATGTCCGTGCCGGCGAAATCGTCGGCATCGTGGGAGAATCCGGGTGCGGCAAATCGGTGACCATGATGGCTGCGACGCGGCTTTTGCCCAAAGGGGCCGCGCACATTACCGGCGGCGGCATCCGTCTGTTCGGCAGCGATCCGATGAAGCTCAGCGAGCGCGAACTCCAGCATGTGCGCGGGCGGCAGGTGTCGACCATCTTCCAGGAGCCGATGAACGCCCTCAACCCGACCCGGCGGATCGGCGAGCAGATCGTCGAGGTCATCCGCCGTCACCAGCGTCTCGACAATGCGGCAGCGACGAGCAAAGCCTCAGGCCTGCTGCGCGACATGCTGATCAGCGAGCCGGAGCGGATCATGCAGGCCTATCCGTTCGAGCTTTCCGGAGGCATGCGGCAGCGCGTGCTGATTGCCATGGCCTTTTCCTGCGAACCCAGGCTCATCATCGCCGACGAGCCGACGACGGCACTCGATGTGACGGTGCAGGCGCTGATCCTGGGCCTCATCAAACACAAGGCGACGAGCACGGGAACGGCCGTTGTTTTCATATCGCATGACATGGCCGTGGTGTCGCAGCTTTGCGACCGGCTCTACGTGCTTTATGCGGGACGGGTCGCGGAAGCCGGGACGACCGCGTCGGTGCTGGCGGCGCCAGCCCATCCCTACACGCGTGCCCTGATACGCTGTCTGCCGGGGCTGGCACCACCCAAACAGCCGCTGGAACAGATACCCGGCACCTTGCCCGACCTGCTTGACCCGCCTGCCGGCTGCCTCTTTCGAGCACGCTGCCGCGAGGCGGATGATCGTTGCGTCTCGGTGCCGCCGCTGGCCGCCATAGAGCCGGCTCGCCGCGCCGCCTGCTGGCGCCGTATCGAGGAGACGCAAGCCGCGTGACCGAGCCTCCGCTCCTCTCCGTCGAAGACCTGGAAGTCCGCTACCGCGTCACCTCGGGCTGGTTCGGTGGCGCCGACGTCCATGCCGTCAACGGCGTATCGTTCAGCGTCGCCGAAGGCGAGACCATCGGCATTGTCGGGGAATCCGGCTGCGGAAAGACCACGCTTGGACAGGCGATCCTCGGCCTGACCGACATTTCCGCGGGCGCGATCAAACTCAGGGGAACTGAACAGGACCGCGCACGACGCACCCAGTTGCAGATCATCTTTCAGGACCCCCAATCGTCGCTCGATCCGCGTCTTCCGGTCTGGCGCCTGATTACCGAACCTCTGCACATTCGCGGCGGCTACACCCGCAAACAGCTGATCGAGCGCGCAACCGAACTGGCCGTCTCGGTCGGCTTGCGGCCGGAGCATGTCGATCGCTATCCACACGAATTCTCGGGCGGCCAACGCCAGCGCATCGCGATTGCCAGGGCGCTCGCCGTCGAACCGGCGCTGCTGGTCCTCGATGAGCCGACCTCGGCGTTGGACGTGTCGGTGCAGGCGCAGATCGTCAATCTGCTGCTGTCGCTGCAGGCGGAGCGCAAACTGTCCTATGTGCTCATCTCGCACGACGTGTCACTGGTGCGCCACGTGGCCGATCGTGTCGCCGTCATGTATCTCGGCCAGATCGTCGAAGAAGGCCCGACGCTCGACGTGCTTGACGCTCCCAGGCATCCCTATACCAGGACGCTCCTCGATGCCGTTCCGAGTTTCGATCGTCCACTGAACTCGATCGCACCGCGCGCCGGTGAATTGCCGAGCAACCGAACACTGCCGACCGGCTGCTTCTTCCGGGATCGCTGCCCTTCCGCGACGACCGGCTGCGAACTGCCGCAGGTTTTGGTACCCGCCGACGGATTGCGAACAGTCCGCTGTCATCTGGTCACGCGCACAGGCGATACGACGTTGCCGCGCAGCGCGCCGGGACCGGTATTTTCCTCCCCGAATGATGCGATTGCTTAAGCCGCGTCGGCCGCGAATGGGTTTTCCACTTTCGGCCAATAGGGCGTCTTGAGCTTTGTGTAGGGGATCGCGGCGAAGTTGGGCTGCGTCGCACCGGGCGGGGCGCAGAACAGGATGCGCTTGGCGATCGGTGCGAAACCAGCCTGGAAATGGTAATTGGATTTGACGATGACGATGCGTCGATCGCTTGGATTGAGACCGAGCGCGGTCATGCAGTCCGGATGGAAGACCTGCGTGCGAACCGTGTTGATGATCAGGTCGATGCCGCCGTCGGTGGTGACCCATGCCGCATCCCCGAGCGGCCAGGGCATGGTGCCGAACAGCTGCGTCAGCTCGCGGCCGAGGCCTTTTACTGTGACGCGTAGATCGACAGGCATACCCGAGAACACGCCGCACTTGCCGCCAACCCGCAGGTTTATGGTTCCGCCGATCCCGGCCTCGACGCAGAAGCGATAGGCGATCGGGTCCCAGTACATGGCGCTGGCTACGTTCCCGATGCCGCGCTCTATCAGCCGGCGCAGGATGTAGGTGGAGTCCCCCGGTGCGCCGCCGCCGGCATTGTCCGAAACATCCGCGATGACCACCGGCCCTTGCGGCTCGGCGAGCGCGATATCGAGCGCCTCGTCGATGCCCAGGAATTTCGGGATCAGGTCGTTACGCAAGGCGAAAAGCTGCTTGCCAAACCTTTCGGCCGTCCGCTCGGCAAGCGACTTGTCATCGTCGGTAACGACCAGCATGCGGGCTCCGACGTCCTCGACGTCGCCATGCGGAAAGCCATGTCCGAGCGACACTGACAGTATGCCTGGCTCGGCTTCGGCGGCAGTCATGCCATCAACGAAGCCGCGCATCGGCTGCTCCTGCACTCGGAAGGTGCTGATCATGCGGCAGTCGTAAAGCGCCATCACCGGCCTGACCTTGCCCTCCACCGTGTCGACGATAATGCGGTAGAGCTCGCCGGCACGATCCATGATGTCGGTGTGCGGATATTCCTTGTAGGCGACGATGGCGGTGGCGTTGTCGACCATCTTCTGGGTTGTGTGGCAGTGCAGATCCAGCTCTGCCCCGATCGGGATGTCGGGGCCGACGATAGCTCGGACATGCGCGAGAAGATCACCCTCGGTATCGTCATAGCCTTCCGCAACGAAAGCGCCATGCAGCGCCAGAAGCACGCAATCGACCGGCATGGCCGCTTTAAGTTCGGCCAGGATCTCGTCGCGGAACTGCTCATAGACCTTGCGGATTGTTATGCCTCCAGGCTCGGCGCAGACGCACAGGCTCTCGACGATCTCGTGGCCGTCCGCCTCGCCGCGCTGACGCCACACGAACAGCTGGCAAGACGGCTCGTTGAGCGCCTTCGACGTAGCGTCGCCCCGCGCAATGCCCATTTCCTCGAAACTGTGGTAACCGGTCGGGATGGGCGCGAACGTGTTGGTCTCGGTGTCCATGCCCGCTATGAAAATGCGCATTCTTTCGTCCTCATACCTATCTTTTCGTTTAAGAAAAATCTTTTCTCATCATCAAACTATTGTATGATTTCCGCAAGCACCTGGACCATGTAAGAGCTGCGCCAAGCCGCATTCGCGCGGCCTCCGGCGGGTGGCACAGAATCGGAAATTCACATGCATCTTCACCCGCTCGACGATCTGGTGCTGGACGAAACCACCAAGGCCATTCCGCCTGGCGTCGCGGTCCGTCTTCATGATGTCGGTTCGATGGGCTGGAACCTCCTGCGCGGTGACGTGCCGCTGCCGGCAGCGGTCATCAGGGAGTCCGCGCTCGACCACAATTCGCGTTGGATGCAGCGTTTCCTGGCGAAGCGCAACGCGATCATCGCGCCGCACGTCAAGACGACGATGTGCCCTCAGATCATGCAGAGGCAATTGCGCGACGGCGCCTGGGGCGTGACCGTCGCCACGCTGCATCAGATGAGGGTTTGCCGTCGGTTCGGCATCGATCGCATCGTGCTCGCGAACCAGCTCGTCGGACGGCTGGAACTGGACGCCCTGGTCGCCGAGTTGAACGCTTCGCCCAGCCTCGACTTCTACATGCTGGTCGACAGCCTCGATGCCGTGCGCCTGGCGAGCGAGGCGGTTGGACGCGCCGGGACAGCCTCGCGGCCGATCCAGGTGCTGGTCGAGCGTGGCTATCCGGGCGGCCGCACCGGTTGCCGCAACAACGACACCGCGCTCGAGGTCGCGCGTGCCGCGCATGCGGCGCCGCAACTGCGGCTCTGCGGCGTCGAGGCTTTCGAGGGACTGATCAAGCCGAAGGACGGTGGCCCGGCACAAGCGGTTGCGGATTTCGTCGACGAGATCGGCGCGCTCTACGAAGCATGCGCCGGCGAAAACCTGTTCGAGCGCGCGCCACCGATCGTGACGGCCGGCGGTTCGTCGTTCTACGACATCGTGCTCGATCGCCTCTCCGGCAGCGGCGCACAGGTGATGACGCGCAGCGGCTGCTATGTCAGCCATGACAGCGGCATCTACCAGGCCGAGCAGAAGCGCATCCTCGCCGCGACCGGTGAGAACGAAGGTCTGGTCAACGCGCTGGAAGTATGGACCCATGTCCAGTCCTGCCCTGAACCGGGGCTGGCCATCCTGACCGCCGGCAAGCGGGATTTCGGAACCGACTCCGGACTGCCGGTACCGCTTCTCGTGTCGCGCGATGGCGGTTCGCCCGAAACGCTGGCGGGTTGTGAGATCTTCGCAAGCAACGACCAGCACGCCTATATGCGCGTTCCGGCGACGGTTTCGGTAAAAGTCGGCGATCGCATCGGACTGGGCGTGTCGCATCCCTGCACAACCTTCGACAAATGGCAGATTCTTTTCCTGGTCGATGATGCCTATGAGATCGTCGGCGCGCTCAAGACCTATTTCTGATCGCAATCCACAAGTGAGATGGCCCCTTCGGCAAGGTCGCGACGACCGATTGGCCGGCCTGTGGAGATCATGGTCGACGTCATGCCATCCGACGGGTCAGACGACAAACCGTATCGCGCGCTGGATGTCGAAGAAATTGTCTGCCTCGAAGCGAAGCGTGCGCGCGGCGGGATGTTCGATGCCCGGGTACCAGCTTCCCCTGTAGGCCTCGATGGGCGTGGTGTATTCGACGATGAGCTCGAACCGGTCGGCCAGCTTCGGCAGGCATTTCGACAGATCGCGCGAAAGCGAGGCCTCCACGGTCTCACGTATGGCCTTGACCGAGCCTTGAGGCGAGAGAGAAGACGTCGCCGGTCCGAAGCCTTCGCTGGTTGCAACGGTTGCTATCGCGGGCACCAGCGCCCTCGCCTCGCCGCACATGCCGGCATCGCCAGACAGAAAGACCGAAGGCACGCCGTAACGGGCGGCACAGTGTGCGTTCAGCGTATATTCGGATGCCACCTCCCCGTTGATCAGCATCCTGGACACGGTGCCGGTCAACGTGTGTGCCAGCGGATTCGTGTCGGTGCCGGCCTTGTTGTGGTAGCCGGTGTAGAGAGCGGCATCGAAGGTGTCATCGATGCCGAACATCATCGCATCCGGATGGCCGCTCCAGCCGCGAACGATGCGGACATAGGCTGGAAGCTTGGACAGGATAAGGTTGCGCGCCGTCGAATGGGCATCCTTGACGACGACTTCGGTCGCACCCGCCGCCTTGGCGCCTTCGCAGGCTGCGACCAGTTCATCGGTCATGTATTCCCGGAATTCGGCATAGTCGGGATTGCCCTTGCGCGCCTCGTCCCAATTGGTGATGCCCGCCGTGCCTTCGATGTCGGCGCTGATAAAGACTTTCATGTGCTTGCCTTTCGATTTCAAAGAAGGTCACCGTGCACGCGGCTTCAATGGCGTCCTGGCTCATGCGGTGGAGGCGGCCTGCGCAGCGATGGCTGCCTTGGCCAAGGTGTCTCAGGCTGCCATTTCAGCCCGCCGTCGCTCCAGGAACATGGGGCCGACGCGAATGCCGCGGCGTCCATTGTCGTCGACGGCGTCCAGCTCGAGAATCTCCTCCTCGTAGAGCAGCCCGTGCATACGGAACCGGCTGGCATCCACCGGCTCGCAGGTATGGGTGCAGAAATACTCGATCAGGCATTTCAGCTGGCCGTGGCTGTAGGTCAGATAGGTGATGTTGAAATCCGGCCCGTACTCGCCGAGGTGCGGCGCGATCTCCGGCGGCACCTTCTCGACAGGCAGACTATCGACGCGCGACCAGTTCGCTCCTTTCCAGGTCAGCTGGCTGGCCTTGGAGAAGGAGAGGTTCATATGCGCGTAGTCGGCGCCGCGACCATAGATGCGTCCGTCGATGACGAAGTCGTTGCCCGAGACCGGGCGAATCTGCAGCGGCACGCCCTCCCCCATTAGATACAGCTTGCCGTCCTTGCTCTTCACCTCGACGACCTCGCCGCCCACCTCATGACGATAGAGGCCGGGCAGGCTTGCGAACTGGTCTTCGGTAATGGGTGGCGGGGTCTGGCTGCGAAGCGGCATGCGTCCCATGCCGCAATCGGCAAGAGCGATGCGCAAGCCATCGCCGGCGAGCCTGGAGGCTATCTGATTGGCGAAATCAAGCGTGGCGAAGATCAGGACGCCGAAACCGGCCCTGGGCAGAAGCATCATCTGCGACGCATAGCCATAAACCGCGCCGCCATGGCCTACGGAGGTCCACCCGTCCATGTCGCCTACGCCGAAGCACAGCCCATACCCGTTGAGGTCCTTGTTGTGACCTTCGGGGCGTTTGCCGATCGGGGTCCACATCTTGCGCAGCGATGCGGGGCTGACAACGGAATCACCGTTGGGCGCGAAGCCGCCCCGCAGCAGGCACCTCGTATAGTTGGCCATGTCGGAAGTGGTGGAGAAGATGTTGCCGGCGGGCGATCCGCCTAGATTGAACACCGGCGCGGGGCTATCCCCGTCCAGAGTCCACATGTCGGCCGGCGCCAGCCTTTCACGGATGCCGGAAGCCATCCCGGGCGACGTGTCGTTCATGCCGAGCGGCTTCAGGATGTTCTCGGTGATATAGTCGGAATAGCTCTTTCGCGTTACCCGTTCGATCACCATGCCGACGACGGCAATGCCGGCATTGGAATAGTGCATGATGCCGGCGCTGGGATCCTGCTTCAGCGTGGACGTGGCGAGCTCGGCGACCGTGTCGGCCAGCGGCGGCTTGTGCGAGTCCAGATAATGTCCGCTCTTGGGCTCACGCACGATACCGGCGGTGTGGCTCATCAGCTTGCGCAGACTGACCTGGGAACCGTGAGGACCGCTTTCACGCCCGGCGAACGGATTGACCGGGTGAAAACCGGGCAGATACTCCGAGACATCGACATCAAGGTCGACCAGTCCCTTCTCCACGAGCTGCATGATGGCAACCGATGTGAAGGTCTTCGTGATCGAGCCGATGCGGAAACAGGTGTCGTCCTTCATGTCGAAGCGGCGATCGTGCCGCTGTATGTGGCCGTGCGTCATGAGGCCGTCCCTGTCGACCAGGGCATAGGAGATCGACGGGATCGCCTTGTCCTCCACCTCGTGGCGGATAAGGTCTTCAAGAAGCTCGATGGCGTGGGGGGAAAGCGAAGACACGAGGATACTCCCTGATTTCAGTTTGTATGGCGCGGATCGAGAATGTCGCGCAGAGCGTCGCCGACGAGGTTCCACGCCAGCACGAACAGGAAGATCGCGGCTCCGGGGAAGGCGAGCGTGTACCAGTACTGGAACGGATTGCCGGGCTGGCCGACGATCCAGTTGCGCGCATAGGCGATGAACTGCCCCCAATCGGCGTAGCCTTCCTCCGTTCCCACTCCGAGGAAGCTCAGGGCGGAAGCGGTCAGCACCATAGAACCCGTGGCCATGGTAGCCAGAACCAGCACAGGGAAGAACGCGTTGGGCAGGATGTGGAACACGATCAGCCTGAAGTCGCCGGCGCCGTAACTTCTGGCCGCATTCACGAAATCCATCTCGCGGATCCGCAGGATTTCACTGCGCACCACGCGCGCATAACCCATCCATCCGAAAGTCGTCAGCGCGACGGTTATCGGTCCGAGCCCCTTGCCGAGCAGGGCAGTCAGAACCATGGCGGCGATGAGGAAGGGAACCGCCATGAAGACGTCGACGATACGCATCAGCACTTCGTCCACGATGCCGCCGTAAAAGGCAGCAAGCGATCCGATGATCGTGCCGATCAGCACCGAGATGGCGACGACGCCGAGGCCGATCTTGAATGCCGTGCGGGTGCCCCAGATCACGGCGTAGTAGATGTCGTACTGGCCTTCGGTTGTTCCGAAGATCGCCTCGGCCGATGGCGGTTGCGGCGTTGCCAGGAAGCCCGCTCTCGGCGTGTCGTATACCGACATCTGGAATTCCTGCGGCGGTGCAAGCACCGGCGCGAAAATCGCAACCAGCACGAATGCCAGCAACAGCAGCACGCCAACCAGCGAGATCGGATTACGCTTCAGATAGCCAAGCGCTCTCATCGCGTCTTTACCCTCGGATCGAGCAGCGGATAGATCATGTCGACGGCCAGGTTCAACACCACGAGAACGACCGCGAAGTAGAGCCCGAAGCCCAACACGGCCGGAAAATCCAGGTTGGCGGCCGTCTTGGCCGCGAACTGGCCGAGGCCCGCATAGTCGAAGATGGTTTCGGTGATGACGACGCCACCCATCATGGCGGCGAGTTCCATTCCGGCGATCGTTGTGACCGGAAGCAGCGCGTTGCGCCTGGCATGATGCAGCTCCACCACACGCCGGGGCATGCCCTTTGCGCGTGCCGTGCGGACATAGTCCTGGCGAAGCGTTTCCAGCATCGACGTGCGCATGACACGCGTCATGTTGGCAAGATTGACGTAGGTCAGGGTGATGACGGGGGCAGCGAGATGCCTGAGCGAATCCCAGAAAATGGCGAGATTGCCGTTGAGCAGCGCGTCGATCGTGTTCGCGCCGGTGTAGCGGGTGAAGCCAGGCGAGGTGACGGCGGCCTGGGCCCACTGGCTAAGCCGCCCCGGCGGGAACCAATCAAGCGCAGAGTAGAAGATCAGCAGCATCAGCAGTCCGAAGACATAGACCGGGAATGACCAGCCCAGGATGGTGAAGATGCGGATCAGATGGTCCGGCCAACGGTTGAGATGGATGCCGGCCCGCGAGCCCAGGTAGATGGCCAGCAGAAAGCCAGGAATGAACGCCAGCAGGACCAGTTCCAGGGTCGCAGGCAGCAGGGAAGCCAGGGCGTGAGCAACAGGCTGGCGCGCGGTCTCGGACCAACCCAGATTGCCGGTCAGGATGTTGCCGATCCAGCGTCCGTATTGAATGTAGAAGGGATCGTTCAACCCATACTGCTCGATCATCCTGCGAATGCTGTCCTGGCCGCCCTTGAGGAAGTCCGGGGACGGCGCATACGCTGCCAGGCGCTGTGTCGGCGACAGCGACATCTGCAGCGCGAAAAGCATCAGCGACAGGGCGAAGAGAACGACGGGCAACATCAGGAGCCGCCGCAAAGCGTAGTTCAGCACATCAGCATCCGCACCATGAGGAATAGCCGTTTCGCCGGGCGACGATGGCGCCCGGCGAAACCCGAAGCTCTTTAGTCGGCCTTCTTGGTGACGGGATAGAAATCCCAGGCGCCGTAGAGGATCATGTTGTGCACATAGCCGTCGATGTTGCTGCGGGTGACGATGTACCCGAAGTCCTCCCAGAGGAACTGCGTGGTGGCATAGTCGTAGGACATTTCCTGCAGCTTGGCGTAGATCGGCTCACGCACGGCGGGATCGCTCGAGGCCCAGGCCTGGTCGAGAAGCGGCTTGAACTTCTCCGCCATCAGGTCGCGGTAGCCCTGGCCGAGCATGCCACCGACAAGACCGGTCGGGGACAGGTAGTAGGTCGCGGCCCCCAGCGGACCACCCGGGTCGGAATAGTCCGGTCCCCAGCCCATGTAGGTGAGCGGCGAGGCGGGCTTTTCACGATTGTTCAGCTTGTCCGAGATGGAGGCCCATGGCAGCGACTGGATCTTCATCTTGAACTTCGGGTTGATCCGCTGCAGTCCCTGCTGGAGCGCGGAAAGCGCGGCCGTGCCTTGCGGCGTTCCTTCCTGCACATAGGCCGTGAAGGTGAAGCCGGTATCCCACAGCTTGCCGCCGAAGGCCTTCTTGAAGTGCTCCGCGGCCTTTTTCGGATCATAGCCGTAGATCGGCGAGTCGGCGCGATAGCCCATGATGCCGCGAACGGTCGGGCCGCGCGCCTGGACGGTCTTGCCGAGCAGCGCCTGCTTGATCAGCGCATCGTAGTTCTGCGCGTAGTTGAAGCCCTTGCGGACATCGATGTCGGAGAAGAAGTCCGGAGGGATCCCGTTGCCGTCCAGCTTGCCGCTGCCGATGGCGGCGTTGTCGGCATCGTCCAGTGGCCACGCAAAATAGAGGCCGCGACTGAAAACCTTGGGCAGGCCGTCGATGACCTTGACCCCGTCGGTCTTGCCGAGTTCGTCCAAGAATTCGACAGGCGCCGTCACGAAGTCGGCATCGCCGGAAAGCAGTTGCAGGCGACGCGTCGTCCATTCCGGAACGGTGCGCATGACCACGCGCTCGAGCGAGGCCGGGCCCATGAAATAATTGTCGAAACGCTTCAGCGTAATGCGGCGATCCGTTCTATCCCATTCGTCGAGCATGAACGGACCGGTCCCGTTTTCCTGGGCGAACAGCGGATCGTCACCGAGTTCGGGACGGTAGTACTTCTTCCAGGTGTCCCCGTTGCCATCCCACCCTCCGACCGAGGCGACCCATTCCTTGTCGACGATCGAGGCACCGAACGGCAGTGCCAGGACGCCAAGCGTGGCGGGGAAGGATTTCGGCAGCCTCAGCGTGACATTGTCGCCCTCGACAGTGATCTGCGAAGCGAGTTCGTCATAGACTTTTCGAAGCGCTTCGGGGCTGGCGTCCTTGATATCCGACACCTTGCCTTCAGCTTCGACCCATTTGGCGACGTCGGTGTATTTGCTCGCTGTCACCACTTCGGTGATGGCATTCGACATCCAGGATTGCCCCATGAGGATGGCGCGCAGCAGCGAGTAACGCACGTCTTCGGGTGTGATTTCGCCATAGCCGGGTTCGATCTTGGCCTTCTGCTCGTTGGTCAGCCCGTCGTAATACTGCCAGGTGATCTTGCCGTCGTCGCCCTTGATGCCGACCTTGTGGGCGTGGACGCCCTTGCGGATCGGAAAGCTATAGCTGACCGAACCGTCCGCGTTCTGCTTGATCAGGCCGTTTTCGAGGCTCGGCACTTGCGAGGACAGTGAAGGCACGAATTCGGAAATCTGGGAGCCGTTGTAGTTCAACAGGCGGCTGTAGACGTTGAGCACGCCGTAGGAGCTCGGCGTGTTTGCAATGTAGGCCGGATCGAAGGACTGAACATCGTCGGTCCAAAGGAACACAAACGTTCCGGGATTCTTGGTTTCTGCCACGGCAGACGAGGCAAAAGCGCCTATGCCCATGCTGAACGCTAATGCCAAGGCACGTTTCATTTTCATGGATATGTTCCCACAATTGACCCGAGGTCTTTTTATCGTTGCGTGCGAAAGCTAGGAGGAGGCTTGCGCCCCTGTCCAATGCGTAGATAGGATCAGTTATGCGAATAATGCATGAGGGCGATCGTGGAGCTGGCATGGTTTGAAGATTTCCTCGAGATCGCCGCGACGCGGAATTTTTCGACCGCGGCGGCGTCCCGTAACATCTCGCAGCCAGCCTTCAGCCGCCGCATAAGGGCGCTGGAAGCGTGGGTCGGCGCCGAACTGATCGACCGCAGCACATATCCGGTACACCTCACCAGCGCTGGCAACATATTTGTTCCGCGTTGCCAGGAAATGCTTCGCGACGTGTACCGGCTGCGCACCGACTGCCGCAACGCCGCCGGCGCCAGTTCGCGGCTTCTGACCTTCGCCGCGCTTCATACGCTGGCTATCTATTTTTTTCCCAAGTGGATCAGCCAGCCCGACATGCCCAATGCCCCGGTCCGCAGCAGCATGCACACTGGCGACTTCCTGGAATGCGTCGAGCACTTGTCGTCAGGCAAGTGCGACTTCGCCATCACTTACGATCATCCCGACGGCCCGCCGGTCCTTGAGGCTGGCCCCTTCGAATCCCTGCAGATCGGCAGGGATCGCTTGGTTCTTGTGTCGGGGGTCGACGAGACGGGAAAGCCGCTCTTCGACATCGATGTGCCGGAGGGCACCAGGATTCCATATCTCGCTTACTCGTGGAGCGACGGCTATCTGGGCAAGCTGATCTCACTCATCCAGTCGCGCTGGCGGCGCCCTCTCAATTTCAGCATCGTCTATCAGTCTTCGCTTGCCGAAGGCCTGAAGCAGATGGCGATCGCTGGACAAGGCGTGGTCTGGCTGCCGCAGATCTGCGTCCAGAAATCAATTGCCCAGGGCGAACTGGCCCAGATCGGTGGACAGCAGATGTCGCTGGAGATCGAGATCAGGATTTTCCGCCGCGTGGGCGCGCGCAGTCGAGACGGTGAGGCGTTGTGGAAATATCTCTCGCGGACCGCTGAGCAAACTCGCGGCCACCACATACTCGATCCGGCGCTGACCATGCGCTGAGCGGACTGAACGGATATTCGCAGGCTTAATGCGAAATCCGACAGGGCAATGCAGAGATTGCATAACCATTGGGAACTGGCCCGGAACCCGGACAATCAAAGGGCCAAGATCGTTTTGGAAGGCACTCAGGAACATGCGGCGGCCTATCTTGGGGCAGCCTGGAGATCCGGCCCCTATTGACAGCCCACATGCTCACTGCGTTCGATGCCGCTTGTCGCGACCATTGCGCTTGGAGTTCCTGTTGACCGTCAAACCGACTGCCACCGCGAGCCTTCCCGACGACGTAATCCTGTCGGTCGAAAACCTGGAAGTCTGCTTCGGGTCAAGCGCGGCAAAAGCTGTACGGGCGGTTCAGGGTGTCTCGTTCCAGATCAGGCGCGGCGAGACCCTGGCACTGGTGGGCGAGTCGGGTTCGGGCAAATCCGTCACCGCAATGACTGTGATGCGCCTTACGGAATACGATGGCGCCAGGATCACCGGCGGGCGGATCCTGATGAGGCTCAAGGACGGCGGCATAACCGATCTGACGAAGCTCTCCGAAAAGCGCATGGAAGTGCTTCGCGGCTTCGAGTTCTCGATCGTCTTTCAGGATCCGATGTCGAGCCTCAATCCGGTATTCACCGTAGGCGACCAGATTGCGGAGGTGATTACGCGACACCAGGGCAAGTCGCCGCGCGAGGCCCGCGACATCGCGCTGAACGTGCTCAAGCTCGTGCGTGTTCCCGACGCCGCTCGAAGGCTCGACCAGTATCCGCACCAGCTTTCCGGCGGCATGCGCCAGCGCGTCATGATCGCCATGGCATTGGCATGCCGCCCCTCCTTGATGATCCTCGACGAACCGACCACCGCGCTCGATGTCACCATACAGGCGCAGATCCTGGATCTGGTCCGCGCACTGCAGCGTGAGATCGGGATGTCCGTTCTTTTCATTACCCACGACATGGGTGTGGTCGCCGAAATCGCCGACCGCGTCTGTGTCATGTTGAAGGGAGAAATCGTCGAATCGGGCTCTGTAAACCAGATTTTTGTTGACCCCCGACACCGCTACACGCGCGCGCTGATCTCAGCGGTGCCAAGGCTGGGCAGCATGGCCGACAAGGACGCGCCGGAAAAATTCCCGCTCGTCATATACGATGCGGAAGCCTCGCAGCCGGAGGTCGCCGCATGAGCGCCGGATCGACCGCGACGGACAGGAGGCCTTTGGTCGAGGTCCGCGACCTTGTTACCCGCTTCGACCTGAAAGGCGGCATCCTTGGCGGCATCACCGGCCGGGTTCATGCGGTCGAGGGTGTTTCCTTCGATATTTTCCCCGGTGAAACGCTGGCGCTGGTCGGCGAATCGGGATGTGGCAAGTCGACGGTGGCGCGCAGCATCATGCAATTGGACAGGCCCCTGTCCGGCTCCATTCGCTATGATGGCAACGAGATGATCGGTGCGGGACGAGCGACCCTTGCGGGGTTCCGGCGCGAGGTGCAGATGGTCTTTCAGGACCCCTTCTCGTCACTCAATCCACGCATGACGATCGGCCAGGCACTGACTGACCCGATGCGGGTGCACCGCATTGCGCGGCGAAGTGCCTTGTTGGAACGGGCGATCGCACTGCTGGCCAAGGTGCAGTTGCCGCCAGATCATCTCGAACGCTATCCACATGCCTTTTCCGGCGGTCAACGGCAGCGCATCTGCATCGCCAGGGCTTTGGCGCTCGACCCGCGCCTTCTCATCGCGGATGAGGCGGTCGCCTCGCTCGACGTGACGATCCAGGCTCAGGTCATCAACCTTCTGATGGACCTGCAGCGTGACATGGGCATCGCCATTCTCTTCATCAGCCATGACATGGCTGTGGTCGAGCGCATCGCGCATCGCGTCGCCGTCATGTATCTCGGCGAGATCGTGGAGATCGGGGACCGGCGGTCGGTCTTCGGCAACCCACAACACCCCTATACACGCAAGCTGCTTGCAACGGTTCCTGTCGCCGATCCGGCTCAAAGGCAGGTAGGGCGCGAACCGATGTCCGACGAGATTCCCAGTGCGGTACGGGCCGTTGATTTTGTTCCGGTCCGCCTGCCGATGAATGCCGTTTCGCCTACCCATTTCGTGCGCGAGACTTCCCCAGCCTGATCAGTGGAAAGATGTCGTTCAACGTTTATGCACCGCACGCGCATCGTCGAGCGTGATTTCGCCCATCGGCTGCCCCCCACGCGCAAGATTTATGGAAGAAGCCGATGGTACCGTTGGCTGGGATCAATCCGTGCCATAACATATTGTTTTTATTTACTTTTTCTGGCCGAAACTCTCGATTTGTATCACAATAGGTGTCACAATATGTAGCACATTCCCGGCAACTGCCGTAAACGGTGTCGATCAACAGGCTTGACATCTAAACCCGGGCATCGCCAATCGATTGGCGATGCCGTTATTTCTGGCGAAACGCAGAGTGGAACGACACAACCAGCGGGCCCAGAATGTAGTCGAGTGCTGTGCGTTCCTCGGTAACGATCATGACTGACGCCGGCATGCCCGGATAAAGGGCAATCTGTGGGGCTGAGGCCAATTCCACCGGATCAACCGCCACGTCGGCAAGATAGTAAGGAAACCCGGTCTTGCTGTCGGTGATTCGATCCGCCGAGATGCGGGTGACGCGTCCATGAATTATGGGTATCGAACGCTGCTTGTAGGATGTAAAACGAACTTCGGCGGCCATGTCGGGTCGCAGGTTTGATATATCCTCGACGCGAACCTGCGCCTGGACGATCAGCGAATTCTCGGTCGGCACGATGTCGAGAATGGTCTGGCCCGGCGCCACGATCGCACCGATCGAGAAGACACTGAGATCCATCACCTGGCCATCGTAAGGCGAGCGCACTTCGGCCCGGTCCACGGCAGCCTGGGCGGCAAACATCTTGGGCACGAGGTCGGCAAGGTTCGATTGCGTATCGATCAGCATGGCCGACAGTTTGGCCCGGCGCTCATTGGTCAATTGCGCGATCTGACTCTCGAGTTCGGCCTTGCTCTGCTGACTGCCGCCGATTGCGCCGAGATTGTCGTCGATCAGGCCCTGCAGGTCCGAGGCGGACCTTTCCAGTTCCAGGATGCGCGGGCGGGTCGTCAATCCGGCCTTGAGCAGCTTCGACAGGCTGGCCTTCTCGTCGATCGTCGATTGCAGCTGGGCCTGGTAGGATTCGACCCGAGACTGCTTGCCCCGTATCTGCTCCTCGAGCTCGGCAATGCGCCGCTCGAGGATCTGTTTGGCGCCGGCCATCGAGGCACGCTGGCTTTCCAGATCGGCGATCTGGTTTGCCATTGCATCGTTGAGATAGTCCTCGTGCTCTTTGAGAATGTCTTTGGGAAAGGCAACCACCTTGCTGCCGTCCAGTTCGGCCCGGATCCTGGCATCGGTTGCGCGCAACAATGCATATTGCTGGGCATAGAGATTGAACTCGGACCGAACCCTGGTGTCGTCCAGCTTCAGCATGATGTCGCCCTTCCTGACGACGTCGCCATCCTTGACGCGGATCTCCTTCACCGTACCACCGTCGAAGTGCTGTACGCTTTTTCGATTGCCTTCCACCTTGACGATAGCGTCGGCGAGCACGGCGCCGTTCAGCGGGGCAAAGGCCGCCCAGCCGCCGAAAATGCCGAAGAAAGCCAATACAATCAACAGACCGATAAAGGCCGGCACCCGGATCGAATCCGGGGCTAGGATACCGGCCTCGCCAGGCAGGCTTCGGTAGGTAAGAACGCCGTCGCTCATTGATCTCTCCGCCCACAGCTCATTGGGTCGCCACCGCGATTGGAGCCGCGCGCTGGTTGAGCAGCGCCACGATCTCGTTTCTCATCCCGAAGGCCTCGACGGCGCCATCGCGCAACAGAAGGATCTTGTCGACATTCGCCAAGGTAGAAGGCCGGTGCGAGACAATGATCACCGTGCTGCCGCGGCGCTTGAGCTCGATCGCGCATTCGCTCAGCGCGCGGTCGCCATCGGCGTCGAGATTGGAGCTCGGCTCGTCAAGAATGATCAGGTTCGGCGTTCCGAATACCGCACGGGCGAGAGCAATCCGCTGCCGATATCCTCCTGATAGCACTGCACCGCCTTCGCCGATCTGGGTCTCGTAACCTTGGGGCAGACGAATGATCATCTCGTGCACGCCGGCGAGCCGCGCGGCCTCAATCACCTCCTGGTCGACATTGGTCTTGAAGCGCCCGATATTGGCAGCGACCGTATCGGAGAAGAGTTCGATATCTTGCGGCAGGTAGCCGATGTGGTCGCCGAGCGCGTCGTGCCCCCATTGCGACAGGTCGGCGCCATCCAGCCTGACGGTGCCGCGGCTGGGTTGCATGACGCCGGCAAGGTGACGTGCCAGGGTCGACTTGCCGGCGCCGGAAGGGCCAACGATTCCCAGAGCCTCGCCTGCTTCCAGCCGGAACGATACGTCCCGGAGAAGCACTTTCTGCTGGCTGGCGATCGCAAAGCTGACCTGCTCGACCGAGATTTTGCCGCTGGGCTTCGGCAGGTTGAACGACCTTTCGTTCCGGGCCCCCCCGTCGACCAGCTTCTCGACCCTCGTCAATGCCGCTCGCGCAAGGATTAGGCTGCGCCAAAGGCCAACAATCTGCTCGACGGGCTGTAACCCCCTGCCCAGCAGGAGGCTCGCCGCAAACATGGTGCCGCCGGTAATCTGCCGTTCAATGACCAGATAGGCGCCGAGGCCGAGGATCAGCGACTGCATGGTGAGCCGCAGGAACCGGATAAGGCCCGACATCAACGCGGCACGGTCGCTTGCCTCCGCCTGGCGCCGCAGCGCCAGGTTGCGGTCGCGCCCCCAGCGGCGGATGAGACCGTCGATCATCCCCATGGCGCGCACGACTTCCGCGTTCCTGAGGCTCATCTCGGTAAAGTTATAATTGCTTGTCGCCAGCTCGTTTGCCTGCTTCAGCGGCGAGCGCACGAGATACTCGTTGAGCACCGCCATGGCGATCAGAAGCAATGAACAGCCCAATGCGAAAAAGCCGAGCCACGGATGCAGCAGGAAGATGATACCGATGTAGATGGGCGACCATGGCAAATCAAACAGGGCGTGGATGCCGCTGCCAGTGATGACCTGCCTGAACGTGTCGAAGTCTCGGATAGGCTGGCTCGGCGAGGAGCCGGGCGATGGGGTTTCGACCGAAGCGGCGAGGATCTTTGCCGACAACAGCCGGTCGAGTCGCGCGCTGGCACGCGTCAGGATCCAGGCGCGCACCAGGTCGAGGCCGGCCAGCGAAAGAAAGGCGGCCAGCAACACCAGGGTCAGCATCACCAGCGTAGTTTCGCTGCCGCTGGTGACGACCCGATCGTAGATCTGCAGCATGTAGAGCGGGGAGGCCAGGTAAAGCAGGTTGATCGCCAGGCTGAATGCCGCCGCAACCAGGAAATAGCGGCGGCATGCCCGAAGCGCATCCTTCACAATTCGAGACTTGCTATCCACTTCCAGAACCCCACTCGATACTTTGTCAGGCCAGGTAAGCCGCCGCTGAGAGCGGCCCTTTGGTTCACACCACGAAGTCGCTTGAAATCGCCCCGTTGCCGATGCCGGTCAGCGTGAATTCCGCCGGATTGTACGAAACGACGGTATGGCCCTGACCATCATCGGCAAGCTTGAAGGCGTTCGCATCATAGCTGCCGACCAGATGCAACGCGGCGCCATGGGTGCCATCCGAAACAGTCAGCGTCCCGCCGCTGCCATCCTGGTTTGCCTGATAGACAGCCGTCGTTCCCGCACCGAACAAGATGTCCCTAAGGTCCAGCGTGTCATCATTGGTGATGCCGCCGATGCGTCCGCTGTAATCGAAGGAATCGTCAAGTTGCAGCGTGCCGGCAGCGTCGTGCCCGAAGGTGACGTCCGTTGACGAAGCGCCGCCGAACTCCAGCTTCGACAGATTACCGATCGTGGCATCGCCGGCGCCGGTGACCTGGCCGTGGATGACGATGTCGCCGCCATTGGCCCAGAGCATGCCTGAATTCGCCAGGCCGCCGGCGACCGTCAAGCCGCCCGAACCCGTTGCTTCCAGCGTTCCGGAGTTGACGACGACGCTGCCACCGGTATCGACGACCAGCGCGTTCGAGCCGGAGGCGATGATGGTCCCCCTGTTGTCGAGGCTGAGCATTCCGCCGCCCAGCTGGCCGGCGCCGGAGATCGTGTTGTCGACATTGACCAGAGTGACGTCCGGTCCGGTGCCGGAAATGATGTTGGCGGCGCTGTCGGACAGCAGGATCTGCCCGCCGCCCTGCAAGGTCACGCCGTGCTGGATGACCTGCAGCAGCGTATCGCCACCGGTCGAGTCGAGCGAGATGAGGCCGCTGTTGTTGATTATGCCGCTCAGCGGCAGCAGAGCGCCGTCGCCGATCGTCATGGTGCCGGAATTGTTGACCACCGGCGTCTGGTCGAACACGAAATTGCTTCCGGTCAGCGCGTTCGCGTGTACGCCGTCCAGCGTGATCGACTGTCCGTCGCCGAGCGTTATCACCGCATTGCCGTTGGCATCGTCGGCGATATGCGTCTGGAGGTCGGCAAAGTCGGCCAATCCGTTGTAGCCGATAAGGTCGATCTGATCGGCCGCCGCGTCGAAATTGTGCACCGTGTCGGCGCCGATCGGTTGCGAGAAGACGAAGAGATCGTTGCCGTGGGAGCCGGTTAGCACATCGTCGCCGGACCAGGCAAAGATCGGCGAACCCGGTGCATAGGCCTCGACATTGTCGGCGACCGACGCGGTGCCCACAGTGCCGTCGGCGTTGATCCAGGTCATCTGGACATCGAGCACGGCTGCCCCGGTGAATTCGGGTGGCGTGGTGACGGTCAGTCCGTGCAAGTCGTTGGTCTGTGTCGTCCAGCTTCCGTCGGCATTATGGGTCGCGCCGTCGATGGTCCAGCCCGAAGGCACGTCCTTCACCGTGACGGTGATGGGCGCGCCGTCATGTGAGGGATCGCTCAAGCCAAGATTGATAGGCTCGCCCGACGTGCCGGCGGGTTTGAGGTTGGCTTGGGTCGCGGCTGCGTTCGTATGACCTGCATTATCCGAGAATGCTCCGCTATCGATATTTAGAGTGTAGGACGATCCATTGTTGCTTCCAGCGCCTTTGTCGACGAGGAATGTATACTGAGTGTGGGCTGCGTTGAAGCTTCCCGACCCTGCGATCACGCTGACATTTGGCAGGCCAGATACATGCATCACGTCAGATAGATTAGCAAAATTTGTATGGACGGCTGTAGTAAACGTTATGGTGACAGTGCTTGGCTCAGAGTTACTCCCCTGTTTGCCGTCTGCCACCAAGGTAATTAACCCAGGAGTAACTTCGTCCGTGCCGAAGACCGTCACAGCCAGGTTGGCCGATGCTGTCCCGCCATGCCCGTCCGAAACAGTGTAGGTGAAGCTGTCCGTCACCATCTGACCCGCCGCCAGAGCCTGCACATTGGCCTGGGCGTTCGCCAGCGTATAGGTATAGGCACCGGTGGCCTTCGTGATGACCACGGTGCCATAGGTTCCGGTCTTGGTGAATGTGGTGCCGTTGTCGATGCCGCCCGAGAGCGCGGATACAGCTAGTGTATCGGCATCCGGATCGGTATCGGCATTGTCCGAGAACGTTCCCGACGGTGCACCGGCATGCGCGAGTGTCTGAAGCACATTGCCAGTTGCGCTGGTGTTGGTGTCTTCCTTCGCCCAATTGGTATCAGCTACAGCGACTGGTGCGCCGTTGTCATTGGTGCCATT